>CAWFDH010000005.1:0-258006 GCA_963814525.1 uncultured Actinomycetes bacterium | reverse complement strand
CCGTCCGTGCCCGCCAAGACGATCGCCGAGTTGATTGCCGTCGTCAAAGCCAACCCGGGCAAGTATTCCTATGCATCGCCCGGCCTCGGCACGACACCGCATCTGGCCGGCGAGCGCCTGTTCAAGCTCACCAACAGCGTCGACATCGTGCACGTGCCATTCCAGGGCGCCGCACCCGCCATCAACGCCACTCTGGGTAACCATACACAGGTGCTTCTGATCGCCGTCGGAGCGGTTGCTGCCAATGTGCGCGACGGGTCGCTACGCGCGCTCGCCGTGGGCGGCACGACACGTTGGCCGACGCTTCCCGATGTGCCGACGATGACACAGTCAGGGCTTCCCAATCATGAGGCAGAGTTCATCGTCGGCATGATGGCGCCCACCGGAACGCCGGCCACGATCGTCAGCCGCCTGAGCGCCGAGATCGCAAAGGCCATGACGGACGACGAGATTATGAAATACTTCGAGGCCTTCGGCATCCAGCCGGTCGGCAGCACGCCCGAGCAACTGGGTGCCAAGATGAAGGAGGTCTCGGCGGGCTGGGCCAAGGTCGTGCAGGGCGCAAAGATCAGCGCGCAGTGAGCTGGACCTATTGCTCGGGAGTTCTCGGTGTCGGAATTGCCGAATTTGATCGCAGACGGAGCGGCATTGAGATGGAGGGTTTGATGGATATCACGGCTCTCGGATATGTCGGGATAAGCAGCGCCAAGCTCGACGATTGGTCGGCGCTCGCCACCGGCCTGCTCGGCATGCAGCAGGTCGACCTGGGGCAAAGGCCGTGCGCGCCTTCCGCATGGACGACCGCAAGCAGCGCCTGGTCATTAACGACGAAGGGCATGAGGGGCTCGGCTTCATCGGTTTCGAGGTCGCGGACGCCGCAGCACTCGACCGGGTGGCCACGCGCATCGAGGCAGCGGGAACGCCCGTGACACGCGGATCTCGCTCCGTCGCCGACGAACGTCACGTCGCAGACCTGGTCGTGTTCCATGATCCAGGGGGGCATCGTATTGAGATCTTTCACGGCGCCGAGACGGCGGCCTCCCCGTTCGTTCCGGGGCGCGCCATCTCTGGATTCCGGACGGGCCCGCCGGCATGGGGCATGTGGTCTTGAACGTCGACAGCATCGATCGGTTATTACCCTTCTACCGTGATGTGCTCGGCTTTGGGGTCAGCGACTACGGTCTCGAGCCGTATCCGCTCTATTTCTTCCACGTCAATGCGCGGCACCATAGCTTTGCCATGGTCGGCTCGGGGCGCAGCAGCATCCACCACTTCATGGTCGAGCTGTTCAGCCTCGACGATGTGGGGCAAGGCTACGACCTCGCGCAGCTCGAGCCGGGGCGGGTCGCCTACACGCTCGGCCGGCACACCAACGATCATATGACGTCGTCTTGATAGACGACGACGCCCACCGGCTTCTTCATCGAGTATGGATGGGGTGGTCTCTCGATCGACCCGAATTCGTGGCAACCCCACCGGACCACCACCGGGCCGACGCTGTGGGGACACGAGCGGGTCTGGCTGCCCCAGGACAACCCGGATCGCTTGAAACTACGCGAGATGCGCCTCGACGCGGCGGCGCGCGGCGTGCGCGAGCCCGTGCACGTTGTTGCTGGGCAATGAACGCGCCGGCCCCTGGCGCGTGCCCCTGGCTCGACGCCATAGCTCGTCGCTAAGCGGCTGATCTCCTGCAAAGCCACCTCGCCGCCTGTGTCGTAAAGCTCCTTGAAGCGGTAGAAGCTATCGCGGCTGTAACCCATCATCTTGCAGGCTTGGCGGCGCGCCCCACCGGACGCAAGGCAAGAAACTGTGGCAAATCCAGTCGGACGCACCAATCGCCGACTTGACGCCAACTTCCTGGAGAGTTGGATGTGGGCGAAGCACCCGTCATTATCGGCCGCGCTCGAAAACGCAATTTTCGAGGCGTTCGAAGACACAACGATAGCGTAAGTTATTACGACTCCCCCCGACAACAGGCTGCCGGGGCGCGACTTGGCGACCTTGGACGGCTCAGACCACCGCGTCGGCTGTCCCGCTCTAAGGTCACCGGCCGGCAGCGGCCAGCGCCGCAATCAACGCTGCTGGGCCCGGTTGCTTCGGCCGGCGCTCTCCGCGCGTTTCTGGCCGCTTCCGTAGGCCAGGTACCACGGATTCTGGACGCAGAACCCGCCGCCACCACGCGCGGTCATCATGCACTGCTCGAACGAGGTGAAGGCGCAGGTGGTGCCGTTATCGCCGTCGCTGCCGCCGTACTGGACGCACCAGGGCCGATAGATTTCCGCGGCGGCGGTTGGGCATCGATTGCGAGCGTGGCGGACGCGAGCACGGCGAACGCGACGCGGGTGGTCCTCGCAGGCCCGCCCCGCAGGTTTTGAACACCCGCTCCGGGTTGTTGTTCTGCGCCGATCCGGCGCGCCGTTGCGACACCCCGTCACCTCAACCACCGTCGTCCTGCCATCGTCGGCAGGACTTCCCGCCCCGGCGCACCTCCTCTCACCCCGCCCCAAAATCCTAATACGCTATGCCTCCTGCACCGACTCCGCGAGCTTCTTGCGGGCATAAAACATGCGGGTCTTCACAGTGGCGCGGGGAATGCTGAGGATGTCGGCGGCGTCGTCCACCGACTTGTCGTGATAATAGACGAGGTCGATGATCTCGCGGTGTTCGGGGGAGAGCTTGGTTAAGGCGTCGCGCAACAGCTCCCTGCGGCTTTTCTTCTGCAAGGCGATTTCCGGATCGTCGGCGCTGTCGGCCACCGTGGTCTCGATCATCTCGTCTAGCGGCGGCATGGGTTCGGCGACGACGGGCCGAGAGCGCCTTGAAGCGCGCGATCGAGAGCAGCCAGGTGGAAACGGCGGAACGGCCTTCAAAGCGGCCGGCCTGCTGCCACACGTCGAAGAACACGTCGCTCAGCAAGTCCTCGGCCACGGTCTCGTTCCCGACGAACCGGAAAAGCCAGCGATAGATGTTCGTGCGATGGCGAGCGAACAACACCTGCATGGCGAGCTTGTCGCCCGCCGCGATGCGCTCGACCAAGATTTCGTCGGAGGAATATTCCCCTGCCGTGGCTGCAATCGCAGGCGCTGCGGCGGCGGCCGGCCCGGCCGAACATACGACTGATGCATGTGATTTCCCCTAGTCACGTCCCGCCAAACCAAGACGGACAGGGGAAAAAAGTTCAGGGAATTATTTTCGTCCGAGTGCAGGAACCGAAGCGTGTCTTCGACATTAGAAATCCCCGCCTGTTTGGGTTCCATATTTACCCAATTCGCGCAACGGGTGGCGGCTATGGGAGACGGACTGCCTGGCTGGGGGCGGCGGGATTCGAACCTCTGCATCTCGAAATGAGATCTGCTGAACTTCATCCCGCCTCAACGGGATCGTCAGGCGTCGATCGGGCGCTTGCCAGAAGACGACATACAGCTCCTTTTGCATCGACGCCCGACGGAGTAGATTTCCAAGCCGGAGCTGCCCCAGGCGGCAGATCCTTAGGCAGCGCCTTCCATTGGCAGCCGGTCCACAGCACGTAAAAGATCCCGTTCAACACCTCGCGCACGTTCACAGACCGTCTGCGCCCGCCGTGCCGGCCTGGCGGTATCATGGCCGCCACGATCGCCCATTCGGCATCAGTTAGATCGCTCGGGTAACGAAGGCCACGGCGGTCCGCCGCAAGGCGGTGTTCAGGCTTCCACATCGGGGGCTCTCCAAAGAATTAAGCGCCCATCAATGAATCACATCCGATTCATCGGACTCAAGAACTTCCCGGATCGGCTCTAAGATTCTCAAGAACACGCATCGATTATGCAACTGCGGGACAAGCACCTCGCGCACTCGCTCTCCGAAACTCGGCGCGAGCAGAAAGCGCCCGTAGCGCCCATGAAGTATGGAGACGAACGGGACCTGCTGAATGCTTCGCTCCCGATTGTTCGGGCACTCTATTGTTGGGTCAATGGCGCCAGCTTCTCGTTCGAGAACAGCCGGGAAATTCATCGCGCTAACGCCAAGGCGCTATGGGAGGCATGCACCTTCGACATCAACGCCCCCGCGAGCTCGTCGCGCACCGAGAAAGAGAGACGTCGCATCAGCAGCACCGGAGCGTAGTTTGTCCGACAAATGCCGTCAAACCGAGGCAGGGTGGCACGGAAGCGCCGATTACACTCGCCGGATGAAACCGATCTTGTTCGTGAAGTGCGACGCCGTGGACACGTTCGGCGTGGCTCCCGACGCGATGTTGACGAGCGGCGCCGATACCGTGATCTGGGACAGCATGGACCCCGACGCTCGTCGGCCGGATCTCACCGACGTGGACGGGGTGGTCGCTACTCGGCAGCACCTACAACGTGGAGCACGCCGAGGAGCAACCATTCATCAAGGAGGTCCGAGAGCTGACGCTCGAGGCGATGGACCGAGAGATCCCGTTCCTCGGGGTGTGCTTCGGCGCGCAGGTGCTGGCGTGGTCGCTCGATGCCGAGGTCGGTAAGGCGCCGAACCGCGAGGTCGGCTTCGAGCCGATGCGCCCCGACGCGGCCGCGGCCGCCGATCCGTTGCTCAGCCACTACCGGGACGGAGACATGGTCTTCCAGTGGCACATGGACACCTTCGAACCGCCCGCCGGGAGTACGTTGCTCGCGACCGGCGATCGAGTACGTAACCAGGCGTTCCGCACCGGCGATCGCACCTGGGGTGTGCAATGGCACTTCGAGATCGACCGGCCCGAGCTCGAGTTCTGGCTGGACACGTTCAGCCGCGAGGGTGACCTGGTCGCCGAGTGGGGCAAGTCGACGGAGGATGTGCGTGCCGAGGCGGATGCCTACTTGGACTCGCATGAGCAGAAGGGGCGCGAGCTCTTCGCTCGCTTCGTCGGGGTGGTGAAGGAGACCGCGCGGTGAGCGATCCGTACCGGCCGCTGATCGCGGTCGTCGGATATCACCTGGCACCCGGCCGCGTCACTCGTTGGCCGGACGGCGGCTACGGGGTCCCGGGCCCATACATCGACGCGCTCCGGCGTGCCGGCGCGCGGGTCTTGATCGTGAGTCCTGGCGAGACCAACGACCCGGAAGAGATCCTCGCGCCGTTCGACGGGCTGGTCCTGGTGGGCGGTGGCGATGTCGACCCGGTCCGCTACGGCGGAGACGAGAACGTGGAACACACGTACGGGGTCGAGGTCGACCGCGACCAACTCGAGATCGATCTGCTGCTCGCCGCCGACCAACTGGCGATCCCCACGCTCGCGATCTGCCGGGGGATGCAGATCATGAACGTCGCGTTCGGCGGCACGCTCCACCAGCATCTCCCGGACATGCCCGGGATGTTGGAACATGGCGTCCCTGTCGCCGACACCATCTCGACGCACGACGTGAAGGCCGCGCCCGGAAGTCGGCTGCTAGCCACGGCTGGGGTCGGCGTGCTCGCCTGCTCGTCCCACCATCACCAAGGCATCGACCGCGTGGGCGATGGGTTGCTTGCTACCGGCTGGAGCGACGACGGCCTCGCCGAAGCCCTCGAACGCGCGGTCGACGATCCTTATGAGGACGTCTGGATGGTTGGTGTCCAGTGGCATCCGGAGGACTCCGCCGCGACCGACCGAGTACAGCAGTCGATCTTCGATGGGTTCTCCCTGGTGGCGAGGTGGTACGGCACCCGGGCGAAGCCCGGTGAGACCCAGGGGCGCTCGCGTGAATATGGATTGGTCGAGTACGACAACACATGGCCCGCGCGGTTCAGCGGCGAGTCCGCACGGATCATCGATGTGCTCGGCGATCTTGCGACCCGCGTCGATCACGTGGGGTCGACGTCCGTACCGGGACTGGCCGCGAAGCCGGTGATCGACATCCAGGTGTCGGTGGCGACGCTGACCCCTCGGGCACCGATCGTCGACCCACTCGTCGCGGCCGGCTATCGGCACAGTATCGATCCGATCGAGACCGAGCACGAGTTCCTCAGCAAGGGCTACGACGACGACGATGCGGTGCGCGTCCATGTCCATGTCTGCGAGGCGGGAAGCGCGTGGGAGCGGCGGCACCTCGCGTTCCGAGATGAACTGCGGCGCCGCCCCGACACTGCGGCCGAGTACGAACAGCTCAAACGGCGTCTGGCGGCCGAGCATCCCCGGGACATCCAGAGCTACGTCGACGGGAAGACGGCCTTCATCCGGTCGATCGAGGAACGAGCGCTCGCCGACACGTAGCTCGAAGGAACTAGCACCCGCCCTGGATGGGGGACATAATCCGCGCGTGACGGACATCCGCGTCGTGCACGCGCAAGGTGACGGATTCGACCGAGGGACCCATATCGGCAAGGAGGTCGTCGACCTGATCCAGGCCTCGGTCGGCTTCTACCATCGGTACCTCGACCGGCGCGGCGTCTCGTCCGAGCAGCTCCAGGACCTGCTGACCCCGTACCTGGTCGCCGCCGAAACGGCGTATCCCGAATCCATGAACGTCCTGAAGGGCATGTCGATCGGCGCCATGGTGCCGATCCTCGAGCTCTTCGCGATCAACGCGTTCGAGGAGCTCGAGCCCCTGCTCGAGTCCCCCGAGGGAGAGCTCCTCTTCCTCCAGCGGAAGGAGGGATACGTTCAGGCGCCGTACCCGCCCCTCCCGAGCGCTGTTCCAGCCTGTCCGTCGCACTCCCCGACACGACGCTGATCGCCCACAACGAGCACTGGCTCGCCGGCGACCTCGGCAACGTCGCCGTGATCGTCGACGTCCCGGAGGACGGCGCGTGTCCCCGTTGCGTCTCCCGACGGTCGTGTGTTGCCTCCCCGCGGTCGGGCTGAACGCGCACGGCGCGGGCCAGGGGATCGGTTCGCTGAACGCCTCCGACGACGGCGTCGGTGTCCCCCGGGTGCTGGTCTCGCGAAGCTCGCTCGAGGCTCGTTCACGTGCCGACGCGATCGCCCGAGCCGCCATGCCGGGACGGGCCGGGGGGTACGGACACGTGTTCGCGTTCCCCGACGATGCGTTCACGGTCGAGACGACCGGCCGCGAGCATCGCGTCCTGGACCACGACGGGCCGCACACGAACCACTACCTTGATCCGGACCTCGCCGCGCTCGCGCCGCCACCCTCCGAAGGCAGCCGCGCCCGGTTGACCCGTCTGCAGGAGCTGGTCGCCGAGCGGCGACCCTCGACCCCGGAGGCGCTCATGGACCTCATGCGAGACCACGAATCGGCACCACAGGCCATCTGCCTGCACCCCGAGCCCGACGAGGGCGACGAGGCATCGGCGGTGATGTTCTCGATGGTCGCCGACGTGGGCGCCAAGCGCATGTGGGTCACCGCCGGCAACCCGTGCGAGTCGGAGTACGTCCAGATCGACCTCAACGCGCTCGAGACGTGACCGGAACGCCACAACCGGGACGTGGCGGGCAACGAATCTCAACTATCCGCGCGGTGGCGGCGCATGCTATACAGACCCGCCCGCACCAGAGGGTTCGAACCGACCGTTGGAAGGCCGTCTCGCCGGCGAAGCTGGTACGGAACGACCGGGCGAGGCCAGACGCTCGTAGGACTGGGCAGGACCCGGGAAAGGGGATGTGATGTTTCGAGTCATCAAGGCGCGGCGCACGAAACACCTGATCGTCACGATGCTCTCGGCGACGGTGATCGCCTCGGCGCTGTTCATGAACGATGCGTTCGCTCAGGATTCGCCGTCAGCCTCGGGAGCGCCCGAGAAGGTCGTGTTCACGTACGCCGACACGTCCGAGCCGAGCTCCCTCAATCCGTTGGTCGGGTACCTTGGTACTGACTACGTGCTGTGGTCCCTTGCGTACGACATCCCGATCAACTTCGCCACCACGGACTTCAGCCCCGACTACGAGCACTCGATCGTAACGGGCGTCGATGCGAGCGCAGACGGCATGACGTTCACGTACCACTTCCGTTCCGGCGTGAAGTGGTCCGACGGCGAGCCATTCAGCGCGTCGGACGCCGCGTGGACCCTGAACTACTACAAGGACAACAACGTCCCCAACTACAGCTCCGACCTCGCCTTGATGGACACCGTCACGGCGACGGATGACACCACGATGGTGCTAACCAGCACGAAGCCCACCTCGTTCTTCTCCGGGGAATCCGTGTTCATGTACGAGTTCATCCTGGCGGAACACGTGTGGGGCGAGTTCGAGGACGACTATAAGGCCGCGAAGCAAGAGCCTGGCTTCCCGTCCGTGGGGACCGGCCCGTTCATCATCACCGACTACGTGAAGAACCAGTACGTCCAGTTGGATCGCAACCCCTACTACTGGGGGCTCGATGCGGGACTCACCCCCCACGTCGACCAGATCATCTACCGGATCTTCGGGAACCAGGATGCCGAGGCGGCCGCCCTGCAATCCGGCGAGATCGATTTCGGGTACATCGACTCGGCGAACATCCTGAACACGCTGAAGTCCCGGGGACTCCAGACGCGGGGGGCGGTTGTGCCCAGCTTCGGCGAGATCGGTATCAACACCGGCTCGGCGTACCAGACCGACACGACCGGTGGGTTCAAAGCCCATGGCGACGGCCATCCGGCGCTCCAGGACGTAGTCCTCCGACAGGCCATCCGGCGCGCGGTCGACAATCAGACGCTCGTCGACAAGGTGTTGCTGGGCTACGGCTCGTCGGGGATCTCTCCGGTCCAGCCCGGTGCGACGACCGGCGCCTGGGAGCCAGGGCCTGACGATCCCGACCTCTCGTTCAACATCGAGGCGGCCAACCAGATGCTCGACGATGCCGGATACGCGATGGGGCCCGACGGCGTGCGCATCGACCCCGAGTCCGGGAGACCACTGGAATTCCGGTTCTTCAGTCGGACGTCCGAACAGACGTCGATCGACATCGTCCCGTACGTCTCCGGATGGATGGAGCAGATCGGCATCAAGCTCGAGCCGCAGTCGCTCAATTCCACGAAGTTGGGCAACGTGATCCTCGCGGGTGAGTACGACTTCTTCGTGCGGGGCTGGTATCCGAACCCCGACCCGAACTACATCCTCGACATCTTCACGTGCGCGGCCCGCCCGCCCGATGCCAATACGTACCGCAACTCCGATAGTTACTACTGCAACCCCGAATACGACGATCTCAACGTCGAACAGTCCACGGTAACGGACGCGGCCGGACGTGCAGACATCGTCCACCAGATGCAGGCGATCCTCTACCGGGACCAGCCCTACATCATGTTGTGGAACGATGCCGTGCTCGAGGCCTACAGCGCGGACTGGACAGGCTTCCTGCCGCAACCCGCTCCCGATGGAGATGCGCTGGCCACGTACGGCCCGCTCTCATTCATCAACATCCGGCCGGTGAGCGGGACTGAGGCGGGGTCCGGCGGATCGTCCGGTGGCGTCCCCGCGGGCGTGTGGATCGGCGTCTTGGCGGCCATCGTCATCGTCGTCGGTGTTGCGCTGATGATCCGGAAGCGTCGAGAAGCCGACGAAGACGAGGCATGACCGAGACATAAACCGAGTTCGAAGAGAGGGCGAACGAGGGTGAGCACCCGGAGATACCTGTTCTCCAAGATCTTCCAAGCGGCGCTCACCCTCTTGTTCGTCCTCGTCTTCAACTTCTTCCTCTTCCGCGGGCTCGGGGGCCAGATCCAACCCAGCCGCTCGCGAAACAGCGTGGCAACCTAACGCCGTCGGCGCTCGCGGACCTGCGAACGCAACTGGGACTCGACCTGCCGCTGCCCCAGCAGTTCGCGAACTACTTGAAGCAGACCGCCCAAAGGAACCTCAGCCTCACGTTCGACAACCAGCCTGTCTCCACGGAGATCAAGAACGCGATCTGGCCGACGGTCCCGCCGAACGGCACGTCCACGATCGCGTCGATCCTGCTCGGCATCTGGATCGGGATCCGGCAGGGGTGGCGGCGGAGGATCGCGCTTCGATCAGGGTGCGTTAGGGGTGACCCTGGTCCTCTACTCCATGCCCGAGTTCTGGTTCGGCTTGTTGATGATCATGCTGTTCTCTGTCACCTGGAGCATCTTCCCGTCGGGCGGCATGGAGACGGCGGCGTCGGACCTGACGGGCTGGCGCACATCGCCGACGTCTTGAACCATCTCGCGCTCCCGTTCTTCGTACTCACGGTGTCGTACCTCGCCGAGTACTCATTGATCATGCGGTCGTCACTGATGGAGGTGCTCGGCGATGACTTCATCTTGGTCGCGCGCGCCAAGGGGGTCCGGGAACGGATGGTGCGCAAGCGTCACGCCGTCCCCAACGCCCTCCTCCCGGTGATGACGGTGACGATCCTCTCGCTTGGCTACGTCCTCGGGGGGCGATCGTGATCGAGACGATCTTCTCGTGGCCGGGGTTGGGACGCCTGACGTCCACGGCGATCGGTAACCAGGACTACGCGCTCTTGCAAGGGCTGTTCCTGTTGTTCAGCGCCGCCGTGATACCGCTGCCAACCTCATCGCCGATCTCCTGTACTCCTACCTCGACCCGCGTGTGAGGGCGGCCTGATATGGCGACACAGACGGATATCGCACCCGACGAGGTTCCGCCGATACCGGTGAACCCGCAAGGCGATCGCGCGGCAACGACGGAAGGACTCGATCCGCCGGATCTGGAAGCAATACCGCAGGAGCTGGATGGGGATGGTCGGCTTGGGCATCCTGGCGTTCTTCGTCATCATCGCGGTCTTCGCGCCGCTGCTGGCGAGCAAGTGCGGATCTCTCCCCGATCTGCCACCCGGAGAACCCCGCGCTCCAGCCGCCGAACTCCCAGTTCTGGTTCGGAACGGACGGCCAAGGACGCTCGGTACTGTCACTCACGATCTGGGGTTCGCGCGTCTCGCTGATCGTCGGACTGGCGGCCACCCTCATCACCGTGGTGATCGGGTCCGGCATCGGCCTGATCGCCGGCTACTACGGCGGATGGAAAGAGACCGCCCTGATGCGCCTGACCGACTGGTTCCTGGTGATCCCGTTCCTGCCGCTCGCGATCGTGCTCTCCGTGATCCTGAAGCCGTCCCTCTACACGGTGATCTTCGTCATCGGCATCACGTCGTGGCCCAGTACGGCGCGCGTGATCCGCGCGCAGGTGCTGACGCTCAAGACCCGGGGGTTACGTCGAGCGTTCGCGCGCGCTGGGATCGAAGGACTTTCGCCTGGTCACGCGCCACATCCTGCCGAACGTGGGTCCGCTGATCTTCGCGAACACCGTCCTGATCGTCGCGATCGCCATCCTCACTGAGACCACGCTCTCGTTCCTGGGCCTCGGCCCCGACCCGACGGTCAACATCTCGTGGGGCACGATCCTGGAGCAGGCGTTCGGGCAGGGCGCGGCGTTCTCCGGATACTGGTGGTGGATCGTGCCGCCCGGCGTCGCGATCGTGTTGCTCGTGCTGTCGTTCACCATGATCGGCTACGCGCTGGACGACATCCTGAACCCGAAGCTGAGGGGCCGATGAGCCTTCTGGAGATCGACGATTCTGCGGATCACGTATCAGACCAAGGGCGGCCCGGTGCCGGCGGTTCGAGGTGTCACGGTCGCGGTCGAGCGCGGTCAGGTCATGGGGTTGGCCGGCGAGTCGGGCTGCGGCAAGTCGACGATTCGCCGGCGCGATCCTTCGCCTCCTCCCCTCGAGCACGAAGGTCGAAGGACGCATCGTGTTGGACGGCGAGGACATCCTCGCGCTTTCTCCCGGGCGCCTTCGCGCCGTCCGATGGGCGGGCGCCTCGATCGTGTTCCAGGGAGCGCAGCACGCGCTGAACCCGGTCCAGCGCGTGTCCGATCAGATCGCCGAAGCCATCATCGTCCACGGCCAGGCGAGCGAGAAGGCCGCCAAGGTCCGCGTGGGAGCGTTGTTCGAGCAGGTCGGGTTGCCTCCCCGTCGGATCAACGACTACCCGCACGAGCTGTCGGGCGGGCAGAAGCAGCGGGTGATGATCGCGATGGCGCTGGCATGTAACCCCTCGCTCGTGATCGCTGACGAGCCCACGACCGCCCTCGACGTCATGGTGCAGGCGCAGGTGCTCCGGCTCATGAAAGAACTCCAGCGCGACCTCGACCTGTCGATGATCTTCATCACGCACGACCTCTCGGTGCTGGTCGAGGTCTCGGACGTCCTCGCGATCATGTACGCGGGCAAGATCGTGGAGCACGGGCCGGCGACCGAGGTCTTCTACGACTCCAAGCACCCCTACACCAAGGCGCTGGCCGCCGCGTTCCCCGAGATCGGCGACCAGCGCTTCCGCCGCAAGCCGACGGGGCTGGCAGGAGATCCGCCCGACCCCCAGAAGATCCCCTCGGGGTGCTCGTTCCACCCGCGGTGTCCCGTGGCGTTCGACGAGTGTCCGAAGCGCGAGCCCGAGCTCTACCCGGCGGGCACCGGCCGCAAGGCGGCCTGCCTGCTCGTCGAGCCGGCTCGCGTACAAGCGGGGACGGATACGCCGTGAGTACGACCGAGACGACCGCGACCGGCGGGGGACCGATCGCCGGCAACAACGTGATCGAGGTCCAGGACCTCCACGTGACGTTCGCCGGCCACGTGGGGCTGATGGCGCCGGATTGTCGGGCCAGAAGGGCTTCGAGGCGAAGGCCGTGAAGAAACGGGTACTTGACTTCGAACTGCGACGCGGCGAGGTCTTGGCGCTGGCCGGTGAGTCGGGCTGCGGCAAGACGACGACGGCCCGCGCCATCATGGGCCTGCAGGAGGTCAACGAAGGCACCATCGTGTTCGAGGGCAAGCCGATCGGCCGGAGGCTGCAGGCCTACCGGCGTCGGGTCCAGATGGTCTTCCAGGATCCGACGGGCAGCTTGAACCCCCGGCAGAGCATCTACGAGATCATCGCGGAAGGCCTCCGGATCCACGGCGTCTCGCAGGGGCCGAACGGCGACCGAGGAACAGCTCGTCGCCCGCGCGCTGTCACGGTCGGGACTGCGGCCTCCGGAGCGCTTCTACCTCGTACCCCCACGAGCTCTCGGGAGGACAGCGTCAGCGCGTCGTGGTCCGGCGGGGGCGCTCGCCCTGGACCCGGAGGTCATCGTCGCCAACGCAACCCAATGGAGGCGAACCTGCTGCACTTGCTGCTCGCACTTCTCGCCCGTCAAGGAAAAGGACAGACGCAACTGAAGGTCACCTTGTCAACCGTCCCGTTGTGCGCACACCTGACGTTGAGAAACAAGAAGCAAGACGCAGTGAGTAATGACGCAGGGAAGCGAGGCTACTACACTACTTGGATGGGAGCGAGCTCGCAGCCAGACGCAACCACAAACGCAGAAAGGCGGACAAGCTGTCCAGAGCAAGAACCTCAAACAATGTTTCAACGTGCAAAGAAACAAAGCACCACCAAGGACAGAACCACGCTCACAAGCGCACAGCAGCACAAGCACAGCACTCACCAACGGTAGACGGAGAGTCTCGCGCTGAAGGCGCAGCTGTGCTGGCTGTGCGCCGACCGCATGATGCGCCCGCGGTAGCCTGTAGAAGAAGAACGAGGCAAGTCAGCCAACGCCCAATCAAAATCAGCAGAGATCAACACCAATAAAAAAAACACGTTGCTGACAGTCCAGCCAGAACACGATACCTGTGACGGAGTTGGCGTTGTGGTCGCACTGCGGGTCGCACGAAAGGTAGAATTCTGCAAGCCGGAACCAGCAACCAAGAGATCAGCAGGTCAAGAAAAGACGCAGGAGTGAGCTCAACGGGCACTCCAAGAAGCGACAAACAAGCTGGAGGACGCCAGCCGCACCGATCGGGCTGAAGAGGCGCGTGGCGGTCCAGACGCGCTGGCTGGGCTGGGCGTGGTAGCTGCCAAAGAGCTCTCCGTCTGCAAAATGGAAAGGAAGCTGGGTGACATCCTGAGCCCAGTTCTGGCTGGCTGGCAGAGTCGGTACAACCGGCAAGGCAAGCGCTCGCGGGAAGCACAGCCGGCGGGACGTGTGACGCCAGGCGACCGGCCGGACCAGAGGCGCCGCGGAACAGACCAAGCGGAAGCCCACACAGGACAGACTCACGGTCAGCGTTGATGTCCGGCGGGAACAGCCCGCAGAAGTTGCCCTCCCCGCGCCTGAATAGGAACAGAAGCAGAAGGACAGAACCCTTCAAATGACGAACGCGACAGACAGGAGGCAGGAGAACGGTTTGGAAGCGGCAGCGCTGTTTTGGCATCAACGGCTGGCTCACCTGGTGCCGGCGCACAAGGGATCATCGGAGATGAAGCTATCGAGGCCATCGGGGCACGTGGCGGGATCAGCCGTCAGCTGCAGGCATGCCAAAGCATCAGCATCACGAGTGAGGGAAGAGGAACAGATGGCGCCTGCGAACGGATGTTGCAGTGGCAAGAGAGGGGCGAAAAGGCGCACACCGATGGCGGGAGCTCGGGAGGGAGAGAGAGAGGCAGCAGCCAAAGCAAACGGGCCGCACCTTGATTTCGACCGCCGCGCCATTGAGCCGCTCGTTCGCGGTCTCAAAGTAATCGAGCTCCATCTCCATGTAGTGCTCGAAGGGAAGGCGCACGGCGCTGGGAGCAGCGGCCACGACAGGAAACCGAGCAATTTTTTCAGCTCAACATGCACAGATGGATCGACGACGAGTCGCTTGCCTGACGGTCTTGTTCAGAACGAGCTGGATCGGCGTGATGTCGCGCACGGAGCAGCAGATCTCGCGCTGCCACGGCAGACAACAACAAAACCACGGTCAGCAAGAGGCAGAGCCGAACAAAAACACCGTGAAAATAGAAGAAGATGGACGCGAACCTGCTCGTGGTACAGGTTGCGCAGACCCGCTGTGATGTAAATGCGGCAGTTGGGCCACCCGTACGTCCACTGCCAACGCCCCCAAGCACGGCGCAAGATAAGGTCATCAGCGAAAGAAATGCAAGCCGATGCAAAAACGGACTAATGGACTCACCCCCGCGTCGCATTGGCACCCCCAGGTGTCCTCTCCAGCCTGCGGCGGGTCGTTCATCTTCTTCCACGTGCCATGTCCTCCGCACACGTCGACGGCGACCGCGGACAGCGAGAGGTTGAACGAGCCCAGTGCATGATCCGAGCTTGAGCCCGACGATGACGTGGCAAAGCGCAGGTCGTGGTGCGGGCGGACCTCGACCAGCCACGTGTGCGCGCTGGTGATGCCGGCTTCCTGCCTGTCGTAGGCCTCCGCGCAATCGCACGCGGCGTCCGTGACTGGATAGACCTGCTCAGACCGAACGGCAAGCTCTGTTCGTGATTGGCTGAGTCTCGGTAGGAACAAACCTTGTTGCGCGGATTGTGCGTGAAGGTGCGGCGCTGCAAGGGCTGCACGTCTGCACCGCTGCCGCTCATCGCAATGTCGGGGCCTGCAAGAGACTGGTGAGAAACCAGGAATCGCCCCCAACCAGGAGAACGGACGCACCGTTCAGGAATCACGGTGCTTCGCTGCGCTGTTCTCGAGCAGCGGGCCACTGCGCGCTGGCGGGGCACGAGCTGCCGCAGATGCGGCGCCCTGGAAAAACAGATCATTCGCAGTGACGAGGATGGAAAGCATGACACAGAAAGGCAGCAACGGCGGGTTCACCTCGAATCCAGGCCTGGTTGAGGTTGTCGTCCGGCGCGTCGGCGCTCTCAAACGTCCACGTGATCATGAACGGAGAACTCGTACTAGCGGGGATGCGGTACTGCAAAGCACAGAAAGGGTCAGAACCACACAAGAGTGGATGCTTAATCACCTCCACCGTGAGCGACACGCCTGGCCGCGCGATCCTCTGCATGGAACGCATCAAGGTAGCATTCCGAGGCGGCGGGTAAAAGCAACAGGCAGGAGAAACAAGCAGCCGGCTCACCCGCTCGATTTGGGGAAGGAAACGGCAGGGTAGCCCGGCACCGCAGAGGACCCGAGCACCGGCTTCGCTCCACGGCACGAACACCGTCTGGCAGTGGCGGCCAGCTCAGCGAGCCGGGGCACGGCGCCGCGGCGCTCCGAGCCGTCGCCGAACTGCAAGCGCGGGCGGCAGGGCTGCTGCAGCGTGACGGAGCCGGCCTCGCAGTCGCAGCCGCCGGTGGGCTCGTTCACCACGGTAATCGCGCCAGAAGCAAAGTCTTCGGAGGCATACCGCGTGGTGGTTCAGCGTCCAGCGACCGCGGCGCGAGCAGACGTCGCCGCTGATCAGCGGCTGTGGCAGGAACGACGCGGTTCGACCCGCGTGGCCGTTCACCACGCGCCAAATCAGGGTGCGCTGTGTGGAGCTGGCGCTGCAGCCGCCGCACGACGGCATCCAGCGGGTTTGACAGGCCGCACGAAATCGGGTGGGATCTCGCCGCGCGTCGCCAGCGTCAATCCGAGCTCGGCAAACCGCGAAGCCAGCTGCTGATCGGGCTGGCGAGCGTAATGAATGTCGTCCGCAGCGCCGACCCTCCATCCAAACCACGGCAGGCGAGCAGGAGGAAGATCTTGCAAAGCTCAACGTTGGTCATTTCGAGCTTGGCCCCGTGTTGAACGGCGGCTTCAGCGTGAAATTGGTGAGCGGGGTAAGCAGTGACAACCGCGCCTGCCACGGGCTGGACACATTGTTGTTGGCAACCACGGTCTGGAAATAGACCGATTCGCGCGGCCGCAGCGTCACGAGCACTGGAAACGAAACAGACTCTGGTGAGTGCGCTTGTTAGAAAGCAAAGTGCAAGGCATCGAGCGCACCGTCATTGCCCTGCGGCAGCAATACGGCGATGTTTTTTTTTTTTTTTTTTGGGGCCCCGTTCAGTTACGTATTGCTGTCGTTGGCCTCGCGCATCGTCGTGTGCACGCACACGTCGGTGGTGATGCCGGTGAACACGAGGTGGGTGATGCCCCGCGTGCGCAGCAGCAGGTCGAGGTCGGTGGCGTAGAACGACCCCTTGCCCGGCTTGTCGATGACGAGCTCGCCCTCGATCGGGGCAGACCTCGGGCACGATGTCCCAGCCCGGCTCGCCGCGCACGAGGATCCGCCCGCACGGGCCGGCGTCGCCGATGCCGGCGCCGATGCGCTTGCGAGCGCCACAGCTTGTTGGGCGGGCAGTCGGACAGGTCGGGCCGGTGGCCCTCGCGGGTGTGGACGATGGTCCAGCCCGGCGGCGCGCACCGCGGCCGAGCACCTTCGGCGTCGGGCTCGAGGCCGGCCCGGGTGAGGTTGAGGTCGTAGCCCATGGCGTCGACGTAGCCGCCCGGGCCGCAGAAGTCGATCTGCCAGTCGATGTTGACCAGCGCCGTGCGGGCCGGGTCGATGGCGCCGTCGTAGGGCCAGGGGTAGGGGTCGGCGTCGACCTGTGGATAGGTCGTCACGGCTGTTCCTCTCAGAAGAGCGTTCGCGTGGAGGACGGCGACGGCGGCGGCGCTGGTCGCCGACGGCGCCGAAGATGCCGCCGGACATGCGTCACGGTCGAGATGGCGCGCCGCCGCGGGTCGGAGTCGAGCGGTGGCGCACAGGCGTCGGTGACGAGCAGGCACTCGTAGCCGCGGTCGTTGGCGTCGCGCAGGGTGGAGTCGACCGGGGCCTCCAGCCCGAGCCCGGCGACGAGCAGCCGGTCGACGCCGCGCGGCCCGCAGCGTCGGCTCGAGCGGGCCGCCGAAGCAGCCGTCGAGCCCGGCCGCGTCGACGACGACGTCGTCGACCGGCGCTGGGTCGACGACGCCAGCTGCGCGTCGGTCGTGCCCGCCGCGGGCAGGCAGGCCGGCGCGGGGTCGACGCGCCGGTGCGGCGCCGTGTGCGACGTGCGCACGATGACCACGCGCCGCCGGCATCCGCGCACGGCCGCCGCGCGCAGCCGATCGAGCGCCGCCAGCGCGCCGTCGACGCCGTCGGTGCGCTCGAGCCCACCAGCGCTGGGCGCCGGCGACCACGCAGCGCGAGCCGGGCCGGGTCGAGTCCCGTCGTACGGCCAGGGGTAGGGCTCGCGTCCGCGCGACGTGGCGGCCACGGGAGCGGGGCGGTCGAGCCACCCCGCCCACGGTCAGCCGTCATGACGGGATCTCGCCGACGACGCCCTCCACGAAGTAGTCGATCGACTCGATCGTCGCGTAGTCGGGGATCGTGCCCGCCGGCGACGAGGACCGTGCCGTCCTGGGCGACGACCGGGCCCGGCGAACGGCGAGCCGTCCGTGCGAGATCTTCGCCTTGGCCGTCGTCGATCAGCGCCTTCGTCTCGTCGGTCACCGCCGGGCCGTACGCCGACTGCACGAACGGGTTGTCGCCGGTCTTGAAGCCGACCCGGTAGTTGGCGTTGTACTCGCTGCCGGTGAACTCGCCGGCGAGCGACCGTCTTCACGATGTCGATGTAGAGCGGGCCCCAGTCCCACTCCGAGCCGGTGAGCCAGCCCTTCGGGCGCGAGCGAGCGAGGCGTCGGCGTGGTAGCCGACGGCCAGCGCGCCGGCCGCCTCGGTGGCCTTGATGATCGTCGCGGTGCAGTCCTGGTGCTGGGTGATCACGTCGACGCCCTGGGCGAGCAGGCTCTTGGCCGCCTCGGCCTGCTTGGCCGGGTCGCACCAGTTCGAGGTGTTGACGACGTACGTCTTCGCCGTCGGGGTTGACCGACGCCGCGCCGAGCTGGAAGGCGTTGATGTTGTCGATCGTCTGCGGGATCGGGAAGGCGTAGACGTAGCCGAGCTTGTTCGACTTGGTCGCCTTGCCGGCCGCGATGCCGGCGAGGTACACCGGCTCGTACACGGTGCCGAAGTAGGTGCCGAAGTTCGGCGGCAGCGCGCCGTGGATGAAGTTGCCCTGCTGCACGACGACCACGTCGGGGTGGGCCGGCGGCGACCTTCAGCGCCGGGTCGAGGTGGCCGTAGCTGGTGGCGAAGATGATCTTGGCGCCCTCGTCGATCATGCTCTCCATGACCCGGGTGGCGTTGTCGTCCTCGGGCACGTTCTCGGCGGTGAGGACCTCGAGGTCGGGGAAGGCGCCTTGCACCGCCTGGCTGCCCTCGTAGGCGGCCTGGTTGTAGCCGAAGTCGTCCTTCGGGCCGACGAAGATGAAGCCGACCTTCGTGCCGCCGGTGCCGGGCGGCGCCGCCGGCCGGCGCCGGCGCGGTCGTCGTGCCGGTGTTGCGTGGCGCAGGCGGCGAGCCAGCGTGACCGCCGCGGCGGCGACGAGCAGCGTCCGGTCCGATGCGCAGTCCATGCGATGCGCAGCGAAGCATCGCCATACCGTCTGGGTGGTGAGTCGGTCGGGTTGGGTGCGTGGACCGGACGCGCGCGGTCAGCGCGCGGGGCGTCAGGTCGAAGACCTCGGGACAGGCCTTCGGGCGCGGCGTGCGGCCCGCCGCCGGCCGAGCACGACGAGGACGACGATGGTGACGACGTAGGGCAGCGGCGTCGAGGGCGAACTGGTTGATGCCGATAGCCGCGGGCCTGCAGCGCCGGGCGACAGGGCGAGCGCGGCGCCGAAGAGGTAGGCGCCGCCGACCGCCTGGAACGGCTGGCGGGCGGCGAAGATGACCACCGCGACGGCGACGAAGCCGCGGCCCTGCGGTCATGTTCTCGAACCAGGCGTTGGTGTAGGCGATCGACAGCTGGGCGCCGCCGATGCCGGCGAGCATGCCGCCGCCGACCACGGCGAGGTACTGCACCAGCAGCGGCGAGTGGCCGTAGGTCGGCGAGCACCTCGCGGCGCTCGCCGGCGCCGCGCACGCAGCAGGCCCCAGCGGCTGCGGTACAGCAGCCACCAGCACGCCGGGGCGACCAGCGTAGGACAGGTAGGCGAGCGGGTCCTGGTCGAAGAAGATCTCGCCGATGAACGGGATGTCGGACAGACAGCGGGATCGGCGTACGGCCGCGAACGGCGTCGATCGTCGCGGCCGACGTAGGCGGCGCCGAACAGCGACGTGAGGCCGAGCCCGAGGAACAGCACGACGAGGCCGGTGGCGAGCTGGTTGGCGCCGCGGGCGAGCACGAAGTAGGCGTGGACCAGCGCGAGCAGCCCGCCGGCGACCGCGCCGGCGACGACGCCGACCCACGGGTTGCCGGTCTCGGCGGTGACGGCGTAGGCGGCGAGCGCGCCGGAGAGCATGCAGCCCTCGGTGCCGAGGTTGACCACGCCGGCCCGCTCGGAGACCGTCTCGCCGAGCGCGGCGTAGAGGATCGACGTGCCGCCGCGGACCGCCGCCGGTCGAGCACGTCCTCGATGAGCAGGCTCATGTCGTGCCATCCGGCTTCGTGCGCTCGCGCCGACGCGCCGTCGCAGGTTCGCGCCGAACACGGCGAGCAGGACCAGGGCCATGAGGATGTTGACCGAGGCGGCCGGCAGGCCGGAGTCGATCTGCAGGCTGTCGCCGCCGATCGCGATCGCGGCGAGCAGCGAGCGGCGGCGAGCCGCCACCTGCAGCGGCTGGTGCCGGGCCAGCCAGCTGGCGAGGAAGCCGATGTAGCCGTAGGTCGGCGGAAGCCCGGGCGCAGCTTGAACTCGGTGCCGGCGAGCTGGACCATGCCGCCGAGGCCGGCGAGCGCGCCGCCGACGAGCATCGCCGAGAGCAGCAGCAGCGCCGACCCGCAGGCCGGCCCGGCGGGCCGCCTCGGGGTTGCCGCCGACGACCCGCAGCCGGAAGCCCCACGTGGTGTGGCGCAGCAGCCCACCAGATCGACGACCAGCGCGACCACGGCGATGCACGAGGCCGACGTGAGCACGGCTGGTCGGCCGAACAGCGGCAGCCGGGCCGTCGCCGGCGAGCGGCCGGGTGGTCGGCTGGCCGGAGCCGGTCGGGTCCTTCCACGGGTCGTAGATCAGGAAGAGCATGATGTCGAGGGCGATGTAGTTGAGCAGCAGCGTGCGTGATCGCCTCGTTGACCTGACGGTCAGCCGCAGCACCGCGGCGATGCCGGCCCAGAGCGCGCCGCCGACGCACGCCGGCGAGGATCATCAGCACGAGCATCAGCCGGGCCGGGCAGCCGTCTGGTCGAGCGGCCAGCGCGACGCCCGGCGGCGGCGACCGCCGCCGATGACGAGCTGGCCCTCGCCGCCGACGTTGATCAGGCCGGCCCGGGCCGGGACGGCGACCGCGAGGCCGGCCAGCAGCAGGATCGGCGGCGCCGGATGACGACGGTCTCGGCCTGGGCCGGGCTCGGCGAGCGAGCGCGAGCATGTCGGCGTAGGTCGCGAGCGGGTTGACGCCCTTGGCGGCCACGAAGGCGCCGAAGATGACCGGCGCCGCCGAGCGATCGCGACGACCCAGCCCGAGCCAGCGGCGATCGCCGCGGGCCGGCTGCCGGGCTCGGCGTCGGCGACCGCGGCGGTGCAGTCGGCCGTGACGCGTCGCGGTCCGCGACTCGTCGTCACGTCCGCGCGTCGCCGCCGCAGCATCAGCCGGCCGATCTCGTAGCGGTCGGTCGTCGCCGGGGTCGACGATGCCGGCGATGTGGCCGTCGTGCAGCACGACGATCCGGTCGGAGAGCGCGAGCAGCTCGTCGAGGTCCTCGGAGATCAGCAGCACGCCGGCGCCGGCGGCCCGCTGCTCGAGCAGCAGCTCCTGGGTGCGCCGGGTGGTGGCGATGTCGAGGCCGCGGCTCGGGTAGGCGGCGACCACGAGCGCTGGCCGGCGCGCCGAGCGCCCGGGCGAGCATGACCCGCTGGATGTTGCCGCCCGACAGCGCGGCCACGATGCCGGTGCCCGGCGCCATCGCGCAGCTCGGCGCTGCTCGTCGAGCTCGCGACCATGGCGCCGCGACCGGCCGCCAGTCGATGCCGAGGCCGCTTGCGGACGCTGGCGCAGGTCGGCCAGCGCCATGTGCTCGACGATCGACAGGCCCGGGCACGACCGCGTCGGTGATCGGGTCCTCGGGCACGCCGACGGCGCCGGCGGCGATGCGCGCTGCGCGGGTCGCGCCGTGCAGCGTCCGGCCGCCGACGCGCGACGGTGCCCGGCGTCGGCCCGGCGCAGGCCGAGGGCGACCTCGTACAGCTCCCGCTGGCCGTTGCCGGCGACGCCGGCGACGCCGACGAGCTCGCCGGCCGGACGTCGAGGTCGACGTCGCGCAGCGCCGGCGTCGCCCCGGTCGCCGGCGACGCCGACGCCGTCGAGCACGAGCGCGGCGCGGCGCTCGGCGCCGGGCCGGCGCGCGGTGCCTGGCGGCAGCGGCGGCACCGCGCGGCCGACCATCGCCTCGACCAGCTCGGCGTCGGTGAGCGTGGCCGGGTCGGCGTGCGCAGCACGATCCGTGCCGCCGCGCAGCACCGTGACCCGGTCGGCGATGGCGCGGGCCTCGCGCAGCTTGTGGGTGATGATCACCACCGACAGCCCTGGCGCGCGCAGCTCGCCGCATCGCGGCGAAGAGCGCGTCGACCTCCTGCGGGGCGAGCACGCTGGTCGGCTCGTCGAGGATGACGCAGCCGGGCGCCGGCCATCAGCACCTTGAGGATCTCGACCCGCTGGCGCTCGCCGATCGACAGGTCGCGCACCAGGGCGTCGGGGTCGACCGGCAGGCCGAAGCGCTCGCGACGCCTCGGCGATCTGCGCGGCGCAGCGCCGCGCCGGTCGAGGCGGAGGCCCTTGCAGCGGCAGGGCCAGCGCGATGTTCTCGGCGACGGTGAACGCCGGCACGAGGCGCAGGTCCTGGAAGACCATGCCGATGCCGGCGGCGCGGGCGACGGCCGGCGAGTCGATCGCGACCGGCGCGCCGTCGACGTGCAGCTCGCCCTCGTCGGGCCGGTAGACGCCGTAGATCAGCTTCATCAGCGTGCTCTTGCCGGCGCCGTTCTCGCCGAGCACGGCGTGGACCTCGCCCGGCCGCGACGTCGAGGTCGACGGCGTCGTTGGCGACGAGCTCGCCGAAGCGCCTGGTGAGGCCGCGGACCGAGAGCAGCGGCTCGGCGCGGTCGGACCGGTCGGACTCGGGCGGTGCGGTCATGGTGCGTTCACCGCCTCGATCGCAGGTCATCATCCGGGCGAGCGCCTGCGGTGGCCCGCTCCTCGACGACCGCGATCGACTCGCCGAGGTGGCGGCGTGAACCGCGGCGTGCGCGGTCGTCGAGGTCGCCGGTCGAGCACGGCCTCGACGATGCCGAGGTGCTGGGCGATCGTGCGGTCGATGCGCTCCTCGGTGAGGAAGTCGTGCATGCGCACGACGCGGATGCGCTCGTTGACGACGCCGAGCATGCTCGGCCAGCGCCGCGTTGCCGGCCGCCTCGGCCAGGCGGACGTGGAACGACTCGTCGAGCAGCACGAAGCTCGGGATCGGGCTCGGGAGTGTCGCGGCGCAGCGCCCGCCACTCGTCGCGCAGCGGCTCGAGGACGGCGGCGTCGTGGCGCGGTGCCGAGCTCGACCGGCCGGGCCAGGGCCTGCAGCTCGAGCGCCCGCCGCACCTCGTAGAGGTGGCGGATCTCGAGCAGGTCGGGGCCGACGGGCGCGTAGCCGCCGTCGGGGTGGCGCTCGACGAGCCCCTCGGCGTGCAGGCGGATCAGCGCCTCGCGGACCGGCGTGCGGGAGACCGCCGAGCAGCGCGGCCAGGCGCTCCTCGCCGAGGCGCACCCGCAGCGGGAACTCGCCCACGAGCAGGCGCCGCTTCAGCTCGGCGTAGGCGTGCTCGCCGGCCTGCCCCGCGATACTCGCCGACGTTGTATACAGCCCTGGATCCATGCGGGCACGCTAGGTCGGCGTGCGTCGATCGTGTTTCATAGCCGTTATGAGCCGGGAGCGATGGGCTCACATCGGTGGATGCTCCCCCGACCACGAGGAGAGGTTGTTCGATGAGCGAGCCGGATCAGTACAGCTTCGGCGAGATGGGCATGAGCCTCGACGAGGCGGCCGAGGACCATCCACGCCGTCGTTGAGGCGTACGACCGCGACGGCGACGGCAAGGTCGACCTGATCGCGTATGACCGCGATGGTGACGGAGTCGCCGACAAGTTCGTCGTCGACGCTGACGGTGATGGCGTGGCCGACTCCATCACGTTAGACCGCGACTTCGACGGTCGGGTCGACTTCACCGGAGTCGATCTCGACCGGGGACGGCTTCGTCGACGTCGCCGCCATCGACACCGACGGCGACGGGTCACTCGACACGGTGCATCGGTCGGCAGAATAAGCGCCATGACGCGGCGTGCGTTTCCGGCGATCGGCTCGGCGTTCCGGCGGCCGGCACCGTGATCTGGGCGATCCGCCGAGCATCCTGGAGCCGGCATCCTTCCGGGGGTACGAGGCGAGCCAGGTCGGACCGATGTACCCGGCCGCCGACGACGTCGCCCAGGCCGCGGTGTGGTGCAAGGACCTGCGACTGGCGGCGATCGTGCTGGCGCTCGGTGGTCTGCTGCTCGGCCGAATACATGGTGCGGTCGTCGTCGGGTTCGGCCTGGCATGGGTCGGCGTCGACATTGGCTTGGACCGCTCCTATGTCGAGGGGTGGTCGGGCAGCGCGCTGTGCGCGGCCGGCGTCGCGCTCGGCGCTGCACTCGTGTGGGGGTCCGGCCGTGGCACGCCGGTGGACGACCGGACCGGCGAATCAACGCGGCGGGTACGGGCCGCGCACCCCTGCTCTACTCGGCGGTGGCGCGCGGCGGTCGCGCCATTGCTACGTCGTGGATCTCCCGATGTCCGCCACTCGGTGCCGGCGTGCTCGGGCCGGTCGCCGCCGTGTCGGGCCGCCGTTGGCGATCGCCGCCGTCACCACAGCGCTCGCGGCAGCGCGGACGTTGACCGGTGGTGACTTGTGGTGGGCGCGGCCATGGTGATCGTGGCGGCGGGCGGCCTGACTGCCTACAACCTTTGGGAGAACAGCGATTCAGAGTTCGGCATCCACTGGGTGTCGTTCCTGACGCCCGTCCTTATCGTCGGTGTCATCGTCCTGGCCCGCGACGGAACGCGACCTTGGAGCCCTGGAGCGCCCTGAGCGAGAGCGCGCACGCGATGTCCGCGGCCGCGGCGAGGCGGCGAGCCCGTATGCAGCCGAGCGCGCCCATCGCGCTCATGAACTGCGTGCCGTTGATGAGCGAGTTCTCCTTCGCCTGCGGACGGATCGGCCCGAGGGCCGACGCGCGCGAGAGCCTCGTCGCCCGGAAGCAGCTCGCCCTCGACGGTCGCGAAGCCCTCGCCGACGAGCGGAAGCGCGAGGTGCGCGAGCGGCGCAAGATCCCCGGAGGCCCCGACTGAGCCGCGGCTCGGGACCAGCGGGAGCACCCCGCGGTTCAGGCACTCGAGGAGCAGCTCGACCGTGCCGACCGCGATCCCCGACGTTCCCTTGGCGAGCGCGTTCGCACGCAGGAGCATGGCCGCGGCGGACCACCTCGTCCGGATACGGCTCCCCCACGCCGCATGCGCGGGCCTGGCAGGCCAAGCTGGAGCTCCTCGGACTGCTCGGGCGGGATCGTCTTCGAGACGAAGCGGCCGAAGCCGGTGTTCATGCCGTACGTGTGCTCGCCGGTCGAGCTCGCCGCCACCTCGTCGAGGAGATCGCGCGCGGCCTGAATGAAGTGCGGGTGACGTCGGAGAGCTCAGCCGGCGGAGCCCTCGACCGCAACGGCCCAGACGTCTGCGGCGGTGAGGTCGTCACCGGTGAGCGGAACGGGCACGGGGTGAGTCTAGAGCGGGCCCCGGTCGCGTTGAGCGACGCGGGGCCCGCTGAGCCGAGGTGAGGGGCGTCCTAGCGGACGTACACCTTCCCGGACTTCAAGGTCTGCTCGACCGTCTCGGATCCGTTCCACTTGGACGAAGAGAGCAGCTTGCTTCCACTCCAGAGCGTGACGCCGATGGAGTCCTTCGAGCCGTGCGAGCCCCTGTCGGTCAGCGTGACCCGCAGGGAGAGCTTCGACGCGACGGTCGAGGTCTTCCACCACTTCGTGACGTCGACGAGCTTCGCGGTCATGCGGATGTCCGCGAGCCCGTAGCACTTCGAGCTCGTCGGGCCGTTGCACGAGCCGCCCGTCGCCTTCTCGAAGTCGACCCCGAGCGAGTCGAAGTCGTTGCTCTTGATCAGGTACGTCTTGCCGCCTGACTTGAACGTGACGTCGACGCGGCCGCTCAGGCTCTCCTCGCGGCGCACCCCGACCACTTGTCGCGCTTGCCGTCGCGGTACTTCACGTTCAGGCCGAAGCAGCCCATCTTCGTGCCGTTGGTCGCCTTGTAGATGCCCTGGCGGAGGCGGACATGACCGTCTCGCCCACGGCGGTGATGTGGGTGTCGTCCGGCTTGGCCACCTCGACGACCTGGTCTTCGGTGCCGGTGTAGTAGCCGCCCACGACGATGTCGAGGTCGTGGAAGCCCCACCCATGACGACGGTGCACGAGGCGATCCGTTGCCCGTGTTCCCGTTCTGGAGCGCAACCGGGAAGCGGGCCGAGAGACCGTCGAGCCCTCCATGAAGGTGATCGTCGCCTTGCGGACGTCGCCGATGGAAGCCGTCGGTCTCCTGGATTGTCGCCCGCAGCAGCACCTTCTCGGTGTGTTCTTCGCGGGCAGGAAGGTGATCTCGTCGCCTTCGTAGCCGATCTCGATGTCGTCCTCGGCCGCGACGTGGATGTCGAACGACGTGGACGCGGACGCGCCCGCCTCGGCTCCGCCACCGTACGGTACCGGGTAGGTGCCCGGCGCCGCCGTGATCGTGCCGCCGACCGTCCAGGTGTGCATACCCGGATCGGCCGTCGGGCCCGAGGCCGTTTTTCTCCGCCGTCAGCGTGGCGCTGGCCGGAAGCCCGGTCGCGGTCGCCGTGAGCTGGGAGCCGAGCGAGTCGCGGAAGATCGGCGGCGGTGATCGTCACCGGTGCCATCGGATCGCTGTACTCCACGTTCAAGCCGCCCGCCGGTGCATCGTTCGTCACCGTCGGGGTCGCGTGGATCGTGAAGTCGGCGTTCGAGACGTCGAAGTAGACGTCGTCGATCGCCTCGATCTTGATCCGGGCGTGCGCCGAGCCGTCGGTACTCCGGCAGGGTCACATTCGGTCCCGTCGTTCGGTGTCGACGCCTGCGGCCAGCACGTATGCGTACGTGAGGCCGCCGTCGAGCGACAGGCTGATCTTGACGTTGGCGGTCGAGATGGGCGGCAAATCGGTGCCCGCCACATCCCACGTGACCGTCTGGGTCGAGAGGGCCTCGTACGTCACGGCGCTCGCCTGTGACGTCACGCGGAACGGCCCGGTCGCCGGTGAGGAGCAGGCGTCGTGTCGGCCGCGTTCACACCGCCCTTGAGGTCACGCGCGGTCAGGCGGAAGTGGAGCGACAGCGGGGTCGCGTTCGTCCCGGCAAGCCGACGTAGTCGGATGTCGGGAGGAACTCCGCGAAGCACTCCTTGACGGGAATCGGCACCGGCGGGGCAATCGGCCCGACCGGGCAGGTGCCCGTATCCGCGTTCGTGTTGTTGTCGAGGAACTGCTGGAGATCCGGGAACACCCGCGTCGGCGAGGCGGTCAGGTGATTCTGGCTGGGCGAGTTGTAGAGGAGCGTGTCCGTCTCCGACATGGTCCGCCGATCTTCGGGAACATGGCGAAGAGCGGGCCGTTCGTCTTCACGTTGTTGAGGAGCGAGGTGCCCGCAGTGCCGCCGTGGTCGTTCTGTTCCCAGCTGTAGAGGAGCGGATCGCTGTCCGCGTCCGTGGCGGAGCCGGTCAGCGAGAACGGCGTCCGCAGCGGGATCTGGTACTCGAGCGGGGCGGCGACGACCGGAATCGCGTTGCCCGTGGGCGACATGATCCCCTTGTTGTCGACTGGGCCGCCCTTGTCGAACTCGTTCACCCAGCCCGACGCGCCCGGGCGTGAAGTCTTGAACCGCGACTTCACCGGTACGTTCGTCAACGCCGCGGTGCCGCCGAACGTCAGCTGGAACCCGGTGTTGTTGAACGTCCCGCCCGGACCCGCCACCGTCACGGTGACGCCGGCCTGTAAGGATCGGCGTGACCGCAGCGAGGATGCCGCCCGCCGAGTAGTTCGTGCCGTTCGCGATCGGAGCGGACACGTTGCCGTCGCAGTCGATCGTGACGAGTCGAACGCGCCGCCGTGGTTCGTCTCTTCGATGGAGCCGAAGCACCCGCCGCAGGAAAGGCCGGTGAGCGACAGAGGCGACACGTCGACGCCGGCGAAGCGCCGGTGGAACGTAACCGTGAACCCGGTGCCCGCGGCGCCCGTCACCGTTGCGGTGCCCGGGAAGCCTGGCGACGCCGTTGATCGCGGTGGTCAGGTTCGCGTTGTTGTACTGAAGTCCGCCGTTCCCGATGAGGACGGAGTTCGCGCCGCCGAAGCCGAGCACGAAGGGCGACGTGGGCGGCCACCGTCCCGGCGCCCGCGTTCGGCATGCCGCGACGGCGTTCGCGAACTCGAAGCTCCGCGGGGTCGTAGACCGCGGTGATCGGCGACCGGCGTCGGCTGGTTGTAGCCGGCGTTGTTCGCGCCGGAGATGATGATCTGGTCGCCGACCGACCGGTTGTGGACGAGCGTCGTCCGCACCGTCACGGTGTTGCCGACCTCGGAGAGGCCAGGTGCGTTCAGCGTGATCGTCCCGCCACCGGACCTGATGAGGCCGGGGGTTGCGTTGGTCACCGTGAACGCCCTCGTGGTGAGGACCGTGTCGACCGTGAACGTGCCGTTGTAGCCGGGGTCGCCGGCGCCCTGAGATGGGCGATCGAGTCACCGGGCTGGAGCGTGTGCGTCGCACCCGCGGCGCCGGTCGAGACCGTGACCGTGGAGCCGCTCTGCGAGAGACCGCCGAGCTGCGTCGTGCCGTTCGGGGCAGCCCCGATGGCCACCGTCAGCGGCTGGATCGCGTTGGTCGGCTGGAAGCGGCTTCCGAAGGTCGCGACCTACTTCGTTGCCCCCGCCGAAGTGGCGCAGGGCGGCCGACTTGGACCTCGTTGATCGGCAGCTGGTTCGACGCCGTGTAGGTCGAGATCTCCTGGAGCGACCGCTGGTAGAAAACCACCCGTGCGGAGAGAGATCGTCGGTCGCGCAGATGCCCGCGTAGGCCATGATCGACGAGCCGGAGCCGACCTCGGTCGAGGTCGCGGCACTCCGGTTTCCGCCCGAGCAGTTCAGCTGGTTCCCGTTGAACGGGTGGTTCCCGCTGAACTGGTGGCCCATTTCGTGGGCGACATAGTCAATGGCATAGAAGTCTCCCGTCGGCGTCGGGATGCCTGTGCAGCCGCCGGACTTGTTCGCGCGTCCGACGACGCCGAGGTTGGCGACACCGCCGCCCGGCTGGCCGAGAGCGAGATGGCCGAGCTCGAACGCCTCGGCGCCGACGATCGGCCGGCGACGATGCGGTTGCGGCCTAGGTTGCTGCAGCCGGTCACGTTCGCCTGGGCGTAGCAGGCCGCAGCACCGCACGGGCCGTTCGGCGCGATCGCCGCGTCCCACGTGTTCAGGTTCAGCAGGTCGGTCTGCGCGATCAGCTGGAGCGTGATCGAGAGATCGTCCTCGTAGACCTGGCTCACGCGGTTCATGAGCGCGACCTTGGCCGGGGTGACGTTGGCCGGTCCGCCGTGGTAGGTCGAGTAGCCCGGGTCGGTGATGAGAGCGGTGCGGTAGAGACGGAGGATGTCGCCGGTCGGCGGATCCACCGTCGGATCGTCGTCGCGGACGACCTGGTACGCGTTGGCAGCCGTCGCGTCGCCGTCGGTCGCGGAGACCACGCGGTCGCCGAGCTTCCCGTTCGGGTCTGCGACGAAGCTCGCCGAGAAGGAGCCCGAGCCGTCCGAGGTGGCGCTCACGGAGCGCGTCGCCTCGATGCCCTCGAGATCGGAGATCTCGATTGTGATCGCCGCGTTCGGGGCGAAGCCGCTGCCGTTCACGGAGACCGTGTCGGAAGCGTGGTAGTAGCCCTTGTCGATCGAGAGGTCAGCCGCGCTGGCGTCGCGCTCGACGAACTGGTTCGTGTCCTTGGGGACCGCGCGCCCGTAGTAGCTCGCATAGACCGTCTGGTTCGCGAACGAGTACGGATCGATGTACCACGCACCCGTTACCGAGCGGACGGAAGCGTGGAAGCCGATCCGTGAAATGTCGGCGTGGATCGTCGCGGTCACGTCGTCGAGCCCGCGGCCGCTGTACGTCCCGATGTCGGGATGCTTCGCGGCGAGGCCCGGCGCCATGATCTGCGACTTCCGGATCGCGAACCGCTGGAACTTGCCGGTCGGATCGGGCAGCGAGATGACGAGCTCGTCGTCCGAGTTCGGCGCAGGCGCAGCGGCCAGCATCGACTGGAGGTTCGCCTTGTTCAGCGAGAAGGCTTGAAGATCCTTGGCCAGGACTGTGGTCTTGCCGCTGGCGTTCGAGAAGGCCGAGTCGGCCTTCAGCGTCCAGACGCCCTGGACGGTCGTGGAGCCCGACGTGCGCTTGGCTGCCGACGACGGCAGCGCCGCCATCACGGCAATCAGCGCGACGAGGCCCAGAATCGCTACGGCGACGCGACCTCGGGTCACCTTGCGTGTCGATCCATGCATCGCTAATCCCCTTGTTCGAAGTTCTCTCCCCCGCACACCGTCCGAGGTGCGAGCACGCTGAGGCAGTCAACGGTCCCGTCCCGGGTGCGCAATCTTCCGTCAGCAGAGAGGCAGGGTCAAGCGTTTTCGAGCAGACGGAGCTCGAGAATCTTCCCTGCATCGAGCGCCTCGAGCCGGAGTGCGGCGCCCGCTGCGCAAAGCGCAGCCGCGGCCGGGATGAGCCCGACCAGCTCGCTGCCCGCGACCTCGATCCCGCGCGCGGACGCCTCCGCCTCGATCGCCGCGACGATCTCGTTGAGCGGAGCGGCCTCCGGGTCGGTCACGTTCATGCTCACCTGGGAGAGGCCCGCGCGCGGCAGGGCAAGGCCGAGCGCGCGCAGCCCGGGGAAGCCGCCGCCGGATTCGCGCACGAGCGCGGCGATCTCGCGGGCGGCCGCCGGATCCTCCGCCCGGAGGTTCACGTTGAAGGCGACGAGCGGCGGGCGGACCCCGACGAGCACCGCGCCGGCCGTGGGATGCGGCTCCGCCGGTCCGCGGTCCGGCGCGAGCCCCTCGAGCCCGCCGCTGCGGAAGAACCTCGGCTCGCGCCCGTCCTCCGTGAGCCGCCCGTAGAAGTAGACCGGGACGCCGAGCGCCGCGATGCGGTCGGCTACGGCGAGCGCGGCCTCGCGCGCGAGCGGCCTCGTCCTCGGCGGCGCAGGTAGACGAGCGGGAGGACGTCGACCGCGCCCACGCGGGGATGCGCGCCCTCGTGCTCGCGCAGGTCGATCAGGCCGATCGCCGCCTCCACCCCGACCGCGAGCGTTTCGACCAACGCCTCCGCGGAACCGACGAGCGTGAACACCGAGCCGGTGGTGATCGGCGTCCGTGTGGACATCTAGGAGCCGGGCGGGCGCGGAAAACGCCGGCGCAGCGCCTCGATCCTCGCCGGGTCGCGTCCCTCGGAGACATTCGGGACCGATTCGAGCATCACACGCGCGAGAGCCGCAGGACCGACAGCACCGCGAGGATGGCGATGACGACGTCGGAGCCCACGCACCAGATGCAGATCGCGTCGATCACGGCGATCTGGAGGTAGAGGGAGGTACCCGGCGAACACGGCGCCGGCGAGTGCGATCCCGGCGCAGATCGCCGCGGCGGCCTGGCCCGCCCGGAAGGCGGTCGCGAGGATGGCCAGGTAGGCGAGGAGCCCGAGGTACGCGACGGGGATGCCGACGACCTCCGAGTACTCGGAGGACTGCACCTTCTCGCAGCCGCCCGTCGTGCAGGCCGGCGCCTCTCCGGCCCAGCGGACGTAGCTCAGGTAGCCGGCGATGCCCACACCGACGAGCGCGAAGACCGCGATCGCCCGGCGCAGGCGCGTCTCGGTCACGAGTTGAGGAGCGCCTCGATCTGCTCGCGCAGGCCGTCCGCGTCGAGCGAGTCCGGCTGCACGCGCTGGAGCTCGCCGCCGGTTCGGTCCGAGGAGGAACGACGGGGTCGAGTCGATGTCGTTCGCCTCCGCGTCGGCGGCGGCGTCTGCGATCACCTGCGGTGGCACGTCGCCCGCGGCGTCGGCGAGCATCTGGTCGGCGTCGAGCCCGGGGATGGAGCGTCCGAGGGCGTCGATGAACTCGGTCGAGAACCACCCCGAGTTCTCCGCGCCCTGGTTTCGGTACATGAGCTCGAGCGCGTTCCAGGCCTTCCCCTGCTCCCCGGCCGCGATCGCCATCTCCGCGGCCGAGACCGAGTCGTTCCCGATGAACGTCAGCGGACGGAACTCGATGCGCATCTGCCCGGTGCGGACGTAGTCCTCGACGTAGACCGGCAGCGCCTCCCGTGCCCACTCGGCGCAGAACGGGCACTGGAGATCGGCGAACTCGACCAGCGTGATCGGCGCGTCCGGGTCGCCGAGCGAGACGCCGTCCTGAGGAATGCCGTCGAACATCGCCTCGACCTCGTCCGCGAAGGCGAGCTCACCGCCCGCGGAGGTCGGCGGCGTCGGGGTCTCGTCGGCGCCGTACTTCGAGGCCGCGATGAGCACACCGCCGAGGAGCGCGGCGATCCCGAGCGCGATCGCCACCCACGCCCAGGTCGGCATCCCGCCGCCCGAGCCCTTCGCCTTGACGGGCGGCGGCGCGTTGCGCTCGGCTCTGATCCGCTTGCCCTTGGACACGGACGCATTGTGCGGAATCCGGCCGGATCGCGCCGCCGGTAGCGCGGAAGCCCAGGGCTACACTCGACGTTCTGTCCATGGTGAGCCCCGAGACGCAAGCTCCGAAGTTCCGGCACACGTTCGTGCGCCTGCTCGGCTTCCTGCGCCCGTACCGCAGGTCGCTCATCGCGTCGATCTTCCTGGCGATCGGTTCGATGGCCTGTGCGCTGGCGCTTCCGTGGATCACCGGGTACGCGATCGACAACGCGCTCCCTGAGGGGAACGGCCGCGAGCTCGCCTGGCTCGTCGCGCTGATCGTCGTCCTCGGCCTCGCGCGCGCCGCGATGATGGTCGGCCGCCGCCTGATCGCCGGCCGCCAGTCGCTAGGCGTCGAGTTCGACCTTCGCAACGCGCTCTACTCGCACCTCCTGCGCCTGTCCTGGAAGTACTTCGATACGCACCAGACCGGGCAGCTCATGTCGCGGGCCACCGTGGACCTCCAGGCGGTGCGCTTCTTCCTCGGCTACGGCCTCATCTTCTTCGGCCAGCACATCCTCACCGTGGTCGCCGTGGTCGCGATCCTCTTCCTCTACGACGTCGAGATCGCCCTGATCGCGCTGGCGATCACGCCGATCCTCGTGGCGATCGCCTACCAGTACTCCCGCGCGTCCCATCCGATCCTCAAGGACGTCCAGCAGCGGATGGCCGACATGACGACCGTCGCCGAGGAGAACATCGTCGGCGTGAACGTCGTGAAGGCGTTCGCGCAGGAGCCGCGCGAGGAGGCGAAGTTCGCCACACGGAACGAGGCGGTGTTCTCGCAGTCGATCCTGGCGACGCGCCAGCGCGCGATCTACGTGCCCATCCTGTCGTTCCTGCCGCTGCTTACGCAGGCGGCGGTGCTGCTCGTCGGCGGGCGGCGCGTGATCAACGGCGAGCTCCTGCTGGGCCAGTTCGTCGCGATCAACATCTACGTGCTCCTGCTGATCATGCCGCTGCGGATGCTCGGCATGTGGATCGGCTCGAGCCAGCGCGCCGTGGCCTCCGGCGAGCGGATCTTCGAGGTGCTCGACGAGCCCGAGGACACCTCCGAGCGGCCCGACCCGCTGCCGCTCCCCGCCGGAGAAGGGACGGCCTCGAGTTCGACGGCGTCACGTTCGGCTACGACCCGGCGCGCCCGGTGCTCTCGCGGCGTCACGCTCGACATCGCGCCCGGCTCGACGGTGGCGCTGATCGGCCAGACCGGCTCGGGCAAGACGAGCCTGACGTCGCTCGTCCCGCGCTTCTACGACGTCCAGGAGGGCGCGGTCCGGCTCGACGGCGCCGACGTGCGCGACCTCCGGATCGGAGAGCTGCGCCGCTCGATCGCGATCGTCGCCCAGGATCCGTTCCTCTTCTCCACCTCCGTGCGCGAGAACATCGCGTTCGGCGCGCCGGACGCGACCGACGAGGAGATCGAGAACGCGGCGCGCATGGCCCAGGCGCACGACTTCATCGCGGCGCTCCCCGACGCCTACGCCACCGTGATCGGCGAGCGCGGCGTGACCCTCTCCGGCGGGCAGCGCCAGCGGATCGCGATCGCCCGCGCGATCGTCATGAACCCGCGCGTGCCTGATCCTCGACGACGCCACCGCGTCCGTGGACGCGACCACCGAGGCGCAGATCCGCCTCGGCCTGCGCGAGGCGATGAAGGGCCGCACGACGCTGATCGTCGCGCACCGGCTCTCGACGATCTCGCTGGCCGACGAGCTGGTCGTCCTCGACCACGGGCGAATCGTCGAGCGCGGCACCGCCGACGAGCTTTCCCAGACCAGCGAGGTCTACCGCCAGATCGTCTCGCACGGACTGGCGCAGGCGAGGCTCGCGACTGAACCGGAAGAGGCGACGGCGTGAGAGTCCACCAGGCCGGCTCGCACCTCATGGATCCGCGCGGCGTGAAGGTCGACGACTGGAGCTGGTCCCAGACGGTCCGGCGCATGAGCGTGCTCGTGCGTCTCACCAAGCCGTACCGCGCGAAGACGATCCTCGCGATCGCGTCCCTCCTCGCCGCGACGGCGACGGCGCTCGCTCCGCCCTACCTCGCGAAGCTCGCGATCGACCAGGGCATCGAGGCCGACGACATGCGGACGCTCACCTGGATCGTGATCGCGTTCCTCATAGTCGGCGTCCTCAACTGGGGCACGTCGACGGCGCAGACCTACTACACGGGCTGGGTCGGCGAGCGGATCCTCACCGACCTGCGCACGAAGCTCTTCCGCCACCTCCAGCGGCTCTCGCTCGGCTACTTCGAGCGCAACCGCGCCGGCGCGATCATCTCGCGGATCACGAACGACGTGGAGGCGCTCGACCAGCTCGTCACCGACGGCGTCACGAGCCTCGTCCAGAACACGCTGATGCTGATCGGCTCGGCCGTGATCCTCTTCTGGCTCGACTGGCGGCTCGCGCTCGCGGCGCTCATCGTCTTCCCGTTCATGTCGATCGCGACCGCGGTCTTCCGGCGGCGTTCCTCCCGGGCGTACCGGCGCGTGCGCGAGCGGCTCGGCGCGGTCACGGCGTCGCTCCAGGAGGACATCTCGGGCGTGCGGGTGCTCCAGGCGTTCCACCGGGAGGAGCGCAACGAGAAGCTCTTCCGCGACGTGAACGACCACTACCGCGAGGCGAACCAGGAGACGGTCGTGCTCTCCGGCGTCTACTTCCCGTTCGTCGACTTCCTGTCCTCGCTCGCCACCGCGATCGTGCTCGGCTACGGCGGCTACCTCGTCTTCGACGAGTCGATGTCGATCGGGACGCTCTTCGCGTTCATCGGCTACCTCGCGAACTTCTTCGATCCCGTCCAGCAGCTCTCGCAGCTCTACAACACGTTCCTCGCCGCGGTCGCCGCGCTCGACAAGATCATCGACGTCCTCGACGAGGAGCCCGAGATCCTGGACAACCCCGGCGCTGCCGACCTCGCGCAGATCCAGGGCCACGTCGCGTTCGAGAACGTGCGCTTCGGCTACGGCCAGGGCCCGGAGGTGCTCCACGGGATCTCCCTGGACGTCCCCGCCGGGCACGACGGTGGCGCTCGTCGGCCACACCGGCGCGGGCAAGTCGACGATCGCGAAGCTCCTCTCCCGCTTCTACGACCCGCGCGAGGGCGCGATCACGATCGACGGCACCGACCTGCGCGACGTCACCCAGGAGAGCCTTCGCCGCCAGCTCGGGATCGTCCCGCAGGAGGGCTTCCTCTTCGCCGGCACGGTGCTCGAGAACATCCGCTTCGGCCGGCCCGACGCGACGCCCGAGGAGGTCGCCGCCGCGGCCAGCGCGGTCGGCGCGCACGAGTTCATCCTCGCCCTCGAGGACGGCTACGAGACGCAGGTCGCCGAGCGTGGAACGCGGCTCTCGATCGGCCAGCGCCAGCTCGTCGCGTTCGCCCGCGCGCTGCTCGCCGACCCGCGCATCCTGATCCTCGACGAGGCGACGTCGAGCGTGGACATCGGCACCGAGCGCCGCATCGAGGAGGCGCTCGCGACGCTCCTCGCCGGGCGCACGGCGTTCATCATCGCCCACCGCCTCTCGACCATCCGCAGCGCCGACCTGATCGTCGTCCTCGAGCACGGCGTCGTCGTGGAGCAGGGAACGCACGAACAGCTTCTCGCGCGCGAGGGCCGCTACCTGGCCCTCTACGGCGACTGGGCAACCGAGGCCGCGTAGCCCGCTACCATCGGCGTCCGCATGAGCGGCCCGAACGACAAGAAGCGGCGTCTCCCACTGGGGTTCATCGCCATCGGCATCGCCGCGGTCGTCGCGGTCGCGGTGGCCGGCTTCGTCGTCCTCTCGGACTCCGACAGCGACGCCTCTCCTGACAAGATCACGCTCGCCGAGCTTCCCGCCGAGACGGGCGTGCTCGCGCTCCAGCTCCAGGGCGTGTGGCAGCGTCAGTTCCGGGCCGAAGACCGCGCGTACGAGGCCGTCGGCATCGAGTCTCTCGAGGACGCGGCCGACGCTCCGACCGTCTGCAAGCAGGACGCCGGGAACGAGGTCTCGTTCTACTGCGTCGAGAACCACACGGTGTACCTCGACAGCGCCTTCCTCGACGAGGTCGAAGCCGACGGCGGCGCGCTGGCCCGGGTGTACGTCGTCGCGCATCTCATGGGCCATCACGTCCAGGAAGTGCTCGGCATCTACGACAAGGCCGTGGGGCTGCAGCGCAACCCGGACGACGTCCCGCTCGTGCGGCGCCAGCTCGAGCTCGAGGCCGACTGCCTCGCCGGCTTCGGAATCGCCGGTCTCGTGTCGGACACGATCTCGGGCGAGGCGATCGCGGACGCGATCGAAACGGCGTCCGCCGCGGCCGAGTCGCGCGTGAAGGAATCGCAGAGCAACGCCAACGCGGAGACGTGGGACAACGCCCCGGTGGACGATCAGGTGGAGTGGGTCGAGACCGGTCTGGGCCTCACCGATGTCGGCGCCTGCGACACGTTCGGCGGCCAGGTCACCGAGGTTCCGCCTCGCTAAACTGAAAGCCCCGGTGCGGGGTCGTCTAATGGTAGGACGCCTGACTCTGGATCAGGTAGTCAAGGTTCGAGTCCTTGCCCCGCAGCCTCTCGAAAGCCCCGCTCAGGCGGGGTTTTCTTTGTGCCAGGGCCGCGGATCGTCCCGCAGCAGCGAATAGAGCAGCACGTCGTGGTTGCGCCCGTCGTTGAAGAACGCGCCGCGCACCGTTCCCTCGAGCACGAACCCGCACTTCTCGGCGATTCGGCTGCTCGCCTCGTTGCCGACGGCGATGACGAGATGGATCCGGTGCTGCTTCTTCGTCGCGGTCAGGTAGTCGACCAGTAGCTGGACCGCCTCGGTCGTGTAGCCGTGGCCCGCGTGCTCCTCGCCGTACAGCTGGTACGAGAGCTCGAACGCGTCCCAGTAGCTGACCGGCACGAAGAACTCGATGTGCCCGACGATCTTCTCGTCGTGCCAGATGAGGAGCGTTCCCTCGTCGCGCTCCCAGAAGCCGTTCTCGGCGAACCGCCGCTCGAGCACGGGCTCCGAGACCACGCCGAGCGGGAAGTAGGAGCCGCGGTTGCGGATGTCGAGATGCGCCGCCGTGAACGCCGCGCAGGTCGGCCTGGCGGACCGGGCGCAGCTGGACGCGTTCGCCGATCAGCATGGCCGCCGAGTATATGGCCGGGATTTCGGAGCCCGGGCCGCTAGCCGGGGAAGCACGCGCGTCCGTCGACCGGCGGATCGAACGGGTGCGATCGCCTTCCACATCTCCAGCGCCCACCATCCCGCTCTCCAGCCGGCAGACCACCGCGTACGGGTTGTCTTCGGGATCGAGCCTTGCGGCCGCCACCGCAGTGGCGTAGGCGTGGTGCGAGGTGAGCGTGAGCCCGCGGTCGTCGTCGCTCGCGGATGCTCCGCCGGCGAAGACGAGGGCCGACAGGAGGACGATCCCCGCGATCAGGGTCGCGCGCATGACCAAGGGTACGCCCTCCGGAGACTCTTGAATTCGCCCGGAGAACGGCGTATCGTGGGCGCGTGAACGACGACCCCGCGGCCGGGCCGCCGACGTTCGATCCGCCGACCCGGTCTCGATCACGAGCCGTTTCCGGGTCCCGGCCGTCGCGGGCGGGGTGATCGGATCGATCGCGTTCCCGGTCGTCTCGCTGATCGCGGCGCTCATGCTCATGGGCCGCGAGGCGAACCCGGTCCGGCGCGAGGCGCTGCGGCGCTGGGCGGTGCTCTCGGGCGGCCTGATCGCCGCGCAGGCCGTGATCGCCCTGATCTTCTTCGCGTCGATCGCGTCGAACTTCAACAACGGATTCGACCGCGACGGCCCGTGCGTCGGCGGGCCGGAGATCGGGTCGGAGGCCGTCGAGGACGAGAACGGCAACGTGGTCTTCCCGTGCTCGGGAGGAGGCTCGGTCACCGTCAACTTCAGCGACACCGCGCGGAGACGACGAGTTCGAGCGAGTGAGCTAGGCGGCCTGTGAAGGCCGGTGCAGCCGCTCGGGCTGCGAGCTCTGGCGCTCGCGCAGCACGTTGATCAGGGCGCGGACGCAATCCGGGTCGAACTGGGTGCCCGAGTTGAGGCGAAGCTCGAGGAGCGCGTCGCGCTCGCTCATCGCCTTGCGGTACGGGCGCTGCTCGGTCATCGCGCGGAACGCGTCGCACACCGAGATGATCCGCGCGCCGGCCGGGATCTCCTCGCCGATCAGGCCGTCGGGGTAGCCGCCGCCGTCCCAGCGCTCGTGGCTCGACCTGACCAGCGGAAGCACATCGCGAAGCGGCGTGATCGGCGCCAGGATCGCCTCGCCGGCGATCGTGTGGCTGCGCATGATCCCCCACTCCTCGTCGTCGAGCGGACCCTTCTTGTTCAGGATCGACTCGGGGACGCGGATCTTGCCGATGTCGTGGAAGAGCGCCCCGAGCTCGACGAGCTCCAGCGTCTCCGGGCCGTGGCCGAGTTCCCGCGCGACGTCGAGCGCGAGCGCGACGACCTCCTGCGTGTGGTCGTGCGTGTACGAGTCCTTCTCCTCGAGCGCGTTCGCGAGCGAGGCCAGCGTCTCGCGGTAGAAGCGCTGCACCGACTCGGTGTGCTCGAGCTGGAAGAGGAGCGCGCCGGCCTGACGGACGAAGAACTGGCCGAGCTCGACGTCGTCGGCGCGTGAAGCGCCGGTCGCCCTCGTCGTAGACCTCGACGAGCACGGACGCATGGCTCGAAGGCTGCATGGCGAGCATGAGCACCGCCTCCATCCCCATCTCCCGGAGCACGAACGCCTCGGTCGGCTCGATGTTCGCGTCGTGGAGGGAGAGCGCCGCCGGGTTGCCCGAGTCGAGCACCGCGACGGTCTGCGGGTAGTCCGAGAGGAGGTAGCTGTAGCCGATCAGCGAGTTCGAGCCGCTGCCGCGATCGGGCCAGAACGCGGCGACCTCGTGAAGCCGGTCGCCTTCGACCCGGGAGACCACGGAGGCCTTGCCACCGAGGAGATCCTGGAGCTCACGCGCGGTCGCGCCGAGCAGCGTGTCGGCGGTGTCGGCAGAGCTGAGCCGCTCCAGCGCACCCGCGATGCGTGAGAGCGTGCCGCCGCTCGTCGTGTTGGACCATGGTTGCCGCATGAGAAGCCCTCATAGCCTGTTGAAACGGGCGCTCCACGGCATCCCCCGTTCGGGGATGCAGACAACGGATGTCAACGCCGGGTTTTCGCGGGCCCTGGTACGTTTAAGGCGAGCCTGGCGCATTCGTCTAGGGGCCTAGGACGCCGCCCTCTCACGGCGGTAACACGGGTTCGAATCCCGTATGCGCTATAGACCGAAGCGAGTCTCGCCGCCGCTCCACGGCGACGAACGACTCGCTTCGGGAATCTCTGTGCGTCGGGGCGACGGTGAGCCGAGCGGGCTACCTACGTCCCCGGCCGAAGAAGCCGGCGAGGGCCAGCACAACGAGAACGATGATGAGGATCAGGAGCCAGGTCGGCATGTCCACCTTCCGTTAGCGGAGTTGGCGAATCTAGTCTCCGTTCGACCGTCTCTGAAAACATCCGCGGCCCGGCCGCTGGCGGGCCGCCGGGCGTACACTTTCGCCATGGTGACCGTGCCAACCGCTCGAGCGACGACGACCGTCACCAGGCCGCTCGACGACGTGCTTCGCCGGATCAACGCGCTTCGGACCTCGCACGGCGTCGATCCGCTCTACGAGCTGCCCGCGGCTTGCACCGCCTGGGAAGGCGGCGGGTGCGTCCTCGAGCGCGCGTTCGAGGACATCGGCGTCTCGTTCGTGAGCTACCGCTACGCGATCGGGCGCGACGTGCGGTTCGAGCACGGGCTCGGGGACTTCATCCGCGCGTTCGACGCGGGGCGCCACCCCGAACTCAACGCGCCTCGCTGATGCGGGCGTTGCTCAAGAGTCCGCGGTTGACCCTCGGGCTCTGGGCCGTCCTCGATCTGTTCCTGGCCTACACCGCCGTCGTGTTCTTCACCTACGACGTCGCGTGGCGGATGATCGCGGTCGTGCTCGTTCTGCTTGTGCTGGCGGTGGCGTTCACGCTGCGCCTCCGCCGCGTGACCCGCTAGCGCTACTTCCGCTGGTTGGCGGTGTGGATGCCGGCCAGGTCGACCGCGATCGCGAAGAGCAGCGCGCCCGCCCAGAAGTTGACCGGGTCGAACGTCAGCGGCTCCTCGTCGCCGACGATGTCGAAGATGAGCCAGAGGATGAACCAGACGAACGTCACGTGAGCCTCCTTGGTCGCCGCCGCGGCGATAGGCGAGCCGCGACGGCGCCAAGGGTAACGCGCTGCAGCTACGCCGGCTGCTTCGCGGTCTCGTTCGAGAGACGCGTGGCGATCTTCTCGACCTCGCGCAGCGTCTCCTTCTCGTCCTTCAGGTTGGCGTCGAGCAGGTCGACGGCCTTGTCCTCGCCCAGCGCCTTGGCCATCCGGCGAAGGCCCTCGTACGCGGCGATCTCGTAGTTCTCCGTCCGTGCGGCGGCACCGATGTCGACCAGGTCGATGAGCGAGTCGGACGTCTCCTCGGTGAGCTCCTCGTGCTCGGTCTTCAGGCCCTCGAAGCCCGGGCACTCCTCGGCCTTCGGCTCCTCGCCGAAGATCTCGAAGACCTGCTCCACGTTCTTCACGTGCTGCTTCGTCTGCTCGAGATGGCTCTCGAGGCCGGCCTTGAACTCCTCGTCCTTCACCTCGTCGATCAGCTTCGGCAGCGTGCTCGAAGCGAGGTCGCGCTCGACGTAGAGGATGTCGCCGAGCTCGTGGAAGAAGAGCTCCTTCGGGGTCGTGATCTCCGGCATTCGGTTCTCCTTTCGGTCGGGGTCGAGTCCAGCTACCCGCCCGTCCGGTTTCGAATCACGGGGCGCAGAGGTAAGAGCGGGCCGTGCCGCGCCTTCGCCGTTCCGACTCCTCCGGGCCCGGGATTCGCCGTCGCGGACGTGGCCGCGGGTTCGAGTACGTCGGCGAGAACGGGCGGCCCGTGAAGAAGGCCGAGCTGGAGCGCATCCGCGCGCTCGCCATCCCGCCCGCGTGGACCGACGTCTGGATCTGCGAGCACGAAAACGGCCACATCCAGGCGGTCGGCACCGACGCGGCCGGGCGTCGGCAGTACCTCTACCACCCCGCCTGGCGCGAGCGGCGCGACCGCGAGAAGTTCGACGAGATGATCGAGTTCGCCAAGGCGCTGCCCGAGCTGCGCGAGACCGTCGACGCGCGACCTGCGCCGGCGCGAGCTACGTGCGCGAGCGCGTGCTTGCCTGCGCGGTTCGGCTCCTCGACCTCGGCTTCTTCCGGATCGGCGGCGAGGGCTACGCGGAGCAGAACGAGACGTACGGCCTCGCGTCGCTCCAGCGCCGGCACGTCGACGTCGAGGGCGACGAGACGATCCGCTTCGACTTCCGCTCGAAGGGCGGCAAGCGGCGTGTGCAGCTCGGTGATCGACCCGCAGTCGCGCTCGGCTCGTCGCCGGGCTGAAGAAGCGGCCCGGACGCGGCGGGCTCCTCGCCTACAAGGAAGGGCGCGCGCTGGGTCGCAGCTCGGCTCCGACGACGTGAACCGCTACATCAAGGACGCGACCGCGAACGGCTTCTCGGCGAAGGACTTCCGCACATGGAACGCGACCGTCCTCGCCGCCGTCGCCGTGGCCGTCTCGCGTGAGGCGCCGCGCTCGAAGGCCGCGCGCGAGCGAGTCGTGAAGCGCGCCGTGGACGAGGTCGCCCACTACCTCGGCAACACGCCGACGATCGCGCGGAACTCCTACATCGACCCGCGCGTGTTCGACCGGTTCCGCGACCGGCTGACGATCGGCGGCGTGCTGGACGAGCTCGGCGAGGGCGCGTTCGGCCAGCCGGCCATGCGCGGCGCGATCGAGGACGCCGTCGATCGACCTGCTCGAGCGCGATCTCGACTCGCCGGCCGTCGAGAAGATCTAGGACGCGTCCGCGAGCGTCTCAGGCGCTCTCGTCGCCGCGCGAGCCGCCAGCCGACCGCGATGAGCGCGGCCCCGAACGCGAGGAACCCGAGGTCCCACGGCAGTTCGTTTCCGCCTTCGTTGACGTGATGGAGCCCCAGGATCAGGTGGTCGACGATCCCCTCGATCACGTTGAAGATCCCCCAGCCGGCGAGCATCCAGCCGAACAGCGAGCGCCCGGAGCCGTATTGCGCCTTCGCGCATGACGTTCCACAGCACCCACAGGCCGGCGGCGACGAGCACGAACGTCGCTGCGTGGAAGAGGCCGTCGGCGCGCATGTTCGCCTCCATGCCGTCCATCGTCGTCGCGGGCCACCGCTCGGTGCTGGACAGCATGTTGTGCCACTGGACGATCTGGTGGAGCACGATCCCGTCGATGAACCCGCCGAGACCGAGTCCGAGCAGGATCCCCGGCTTCGCCAACGGCGGAGGGCGCCTCGGCCGGATCCGTTGCCATGCACCCGCTCTAGCCGCGCAGCGAGCGCGCGGAAACGCCGATGGCGGAACTAGCCCGAGCTGGCGGTCTGGTCGTGCGGGGCGCCGACGGGCTTCGACTCGGGCGAGCCGCGCTGGCGCAGGTAGATCGTGAACACGGCCATCGTCCCGACGGCGAGGAACTCGGACTGCCAGTTCTCGAGCGTCCGCTCCCAGAACTCCGGGTTCTGGACGTAGTCGAGCCAGGAAATCGGGCCGGCGCCGTGCTCGGCCTCCAGGTCGTTGAACTCGTGCCAGGAGGTGAGCGACTGCCCGAGCCACGAGGCCAGGAAGATCGTCCCCATGACGATGACGAGGGAGTTCTCGTAGATCCGGCGCCGCCAGCCGCCGACCTTCGCCCAGCGCGGCGAGTTGGCCTGCGCGTATCCGCCCACGAGCTGCCGCTCGTCCGATTCGGTGCCGGCGTCCTCGGGCTTCTTCGACTCGTTCGAGCCGCGCTGGACGAGCCAGACCGTCGCGAAGATGAAGAGGCTGAACTGGAGGAACTCGGACTGCCAGTTCTCGAGCACCGCCGCGCCGAAGGCCGACGACGCGACGAAGCGCAGGTACGAGACGGTCTCTCCCCCGTGCTCGGCCTGCTCGGCGTTCAGCGCGTGCTGGCCGGCGATCGACTGACCGACGAGTGCGGCGACGAAGAAGACGAGAAATACGATCGAGAGGCTGTTGTCGCGGATCCAGCGCACCGCGATCAGAACCCGTCCAGGCCGATCCCGATGTACACGCCGAGACCGGCGACGATCACGGCGAGGTAGAGCGCGAACATCGTGCGCATCCCGCCGACGTTCCCCGGCGGCCTGGCGTTCCCTGCGTCAGCAGCTGGTGCGGGTGTCTCGCGTGTCCTTCATGCAGACGTCCTGGCCCGGCCCGCCGTCGCCCGAGTCGTTCCCCTTCTTGCCGTCGCGCAGGTCGATGCGGTCGTTCCCGCCTCCGCCGAAGGCCTTGTCCTTGCCGAGCCCGCCGAAGAGGAAGTCGTTGCCGCCGAGCCCGAGCAGCGTGTCGTTGCCGCCCAGCCCGCAGAGCACGTCGCGGCCGTTGCCGCCCTTCAGGCGGTTGCGCGCATTCGTCCCGGTCTTGCTCACGCCCTTGGCGGAGCCGCTGATCGTCGAGCCGCGCTCGAACGCGCCGATGTCGAGACCCGCGCCGAAGTAGCGGAACCGCGCGCCGGCATCCGCGCGCGGCAGCACGAGGCCGGGCACGCACGACTCCGCCCTGTTCGCGAGCGGCGAGCTGTCCTTCAGCCGGTAGTTCGGCCCGTTCGTGTTCTTGAACCGCGGATCCTTGTGCAGGATCGGCCCGATCGGGTGGCTGTTGAGGACCGCGCGGGTCGTAGTCGCGAACACGTTGTTGCGGCCGCCGCTCGACTCGAGCGTCGAGCCGGAGTCGATGTAGATCCCCGTGTTCACGCGCGCGACGACGTTGTTGTAGACCCGCGCGTTCACGTGGCTGGTTGTCCCGCTCGGCGGGCGGATGAAGAGGCCCGAGGAGAAGTCGCTGAGACTGGCCCCGATATTCGAGACCGTGTTGTTCACAAGCCACAGGTCCAGGGTTGCGAGATCGCTCGTGTGGAAATTCAGTCCGTTCGCGAGCCCGCAGTTGCAGTCGGCCACGTGGTGGACGACGTTGTTCGCCACCACCGCGGTCACGTGCTCCAGCCCCGCGGTGAAGAGGAGCCCGGTCTCGCTGAAGCCGTTTCGCGGCGACGTGAGCGTGTTGCCGGCGATCGTCACGGCTCCCTTCTGCGCATAGACGCGGAGGCCGTTTCCGCTCGACGAGATGTCGTTGCCGACGATCGAGATCGGGCCGAACCCGACAGTGCCGTGCGAGACGGCGAACGCGTCGTCGTTGTTGAATGCCGCAGCCACCCGGACCGTGTTTCCCGAGAAGACGGTCTTGTGCTTCCCCGAGGAGTACTGGACCTGCACGGTCGTCTGGCGGAACGTGATCCCTCGGATCGACACGCCCCGGAACCCGTCGGTGACGGAGAAATTCAGGCGCGCGAGCGGCAGGCCGGTCTTTCCGATCTTGGGCTTGAAGCCCTTCGCGGCCTCGAGGTTCAGCGCCTTCATGACGTTGAGCGAGTCCGGGATCGGGACGAGGGCGTTCGTGCGGAGACGAATCGTCGCCCCCGCGGGCGCGGCGTTCATGCAGTCGGCGAGCGTGGCGCCGCAGCCGGGGTAGGTGCGCACCACGGCGGAAGCGCTCCCGGCCGGGATGAGCGCGGCAACGAGCACGGACAGCAGGACGACTCGACGGACGATTCTCAAAGGAACCCCCTCCTAGGAAGGCCGAAGCCTAGCGCGAGCTACGCTCAATTCAATGGACGACGTTCACTCCTTCGTCGATGCGGTCGAGTCGTTCTGGCGCCATATCTCGGCGGTCGGCTGGGGAGCGCTCCTTCTGGGCTGCCTCATGCACGTCTTCCGGCTGACGGCGCGCGTACGCGCCTGGCAGAACATCATCCAGGCCGCCTACCCGGACGCGCGTGTCCCCTTCCGCGACGTCTTCTGCGCCTACTGGGCCGGCGTCGGCGTGAACGCGATCACGCCCGCGCGCGGCGGCGACATCGTGAAGCTCTACATCGCGAAGCACCGCGTCGACGGGACGACCTACCCCACGCTTGCGTCGTCGCTCCTCGTCGAGACGCTCTTCGACCTCGTCGTCGGGATCTGCATGCTCCTCGCGGCGGTTCAGCTCGGTCTGCTTCCCGGGATCCCGGACCTGCCGCGCATCCCCGCCTTCGACTGGTCGTACGCGGCCGAGCACCGGCAGCTGACCGCGATCTTCCTGTTCGGGGTCCTGCTGTGCATCGTGGCGTTCTCCATGTGGGCGACCAAGCACGTGGTCGCGTTCAAGGAGCGGGTCAAGCTCGGCTTCGCCATCCTCGGGAACCGGCACGAGTACTTCACCAAGGTCGTCTCGTGGCAGGCGCTCTCGTGGGGATTCCGGATCGCCACGGTCGGCTTCTTCCTGCGCGCCTTCCACATCCCGGTCACGTGGGACACGGTGCTGACGGTGCTCGTCGTCGGCGGGCTCGCGACGACGCTGCCGCTCACCCCCGGCGGCCTCGGGACGACCCAGGCCGTGCTCGTGTTCGCCCTTCGCGGCGTCGCGTCGCCGAGCGCCGTCCTGTCGTTCAGCGTCGGGCATGCAGATCTCCACGGTCGTCGTGAACCTCGTGATCGGGTTCGGCTCGATCGCCGCCGTGCTCGGGACGGTGCGCTGGCGCGAGCACGCCCGCGCCGACGGGCTCATTCCGCCGGAAGCAGCTCCCGGATCGTCCGGGCCAGCGCCTCGAGACTGAACGGCTTCGCGAGGAACGCGTCCGCGACCTCGGCCCACGAGCCGGCGTCGTCCGTGTGTCCGGTCAGGAGCGCGATGCGCAGGTCCGGGTGGCTCGTGCGCAGCCCGCGCGCGATCTCGACGCCGTCCTCGACCCCGAAGCGCACGTCCAGTAGGAGCGCCGAAACGTCCTCGGCCGCGAGCGTGGCGTCGATCTCGGCTCCGCTCGCCGCCTCGAGCACCCGGTAGCCGTCGTGCTCGAGATTGACCCGGCAGAGGAAGCGCATCGTCGGATCGTCGTCTGCGACGAGAACCGTCGAATTCTCCGGCGCAGGCATGCGATTCGAGTCTAGCGGGGTATCATCCGGCCCCCATGGAGCGGACGACGCGAACTGGGAGACGGGGCGACTACGGGACAATGGTGGCCGATCTTTGGGAGCGGCTCGGGACGGGGCTCACCCGCCTGGAGCGTGTTTCCGAGGCGCCGCCCGACGTGATCGTCGCCGAGGCCCGAGAGGAGCTCCCGCCCCTCCAGTACAGCCTGCACGCGACCGCCGAGCTGGCGCACGGGATCGACCCGCCGCCCGCCGCCGCGGCCGCGCACCGCGAGCTCGTCGAGGCGCTGGCCCAGGCACGCGACGCGACGGCGGACGTCGCCGAGGCGGCCGACGACGACGACGAGGAGCTCGTCGAGCAGCTCGTCCCGGAATGGCGCGGCGCGCTCTTCCGCGTCCGGCTCGCCCGGCTCCGCGCGCTCGAGAGCACCCCGCTCCTGGCGCCGGAGGCCGAGCACCCGGCTGCGCCCGAGCTGCCGCCCGTGTCGCGCCTCGCGATCCTCGCCACCTGCCTCGTCCTCGCCGGCGCGGCGCTCTTCACCGCCGGCGCGGTCCTGGCCGCGTGGCCGCTCTGGGCCGCAGGGCTGACGCTCTTCGGCGGCGGCTTCATCCTCTTCCGGCCGTAACCGGCGCCCGGCCGCAGACGTTCTATTCGACGGTGAGCCTCACCGACACCCTGCGAACGGTGCTGCGCGGACGCGCGGCCGAGCCCGACCCTGCGTTCCGGCGCCGGTCCGAGGTCGCCTACAACCGCGCGGTCGAACACCACCTGCGCAAGCGGCGGCTCAGAGCTCTGCGGCGGCAGCGCTGAGGCGCGCGAGCGTCTCGTCCCGCCCTAGAAGCTCCATCGACTCGAAGAGCCCCGGCGAGATCTTCGACCCGGTCACCGCCAGCCGGAGCGGCCCGAAGGCGTTGCGCGGCTTCAGCTCCAGGCGCTCGGCCAGGCCTCTGAGCGCCGCCTCGATCGGCTCGGCCGTGAACGGCTCTGTGGCCGCGAGAACCTCCTGCGCCTGGGCCAGGATCGGCGCGGCGCCGTCGAGCTCGGCCGGGTCGGGCGGGACGCGCTCGAAGAGGAACCCGGCGAACCCGGGGAACTGACCGAGCGTCGAGATCTTCTCCTGCACGAGCGGCGCGGCCGCGCGGATGATCTGCTCGTCGCCCTCGAAGCCCGCCTCGCGGAGGTACGCGACGAGCCGCTCCTCGTATTCGGCCGGCGGCAGCTCGCGCAGGTAGACGCCGTTCATCCACTCGAGCTTCGCGTAGTCGAACGTCGCCGCCGAGTTGCCGATCCGGTCGATGTCGAAGCCCTTGACGAGCTCGGCCGGCGGGATGATGGTCGACTCGGCGTCGAGGCTCCAGCCGAGGAGCGCGAGGTAGTTGACGATCGCCTCGGGCAGGTAGCCCTGCGAGCGGAACTCCTCCACCGAGACGGCGCCGTGGCGCTTCGAGAGCTTCTTGCCGTCCTCGCCGAGCACGTTCGGGCACGTGCGCGTAGCGCGGCAGCGTCGCGCCGAGCGCCTCGAGGATCCGGATCTGCTTGGGCGTGTTCGGGATGTGGTCCTCGCCGCGGATCACGTGCGTGATCCCGTCGTCGGAGTCGTCGAGCGGCGAGGCGAAGTTGTAGGTCGGCCGCCCGTCCGAGCGGAGCAGCACGACGTCCTCGAGCTTCTCGTTCGGGAAGTCGATGCGGCCGCGGACGATGTCCTCCCAGCCGGTCGTGCCCTCGTCCGGCATGCGGAAGCGGATCGCGCCCTCGTCCTCGTAGGCGTGCCCGTCGGCGAGCAGCTGCCGGGCGACCTCCTGGTGGCGCTCGAGGCGGTCGAGCTGGAACGCGACCTCGCCGTCCCAGTCGAGCCCGAGCCAGCCGAGCGACTCCTGGATCTGCGCGACCGAGTGCTCGACCTCGCGGCTCATGTCCGTGTTCTCGACGCGCAGGAGGAACTCGCCGTCCTCGTGACGGGCGTAGAGCCAGTTGAAGAGCGCGGTGCGAACGCCCCCGATGTGGAGGAAGCCGGTGGGGCTCGGTGCGAAGCGAACTCGGACGGACACGGCTCACTAGGGTAACCGCGTGCAGCTCGGCGCCCACATGTCCACGTCCGGCGGGATCCACACGGCGATCGACCGGATCGAGGCGATCGGCGGCGAGTCGGTGCAGATCTTCACGCAGAGCCCGCGCATGTGGCGGCCGACCGAGCACCCCGAGGAGAACCTGGCGCGCTTCCGCGAGCGGCGCGCCGAGGCCGGGATCGGCGGCGTCCTGTGCCACGCGATCTACCTCCTGAACCTCGTGCTCGCCCGACGACGAGCTCTACGAGAAGTCGGTGGCGACGCTCATGGCGACGATGGACGTGGCGTGCGCGATCGAGGCGGACGGCGTGGTGATCCATCTGGGATCGCACCTCGGCGCGGGGTTCGACGTCGGTCTAGCGCGGGCGGTGCCGGCCCTGGAGCGCGCGTTGGAGCGAACGAGCGACACGACGTGGCTCCTCGTGGAGGACTCCGCCGGCGCCGGCGCGACGATGGGCCGCTCCGTGGACGAGCTCGTGGCGATCTTCGACCGCATCGACCATCCGCGGCTCGGACTCTGCCTCGACTCGTGCCACCTCTGGGTGTCCGGCGTGGACGTGACCGATCCGGCCGTGCTCGACGCGACGCTCGACGACGTCGACGCGCGCATCGGCCTCGACCGCCTCCGTGCGCTGCACGTGAACGACGCGGCGAAGGAGCTCGGCTCGAACCGCGACCAGCACGCGGACGTCGGCAAGGGCCTCATGGGCAAGGGGCTCGTCGGTGTTCCTCGGCAATCCGCGGCTGCAAGGCCTCCCGGCGGTGCTGGAGACCCCGGGCCCGAAGAAGCAGGGCCCGGACAAGGCGGAGATGCGCCGCTTCAAGAAGCTGCACGCCGAAGGGCTCGCCTCGCGCGCGTGATCCTGGACGCGGACGCGTACCCGTCGCGGATCCCCTGCGGACAGCGTAGAACGAAAATCCGCGCGTGTGGTGCGCGGATCTGTGCCGAATGTGTGCCGGCGTCAGCGCCGCTTCGGCTTCGTGTTCCGCTCGAGCGCGCCGCGGGTGTTGTCGCCCGTCACGCCGTCGATGCCGAGCCCGACCCGTGTCTGGAAGTCGCGGACGGCGGCGACGAGCTTCTCGCCGTAGTACGGACCCGGCTTGATCTTGAACTTCTCCCACTCGCCGGGCAGGTGCCGGTCGTACCACGCGGCGAGATCGACCTTCAGCGCCGTCACGCGCCGGCCGCGGGAGCCGAGCTTCAGCTCCGGCTTCGGTGCGATCCCGAGAAGCTCCTGGAACACGGCGTACCGCGCGAGGACGGACTCGCCGTAGTCGCCGCCGGTCGTCCGCTTGTCCGAGTCGCCCTCGCGGTGCCCGGCCAGCGCACCGCCGGCGCCCGCGTTGTAGGCCGAGAGCATGAACTTCGTTCGATCGGCCTTGCGAACGCCCTTCGCCACGCCGAAGTCGAAGTTGCCGCGCAGGAGCGCCGCCGCGTACTTCGCGGCCGCCCCGACGGGAGGCTTCCCGCCGGCGCCGCCCGCGCCGTTCTCGCCCAGGAAGTCCGTGTGCGAGCGATCGTCGATCTGGAAGAGCCCGCGCCCGTGGCCGCCGTCGCCGACGACGTCGTTCATGTCCGTCTCCTGGGAGGCAACCGCGAAGAGGAGCCCGACCGGCAGGGCCTTCTCGGTCTCGGCCGCCGCCATCGCGCGGTCCCACTTCTTCGCGCGCGCTCGCGCCAGCTCGGCGGTGAGCGCGGCCTTCGTGAAGGGGCGCATGGGTCAGTCCGCTTCGATCCGCGCGATGACGCGGAACGACGGCTTCCCCTGCGGAAGCTCGAAGAACTCGGGGTTCACGCACCCGAGGTCGTCGCTGCGGTTCTCGTAACAGCTCGAGACCTCGGCGCGGCACATCGGCAGCGGCTGGCGGCGCGCCTTCACGGCGCCGAACCCGATCCGCTGGCCCTGCGCCTCGTTCAGCAGCTCGAGGTCGATCTCGACGTCGTAGACCTTCTGCATGCAGCCCACGTACGTGCGCCCGACCTCCTCGAATGCGTACAGGAAAGGACAGGCCCCTTCGACACAGGCGGCCGGGTAGACCACCTTGTCGCAGTGCACCTCGCAGCGTCGACACTCCGTCTCGTCTTGCGGACGAAGTGGCAGCTCCGTGATCACCCTGAGGCGACGTTGCACCTCTCCGATTGTGGGGAAAGGCCCAAGCCCCCGCAAGACTTGACAGGCCGGAAAAGCAGGTGTAGGAGCGGGGCGGTCTAGGACTCGCCGGTCAGCCTGCGGACGACGCTCAGCACGTCCATCGGCGTGAACGCGTCGTAGTCGGCGTCCACCCCGCGCTCGTCCGTGTCGGCCACGAACCAGAAGGCCTGGACGGTCGTCATGCCGAGCTCGCGCGCGCCCCAGACGTCGGGGTAGCGGCGGTCGCCGACGAAGACCGTGTTCGCCGCCGAGACCTCGAGCGCGTCGAGCGCCGCCTGGAAGATCAGCGGGTGCGGCTTGCGCTTGCCGACGGCCGAGGAGAAGACGGCGACGTCGAGCCGCTCGGCCAGGCCCATGCGCTCGAGATCCTCGCGGAGGAGCCACTCGGGATCGAACGCGTTCGAGACGAGCCCGACCTTGATCCCGCGCTCGCGAATCGAGTCGAGGAGCGAGTGCGTGTGCAGCCCGAGCTGCCGCGCCGGCGCCCACGCCTCGTGCTCGGCGACGAGGAACGCGTGCACCTCGTCCTCGGTCGGATCGACGTCGAATCGCGCCAGGACTTCGCGCACGACGCCCGGGTACTCGAGCTCGTCGAGCGTGTCCAGGCCGACCAGCAGCGGCAGGTAGTGCTCGCGGAAGACCGCGGCCGTCTCGGCGTGCGGCGGAAGGTCGTCGCGGCCCATCGCGGCGAGGCCCGCCTCCCAGCCCGACTCCAGGAGATCGTCCTCGTACGCGAAGTGGAAAAGCGTGTCGCCCCAGTCGAAGAGCACGGCTTCGAGCACGGGGCACAGGGTAGTCTGGCGCGGCCGTGGTACGCCGCATCCTCTTCGCGCTGCTCGCCCTCGGGCCGATCACGATCGTCCTCGACAAGACGACCGACATCGGCGAGATGGAGCTGTTCGTCATCGCCGCGCTCGCCCTGATTCCGCTCGCCTGGCTGATCGGCGACGCGACCGAGCACGCCGCGCACCACACCGGCCCCGGGATCGGCGGCTTCCTGAACGCGACCTTCGGGAACGCGCCGGAGCTGATCATCGCCCTGATCGCCGTGAACGAAGGCCTCTTCGAGGTCGTGCGCGGATCGCTCACCGGCTCGCGTGGTCGGGAACCTCTTGCTCGTGCTCGGCTTCTCGCTCCTCTTCGGCGGACGCGGGCAGCTCGACAAACAGTCGAGCCTCGTCGCATTCGCGCTCGTCGCGTTCGCCACCCTGATGTTCCTGATCCCGGCGATCCCCGGGTTCGAGGGCGACCCCGACCGCCATTCGCTCGCCGTGCTCTCGGTGCCGGTCTCGATCGTGTTGCTCGTCGTCTACGTCGTGGTCACGAAGATCACGCTGCGCCGGCACGCGGATCTCCACGCCGAGACCGAGACGGCGGAGTCGGCGGGCTGGTCGCTTCGCACCGCGCTGATCGTGCTCACCGCAGCAACCGTCGTGACCGCGTTCGTCGCCGAGACGCTCGTGCACACGCTCGAGGTGTTCGCCGAGGAGGTCGGGCTCTCCGAGTTCTTCGTCGCCGCGGTGATCGTGGCGATCGTCGGGAACGCGGCCGAGCACGGCGGCGCCGTCGTCGTCGCCCACCGCGGGAAGCTCAAGCTCGCCGCCGAGATCGCGCTCGCTTCGGCCGCCCAGGTGGCCGTGTTCCTGATCCCCGCGGTCGCGCTTCTCTCGTGGCTCATCGACCCGCTGGCGCTCTCGTTCCGGCCCGTCGAGCTCGTCGTCCTGGGCGGTTCGGTGGTCTTCACCGCGCTGCTCCTTTGGGGCGGCTACTCGACCCGCTGGCGCGGCGTGGCCCTCATTGGCGCGTACGGCGTGTGCGCGACGGCGTTCTACCTCGCCGGCGACAGGTTCGGTTAACCGAACGTTACGACGCGGGACGACCGCCTTGCGGCTCTCGCCGAGGGCTGGAAACCTGCCTCGAGAACCCAAGGAGGAGGTAAACGTGGAAGCAACCGCAACACAGGTCGAGACCCGCCGCCGCGTCCGGCGTCGCCGTCTCGGCGAAGGACGTCACGCGCCGCTACGGCGAAGGTGACACTGCGGTCGACGCGCTCCGCGGCGTCTCGCTCGACATCGAAGCCGGCCAGCTCACGTCGATCATGGGCCCGTCGGGCTCCGGGCAAGTCGACGCTCATGCACATCCTCGCCGGGCTCGACAAGCCGACCGACGGCGAGGTCGGATCGCCGGCACGACGATCAACGACCTGAACGACAACCAGCTGACGAAGCTGCGCCGCGAGCACATCGGCTTCGTCTTCCAGTTCTTCAACCTGCTCCCGATGCTCACCGCGGAGGAGAACATCACGCTGCCGCTCGAGCTCGCCGGCGGCTAGTACGACAAGGACTGGGTCGCGGACGTGATCGAGCAAGGTCGGTCTCAGCGACCGCACGACGCACCGCCCCTCGGAGCTCTCGGGCGGCCAGCAGCAGCGCGTCGCGATCGCCCGCGCGCTCGTCTCGAAGCCGACGGTCATGTTCGCCGACGAGCCGACCGGCAACCTCGACTCGAAGACCGGGCCAGGAGATCCTCGAGCTGCTCCGCCAGTCGGTCGCCAACTACGGCCAGACCATCGTCATGGTCACCCATGACGCCGTTGCTGCCTGCATCGGCAAGCGCGCGCTCTTCCTCGCCGACGGCGAGATCATCAGCGCGAGCTGCACCGGCGCCACGCGCAGGAGCTCCTCGGTGCGATGGAAGAGGTGACCCGCAGGTGATCAAGGTCGCGCTCCGAGGCCTTCTGGGCCGCAAGCTGCGCACCATCCTCACGGCGTTCGCGATCGTCCTCGGCGTCGCGATGATGAGCGGCACGTTCGTCCTCACGGACACGATCGACGCGGCGTTCAAGGGCATCTTCCAGGACAGCTACGCCAACACCGACGCGATCGTGGTCGGCAAGGGCGCCGACATCTCGTTCCAGGGAACGCAAGCCGAGACGCCGCCGTTCTCCGAGGACGTCCTCGAACAGGTTCGCGCGCTTCCCGGCGTCGCGGCCGCAACCGGCATCATCCTCGGATCTACACCAACACGAAGATCCTCACGAAGGAAGGCAAGGCCGTGAACACGGACGGCGCGCCGTCCTTCGGGCTCGGGATCGATCCGCCGCGAGTCCGAGTTCAATCCGCTGAAGCTCCTCGAGGGCGCGTGGCCGAGAGCGTGCGAACGAGGTCGTCGATCGACGTCGACACCGCGGACAAGCTGGGCTACAAGGTCGGCGACACGGTCAAGATCGCGACGATCCAGCCGATCGAGGAATTCAGGATCACCGGGCTCGCGCAGTACGGCGAGGTGGAATCGCTCGGCTCGGCGACGTTCTCCGTCTTCACGATCCCCGAGGCGCAGCGGCTGCTCGACCGAGAGGGCCAGCTCGACGAGATTTCGGTCGCGGCCGCCGAGGGCACCACGCCCGAGGCGCTCGTCGCCGAGCTCAAGGAGACGCTCCCGGCCGACCAGGTGTCCGTGCGCTCGGCCGCCGAGCAGACCGACGAGGATCTCGAGTCGGTCGAGTTCACCAAGTTCATCCGGTACTTCCTGCTGTCGTTCGCCGGCATCGCGCTCTTCGTCGGCGCGTTCGTCATCTTCAACACGCTCTCGATCACCGTCGCGCAGCGCACCCGCGAGTTCGCGACGCTGCGGACGATCGGCGCCTCGCGCCGGCAGCTCCTGACGTCGGTGATCATCGAGTCGTTCGTCATCGGGCTCCTCGCCTCGATCGTCGGCCTGTTCCCGGGTTCGGCCTCGCAATCGGGCTGAAGGAGCTGATCGACGCGTCCGGCGGCGGCCTGCCGACCACCAGCTACGTCTTCGCTACGCGGACCTTCGTCGTGGCGATCCTCGTCGGCGTCGTCGTGACGCTCCTCGCGGGCCTCTTCCCGGCCATTCGCGCCACCCGCGTGCCGCCGATCGCGGCCGTGCGCGAGGGCGCCGAGCTGCCGAGGGGCCGCTTCGCACGGTTCTCGCCGTTCGTCGCCGGCGTGTTCCTCCTCCTGTCGCTGTTCCTGCTCGGCCAGGCGCTCTTCAAGGACGACCTGGACACCGCTCCGCGGCTCCTGTCGATCGTCGGCGGCGTGCTGCTCCTCTTCATCGGCGTCGCGATGCTGTCCCGGTGGACGATCAGGCCGCTCGCCGCGGTCGTCGGCTGGCCGGCGACGCGGATCGGCGGCGCCGCGGGCAAGCTGGCCCGCGGCAACTCGACCCGGAACACGCAACGCACCGCCTCGACGGCTGCGGCGCTCATGATCGGCGTCGCCCTCGTCACGTTCGTCGCGGTCCTCGCGAACGGGTTCAAGGCGTCGAACCGCGACGCGATCGAGTCGCAGGTGCAGCGCCGACTTCGTCATCACGGCGCAGGACGGCTTCACGCCGTTCGTCGCCGGCGCCGGCGACGCGCTCGCCGACTCCGGCGCGGCCCAGGAGGTCTCGGCGGTGCGCTCCGGCCTCGGCAAGGTCTCGAACTCGGATCAGTACGTCACCGGGATCGACCCCGCGGCGATCAGCCAGTTCTACAACTTCGACTGGGCCGAGGGCTCCGACGACTCGGTGCTCGAAAACCTCGGCTCGACGACGGCGCCATCGTGTCGAAGGACTTCGCCGAGGACAACGACCTCGAGGTCGGCAGTCCGGTCACGGTCCTGTCCGCCGACAACAAGACGGCGTTCCTCGACGTGCGGGCATCTACGAGCCGCCGCCCGTTCTTCCCGATCCTCGGTGCGGTGTCGATCAACAAGGAGACGTTCGACTCGCTCTACGAGCGGCCGCGAGACCAGTTCGTGTTCGCGAACACGGACGGGGACACGTCCGCGGCGACGACCGAGGCCGATCACCAGGCCGTGGCCGACTTCCCGGACGCCAAGGTCCAGATCGCGCGAGCGTGGATCACGCAGCAGGACGAGGACTTCAACTCGTTCCTCATCGTTCATCTACGTGCTCCTCGCCCTCGCCGTCGTCGTCTCGCTCTTCGGCATGGTCAACACGCTCGTCCTGACCGTGTTCGAGCGGACGCGGGAGATCGGGATGCTCCGCGCGGTCGGCATGACCCGCCGCCAGACGCGGCGCATGATCCGGCACGAGAGCGTCATCACCGCGCTGATCGGCGCCGCGCTCGGGCTCCCGCTCGGCATCTTCCTGGCCGTCCTCGTCACGAAGGCGCTCGAGCCAGTTCGACGTGAAGGTCGCCGTTCCGTGGGGCTCGCTCATCATCTTCGCCATCGTCGCGATCGTCGTCGGCATCCTGGCCGCGATCGCCCCGGCGCGAAGGGCGGCGAAGCTGAACGTCCTGCGGGCGCTCCAGTACGAGTAGAGCTAGTACGGCGTCGGTGCCTCGGCCGCCTCTTGCGCGGCCGGGGCGCCCTCGCCGGAGTACGCACGGATGAGCGCCGGGATCGCCTCGTCGATGTCCTCGGCGCTCACGTCGAGATGCGTGACGGCACGGAGCACGTTCGGCGCGGTTGCGAACGAGAGCAGGACGCCCTCGGCCCGGAACCGCGCGAGCAGATCGGCCGGCGTCGACGCCCGCTGCGTTCGCGTCCAGCTGGACGAAGTTCGTCTCGATCCGCTCCGTGTCCACCGGGAGCCCCGCGTCGGCGAGCGCCTCGCCGAGCCGCCGGGCGTTCGCGTGATCGTCGGCGAGCCGCTCGACGTTGTGGTCGAGCCCGTAGATCCCGGCCGCGGCGACGATGCCGGACTGCCGCATCGCGCCGCCGAACATGTGCTTGAACCGCCGCGCCTTGCCGGCGCGGTCGCGCGAGGTCGCGATCAGCGCACCGAGCGGGCAGCCGAGCCCTTTCGAGAGGCAGAGCGTGACCGTGTCGGCCTCGCGGCCCCACTCCGAAGGCGAGAGCCCCGCCGCCACCGCGGCGTTCATGAGCCGGGCGCCGTCGAGGTGCACGGCGAGCCCGTGCGCCCGCGCCTCGGCGACGACGGCGCGGTACTCGTCGAGCGGCCAGACGCGCCCGCCTCCGCCGTTGTGGGTGTTCTCGATCGTGAGCACCCGCGTCGGCGCGGCGTGCAGGTCGCCGGGCGGGTTGATCGCGGCGCGAACCTCCTCCGGGGGGAACCGGCCCGCGGCGCTCGAAAGAGGCTTCATCACGAGCCCGGAATGAACCGCAGGCCCCCCCAGCTCGTGCAGAAAGATGTGGGAATCGTGAGTTCCGATCAGCTCGTCCCCCGGCTCGGAGAGAAGCCGCAGCGCGATCTGGTTTCCCATCGTCGCGCTCGGCAGGTAGACGGCCTCCTCCTGGCCGAGCAGCTCCGCGACGCGCTCCTCGAGCGCCGTAACCGTTGGATCCTCGCGCTTTTGCTCGTCGCCGACGACCGCCTGGGCCATCGCTTCGCGCATGCCCGCGGACGGCTGCGTGAGCGTGTCGGAGCGCAAATCGATCATGCGTTCAGACTAGTCGTTTTCTGGAAATTTCCCTGCACTCCGCGTCGTCGCCTACCATTTTGGGCGCTGTGATCCATCGGACCGCCCTCATCGTGCTCGTGTTGGCCGCGTTCTTCACGGTCGCGCCCGCGGGCGGCGTTCCGATCCCGGTCATCGCAAACGGCGTCACGATCGGCGACGTCGAGGTCGGCGGCCTCATCGCCGTCGCCGCCCAGGACCGCGTCGAGCGGACGTACGGCCAGCCGATCCACCTCTTCCACAAGGACTCGTCGGTCGCGGTCTCCCCCGCGCGCTTCGGCGCCGAGGCGGCGATCGAGAAGTCGGTCAAGCAGGCGATGAACGCGTCGCCCGGCGCGCATCTCCAGCTCGACGTCGTGATCAAGAAGAGGCAGGTGGACAAGTTCATTCGCGAGCTCGACCGCCGCTTCGCCAGGAAGCCGGTCAACGCGAAGCTCGTCGGCCTCACCGACAAGCTGAAGCCCGACATCGCGCCCTCGCATCCGGGCCGCGCCGTCGACCGCGCCGTGATGCGCCGCCGCATCCTGGCCGCGCTCCACTCCTCGTACCGTCAGGGGATCATCCCGGTGAGGACCGTCTGGGTCCGGCCCACGGTGAAGAAGGAGGATCTCGGCCCGATGGTCGTCGTGCGCCGCGGCTCGAACCGGCTCTTCCTCTACGACCACGGCAAGTTCGTGAAGCGGTTCACGGTCGCGACCGGCCTGGCCGCGTACCCGACGCCGCTCGGCGACTACGAGATCATCATCAAGGAGCGCGACCCGACCTGGAACCCGCCCGACTCCGACTGGGCGAAGGACGCGAAGCCGATCCCGCCCGGCCCCGGCAACCCGCTGGGCACGCGCTGGATGGGCATCTCGTCGCCGGCGGTCGGCATCCACGGCACGCCGGACGCGGCCTCCCTCGGCTACTCGGCCTCGCACGGCTGCATCCGCATGGCGATCCCCGACGCGGAGTGGCTCTTCGAGCACGTCGAGGTCGGCACGCCGGTCTTCATCGTCCCCGCCTAGGCGCTGGCGCGGGCAGCGCTTCCATCCGCTCGAGCCACGCGGTGAGGTTCGGGTAGCCGTCGCCCAGCGCGAGGTGCTCGCGCGCAGATCTGGTGGAAGAGGTACGGGTCGTCCTCCTCCTGGTAGCGCGCGAAGCGCAGGAACGGGAACGCGATCACGTCGGCTGCGCCGAACTCGCCGAAGAGGTAGTCGCGTCCGGTGAGGAGCGCCTCGAAGACGTCCCGTGACGCGACCATCTCGGCGGCCAGCTCGGCCACGAGCTTCTCGTCCGGGTTGGGTTTGGTGAGCTCGGCGTCGAGCTTGTTCGGCGGGCGTTTCCACACGCGGTTGAACCAGTCGACGAACACCTCGACCTCGGCCCGCCTCGCCGGGTCGGCCGGATAGAGCGGCGGGTCGGGGTACTTCGCGTCGAGCCACGCGATGATCCGCGGCGAGTCGGAGAGGACGAACTCGCCCTCCACGAGCACCGGCACGAGATCCTGGCCCGATACGCGGCGTACGGGACCTCGGTCGTCCGCATCCACGTCGACCCATTCGACCTCCACGCCCTTGTAGGCGAGCGCGAGCGCGACGCGCTCCACGTTCGTGGAAAACGGAATCCGGTAGATCCGCAGCACGGCGGGAATGTACCGTCACGGCATGCCGCCGATCACGCGAGGCTTCCAGGGGCGCCGGCGCGAGGCCGACGACCGGCTTCCCCCCGGGCAGTACCTGACGGACGGCTTCCCGGTGCTCTCGGCCGGGCCGACGCCGCACACGCCGCTCGACGAGTGGACGTTCCGGATCGAAGGCGGCGCCGAGCCGGTGTCGTGGACGTGGGACGAGCTTCAGGCGCTGCCGCGCGAAACCCCGCACGTCGACATCCACTGCGTCACCCGCTGGTCGAAGCTCGACACCGACTGGGAGGGCGTCTCCGTCGACACGCTCCTCGACGCGGTCGACCACGACGCGGCGTACGCGCTCGCCTTCTGCGACGGCGGCTACACGACCAACGTGCCGATCGAGGATCTCACCGGCGGCAAGGCGTGGGTCGCGTTCGGCTTCGACGGCGAGCCGCTCGATCCCGAGCACGGCGGCCCCGCGCGGCTGCTCGTCCCGCACCTCTACTTCTGGAAGAGCGCCAAGTGGGTGCGTGGGCTGCGCCTCCTCGACGAGGACGAGCCGGGCTTCTGGGAGACGAACGGCTACCACCTCTACGGAGACCCGTGGCGGGAACAGCGGTTCTGGGGCGACTGACCGGCTGGCGGCCGGTCGAGGTGCTCGAGGCGTACGACGAGACGCCGCGGGTGCGGACGCTCGTCCTCGACGCGCCGGACTGGCCCGGGCACCGCGCCGGCCAGCACGTCGACGTGCGCTTGACCGCGGAGGACGGCTACCAGGCGTCGCGCAGCTACTCGATCGGGTCGGCGCCCGGCGGGCCGGTCGAGATCACGGTCGAGCGGCTCGACGACGGCGAGGTGTCGCCGTACCTGGCCGGCGAGGCCGGGCCCGGCGACCGGTTCGAGATCCGCGGGCCGATCGGCGGGTGGTTCGTGTGGTCTCCTGCGGACGGCGGCCCAGTGCTGCTCGTCGGGGGCGGCTCCGGCGTCGTGCCGTTGATGGCGATGGCGCGGCACCGCGCAGCTGTGGGCTCGGATGCGCCGATGCGGCTGCTCTACTCGTCCCGGTCGTGGGAGGACCTGATCTACCGGGACGAGCTCGAGACGCTCAGCGGTGACGGGTTCGAGGTCGTGCACACGCTCACGCGCTCGCAGCCGGAGGGCTGGGACGGGTACGCGCGTCGCGTCGACCTCGACCTGCTCCGCGAGGTCGCGTGGCCTCCCGGCGACGGCGCGCGGGCATTCGTCTGCGGGCCGACCGCGTTCGTCGAGGCGGTCGCGTCAGGGCTCGTCGAACTGGGCTACGACGCGGGCCGAGTGAAGACCGAGCGGTTCGGGGCGACGGGATGAGCGCGACCCTCGACGGAAATGCGCTCGGCGGCCTGCTCTTCGAGGTGTTCGGCGTCGAGCTGACCGGCGCATTCGGCACGTGCGCCCACTGCGGCTCCCGGGGCGAGATGGCGCGCATGGTCGTCTACGTCCGCTGCCCGGGAATCGTCGGACGCTGCGCCGCGTGCGGCGAAGTGCTCCTGCAGATCGTCGAGGCGCGCGAGCAGCGGTACGTCGCTATGCACGGCCTGCGGTCACTCGAACTGCCGCGCTCTCCCGCGTAGCCGACGGGCATGACGCCATGGCCCTCGCGGACACGGCTCGGTGAGCCATGTCCGCACCCCCACCCTTCTGAAGGGTGGGGACCGCGCCGCCCTCGGACCCGCTTCGAGCGTATCGACCAATAGCGCACATGTCTGTCACGGATCGCGCCGACTCTGCGCCGAGACCGAGACGATTCGGCGCGAGCTACGAGAAGAACGTGTCTTCGTGGCGATACGGCGGCGCGCAGCAGCACAGGAAGCGGAGCTCCTCCGAGCCGGCGCGGATCTGGTGCCACGCGCCCGGAGGAATCAGCACGGCATCGCCGGGCCCGACCTCCCGGCGCTCGCCTTCGACCTCCATCTCGCCCGTGCCGGAGAGCATCACGTAGAGCTCCTCGGTCTCCGCGTGGTAGTGCCGGTCGGTCTCGCCGCCCGCCTCGACGATCGCCTCGGCAAGGCTCTGGTTGACCGCTCCGCCGTCCGCCGCATCGAGCAGAACGCGGATCGTCGACCCGTCCGCCGTCGTGAACGGCGCGGCGTCGGCACGCGAGCGAACCTCCAGGGCTAGACCTCCGCGGCGCTCAGATCGGGGTGCGACTCGAACCCGTAGCGGCACGACCGTCCGCTTGGCCGCCTTCACCTCGTCGAGCCGGCGCACCGGCCGGTGGTGCGGCGCCGACTTCAGGACGTCCTTGTCCTCGGCGGCCTCGCGCGCGATCGCCCGCATCGCGTCGACGAACGCGTCGAGCCGTTCCTTCGGCTCCGTCTCGGTCGGCTCGATCATGAGCGCCTCGGGGACGATCAGCGGGAAGTAGACCGTCGGCGGGTGGAACCCGTAGTCCATGAGCCGCTTGGCGACGTCGAGCGCCGTGACGCCGTGCTCCTTCTTCAGGGTGCGCGCCGAGAGGACGAACTCGTGCATGCAGAGCCGCTCGAACGGCAGGTCGTAGGCATCGCGCAGCCGGGCGAGCAGGTAGTTCGCGTTCAGCACGGCCACCTCGGACATGTCCTTCAGGTGCGGGCCGTACGAGCGGATGTAGGCGTACGAGCGGACGAACACGCCGAACGGGCCGTAGTAGCCGCGCACCTTGCCGATCGACTTCGGCCGGTCGTAGTCGTAGAAGAACCGGTCGCCGTCGCGCGCGACCGCGGGGACCGGGAGGAACGGCTCGAGCTGTTTTCGTACCGCGACCGGTCCGCCGCCGGGCCCCCCGCCGCCGTGCGGCTGCGAGAACGTCTTGTGCAGGTTGTAGTGGACGACGTCGAAGCCCATGTCGCCCGGCCGCGAGATCCCGCAGACGGCGTTCAGGTTCGCGCCGTCGTAGTAGAGGAGGGCGCCCGCGTCGTGGAAGATCTTCGCGACTTCCTCGATCCGCTCGTCGAAGAGGCCGAGCGTCGACGGGTTCGTGAGCATGAGCCCCGCGGTCCGCTCGTTCACGAGCCCGCGCAGCTCGTCGACGTCGAGGTTCCCGCGCGCGTCCGTGCCGACCTTCTGGAGCTTGTAGCCGGCCATCGTCACGCTCGCCGGGTTCGTCCCGTGCGCCGTGTCGGCGACGAAGATCGTGTCGCGCGTGTCGCCCTCGCCGCGATCGTCGAAGTACGCGCGCATGAGCATGAGCCCGGTCAGCTCGCCCTGCGATCCGGCGGCCGGCTGGAGCGAGACGGCGTCGAGTCCGACCACCTCGGCGAGGATCTCCTGGAGCCGCCACATGAGCTCCATCGCACCCTGCGCGCCGTCCTCCTCCTGGAGCGGATGCAGGTCGCGGAACCCGGGCAGCGAGACGACGCGCTCGTTCATCCGCGGGTTGTGCTTCATCGTGCAGGAGCCGAGCGGATAGAAGCCGGTGTCGACGCCGAACGTCCGGTCGGCGAGCGCCGTGAAGTGGCGGACGATCTCGGGCTCGGAGAGCTCGGGTAGGCGCGGCGGGTTCGCGCGGCGCAGCGCGGCCGGGAGCTCCGGAACCGGGAGGCCGGTGTCCGGCAGCGTCGAGGCGCGGCGGCCCGGCTTCGACTGCTCGTAGATCAGCTGCACGGCCGGCTCCTGTGGAAAACTCGCTGCAATTGGGGCACATTTGCGTGACCCACGCGTGCGGGTTTCCGCGATAGGCTCGAAGCCGAGAGGGCGGGGTCGGGGGCCCCGCCACACAGGCGCGAGTGCATTGAAGGGCGTCACGCAAGCACCTCGGCGAGCCGGTCGATGTCCGCCTTCGTCTTCTTCTCCGTGACGCAGACGAGGAGCACGTCGTCCATGCCCTCGTAGTCGCGCCCGATCGCGTAGCCCGGATGGACGCCGGCGGCGCGCGCATCGCGGATCACCTCGACGGCCGGACGATCACAGCGCACCGCGAACTCCTTGAACGTCGCCTGCTCGGGGAAGGCGAGCGGCAGGCCGAGCCGCTCCTTCGCGTACTCCGCAAGTCCGAGGCAGTTCTCCCCCACCTCGCGGAGCCCCTGCGGGCCGAGCCACGACAGGTACATGAGCCCGGCGAGCGCGAGGAGCGTCTGGTTGGTCGTCATGTTGTGCGTCGCCTTCTCGCGGCGGATGTGCTGCTCGCGCGTCTGCAGCGTGAGGACGTAGGCGCGCTTGCCGTCCTCGTCGGTCGTCTCGCCGACGATCCGGCCCGGCATGCGGCGCACGTAGTCCATCCTCGCCGCGAGGAACCCGTAGTGCGGGCCGCCGTAGGCCTGGTAGTTGCCGGCGGGCTGTCCTTCGCCGACCGCGATCGCGCACCCGTACTCGCCCGGCGCCTCGAGCAGCCCGAGCGACATCGGATCGACGTAGGCGACCGGCAGCGCGCCCGCGTCGTTCGCGGCCGCGGCCAGGTCCGGCGCCGGCTCGAGGCAGCCGAAGACGTTCGGCTGCTGGAAGATCACGCACGCGGCGTCGCCGGCCACCGCAGCGACGTCGTCGACCGACGTCACGCCGTCGCGGTGACCGCACCTCGACGACCTCGAGCCCGAACCCCGGCGCGTACGTCTTGACGACCTGGCGCACCTGCGGGTTCACCGTCTCGCACAGGACGACCTTCGAGCGCCCGGTCACGTGCTTGGCGACGTAGCAGGCGTCCGCGGCGGCGGTCGGCCCGTCGTAGCCCGACGCGTTCGAGACGTCCATCCCGGTCAGCTCGCAGATCGCCGTCTGGTACTCGAAGATCGCCTGGAGCGTCCCCTGGCTCATCTCCGGCTGGTACGGCGTGTACGCGGTCAGGAACTCCCCGCGCGCGAGCATCGCGTCGACGAACGCGGGCACGTAGTGGTCGTAGATCCCGGCGCCGAGGAACGAGAGCTCGCGAGCCCGTGTGCGCGTTGCGCTCGGCGAGCTCGGTCAGGTGCGCGACGATCTCCTGCTCGGAGAGCGCCGGCTCGAGCGCCGAGCTCGCCGCGGAAGCGCACCGCCTCGGGGATGTCCCGGAAGAGCTCCTCGACCGAGGCGACGCCGATCGCGGCGAGCATCTCCTCGCGGTCGTCGTCCGTCAGCGACAGAAACGGCAGCGCGCGGCTCACAGGTCTTCGAGCACCTTCTTGTAGGCCTCGACCGAGAGGAGCGAGTCGACCTCGTCGGGATCGGACAGCCGGATCTTCACGAGCCAGCCGTCGCCGTACGGATCCTCGTTGATCGTCTCGGGCGCGTCGACGAGCGCGGCGTTCACCTCGACCACCTCGCCGGAGAGCGGCGCGATCACGTCCGACACCGCCTTCACGGACTCGACCTCGCCGTAGCTCTCGTCCTTGGCGGTCGCGCCGCCCTCCTCGGGCGCCTCGTAGTGGACGATCTCGCCGAGGGAGTCCTGCGCGTACCAGGTGATGCCGAGCGTCGGCGACGTCGCCGTCGATGCGCGCCCAGTCGTGCTCGTGGTGGTACTTGAGATCGCTCGGATAGCTCTCGTCGGCGGCCATCAGCTCTCCTTCCCCTTGATGAACGGCTTCGGGACGATACGGGCGCGGCGCGGACGGCCGCGAAGGTCGATCGTGATCTCGGTGTCCGGCGCGGCGAGCGTCGGCCGGCACGTAGGCGAGCCCGATGCCCTCGTCGAGCATGGGCGACAGCGTTCCCGAGGTGACGACGCCGCCCTCGGCGACCGGCATGCCCGCGCGCGGGATGCCCTTGTCGACCATCGTGAACGCGACCAGCTTCTCGGCCGGGCCCTCCTCCTTCTCGCGGCGCAGCACCTCGACGCCGGTGAACTCCTTGTCGAGCGAGCACGCCCAGCCGAGCCCGGCCGCGATCGGCGTGCGGTCGGGGCCGATGTCCTGGCCGTGCAGCGGATAGCAGGCCTCGAGGCGCAGCGTGTCGCGCGCGCCGAGCCCGCAGGGGACGACTCCCGCAGCGAGGATCGCGTCCCACAGCTGCACCGCGTCGTCGGGATCGCAGCCGAGCTCGCAGCCGCGCTCGCCGGTGTAGCCGGTGCCGCCGATGAAGCACTCCACTCCGAGCACGTCGCCGCGGCGGTGCGTGAACGGCGCGATCTCGATCCCGAGGCGGTCGAGCGCCTCCGGGCCCTGGACGGCGAGGAGCGCCCACTCGTCCGAGACGTTGCGGGTCTCGGGGAGCGCGGCATGGTCCGGCTCGACGTTCGACGCGTTCACGACGAGGAGGTAGTCGTCCTCGCCGCCGCCGGTAGGCGATCAGGTCGTCGGTGATCCCGCCGCGCTCGTTCGTGAGCAGCGTGTACTGCGCCTGCGCGGAGCCGATCCGGTCGAGGTCGTTCGAGAGCCGCGCCTGGAGGTAGTCGGTCGCGCCCGTCGCCGTCGAGCACGAGCTGGCCCATGTGCGAGACGTCGAAGACGCCGGCCGAAGAGCGCACGGCCTTGTGCTCGTCCACGATCGACGTGTACTGCACCGGCATCTCCCAGCCGGCGAAGGGGACGATGCGGGCGCCGAGCGCGGCGTGTCGCTCGTAGAGCGGCGTGCGGCGGAGCGTCTCCACGAGCGCGATCCTAACCGGCTGCGGCGGGCTGGAACCGGGCTGTGAAATGCCGCAGCACAGGCGCCTCCGCGACGAGCTCGTAGGCGGGGACCGCGTCCGGCTTCTCGAGGATCTCCGCCATCGCGTCGGCCGCGTGCTCGAGCTGGCGCGAGGTGTACGTGCGCCGCGGAACCGCGAGCCGCAGGAGCTCGAGCCGCGGGTGCCGGTTCTCCCCGGTCGCCGGATCGCGCCCGGCCATGACCGAGCCGATCTCGGCGCCGCGCACGCCGCCCGCGAGGTAGAGCGCGCACGAGAGCGCCCAGCCGGGGAAGCCGGCCGGCGGAATGTGCGGCAGCGTCTCGCCGGCGTTCAGGTAGACCGCGTGCCCGCCGGTCGGCTGGACGACCGAGGCGCCCGCCGCGGCGAGCGACTCCCCGAGGTACGCGACCTGGTCGATGCGATGGCGCAGGTACTCCTCGTCCATCACCTCGTACAGGCCGACCGCGATCACCTCGAGGTCGCGGCCGGCGAGGCCGCCGTACGTCGGAAAGCCCTCGGTGACGACACCGCGCATCTGGAGGCCGGTGAAGAACTCCTCGTCGTCGCGGATGGCGACGAAGCCGCCGATGTTCGCGATCGCGTCCTTCTTCGCGCTCATGAGGACGCCGTCGGCGTCGGCCATCATCTCGCGCACGATCGCGGGCAGCGGCACGTCCGCGTAGCCGGCCTCGCGCTCCTTGATGAACCAGGCGTTCTCGGCGAAGCGGGCGATGTCGAGGACGAGCTTCTTGTCGTGCTCGCGCGCGACCTCGGCGACCGCCTGGATGTTCTCGAGCGACACCGGCTGGCCGCCGCCCGCGTTGTTCGTGAGCGTCAGCATCACGATCGAGACCTTGTCGCCGTCGGGCCCGTCGAGCAGCTCGACGAGCCGGGCGACGTCCATGTTCCCCTTGAACGGCGCGTCGGTCGTCGGATCGCCGGCCTCGGAGCACGGGAGGTCGAGCGCGATGCCCTCGCGGATCTCGATGTGGGCGCGCGTCGTGTCGAAGTGCGCGTTCGACGGGACGATCTCGCCGGGATCGATGACCGCGCCGAAGAAGACGCCCTCGGCGCCGCGCCCCTGGTGCGCCGGGACGACGAACGGGAAGCCGAGCACCTCCTCGACCGCAGCCTGGAAGCGCGTCGAAGCTCTGCGAGCCGGCGTAGGACTCGTCGCCGAGCATGAGCGCCGCCCACTGCGTGTTGCTCATCGCCCCGGTGCCGGAGTCGGTCAGGAGATCGAGCTCGACGTCGCGCGCGGCGAGCTGGAAGACGTTCCAGCCGGCGATCTCGAGCGCGCCCTGGCGCTCCTCACGGGTCGTCGCCCGGATGGGCTCGACCATCTTGATCCGGAAAGGCTCGCGAGGCGGACGCATCGTGTGCAAGACGCTATCGCGCCTCGGCACCGGCAGGTCGAACGAGAAGCTCATCCAGCTCGAGGCGTCTGCGATCTAGCGCCGCCGCGACCGACATGGCGGGCGCGGCTCACCAAGCGATGGGCTGTCGCCTCCGATCGAAATCGTCATGGTCGCCGCGCCAGCGGCGGCCGGATTTCGATCGGCTACTCGTCGCGGAGGAACGAGGGGACTTCGAGGATGTCCTGCGGGACGTCGAAGCCGCGGCTCGGCTCGTCGGCCGGCTTCTCGGCGGCGCCGTTCTTGCGTTCCTTGCGCCTGCGCTGCTCGCCGAAGCCGGTCGCGATCACGGTGACGCGCACCGAGCCGGCCGAGCGAGTCGTTGATGACCGCGCCGAAGATCACGTTCGCGTTCTGGTCGGCCGCCTCGGTGACGACCTCGGCCGCCTCGTTCACCTCGAAGAGTCCGATGTCCGGGCCGCCGCTGATGTTGAGCAGCACCCCGGTTGCACCGTCGATCGACGACTCGAGGAGCGGCGACGACACGGCCATGCGTGCAGCCTCGCCCGCGCGGTTCGGGCCGTCGGCCTCGCCGATGCCCATGAGCGCCGAGCCGGCGTCGCGCATGATCGTCCGCACGTCGGCGAAGTCGAGGTTCACGAGGCCGGGCACGGTGATGAGGTCGGTGATGCCCTGGACGCCCTGGCGCAGCACGTCGTCGGCCATGCGGAACGCGTCCACGACCGAGGTCTCCTGCTGGACGACCTGGAGCAGCCGGTCGTTCGGGATCACGATCAGCGTGTCGACCTGGTCCTGGAGCGCCGAGATGCCCGAGCTGCGCCTGCTCGGCGCGCTTGCGGCCCTCGAAGGAGAACGGCCTCGTGACGACGCCGACCGTCAGCGCTCCCAGCTCGCGGGCAGTCTCCGCGATGATCGGCGCGCCGCCCGTCCCGGTGCCGCCGCCCTCGCCCGCGGTGACGAAGACCATGTCCGCGCCCTTGAGCGCCTCCTTGATCTCGTCGCGGCTCTCGAGCGCCGCGGTCTTGCCGACCTCGGGATTCGCGCCGGCGCCGAGGCCGCGCGTCGAGGTGGCGCCGATATGGAGCTTCACGTCGGCGTCGCACATGAGCAGCGCCTGCGCGTCGGTGTTCACCGCGACGAACTCGACGCCCTTCAGGCCTGCGTCGACCATGCGGTTGACCGCGTTCGATCCTCCGCCGCCGATGCCGACGACTTTGATCACCGCTAGATAGCTGCCTGTTTGATCTCTCATAGGTCTGAAGTACGGGTTGAGCGTCCCAGCAGAGTACGCTGTGGAAAAATCCCTGTCAAACGCCTCGTTTGCAGGGGGTTATTCCTCAGACTCTAAAGTCTCACTTGAGGGTTGAGCTATCGGCCCGGTCACGGCGCGCTCGGGGAGGCTCACGTCGACGTAGCCGACGGTGGGCAGTTCGTCCGCCGGGAGCGCGTTCAGCACTGCGACCGCGGCGGCCATTTTCGCTTCCAGCTCACGCGGCTCGCCGAGCCTGATCTCGAGCCTCGAGCCGGCCATGACGAGCGTGACGCCCAGCTCGTCGACCTGCGAGTAGAGCACCTTCCCCGGGAGCCGGTTGGGCACCGCCTGGAGCGCGAGGAGCGCCGTCAGCGCATCCGTGCCGGCGAGCGTCTTCCCCACGCTCGGCGTGCTCTTGACCTCCGCCTGGAGGCGCGGGAGCCCCGGCTGCGTCGTCCGGCTTGATCGCCGCGAGCACCCGGCCGGTGCGCGCGATCACCCACGCCTTGGCACCGTCGCGGTAGACGGCGAGCGGGCGCTCGGCCTGCACCTGGATCTTCAGCGTGTTCGGAAACGCGCGGTCGACGTGCGCGGAGCGCACCACCGGGACGGCGGCCAGCGTGCGCTCCACTTCTGCGGGATCGATGGCGACGAGGCTCTTGCCCTGGTACGGCGGCGAGCGCCGCGCGAACCTCTTGCTTCACCTCGCGCTTCGCGCCGGTGATCTTGATCGTCTCGCACGGAGAAGAACGTCGTCTGGCGCGCGAGCAGGTACCCGAGGGCAAGCGCGGCGACCACGCAGACGGCGATGGCGAGGACGCGCCAAACGGCGCCCGAGGGCATGGGCAGGGCAGGCCGGCTGGACGGCGTGCGCGCAACGGCAAGGGCCGCTCTTCGCGACATGCGGGGTTCTTCGCCGCGGGAGCCGCTCGTCCTACGCGGGAATCTCGACCGGTCCGAGCAGCTGCACCTCCGGCTCGAGCCGCACGCCGAACTGCTCGAGCGCACGGCGACGAGCCTCGACGATCAGCGCGACGCGCGTCGGCCGTCGTCGCGCCACCCGCGTTCTCGATGAAGTTCGCGTGCTTGGGCGAGATCGTCGCGCCGCCGATCGCGAATCCCCGCAGCCCGCAGGCCTCGAGCATCCGCCCCGCGCTCAGCTCGTGATCGGGGTTCTTGAACACGCTCCCGAACGTGCGCTTGTTCGTCGGCTGCGCCTCCTTGCGCTGCGCCTGGAGCTCGGCCACGGTCGCCTTGATCTCGTCCACCGGCTTCGGATAGAGCCGGAATTCGGCGCCTGCGACGATCTGGCCCTGCGTGAGACCCGAGTGGCGGTAGCTGAGCCCGAGCTCGGCCGGCGTCTGCCACTCCGCCCCGCCGGCGTCCGCGACCAGGGCGCGCTCGAGCACCTGGGAGATGTCGCTTCCGTACGCGCCGGCGTTCATCCACACGGCGCCGCCGACCGTGCCCGGGATGGCGCAGGCGAACTCGAACCCGCCGAGGCCGGCATCGCGGGCGCGGTGGAGGCAGACGGCGAGCGACGCGCCACCGCCCGCGATGGAGCGTGCTCTCCCTCCGCGCGCGCCGCGGCCAGGTCGCCACTCAGCTTCAGAGCGAGGCCGGGGAAGCCCTCGTCCGCGACGAGCAGGTTCGAGCCGAGCCCGACCGGCGCGACCGCGAGGTCCTCGCCCGCGCGCCCACGCGAGCAGCTCGACGAGCTCGTCCTCGGTGGACGGCGCGGCGAAGTAGCGCGCGGGCCCGCCCGTGCCGAGCGTCGTGTAGCGCGAGAGCGAGACGCCTTCCTCGACGTTCATCGCAACGCCTCGAGGAGCTCCGGCACAACGGCGTCGACGTCGCCCGCGCCGGCGGTGATGACGATCCCGCCCGGCCGTGCCTGCGCCGCGACGAGCGCGACCGCATCCGCCGGGGTCGGCGCCCAGCCGACGGGCATCCCCGGGCGCCGCTCGCAGAGCCGCTCGACGAGGAGCTTCCCGGTCACGCCGGGGATCGGCTCCTCGCGCGCGGCGTAGATGTCGGTGACGCAGGCGGCGTCGGCACCGGCGAGCGCGTCGGCGAACTCGCGCGCCAGGTAGAGCGTCCGCGAGAAGAGGTGCGGCTGGAAGAGGACGACGAGCCGCCCGTCGCTCAGCCTCGCGCGCAGCTGCGATCGAAGCGGCCAGCTCGGCCGGATGGTGGGCGTAGTCGTCGAGCACCTGCACGCCTCCGGCCTCGCCGCGGGCCTCGAGCCGCCGGCCCGCGCCACGGAACTCGACGATCGCCGCTTCCGCCTCGCTCCGCGCGACACCGGCCAGCTCCAGCGCGGCCGAGAGCCGCGGCGGCGTTCCGCCGGTTGTGCTCCCCGGGAACGGCGAGCGGAAGCTCTACGGGCTCGAGCGCGTCGCCGCGAACGACCTCGACCTCCGGAAGCCCGGCGAGCCAGCCGGCGTACAGCTCCTCGACCTCGGCGCGCGAGCCGAACGTCGTGTGGTGGTCGAGGTCGACGTTCGTGATCACGGCGATGCGGGCGGGGAGCGACGCGACCGTTCGATCCGACTCGTCGCCCTCGACCACGAACCAGCCGCTCCCGGCGCGCGCGTTCGCGCCGAGCTGCGGCACCTCCCCGCCGATCGCGAACGACGGATCGAGCCCGAGCCGGTCGAGGACGAACGCGATCATCGCCGCCGGTCGTGGTCTTGCCGTGCGCGCCCGAGACGACGATCGTCGGGGCCTGCGCGGCCAGCTCGGCGAGCAGCTCGGCTCGCGGCCGCCCTCGATCCTGCCCGCATACGCCGTCGAGACGACCACGTCGAATCCGTCGGGCGCAGGCGGCGGGCTCGTCCGAGACGATCACGTCGATTCCGGCCTCGCGCACCGGGGCCGAGGTACGGCGTCTCCTTGCGGTCCCAGCCGGCGACCTCGGCGCCCCAGCCGCGCGCGACGAGCGCGTACGCGGAGAGGCCCGACGCCGCCGATCCCGGCGAGCCAGAGCTTGCGGCCCTCAAGCGGCCGCAAGCGCGAGCACCTCCTCGGCGATCACGTCCGCCGCGTCCGGGCGTGCGAGCGCGCAGCATCGCCGCGCCCATCGCCTCGAGCCGAGCGGGATCCGCGAGCAGCTCCGTGACCTGCTTCCGCAACTCGAGCCGCTCCTCGGGAACGACGATCGCGCCGCCGCGCCTGCTCGAAGAAGCGCGCGTTCTTCGTCTGGTGATCCGCGGTCGCGGACGGATACGGGACGAGCAGCGCCGGCTTGCCCGCCGCGGCGACCTCCCACACCGAGCCGCCCGCGCGCGCGACCACCAGCGTCGGCGGCGGCGAGCGCGGCGCCGAAGTCGTCCGTGAAGCCGAGCAGCACGTAGTCCGTCGCGCGTCACCCGCGGGCGCAAGCCCTCGAGGTGCGTCTCGCCGCAGAAGTGGAGCACCGCCGGGCCCGTCGGCCGCGAAGGCCTCGACGGCGGCCTCGTTCAGCGCCCGCGCGCCCATGCTCCCGCCGAAGATCGAGCACGACGGGGCCCTCGGCCGGTAGCCCGAAGCGCGCACGCGCCTCGCCGCGCGTCGGTCGCGATCGAGCCGGCCGGGATCGGACGGCCGACGACGCGGTACTTGTCGCCGTCGCGGCCGTCGATCGGGAACGAGAGGAAGACGCGCTTCGCGAACGGCGCCGCCCAGCGGTTCGCGAGGCCGAGGTGCGCGTCCGCCTCGGTGAGCACGACCGGGATCCGCAGGATCCGCGCCGCGGCCACCATCGGGCCCGGAGACGTAGCCGCCGCCGCCGAGGACGACGTCCGGCTTCACGCGCCGCAGGATCTTCAGGCAGGCCGGGAGCGCGGCCGCGTCCACGGCGGCGGCGCGCACCAGGTCGAGACTCGGTCGCCGCGGCAGGCCCTCCACCCGGAACTGCTCGAGGGGGTAGCCGGCGGCCGGGACGAGCTCGGCCTCAGCTCGCTGCGCGCCGGCGAACCGGACGCTCGCGCCGCGCCGGCGCAGGGCGTCGGCCACGGCCAGGCTGGGCAGCACGTGTCCTGCCGTCCCTCCGGCTGCGATCAGGCACTCGATCGGTCGCTGCGACGCCATCGTTGGACGCGATGTTAAGGAGGATGCCGACGGCGGCGAGCCCGACGATCAGGCTCGACCCGCCGTAGCTCACGAACGGGAGCGGGATTCCGGTCAGCGGCGCGAGGCCCAGGACGGCGGCGAGATTGACGAGCGCCTGGCCCGCGACGAGCGTCGTGAGGCCCACCGCGGCGAGCTTCGCGAACGGGTCCTTCGTCCGCCCGGCGACCGTGAACCCGGCGTAGGCGAACACGGCGAAGGCGATCACGACGGCCGAGACGCCGACGAGCCCGAGCTCCTCGCCGACGATCGCGACGATCATGTCCGTCGTCGACTCCGGCAGGAAGTTGATCTTCTGGACGCTCTCGCCCAGGCCGACGCCGAAGAAGCCGCCCGACCCGAGCGCGATCAGCGCCTGGACGGTCTGGAAGCCGGCGTTCTCGGGATCGGCCCAGGGGTCGAGGAACGCGAGGAGGCGCTCGCGGCGGTACGGCTCGAGCCAGATCGCCGCCATCGCGAGGCCGACCATGATCCCGGCGGCGCTCCCGAGGACGCGCATCGGCGTGCCCGCGACGACGAGCATCGCGGCGACGGTGACGACGATCGCGATCGCGGTTCCGAGGTCGGGCTCCGCGAGGATCAGCGCGCAGACCGCGAGGACGGTCAGTCCGACGGGCTTGAGGAGCTCGCCGAGCGACTGCGGCGGCCGGCGTCGGCAGAGATAGCCGGCGAGCCACAGCACGATGGCGAGCTTGGCGAGCTCGGACGGCTGGAAGTCGATGACGCCCATCGGCAGCCAGCGGCGGGCGCCGTTCACGGACGTGCCGATCACGAGCACGGCGACCAGCAGGCCGAACGTCGCGAGCAGCAGCGGCCCGCCGGCGTAGCGCAGCGAGCGGAAGTTCACGCGCGAGAGCACCGCGAGCACGACCAGGCCCATCGCGGCGTAGATCCCCTGGCGCTTCAGGTAGTAGGCGGGATCGCCCGCGGCGACGGCGGCGCGTCCCGAGCTCGCGCTGTAGACCATCACGAGCCCGAACGCGACCAGGCCGAGCGTGACCAGGAGGAGCAGGTGGTACTCGAGGTTCGTCTTCGGGCGCTTCACAGCAGCTCCACGAGCGCGCGGAAGCGGTCGCCGCGGTCCTCGTAGTCGCGGAACTGGTCGAAGCTCGCGCACGCGGGCGAGAGCAGCACGACGTCGCCGGGCACCGCGGCCGTGGCGGCGTCGCCGACGGCGGTGGCGAGATCGCCGGACTCCGCGAACGGGACGCCGGCGGCGGCGAGCGCCGGCGCGATCTCGTCGGCGGACTCGCCGATCAGGTACGCGCGCTCGACTCCCCGCTCGGCGGCCGACCGGGCCAGCCCGGAGAAGTCGGCGCTCTTGCGCGACCCGCCGAGGATCAGGTGCAGCCCGGCGCCGGGGAACGCGGTGAGCGCGCGCTCGGCCGCCTCGGGGTTGGTCGCCTTGGAGTCGTTCACGTAAGCGGACGCCGTCGCAGCTCGCGGACGGTCTCGAGGCGATGCGGGACGCCCGTGAAGCTGCGCGAGACCCTCGGCGATCGCGTCGTCCGGGATCCCCGCGGCTCGCGCTGCCGCGGTCGCCGCGGCGGCGTTCTCGCGGTTGTGCTCCCCCGGGATGGCGCGGCTCGGCCGGCAGCGCGTCGGCGACGGAGAACTCGACGCGGCGCCCCGCGCCGGGGATCGCGCCGTAGCCGCGCGGGAACGACGGCGGTGTCGCCGCCTTCCTGGTTCTCGAAGAGGCGCAGCTTGGCGGCCTCGTAGCGGCCCGATGTCGCCGTGGCGGTCGAGATGGTCGGGCGTGACGTTCAGGAGCACGCCGATCGGGCGCGCGAAAGCGTGTCGACGTCCTCGAGCTGGAAGCTCGACAGCTCGCAGACGATCCAGGCGTCGGGCTGGGATCTCGCCGTCGAGCGCGGTCAGCGGCCGGCCCACGTTCCCGGCGACCTCGACGGGGCGTCCGGCGGCGCGGAAGATCGCGCCGAGGAGCTCGGTCGTGGTCGTCTTCCCGTTCGTGCCGGTGACGCCGAGGATCGGGTTCGGGAGGAGCCGGTAGCCGAGCTCGACCTCGCTCCACACGGGCAGGGCACGCTCACGCGCAGCGGCGACGAGCGGCGCCTCCGCCGGAACCCCGGGGCTTTTCACAAGCAGGTCCATGCCGTCGAGCAGCGCGGGGTCGTCCGCGCCGAGTCGAACTTCCACGCCCTCCGCGCGAAGCCTCCCTGTGTCCAGCTCCTCGTTTCGGTCGACCGCGAGCACCGTCACGCCGTGCCGGACGAGCGCCAGCGCGGCCGCCTGCCCGGAGCGGGCGAGCCCGACGACGAGCGCGTTTGCGGGTAAGTCGATTTCGGCCATGATCCAGGCGATGCGTGTCGCCGCTCTCTTCGACGTGCACGGCAACCTTCCCGCGTTGGAGGCCGTGCTCGCGGAGCCGGATTTCCAGGCCGCCGACCTCGTCCTGTGCGGCGGCGACACGGTCATCGGGCCGTACCCGCAGGAGTGCCTCGACCTCCTCTGGGCGCTCGGCGACCGGCTCGTGATGATCCACGGCAACTGCGAGCGCCACGTCGTCGACCGCGAGCCCGAGGTCGTCTGGCAGGCCGACACGATCGGCCCGGAGCGGCTCGACGCGAGATCGCCGCCCTGCCGGACACCGCCGACGGTCGAGGTGGACGGGCTCGGCGACGGTGCTCCTCTGCCACGGCGGCCCGCGAGAGCGACATGACGATCGTGACGCTCGTGACCTCCGACGAGCGTCTCGCCCGGATCGTCGAGGGTGTCGACGCCGACGTGGTCGTCGCCGGGCACACGCACTCGCAGATCGACAGGACCGTCGCGGGCATCCGCTGGGTGAACGCCGGGAGCGTCGGCATGCCGTACGAGTCCGAGCAGGGCGCGTACTGGGCGCTCCTCGGCCCGGACGTCGAGCTACGCCGAACGCCGTACGACGCGGAGGCCGCCGCGCAGCGGATCCGCGAGGAGTCCGGCTACCCGGACGCGGAGGACTTCGTCACGAACTACGTCCTCTCGCCCGCGACCGCCGAGGAGGCCGCGACCGAGTTCGAGGTCGCGCGCGGCGGCTCAGGAAGCGAATTCCGAGAAGTAGCGGTAGTACAGGACGAAGGCGCAGGCGCAGAGGATCCCGGCGGTGATCCAGAAGCGCACCATGATCCGGGTCTCCGACCAGGCCTTCATCTCGAAGTGGTGGTGGAGCGGCGCCATCAGCAGCACGCGTCTCCCCTTCCACTTGAACACGACCACCTGGACGATCACCGACAGCGCCTCGATCACGAAGATCCCGCCGATCAGGAGGAGCAGGATCTCGGTCTTGGTCATGATCGCGAACGCCGGCGAGCGCGCCGCCGAGCCCCATCGAGCCCGTGTCGCCCATGAAGACCTGCGCGGGGAAGGCGTTGTACCAGAGGAATCCGATCGAGGCCCCGATCAGGCTTGCGCCCAGGATGGCGAGGTCGAGCTGCTCGGGATCGGGCGGCCGGTCACGCACGCTGACGAGGTAGGCGACGACGGCCATCGCCGTGTAGGTGAAGAGCGCGATCGTCGACGTTCCGGCTGCGAGGCCGTCGAGGCCGTCGGTCAGGTTCACGCCGTTCGCGGCGCCCGCGATGATGATGAAGAGGAGCGCGTACCAGGCGAAGCCGAGCGGCAGGTCGAAGTTCACGAGCGGGATGTAGACGCCCGTCTTGAAGTCCGCGTCCCAGACGACCAGCGCGACGACGCCGGTGATGATCGCGAGCAGGAGGAGCTTCCAGCGGCCCGGCGAGACCGAGCGAGCGGCGGTGGGTGAGCTTCGTCCAGTCGTCCGCGAAGCCGATCGCCGCGCAGCCGAGCGTGACGAAGAAGACCGTGAGGGCGGGCAGCGTGCGCTGCGTGAAGATGAGGAACGGGACGGACATCGAGATCATGATCAGGAGGCCGCCCATCGTCGGCGTCCCCTGCTTGACCACGTGGCCGGCCGGGCCCTCCTCGCGGATCTGCTGGCCCAGCTCGTTGCGGCGCAGGAACTCGATGAACTTCGGGCCCGCGGCGATCGAGATCACCATCCCGATGATCCCGGAGAGGAGGACTTTCTCCATTAGGCGGGATCGACCGCCAGGGCTTCGGCGACGACCTCGAGGCCCATCGCGCGCGAGGCCTTGAGCAGGATGCAGTCGCCCGGCCGGAGCACGGCGTGGACGAGCGGGACGGCGTCGGCGGCGGAGTGGGCCCAGCGGGTTTCCTGGACGCCGCGCGCTCCTTCCAGGTAGCCGCGGGCGAGCGGGCCGACGGCGACGAGCGCGTCCACGCCGGTGCGAGCGGCGACCGCGCCGATCTCGCGGTGGTAGGCGGCGGCGCCCGCGCCCAGCTCGGCCATGTCCCCGAGGACGGCGACGGTGCGGCGGCCGGCGGCGCGCTCGGCGAGGTGCTCGAGCGCAGCGGTCATGGACAGCGGGTTGGCGTTGTAGGCGTCGTTGATGAGGAGGCCGTCGTCGCCGAGCTGCGTCTCCTCCCCGCGCCAGCGCGACAGCGTGATCTTCGCAGCCCCTTCCCGCGCTTTCGCGAGCGGGAGCCCCAGCGCCCGGTAGGCGCCGAGCGCGGCCAGGACGTTCTCGGCGTTGTAGCGCGACGCGAAGGGAAGCTCGAGCGAAATCCGCTCGCCGAAGACCGACACCTCGACGGTCGAGGCGTCGCCGCGCGACGTGAACGAGACGAGCTCGACGTCGCCGTCTGGGCCGAAGCGAATCACCTGGATGTCCTCGCGGTTCAGGTACGGCTCGAGCAGCGGATCTCCTGCGGGGACGACGGCCGTTCCGCCGGCCGGGAGCGCTCCGATCAGCTCGGCCTTCGCCTGCGCGACACGCTCGAGCGTCTCGAGGAGCTCGAGGTGGACCGGCCCGATCTTCGTGATCACGCCGATCTCCGGCCGGGCGGTCTCGCACAGCTCGGCGATCTGGCCCAGGCCGCGCATGCCCATCTCGAGCACGCACGACCTCGGTGTCGGGCTCGAGCCGGCCGAGCGTCAGCGGGAGCCCGACCTCGTTGTTCTGGCTTCCCTCGGCGGCGACCGTGCGCGCGACCGGTCGGCAGAGCGCGGCGAGGATGTCCTTCGTCGACGTCTTGGCGATCGAGCCGGTGATCCCGACGACCTTGGCGGTCGAGCGCTCGCGAACGGCGCGGCCGATCGCGGCGAGCGCGCCGAAGGCGTCCTCGGGGATGAGCGCGGCGGCAGCGCCGGCGGCGAGCGCCTCGTCGGCGAAGTCGACGCCGCGGCCGACCGCGACGAAGAGGTCGCCGGGCCGAGCAGTGCGCGAGTCGATGTTGAGCCCTGTCGCCTCGGCGGCGCCGTCGGCCCGCCGTAGCTCGCCGGGAGCCAGCGCAGCGATCTCGTCCAGCGGAAGCGCGATCACGCCCGCCGGCCTCCGCGGGCGGTGCCTGGATACGTGCGCGCGACTGGTCGAACGCGGATGCGTGGGGATGAACCACCCGCCACCCGCCTTCGACGGTACCGGGGAACCAGGCGCGTGTCTGTGCCGAATCTGTGCCAATTTCGCGCGCCGGTGACGGGTGCTGCGGTCATCCTCCGCCCCCCTCCGTGCCGAGCCGGCGCAGCGCTGCGCGGGCGACCTCGCGGTCGTCGAACGGGATCGTCCGGTCGGCGAACTCCTGTCCTTGCTCGTGGCCCTTGCCGGCGATCACGACCACGTCGCCGTCCTCGGCAAGCCCGAGCGCCTGCTCGATCGCGACGGCGCGGTCCGGCTCAACGCGCGCGCTGCCGTTCGTCCCCGCGAGCGCCTCGGCGATGATCTCCTCCGGATCCTCGCTGCGCGGATTGTCCGACGTGACGATGACGACGTCCGCGAACTCGGACGCCACGCCGCCCATGAGCGGACGCTTGGCACGATCGCGATCTCCGCCGCAGCCGAACACGACCACGAGGCGGCCGGTCGCCAGGTCGCGCGCCTCGGCCAGCACGTTCGCGAGCGCGTCCGGCGTGTGCGCGTAGTCGACGAGCACCGTGAACGGCTGGCCCTCGTCGACAGCCTCGAAGCGCCCCGGCACACCGCCCACATCGGCGACCCCGCGCAGCCACGGCGTCGTCCTCCACCCCGAGCAGCCGCGCCAGTGCCACCGCGGCGAGCACGTTCTCGACGTTGAACCGTCCGCGCAGGCGCGTCTCGAGCGCCAGCCCGCCGACGGAGAACCGCGACCCCCACGCGCCGAGCTCGAGCTCCTCGGGCACGAGATCCGCCTCGCCGCGCGCCGAGAACGTCACGAGCGACCCCCCGAGCCCGCGCAGCTCCTCCGCCAGCCGGCGGCCCCACTGATCCCCCACGTTCACCGCCGCCGAGGGACGCGCACCGTCGACGTCCGGCTCGACGAACAGCCGCCGCTTGGCGTCGAAGTACGCCTCGAGCGTCCCGTGCAGGTCGAGGTGCTCGGGCGAGAGATTCGTGAACGCGAGCGCCGCGAAGCGGACGCCGACCAGCCGCCGCAGCTCCGAGCCGTGCGACGACGCCTCCAGCGCGCAGCTGCGGTCGCCCGCGTCGAGCATCTCGCGGAACGTCCGCTGGAGGTCGAGCGACTCGGGCGTCGTGTGGACGACCTCGCGCCGCTCGCCGCCGACGCGCGACTCGATCGTCCCGACGAGCCCGGGACGCCGGCCGGCCGCGGCGAGGATCGAGTACAGGAGGAACGCCGTCGTCGTCTTCCCGTTCGTCCCGGTGACCGCGCCGACCTGGAGCTCGCGCGTCGGGAACCCGAAGAACGCATCCGCCGCGCGACCGAGCGCGGCCCGCGCATCGGGCACGACGAGCTGCGGGACCGGCAGGTCGAGCTCCCGCTCGACGATCAGCGCGACGGCCCCGTCCGCGACCGCGCCCGCGGCGAAGTCGTGCCCGTCGGCGCGGAATCCGGGGACGCAGACGAAGAGCGTCCCGGCCGTCACGCGACGCGTGTCGTACGCGAGATCGGCGACGTCGGTCGGGGCGGCGTTGAGCGTGCGGAGCGGCCGCACGGCCTGGGTCAAGACCTCGAGATCGATGCCCGCGATCCTAGCGGCGGGCCTTGCGGCTACTGGGTCGCTACCTCGCCCGGCTTGTCCGGCGGGACCTCGAGGTACTGGAGCGCGAACTGCGCGATGTCGCGGAAGGCCGGCGCGGCGATCGTGCCGCCCCAGATGACGCCCTTCGGCTCGTCCACGGTGACGAGGACGACGAAGCGCGGATTGGCCGCCGGTGCGAAGCCGACGAACGACGCGACGTACTTCGTGGTCGAGTAGCCGCCGAGCACCGGATCCGGCTTGGCCGCGGTCCCCGTCTTCCCCGCGACGACGTAGCCGGGGATCTGCGCCTCGATGCCGGAGCCGTCCGAGACGACGTTCTTCAGCATCGAGCGGATCTGGCGCGCGGTCTTCTTCGACATGAGCCGCTGGCGCTTGGCCCGCCGGGAGTCCTCGCTGCCGATGCGATCGACGATGTGCGGCTGGATGGCGACGCCGTTGTTCGCGAGCGCGCCGTAGATGCGCGCCATCTGCAGCGGCGTCACGGCGATGCCCTGGCCGATCGGCACGTTCCCGATCGTCGAGCCCGACCAGTTCTCCGGCGGGAGGACGATGCCGCCGCTCTCGCCCGGGTAGTCGATGCCGGTCGGCTTGCCGAACCCGAACTTCGCGATCCAGTCGCTGAGCCGGTCGCGGCCGAGGCCGAGCGCGAGCGTGATCGTGCCGACGTTCGACGACTTGGAGAGGATCTCGGCCACGGTCATCCGCTGCGTGCCGCGATACACCGCGTCATGAATGACCCGGTCGGCGACCTCGATCGAGTACGGCAGCGTGAAGCTCGTCTTGGGCGTGACGGTGCCGGTCTCGAGCACGCCGGCGAGCGTCACGACCTTGAACGTGGAGCCCGGCTCGTACGTGTCGGTGACCGCGCGGTTTCGCTGCTTGTCCTTCGAGACGTTCGGATACTTGTTCGCGTCGAAGCCCGGCACGACGCCCATCGCGAGCACGCCGCCGGTGTGCGGATCGAGGATGACCGCGGTCGCGGCCTTCGCGTCCCAGCGCGCCCGCGTCGCCTCGAGCACCTGCTCCACCTTGCGCTGGAGCGTGTTGTCGATCGTGAGGTACACGTCGCTGCCGTCGACCGCCTTCGTCTCGTCCATCACGTTCAGCGCGTGCCCGAGCGGGTCGCGGACGACCGTCTTCTCGCCGTCGCTGCCGCGCAGCTGCTTGTCGAGCGTCAGCTCGAGTCCCGCGAGGCCCTTGTTGTCGAGCCCCGCGTAGCCGATCACCTCGGACGCGACGTTGCCGCAGCGGATACGTGCGCCGCTCCTCCGGATAGGAGCCGACGCCGACGAGCTCCTGCTTCATCAGGGCCTCGACCTTGTCCGGATCCGCCTTGCGGGCGAGGTAGACGAAGCCGAGCGACTTGTCCTGGAGCGACTCGAAGAGCTTCTCCGGCTTCACGCCCGAGCGCGCGGCCGGCCGCGATCGCGACCGTGCGCGGATCGCGGATCTGCTTCGGGTTCGCGTACACGGTCATCGCGCGCTCGCCGATCGCGATCTCGACGCCGGTGCGGTCGTAGATCGTCCCGCGGCGCGCGGGGACGGTGACCTCCTCGCGGTGCTGGTTCGCCGCGAGCTTCGAGAGCGAGGGGCCGCGGACGGCCTCGATCCAGCCCGCGCGGGCGAGGACGACCGCGAACGCCAGCGTGAAGATGCCGACGAGCAGCCGGACGCGCCGGTTGGCCGTCTTCTGGGTCACCGATCCTTGCGCCGCGGCCGCACGTAGCTCGTCTCGGACGCCTGCTCGAGCCCCATCGCCCTGGCGGCGGCGTCGATGCGCGACGCTGCGCCGAGGCTCGAGAGCTCCGACTGGGCGGCCGCGTTGGCCGCGAGCGCCTTGTCGCGCTGCTCGTCGAGCCGCTGCGACTCGACGTTCAGCTGGAGCGCGGCCACGTTCACGGCCACGACCCCGGCGAGCAGGACGGCGACGATGACGATCCAGAGCACGCCGCCGGCCACGCGGGGGCGCGCGGCCGGACGGGTGCGGGTCCGAGTGCGAGTGGCGGGTGCTCGCCTCGGTGCGGGCTGGGTGCGCGGCGCTCGTTGCGGTCGCGCGGGAGCATGGGCTGGAGCGGTGGCGGCCATCGTCACTCCTCCCCGGTCTTCTGCGGCGGCCCGCAGCCGCGCGGAGGCGGAGCGCGGGTTGGCGGCGATCTCGGCGGGCGACGGCCGAACGGCCTTGCGGGCGAGCAGGCGCACGTTCGGCTCCTTGCCGCACGCGCAGACGGGGAAGTCCGGCGGGCAGACGCAGCCACGGGCCTCGGCGGCGAGGAAGCGCTTGACGATCCGGTCTTCGAGCGAGTGGAAGCTGATGACGGCGATCCGCCCGCCGGGCCGCAGCACCGACGAGGGCCTCGGGGAGCGCGCGTGCGAGCGAGTCGAGCTCGTCGTTCACGGCGATGCGGAGCGCCTGGAACACACGCTTGGCGGGATGCCCGTCGCCGAAGCGGCGCGGCGCCGGAATGGCGGCGCGCACGACCTCGACGAGATCGAGCGTGCGCTCGAACGGCTGCTCCTCGCGGCGGCGGACGATCGCGCGGGCGATCTGGCGGGAGAAGCGCTCCTCGCCGTACTTGCGGAAGATGTCGGAGAGCTCACGCTCGGAGTCCTCGTTCACGAGCTCGGCGGCGGAACGCGGCTCCGAGGGATCCATGCGCATGTCGAGCGGCGCGTCCACGGCGTAGGAGAAGCCGCGCTCGGGCCGGTCGATCTGCATGCTCGAGACGCCGAGGTCGAGGAGGATCGCGTCGGCGCGGACGCCGTTCTGCGCCAGCTGGCCGAGGACGACCGAGAAGTCGCCGCGCAGGAGGCGCGACTGGACGGGCGTCCCCTTCTGGAACTGGTCGAAGTACTTGCGCGCGCCGGGGTCGCGGTCGATCGCGATGAAGCGGCCCTTGGCGCCGAGGTCGCCGGCGAGCAGGCGCGCGTGGCCGCCCGCGCCGAAGGTGGCGTCGATGACGGTCTCGCCCGGCTGCGACCGCGAGCAGCTCGCGGACTTCGTCGGCCAGGACGGGAACGTGGTCAGCTCGTTGAGCCTGCGAGGCGCTCTGCAACATCACCCGCGCTCCTTCCGACGTCGTCGAGCTCCTTCTGCCAGGCCTTCGGCTCCCAGAGCTCGAGGTGATCACGGACACCCACGACGGTGACCTCCCGCTTCAGGCTCGCATGCGCGAGCAGCGTCGCGGGGAGCGAGATGCGGCCCTGCTTGTCCGGCACCGCCTCGCTCGCGTTCGCGTACACGTAGCGGCTCATCTGGCGCGCCTCGCGGCTGAGTGGATCGAGACCGGCCAGACGGCCGTCGACGAGCGCGTTCCAGCCGTCGGGCGGATAGACGACGAGGCAGGGATCGAGTCCCTTCGACACGAACACGCCCTTGGCGAACGCCTGGCGGAACTTGGCGGGAAGGGTGACGCGGTTCTTGTCGTCGAGTGAGTGTTCGTAGGCGCCGAGGAGCATTTCATCGCTTTCGCTCGTCCTCCACTTCGCCCCACATTACCCCACTACGGGCCACAGCGCAACACGAATTCCCACCCGGGGCCCCTCGCGTCGATTCGGCGTGCTAGTACGCGCCGCGGCGGGTGAGCTGCTCGGCGGCGACCGTGGCCGCGAATGCGGCCGCGTCGGCGGGTGAGCGGCCCTCGCCGAGCGCGAACGTGAGACCCGCCGCGAAGGCGTCGCCGGCGCCGTAGGAATCGGCGAGCGGACCGGGCAGCGGAGCGGCCTCGTAGCGGCCGCCCGGCTCGAGCCGTCCGCCCGCCGCGCCTTCCGTCGAGACGACCAGCCGCGGCGGCGGAACGAGCGAGCCGTCGTAGGCCTCGCCGGGATCGTTCGCGCTGTGGACGAGCGCATCGAGCTCCACCCCGGCCTCGCGGATCGTCGGCAGCTCTCTCGCGGTCGCGACCAGCACGCGGGCCGCGCGCGCCGCTCGCAGCGCATCCGCGTCGCCGCCGGTGAAGTACACCGCGTCGAAGCTCGCGAGCTCCTCCCAGGCGAGCGGCTCGTCGCGGCGCGGGCGGAGCTTCTCCGCGAGCACCGTGATCGTGCGCTCGCCGTCGCCGTCGAGGTAGCAGAACCCGCGGCGCTGAGGCGTTTCGCGCCAGGCGACGTCCATCGTCACGCCCTGCTCCTCGAGCGCGGCCACGGAGGCTCGCCCGAACGAGTCGTCGCCGAGTGCGGTCAGGAACGAGCACGACGCCGGCCAGCCGCGCGAGGCAGACGGACGCGACGCCTCCCCCGCCCGCGGCCTGGCCCCACGACTCGGGCACGACGGCGATCGCGCCGCGGCGCGGGCACGCGCTCGACCGGAACGAAATCGATCCATTCGACGTGGCCGACGACCGCAACCTTCATTCGCGAGAGTCTCACACGACGGCGTGTTTCCGCGTTTCACTCGATGATGCAAGGAATGGCGAGCGCACCCCCGTTCGAGCGCTTCTACGACGCGCACCGCGAGGAGATCTACCGCTACCTCGTGCGCCTCGTCGGCCGGCAGTCGGCCGAGGACGCGTTCCAGGAGACGTTCCTCCGCGCGCTGCGCGGCGTACGGGAAGCTCCGCCACACCGAGCATCTGCGCGCGTGGGCGTTCACGATCGCCACCCGGGTCGTGCTCGACGAGCGGCGCCGCGAGGCGCCGGTTCCGGTCGAGCCGCCCGAGCTTCCGTCGAACGACGAACGCCCCGCCTATGCCGAGATCGAGCATCTCGCCGACCGCCTTCCCTCCACGGAGCGGGCGGCGGTCGTGCTCCGCTACGGCTACGACCTGAGCTACGCAGACATCGCCCAGGCGCTCGACTCGTCCGAGGACGCGGCCCGCCAGGCCGCCTCGTCCGGGATCCGCCGCCTGCGCAGAGAGGGGGTCTCATGACCACGCTTCCCAACGACCTCGACGCGCGCTTCCGTGCCGCCGCGGCCGACGAAGGGCTCCTCGACGTCGCCTACGACCTGACCGACTCGCCGGTCGGGACGCTGCTCCTCGCGTCGACCGACCGCGGCCTCTGCCGGATCTCGTTCGACCCCGAGCCCGACCGCGCGCTCGACGAGCTCGCCCGGCAGCATGGGACGCGGGTCCTACGCTCGCCGAAGCCGCTCGACGAGACCCGGCGCGAGCTGGACGACTACTTCGAGGGCCGGCGCCGCAAGTTCGACCTCGACGTCGACCTGACCGCCGTGACCGACTTCCACCGTGCAGGTGCTGCGCGAGCTGGCGCTCGTCCCGTACGGGGAGACCGCGACGTACGGTGGGCTCGCGGTCGAAGGTCGGCAAGCCGAAGTCGGCCCGCGCGATCGGCGGCGCGATGAACCGCAACCCGATCCCGATCGTCCTCCCCTGCCACCGCGTCGTCGGCGCGCACGGCGAGCTGACCGGCTACGCGGGCGGGCTCGAGCGCAAGATCGCGCTCGCTCGAGCTCGAGGGCGCTCTCCCCCACAGCCTCCTGTAGGACTGCGACGATGTGCGGCGATGCGGACGCTCGCGCTCGCCTTCCTCGTCGCGGTCTCGCTCGCCGGCTGTGGCGAATCGACCGGAGGCTCCGGAACGGTGGCGGTCACCACCGCCGAGTCGGACTTCCCGGCCGGGAACGGTCACGATCACGACCGAGGACTCCGAGGTGTCGGTCGACGTCGAGGTCGCGACCACGCCGGCGGAGCACGAGCAGGGCCTCATGAATCGCGAGTCGCTTCCGGACGGACGCCGGCATGTTCTTCGTCTTCCCGGGCGAGCAGCAGGACGTCAGCTTCTGGATGAAGGACACGCTCATCCCGCTGTCGATCGCGGTCGCCGACGCGGACGGGCGCATCACGAAGATCGTCGACATGGAGCCGTGCGAAGCCGATCCCGTGCCGAGGTCTACCCCGTCGGCTCCGTTCACGACCGCGCTCGAGGTGAACCAGGGCGCGTTCGCCGACTGGGGCGTCGAGGTCGGCGACCGCATGGAGCTCGAGACGCCGTGAAGCTCGTCGGCGCGGGCGGCGAGCCGGTCGATCTCTGGCGCTCGATCCAGTCGCACGGGCTCGTCGACCTCCCGCCGATGCGGATCGACGACGACGCGCGCGCGCTCGAGGTGACGCTGCCCGTCGGGTCGGCGAAGCCGCGCACCGTGCGGATCTCCGCAGGGCAAGCGCGGCTCGGCGGCCGTCGAGGTCGCCGGGCGCAAGCCGTCCGCCGCCGAGGAGAAGCGGATCCTGACGGTCGTGCGCTACGTGCTGCGGCTCGACGAGGATCTCTCGCCGTTCTACGCGCTCGCGGCCGAGGATCCCGACCTGGCCTGGGTGACGAAGGGCGCCGGGCGGCTCGTCCGCAACCCGACCGTCTTCGAGGAGGTCGTGAAGACGATCTGCACGACGAACTGCACCTGGTCGGCGACGGTGCGGATGGTGAACGCGCTGGTCGCGCACCTCGGCGAGCCGGCCGTGGGTGCCCCGACGGACGGGCCGTACGGGCGCGCCTTCCCCACCCCGGCCGCGATGGCCGCCGCCGATCTCGGCTTCTACACGGACACGGTGCGCGCCGGCTACCGCGGCGCCTACCTCCAGTCGCTGGCCGAGTCGGTCGCCACGGGCGAGCTCGACCTCGAGGTCCTCGCGAGCGAGGAGCTCTCCGACGAGGAGACGGAGGCGCGCCTGCTCGCGCTGCCCGGCGTCGGGCCGTACGCCGCGGCGCACGTGATGATGCTGCTCGGCCGCTACCACCGCCTCGTGCTCGACTCATGGACGCGGCCCACGTACGCGCGGCTCACCGGCGGGCGGGCGAAGAAGGACGCGACGATCGAGCGGCGCTTTCGTCGCTACGGGCCGTACGCGGGGCTCGCGTTCTGGGCGTTCGTGACCCAGGACTGGGTCGAGTAGGGTCGCCCGGCGATGCAGGAGGCCATCGGGCAGTCGCTCGTCTTCGCGGTCGGCATCGCGATCGTTCCGATCCCGATCATCGCGGTGATCCTGATGCTGGTCACGCCGCGAGCCCGGATCAACGGACCGATGTTCATCGTCGGCTGGCTGATCGGCCTCGCACTCGTCGGCCTGCTCGTCCTCGTGGTGGCGAGCCCGACGAACGCGAGCACGGACGACGGGCCGGCTACGTGGGTCAGCGTGCTGCTCCTCGTTCTGGGGCTCCTGCTGGTTGCGTTGGCCGCGAAGCAGTGGCGCGGTCGCCCGCGCGAGGGCGAGGATCCGCCGGCACCGAAGTGGATGGGCGCCGTCGAGCAGTTCACGCCGATCAAGGCGCTTCTGGCGGGAGTCGTTCTCATGGCCGCGAACCCGAAGAACCTGGTGCTCGCACTCGGAGCCGCCGCGGGAATCGTGACGTCCGGGCTCTCCCAGACCGACGAGGTGATCGTCTACACGGTGTTCGGGCTCGTGGCCACGATCGGCGTCGCGACGCCCGTCGTCATCTACTTCGCGCTCGGCGACCGCGCGGGCCCGGTCCTCGAGCGGATCAGTGGCTGGATGGCGCACAACAACGCGGTCATCATGGCCGTCCTCTGCCTCGTGATCGGCGCGAAGCTGGTCGGCGACGGCATCGCCGGGCTCTAGGGCGCGCGCGCCACCCTGGGAGGGGAAGAACCACCCGCCACCCGCCTTCGAGGCTACCGGGAAAAGGCGCGCGGAACTGTCACGGACTGTGCCGAATCTGCTTCGGAAGCGGAAATCTTCTCCGCGTCGCAGGCGGACGGCTCGCCGGTCTGGCCCTCGCAGCAGCCGAGCTTGAACCGGCAGCGCGGGCACTGCCACGTCTGGTGGCGCCAGTCCATCGCGGCGCCGCAGCGCAGGCACTTCTCCACGTAGCCCGTCACGCGGAGAAGGCTACGGCGCGGCTCCCGGACGCGCCGCAACGCGCGCGGGCCACGCCGTGCTTCGCGAGTCCTCCTAGCGCTGCTGCCAGTCGTCCGGATCGATGCGCTGCGTCTCCTGTGCATCGGCGGGGTCGATCCGCTGCGTCGGCTGCGAGCCTGGGTCGATCACCTCGGTCTCGCCGGGCGGCTCGGGCGCCTGGCCGCCGCCGGGCATCGACGAGCTGCCACGCGGAGCAGCCGGATCGACGGGCGGGGGCCCGCCCGCGGGAACGCCTCCGTCGTCGACAGGCGGCTCGTCGTCCTGGTTTCGCCGGTAGAGCCAGTACGCGAGGGCCGCGATCGCCGCGAGGAGCGCCAGCAGGCCGAGGTAGAGCGGCCAGCTCGACCCGTCGTCCTCGCCGGACGTGGGCTCGGCCGCGGCAGTCTCCGTCGTGTCCGCGGTCGTCGACTCGGGCTCGGTCGTGACGGTCGTCTGGACGGTCGTCGTCACCGGCTCGGGCTCGGTCGTGGTGCCACCGCCGCCGCCGGCCGCCTCGGTGATGAGGACGCCGGGCGCGGGCTCCTCGGAGCCGGGCGCGCCGATCCAGCGGACCGTCTCGCCGTTGTCGTACGTCTGGAGCGTCGGGAAGAAGATCGTCGCGCCGGGCTGCTCGGGGACGACGAAGCTGAACGGGAACTCACCCTCCTCGCCGGGGGCGATCGAGCCTCCCTCCCACGTGACCGTGTCGATCCGTTCCTCGATCGTCTCGCCGTCGGGGCCGGTGACCGGCGTGTCGAGCATGATCGTCGTGACGGTGCGCGTCCAGCCCGGCACCTGGACGAACGACGCCGTGACGACGCTCTCCGGGAACCGGACGACGACCTTCGTGAACGCCGAGTCGGGCATCTCGTTCGCGAGGCTCAGCGTGAACCGCGTCTCCTCGCCTGCGGCTGCCTCCTCGGGGGACATCTCGGCATGCGCGGCCGCGAGCGGGACGAGCACGAGCGCGGTGACCAGCGCGAGCAGGGCCAGGGAAATCTTGGAGCGAGCGGTCATCGGAGGTCTCCTCTCGGTCGCCGTGCGGCGTTCGTTCCTTCCGAAGATCGTACGCACGGCGTCGGCGCCGAGGTCACACCTGTTCAGGAGGTGGCGACGAGCGAGTACCCGACACCCCAGACGTTCACGACGTAGCGCGAACCGCCGTCGCTCGTGAGCTTGCGCCGAAGCCTGCTTGCGTGCGAGTCCAACGTCCGCGTTCTGCCCTGGGAGCGAAAGCCCCACACATCCCGAAGGAGCTCGTCCTTGCGGAAGACGCGCTCGGGCTCGTCGGCGAGCGCGAGCAGCAGGTCGTACTCCTTGCCCGAGAGCGGGACCGCCTCGCCCGCGACACGCACCACGCGGGCGGCGAGGTCGATGGTCAGATCCTTCACCGCGAGCGTCGTGCGCGCCGGCCGCGACGCCCGCCGCAGCACCGCCCGCATGCGCGCGACGAGCTCCTCGTAGACGAACGGGGACGGAACGTAGTCGTCGCACCCGCGCGCGAAACCCCGCACGCGGTCGACCGGCTCGGTCCGCGAGCTGACGATGATCACCGGCACGTCGCGGTTCCACGACCGTCCCGGCTCGCCTTCGCGGAGGCGCCCGCAGAGCTCGAACCCGGTCGCCGAGTCGAGCAGCACGAGGTCGGGAGCCTCACGTTCGAGCAGCTCGAGCGCCGTCCGTCCCTCCTCGGCCGAGAGCACCGCGAACCCGTCGTCGGCGAGCTGCTGCTCGAGGAAGGAGCGCACCGGCGCCTCCTGCTCGACCACCAAGACCGCTTCGCCTGCCATGGAGCGAAGGTAGCCCTGGAATCGCCCCGAGGCCAGATGTCCTTTCGCCCGGATTCGTGCCAACCCGCCCACACCCGGCCTGACGGGACGCGACTCCGGGGAGGGGTCAGAGATCGATCCGATACCGCACGAGACGCACGGGCTCGCCGTCCTCGAAGTCCTCGTGCTCGCCGCGCGGCTCCATGCCGGCCTTCTCCATGACGCGGCGGCTCGCGTAGTGGTCGACGAGCGTGTCGGCGATCACGATCTTCACGCCGCTCGCGCGGAAGAAGTCGATCAGCGCCGAAACGGCCTCGGACGCGTAGCCCTTGCCCCACTCCGGCTCGACGAGCGTGTAGCCGATCTGCACGGTCGTCGGCTCGTCCGAGACGAGGTAGCCGCCGAGCTCGCCGATCACCGCGTTGTCGTCGCGCCGCACCATGAAGAACGGTCCGTATTCGTCCGCGTCGGCCGCTCTCGAAGAGCCCCATCGTCTCGAGGGAGAACTCGGACGGATAGCCGTCCGCGAAGCTCAGGCCCGTCCGGGCGCTCGCCGCCCTTGATCATGCGCGCCTCCTGCGCGGTGATGCGGCGAAGCTCCAGCCGTTCCGAAGGAGAAGGCTCGGTCATGCGACGAGTATGCCCGCGGCGCGACTCACTTAGGCCGAGCTCCGATGATCTGGGCTGCGGTCCGAGTCAGAGCCGCCCCGACCGAATCACGCCCCACACGAGCCAGATGCCGAGCAGGCCGGACAGCACGAAGCCGAGCACGGACAGGAAATGCAGGCCGAAGAGCTGCGGGCCGTCCTCGACGAAGATCCCGAGGATCGCCGAGCCCATGAGGCCGCTCGCGACGACGATCGCGATCACGAGGCGGTTGAAGATGTGGTCGAGCCGGGTGAAGAGCGACTCGAGTCCCTCGTGGCGGAAGCCGATCTCCACCTGGCCGTCGCGCACCTGCTCGAGCGTGTCGTGCACCTGGTACGGAAGCTCGAAGAGCATCCGCGCGTAGTCGGTCCCCTGCTGTCGAGCGCGGTTTGCGACGCGACGGGGCGTGAAGCGCTCCAGGATCAGCTCGCGCGCGTACGGCTTCGCGACCTCGAACACGTTGAACTCGGGGTCGATCTCGAGCCCGACCGAGCCCAGGGTCGCGATCGCGCGATCCAGGAGGACGAAGCGCGCCGGCAGGTGCAGGCGCATGCGGAAGATCAGCGCGAACGCCTCGCGGATCACCTGCACCGGGTCGATCTCGGAGAGCCGCGCGCCGTAGTAGCGGTAGAAGATGTCGCGCAGCTCGGCGACGAACTCGTCCTCGCGCTCGCGGTCGTAGCGCACGCCGAGCGCGGCGAGATCGCGCGGCAGCGCCTCCACGTTCTCGTTCATCACGTCGATGAAGAGCCGGGTCGCCCGCGAGAGATCCTCGTCGGTCAGCTTCCCGGCCATGCCGAAATCGAGGACGCCGAGCACGTCCGGCTTCTCGACGACGAGCACGTTCGACGGGTGCGGGTCGGCGTGGAAGAAGCCGTGGCGGAAGATCATCGTCATCCACGCGTCCGTGAGCGAGGTCGCCAGGGCGCGCCGCTCGTCGGGCGTGTACTCGGTGAGATCCACGTCCTTCAGCTGCGTCCCCTCGAGGTACTCGAGCGTGAGCACGCGGGCGCGCGAGTACTGCCAGTAGACCTTCGGGATCCGCACGCGCTGGTGGCCCGACGAAGTTGCGGTGGAACTGCTCGGCGTTGCGGGCCTCGGCGCGGTAGTCGAGCTCCTGGCGGATCGAGCGCGCGAACTCGTCCACGAGCTGCACCGAGTCGACGAACGAGATCGCCTTCACCCTCCCGAGCCGCGCAGCCTGGTAGAGCAGCTCGAGATCCGCCTCGATCTGCCGCGGCGCGTCGGGCCGCTGCACCTTGACGACCACCTGCGCCCCGGTCGGGAGCACCGCCCTGTGCACCTGGCCGATCGACGCCGCCGCGAGCGGCACCGGGTCGAACTCGCGGAACGCCTGCTCGAGCGTGAGGCCGAGCTCCTCCTCGACCACGCGGCGGACGTCTTCGAACGGGAACGAGGTCACCTGGTCCTGGAGCCCGCGCAGCTCGAACACGATGTCGGGCGGGATGACGTCAGGGCGCGTCGAGAGGAGCTGGCCGAACTTCACGAACGTCGGCCCGAGCTCGTCGAGCATCGCGCGCAGGCGCTGGCCGCGCGTCGATCCGCCCTCCACGACCGAATCCACGGCAGGGGCGTGCCCGTTCGAGTCGCGGTGTCCGCGCTTCTCGAAGAGGTAGCCGAAGCCGTGCTTCGCCGCGACCTGCGCGATCTCGGAGAGGCGGCCCAGCTGCCGAACGGCAGGCCGGCTGCTCATGCCGGGAAGTGTACGGCGCTCGCGCTCAGCCGACGGCTATGGCGGAGAGAACCCGGTTGCCGGCGCCGGTGGCCGTCACGGGTCCACCTCCGGCAGCGTGGACGAGCTTCAGCGTGTGCGAGCCCGCCGGAAGGACTCCGGTGAGACCCATGGTGGTGGTCTCGCCCTTGTCGGTGATCGCGAACGGTGAGCCCTGCACCCGCACCTGCGTGTTCGGAAGCGGCGTGTCGTCCACCGTGACGTAGTACGTCACCTCGCACGGAATCGTGTCGCATTGGATCGTCGGCGACATCCGGGCGAGCACGAAGAGCCGCGCGGGCTTCGTGAGCGCCACGGTTTGCGTCGCCCAGACCGTCGAGCCTGTCCCCGTGGGCAGGTCGGGCATGAGCTCGCCCGCGCCCATGAACGCCTTGACGAACGCGAGGCCGCTCAGGCTCGCCTCGTCGATGTCCGCGCCCTTCAGCGAGTTGTTCGCGACCTTGGAGCCGTTGACCGCGTTCGCCTTCAGCTGCGTCGTTCCCACGCTGTTTCGCGGGAGCGCCTTGGCCGCGTAGCCGACGCCGCTCAGGGTGATGAGCAGGGCGAGGCAGGCGACGACGAGGGCCGGTGAGGGAAGCCGCAGCTTTCGCACAGTCCTCTGAGTGTGGCTCGATATTCCCAGTCGTTCAAGCGGGAGGTTCGGGCTCGCCCTCGACGATGCGCAGCCGGTGCTCGACCTGCGCGAGTCGCAGATCGAGGTCGTCCCACTCGCGGCGGGTGACCAGTCCGAGCTCGCGAACGACGCTCTGGAGCCCCGTCCCCGCGAGCTCGCCGAGGCGCGAGGCCTCGCCGCGCCAGCGGCCCATCAGGTCGTCGACGGTCTCGCGCGCCTCCGCCTGGGACATGCGGCCCTGGCGGGTGAGCTCCTCGATCAGCTCCTCGGCGCGTTCCTTCGTCAGCGCGACGGCGCCGAGACCGGCGTACAGGAACTCACCTGCGACGTCACGGGCGCCCTTCGGAGTCTCGTCAGCGCCGGCCATGGCCTCGGCCGCGGCGGCGCTTGCTGCGCTCGGCGCGCCGTGCGGCGGCATCCGCCGGAGGCGTCGGCGTCGGCCCGACGGCGGCGACGGCCGGACCGGCGAGCGGACCGGGCGACGGCGCCGGCGTCGGCTGCACGGGTTCGGGCTCCTCGGACTCGTCGTGGAAGACGTCGTCGTCGAGCTTCTCCACGAGGCCGGCGTCCTTCCGCTTTTCGAACTCGGGCTCGCGCTCCTTGATGACGGCGAGAAGCGGCGTGGCGATGAAGATCGTCGAGTACGCGCCGGAGGCGACGCCGACGAAGATCGCGAACGCGAAGTCCTTCAGCGTGTCGCCGCCGAAGATGAGCAGCGACGCGACCGGGAGGAGCGTGATGAAGGTCGTGGCCAGCGAGCGGCGGATGGTCTCCCAGAGCGACTGGTTCGCGATCGCCTGGAAGCTCGACCGCTTCATGATGTGCACGTTCTCGCGCACGCGGTCGAAGATGATGATCGTGTCGTAGATCGAGTACCCGAGGATGGTGAGCAGCGCTGCGACAGAGGACGCCGTCACCTCCCTGCCGCTGAGCGAATAGACCCCGATTGCGACCAGGAGGTCGTGGAAGAGGGCGATCAGCACCGGGACCGCGTAGGCGAACTGGTACCGGAACGTGACGTAGAGCGAGATCAGGATCAGCGAGACGATCACGGCGATGATCGCGTTCTTCAGGATCACGCGGCTGAAGCTCGCCGAGACGTTCTTGAAGCCGAAGTTCTCGGCGCCGAGCTCGCGCTCGAGCGTCGCCTGGAGCTCGGCCTGCTCCTTCACGTCGAGCGACTCCGTGCGCAGCGTGAAGCTCTCGTAGCCGCCGTCGGTCTGCTCGCCGCGGCCCTGGATGACCGCGCCGGAGAGCCCGAGCTCCGCGGCCTGCTCGCGCACGTCCTCGACCGGGATCGGCTGCGCCGTCGAGAACTGCGCCTGGCTGCCGCCGCGGAAGTCGATCCCGAGGTTCAGGCCCTGGATCGCGAGCGAGACGAGGCAGATCGCGATGACCGCGCCCGAGATCCCGAACCAGATGCTTCCGCTTGCCGACGAAGTCGATCTTCTGCCAGGCCGGGATCTTCTGGCCGCTCGCGCCCATGAACTTCGGGTTGTCGAACCAGCGGAACCCGCCGAGCGCGCCGAGCAGGGCGCGCGTCGCAAGGACGGCCGTGACCATCGAGAGCGCCGTACCGAGGAGCAGCATGAGCGCGAACCCGCGGACGCTGCCCGTTCCCGACCAGGAACAGGACGGCCGCCGCGATCATCGTCACGACGTTGGCGTCGACGATCGTCGAGAAGCCCTTCGTGTACCCGGTGGAGATCGCGGCCCGCACGGATTTGCCCGCGCGGACCTCCTCTTTGATTCGTTCGAAGATGACGATGTTCGCGTCGGCGGCCACCCCGATCGTGAGAATCAGGCCGGCGAAGCCCGGCAGCGTCATCGTGACGTTGAAGACCAGGATCGTCCCGTAGAGGAACGCGCCGTAGACGCCGAGGCCGATGATCGCGACGACGCCGAGGAAGCGGTACGCGATCAGCAGGAACAGGGCGACGAGGATGAGGCCGACGATGCCGGCGACCTTCGCCTCCTGGAGCGAGTCCTCACCGAGCGTGGCGGAGATGTCGGTGCGCTCGAGCTGCGTGAACGAGTACGGCAGCGCGCCGGTCTGGAGGACGAGCGCGAGATCCTTCGCCTCGCCGACCGTGAAGTTCCCCGAGATGTAGGCCTGGCCGCCCGCGATCCCGTCCGGGTTCTGGACGAAGTCGATCGTCGGGTAGGAGCGGATCTCGTTGTCGAGCACGATCGCGAAGCTCTGGAGCGCCGGCTGGCGGCCCTCCTCGGTCGACGTGTCGACGCCGATGAGCGCCGCGACCTGGCGTCCGCGCCGCGCGAGCTCACGGGTGATGTCGTGGAACTTGTCCCCGCCGGCGCCCGTGAACTGGAGGTTCACGATCGGCTGGCCCTGCTGGAAGTCCTGCTGCGTCCCGTCGATGTTCAGGTCGCTGCCGGTCAGCTCCGGGACCGGGTTCTCCTTGTTGGTCGGGTCGAACTTGTAGAGGTAGTAGTAGGTCTTGTCGGGCGCGATCCCGAGGCCCGGGCAGGAGTCCTGCTGGACGCCGCACGTGAGTACGGTCTGGCCCTCGGGGACGACGAAGTACTTGGCCGTCGCGGGCGCCTCGCCGCTCGTCAGCTCGTCGGCGAGCGCCTCCTTCGACTGCGCCGGCCCTGCGAGGAGCCGGTTGTCGATCGAGTACATGTACCAGGCGTTGGCCTCCTGGCCCTCCTTCAGCTCGTCCTCGCGCGTCAGGAGGCTCTGGAGGTTGTCGGTGGGGACGATCTCGTTCGTCTGCGTGCCCTTGGTCGGCGGCAGCGCGTCGTCCTGGAGGTCGTAGAACTCGAGGCGCGCGGTCGTGCCGACGATCTCGGCGGCGCGGTCGGCGTCGTGGACGCCCGGGAGCTCGATGATGATCTGGTCTTCGCCCTGGCGGCGGATCTCCGGCTCGGTCACGCCGAGGCGGTCGATGCGGGCGCGCATGATCTCGATCGAGCGGTCCATCCCCGCGCGGTCGACGGTCTCGCCCTTCGGCGCCTCCGCCTGGAGGACGACGGCGAGGCCGCCCTGGAGGTCGAGGCCGAGCGTCGGGCTCTTGACCATCGACAGCGCGACGACGCCGATCAGCGCGCCTGCGATGGCGATGAGGGTGAGGAGATACCTGCGCATCGAGGGAACGACCGTCCGGGCTATGCCTGGCGGGAGTCCTCCTGGGTGGCGGCGACAGGCTCGGCGGCCTCATCGGTCTCGGCGGCCTCGGCGGCCTCGGCGGTCTCGGTGGTCTCGTCGGCCCCGGCCTCGATCTCGGCGAGCTCGGGCTCCTCGGCCGGGATGATCTGGGCGATCGCGCGCTTGGAGACCTCGATCTCGATGTCCTCCGAGATCTCGAGCGAGACGCGGTCTTCCATGACCTCGACGATGTCGCCGTAGATGCCGCCCGCGGTGATGACCTCGTCGCCGGGCTTCAGCGCTTCGATCATCTCTTTCTGGCGGCTCGCCTGCTGGCGCTGCGGCCGGATGAGCAGCAGGTACATGAAGACGAACAGAATTGCGAACAAGAAGAGCACGTTCACTAGGCAGGTCCCTCCGTGCCGGTTACGACCCCGTTCCCGAGGCGCTCCAGGACGTTCGCCTTGTAGTGGCTGAACTCCTCGCGCTCGATCGCGGTTCGTGCCCCGGCGGTCAGATCCAGCAAAAACCGCACGTTGTGCTCCGATAAAAGTATCAAGCCCAACAGCTCTTGTTGGGTTATGAGATGACGAAGATATGCACGGGAAAATCGAGTACACGCCGCGCACGAGCACTCGCTCGTCGAGCGGCCGGGGGTCGCGCGTGAAGCGCGCGTTGCGCAGGTTCAGCCTTCCTTCGCGCGTGAACGCCATCGCCTGACGGCCTAGCCGCGTCGGCAGGACGCAGTCGAACATGTCGATCCCGCGCTCGATCACGTCGAGGATCCCGACGGGGTCGCCGATGCCCATGAAGTACCGCGCGCGGTCGGCCGGGAGCTGCGGCGCGGCCGTCTCGAGCGTCTCGAGCATCGTCTCGCGGTTCTCCCCGACGGACAGCCCGCCGAGCGCGTAGCCGTCGAAGCCGAGCGTCGGTGATCTCCCCGATCGAGCGGCGGCGTAGCTCGGGGTCGACGCCGCCCTGGGCGATCCCGAAGACGAGCTGGCCCTCCGCTCTCGGCGCCGCGAGCTGGCGCTTGGCCCACGCGGTCGTTCGCTCCACCGCCTCGGCGAGCTCGGCCCGCGAAGCGCCGGCGGGCAGGCAGACGTCCAGGGCCATGGCGATGTCGGAGCCGAGCCGCCGCTGCACGTCGGCCGCCAGCTCGGGCGTGAAGCGCGCGAGATCCCCGTCGTAGACCGAGCGGAACGTGACGCCTTCGTCGTCGGCCTTCGTGATCGTGTGCCGCAGCGAGAACACCTGGAACCCGCCCGAGTCGGTGAGGATCGGCCCGTCCCACGCCATGAACTCGTGGAGGCCGCCGAGCTCCTCGATCAGCTCGACGCCCGGGCCGGAAGACGAGGTGGTAGACGTTCGCGAGCACGATCGAGGCGCCCAGCTCCCGCACGCGGTCCGGATGGAGGCCCTTGACGGTCGCCTTCGTCCCGACCGGCATGAACGCCGGCGTCGCGACGTCGCCGTGCGCGGTGCGGAGAACTCCGGCGCGCGCGGCGCCGTCGGTCGCTTCGAGGGTGAAGGGGCTCGGCGTCACGGCCCCATCGTCGCAGGCGCCGCTAGGGGCAGCTGCGCTTCCGCTCGCCGTTCACGCAGGTGTCCTTGCCCTTCTCCCCGTTCAGGAAGTCGTTCCCGGAGCCGCCGTCGAGGCGGTCCTTGCCGGGCCCCGCGTAGATCCAGTCGCTGCCGCCCTTCCCCAGGAGCCGGTCGTTTCCGAGGTAGCCGTAGAGGCCGTTCTGGCCGCCGTTCCCGACGAGGACGTCCGCGTAGTCCGAGCCGCCGATCCCCTCGATCGACGTATAGCGGTCGAGCCCCTCGCCGGTGGCGCGACGGGTCCCGAGGTTCCCCTTGATCCCGTGGTTGGAGTCCCAGTAGATCGCGTAGTCGTAGCCCGTTCCGCCCTTGACGGCGTCCGTCCCCGGGCCCGGGAGCAGGTAGTCGTCTCCGCCTCCCCCGACGAGGGTGTCTCCCCCGCCTCGGCCTTCGAGCTGGTCGTCCGCGCCGCCGCCGGTGAGCTTGTCGGCGAACCGCGAGCCGACGACGCCCTCGAACCCGTTCAGCGTGTCGGTTCCCCAGCCCCGTCCGGTCGCGGCCGCGAGGTTGACCCTCGCCGCGGCCGGCGAGTCGAAGTAGCTGATGTAGTCGGCTCCCGAGCCGCCGGTGAGGACGTCGTTCCCGTCGGAGGCCTCGACGTTGTCGAGCCCCGCGCCGCCGTTCACCGTGTCGGCTCCGCCACCGGGGCAGATGAAGTCGCGGCCGCCGTTGCCGTTGATCGTGTCGTCGCCGCCGAGGCCGGCGATCACGTCGGTGCCGCCGGTGCCGGTCAGCGTCTCGGGGCCTTCGGTGCCCACGATCGTCGCCGCGCGGCTGTAACAGGTCACGGGCGATCCCGCCCCGCCGCTGCCGGGAACGGAAGCGACGACGGCGAGCGCAACGGCGACTAGAACGACAAGACGACCCACTCGGCCATCGTGCAGGGTCCCGCCGCGCGGGTCAATTCGTCCGAATCAGACGATGAGCATCGCGTCGCCGAACGAGTAGAAGCGGTAGCGCTCCTCGATCGCGGCCGCGTAGATCCGGCGCGTCTCCTCCACTCCGGCGAACGCCATGACGAGCGCGAGGAGGGTCGAGCGCGGCAGGTGGAAGTTCGTCAGCAGCGCGTCGACGCGGCGGAACTCGAAGCCCGGGGAGATCAGGAGATCGGTGCGTCCGGCGAGCGGAGCGCCGCGGGCGACGGATTCCAACACCCGGGTCGTCGTCGTGCCGACGGCGAGCACGCGCGGCGCGGCGTCGATCCGCTCCCACTCGCCCGGCTGGATCTCGTAGCGCTCGCTCCCGAGCGCGTGCTCCTCCAGGGTCGCGGCCGCGACCGGCCGGAACGTGTCGAGCCCGACGTGCAGCGTCACGCGCGCGAGGTCGAGGCGTGCGAGCAGCTCCGGCGTGAAGTGCAGGCCGGCGGTCGGCGCCGCCGCCGAGCCCTCGTGCTCGGCGTAGACGGTCTGGTAGCGCTCGGGATCGGCGAGCGGCTCCGTGATGTACGGCGGCAGCGGCATCTCCCCCGCCGGCTCGCCGTCGAGACGAATCCGCCAGCGGCCCTCGCCGAGGTGCTCCTCCAGCTCGACCGGGCCGAGCCGCATGCCGGGCCGCAGGCGCCGAGTCGGTCGGGCGAGCGCGTCCCAGCGCCCGTCGCCGAGCGGCTCGAGGAGCAGCACCTCGGCCGCGCCTCCGCCGGGCCGTTCGAGACGGAGCCGCGCCGGGATGACGCGCGTGTCGTTGACGACGACGAGCGCCTCGCCGAGCTCGGCCTCGAAGTCGCCGAACGTGCGGTGGCGGATCTCATTCGTCGCCCGTTCGTAGACGAGCAGCCGGCTTTCGTCGCGGCGCTCCGCCGGATGCTGCGCGATGAGCTCCGGAGGCAGGTGGTAGTCGAGCTCGGCGGTGTCCACGGTTCGTCCGGGCCGAACACTAGTGTCCGCCCCGTGCTACCCGAGTCGCTCGCACGCGCCCGCCGCCGCCTCGACGAGGCCGGCCGCGGCGCCGACACGGCCGCGCTCGACACGGCGCTCGAGCGCGCCCGCGAGGCGCTCGAGTCGTTCGCCGAGCAGACCGCCGGGCTCGAGACGACCGTCCCCGATCGGCTGGACGCGGCGATCCGCGACGGGATGCGCGCCGAGGCCGCGCCGGTCGCGCGGAGCCTCGCCGAGGTTCGCGGCCTCTCGAACCAGACGATCCGCCGCCTGGAGCACATCCAGACCGACATCGAGGCCGAGCGGCGCGCACGCATCGAGGATCTCGCGCTCCTCGTCGATCTCGTCGCCGCAGGCTGGCAGGGCGTCGACCGGCGCCTCGACCGGCTCGAACGGTCGCTCGACCGCCTGGAGCGCTCGCTGGAAGACCGCCCGGTCGCCGAGCTCTACCGGCTCGAAGACCGCCGCAAGCAGCGCGGCGCATAGCCAGCCGTCGCTAGGTCGACGCGGCAGCGTCAGCTCGAAGCGTCGAGCCCAGGCCCGGGCTCCGAGACGAGCGACAGCTCACCGCCGAGCGCCAGCGCCAGCTCCCGCGCGATCGCGAGCCCGAGCCCGGTGCCGTGCGAGCCGTCGCCCGAGATGAACGGCCGGAAGATCCGCTCCTGCTCCTCCGCGGCGACCCCGGGCCCGCTGTCGGAGACGGTCACCGAGACGGCGCCGTTCGCCGCGGTCAGCCCGAGCCCGATCCGGCCGCCGTCCGGCGTCCAGACGAACGCGTTGTCGACGAGGTTCGTGACGATCTGGAGGACGCGGTCGCCGTCCGTGAAGAGCACCGGGTCGGCGTCGAAGTCGCGCTCGTAGGCGATCCCGCGCGCCTTGGCCTCCTCGGTGCGCGCGTTGTAGGCGCTCTCGAGGAGCTGGCGCAGGTCGACCTCCTCCTCGGCGAGCTTGAACCGGCGCGCGTCGAGCCGGGCGAGGTCGAGCAGGTCGCCGACGAGTCGTGAGAGCCGGTCGGTCTCGGTGCGGATGACCTCGAGCGAGGCCTCGCGCATCTCCGGATCCTCGACGAGCCCCTCGCTCAGCGCGCCGACGTGGCCGCGGATCGCGGTCAGCGGCGTGCGCAGCTCGTGGGACACGCTCATGAGGAAGTTGCGCTCGAGCTCCTCCGCCTCCGCGAGCTGGCGCGTCATGTCCCCGAACCGGCGGGTCAGGATGGAGATCTCGTCGCGCCCTCGCGCCCGCGGCAGCTCCACGTCGTAGCGCCCGCGCGCGACCACGTCCGTCGCCTGCGTGAGCGCCACCACCGGCGCGGTCAGGCGCCGCGAGAGGTACGCGACGAGTCCGACCGCGACGGCAAGGCCGGCAAGCAACGCAAGGCCGAGCCGCTCGGCGAGGCCGACCCAGCGCTCGCGGAGCTCGGCGCGCGGCTTGGCGACGACGATCACGCCGAAGGTCTGCTCGCCGATCTGGAGCGGATGCGCGGCGGCGAGGTACACACGGTCGTGTCCCGGCGGCGTGAACTCGAAGGTCTGCGGCCGGCCGTCATCGAGCGCCTGCTGGTCAGGGAGAACCGAGGAGTCGAGCTCGCGCAGGCCCGTGGGCGTGAAGAGCTCGAGCCCGGCGTAGAAGAGCGTCGACCCGGTCGCCGCCTCGAGCCGCTCGGCCGGTGTGAACTGGCCCGTCTCCACCGCCTGCGACGCATAGAGGTCGGCGAGGCCCGCAGCCTGCTGCCGGAGATCGGCGAACGTGTCGGCGCGGGTCGAGTCCTGGAAGAGCCCGATGGCGGCCACTGCGGTGACCAGCGCGGCCACGACGATGCCGCCGAGGAAGAGCGCAGGAAGACGAAAACGGAGTGAGCTCATCGCGCGCGTCCTACTGGACGGGCGCCGCCTTGGGTTCCGTCGTCACCTTGTAGCCGACGCCCCAGACGGTCACGATCGGGCACGCCTCGCCGAGCTTGCGCCGCAGCTGGCCGACGTGCACGTCGACCGTCCGCGTGTCGCCGGCGAAGGTGTACCCCCACACGCGCTCGAGGAGCTGGTCGCGCGTCAGGACGAGGCCGCGATGGTCGAGCAGCTCCCACAGGAGATCGAACTCCTTCGGCGCGAGCTGGATCTCGTCCTCGCCGACCGAGACCTCACGGCGGCCGGAGTCGATGCGCAGGATGCCGTGCTCGAGGACGCCGCCCTCGGGCAACGTGCGCCGGGTGGTCGAACGGCGCAGGATCGACTTCACGCGCGCGACGAGCTCGCGCGGGTTGAACGGCTTCGTGAGGTAGTCGTCGGCGCCGACCTCGAGCCCGATGATCTTGTCGATGTCGTCGTCGCGCGCGGTCAGCATCAGGATCGGCACGTCCGACTTCTGGCGGATCCGCCGGCAGACGTCCACGCCGTCGATGTCCGGCAGCATCAGGTCGAGGACGATCAGCGCGGGCGGCTCGGCATTCGCCTTCGTCAGCGCCTCGGTCCCGTCCCTCGCGACCGCGACCTCGTAGCCGGCCTTCTGGAGGTACATCGCGACGAAGGAGGCGATGTTCGCCTCGTCCTCGACGAGCAGGATGCGCTGGCGCGCAGATTCGACCACGGCCGTATCGTGACAGAGAGGGCCGTCGTCTAGCTGAGCTTGAACGTCCGGGCGACCAGCGGCCACTTCCGTGACTTGCCCCCGTCGATCGAGAACGTGCCCCTCGTACCGGAGAGCTTGACCTTGCCGTCGACGACCGCGCTCGCGGCGATTCCGCGTCCATGGAGGGTCACCATCCACGCGCCGCCGGCGATCGAGAACCAGAGGTCCTTGCCCGTGCAGCGAACCGTGCGGCGGTCGAGCCGCTTCCGCTTCGTGCAGTTCCACTTGCGGGCGTCGTACTTCGTCTTCGCGCCGCGCGCGAAATCGACCAGCGTGATCGTTCCCTGCTTCATCGTGCCGAGGATGGTCCCGACCTCACTCGTTACGACCGCCGTGCCCTTCCCGCCGACGAGCGAGAGCTGGGCGCCCGTCGCCGCCGGCTCGCGATCGGCGACGCCCGCGGACGCCGTCGCCGTGCTGGCCAGGGCGAGAACCGCAATCGAAAGGACGATGAGAAAACGTGGCATGTGCATCGCCTACCTCACGTAGTTTCACTCCGCGATGCCCGCTCCGGTTGAGATTGGTGTAAAGAGTCTGTAATGCCCGGGCCCCTCCGCGCAGCCGATTTCGATCCCGATCCCGTGGCGCAGTTCGCGGCGTGGTTCGCGGCGGCGCGCGAGGCCGGGGTGGCGCTGCCCGAGACGGTCGTGCTGGCGACGGCGACGGCGGACGCAGCTCCGTCGGCCCGCGCGGTGCTGCTCAAGGGCTTCGATGCGCTGGGGTTCGTCTTCTTCACGGCCTACGGAAGCCGCAAGGGCCGCGAGCTCCAAGCGAACCCGCAGGCGGCGCTCCTCTTTCTCTGGCCGGGACGGCAGGTGCGCATCGAGGGGACGGTCGAGCGCATCTCGGCCGAAGACTCGGACGCCTACTTCCGGTCGCGGCCGTTCGGGAGCCGCGTCAGCGCGTCGGTGTCGCCGCAGAGCGACGTCGTCCCCGACCGGGAGACGCTCGAGGCCCGCGCCGCCGCGCTCCACGCCGAGTACGCCGGCCGCGAGGACGAACTGCCCCGGCCGGAAGGTTGGGGAGGCTTCCGCCTCGCGCCCGTCGCGTTCGAGTTCTGGCAGCACGGCGACGACCGCCTCCACGACCGGTTCCGCTACCGGCCGGACAACGGCGGCTGGGTCATCGAGCGGCTCGCGCCCTAGACGCGTCCGCGTTCGGCCAGACGCGCAACAACGTCTGTCCTGACCGCGGAGGGTGCGCCACGCCTCTCCGTCAGTACGAGAAGAAGCCCTGGCCGGTCTTGCGGCCCAGGTGCCCGGCCTCGGCCATTTCGACCAGCCGTGCGGGCGGGCCCATGCGCGGCTCGCCCAGCGCCGCCTCGAGCGCCTCCGACGCGTGCACGTGGATGTCGATCCCGATCAGGTCGAGGAGCGCGCACGGCCCGATCGGCCAGTTCACGCCGAAGCGCATCGCCTTGTCGAGATCCTCCGGCGTCACGTCGGCCTCGTCGAGCACGCGGACGCAGTCGTTCAGGAGCGGGATGAGAATCCGGTTCACGACGAAGCCCGGCGTGTCGTTGCAGCGGATCGGCTGCTTGCCGAGGCGCTCCGCGAACGCGTACGCCGCCTCGTGGACGTCGGGGTCGGAGAGCTCCGTGCGCACCACCTCGACGAGATCGAGGATCGGCGCCGGGTTGAAGAAGTGCATGCCGACGACGCGCTCCGGATGCGCGGTCGCGCGCGCGATCTCCGTGACCGAGAGCGCCGAGGTGTTCGTGGCCAGCACCGCGTCCGTCGGCGACGATCCCGTCGAGCGCGCCGAAGAGCTCCCGCTTGGCGTCGAGGTCCTCGACGATCGCCTCGATCACGAGGTCGCAGCCGGCCAGGTCGGCGCGGTCCGTGGACGTGCGCAGCCGGCCGAGCGCGGCGTCGCGCTCCTCCGCGGTCATCCGGCCCTTCTCGACGCCGCGGCCGAGGTAGTAGCCGACCCGCTCGCGCGCCTTCTCGGCCGAGAGCGGCATCGACCTCGACGCCGATCGTCTCGACGCCCGCCTGGGCGCAGACCTGGGCGATTCCGGCGCCCATCGTCCCGAGCCCGACGACGCCGACGGTTGCGATCTCCCTGGCCACGACGGCGGAGCCTATCGCCGCATCGCCGCCGCATGCTTGAATGGCCGCATGGCTGCCACGGTCGGCGAACGAAAGCTCCTCGTCGCAGGCGAATGGGTCGAGACCGGCGAGTGGCGCCAGGTGAACTCGCCCTTCTCGGGCGAGGAGGTCGGACGCGTCGCCGCAGCCGACGCCGCGCTCACCCGCAAAGCGGTCGACGCGGCCGAAGCGGCGATGCGCGAGCCGCTCTCCGCGCACGAGCGCGCGGGAATCCTCGAGCGCGTCGCGCTGCTCCTCGCCGACCGCCAGGAGGAAGCGGCGCAGACGATCTCCGCCGAGGCGGGCAAGCCGATGAAGGCCGCGCGCGTCGAGGCGTCGCGAGCCGTGTCCACGTACGAGACGGCGGCTGCGGTCTGCCGCCGCCTGACCGGCGAGACGATTCCGATGGACGCCTCGCCCGCAGGCGCCGGCAAGGTCGCGTTCACGATGCGCGTCCCGATCGGCGTCGTCGGCGCGATCAGCCCGTTCAACTTCCCCATGAACCTCGTGGCGCACAAGATCGCGCCCGCGCTTGGCCGCCGGCTGCTCGGTCGTGCTGAAGCCCGCGGGCCAGACGCCGCTCTCGGCGCTCTTCCTCGCCGAGCTGGAGACCGAGGCCGGACTGCCGCCGGGCTGGCTGAACGTCCTCGTCGGCAAGGCGTCCGACATCGGCGACGTCCTCGTCGAGGACGAGCGCGTGAAGATGATCACCTTCACCGGCTCGAGCGGTGTCGGCTGGGCGCTCCGCGAGCGGGCCGCCAAGAAGAAGGTGACGCTCGAGCTCGGCAACACGACGCCGGTGATCGTCGAGGCCGACGCCGACATCGAGGAGGCCGCGACCAAGCTGGCCGCGAACGCCTTCGCGTTCGCCGGACAGAGCTGCATCTCCGTCCAGCGGATCTACGTGCAGCGCGCCGCCTACGACGATTTCGTCGCCCGCTTCGTCCCGAAGGTCGAGGCGCTCGTCGTGGGCGACCCGGCCGACGACGACACCGACGTCGGCCCGGTCATCGACGCCGACGCGAAGGAGCGGATCGCCGCCTGGATCGCCGAGGCGGTCTCCCAGGGCGCGAAGCAGCTCGCCGGCGGCGAGGAGAACGGGCTCCTGCGCCCCACCGTCCTCGCGGACGTGACCGCCGAGATGAAGGTGTCGTGCGACGAGATCTTCGGACCCGTGTGCACCGTCGGCCCGTACGACTCGCTCGACGAGGCGCTCGAGCTGGCCAACTCGACCGACTACGGACTCCAGGCCGGCATCTTCACCGCGCGGGTCGACACGGCGCTCGCCGCCGCCCAGGGGCTCGAGTTCGGCGGCGTGATCGTGAACGAGGCACCGACGTTTCGCGCCGACCAGATGCCGTACGGCGGCGTCAAGGGCTCCGGGAACACGAAGGAAGGCCCGGCGCACACCGTGCGCGAGATGACCGAAGAGCGGCTCGTCGTCCTCGCGACGAAGGCCTGAACGCCTCCAGGCAGTGAGCTAGACTCGCCCGCATGCCCGAGGGCGATCCCGAGGCGCTGGCACCCCCGCCCCCTGCTCCTCCACCGCCTCCGCCGCGGCCGGTTCCGCCTGACCGCGAGCGGCAGGACCTCGTCCGGTTCCGCGAGCAGGAGCTTCGCGACGTCGGCGGCCTCGCAGCCGAGATGGCGCGGCGCGACGACTGGCGCTATCCGCTCCTCCACAGCCGCTGCGCCGACGTGCTCGCGCTCGAGGAGCGCATCCACGAGCTCGACGCGCTGATCGCCGCCGGTGCGGTGGCCGCGCGCGGCGCCCACGTCGCCGAGTGCCGCTGCGGCGCGCCCCTCCTCGAGGGCTCGCACTTCTGCGCCCACTGCGGCCGTCCGGTCGCGGAGACGCCGCCCGTCGTCACCTGCAGCCACTGCGGCGCACCCGTCCCGGCCGAGGCGAACTTCTGCACGGTCTGCGGGAACGCGGTCGCCGCCGAGGGCTTCGTGCAGCCGATCGACGAGACGATGATCGAGTTCCCGGAGGAGCGCTAGGTGGACGAGACCGGCAACCTTCCGGCCGTCGAGACGCACGAGCCGGCAGAGCCGCACTGCCACAACTGCGGCGCTCCGCCACGACCGCTTCCAGGAGTACTGCCTCGAGTGTGGGGCACGGCTGGCGCCTCTGCCCCAGTTCGGCGGCGGCCCCGGCTCGCCGTACTGGTTCTGGGCCAGCCTGATCGCACTGCTCGTGCTCGCGCTCATCACGGCAGCGGTCGTGATCGCCGCGACGGACGACGACGAGGGAGCAGGCACCTCGAGCGGCGTCTCGACGCTGCCGGCCACGGTCGTGCCGACCGGCCTGACGACCGAGACGCTCGGCCCGCCGACCCTGCCGACGACCTCGACCTTCGTCCCGACGGTCCCGAGCACGACCTTCTCGACGACGACCGCCCCCACGACGACGCAGGCCACGACGACGCACGACCACGGAACGACGACAACGGGTGCGTCCGGACTGACGCAATGGCCCAGCGGCCAGAGCGGCTACACGGCCATCCTCGAGTCGGTGCCGGCCAGCGCGGGCAAGGCCGCAGCCGAGTCGAAGGCGCAGGCGGCGAAGAACAAGGGGCTGAGCGAGGTCGGCGTCCTCGACTCCGACAACTTCCAGGGCCTGACGCCCGGCTTCTGGGTCGTCTTCAGCGGCGTGAAGAACACGCAGAGCGCCGCCCAGCAGAACGTCACCGCAGCGAAGAGCGCCGGCTACTCGAGCGCCTACGTCCGCCAGATCGTCCCGAAATAGCGGCGACTTTGTAACAGCGCCAAAAGGCGATAAACTGGCTTTCCAAGAGGGCTCGCGGGGCCCTCTTAACACGAAATTAACGATCGTTTGCAGCGCTTTAACGCAGACCTCGGATAATGACGAGGTAGCCCATGACCGACACTCTCCTACCTCGCATGTATCAGTACTCCCGGGCGGTCTACCGCTCGATCATGGATCTCGTCGACCCGTACGTCGACCCCGAGACCCGGATGGAGTACAAGCGCGAAGTGCTCGCCGCGTGCGAGGACACGGTCGAGCGGCTGGCCAAGGATCCGCGGTACTTCTCGCGGCCGGACCGGGCCCTCTTCCAGGACATCCGCCGCTACTTCCCCATCGCCTACCAGGCGCAGGTCAACTGGGCGATCACGCAGGGGATCGGCGCCGCGGTCGGCTACATCGAGGAGCAGATCGAGTCGGGTGCGTTCGACGGCGGGATCGCCCGCTGCCGCGCCACGACCCGCAAGGGGAAGCCGTGCCAGCGCACGCCGCTCCCCGAGCGCGAGTACTGCCCCTCGCACCAGCATCTCGAGACGCGCGTCGCCGCGTAGCTACTTGACGCGCGCGAGCGCGAAGCCGTCGTAGCCCTTCAGGCCGACGGTCTGGATCACCGTCGCCTCGACGCGCGGCTCGGCGCCCATGAGCTCGACGAAGCTGCGCATGCCCCGCGTGCCCTCGTCCCCGTGACTCCTCGAGGAGCGCGCCGCCGCGGACGACGTTGTCGCCGACGATCACGCCGCCCATGCGCGTCAGCTCGAGCGCACGGGCGAAGTACTCGGGCGTCGACTTCTTGTCCGCGTCGATGAAGACGAAGTCGAGCGGCGCCTCCACCTCGGCGAGCGTCTCGAGCGCCGGGCCGACGCGGATGTCGACGCGGTCGGCGAGCCCGGCGCGCGCGACGTTGCGCAGCGCGACCTCCGCGTAGCGCTCGTCGACCTCGAGCGACACGAGCCGCCCGTCCTCGGGAAGCGCCCGCGCGAGCCAGATCGTCGAGTAGCCGCCGAGCGTCCCGATCTCGAGGATCGAGCGAGCGCGAATCATGCGCGCCAGGAGGTAGAGCATCTTCCCCTGGAGCGGCGAGACGGCGATCTGCGGGAGCCCCGCCTCGTCGCTCGCCCGCTGCGCGTCGTCGAGCGCGTCGTCGTCGCCGATCAGCGCGTCGCCGACCCAGAGGTCGACGTCGTCCCAGGTCTCCCGGCTCACTCGGCCACCAGCGGGAGCTGTACCGCCGACTCGAGGTTCGAAACCGTCACGCCGACGAGCCGCAGCGCGCCGGGGCGGTCGGCGAGCGCGCGGTCGAGGAGCGCGCAGGCGAGCTCGGCGATCCGGTCGCCCTCGTCGGTTCCGACGGCGAGCGTCTGCGAGCGGCTGCGGATGGAGAAGTCGGGATAGCGCACCTTGGTCGTCACGGTGCGCGCCGAGCGGCCCGAGCCGCTGAGCATCTCCGAGAGCCGCTCCGACATGCGCTCCAGCTCCTCGTGGAGCCGCTCGCGGTCGGCGATGTCGCGCGCGAACGTCTCCTCCTGGCTCAGCGAGATGTTCTCGACCGGCTCGCCGAGACGCCGCGGATCGATGCCGCGCGCCCGGTCGCGCAGCAGGCGGCCGGTCGAGCCCGGCAGGAGCCCGGCGAGCTCGTCGTCGGTGAGCGCGGCGAGCTTGCCGATCGTGTCGATGCCGCCGGGCGCGAGCCGCTCCGCGGCCTTCGGGCCGACCCCGGGAAGAACGCGCACCGCCAGCGGAGCGAGGAACGCCGCCTCCCCGCCCGGGGGAACGACGACGATCCCGCCGGGCTTGCGCCGGTCGCTCGCCACCTTGGCGACCACCTTGCACGTCCCGACGCCGAGCGAGCACGTGAGCCCGGTCGCGCCGCGAACCGCGACCTGCACGGCCTGCGCGACCGCACGGGATTCCCGGAAATCCGAGACGACCTCGTCCACCTGGAGGTAGCCCTCGTCGAGCCCGGTGCGCTCGACCGTGGGCACGACCTCGCGCACCGCGGCCCACACCCGGCGCGACCAGTCGCGGTACACCGGGTGCCGCGGCGGGATGAACACCGCCTCCGGGCAGCGCCGCTTCGCCTCGGCGCAACTCATCGCGGAATGGATACCGTAGGCGCGCGCAACGTAATTCGCGGTCGCAACGACGCCGCGGCCGTGCGGGTCCCCGCCGACCACCAGCGGACGGGAGGCAAGCTCGGGTTGCTCGAGCTCCTCGACTGCGGCGAAGAACGCGTCCAGATCTAGGTGAGCGACGATCACGCGGACCGGTCAGAATAGGAGCCGCGCCGGACCGCCCAGGGTAACGCCATCTCACACGACACCGACAAGCTCATCCGCCAACTCTCGCTCGTCGCCTTCCTCATGGCGGAGCGCCGGCCGATCACCGCGCGGGACGTGAAGTCGAACGTCGAGGGCTACTCGGAGATGTCCGACGAGGCCTTCGCGCGCCGCTTCTACTCCGACCGCGCGGAGCTGGTCGCCCTCGGTGTCCCGCTCCACTCGCAGCGCGACGAGTTCACCGGGGAGGAGCTCTACACGCTGCGCTCCGAGCAGTACTTCCTCCCCGAGCTCCAGCTGGAGGAGGACGAGCTGGCCGCGCTCCAGACGGCGCTCTACCTGCTCGAGGGGAAGTTCGCCTACGCCGAGCCGCTGCGGCTCGCGCTCCAGAACCTCGCGCTCGGCCGGCCCGGCGCCGACGAGGAGCTCTCCGAGGCCGGCCGCCGCGTCACCGTGAGCGATCCCGACTACTCCGTCGAGATGTCCGGGCGGCTGACGAAGCTCGAGAACGCGATCTCGAAGCAGCGCACGATCAAGTTCCGCTACTGGACGATCACGCGCAACGCCGAGGCCGAGCGCACGGTCAACCCGTACGCGCTCCTCCCCGAGCAGGGCTCGTGGTACCTGATCGGGCTCGACCTGGACAAGAACGACCTGCGCACGTTCCGGGTCTCCCGCGTGCGCGGAGACATCCGCTTCGCAACGAGGCGCGAGCGCGACTTCCGCCCGCCGGACGACTTCGACCCGTCCGCCTTCCGCGGCCGTCAGCAATGGCAGTTCGGCAACCTGAAGGGCGAGGCGGAGATCGAGCTCGACGCCGACACCGCCTGGTGGGTCGAGCGCACCGTGGGCCGCGGCCAGGTCGAGGACGACGTCTTCCGGACGCCGTACGCGGACCTCAAGCGGCTCGCGTCATGGGTGCTCCGCCAGGACGGCCGCGCGCGGCCGCTGTCGCCGCCCGAGCTCGTGGACGAGGTCGCCAAGGGCCTCGAAGCCGTCGCGAACTCCCACGAGGGCAAGCCGCCGCGCGTGTCCAAGGCGGCCGAGGAGACCGAGGACGAAGTGGCGATCGAGCGCCCGGTCGGCCCGGTTGCGCCCGAGCGCTTCGCCGTCCTCCAGGCGCTGCTCGCGCACCTGCTCGCCCGCTGCGGCGACGGCATCCGCGCGGTCATCCCCGCCGAGGAGCTGACCGAGCGGTTCAACCTCACCGACGAGCAGCTCGCCGAGCATCTCGCGCTCCTCAACCTCGTGAACTTCGGGGGCGGCTGCTACGCCGTCTACGCCTCGCGGGTCGGCGACGAGGTGCGTGTCCAGAAGGAGCTCTTCGGCGACACGTTCCGGCGCGCCCCACGGCTCACACCCATGGAGGCGCGGGCGATCCGCCTGGCGCTCGAGTTCGTCGGGCCGATGATCGCCGCCGAGGCGCACACGCCGCTCGACCGCGTGCGGCGCAAGCTCGAGGAGACCTTCGGCGAGTTCGAGGTCACCGAGGACGCGCCCGAGCCGGAGCCGCCGACCGAGGAGGAGGAGCTCGTCCGCGCCATCTCGGACGCGATCGAGAACCGGACCGCTCGTCGAGATCGAGTACCTGGCCGTCGGCGCTCAGGAGCCGAGCGTGCGCACGATCGAGCCGCATGCGCTCGAGCGCGAGCTGCCCTGGTGGTACGTCCACTCGCTGGGACCGCTCGCGGGATGCGCAGCGCTCGTTCCGCATCGACCGCATGCGCGCCGTCCGTCCGCTCGGCGAGACCTTCGAGCCGCGGCCCGACCTCGAGCCGACGAAGCTCAGCGACGTCCGCACCGCGCGCGTCCTCTTCCGCAAGGTGATCGCCCCCTGGCGGATCGAGCGCGGCGCGCAGGAGCTCTCGGACGGAACCGCGCTCGAGGAGATGCGCCACGGCAGCGTCGAGTGGCTCGTCGGCGAGATCCTGTCCTACCGGGGCACGGCCGTCGTGATCGACCCGCCCGAGCTGCGGGAGGCCGTCGCCAAGCGGGCGCGCGCCCTCCAGAAGACGCTGACGAAGAAGCGTCGCGTCGTTACGAAGCGCTGACGGGCAGGCGGACGGTGAACGTCGCGCCCTGACCGGGCTGCGACTCCACCTCGAGCGAGCCGCCGTGCGCCTCGGTGATCGAGCGGGCGATGAAGAGCCCGAGCCCGGCGCCGGGGGTGGAGCTCGAGCCGGCGTTCGCGGCGCGGCCGAACTTCTCGAAGATCACACGCTGCTCCTCGGCGGAGATCCCGGGCCCGTGGTCGCTCACGCTGACGGCGACGGAGCCGTTGTCGCACGCGCGCGAGCACCTCGACCTCGTCGCCCACGACCGTGTACTTGACCGCGTTCGTGAGCAGGTTCATGACGACCTGGCGGATCCGCTCGCGGTCGCCGCGCACCGCCGGCAGCGGGCCGGGGACGTGCGTGCGGATCGCGACCTCCTCGTGCCCGAGGTCGACCACGGCGGCGACCTCGCGGACGAGCGCCTCGACGTCCACGTCCGTGAACGCGTAGGTGAACGTGCCGGCCTCGAGCCGCGACGTGTCGAGCACGTCGCCCGACGAGCGCTGCGAGCCTCGAGGTCTCCTCCTCGATCAGCGCGAGGAACGACTCGCGCTGGCCCTCGTTCAGCGTGCGCCAGCGCTGGCGCAAGCGTGGCCGCGCAGCCGACGACCGAAGCCATCGGCCCGCGCAGCTCGTGCGTCACGAGCGAGACGAAGTCGGCGCGCAGGGCGGAGAGCCGGCGCAGCTCCTCGGCGGCGGCGCGCTCGGCCTCGAAGGCGCGGATGTTCTCGACGGCGGTCGCGAGCTGGCGGCCGAGCAGCGTGAGCAGGTCGATGTCGTCGCGCGTGAACGAGTCGGCCTCGCGGCGCGAGACGGAGATGACGCCGAGCGGCTTCCCGGCGATGGCGAGCGGCGCGATCACGCGCGACCGCATGCCGATCGCGGCGAGCTGCTCCTCCTCCGCGTAGCGCGCGCCTTCCTTGAGGTCGGCGCGCACGTGCGTCTGGCCGGTGCGGACGACCTCGCCGAGCGCGCTGTCGTCGAGCGGCATCGTCCAGGGACTGCGGCCGTCGTCGGCGCCGACGCCGTCGTCGGCGACCACCGTGGCCCGGCCGTGGTCGGCGAGGACGAGCGCGATCCGGTCGTACGCGAACGACGTCTTCAGCTCGCGCGCGAAGGTCTGGAAGCTCTCCTTCATGTCGAGCGACGACGCCAGCGCGCGGGCGCAGCGGTTCGCGACCTCCAGCCGGTCGGCGTGACGTCCGATCTCGTCGCGCAAGCAGTTCCGCCTCGGCCGCGCGGGCCTCCGCCCGCTGGGACTCGCCGTGGAGCTGCCGGGTGAGGCCGCCGACGACGAGGCCCGGCGATCAGCTGGATCCCGAGCGTCAGCGTCACGTTGCGGATCTCGAACCCGTTCACCGAGCCCGCGCGGTCGTACTCGACGGCGGCGAGCAGCGGGATGTTGGCGACGGTCATCCAGACGGCGCCGGCGACGCCGTAGCGCACCGCGGCCTCGATCACGGCGAGGACGAGCAGCCGGCTCGCGGACGTGCCCGGCGAGAACGCGTGCGTGAAGACGTACGCGTAGATGATCGCCGTGTCGAAGATCAGCGCGACCATCCCGAGAAGCGTTCGCGTCCGCGGTGCTCAGATCGCCGGCGCGCGAGGAACAGGAAGATGACGCCGCCGACGGCGAGGATCGCCGTGATGGCCACGCCCGAGTTGAGGCTGCGGCCGGGCTCGTCGTACGGGACGATCAGGACCTGGATCGCGGCGAAGATGACGGCGAGGAGCCGCGCGTACGCGATCCACATCTCCTGTGCGCGCTGGCGCTCGTTCATGCCGGCCCCGCCAGTCGCTCTGCGGCCCAGGCCGCGTGCTCGCGCAGGAGCTCGTCCTCCGCGTCGGCGTAGCGCCGCACGAGCGGCACGAGCCGGGAATCGCCGGAGTTCCCCGCGGCGACGAGCGCGTTGCGGCGCAGGTAGCGCGGGTCGTTCTTCGGGAAGTAGAGGCGGTCGTAGCGCTCGCGGAGCTCGTCGTCGGGCGCCTCGAGCCAGTCGGCGAGCGAGACGACGGGCTCGGCGGCCTCGGGCACGCTCGCGTCCGAGCGGCGCTTCTCGATCCCCCGGTTCCACGGGCAGACGTCCTGGCAGATGTCGCAGCCGTACACCTGGTCGCCGAGCGCGGCGCGGAAGTCCTCGGGGATCGAGCCGGGCGCCTGCGTCCAGTAGGAGAGGCAGAGCGTCGAGTCGAGCACGCCGGGCTCGTCGAGGGCGTCCGTCGGGCAGGCGTCGATACAGAGCCGGCACGACCCGCAATTGAGGTCGAGCGGGGAGCTCGATTCGATTTCCGTTTCGGTCACGAGCGTGCCGAGAACGACCCATGATCCGTAGCGACGTGTGATGAGAAGCGTGTTCTTGCCGTAGAACCCGACACCTGCCCGCGCCGCGCCCTCGCGATCGACGTGCTGGTTCTCGTCCACGAGCACCCGGTGCTTGCCGCCGAGCTCGCGGCCGAGCTCCTCGAGCCGCTCGCGCAGCGCCGCGTAGGCGTGGCTCCAGGTGTAGCGCGGGAGCTTTCCCTCTCCGGGCCGCGGATCGGCGGCGGGCGCGTAGTAGCCGAGCGCGGCGGACACGACGGTGCGCGCCTCGGGAAAGAGCCGCTCGGGATGGCACGAGACCTCGGGTTTCGACATCGTGAACCGCATGTCTGCGAAGAGCCCGCGCTGACGCCGGTCGCGGATGTGCTGCTCGGTCTCGTCGTAGGGCTCCGCCGGTGCGGCGCCGATCGCGTCGATCCCCAGCGATTCCGCCAGCCGCGTCAGTTCGGCCTGCGTGAGTATTCTCGGCATTCCCCCGTGCGAAACTGTAGACGCCAAGCGCAATGAAGGCCGTCCGGATTCACGAGGACGGCGGTCCCGAGGTCCTCGTCGTCGAGGACGTTCCCGACCCGGAGCCCGCTCCCGACGAGGTGCTGATCGGTCTTCGCGCCGCGTCGCTGAACCACCTGGACGTCTGGATCCGGCAGGGACTGCCCTCCGTCCCGAAGCCTCGGATCCTCGGTGCGGACGGCTCAGGGGTCGTCGCGGCGCTCGGCTCGGAGGTCTCCGGATTCGAGGTCGGCGACCGCGTGCTGATCAATCCCGGCCTCGCGGACGGGTCGCAGATCGTGGGCGAGCACATGGACGGCACGCACGCGGAGCTGATCGCGATCCCGGCCGAGTACGTGCACCCGATCCCGGACGGGCTCTCGTTCGAGGAGGCGGCCGCGTTCCCGCTCGTGTTCATGACCGCCTACCGGATGCTGGCCACGCGCGCGGGCCTGCGCGAGGGCGAATGGGTGCTCGTGTGGGGCGTCGGCTCGGGCGTCGGGACGGCCGCGCTGGCCATGGCGAAGGCGCTGGGAGGCAAGGTGCTCGCGACGTCCACGGACGACGCGAAGCTCGAGCGCGCGACCGAGCTGGGCGCCGACGCGGTGGTGAGAACCGACGGCGACGTGATCGGGCTCGTCCGCGAGCTGACGGACGGCACCGGCGTCGACGTGGTGATCGAGCACGTCGGCGAAGCGACCTGGAAGGGCTCCCTCCAGGCGGCGCGCACGGGCGGCCGCATCGTCGTGTGCGGCGCCACGTCGGGCCCGAATCCGCCGGCGCAGCTCCACCGGATCTTCTGGAAGCAGCTCTCGATCCTCGGCTCGACGATGGGCACGCGCGAGGACTTCGCGGCGATGCTGGATCTCGTGGCCTCAGGTCGCGCGAAGCCGATCGTGGATCAGGTGTTCCCGCTGGACGACGTCCGAGCTGCTCACGCGCGCCTCGAGTCGGGCGAGCAGCTCGGCAAGGTCGTCCTCGATCGCGATCTAGGCCCGAGCGTGGCGGCGGGCCGAACGGCGCGCCAGGGCGACGCCCAGTGCGGCCGCGAGCGCTACCACGGCTGCGACGACCAGGACGATCGCGAGGCTCGCGACGCCGCCGTCGTCGGTTGCCGACGCCGGCTCCACGGACGGAGCGGCGGCGGGATCGCCGGCAGCCGGACCGGACGAGCCGGTTCCGCCGATCGTGACCGCAGCGAACGTATGCGTCGTCGAGCAGTCCCAGGACTGGCCGCCGCCTGAGTCCACGAACCCGTCGTCCACCACGTAGCTCCACTGCCCGGCGGAGGGGAACACGACCGAAGCGGCGTACACGCCGACCGTGTCCGTCGGCTTCGCGGCGAACGTCTTGGTCGCTCCGTTCTCGCCCTGGATCGTGAGCGTCGGCTTGGCGTCGGGAATCGGGCGTGTTCCGTGCTGCTTCACGGTGATCAGCGCGTTCCAGGTGTCGCCCGGGCCGACGGTGGCCGGAGGCGCGGTGAGGCCCGCGGTCGCGAAGCAACCGGCCGAAGCCTCGGCGGCGAGGACGAGTGCGGTGACGACGACGGTGAGAAGAACGGCGGGGCGCATGGCGGGCCTCCTGGTGATCGTTTCCGCGTCTACACCGCGTCCGGCGGAAAGGTTCCCGTTGCTACCCGAAGCCGAGGATGAACTTCGCGTCGTCCGACATCTTCTCCGGAGACCACGGCGGGTCCCACGTGAGCTCGGCGATCGCCTCGTCGACGCCGTCCATGGACGCGACCGTCTCCTGGATCTCCTGCTCGATCATCGGGCCGACGGGGCAGCCCATGGAGGTCAGCGAGTAGATCGCCTTGACCTTGCCCTCGTCGACCTCGACGTCGTAGAGGAGGCCGAGCTCGACGATGTCCATGCCGAGCTCCGGGTCTTCGACGACCCGCAGCGCGTCGATGATCTGTTCCCGCGTAGGCATTCCCTGGAAGTCTAGAGACGCACCTCTTCGCGCCGCTCGCGGGCGAAGAAGTGGATGCCGTCGATGAACTTGACCCAGTTGTGGCGCGTGCACATGACGACCGACTGCGTCCGGGCGCTGTCGGCGAAGTAGCGCACGCCGCGCAGGAGATCCGAGTTCGAGACGCCGGTCGCGGCGACCACGACCTCGCCGGGCGCGAGCTCGTCGGTCGTGAAGACGCGCTCGACGTCGTCGATGCCGAACTCCGCGGCCTGCGTGATCTCGGTGCGCGTCACCGGCCAGAGCTGCGCCTGGAGCTCGCCGCCGAGGCAGCGCAGCGCCGCGGCGGCGATGACGGCCTGCCGCGCACCGCCGATGCCGATCGCGAAGTGGTCGTTCGTCCCGCGGATCGCGGCGCTGATCGTCGCGGTCACGTCGCCGTCCGGAATCAGCTTGATCCGCGCGCCGGCCTCGCGGAGCTCCTCGACGAGATCCTCGTGGCGCGGGCGGTCGAGCACGATCGTCGTGATGTCCTCGACGTTGCGGCCGAACGCCTCGGCGATCGCGCGCACGTTGTCGCCGACCGGCAGCGAGAGGTCGATCCGACCGCGCGCGGTCGGGCCGACGGCCATCTTCCGCATGTACATGTTCGGGAGCCGCGGGAACGAGCCCGCGTCGCCGACGGCCAGCATCGACATCGCCCCCACGTCGCCGCGCGCGACCACGGTTGCGCCCTCGACCGGATCGACCGCGAGATCGACGGAGTCGCCGCCCGCGCCCACCACCGTCCCGATGCTGAGCGGGTGGTCGTCGGACTCGGTGCCGACCATCACGCGGCCTTCGATGGGCAGCGTGTCGAGCGCCTGGCGCATGGCGAGTGCCGCGGCTTCCTCCGCGCCCGCGACGTCGCCGCGCCCGAGCCAGCGGCCCGCGGCGACCGCGGCGCGCTCGGTCACGCCCGCGAACGCCTCGCAACGGAAGGTGGTCATGCTCGCACCGGCGGGCTCACGCGCTCGAACGTGTCGAGGACGAGCTGGAGCACCGCGTCGACCGCCTGCTCGCGGTCACCGTTGTCGATCACGGGCACGCCGGCTTCGACGGCGCGCTCGATGAGCAGATCCTGGATCCGGCGGATCTCCGGGAGCGCGTCGAGGTACTTCTGCACCGGGCGAAGGCCGTCGGAGTCGAGCTCGCGGACATAGAAGTGGCGCGCGTGCGCCTCCTCGTCCGGGATGGCGATCACGCACTGGCAGACGATCGCGCCCTCGATCTGCGTTCGGCACGAGGCCGGGCACGAGATGGACGCCCTCGATCGCCATCGAGTGGCCCTCGGTCAGCGCTCGCTCCACGCTCGCGCGTACGCCGACGAGCACGTTGCGCGTCTGCTCGAGGAAGCCGCGGATGTTGGCCGCGTCCCGATCGTCGTCGCGGCTGACGACCGCGGCGCCGGCCTCGAAGCTCGAGTAGTGGATCGACGGCATGAACGCCTCGGAGAAGAACGCCCGCATCGTCTGGCGCACGAAGTCGGTCGACGTGACGCGGTTGATCCCGAGCCGGTGGGCGACCTCGGTCGTGATCGTCGACTTCCCGGTTCCGGTCGCGCCGCCGACGAGCAGGACGAGCGGCGACTCGACCTCCTGGAGGCGCTGGTAGCGGCGCAGGCGGCGGACCGCGCCCTCGTCCTCGTGCTCGGCGAGAACCGCGGCGGCGACGTCGTAGACGGAATCGGAGGGCGCGACGAGGTCGGGATGGTCGACGCTCAGGCCCACCTCGACGAACCGCGCCAGCTCGTACGCGCGCTCGGGCGCGATCCCGGTTCCCATCAGCGCGCGCGCCATCAGGCCCTTCGAGAACGGCAGGAGCGTGTCGGCCGAGAGGACCGGCGACTCGGGGGGCCGGCGATCGTTCATCGCACCACCTCGGGGACCAGGAGCTCGAGCGCCTCGTCGAGGTTCCGCTCGCCGGGGAGCGGGACGACCGCGTTGTCGGCGAAGACGGTCTCGACGCCACGCTCGGCCGCCGTCTCGGCGACGACGTCGATCGCCGCGGCCTTGATCTCGACGACGTAGGCGTCGGCGGAGCGCACCTCGGCGCGCTCGAGGTCCTCGCGCAGCGCGCTGCGGTTCGACAGGTTTCCGGAGACCGCCAGCACCTCGGCGCCGTGGTCGCGCTCGAGGCCCTCGCGCAGCGCGTCGTGCACCGCCTCGGGCGCGGTCGTGAAGAGCGCGACGCGCTTCCCCTCGATCGGCTCCACGGGGGCGACGCGGAACGCGGTCGCGATCACCGGCACGTCCTTCACCGCGGCGATCGCCTCGCGCAGGCGCTCGACCTGCTCGGCGGTCACGAGCGGCTCCTCGCAGCCGGTGAGGACGACGAGGTCGGAGACGCGGATCCGGTACGCGCCGAGGTAGCCGGCCACGATCTCGGGATCCTGCGCGCCGCCGGCGACGAGCACGCGCGCGGCGACGTCGATCGGCGGCAGCGCCGCGCCGCTTCCTTCGAAGATCACCAGGTCGGGATTCAGCTCGGCCGCGAGGCGGGCGCCCTCCTCCACGTTGGAGACGAACGGAGCGCCCGCGAGACCGCCGCCGGCGCGCCGGCAGCCGACCGTGGGAACGCGTGCCAGGGCAGCGTCCTCGAGGTAGTCCGACGCCGCGTGGGAGCCCGAGCGGGCGAGCTCGAGGAGGTCGTTCACGTCCGGAGGCTCGGCGGCGACGATCGGCTCGGCCGGACCGCCGCGGCCCATGGCGACGACGACGACCGAGCGCGACTCCGAGAGCAGCCGTGCGACGTGGCCGGCGACGGCGGTCTTGCCGACGCGCTTGCCGCTCCCGATCACGGCCAGTGCGGGCAGCGGGAACGGTGCGAACGACACGGGCTCGAAGCGAAAGTCGGCACCGACGTACGTGAGCCCGGCGGCGAGCACCTCGCTCGCGATCGCCATGCGGTCCCGCGGGCTCACGACCGGCTCGTCCGAGAGGTCGACGACCGTCTCGGCCCCCGCGCGCTCCAGCCCCTCGGCGAGCGTCGCGTAGAGCGGCACGCCGTAGTCCTCCCCGCCCTTCAGCTTCTCGGTCCCGCCCAGGACGACCGCTCCCACGATCTCGTACGGAAGCTCGGCGAACGCGTCCGTGACCACGTCCGCGTAGTGCTCCCCGTCGATCAGCGCCAGCGCCTTCATGGCCGGGACTTGATCTCCGCGTCGATCCGGCCTGTGTACTTCTCGAACTCGAGCGTGTCGATCGAGAACTGGATGATCCGCTCCTGTCCGTGGAACGGGTACTTGCGCCAGACGTCGACGTGGCGCTCGTCCACCTCGATCAGGTTGTAACAGGGGCGCCCGCGGCCGCGAAGGCGCAGGGTCGAGACGGTGCCGGCGTTCACGACGAAGATGTTCTCGAGCTTCCAGGCGTACGGCACGTGCTTGTGGCCGGAGAGCACCAGGTTCACCTCGGCGCTCTGGAGCACCTCGAGCGTGTCGCCCGCGTCGTGGACGATGTTGCGCTCGCGCCCCGTTCCCGGGACGGGCAGCAGATGGTGGTGGAGGACGAACACGCGGAAGTCGGCCGGCTCGGAGAACTGCTCGGCGATCCACTCGTAGCGGCCGCGGCCGATCTGCCCGTGGTCGAGGTCGGGCTCGGACGAGTCGACCGCGACGACGGTCGTCCCGTTCACGTGCACGACCGAGCTGCGCGAGCCGAAGAACTCCTCGAAGTGGATGTAGCCGACGTTGCGCGAGTCGTGGTTGCCGGGAACGACCACGAGCCGCTCGCACTCGAGCTTCGCGAGGTACTCCGCCGCCTCCGCGTACTCGGGCCTGTAGCCGAACGTCGTGAGGTCACCGGAGCACACGACCACGTCGGGCTTCAGGTCGTTGACCTCCACGATCGCGCGGTCGAGCAGGTTCGCGACGAAGTGCGGCGACCCGCAGTGGAGGTCGGAGATGTGGGCGATTCGGAACATTGCGGCTGAGTCGGCGGAACGCCTGTCTACATCGTAAGTGGGGGACGTCCGTGCCGGTTGCTACCGTCCTTTGCGTGCCCGAAGAAACCCTCGGTTTCCAGGCATATTGCGGGGTCGATCCACCGCGTTTCGTCAACCAGGCAGAACTTGAGGTCGCGCGGCTCCTCGACTACTACCGCATCCCCTGGGCCTATGAACCCCATTCGTTCACGCTCGAGGAGGACTCCGAGGGCCGCGTCATCGAGGCCGCCTGCCCGGATTTCTACCTGCCCGAGCAGAATCTCTACATCGAGGTCACAACCATGCGCCAGTCCCTCGTGACCCGCAAGAACCGCAAGATGCGCAAGCTCCGCGAGCGATACCCGGACGTGAAGGTCAGGCTCTTCTACAAGCGCGACATCGAACGGATCGTCGAGAGGTTCGGCCTCGATTACGCCGCGTAGGAACTCCCCCCGATGAGCGCCGATCCGGCGTTCGAACCCGTTCGGCCGCACCGGCTCGGCGAGGTCTACATGGACGCCGACCAGATCGCGGCGCGCGTCGGCGAGCTCGGCAAGACCATCGCGGCGGACTACGCCGGGCGCGACCTGCTGCTCGTCATCGTCCTGCGCGGCGCGGTCGTCTTCGGCAGCGACCTCTCGCGCGCGACCCGGATCCCCCACGCGCTCGACTTCGTCTCGGTGGCCGGCTACTCGTCGCCGTTCGGTGACGGCTCGTCGGTTCGGCTCCTCAAGGATCTGGACGAGCCGATCAGGGAGCGCAACGTCGTCGTCGTCGAGAACGTCGTCGACACGGGGCTCTCGCTGAACTACATCCTCAAGGCGCTGGCGCTGCGCGATCCGGCCTCGCTCGCGGTCTGCACGCTCATCGACCGGCCGTACCGGCGGCTCGTGGACGACCTGCCGATCCGCTACGTCGGCTTCACCGCGCCGGACGAGTTCTTCGTGGGCTACGGCTTCGACCTCGACGGGCGCTACCGCGGCCTCCCCGGGCTCCACGTCCTGCGCCGCGCTAGCTCCGCGCGAAGGGACGACCCGAGCGGCTGCGCGATGCGTCGTCGGGCTACAGGTAGCCGAGCGGATCCACGGGCGAGCCGTTCACGCGCACCTCGAAATGCAGGTGCGACCCGAAGCAATGGCCCGTGCAGCCGACCGCACCGAGGCTCGCGCCCTGCGACACCGTGCCGCCGCCGATCCAGATGGCCGACATGTGCGCGTACGCGGTCGAGACGCCGCCGCCGTGGTCGACGACGACGATGTTCCCGTACCCGCCCATCACGCCTGCGTAGATGACCGTCCCGGCCGCGACGGCATGGATCGCGGTACCGGTCCCGGCGCCGATGTCGATTCCCTCGTGCATCCGGCCCCAGCGCGGGCCGAACCCGCTCGTCACCGGGCCGGACACCGGCCAGATGAACCCGTGGGCCGACGGCGGGCCCGAGGACGAGCCGCCGGAGCTCCCAGCCTGGATCTGCGCCGCGAGCGCGGCGCTGGCCGCGAGCATGGCGTCGAGATCCTCCTCGTGGTCTTTCCGCTTCGACTTGATCCCGGCCAGGAGGCCCGCCTTCTCGCTTCGCGCCGCCTCGAGCGCGTTCTGGCGGGAGACGAGATCGTCCCGCGCCTTCTGCGCCGCGGCCGTCTTGACGGCGATCACCGCGGTCTGCTCGGAGACCTCCGTGCGGGTCGCCGCCGTCTCGCGCCGGGCCGCGCGCATCTCCGCCTCGAGCGTCCGGAGTCGCGCGGCAACTGCGCGGTCCTGGGCGCCGATCTGGTTCGAGTACTCGATCGAGTCGACGAGCGAGCCGAGGCTCCTGACGCCCAGCAGGATCTCGATCGTGTCCATCTGGTCCGACTCGTAGAGCGCGACCAGCCGGCGCTCGAGCATCTCCTGCGCGATCCGGTGATCGCGGTCGAGCCGATTTACGTGGCGTGTCTGATACTCGATCTTGGCCTCGAGGCGGGCCAGCCGGTCGCGGTGCGACTCGAGCTCGCGCTCGAGGTTCGCGACCTCGGTCGAGAGCTCGCCGATGTCGCCCTCGAGCGCGACGATCCCGTCGCCGGCCGTGGCGATCTCGCTGGAGAGGACGCCCTCCTTCTCCTTCGCGCTCGCGATCTGGTTTCGCAGCGCGTTGATCTTCCCGTCGAGGCTCTGCGCCACGGCGCCGGGCGCCGCGAGGAGCGCTCCGGCAAGGAGCGCGAGAAAGATCAGGCGTTTTCTGCGTCCAACTCCCATGGCTGCGAGGTTCGAGAGGCGGTGGAACGTCCCTTCACCCGCGAACCTCGTCCAAGGCCCGCAGCGCCTCCCCGGCCTGACGGCGCAATTCGCCGACCTGCAGCCGGTAGTCCTCGTCGGAAACCTTACCCGTGCGGTGGTCGAACTCAAGTTCCTTCAGCGCCGCGAGCGCCCGGTCGCGCTCCTCCTCGAGCCGCAATCGCTCGCGCTCAGGCGGGCTCAGCCGAGCCAGGCTGTCGTCCGCAGGAGCCGGCTCGCGGACGAACGGCCAGGCCACCAAGACCACGCACCCGATGACGAGGAGCGCGGCGAGCGCCAGGGCGACAGCGTCCATCAGGCGGTCTGCGGTGCGGTGTCGTCGCGCTCGGAGAAGCGTCGTGCGAGGCGCCGCTGCTCGCGCGCGTCGGGCCACATCGTGACCAGCGCGCCGATCAGGTACACGAGCCCGGCCAGCCAGATCAGGTTCACGAGCGGGTTCACGATCACCTTCACGAACACGTTCTCGCCGTCGAACTCGTCCGCGATCACGAACAGGTCCTGCGCGCGCAGCGGATCGGTGCGGATCGCCACCTCGTTCGACGTCTGCTCCTCGGCGAGGTAGCGGTTCTTCCCGGGCGTGATCGTGCCGAGATCCTTGCCGTCGCGCTCCACCGCCAGCCGCGCCCGCAGCTCGACCGCGTTCGCGCCGCGCGCCTGTGTCGCGCCGAGGTACGTGAGCGTGTAGCCGGCCACCGACACCGTGTCGCCGGGCGCGAGGCTCGCCTCCGTCTGGGACGCGAACCCGCCGATCCCGATGGCGCCGATCACGAGCAGGACGACCGACGCGTGCACGACGTAGCCGCCGTAGCGGCGCCGGTTGCGCCCGACGAGGCTCGTGAACGCACCCAGCCACGAGGTCGAGCCGATCGCCTTGCGCGCGCGGGTGCCACGGATGAACTCGAGCCCGATCGCCGCGAGGACGAAGGCCGAGAACGTGTAGCCGACGAGCCCCGCCGGGCTCGATCCGGCGCCGAGCGCCAGGAGCAGCACGCCGACCGCGATCGCGATCCCGCCCGGCCACGCGACCGAGCGCGCCAGGGCCGGAATCGACGCGCGCCGCCACGCGACGAGCGGCCCGATCCCCATGAGCAGGATGAGCGGCAGCCCGAACGCGACCGCGAAGAAGTTGAAGTACGGCGGCCCGACGGTCACCCCCACGCCGCGCACGGCCTCCGAGAGGATCGGATAGAGCACGCCCCACAGCACGGTCAGCGCGAAGGCGACGAGGAACAGGTTGTTGTAGAGGAACGCCGCCTCGCGGGACACGAGCGACTCGAGCTTCGTGCGCGAGCGAAGGATCGGCAGCCGCCAGAGGATCAGCGCCGTGGACGCCGCGATCACGACGGTGATGAACCCGAGGAACCACGGCCCGATCTCCGACTCGGTGAACGAGTGGATCGAGCTGAGGATCCCGCTCCGCGTGAGGAACGTCCCGAAGAGCGAGAGCACGAACGCGCCGGCGACGAGCAGCACGTTCCAGACGCGCAGCATGTTCTTCTTCTCCTGCACCATCACCGAGTGGAGGAACGCCGTCGCGACGAGCCACGGCATGAGCGCGGCGTTCTCGACGGGATCCCAGGCGTACCAGCCGCCCCAGCCGACCTCCTCGTAGGCCCACTTGGCGCCGAGCAGGATCGCGATCCCGAGGAACGTCCACGCGGCGAGCGTCCAGCGGCGGGTGGCGACGATCCAGCGCTCGTCCACCTGGCGCGAGGCCAGCGCGGCCATCGCGAAGGCGAACGGGATCGTCAGGCCGACGTAGCCGAGGTAGAGGAGCGGTGGATGGGCGAGCATGTACGGGTTCTGGAGGCTCGGGTTGAGGCCCAGTCCGTCCTCGACGGCGGCGCGCGTGGCGAACGGGCTGGCGACGAACACGAGCAGCACGGCGAAGAAGCTCGCGATCGCGCCGAGGATCGGGATCGTCCACGGCAGCACGTTCGAGGTCAGCCGGCGGTTCAGCGTGAGCGCGGCCACGCTCATCCCGACGAGGACGAGCAGCCAGAGCAGCAGCGAGCCCTCCTGCCCGCTCCAGAAGGCCGAGAGCGCGAACCGAAGCGGCAGCTCCTCGCTCGTGTGGTCGGCGACGTAGGCGAAGGAGAAGTCGCGCGAGGCGAGCGCGCCGAGCAGGACGACCGAGGCGACGACGATCGCGACGAGGGCTCCCGTGAGGGCGTTGCGCGCCGACTCGAGCAGGCGCCGGCGCCCGTGGTAGGCGGCATGCGCGCCCGCGATGACCGCGTAGGCAAGAAGCCCGAGGGCGACGATCAGGGCGGCCCTGCCTAGAAGCGCCATGGCGGAGTTACTCGGCCGGCGTGTACTTCGACGGGCACTTCGTCTTCATCGAGTCCGGCTCGGCGACGAAGGTGCCGTTCTCGAGCGAGCCCTCGAGCATGACCTCGCGCCCCGTCCGGAAGAGGTCCGGGACGGAGCCGGTGTAGACGACCGCCACGGTCTCGGTTCCCTTGACGTCCCGCATCGTGAAGCGCAGCCCGTCGCCGCGCGCATCGCCGGTGACCGGGCCGACGACGGTGCCGCCGAGGACGACGGAGCCGGAGTGCGAGGCGAGCTCGCTCGGCTGGAGCGCGGGCTTCGCGCCGCCGGCGAGGCTCGTGTAGAGCAGGAAGACGGCCAGAACGGCCGCAACCGAGAGGGCGATCACGAGACGAGCGGGATTCCGCCTGGCCACGCTTCGAGTCTACCCTCGGGACCGACCGCGTACGCCGCTACTCGGGCGTATGCATGGGCCGCCGCAACGGGATGCGGTAGCCGTGGTCGCGGCACAGGCTGCCGGGATCGTCCTCGGTCAGCGCGTCGCAGTAGCCCTTGCCGTAAGCGGCGCGCATGAACGCAGCGACGACCTCGAGGCTCCAGTCGGTCACCTCCGCCGCTTCCGCCCAGAGGTCGGCCAGCCGGACGTCGATGTCCAGCTCGAGCAGCTCGATCCGCGTAGGCCGCTTACTCACGCAGAAAACGGTAAGAGGGCGGTCGGACGACAACGCATCCGCGTCCAGGAAGACGCGTACCGCTGGTTCCCGATCGCAGAATCGAAACGGCCGCGCCTCAGGGGCTGGATACGCTGCGTTCATGAGCGCGATTCGCTTCGGACCGGCCCGCGTTCCCAGCCGGGACAGTCCCGAAGAGGCCGTCGCGCTCCTCGTCGAGCGCGGGTTCACGGCCTGCGAGATCGACTTCGCGGGCGGCTTCTGGATGAAGCCCGAATGGGAATGGGCGATCGGGCTGGGCAACGCGGCCAGGGAGGCCGACATCGTGCTCTCCGTCCATGCGCCGCTCGCTGCCTTCCTCGGCCAGCCCGACGCGGGCAAGCACAAGCGCGCGGTCGGGATGCTCGACCACACCGCCGGTGTGGCCGTGGCCTGCGGCGCCGAGATCGTCGTCTTCCACCCGGGGTTCCTCCTCGGGCGTACGCACGAGGAGTCGATCGACTCGGTCGTCGAGCAGCTCACGGCCCTGCGCGCGCGGCTCGAGGAGAAGGAGCGCGTCGTCGCATTCGGCGTGGAGGTGATGGGCCGGGTGCGCGACTTCGGGACGATGGACGACGTGGTCGCGATCTCCTCCCGTACCGGCTGGGTGCGGCCGGTGATCGACTTCGCGCACCTCCACGCGGTCACCGACGGCGCGTTCACGAACGCCGACAGCTTCGCGGAGATCCTCACGGCCGCCGACGCGGTGCTGGAGGACGGCGCGCCGTTCCACATCCACTTCTCGGACATCGCCTACGCCAACCGCAACGAGACGAAGCACCTGCCGTACGGCGAGGGCACGCTGCGCGCCGAGCCCTTGGCCGAGGCGCTCTCGCGGTTCGAGCGCCCGGCGACCGTGATCACCGAGTCGCCCGACCACGAGAGCGACCAGGCGATCCGAGCCGTCCTCGTCGCCTGATGGTTATCGACGCGGCAAAGCAGAAATGATGCGCGTGTCCCGACGAAAGGAGCCCGCGTGAGCCCGACCAGAAGGATCTCGTTCTCCTTCGGCGTCCTGTTCCTCATCACCTTCGCAACGTCGATCCCGGCGCTCATCCTCTTCCAGCCGGTTCTCGACGACCCGGCCGGCTACGTCGCGAGCGGCGGCTCCGCCAACCGGATCCTCCTCGGAGCGTTCCTGGAGGTGATCCTGATCCTCGCGAACATCGGCACGGCGGTCGTGATCTATCCGATCGTGAAGCGCCAGAACCACATCTTCGCGCTCGGCTACGTCACGGCCCGCATCATCGAGTCCGTCTTCATTCTCGTCGGCGTCCTCGCCGTCCTGTCGATCGTGACGCTGTCGCAGGAAAATGCCGGCGGCGACGAGGGGACGATCGCCTACACGCTCGCGGCGCTCAAGGACTGGACGTTCATCCTGGGACCCGGCTTCATGGTGGGCTGGGGGAACGGACTTCTCCTCGGCTACCTGATGTACGCGTCCGAGCTGGTGCCGCGGCGCCTCTCGATCTTCGGGCTCGTCGGAGGCCCGCTGAACATTCTCTCGGGCACGCTCGTGCTGTTCGGCGTCGCCGCCGCGGGCGGCACTCTCCAGGGCGTCTGCACCATCCCCGAGTTCATCTGGGAGCTGGGGCTCGGCATCTACGCGACCGTCTGGGGGTTCAAGGCCTCGTCGCCGATTCTCGCCCCGGACAGGGACGCCTAGCGCCGGGAGGCGACCGATGCCGGGAACGTCGTTCTTCGCCTCCGCGGACGCCTACGACCGCTGGGTCGGCCGCTACGGGCCCTCGCTCTCGGCCGAGCTGATCGCGTTCGCCGGCGTGAAGCCGGGAACGCTCGCGCTCGACGTCGGCTGTGGGCCCGGCGCGCTCACGTCCGCGCTCGTCGAGCTGCTCGGCGTGGACAGCGTGGCCGCGGTCGATCCGTCCGAGCCGTTCGTCGAAGCCGCCCGCGCGAGGCTCCCCGGCGTCGAGATCCGCGTCGCCCCCGCCGAGAAGCTCCCGTTCATGGACGACCGGGTCGACGTTGTCCTGTCCCAGCTCGTCGTCAACTTCATGGCCGACGCCGAGGCGGGCGTGCGCGAGATGGCGCGCGTCGCCAAGCCGGGCGGCACGGTCGCGTCGTGCGTCTGGGACTACGCGGACGGCATGACCTCGATCCGCACCTTCTGGGAAGCGGCGCGCGAGGTCGATCCCGAGGGCGGGGCAGCCGCGGACGAAGGCGCGAACATGAAGCACTGCTCCGAGGACGAGCTCGCCGATCTCTGGCGCGAGGCCGGGCTCGATGACGTGCGCACGGCGGAACTCACCGCGAGGGCCGAGTACAGGGACTTCGAAGAGCTCTGGGAGCCGCTCCCGACCGGGATCGCGCCCGCCGGCGCGTTCACGAAGGCGCTCGACGCGGACGGCCAGAAGGCGCTCCACGACGCGTACGAGCGCCTGCTCGGCGTCGGCGACGGCCCGTTCGAGCTGACGGCCCGGGCCTGGGCCGTCGCCGGAACCGCCTAGGCGGACTCGCGCACGATGAGCTCCGTGTCGCACACGACGAAGTCGTCGTCCGTGGCGAAGCCCTCCATGCGCCGGAGAAGGAGCTGGGTGAGCGACCGCGTCATCTCCTCGAGCGGCTGGCGCACCGTCGTGAGCGGCGGATCCGTGAACGCGGCGTCGACGACATCGTCGAAGCCGACCACGGCCACGTCGTCGGGAACACGACGGCCGGCTGCGCGGAGCGTGTGCAGCGCGCCGAACGCCATCGGGTCGGAGGCCACGAAGATCGCATCCACGTCCGGCCGCTTCTTCAGGAGCTGCGCCGTCGCGGCCGCGCCGCCCTCCTCCGAGAAGTCGCCGTACGCGATCAGGTTCTTGCGGAGCGGCACGCCGGCCTCGGCGAGCGCGTCCTTGTAGCCGTCGAGCCGGTCGACGCCGGCCATCATGTCCAGCGGCCCGGTGACCGTCGCGATCGCCTTGCGGCCGGAGGCGATCAGATGCGCGGTCGCCGCGTGCGCGCCGCCGCGATTGTCCGCGTCCACGTACGGGAGCCGCTCGCCCGGGCGCGGGCGGCCGCTCAGCACCGTCGGGATGCGCGCGCCGGTGAGCGCCGCCGGGAGCGGGTCCTCGCCGTGCAGCGACATGAGCACCGCGCCGTCGACGTGACCCTGCTTCAGGTAGCGCTCGACCTTCTCCTGCTCGCGCGTGCCCTGGGCGAAGAGGAGCAGGAGCTGGAGGTCGGTGTCCTGGATCGAGCTGGACACGCCGCGGACGATCGTGCGGAAGAACGGGTCGGCGAAGACGCGTACCTCGGGCTCGGAGACGACGAGCGCGATCGTGTCGGTGCGCTTGGTCACGAGCGCGCGCGCCGCACGGTTCGGCACGTAGCCGAGCTTGCGGATCGACTTCTCGACCGCCTTGCGGGTCGCCGGCGTCACGAGCGTCGAGCCGTTCACGACGCGAGAGGCGGTCGCGCGGGACACCCCGGCGAGGTGCGCCACCTCATCCAAGGTGGGCGGAATCCGCGTAGATGAAATTGGTCCTTTACTCATTCCGACTCCCATTGTATTGTAAGCGCTCTCATGGATGTAAGCGCTTACATGCAAGCGTACATCACGGCCCCCAGCCGGCCGAACCCGGATTCATAGGAGGAATCGCATGCTGAACCACCGCACCACGACCTCGACGCTTCGGCGCGTCACAGCGTTTCTGGCCGCAGCCTTGGCGTTCGGTGCGCTCGCCGTCGGTTGCGGCGGAGGCGACGACTCGAACACGAACGCTGCCGCCACCGCGAGCGACGAGCCGGTGACCCTGAACGTCGGCCTCTTCGGAACGTTCGGCTACAAGGAAGCGGGCCTCTACGACGAGTACATGGCGGATCACCCGAACGTGAAGATCGTCGAGACGAGCGTGGAGCAGGAGGGCGAGTACTACCAGGCGCTCCAGACCCATCTCGCGGCGAACTCGGGTCTCGCCGACATCCAGGGCATCGAGGTCGGCCGCATCGCCGAGGTGACCTCCCTCCAGGGCGACAAGTGGGTCGACCTGAACACCCTCGGGGCCGACGAGATGAAGGACGACTTCTTCGAGTGGAAGTGGGGCGCGGCCACGACCGCCGACGGCAAGACGCTCGGGCTCGGGACGGACACCGGCCCGCTCGCCATCTGCTACCGCGCCGACCTCTTCGAGGCGGCAGGCCTTCCGAGCGACAGCGAGACGCTCTCGGCCGAGTGGGAGACGTGGGACTCGTTCCTCGACTTCGGGCGCGACTACGTGTCCAAGGCCAAGGGCGGCGCCGCGTTCATGGACTCGGCCGGCGGCCTCTACAACGCCGTCATCGGCCAGTCCGAGTCGCAGTACTACGACGAGGAAGGCAACACGATCTACGAGACGAACCCGGCCGTGCGGGAAGCCTGGGACACCGCGGTCGAGGCCTCGCAGGACGGCCTCACGGCGAAGCTCAAGCAGTTCGACACGGACTGGAACGCTGCGTTTGCGAACGGCGCCTTCGCGACGATCGCCTGCCCCGCCTGGATGATCGGCTACATCAAGGGCCAGGCCGGCGACGAGGGCTCCGGCAAGTGGGGCGTCGCCTCGATTCCGGGCGACGGCGGCAACTGGGGCGGCTCGTACCTGTCGATTCCGGCAGCGAGCGAGAACCAGGCCGCGGCGTACGAGCTGATCAAGTGGCTCACCGCTCCCGAGCAGCAGATCAAGATGTGGACCACCGCACAGCACTTCCCGTCCAGCTCGACCGCAGCAGCGGATCCGGACGTGGAGACGGCGACCGACGACTACTTCTCGGGGTCGCCGATCGGGGAGCTCTTCAAGCAGTCGGCCGACGATCTGCCCATCGCGGTCCTCGGACCGAAGGATGGGACGATCAAGGACACGTTCTCGAACGGACTTCTCCTTGTGGAACAGCAAGGCCAGGACTCGGATGAGGCCTGGCAGAAGACGCTCGACGACATCTCCAACGCGATCGAGTAGCTCCTCCGACGCCGTGCAACCGTGCTGGGCGCCCGCAGGGACAGCGGGCGCCCGGTGCGGACGGCGTTGAACGATGATGGGCATCGTGGAACCCAGCAGAGGTGGCACCGGCGGGGCGGCGACACTGTCGCCGGCGACCGGCCCGAAGTCGCGCTTCGGCAGGATGCGCGTCCGCGGGATCGACGCGACCTTCTCGCCCTACGCGTACATCGCGCCGTTCTTCATCCTCTTCTTCGCCTTCGGACTCTTCCCGCTCGTCTACACGGGCTGGGTCTCGCTCCACAGCGTGCAGCTCACGGCGGTCGACAACTCGCAATGGGTCGGCCTCGACAACTACCGGCGCCTGTTGGGCGACGACCAGTTCTGGCGCGCGCTCCTCAACACGTTCACGATCGGGTTCATCGCGACCGTGCCGCAGCTCCTCATGGCGCTCGGGCTCGCCCATCTCCTGAACTACAAGCTTCGCGGGCTCACGTTCTTCCGGATCACGATGCTCATGCCGTACGCGACCTCGGTCGCCGCGGCGACGATCGTGTTCGCGCAGCTCTTCGGCCGCGACTTCGGGATCATCAACTACGGGCTCGGTCTCGTCGGGTTCGACAGTGTCGACTGGGAGAGCGGGCGCTGGTCGTCGCAGATCGCCATCGCGGCGATCGTGACCTGGCGCTGGACCGGCTACAACGCGCTCATCTACCTCGCCTCGATGCAGGCGATCCCCAAGGAGCTCTACGAGCAGGCCGAGGTGGACGGCGCGAGCCGCTGGCAGCAGTTCCGGCACGTCACCGTCCCGGGCATCTGGCCGACGATCGTCTTCACGATCGTCATCTCGACGATCGGCGCCATGCAGCTCTTCGGCGAGCCGCTCCTCTTCGGCGGCATCAGCGGCCATCTCGGCGGCGCCGACCACCAGTACCAGACGCTCGGCGTGCTGCTCTACGACCAGGGCTGGTTCAACTTCCAGCTCGGCCGCGCGGCGGCGACGGCCTGGACGATGTTCCTGATCATCATGGTCATCGTCGCGATCAACGCGTTCCTCGCCTCGAAAGGCTGGGGCAAGCTCACTCCGCGCGCGCGGAGAAGGACGAGGGAGGCATGAGCACGACGACCGCATCGGGCCGCGCCGAAGCCCCGGGGGCTCAGACGCCGTCGCGGAGGCGTCGGCCCGCTCGCCTACCTGTTCCTGATCATCACGGCGCTCGTCGCGCTCTTCCCGCTCTACTGGACGGTGGTCGCCGCGTCGCGGACGAACTCCGACATCGCCAAGTCGCCGCCGCCGCTCTACCCCGGGCCGCACCTCTGGAAGAACATCAACGCCGCCCTCGACCAGGTGGACATGGTGAAGGCGCTCCTGAACTCGGTGATCGTCTCGGGCGCCATCGCCCTCGGCACCGTGCTCTTCTGCACGCTCGCCGGGTTCGCGTTCGCGAAGCTCTCGTTCCGCTTCAGCTCGTTCCTGCTCATCCTCGTGGTCGCGACGATGATGGTGCCGTCCCAGCTCGGCGTCATCCCGCTGTTCATGCTGATGGCGAAGCTCGAGTGGGTGAACCACCTCCAGGCGGTGATCTTCCCCACGCTCGTGAGCGCCTTCGGGGTCGTGTTCATGCGCCAGTACCTCGTGTCGGCGATCCCGACGGAGCTGCTCGAGGCGGCCGCGATCGACGGCGCGTCCACCTTCCGGATCTTCCGCTCGATCGTCCTTCCGGCCGCGCGGCCGGCGATGGCGGTGCTCGGGATGATCACGTTCCTCATGGCCTGGAACGACTTCTTCTGGCCGATCATCGCGCTGACCAGCTCGAACCCGACCGTGCAGGTGGCGCTCAACTCGATCGGGAACGGCTACGTCCCGGACCACTCGGTGATCATGGCGGCGACGCTCGTCGGCACCGTGCCCGTGCTGATCGTCTTCGTCCTGCTCGGCCGGCAGATCGTCGGCGGGATCATGGAAGGCGCGGTCAAGGGATGACCCGCACCGACGTCGACCTGGTGGCGGGCGAGGCCGGCCGCCTCACGTTCCCGCCGGACTTCCTCTGGGGCGTCGCGACCGCGTCGTACCAGATCGAGGGCGCGATCCACGAGGACGGGCGCACGCCGTCCATCTGGGACACGTTCAGCCACACGCCGGGCAAGTGCGTCGACGGCGACAACGGGGACGTCGCGGCCGACCACTACCACCGCTACCGCTCCGACGTGGCGCTCATGCGCGACCTCGGGATCGAGGCGTACCGGTTCTCGATCTCCTGGTCGCGCGTCATTCCCGGCGGCACGGGAGCTGCCAGCCAGCGCGGCCTCGACTTCTACCGGCGGCTCTCCGACGAGCTGCTCGAGAACGGGATCAAGCCGGTCGTGACGCTCTACCACTGGGATCTCCCGCAGGAGCTCGAGGACGCCGGCGGCTGGCCGAACCGCGACACGGCGGCGCACTTCGCCGAGTACGCGGCCGTCGTCGCCCGGGCGCTCGGCGACCGCGTGGACGTCTGGACGACCTTCAACGAGCCGTGGTGCTCGGCATTCCTCGGCTACGGCTCGGGCGTGCACGCGCCCGGCCGCACCGAGCCCGCGGCCTCGCTGGCCGCGGCGCACCACCTTCTCCTCGCGCACGGGCTCGGCTCGCGGGCGATCAGGTCCGAGCTCGCCGATCCGAAGCTCTCGATCACCCTGAACCTCGCCGCCGTTCGCGCCGTGAGCGAATCCGAGGCCGACCTCGACGCCGCGCGCCGCATCGACGGGCTCGCGAACCGGATCTTCCTCGAACCGCTCTTCCGCGGCCGCTATCCGGTCGACGTGATCGAGGACACGCGCTCGATCACCGAGTGGGAGTTCGTGCGCCCGGGCGACGAGGCGGAGATCGCCCAGCCGATCGACGTGCTCGGCGTCAACTACTACACGCCGACGCTCGTGGAGGCCTACGGCGGACAGGGCGAGCGCGTCGTCGCCGACGGACATGCCGCGAGCGAGGCGACGCCGTGGCCCGGCGCCGAGAACGTGCAGTTCCCCGCGCAGCCCGGCCCGCACACGGCGATGGGCTGGCACATCGACGCGGCCGGTCTCTTCGAGCTCCTCGACCGCGTCGGGCGCGAGTATCCGGGCATCCCGCTCCTCATCACGGAGAACGGCGCCGCGTTCGAGGACGAGGTCGATCCGGCCGGCACGATCCAGGACGAGCCTCGCGTCCTCTACGTCCAGGAGCACCTCGCCGCGATCCATCGGGCGATCGCCGAGGGCGTCTCCGTGCACGGCTACTTCCTCTGGTCGCTCCTCGACAACTTCGAGTGGTCGTACGGCTACTCGAAGCGCTTCGGGATCTTCTACGTCGATTTCGAGACGCAGGAGCGCGTGCCCAAGGCGAGCGCGCACTGGTACCGCGAGGTCATCGCGGCGAACGGGATCCCGGCGCCCGGGTCGTAGACTTCCGGCATGGAGACGCCGAAGCAGGAGCCGGAATCGTTCCTGCCCAACCGCTCGGTGCGCCGCCGGTTCGAGTCGTACACGATGCGCGCGGTCGCGACCGGCGGGATCATCGGGATCGGGGTCGTCCTAGGTGCGCTGCTCGGCTGGCAGGACGTGCGGGGCTGGATCATCGGACTCGTCGTCTCCGTGTCGACGGTGCTCCTCGCCGCGTTCCTCTGGTCCTCGCGGACGCTCTAGACGGCGAGCGCGAGCTGGTTCGACGGCGCGGGCCGCGGCTCGAACCGCGTGCCGCTTCCGAGGCCGTACTTGGCGCGCAGCTCGGCGAACCGCGCGTTCAGCTCCTCCGTGTACGCGCGGGGCGCGTACGCCCGCGGGCCGTAGAGCTGGCGGTAGCGGGCGGCGAGCAGCGGATACGTCTCGCGCACCCACGGATCGAAGTGCGCGCGGATCCCCGGCCGGATGTGCAGCGGGATCCCGACCGCCCACTGCACGCCGGCCTCGGCGACCGCGGCGAGGGTCTCCTCCAGGTGCGCGTCGTCGTCGGTGAGACCCGGGAGGATCGGCGCGACGAGCACGCCGGTGCGGATCCCAGCGTCGGCGAAGCGCGCGAGGATCTCGAGGCGCTTGCGTGCCGGCGGCGTTCCCGGCTCGACCACGCGGCGGACCTCCTCGTCGAGCGTGCCGACGCTCATCGCGAGGCTGACGTCGGCCACCTCCGCCAGGCGCGTGAAGAGATCGAGGTCACGCATGACGAGCGTGGACTTGGTCAGCATCGAGAGCGGGTTGCGTGCGTCGATGAGCGTCTCGAGCACGCCGCGCGTCAGGCGGATAGCGCCCCTCGCACTGCTGGTACGGGTCGGTCGCGGTGCCCATGGCGATCGGCTCGCCCGTCCATTTCGGCGCCGCGAGCTCGCGGCGGAGCACCTCGACGAGGTTCGTCTTGACCACGATCTTGGTCGAGAAGTCCTCGCCGACGCCCAGGTCGAGGTAACTGTGGAAGGCGCGCGCGAAGCAGTAGTGGCAGGCGTGCGTGCAGCCGCGGTACGGGTTGATCGTCCAGCGGTACGGCACGCGGGCGGCGTCGGGCACGCGGTTCAGCGCCGACTTGCAGGTGTCCTCGAGGTACGTCGCCTTCACGCTTCAAGCATAGCGAACGTATGTTCGTGCATCCCTCGCGCGTGAAACCCCCACCCAGGGAGGGGAGGAAGTTCCCTCCACCCGCAAACCCGCCTTCGACGGTAGCCGCTTCCGGCGCACGCGTCTGTGCCGATTTCGTGCCGGTTCCGCGCGGGGCGGCTAGGCCGCTTCGCCGAGCGCCTCGAGCTCGCGGCTCATCGCCAGGTGCTCCAGCGCGTCGTGCTCCATCGCGCGGACGCGCTCGCTCGTGATCCCGAGCCGGGACGCGATCGAGGCGAGCGACGCCGGCTCCTCGCCGCCCAGGCCGAAGCGCATGCGGATCACGTCGCGCTCCGGCTGCGGGAGATCGGCCAGCGCACGGCCGAGCGCCTCCTCGCGGAGCGACACGTTGACCTCTTCCTCGGGCCCGTCGCTGTGCCCGGCGAGCAGGTCGCCGAGCGAGCCGCCGTCGTCGTCTCCGACCGGCTTGTCGAGGCTCGTCACCGAGCGCGGGGCGCGCTTCACCTCGCGCACCTGGTCCGCCGTCAAGCCGGGTGGCCTCGGCCAGCTCGTCGTCGGTCGGCTCGCGCTCCAGCTTCACGACCAGCTCGCGCTCGGCGCGGCCGATGCGCTGCTCGCGCTCGACGATGTGGACGGGAATCCGGATCGTGCGCGCCTTGTTGGCGACGCCGCGCTGCACCGCCTGGCGGATCCACCACGTCGCGTAGGTCGAAAACTTGAACCCGCGGCGCCAGTCGAACTTCTCGACGGCGCGGATGAGCCCGATGATCCCTTCCTGGATCAGGTCGAGCAGCGACAGGCCGTGGCCCTGGTAGCGCTTCGCGATCGAGACGACGAGGCGCAGGTTCGAGTTGACCATCCGGTCCTTCGCGGCCTGGTCGCCCTTCTCGATCAGCTTCGCGAGCTCGATCTCCTCGGCGGCGGTGAGTAGCGGGTAGCGCCCCGCCTCGTTGAGGAAGAGCTGGAGCGCGTCGGTGGTCGACGTCGCGAGCTCGCCGTTCACGTAGTGGGCGTCCTCGCCCTTGCGCCCGCAGTCGTCGCGCAGCTCGACGTGACGCGCCTCGAGCTCCTCGAAGAGCGTCTCCGTCGCATCGTCATCCAGCTCGAGCGTCTGCACGAACGTGTTCACCTCCGTCAGCTCGAGGCAGCCCTGCTCCTCCCCGCGCGCGAGGAACGCTTCGACCTGGTCTTTCGCGGTATCCGTCACAGCGTGGGGCTCTTCCATCTTCTGTCTATCCCCGGTTCGGCGCCGATGCAACACCCCCTCGTTGCCGTCGGAACGGCAGAAACACTCAGGATTCCGCCCGCCAACCCCTCCCGAGAGGGATAGCGGCCTGCGGTCGATCAGGCGACCTTCTGACGTAGGAACTCGCAGCGAGCCCTAGCGGCAGGGCTTCTCGACTGATGGATCCCATGCCGCACCGCAAATCCAGGCTTCGCCGCACCGTTCTCGTCGGTGTCGCAGGTGTGCTCGCGCTCGCGTCGATCGGGGCTGCCGGCGCCGCGCTCGCCACGCCGAACGCGACCGGGCCGGCTCCGGGCGCGACCGTCTCGTCGCTGCCCGTCTTCGCGTGGGATCCCGTCGCGGGCGCGGACAAGTACGAGTTCGAGCTGGCCGCGAACGCCGGGTTCGACTCCTCGATCGCCTACATCACGACACGCAACACGCGCGCGACGCTCGACGAGTCGATCGCGAACGGCACCTACTACTGGCACGTGCGCGCCGTCACGGCAGGTGGCGCCGTCGGCCCGTGGACGGCGACGCGAACCCTCGAGATGGCCTGGACGGGCAAGCCGTCCCTCCTCTCGCCGGCGCAACGGCGCGACGCTCACCTATCCGTCGGACGCGTTCAGGCTCGAGTGGTCGCCCGTCGCCGGCGCGAGCGAGTACCAGATCAAGCTCGCGACCGACCCGGCGCTCGGGTCGATCGTGTGGGACAACGGCCCGGTCAAGACGTCGGCGACGAGCTTCACGCTCTCGGCGCCGCTCGCGCCGGGCACCTACTACTGGTCGATCACCCCGCTCGACGCCGCCGGGCACGCAGGAACGCCCGCGACGACCGCGTCCTTCGTCTGGGCCTGGCCGTCGACCACGACGCCGAGCTTCACCGACCTCGCGCCCGCGCCCGAGATCGTCGATCCGTCGTTCTCCTGGACGGCCGTTCCCGGCGCCGCGGGCTACGAGGTCGAGGTCAACTCCTCCTCCGACTTCGCGCCCGGCTCGAAGGTGTGCTGCTCCCCGCTTCGCATCGGCTCGAACACGACCACCCTCGGGCTGTCGCTCTCACCGCTCGTGCAGCTCGACAACAACACGTACTACTGGCGCATCCGCGCGATCGACGCCTCGGACAACGCCGGCCTCTGGAACCTCGGGCCGACGTTCACCCAGACCTTCGCGAACGTGCCGCCGACGACTGCTCCCACGGTCAAGAACCTCCGCCTGCGCGACAACCTCGGCGATCCCCACAACGGCGTCGCCCCGGGTACCGTCGGCTATCCGCTGACGACCGGCACGCCGGTGCTCAGCTGGAATCCCGTCGCCGGCGCCTCGACCTACCAGGTCGACGTCACGCCGTTCGAGGACGGCGCGTGCAACTGGACGCACTCGATGAACGAGCACTGGGTGAGCACGACCGCGACGACCTCGTGGTCGCCGCTCGGCTCGAGCTGGAACAACGTCAAGCCGTTCCCCAACCCGGCCTCGGTCTCGGCGGACACGCCGACGATGGTCCCGGGCAACACGTACTGCGTGCGCGTCCGCCCGTCCGACCGCTCCTCGACGACGAACGGCCCGACGGCGCTCGGCGACTGGACGTACCTCCCCGCGAACAACACGGCCGCGTTCACGTGGGTGGAGCCCTCCCTCCCGGGCCCGTGCACGCCGTGCTCGCTGGGCGAGACCGACTACGTCGAGCCGCTCACGGGCGTCACGATCGGCCGGATGCCGCTCTTCACGTGGAAGGCGATCCCCGGCGCGCAGAGCTACTTCGTCATCGTCGCGCGCGACCCGTCCTTCACGAACCTCGTCGACTACGCCTTCACGCGGGTCCCCGCCTACGCGCCGCGCACCGGCAACTCCGCGCGCACCTACCCGGACGAGCTGACGTCGTACTACTGGGCCGTCCTCCCCGCGACCGGCGCGAACGGCAGCGGCGTCTCCGCCGATCCGCTCGCCGGCGTCGTGCCCGAACTTCCACAAGCAGTCGGCGCCGCCCAACCAGGTCGCCCCGCTCCCCGGCGCGATCTCGACCGGCACGACCGTCTTCCGCTGGACGACGACCGAGGCCGCGCGCCGCTACCGCATCCAGGTCTCCCAGGACCCGAGCTTCGCGAACCTGATCGACGACATCGTCACCGACTCGACCGCGTACACGAGCGACACCACGTACCCGGCGGACACGATCATCTACTGGCGCGTCCGCGCGGATGCCGACGACGGCACGTCGCAGACGGTCGGCCTGACGTGGTCGGCGACCGGCACGTTCCAGAAGCAGCTGCCCGCGCCGTCGCCCGATCCGGACAACCCGACGAGCGGCGCACAGCTGCCGACGCTCGCCTGGACGCCCGTCCCCGGCGCCGTCTCCTACGACGTCCACGCCGAGGAGGCCGACGGCGACGAGCGGAACTTCTCGAACCTGCCGACGCATGCGTTCACGCCGACGAAGATGACCGGCATCGGGATCTTCCACCTCCAGGCGCGCGCGAACTTCCCGACGCGCACCGGCGCGGTCGTCCACGGGCCGTACTCGACGCTCATGGCCTTCGCGCGCACGATCCCGGAGCCGGGCGGCGCCTCGGCCGACGTCACCAAGGAGCACGTCGTCCTCTCCTGGAACCCGCGCATGGGCGCGAAGAACTACCGCGTGCAGGTCTCCACGAGGCCCGACTTCGACAACTTCGTCGAGAACATGACCACCGAGGCGACGAACCACGCGCCGCTCCTCTCGCAGCGCGACTACACCGACGGCGGCAAGCTCTACTGGCGCGTCGCCGCCGTGGACGCGGACGCGAACGTCGGCGACTTCAGCCCGGTGCAGCAGTTCGGCCTCGACCAGCCGCTGCGCCTGCGGACGCTCGGTTCCCCGGTCCGCGGCCGGACGGGCAACCTGACCGTCATCGCGACGACGAGCCTCGATCCGATTCCCGGCGTGTCCGTCCGGATCTGGGGCGCCGGCCTCAAGGCCGCGAACGGTGAAGACGAAGGCCAACGGCCGCGTGATCGTCAAGGTGAAGCCGAAGAAGAAGGGCGTCATCTACTTCCGCGGGACGAAGGCCGGATTCAAGACCACGACCATCAAGGTCACGGTCCGCGTCGTCCGCATCGGGTACTAGCTCAGGCGTGCACGGTCCGCGCGGGCGGGCCAAGATGCGAGCAGTGCTCGATCTCTTCCCCGACTCGGCCTCGGTCTCAGACGGCGAGCTGACGCTCGGCGGTCTGCGGGCGTCCGAGCTCGCTGAGCGCTTCGGGACGCCGCTCGTCGTCTACTGCGAGGAGACGCTGGTCGCTCGGGCGCGGGCCTACCGCGCGGCCGCGCCGGACGCGCTCGTCGCGTACAGCGTCAAGGCGTTCCCCAACGTGGCCGTGATCTCCCGCCTTGCGGAGGAGGGCCTGGGCGCGGACGTCTCGACGCTCGGTGAGCTCGCCTTCGCTCGGCGGGCCGGCGTTCCCGCGGAGCGGATCGTCATGCACGGCAACAACAAGAGCGACGAGGAGCTGCAAGCGGCGGCCGACGTTGCGTACGTGGTGCTCGACGCGGCGGACGAGGTCGAGCGCGCGGTCTCGACAGGCGTCCGGCGCGTGCTCGTGCGCGTGACGCCGGGGATCGACGTCGACACGCACGCCTCGATCCGCACGGCCCACCACGGCTCGAAGTTCGGGCTGCCGCCGGAGTCGGCGGCCGCGGCGATCGCCGACGCGCTGAGCGCCGGGCTCGACGTCGCGGGCATCCACGTGCACCTCGGCTCGCAGCTTCGGGACACGGACTCGGCGCGGGCGAGCGTGGACTGGGCGGCGGAGTTCTCGGCGTCGTGCCGCGCGGAGCTCGACTGGACGCCGCGCATCCTCGACGTGGGCGGCGGGCTCGGGATCCGGTACCGCCCCGACGATTCCGTTCCCGGGATCGCCGAGTTCGTGGGTGTCGTGCGCGGCCGTGTGGCGGATCGGTGGGCGGCGGCCGGGCTTGCCGGAGCCGGAGCTCATCGTCGAGCCCGGGCGGTCGGTCGTCGGGCCCGCCGGCGTGACGCTCTACCGCGTCGGCGTCGTCAAGCAGGCGTCGGAAGCGACGACGTACGTGGCGATCGACGGCGGCATGTCGGACAACCCGCGCCCGCAGCTCTACGACGCGGAGCCGGCGGTGGCGGTGGCCGGTCGCTTCGACGCGGAGCCGGACGGGCTCTACACCGTCGCCGGCAAGCACTGCGAGTCGGGCGACGTGCTGGCGTCGGGCGTGCCGCTGCCGGAGCCGCGGCGCGGCGACGTCCTGGCGGTTCCGGCGACGGGCGCGTACACGCTCGCGATGGCGTCGCAGTACAACGCAGTCCCGCGCCCGGCAGCGGTGCTGGTCGCGGGCGGCGAAGCGAGAGAGATCCGCCGCCGCGAGACGGTGGAGGATCTCCTGGCGCATGAATCCTGAGCCGTCCTAAGAGCACTCCTGCGCGCGTGTGACATCGGGTTCCCGATCCCGCCCGCCTACGGCGTAAAGCCTAAGACGGAAAGTCGCACGTGTCTGGCGCCGAATGCGCCGGATCCGTGCCGATCAGTCCACAGCGAAGAACTCGGCGACCGCTTCGACGGTCCGGTCGATCTCGGTCATCGCCGTGGGCGAGTGAGACGAACCACGCCTCGAACTGGGAGGGCGCGATGTAGATGCCGCGCTCCAGCAGATGGCGGAAGAGCGCGGCGAACTGCTCCGTGTCGCTCGCACGGGCTTCCTCCAGATTCCGCACCGGGCCCGCCTGGCAGAAGAGCGTCAGCATCGCGCCGACGCGCTGCACGCAGGCGCCCGACGAAGCGAGCCCGTCGGCCAGCCGCGCCGAGCGCGCCTCGAGCTCCTCGTACACCCCGGGGTCGCGCAGCCGCCGCAGCACCGAGAGCCCGGCCGCGGTCGCGAGCGGGTTTCCGGAGAGCGTCCCCGCCTGGTACACGTCGCCCGCCGGCGCGAGCAGCTCCATCAGGTCGCGCCGGCCGCCGAACGCGCCGACCGGGAGACCGCCGCCGACGATCTTTCCGAGAACGGTCAGGTCGGGCCGCACGCCGAACCGCTCCTGCGCCCCGCCGCGAGCGACACGGAAGCCGGTGATCACCTCGTCGAACACGAGCAGCGCGCCGACGCGGTCGCACTCGGCCCGCAGGCCTTCGAGGAACCCGGGCTCGGGCGGAACGACGCCCATGTTCCCGGCGACCGGCTCGACGATCACGGCCGCCGACCGACGCGTCGAGCGAGGGAACGACGTTGTACGGCGCGACCACGGTGTCCGCGGCGACCGCCGCGGGGACGCCGGGCGTCGACGGGATCCCCAGCGTCTCGACGCCCGAGCCCGCCTCGGCGAGCAGCGCGTCGACATGTCCGTGATAGCCGCCGGCGAACTTGACGATCCGGTCGCGCCCGGTCGCCGCCCGGGCGAGCCGCAGCGCGCTCATCGTCGCCTCCGTGCCCGAGGAGACGAGCCGCACCATCTCGATCGACGGCACCGCGTCGCAGATCTCCTCGGCGAGCTCGACCTCGGCGCGCGTCGAGACGCCGAAGGTCGTGCCGTCCTCGGCCGCCGCGGTCACGGCGCGCACGGTCTCGGGATCGGCGTGCCCGAAGAGCAGCGGCCCCCACGACATGACCCAGTCCACGTAGCGCGCCCCGTCCGCCGTTTCGAGAAATGCGCCCGCCCCGCGCTCGGCGAAGAGCGGCGCGTCGAGCCCGACCGCCCGCATCGCCCGCACGGGCGAGTTGACGCCGCCGGGGATGCGCGCCAGGGCGCGCCGGTACAGGTCAGTCATCCAGCGCGAACAGCTCGCGGACGGCCTCGGCGTGCTCGGGCGGGCCTTCCTTCATCCGCACCGTCGGCTCGTGGAGGAGCTTCGAGACGATCTGCGCGGTCAGCGTCTCCACCGACCGGCGCTCGGCGTCGCTGAGCCCGCCGAGCCGACCTTGCGCACGGGCCAGCTCGTTGGCGCGGATCTCGTCCGCCCGCTGGCGCAGCGCGGCCACGATCGGCGCGACCTCGAGCGACGCGAGCCACGCGCCGAACTCGACCGCCTCCTCGCGGACGACGTCCTCGGCGGCTGCGACCTGCTGCTCCTGGTGAGCGATCGCGTCGCCCGCCTCCGGCCCGAGCGCATCGAGGTCGTAGAGCCGGCAGCCGGGCAAGTCGGCGATCGCCGGATCGAGGTCGCGCGGGACGGCGATGTCGACCAGCAGGAGCGGCCGTCCGGCGCGAGCCCGAAGCGCCGCCTCGACCTGCTCCGCGTGGAGGATCACGACCGGGCAGCGCGTCGAGCTGAGCACCACGTCGGCGCGCTCGAGCTCCTCGGTGATCCGATCCCAGGGAACCGCTTCGCCCCCGAACTGCGTGGCGAGCTTCTCGGCGCGCTCGATCCGGTGGTTCGCGACGAAGACCTTCTCGGCTCCGCGTTCCAGAAAGCTGGTTGCCGCGAGCGAGCCCATCTTCCCGGCGCCGATCAGGAGGATCCGCTTGCCGGCGAGCGGTCCGACCGTCCGCTCGCGCGAGCGCCGCAGCAGCGGCGGGAATCGCGGCGGGCAGCGTCCCCACCCCGGTCTCGTGCCGGACGCGCTTGCCCGCATGGAGCGCCAGCTCGAACGCACGGCTGAGCACCGGCCCGGTCGCATCGGCCTGGGCAGCGAGCTCGTAGGCCTCGCGCACCTGGCCGAGGATCTGCGACTCGCCCGGTAGCAACGAGTCGAGCCCCGCGGCGACGCGGAAGAGATGCAGCGCCGCGTCGACGCCGCGCAGCTCCATGAGGAAGTCGGCGTCGCCGAGCACGGCCCGGGCACGTGCCGCGGCAACGTCCGGATCGTCACTTGCGACGTACAGCTCGGTGCGGTTGCAGGTCGACAGGACGACCGCCTCGAGACCGTCCTCCGCGAGCCGAGCGACGACCTCGAACGCCGCATCCGGAGCCAAATGCAACCGCTCACGCAGGTCGAGCGAAGCGGTGCGGTGGGAGGCTCCCACGAGCACGAGTGAAGCCGCGGAATACCCCTCGGAGCCCACGATGTGACGCTACCACCCTTCGGCCGGGCGGGGCTTTGTTAGAACAGTGGCATGACCGAGCGCCTCGCCCGCGCAGCCGCGGCGCATCCGTGGCGGACGATCGGAGCCTGGATCGCCGCGATCGTCGTCGCGTTCGTGGTCGTCGGGCATGTTCCTCGGAGACGGCCTGACGAGCGAGGCCACGGTCACGAACAACCCCGAGTCGCTGCGGGCTGAACGACTCGCCGGCGAGTCGCTGCCGCACCAGGCCCAGGCGACCGAGCTCCTAGTGGTCAGGAACGAGGAGTTGACGTCCGAGGCACTGGGATGAGTCGATGCCGATTTACGCAGCGCTGAGTTCGCTCGAGGCGATCGGCGTCGGAGATGCGACGGTCTCAGCAGATCAGCACGCGGTCATGCTGCCCATCGAGCTCAACGGCGACGAGGAAGAAGCCGCTCGACGGATCTGCTACGCCTTCGTCGACGAGTTCGACGGCCAAGACGGCTTCGAGGTCGCGCGTCACCGGCTCGAACACGATCGACCGCGACTTCGAGAAGCTCTCGGAGAGCGACCTCCAGAAGGGCGAGCTGCGCTACGGGCTCCCGGCGGCGCTGATCATCCTGCTGCTCGTCTTCGGGGCCGCCGTCGCCGCGACGATTCCGCTCCTGCTCGCGATCGTCTCGATCATCGTCGCGCTCGGCCTGACCGCGATCGTCGGCCAGCAGTGGGCGCTCTCGTTCTTCGTCGTGAACATGCTCACGGGGATGGGCCTCGCGCTCGGGATCGACTACGCGCTCTTCGTCGTCTCCCGCTTCCGCGAGGAGCGGAGCGCGCGGCCGCGAGAAGACCGAGGCGATCGCCGCCACCGGCGCCACGGCCAGCCGCGCGGTGCTCTTCAGCGGCAGCGCGTTCGTGCTCGCGATGTGCGGCCTGCTGCTCGTCCAGAACACGATCATGCGCTCGCTCGCCACCGGCGCGATCCTCGTCGGCATCGTCTCGGTCGTCGCCGCGATCACGCTCCTCCCGGCCGTGCTGAGCCTGCTCGGCGACCGCGTGAACCGCCTGCGCATCCCGTTCATCGCCCGTGAGCTCGACGAGGGCGAGGTGCAGGAGAGCCGCTTCTGGGGCACGATCGTCCGCCGCGTCATGCGACGGCCGGTGCTCTCCTTCGCGGTCGCCGCCGGACTGCTCGTCGCGGCCGCGCTGCCCGTGTTCAGCATGAACATCGGCGCCGCCGGCGTCAGCACGCTCCCCGACTCGCTCGTCTCCAAGCAGGGCTTCCTCGCGCTCGAGAAGTCGTTCCCGGGCGCGGGATCGGATCCCGCTCGCATCGTCGTCCAGGGCGAACCGACGGCGCAGGGCATCGAGCGGCTCGAGGACGAGCTCGCCGCCGACGACGCATTCGGCGACCCGACGGTCGAACGAGGGCGACGGCGTCGCGGTGATCAGCGTCCCGGTCTCGGCCGATCCGCTCTCGGACCAGGCCGTCGACGCGGTCGAAGCGGCTGCGCGAGCGAGTATCGTCCCCGCCGCGTTCGAGGGAACCGACGCCACGGTGCTCGTCGGCGGCACGACCGCCGAGAACATCGACTACTTCGACGTGATGAACCACTGGCTGCCGATCGTGCTCGTGTTCGTGCTCGGCCTCAGCTTCGTGCTGCTGACGGTCGCGTTCCGCTCGATCGTCATCGCGGGCACGGCGATCCTGCTGAACCTGCTCTCGGTCGGCGCGACCTACGGGCTGCTCGTGCTCGTCTTCCAGCACGGCATCGGCACCGGCCTTCTCGGCTTCCAGCAGGTGGACATCGTCGAGGCCTGGGTGCCGCTCTTCCTCTTCGCGGTCCTGTTCGGGCTCTCGATGGACTACCAGGTGTTCCTGCTCAGCCGCATCCGCGAGCGCTACTCGCAGACCGGCGACACGAACGACGCGATCGAGTTCGGGATCACGCTCGACCGCGCGGATCATCACCGGCGCCGCGCTGATCATCGTCGCGGTCTTCCTCGGCTTCGCGATGGGCGAGCTCGTCATGTTCCAGCAGATGGGCTTCGGGATCGCGATCGCGCTCCTCATCGACGCGACGATCGTCCGCTCCGTCCTCGTGCCGGCGGCGATGACCATCCTCGGCAAGTGGAACTGGTACCTCCCGCGCTGGCTCGACTGGCTGCCGCACATGGAGGTCGAGGGCGGCCCGCACGAGGCGCCGGGGCCCGCGCGGGCGCGCTAGCCGCGCGGACGCTGGAAGCGCAAGATCACGAACTCGGCGGGCTTGACCGGCGCGAACCCGACCAGCACGACGAGCCGCCCGGCATCGAGATCGGCCTGAGTCATCGTCGTCCGGTCGCAGCGCACGAAGAACGCCTCCTCGAGCTTCTTCCCCTGGAGCTTCCCGTCGCGCCAGAGCACGGTCAGCTCGTTCCCGACGAGTCGGCGAACCTCGATCCAGAGCGGCTCGGCGTTCCGCTCGCCGGCGAGCGAGTCGAGCACTGCATCGACGCGGCGCTCAATCTCCGTCTCGACCGGCTCGGGCCTCGGGAGCCGCCGGCGGCGAAGAGAGGCTGGGAACCAAGAGCTCACCAGGCGAGCCTACTAATCGTCGCGAGTGAGCCTGTTGCTTCGGTTTCGCCCGCGGCCGCCTAGGGCCGACGGCCCTTGCTGATCGTCAGGCCGATCTTCGTCCCGTTCGGCGAGGCGGGCGCCCGGCGCCTTCGCCTGCTTGATGACGCGGCCCTTCTTGATCGTGCTCGAAAAGGCCGTCGTCACCTTCCCGAGCTGGCAGTTCGCGGCGCGGAGGGCGCTCTTCGCGGCGCTGAGGGTCTTGTTCCGGAGCTTGGGAACGACACACTGGGGCGTGACCTTGATCTGGAACGACGCCTGCCCGAAGTCCAGGTCCTCGTCCGTCACCTTGACGACGACGGCGTAGGTTCCCGAAGCCGCGTAGACGTGTGACGCGAGGCCGAGGGCTCCCGGCGCGGAGGCGAGGGAGAGCGTGTGCGGGCTGCCGTCGCCCCAGTCGACCTCGACGTTCCAGGGACCGTCGGCGCCGAGGTCGGTGAACGAGCCCAGCGAGAAGAACTTGCCGACGCCGCGTGACGCCGCCTGATTGGCCGGCTTCGTGACGACCGGCAGGTTGTTCAGGCTCGTGGCCGCAAGCAGCACGCTGTTCGCCGCGTCATCCGAGTTCGACGTGAACTGCAGGCGGGCGACCGACGTCGCGGTCGAACGCAGAGGTTCGAAGACGACGTTCACCACGCAGATGCCGCGCGTCCACAAGGGTCCACCGCCGCCGGCAGCCGTGCAGTTCTCGCCGACGATGTGGAAGTCCGCGGCAGAAGGCGCGTCGAGCGCATGCTGTTCGACCGCGATGTCGGTGATGGTCAGAGGAACGTCGCCGGTGTTTTCGACGAGCACCGCCACGATCTGCGATTCCTCCCCCGGCCGCACCGACTGGAACGTCCGCGGTAGCGCGAGTAGCGTCGGGACGACCGCCGTGTTGATGCCCTTCAGGTTGTTGAAGCTCGTCTCGGCGTCGGTGGTCGTTCCGCCGTCCTGCTCCTGGTGGTAGTAGCGAACCTTGCCCTTGGCGGCGGCCAGGATGGGCAGGAAGTCCAGCTCGCCCGTGCCGATGGCACGCGGGCTGGCGTTACCGACGTCATCGATGTTGATGCCGTCTTTCATGTGCAGCAGCTGTACGCGCGACGAGGCCGGGGTCTGACCCGCCGCGGGCGTGTACCACTTGTTGATGAGAGCGGCGACCTGCGCGCCGGTGATGTCCCCCAACGCGTCGGCGGCCCAGAGCACGTCGAGCTCGGCCACGACGTACCGGGGATCGGTTTCCTCCAGGAGGATGTCGAAGACGGTGGTCAGCTCGCCGTCGTGCATGTACTGGGTCGTGAACTCCAGTCTGGTGGTTGTGGAAGTACGCCGGACCCACTCCTGCCTCGACCGACCGCTTGCCGAGCCGGTTGAGCGTCTCGGCGGTCGCGAGCGTGTTCGCGTAGGTCGCGATGCCGGGGGCGGGCGTGCCACCCGAGCCGAGGTAATCGACGCCCAGGATCTTGCCCGCGAGGATGCGAGCGGCCCAGTTGCCCTCGCTCATGTCGCCGTGCCAGCCGCCGGCGTGCAGACCGTACTCGTCCAGCAAGGACCGGTACGCCTGCAGGCCCGGGATGTCGGTGGTCGCGGGGAAGCCGGAATGGCCGAACAGCTCGATGTTCGTGACCCCCTTGAACTGGAGGTAGGCGAAGAGCCGCTCGAGCCGTTCCCGCCGGCAGGGCGTCGTCGTGGAGGTCAGACAGTCGACGGAGACGCCCGTGATGGGGTTGGCGGCGCCGATGCTCCCCCCGTTGTTGAGGTAGCCGCCGTAGTTGAACATCTGGGCGCCCATCTGGCCCGTCGGGACGCCGTCTCCCGTCGACGGCGCTCGCTGGGCGTGCGCCACGCCCGCAAACGCGAGCAGCGCCACTGCGGTGAGCACTACCGCCGTCAATCCGGTCGCTGGCCTGCGATGTCCTTCCATCTCCAGGAAGGTACGCCGACGGACGGTTCGGTTCAACCCTGAACCGGCCTCGGCGGGCAGCTAGGAAGTCCGAGCGCTAGGACGGCTCGGGCGCGGCTCGAACACCGGCCGCCTTGCGCGAGCGCGGCCACCAGCTCAGGTCTCCGAAGAGGGAGACGAGCGCGGGCACGAGCAGCGCGCGGATGACGAAGGCGTCGATCAGGACGCCGACGCACATCGCGAACGCGAACTCCCGGAACTGCCGCAGATCGATGAACGCGAGCGTGGCGAACGAGAGCGCCAGTGCGAGGCCGGCCACGCCGATCGCCCGCGAGGCGCGCGGCGCCGCGGTCGCGATCGCTTCGCGCAGCGGCTGGTCCTCGGCCGCCTGCCAGATCCTCCCGACGAGGAACACGTTGTAGTCCGATCCGAGCGAGAGCAGCAGCACGGCCACGGCGAACGGCACGTGGTAGGTCAGCTCGCCGTGTCCGAGGAAGCCCTGGAAGACGAGCGTCGTCAGGCCGATCGTGGCCGCGAGACCGAGCGTCGACGCGAGCACCAGGTAGAGCGGCGCGACGATCGCCCGCAGGAAGATCGCGAGGAAGACGAAGTTGACGAGGAACGCGACGATCCCGATGCGGATCAGGTCGTCCGTGATCGTGTCCACGGTCTCCTGGGCGAGTGCGGTGTCCCCCGCAAGGCTTGCAGTCGAGCCGCCGAGCCCTGCGTCCGCGAGCAGCGTCTGGCAGCCGGTCGCGGAGCGCCTCCACGGCTTCGATCGCCGGCCCTCCCTGCGGCTCCTCGGCGAGGATCACGAGGAAGCGCGCCGCGTCACCGTCGTCCGTGACGAGGAGTCCGCGCAGCCGCTCGTCGGTCTCCGAGGACGGCCCGATCGCAGCGGCGACCCCCGGCTCCTCCGCCAGCGCACGCCCGAAGCGGCCGAGCGCGTCGGCATCCCCGGCGTTCTCGACGAGCACGACGGTCGGCGAGAGGATCCCCGGAGCGAAGCCCTTGGCGGCCGCGTCCTGGGCGCGGCGCGGCTGCGAGTCGCTCGGCAGGCCGGCGATCTGCGTGACGCCGAGCTGCGTCTCCTGCAGTCCGCGTCCCGCGAGCACGAGCCCGACCACGGCGACGGCGGCGATGCCGAGCGCCACCGGGCGCGCCGTCACGAAGTAGGCGACGCGGCTCGGCCGGTCGTCCGGCTTCTCCTCCGAGCGGCCGCGCGGCCAGAACGCGCGCTGGCCGAGGATCGCCATGAGCGCCGGCACGAGCGTGATCGCGACGACGAGCGACACGAGCACGGTCAGCGCCATCCCCGGCCCGAAGTCGCGGAAGAACGCGAGCCGCCCGGCCATGAGCGCAGCGGTTCCGCCCGCGACGATCAGCCCGGCGGTCACCACGATCGGCAGGTACTGAGCGGTGGCCTCCTGGGCAGCGTCGACGCGCTCGGCGCCGGCGTCCAGCTGCTCGCGCATCCCGTGCAGGAAGAAGATCCCGTAGTCGGTCACGACCCCGAGCAGGAGCACCACCAGGATCGGCTCGGCGTCGCGCGGGATGGTGACCCCGATCCAGTCGCCCATCCACGCAACCGTGCGCAGCGAGACGACGTAGGCGACCGAGGCGCCGACCAGGATCACGGCCGGCGTGACCGGCGAGCGGAAGTGGATCGCGAGGACGACGGCGATCAGCAGGATCGTCGCGACGGTCACCCATGGGAGGCCGTCCTCGATCGCGCGCCATTCGGCCACCTGGGCGGCCGCGGCGCCGGTGATCCCGACGAGCGCGTCGCCCTCGCCGAACTCGGTCGCGGCGAAGCTCGCGGTCTCGCGCTCCTGCTCGAAGAGTCCGGTGACCGCCGGATCGAAGAAGACGTAGTTCACGATCGTCGTGCCGTCCTCGCGCGAGGCCGGGACGACGTCCTTCGCGTTCGGGAGCGGAAGGACGACCTTGATCGAGCCGAACTCGCCGTCCTCCGCAGCCTGGGCCCGGTTGCCGGCCCGCTCGAGCGCATCGTCGGAGAGCCCACCCGGATCGCGCTGGACGACCTGCGTCTGCGTCGTGACCGGCGCGTCGAAGAGCTCAGCCGACCGCCGCTCGGCGGCGAGCGCGGCCGCGTCGGCGGGAACGAGCCCGAGGAGCGAAGTCTCCTCCCCGGCCTCCTGAAGGCTCGGCAGGTACACGACCACCGCGCAGGCGGCGACGACCCAGGCGAGCACGATCGGCCAGCGCAGCCGAACGACCAGCGCAGATACGAAGCGGCTCACCAGGCTCCCCGCAGCACGGAAGGGTTCTGCCCGTCAGCTACCCGGAGAAACCCGATGCCGCCGCGACCGACCCGGCGGGCGCGGCTCACAACCGCCCTCGGAGACCAGAAATCCGGAACGAATCGCTGACGGCCGCGCAGCGTCCGGCAGATTTGTTCCGGAGGGAGAGCGGACGATGGGGCTCGAACCCACGACCCTCAGCTTGGGAAGCTGATGCTCTACCAACTGAGCTACGTCCGCGCGCGGGTCATTCTAGCGAGGGATAGCCGAATCCCCTTCCGCCCCCGACAATAGAAATAGACAGATTCGAACGGGGGCGTGCGGCCCGCCAACCAGGAGGTGGACGCATGCGTGCAGTTCGACAGCTGAAGCGGGAGGACGGCCAGACGATGACCGAATACGCGGTCGTTCTGGCGGTCATCACTCCCGCGATCATCCTTGCGCTGACGCTGCTCTCCGACCGCGTGCAATCACGGGTCGAGACGGTCGTCGGGTTCTTCGGCTAGACGCAAGAAAAACGGAGGGACAGGCCGCCGCATAGCCGTCCCCCCGTTTCGGGACGGAAGAGTAGCGCGGTTTCGGCGCGGAGGGAAGGCGCCCGCTTCGCCGTGCCTGAATCGGGGATAATCGTCCTCGTCGGAGAGGCAAGGAGGAGGACGATGGATCTGCAGAAGCTCAACGAGACTGCGAAGGCGCTCGTCGCGGACGGCAAGGGAATTCTGGCCGCCGACGAGTCCTCGGGGACGATCAAGAAGCGGTTCGACTCGATCGGCGTGGAGTCCACCGAGGACAACCGGCGCGACTACCGCGAGTTCCTGTTCCGCGCCGAGGGATCCGAGAACCACATCAGCGGCGTGATCCTCTTCGACGAGACGCTGCGCCAGGACGCCGCCGACGGGACGCCGCTGCGCGAGGTGCTCTCCTCCAAGGGGATCATCCCCGGCATCAAGGTCGACACCGGCGCGAAGCCGCTGGCGCTCTCCGAGGGCGAGACGGTCACCGAGGGCCTCGACGGGCTGCGCGAGCGCCTCGCCGAGTACGCCGAGCTGGGCGCGCGCTTCGCCAAGTGGCGGGCGACGTACTCGATCGGCGGCGGGCTTCCGTCCGAGTACTGCGTCTGGACGAACGCGCACGCGCTGGCCCGCTACGCCGCGCTGTGCCAGGAGGCCGACATCGTCCCGATCGTCGAGCCCGAGGTGCTCCAGGACGGGACGCACACGCTCGAGGAGAGCTCGAGTGCGACCGGCCGTGCCCTGAACGCGCTCTACACGGAGCTGCACGACCAGCGCGTCGAGCTCAGCGGGACGCTGCTCAAGCCGAACATGGTGCTCTCGCGGCTACGAGGCGTCGTCGCGGGCCGGCGCCGAGGAGGTCGCGCAGGCGACGATGGAGTGCTTCTACCGCCACGTCCCGGCCGCGGTGCCGGGGATCGTGTTCCTCTCCGGCGGCCAGACCGACGAGGACGCGACCGCCCACCTGAACGCGATGAACGCGCTCGGGCCGCATCCGTGGCAGCTGTCGTTCTCGTACGGCCGCGCGCTCCAGGCGCCCGCGCTGAAGGCGTGGGCCGGCAAGGCGGAGAACGTCGCGGCGGCGCAGGCTGCGTATCTGCACCGCGCGCGGCTGAACGGCGCTGCGCGCTCCGGGAGCTACACGGCGGACATGGAGTCGGCTGTCGCGGCCTAGTACTCGCGCCCGGAGAAGCGGACTAGCTTCTCGAGCTCGTGCCACGCCTGGACTCTCCGAACCGTCCCTGAGCGGGAGCGCATCACGATCGAGTCGGTGACCGCGCCGCCGGGGGTGTAGCGGACGCCGTCGAGGAGCGCGCCGTCGGTGACGCCGGTCGCGGCCATGAAGACGTCGTCGCCGGAGACGAGGTCGTCGGTGGTGAGAACCTTGTCCACGTCGTAGCCGGCCTCGACGAGCGCCTGGCGCTCCTCGTCGTTGCGCGGCCACAGCCGTCCCTGCACCGCGCCGCCGAGGCACTTCACCGCCGCAGCGGCGATGACGCCCTCCGGGGTTCCGCCGATGCCCATCATCAGGTCGACGGGTCGCTGCGGGTTCGCGGCCGCGATCGCGGGAGCGACGTCGCCGTCGGTGATGAGGTTCACCTTCGCGCCGCAGTCGCGCAGGGCCGCGATCAGCTCCTCGTTGCGCGTGCGGTCGAGGACGGTGACGGAGATGTCGCTCGGCTTGACGCCCTTGGCCTTCGCCGCGGCGGCGATGTTCTCAGCGGGCGACGCATCGAGGTCGATGGCGCTCGCGATCTCCGCGCCGGCGGCGATCTTGTCCATGTAGACCGCTGCGCCCGGGAAGAACATCGTGCCGCGCTCGGCGACCGCGATCACGGCGATCGCGTTGGGCGCGCCGCGGGCGGTGAGCGTCGTGCCCTCGAGCGGATCGACGGCCACGTCCACCTCGGGCGGGTGGCCGTCGCCGACCTCCTCGCCGTTGTAGAGCATCGGCGCCTCGTCCTTCTCCCCCTCGCCGATCACGACCGTGCCGTGCATCGTGACCGTGTCGAGGACGGCGCGCATGCCGTCGACGGCGGCCTGGTCGGCGGCGATCTTGTCTCCACGGCCGACCCAGCGCCCCGCACCGAGCGCGGCGGCCTCGGTCACACGGACGAGCTCGAGCGCCAGGTTGCGATCCGGAGGGACGGGCATGCTCGCCGATCCTAGAGCAGCGGACGCGCCAGCACGCGGTCGACGAAGTCGAGGACGACGGGATGCGCTGCGTCGATCACGTGGCCGGACTCGACCCATTCGACCTCGGCGTTCGGCATCGACGCGGCCATGAGATTCGTCACCTCGGCGAAGGCCGGGCCCGACTCCTTGCCGCCGACGATCAGCGCCTGATGGGCGATCGACCGGAGCTCGTCCGGCGTGACGTCGAGCAGCCCGCCGCGATGCTCGGCCGCGATCCCCGGGCCGTTCTCGGTGAAGATCTCCTGCACTTCGGCCGGCCAGGCCTCCCAGCCCTCGTCGCCGAGCACGGCACGGATCATCGTCTCTCCAACCGTGTCGACATCGGCTCCGCGGCGGCGAAGACCTGCTCGTCCACGTCCGCGAGCCATTCCTGCATCTGCGGGCCGAGCGCGAGCGCTCCGCCTTCCAGGAGCGCCAGCGCGCGAACTCGGTCCGGGTAGCGCAGAGCGAGATCGACCGCGATCTCGCCGCCCTGGCTCCGCCCGATCACGATCGCCGGCGCGGCGTCGAGGGCAGCGATGAGCGCCGCGGCGTCGTCCGCCTGCTGATGCACGTCCGTGGCGAACGGCGCGGGTTGCGCGCTGCGTCCGAAGCCGCGGCGGTCGTAGACGATCGCGCGGCCGTGCTGTCCGAGCACGGTCGCGGCGGATTCCCACAGCGCCATCGAGCTGCCGGTCCCGTGGATCCCGACGATCGGCTCCCCGGCTCCGTACTCCTCGAAGTACAGCGACACGCCGTTGGCTCGAACCTCGGGCATCGGTCAGTCCCGCAGGAGGAACTCCGCCCAGAGCGGGTAGTGGTCGGAGATCCGCGACTCCTTGCGGCGGCGCTGCTCGCCGACGAGGAGGTAGTCCGTCCACATGAACCCGCCCGCCTTGCCGCTGTAGTTCAGGGTCAGCGCCGAGCCCTTGCCCGTCGTGAACCACGCGATCTGGTCGAAGTACGAGTGCTTCTCCGGCGTGTCCCCGACGGTGCGCGGGAGGTTGAACAGCTGCTCGGGCGGCGACAGGCCGTACTCGACGACGAACGCGCGCCAGTTGGGATCGTCGTGGCGGTCGATGTTGAAGTCGCCGAGCGCGATCATGTTGCGGTTGAAGTCGTCCGGATCTCGAGACGCGTCCGAGAGCCACTTGGCGAACCGGCGCAGCTCCGGCGTCCGGTCGGCCGCGCCCGCGCCCCAGATGACGTGGATCGAGACGAGCGTGAAGCCCTGGTCGCCCGCCCGGAAGCTGACCGCGTACGGCGTGCGCGCGAACTGGTCGCGCAGGATCGCGTCGGCGCCGGCGAGCTCGCTGTCCGGAATGACGATCTCGCCCGCCAGCCCTGCGAGCTGAATCCGCCGCCGGTCGAACACGAAGCCCAGCCGCTCGTCGTTTCCCGGCTCCCCCTCGACCGTGTCGGTGACGATGAAGCCCCAGTCCTCGCCGAGGACGTCCATGAGCAGCCGCAGCGCCTCGAGGTTGCGCTTCACCTCGACGAGAGCGACGACGTCGAAGCGCGAGACGATCTCGGCGATGCAGCAGAGGTCGGTGAGGTTGCGTTTCGGGCTGTCGTCGTCCTTGGGCTTCCAGCGCGGCGTGATGCGGCCGAGCGCCTGGATGTTCCAGGTTCCGATCAGGAGGTTGCGGTCGACGACCTTGGCCGGGATCTTCTCGTCGAGGCCGGCCGAGAGCTTGCGCAGGACGTCCGTCGTCTCGGAAGGCGGCGGATCGAACCCCGGTACGCCACGCGGCGGCATGACCGGGAGCGAGCCTACATCCGATCGGGCGCGTCGACCCCGATCAGGTCGAGGCAGCGCGCGATCACGGACTGCGTCGCGCGGCACAGGCCGAGCCGGAACGCCTCCGCGTCGGAGTCGAGCACACGGTGCTCGTGGTAGAAGCGGTGGAAGTCGTCCGCGACCCGGATCGCGTAGGTCGGGATCGCGTGCGGGCCGCGCCGGTGCGTCGCCTCGGCGGCGATCAGCGGAAAGTCGGCGAGGCGCTTGATCAGCTCGCGCTCCTCCGGGGCGAGCTCGCCCGGCTCCGACGAGGCCGCGCGGTCGCCGGCGTTGCGAAGGATCCCGGCGATGCGGGCGTGGGCGTACTGGACGTAGTACACGGGGTTCTTGTCCGTCTTGTCGCGCGCGAGGTCGACGTCGATCTCGATCGCCTGGTCGTAGCCGCGGGAAATGAGGAACCAGCGCGCGGCGTCCACGCCGACCTCGTCCATGAACTCGTCCAGGAAGACGACGTCGCCGCTCCGCTTCGAGACCTTGCGCGCCTCGCCGCCCTCGTTGAGATGGACGAGCTGGTAGATCAGCACCTCGACGTCGTCGGGCTCGTGCCCGAACGCCGCGGCGGCGGCGCGCAGGCGTCCGACGTAGCCGTGGTGGTCGGCGCCGAGCACGTAGATGAGCCGCTCGAAGCCGCGGGCGAACTTGTGCCGGATGTAGGCGAGGTCGGCCGCGTAGTAGGTCGGCCGGCCGTCGGCGCGCACGACCACGCGGTCCTTGTCGTCGCCCCACTTCGTCGTCGGGAGCCACTTGGCGCCCTCCTCGTCGTAGAGCGGCAGCTCGGCCAGCGTCTGCTCCAGCGAGACCTCGACCTCGCTCTGGCGCACCCAGCTGTCGATGTGGACGCGGAAGCGCTCGAGCGTCTCGCCGATCCGCTCCAGCATGACCTCGACCGGATCGCCCTCGATCGCGGCGATCTCGTTCAGGTACTCGCCCTGGTAGCCGTCCTCGGGCGGCTCCTCTCCGCGGGCGCGGGCGTCCACCGAGGCCCGGTAGCGGACGATCTGCTCTCCGATGTCGTTCACGTAGTACTCGCGCGAGACCTCGTGGCCGGAGAAGTCGAGGAGCCGCGCGACCGCATCGCCGTAGGCGGCGTTTCGCGCAGACGCGACCGTGATCGGACCGGTCGGGTTGGCGGAGACCAGCTCCACCTGAATCTTCTGTCTGGGATCCGGCGTGCCGCGGCCGTAGTCGCGGCCGTCCGCGAGCATCTCGGCGAGCGTCTCGCCGAACCATGCGGGTTCGAGCTCGAGGTTCAAGAAGCCGGGCGGCGCCGCGGTCGCCTGCGCGACACCCGGGAGCGCACGGGCCGCGGCCGCGAGCTCCTCGGCCAGGTCCATCGGCTTCATCCCGCGCGAGGGCGCGAGCTGCAGCGCGACGTTCGTCGCGTAGTCGCCGTGCGAGGCGTCGCGCGGGCGCTCGAGCGCGACCGGCACGCCCGCGACCTCGCTCAGCGCCGCGGCGAGCCGCTCGACTGCGGCGTGTCCCTTCGTCGATCCACGAGGAGATCCTACGGACGGGCGCGGTACGCCTCGGCCATCGCGATCCGCTGCATCGAGGACGGATGGGTCGAGAAGAGCACGCGCGACCACGTGGGCGGGTCGGGATTGCTGACCGACGACTCGGTGAGCTCCGGTCTGGAGCCCGATCATCGCGTCGGGATCGTTCGTCGCCACGAGCGCGAGCCAATCGGCCTCGGCCTCGTAGCGGCGGGACGCCGCGTTCTGGAGCGGCATCGTCGCCAGCGTGAAAAGCAGCGCGGTGAGCAGCGCGAGCGGCACGACGCCGGGGTCGCGGAGACCGCCGTGGCGCTCCGTCACCCACGCGACGAGCGCGAGACCCGGGATCGCGAAGAGCGCGAACCACACGAGCCCCTTCCAGAGGTGCCGCCGCTCGACGTGCGCCAGCTCGTGCGCGGTCACCGAGAGGAGCTCCGCCTCGTCGAAGCGGCCGTCGAGGATCGTGTCGTCGAAGATCACCCGGCGCGTCGGGCCGATCCCGGCGATGTAGGCGTTCGGCGACTGTCGTGCGCCGGCTCGCGTCCGAGACCTCGACCGTGTCCACGTCGACGCCCATCTCCACGGCGAGCCGCTGCACCTCGGCCGCGAGACGCTTGTCCGGCAGCGGCCGGTAGTCGTTCGCGAGCGGCTGGAGGACGAGCGGCTGCACGAGGATGAAGACGACGCTCAGCGCCGACGAGGATCGGCGAGGCCACGAGCCACCAGCGCCGGCCGAACCGCGCGGCCAGCCAGACCGCGCCGGCCGACCGCGATCCCGTAGAGGACGAGCTCGATCCCGACCGAGCGCGCCGAGTCGAGGAACCAGCCGTCGTAGCCCTGGTTCGTGAGCCCGTACTCGCGCTGGCGCCAGTGCCCGATCGCGCCGAGCGGCCGCCACGCGAGCCAGACGGAGAGGACGACGATCCAGCAGACCGCGACGGCGGTGCGCACGCGGCCTTTCGTCCAGCGCTGCGAGCCACGCGGCGAGCGCCTTCCCCTTCCACACGAAGAACGCCGACGACGGCCAGCTCCACGGCCAGGCGGACGAAGTAGAGGACCCGCGAGCCGCGGCCCCAGCGCTCGGCGCGGCTCAGGTGCTCGGCCGAGAAGAACGCCCCGGGATCGAGGGTCGGCAGGTCGAGATCCCCGGGAACCTCGGTGCGCCAGAGCCAGCGCTGCGACGCCGATCCACACGGCGGCGAGACCGATCCCGACCGCGGCCTTGGTTAGCGTTCGGCGCCGGGTATGCGCGCCTGCGTCGTCAGCGACATTCACGGGAACCTGCATGCCCTCGAGGCGGTGCTCGAAGCGATCGATGCCGAGGCGCCGGACGAGGTCTGGTGCCTGGGTGACCTCGTAGGGTACGGGCCGCGTCCGAACGAGTGCTGCCGCCTCGTCGCCGAGCGCGCCGACGTGTGCCTCGTCGGAAACCACGACCTCGCCGTCCTCGGGAAGATCGACATCGACGTCTTCACGCACGACGCGGGCGTGAGCGCGCGCTGGACGCGCGGAGGTGCTCGCCGACGACGCGCGCGCGTTCCTCGAGGAGCTCGAGCCGGCCGGTTCCCGTGCGGACACGGCGCTCTTCCATGCGAGCCCCCGCGATCCCGTGTGGGAGTACGTGCTCTCGATCGAGGTGGCCGACCAGTGCCTTCGCCAGGTGGACAGCGAGCTCGTGCTCGTCGGGCACAGCCACTTCGCGCTCGCGTTCTGGCTCACCGGGGACGGCACCGAGGGCGGCCTCGCCCCGGACGGGTCGAACGTCGATCTCGCGCCGGCCGACGCCTGGCTCCTCAACCCCGGTTCGGTCGGCCAGCCGCGCGACGGCGACCCCAAGGCGTCGTATCTCGTGCTTGACACAGACGAAAGATGGGCACGCTTCCGACGTGTTCCGTACGACATTGCGGCTACTCAAGCGGAGATTCGAGAGCTCGGCCTGCCCCACTCGCTGGCCGATCGTCTTACTGACGGCCTGTAGCGCCCTCGTCCTCGCGGTCTCGGGCTGCGGAAGCGATCAGCCGACGGCGGAAGAGGCTCCGAGGATCCCGGCGCAGGTCGGAACCGCGCTCGCCGACGACGCGGCCGCCGTCGCCGCGGCGCTCGAGGCCGGGGATCCCGCTGCCGCCCGCGCTGCGTCCCAGACGCTCGCGGCGAACATCGACGCCGCCATCGCCGCCGGCGACATCCCGTCCGCGCTGCGCGCCGAGCTGCTCGGGACGGTCGCGCGGCTCGTGGTGAACCTGCCGGAAGCGCAACCGCCGCCCGCCCCGGAGCCGCCCACGAAGGACAAGAAGAAGCCGCACAAGGACAAGAAGCGCGACCACGGGCCGCCGGGCGACGGTGACGGCGACGACGAGGACGACCGGTGACGACCGCCTTCGCAGGCGGCAGGTACGTGGTCGAGCGCGTCCTCGGCCGCGGCGGCATGGCCACCGTCTACCTCGCACGCGACCGCGAGCTCGACCGCCTCGTGGCCGTCAAGGCGCTCGACGGCCGGATCGCGAACGGCGACCGCGCGGACGACCGCTTTCGCCGCGAGGCGCTCACCGTCGGCGCGGCTCTCGCATCCACACGTGGTCGGCGTCTACGACGCGGGCGACGACGAGGGCGAGCCGTTCATCGTCATGGAGTACGTCGAGGGGGACGGCCTCGACGCGATCCTCGAGCGTGAGGCGCCGCTCGACCCCGACCGTGTTCTCGAGCTCGCGCTCCAGGCCTGCGACGGCCTCGGCTACGCGCACGACGCAGGCGTCGTCCACCGGGACGTGAAGCCGGCGAACCTCCTCGTCCGCTCGGACGGGGCGCTCAAGGTGAGCGACTTCGGGATCGCGCTGAACTCGGCGCGCACGACGCAGCTCACCCAGGCCGGCGCGGTCGTCGGCACGCTCGCGTACCTCGCGCCCGAGCAGGCCTGCGCCGAGTCCGTCGGCCCGCAGGCGGACGTCTACTCGCTCGGAGTCGTCCTCTACGAGGCGCTCACGGGCGCGCTTCCCTGGCAGAGCGAGAACATCCTTCAGATCGCGACCCGCGGGTACGAGGCTCCTGCGGAGATCCGCCGCGACGTCCCGCCGGAGCTGAAGGCGGCGATCATGCGAAGCCTCGAGCGGCGGCCCGAGGAGCGTCCGGCCGACGGACGCGCGCTCGCCCGGCAGCTGACCGCGGGCCCCGAGGCGCCGACGGTGCGGCTCGACGCGCCCACCCGGGTCATCCGGCCACGCCGACCGCGGCGCTTGCGACAGCTCGCCTACGCGCTGGCCGCCGTAGCCGCCACTGTCATCGCAGGGATCGTCGTGGGAGTCTCGTCACTCGGAGACGAGCCGCTCACCGATCGGCCCGTGCGGATCGAGCCCGTTCCGGCATCCGACGATCCGGCCGAGCAGGCGCGCAACCTGCGAGCAGTGGATCCGCGACCACACGCGGCCGCCGGGCGGCTAGACGGTGACGTCTTTGGCGGCGGGGGTCTGCTGGTCGAGCGTGATGCCGTCGCGGGCGAGCGCGAGCTGGATCTCCTCGCGGCCCTTGTAGATGCGCCACTTGACCGTGGCGAGCGTGATCTCGAGCGCGTCGGCGATCTCGCTGTACGCGAGCCCGACCACGTCGCGCAGGAGCACGGCCATCTTCAGGTCCTCGTTCAACGCCGCGACCGCGCGCCACAGGGCGTCGATCGTCTCGACCCGCTCCGGCGGAGCGTCGACCACGTCGAGGTGCGGAGCGTCCTCGATCTGCACGGTCGCGTGCGGCCGGCGATCGCGGGCGCGGAGCTCGTCGAGGATCCGGTTCTTCGCGATCTGGAAGAGCCACGTAGTGAAACGGCAGCGCAGCGAGAAGCCCGGAAGGCCCTGGTAGACGCGGAGGAAGATGTCCTGCGTGAGGTCTTCGGCGAGCGCCCGGTCGTTCACCGTTCGCAGCACGTAGTTGAAGACCGGCAGCTCGTAGGCGCGGACGATGACGGCGAAGGCGCGCTCGTCTCCTCGCTGTGCCTTGCGAAGAAGTGAGAAGTCGGGTTGAGGGAGAGGCACGCCTGGTGTTTTTTCCGCAGTAAAGAACGCCAGTATAGAAAGCTCTCTTCGGCTCAATCGTTAGCGAATCATTAGGGATTTGCCGGACATTTCCTCCGGCCGAGGGAGGTTCAGCAGGTCCAGAGCCGTCGGGACGAGGTCTGCGAGCGTGCCGCCTGTTGCAAGTTCACCTCCTTCGACGGTCGTGACGAGCGGCACAGGATTGAGCGTGTGCGCGGTATGCGGGCTCGTGCCGTCGGCCTCGAGGAGCTGCTCGGCGTTCCCGTGGTCGGCCGTGACGAGGCAGACTCCGCCGGCCTCGTGGACCGCGGCGACCACGCGAGCGAGGCACGCGTCGACGGTCTCGACCGCCTTCACCGCGGCCGGGATCGAGCCCGTGTGGCCGACCATGTCCGGGTTCGCGAAGTTGACGATCGCGAACCGGTAGCCGTTCCCGATCTCGGCGCAGAAGCGGTCGGCCACCTCGTCGGCGGACATCTCCGGCTTCAGGTCGTAGGTCGGGACATCGCGCGGCGACGGGCACGAGGATGCGCGTCTCTCCCTCCCACTCCTTCTCCTCGCCGCCGTTGAAGAAGTACGTGACGTGCGCGTACTTCTCCGTCTCGGCGACGTGGAGCTGGCGCGCGCCGTGCTCGGCGAGCACCTCGGCCATGGTCTCGGAGACGGTCTGCTCGTCGAACGCGACCGGGAACGGAAAGTCCTCGCGGTAGCGCGTCATCGTCGTCAGGTCGGTCTTCAGCTCGAGGAGCTTCTGCGAGAGCTGCCGCGTCCGGTCCGGGCGGAAGTTGAAGAAGATCGCGGCGTCGTCCGGGCCGAGGCGCGGCGTCGCGAGCACGATCGGCTCGATGAACTCGTCGGTGACCCCGGCGGCGTAGCTCGCGTCGATCGCGGCGAGCGGATCCTCCGCATTGGGCCCGGCTTCAGTGATGGCCGCGAGCGCGAGCTCGGTGCGGTCCCAGCGCTGATCGCGGTCCATGGCGTAGTAGCGGCCGACGACCGTGGCGATCTGCGCCCGCTCCTCGACCAGCTCGCCGATGTCCTTCAGCGCGGACGTCGGCGACACGTCCCGCCCGTCGGTGAACGCGTGGACGTACGTGCGCTCGTCCATCCCCTCGCGCCAGGCGAGGTCGAGCAGAGCGCGCAGGTGGTCGATGTGCGAGTGGACGCCGCCGTAGGAGACGAGCCCGAGCAGGTGGACGTTGCCGCCGCGCTCCTTCGCCCGGCGGAACGCCGCGACGAGCGCCTCGTTCTCCATGAAGCTGCCGTCCTCGATCGCGCGGTTGATGCGCACGAGATCCTGGTAGACGACCCGGCCCGAGCCGATCGTCAGGTGGCCGACCTCGGAGTTGCCCATCTGCCCCTCGGGAAGCCCGACCGCGTGGCCCGACGCCTCGAGGGTCGTGTGCGGATAGCGCGCCCAGAGGTCGTCGAACACCGGCGTCGCGGCCTGCTCCACGGCGTTGCCGGGCCCGGGCGGCGCCAAGCCCCAGCCGTCGAGGACGACCAGCGCGACTAGAGGGACGCCGCCGCTTCGCAAATCGCTGCGAACGAGTCGACTTCGAGCGAGGCCCCGCCGACGAGCGCGCCGTCCACGTCGGGCTGCCCCATGAGCTCGGTGGTGTTCTCCGGCTTGACCGAGCCGCCGTAGAGGATGGGCACGTCGAGGATCGAGCGGATGAACGCGTGCGCCTCCTGCGCTGTCTCGGGGGTCGCCGTCTTGCCGGTGCCGATCGCCCAGACCGGCTCGTAGGCCAGGACGAGATTCTCGTGCGCCTGCGTCGCATCGCCGATCGCCTCGACCTGAAGCCGCAGGACGATCTCGGTCTCGTCGGCCTCCCGCTCCTCCTCGGTCTCGCCGACGCAGGCGATCACCTTCAGCCCCGCTGCGAGCGCATGCCGGGCCCTCCGTGCGACGGACGTATCGGTGTCGCCGAAGTACTGGCGCCGCTCCGAGTGGCCGACGACCGCGCCGTCGACGCCGAGCTCGAGCAGCATCGGCGGCGAGGTCTCCCCGGTGAACGGGCCTTCGTCGGCCCAGTGGACGTTCTGCGCGTAGACGGTGATCTCGGAGCCGGCGAGCGCCTCGACGACCGGCGCGAGGGACACCTTGGGCGGACAGACGGCGACGTCGGTTCCGGTCACCCCGTCGAGCCGTTCCCGCAGCGCGTGTGCGAACTGCCCGGCGTCGGCGGGCCCTTGAACATCTTCCAGTTCCCGGCGATCAGCACGGGTGGATCTTACGGCCGACGTTCGTACGCGCCGATATCGCAGCGCGAGCCCTGCGGCCGCTTCACGCCGCGCTGGTCACGCGTGACGGGACACTGCGCCTTCGGGATCGCGTTCAGCGCCGGGCTCCCCGTGAGAAGCGCGATCGTCTGCGTCGGCCCGCCGTTCGCCTTGAGCTGGCCGATCTTCGGCGCGAGTCCGGTCTTGTCCGTCCCCATCGCGGCGAACGTGCACCCGAGCGTGCTCGCGACGAGGTTACGTCCGGCCGAGGCGACGCTCTGGCTGCAGTTCGGGCCCGACGGAGCCGTGTTCAGCCCGAGCAGCGTCGCGCGGAGCGTCGTCGTGCCGCCCTCCACGTAGATCCCGCCGCCGAGCTTGGCGCTGTTGCGAGCGATCGTCGTCGACGTGACCGAAGAGCGTCGTGTCGACGTCGAGCGCGCCGCCGCGGGCCGTCGAGCCATTCGCCCTGTTGCCGGAGAGCGTCGAGTTCAGAACCGCGTGCGGGCCGCCCGCGTTCAGGAAGAGGCCGCCGCCGAGCGCCTGCCCGGACGTCCCGGCGACATTCGCGTTCAGCGTGGACTGGCGCACTGTCACGACCGAGGCGAACGAGGCGACTCCGCCGCCCGTCGAGACCGCAACGCCGGGCGCAGTCGAGTCGGCACGGTTCTCACGCACCGTCGACTGGACGAGCTGCAGGCTCGAGCTCGACCGGAGCAGCAAGCCTCCGCCCTCCGCCGTCGCGGAGCCAACGCCCGCGGTGGCCGCGACGGTGTTCGAGGCGACGAGCGAGTTCCGTAGCGTGATCCCGGTGCCCGAGATGGAGAGGCCCCCGGCGGATCCCGTCGCCGTGCCGGAGGTGGTCGAGACGATGCGGCCGCCGGTGACCCGCGATCCGGTGAACGACACGTTGGTGGAGCTCGAGATGTGCGCGCCGGCGCCGCGCGCGTCCGTGGTCGCGCTCGCCGAAGAAGTCGCCCGGGCCACGTTCCCCGCGAACACGGTGTTCTTGACCGTCATCCGGGTCACGTTCCCGGCCTCCAGGCCGGCGCCCTCGGACGTGCTGATGCCGCCGACAAGGGATGTCAGCGCCTGGTTCTTGCTCAGCGTCGATCCCGTGATCGAGACCGCCGCGGAGTTCCCGATCACGAGCCCGGAGCCGTAGGCATTGGCGTACGTCGCCCCGCCGGTGCCGCTCGCCGTCCCGACATTCCTGTCCAGGTGCGAGGACTTGACGGTGACCGTGCCCTCGGTCGAGAAGATCCCAGCGCCGCCTGCGATGGCGCCCGAGGAGGTGGTCGTCTGGGCCTGGGCGCGGTTTCGCGAGACGGTCGAGTGGTCGAGCAGCAGGTTCCCGCCGTGGATGATCCCACCGCCGTACGCCGAGGCGCCGGTGGGCGTGGTCGCCCGTGCGGTGTTCTTCCAGACGACCGAGTCGAAGAGCCGCAGCGTGCCGCCGGTCGAGTAGATCCCGCCGCCCTGGGCGAGCGCTCCGACCGCGGAGCTCGCATCGACGAGGTTCCCGGTGACGACCGTCCGGCGGAGCACGAGGAGCCCGCCCGGATGGGAGATCCCGCCGCCGTTCGCGAGCTGCGCGGCGATCTTGCCGCCGGTGATGCGCAGATCCGTGAGCCTCACGGTCGGCGAGCCGGTGATCGTCACTGCCCGGTCGACGCCCTTGCCGCTGATCGTCGCCGTCGGGTTGCCGTCGATCGTGATGTTCTTGGCGATGTCCACATGCCCGCACGTCCCCTTGACGAGCAGGACGGAGCCGGCCGGGACGGCGTTGATCCGGTTCTGGAGGTTCTGCTTCTTGCAGTCGACCTTGAAGGTCGCAGCCGTGGCCGGCGAGGGGGCGAGAAGCCCGATCGCAACGGCGGCCGTTAGCGTCAGCGCCCCGCGCACGGCCCGGACTTTGGCAGACGAGCGACCGCTTGGCTAGGCGGCTGGAATCGCGAGTACGCCCGGAAGCTCCTTGCCCTCGAGCAGCTCGAGCGACGCGCCGCCGCCCGTGGAAACCCAGTCGATCTTCTCGGCCAGGCCGAGCTCTTCGATCGCGCGCACCGAGTCGCCGCCGCCCACGACCGTGTGCGCGTCCGCGGAGGCGACCGCTTCGGCAACCGCCTTCGTGCCCTCGGCGAACCGCGGCCACTCGAACACGCCCATCGGGCCGTTCCAGAAGACCGTCTTCGCCTTGGCGATCTCCGCGGCGAAGGCCTCACGCGTTGCAGGGCCGATGTCGAGCCCGAGCCAGCCGTCCGGAACCTCGTCCCAGGCCGTGACCTTCGACTCCGCGTCCGCGTCGAACTCGGCGGCCGCGACCACGTCGGACGGAAGCCGGAACCCGGCGTCGCGATCGACCTCCTCGGCCATCTTGCCGCCGACGAGGATCGCGTCCGCTGTCTCGCCGAGCGACTCGAGCACGCCGATCTTGTCCGCCACCTTGGCGCCGCCGAGCACGGCGACGAACGGGCGCGCCGGATCCTCCAGAAGCGAGCCGAGCTCCTCCAGCTCGCGCTCCATGAGCAGTCCCGCGTACGCGGGGAGCAGATGTGCCACGCCCTCGGTCGACGCGTGCGCCCGGTGCGCCGAGCCGAACGCGTCGTTCACGTAGAGGTCGCCGTGCTCGGCCAGCTCGGCGGCGAACGACGGATCGTTCTTCGTCTCGCGCGGGTCGAAGCGCGTGTTCTCGAGCAGCCGCCAGTTTCCGCGCGGCAGCAACTCGCGCACGCGAGGCTCGATCAGCGACATCGACAGCTCGGGGTCATTGCCCTTCGGGCGCCCCAGGTGCGAGCACAGCACGAGCTCCGAGGCGCCGCGCTCGAGCAGCAGCTCCAACGTGGGAAGCGCCGCGCGGATCCGCGTGTCGTCGGCGACCTTCCCGTCCTCGAGCGGCACGTTGAAGTCCACGCGGACGAGCACGTGCTTCCCCGCGACGTCGGCGTCGCGAACCGACCTCGGGCGATGCATTAGAGGAGCCGCTGAACGAGATCCACGAGCCGGGACGAGTAGCCCCACTCGTTGTCGTACCAGGCGAACACCTTGACCTCGTGGCCGCGCGTCATCGTCAGCTGCGAGTCGAAGATGGACGAGAACGAGCTCCCGACGATGTCCGTGGAGACGAGCGGCTCGTCCGAGTAGCGCAGAATCCCCTTCAGCGCGCCCTTGTCCGCGAGCTCGAGGAACTTGGCGTTCACCTCGTCTGCCGTGACCTCGCTGCCGAGGTGGGCAGTGAGGTCGACGAGCGAGCCGTCCGAGACCGGAGCACGGATCGAGACGCCGTCCACCAGGCCGTTCAGCTCGGGGATCACGATCCCGATCGCCTTGGCCGCACCGGTCGAGGTCGGGATCAGGTTGATCGCAGCCGCCCGCGCGCGCCGCAGGTCTGAGTGCGGCAGGTCGAGGATTTGCTGGTCGTTCGTATAGGCGTGGATCGTCGTCATGAATCCGGACTCGATTCCCCACGCGTCGTTCAGGATCTTCGCGACCGGCCCGAGGCAGTTGGTCGTGCAGGAGGCGTTCGAGATGATCGAGTGCTGCTCGCGGTCGTAGGCGTCGTCGTTGACGCCCAGCACGAGCGTGACGTCGGGATCCGTTGCCGGCGCCGAGATGACGACCTTCTGCGCGCCCGAGTCGAGATGGAGCTGCGCCTGGTCGCGCTTGGTGAAGAAGCCGGTCGACTCGAGCGCGACGTCGATACCCAGCTCTTTCCAGGGAAGATTGGCCGGATCGCGCTCGTTCAGCAGCCGCATCTCCTTGCCGTCGACGACGATCGCGCCCTCGCGCGCCTCGACGTCGACGCCCAGCGGACCGAGCACCGAGTCGTACTTGAGGAGGTGCGCCATCGTCTTCGCGTCGCCGAGATCGTTGACCGCGACGATGTCGACGTCGGCCCCGCTCGCGCGGACGGCGCGGAAGAAGTTCCGCCCGATCCGGCCGAAGCCGTTGATCCCAACCTTCACGCTCACCCGAACCTCCTCGTTAGCCGGAACGGGGCGAGTGTATCGACCGCGCATTTTGCGAGGAACCGGCCTCTACGGTCTCTATGACGCCAAGGTTCGATCCGTCATACTCGGCGTCGAGCGGAGCCGTGCTCGTCCGGTGTTGGATTCAGACCCCGTCCGACGCCTTAGGTCCTGAGCGCGGCCCAAGTCCGGAGGGGAAGGTCGTCCTCGGAGCTTCCCCTCCGGCCCGCTCCTACGCCTCAGCCAGGCGCTGGAGCTTTCTCAGCCGGCGGTGGACCGCGGCCTTCGTCGCCGGGGGCTTGCAGCGCGCGGCGAGCTCTCTGAGGGACGACGTCGGATGCCGCACGCGCAGGTCGGCCGCCTCGCGGAGTTTCGGGTCGAGGTGCTCGAAGCCGCCCTGCTCGCGGAGGTGCTCGATCGCGCGCAGCTGCGCCTCGGCGGCGCCCGACGACCGGCGGAGGTTCGCGTGGTCGGCGTTCGCGAGTCGGTTGGCTCTCGCCTTCGTGGCCGAGACGACTGCGCGCTCGCCGAAGAGGAGCGCCGCCTCCTGCGCGCCGAGGAACGCGAGGAGCTCGGCGATCGTCTCGTTGCCCTTCGCGTACGCGATCGCGTGACCGCGCCGCTCCGCGACGCCGAGCGCGAAGCCGTCCCTCGCCCCCAGGCCGGCGAGCAGCGCGGCGCCGTCCTCGTCGTTCGCCCGCAGCTCCAGGTGGGCGTCCCCGGGCCCCGACACGGAACCGGCCGCGAGGAACGAGCCGCGCAGGTACGCCGCCCGGCAGCACGAGCGGCCGACCAGCCTCGCCGGCGGACGCTCCAGCGGGGCGAGCCCGGCACCGACGATCCCGGCCTCGTTCAGCACCTGGAGCGAGCGGGCGTCGTCGTCGAGGTGGATCTCGAACCGCGTCTCGTGCTCGAACGCCTGGCGCCGGTAGGCACGGATCTCGCACTGGACGTCGTACTCGTGCAGCAGCGCCACGGCCCGGCGCGCGACCGCGTGGCTGCCGAGCTCCAGGTGCAGCCCGATCCGGCCGCCGCCGCGCAGGTGGATCGTCCCGGAGCCGCGCACGAGCGCGGACAGCTCCGCCAGCCGGCAGCACGGCTTGCGCGGATCGATCGACGCGAGCTCACCGCGGACATCCTCGGACAGGCTCACGGCGCGCCGTCCACGTCGAGGAGGCGGCGCTTGTACTCGACTCCGAGAGAGCCGTAGCCGCCGAGGCCGTTCGCCGAGACGACGCGGTGGCACGGAACGATGATCGGGAAACGGTTCTCGGCGCAGATCGACCCGCCCGCGCGCGGCGCCTTCGGCCGGCCGGCCAGCGCGGCCAGCTCGCCGTACGTGACCGTCTGGCCCGGCGGGATCCTCCGCAGCTCGCGGATGAGGTCGCGCTGGAGCGGCGTGCACCAGTCGAGCTCGAGATCCACGTCGCTGAAACGGTCGCCGGAACCCGCGAACCAGGCGAGCAGCCGGTCGGTCAGCGGATGCGGTTCCCGGGAGCCACGGACCGGCTTCGCGGACGGAAGCTCGTGGTTCACGACCACGCCGTCGTCGAGCCACAGCTCGCCCGCGCCCCAGCCCGGTACCTCGTACACCAGCGCTTGCACGCTCCATAGAATGCCCCTCGATGTCGCCGTCAGGAGTCTTCCGGCCGCCGCCTCCCGTGAACGAGCCCATCCGGGACTACGTGCCGGGCTCGCCGGAGCGCGAGAGCCTCCAGAACCGCCTGCGCGAGATGGCCGGCGAGCGGATCGAGATCCCCCTCGTCATCGGCGGCGAGGACGTCCAGACGGGCAAGACCGCCGAGGCCGTCATGCCGCACGCGAAGACGCACGTCCTGGCCGACGTCCACCAGGGCGGGCCGAAGGAGGTCGAGGCTGCGATCAAGGCGTCCGGCGAGGCCTGGGAGGACTGGCACCGCGTTCCCTGGGAGGAGCGTGCGGCGATCTTCCTCCGCGCGGCCGAGCTGCTCGCCGGGCCGTGGCGCGACACGATCAACGCGGCCACGATGCTCGGGCAGTCGAAGACCGTCCACCAGGCGGAGATCGACGCGGCCTGCGAGCTGATCGACTTCCTCCGCTTCAACGTCTCCTTCATGCACCGGATCTACGAGGAGCAGCCGATCTCGTCGCCCGGCGTCTGGAACCGCATGGAGTACCGCCCGCTCGAGGGCTTCGTCTTCGCGATCTCGCCGTTCAACTTCACGGCGATCGGCGGCAACCTGACCAGCTCGCCGGCGCTCATGGGCAACACCGTCATCTGGAAGCCCGCGTCGACCGCGATGCTCTCCGCCTACTACGTGCAGCGCCTCTTCGAGGAGGCCGGCCTTCCGCCCGGCGTCATCAACCTCGTCTACGGCCGCGGCGCCGACATCGGCGACACCGCCCTCGCGAGCGAGCACCTCGCCGGCGTCCACTTCACCGGCTCGACCGGCGTGTTCCAGAGCATGTGGAAGACGATCGGGAGCACCATCGCCGACTACCGCAGCTACCCGCGGATCGTCGGCGAGACGGGCGGCAAGGACTTCATCGTCGCGCACCCGTCCGCGGACGTCGATCCGCTCGCGGCCGCGATCGTGCGCGGGTCGTTCGAGTACCAGGGCCAGAAGTGCTCGGCCGCGTCGCGCCTCTACGTTCCCTCGAACCTGTGGCCGGAGCTGCGCGAGCGGCTCGAGGCCGAGGTCGGGTCGATCAAGATGGGCGACGTCTCGGACTTCGGGAACTTCATGGGCGCGGTCATCGACGGCAAGGCGCTCGCGACCCATCGTGAGGCGATCGAGGAGGCGCGCTCGAACAAGGACAGCGAGATCGTGGTCGGCGGCGGCGTCGACGACTCCGAGGGCTTCTTCGTCGAGCCGACCGTGATCGCGACGAAGGATCCGAACTTCCGGCTCCTCCGCGACGAGCTCTTCGGGCCGATCATGACCGCGTACGTCTACCCCGAGGGCGAGTGGGAGTCGACGCTCGAGCTGATCGACGCCACGGCGCCCTACGCGCTGACCGGCGCGGTCTTCTCGGCCGAGCGCGAGCCGGTGATCGAGGCCCAGGAGGCGCTGCGCTACACGGCCGGCAACTTCTACGTGAACGACAAGCCCACCGGCGCGGTCGTCGGCCAGCAGCCGTTCGGCGGCGCGCGGGCCTCGGGGACGAACGACAAGGCCGGCTCGATGTGGAACCTGATCCGCTGGGTCAGCCCTCGGACGATCAAGGAGACGTTCGTCCCGCCCGAGGACTACCGCTACCCGTTCCTCTCGTCCGAGTAGCTCCCGCCTCCACGTGAGCCTGTTCGCGCACGGGATCGGAACCATCCGGGATCTCCCGGTTCCGAAGTGGCTCTTCCTCTACGGCTCCGGCGCGGTGATCGTCGTCTCGTTCGTGGCGCTCGCGTTCCTGTGGCGCCACCCCGTGCTGGAGGACTACCGCGGCGGGCGCACGCTCGCCTGGCTGCGCTTCGTGCTCGCGCGCGGCCTGCGGATCGCGCTCGGCGCGTTCTCGGTGTTCCTGCTCCTCCTCGTCTTCACGACCGGCCTCGTCGGCGAGCGCTCCGAGCTCGGAAACCTCACGCCGACGTTCGTCTACATCACGTTCTGGCTCGGGCTCACGGCCGTGTCGGCGCTCTTCGGGAACGTCTGGCCGACGATCAACCCGTGGAAGGCCGCCGCCGACGGCGCGGAATGGCTGGGCGGCAGGTTCGGCGGCCAGTCGGAACCGCTCGTGTACCCGGACCGGCTCGGCTGCTGGCCCGCCGCCGTCGGTCTCTTCGCCTTCGCGGCGCTCGAGCTCGCCTTCTACGACCCGTCCGACCCGCGCGCGCTCTCGCTCGCGATCCTCATCTACAGCGCGTACACGTGGATCGGCGCGCTCCTCTACGGCAGCGCCGCAGTGGTTCCCGAAGGCCGACGCGTTCACCGTCTACTTCGGCCTGATCGCGCGCATCGCGCCGCTGGCCGTCGAGGAGGGCAAGGTGCTGCTGCGCCCGCCGTTCGTCGGGCTCGCGCGCCTGCGCGATCCCTGGCCGGGGACGATCGCCTTCGTCGCCGTGATGCTCGGCTCGGTCGCGTTCGACGGGTTCAGCCGCACGACGCCGTGGATGAACCGGCGCCTCCAGCAGGGGGACATCGAGGGAACGCTCTTCAACGTGGCCGGCCTGCTGTTCGTCGTGGGCGCGATGGCCGGGCTCTACGTGCTCGCCGCGTATCTGGCGGGGCGGCTCGCGCACGCGGACTTCCCGCTCCAGGGCGCGTTCATCGCGAGCCTCGTGCCGATCGCGCTCGCCTACGCCGTCTCGCACTACTTCTCGCTGTTCGCCGTCCAGATCCAGTTCATGGTGCCGCTCGTCTCCGACCCGTTCGGCTGGGGCTGGGACATCTTCGGGACGCTCGACTTCACGCCGCGCGTGGCGCTCTTCACGCCGCACACGATCTGGTACACGCAGGTGACGGTGCTGATCGTCGGCCACGTCGCCGGGCTCGTGCTCGCCCACGACCGCGCGCTGGCGCTCTTCCGCGACGAACCGGGCCGGGCGCTCCGCACGCAGTACCCGTTCCTCGGGCTGATGGTCGCGTACACGGTCGGCGGGCTCTACCTGCTCTCCGTCTCGTAGGCATACTCGATTTTCGTGCATCTCGTCTGGCGGATCGGGCTCGGAATCGCCTGTGCGGCCCTTGCCGATCGGGCTCTTCGTCGCGTGGGGCCCGGTGGACGCCGAGACCGCCGCAGCGCCGGCCGCTCCGACCACGACCGAGGCCCCGCCGCCGACCACGACCGAGGGGCAGAACGCCGGCCCCCTCGAGGCGGAGATCGAGCTCACGGCGGAGGGCATCGCCGAGCCGGTCTCCCTGAGCGCCGGCGCCGGCCAGCCGATCACGCTCGTCGTGACGGCGCCGTTCCTCGCGCACCTCGCCCTCTTCGGCGACGACCAGGCCGGCGGCTTCCTCGAGCCCGGCACGACCACGCTGAAGTTCACGGTCGAGAAGCCGGGGACGTATCCGCTCCAGGTGCACACCGACGCGCCCGAGCCGCTCGAGATCGGCGAGCTCGTCGTCGTTCCCGCTTCTTAGCTGCCGCCGGTCCGGTGCGAGCGCCGCGTAGATCTCGCGGCCGGTCTTCGCCGGGACGCCGTCGACGCCCTCGAACTCCTCGGGTGCGGCGGCCAGCAGCCGCTCGGGCGAGCCGAAGTGCTTGAGCAGCGCGCGCTTGCGGGCCGGGCCGACGCCGGGGAGCGTGTCGAGGATCGACTGGTGCGCCTCCGCCCCGCGCCGCTGCCGGTGGAAGCCGAGCGCGAACCGGTGCGCCTCGTCGCGGATCCGCTGGAGGAGCTGGAGCCCGGCCGATCCCTCGGGGAGCCGCACCGATGATGATCGGCCGGGCAAGAAGACCTCCTCCTCGCGCTTGGCGAGGGAGATGACGGCCACTCGAGGTAGTTCGAATTGTTGCATGGCCTTGAGCGCCGCCGAGAGCTGGCCCTTGCCGCCGTCGATGACGACGAGGTTCGGGACGACCGCGAACGACTCGTCGTAGTCGTCGGCCTCGATCGAGGCGGCGCGGGCGAAGCGGCGCGACACGACCTCGCCCATCATCTTGAAGTCGTCCTGTCCCGCCGCGCTTCGGATCCCGAACTTGCGGTAGTGCGCCTTCTTCGGCACCGCGTCCTGGAAGACGACCATCGAGCCGACCGGCGCCGTGTCCTGGATGTTCGAGATGTCGAAGCACTCGATACGCAGCGGCAGGCTCTCGAGGTTGAGCGCTTCGCGGAGCTCCTCGAGCGCCTCGACGCGACGCAGCCGGCGACGCTCGCCCTCGGCGGCGTCCTGCTCGAGCGCGAGCTCGGCGTTCTGCGCTGCGAGCTCCTGGAGGCGGCGCTTCTCCCCGCGGCGCGCCGGGCGCACCTCGACCTTGGAGCCGCGCAGCTCGGAGAGGAACGCCTCGAGCGCCTTGTTCTCTCCGGCCGCGCCCGGGATGACGATCTCCGGGGGGACGGCGGGCGCGCTCCCGTAGTACTCGAGGCAGAAGGCCTCGATGAGCGTCGGCAGATCCTGGCCGGCGACGTTCTCGAGGTGGAAGCTGTGCCGGTCGACGAGCCGCCCGCCGCGGAGCGGGAAGACCTGGACGGCGGCGCGGTCGGCCTCGGTCGCGATCCCGATCACGTCGATCGTGCCGATCGCGCGCTTGTCCGCGGCCTGCCGCTCGGCGAGGTGGCGCACCGAGTTGAGCCGGTTCCGGCAGCGCGCGGCCTCCTCGAAGCGCTGCGCCTCGGCGGCCGCCTTCATCTTCGCCTCGAGCTGCCGCAGGATCGGCTTCGTCTCCCCGCCGAGGAACTCGATGACTCCGTCGACGATCCCGCGGTAGTCCTCCTTGGAGACGTAGCCGACGCACGGCGCGAGACACCGCTCGATGTGGAAGTCGAGGCACGGGATCCCGGAGTGGCGGCCCGGCTGCGGCCCCTCGCATGGCCGGTACGGGAAGGCGCGGTTGAGGACGTCGAGCGTCTCGCGCACCTTCTTCGCGTTCGCGTACGGGCCGAAGTAGACGACGCCGCGCCGGTGCCGCTCACGCGTGAACATGACGCGCGGGAACTCGTCCTCGACGGTCACTGCGATGTACGGGTACGACTTGTCGTCGCGCAACCGCACGTTGAACGGCGGCCGGTGGCGGCGGATCAGGTTCTGCTCCAGGTGGAGCGCCTCGGGCTCGGTCGAGGTGACGATGATCTCGATCCGCTCGACCCGCTCGACCATCTGCTCCAGGCCGATCCGCGCGTCGCCGGCGCGGAAGTAGGAGCGCACACGGGAACGGAGCGACTTCGCCTTGCCGACGTACATGACGTCGTCCCGCGCGCCGCGGAACAGGTAGACGCCGGGCTTCGCGGGCAGGGTCTTGAGCTGCGCCTCGATGCGCTCCTCGCGGGTCTCCTCGGCCTGTGCGGACATGCCCTTGGAGCGTAGCCGCGCGCCCTTACGCCGCCTCTCCGTTGCGCGTAGCTAAGGGTCCAAGCGCCCCACCCAGGGTGGGGAGATTCTCCACCCGCCGCCCACCGAAAAACCTACGGCATGCGGCGTCGCGTGTCTGTGCCGACTCTGGATCAATTCTCCGCGGCCCAGGCGAGGGCTCGCGCCTCGATCTCCGTGGCGACCGGCTCCTTGGCCTCCGCAGTACGACTCCCAGTCGCCGTCGACCGCGGTCGCCGCGGAGCGCTTCGCCGCGCCGTAGCGGGCCGCCTCGTCCGGATGCGCCCTCAGGTAGTCGCGGAACGCCACGTGTCTCACCCATTGCGGCCCGCCCAGCTCGACCGCATGGACGTGGTGCGTGCGCGCGTCGCCGCCCTTGCGGAAGAACTCTCGGCCCGGAATCCCGTACTCGCCGAGGTACTCGTAGCCGAGCGCCTCCATCGCCGCCACCCCGGGCGCGACGTCGAGCGGCTGCAACCCTGCGAGCAGATCCAGGATCGGCTTCGCCACGAGCCCCGGCACCGCGGTCGAGCCGATGTGCTCCACCACCGACCGCGTCGAGCGCCTCGCGCACGAGCGCCGCCTCCTCGGCGGCACGCGCCGGCCACGACGGATCCGGATCGGCGAGCTCGACGCGCACGCGCCAATCGTAGGCGGAAGGGCGCGCCCGCCCTGCCCGCCGGACGGGCGCGCCTCCATCACCGAGCGTAGGCGCGGAATCCGCACATGATGTGCCGAGCGAGGAACGAGATGGTTACGATTTTCCCGTGGCCGCCGAGATCCCCGCCGACCAGTACATCGCGTACACGCTCTATCGCCTCGATCCGGCCTGGCGCCGCCTTCCGGTGGAGGAGCGAAACGCCGGCAAGGAGGCGTTCGCCGAGGTGACCGAGGCCTGGGCCGAGCGGATGGGCGTCCACACCTACAGCCTCGTCGGCGTCCGGCCCGAGGCGGACTTCATGGTCTGGAAGCTGACCGAGCGGTTCGAGGATCTCCGCGAGCTCGCGACCGACCTGAACGGGACGCCGCTCGCCGGCTGGCTCGAGACGCCCTACTCCTACCTCGCCGCCACGCGCCCGTCGAAGTACTTCGAGCGCGATCCGCGCCGGCCTCCGCGTCGAGTGATCCCGCGCGGCGCGCCGTACCTCGTCGTCTATCCGTTCGTGAAGATCCGCCCCTGGTACGCGCTCTCCATGGAGGATCGCGGCCGGGCGATGCGCGAGCACGCCGAGGTCGGCGCGCAGTTCGTCACGATCACGAACCACACGACCTACTCCTTCGGGATCGACGACCAGGAGTTCATGACCGCCTTCGAGTGCGAGGCGCCGTCCGACTTCCTCGAGCTGATGATGACGCTGCGCGAGACCGAGGCGAGCAAGTACACCGAGCGCGACACGCCGATCTTCGTCGGCGAGGCCGTGCCCATCCGCGCGATCCTCGACTCGCTGGACGGCGCGAACGCCCGCGTCGGGCACGGCTCAGTAGCCGTACGTGTGCTGGTCCTGCCAGACCCGCCACATGGCGAAGCCGCAGGCGCCGAGGACGACGAAGAACACGAGCGCCTCGAGCCCGTTCGCCGGATAGCGCAGGAGAAACGAGCCGATCAGGTTCGCGAAGATGGCCGCGGCCGCTCCGTAGAAGACGACCCGCGCGCGCAGCGGCCACATGCCGATCTCGCCGCGGTAGGTGCGCCACAGCCGGAAGAGGACGATCGCGAGGATGACCACGAACGCGATCTGGAGCACGAGCAGCACGAGTCCGAGCCCGATGTCGCCGGCCGTGCCCGAAGCGGTGATGATCGCCGCGACGGCGATGATGATCAGCGCGCCGCGCAGCGTCGGGTTGGTGCGGGGGTTCCAGTCCATCAGCCGGAGGTCGTGTAGGCGCGGACGGCGAGCGCCCCCGCGATGAGGGCGGCGCCGGAGAACCAGGCGAGCCGCTTGGCCGGCACCGGCGGTGCGTAGACCCAGGGCGAGAGCACGACCGCGAGCGAGAGCGTGCCGTAGAGATAGTGGAGCTGGTCGGTGGCGCGCAGATCGTCCGAGAGGAGCAGGAGGCCGAGCGCGACCTGCGCGATCACGATCGCCTGCGCGGCCGCGAGGACGTGCGCGTAGAGGCGGTTCGGCGTCCGCTCGCGGATCACGTAGTAGAAGCCCCAGCCGGCCGCGAGTGCGTCGGCGGCGATCACGAGGATCGCGTTCCAGGCGTGCAGTTCGAGCATGCGCCGGAGCGTACCGCCCAGCCTCTAGACTCGGCGCATGGTCGAAGCGGGACAGGCGGCGCCGGACTTCGAGCTCGCCTCGGACACGGGCGAGAAGGTGAAGCTGTCCGACTTCCGCGGCAGCTCGGTCGTCCTGTTCTTCTATCCCAAGGACGACACCTCCGGCTGCACGAAGGAGGCCTGCCAGTTCCGCGACGCCTACTCCGAGTTCAAGGAGCGCGGCGCGGTCGTCCTCGGCGTGAGCCCCGACGGCGAGGCGTCGCACGTGAAGTTCCGGGACAAGTACGACCTGCCGTTCACGCTCCTGTCCGACCCGGACAAGGAGGTCGCGAAGGCCTACGGCGTCTGGCGCGAGAGGAAGATGTACGGGAGGCTCTCGCTCGGCATCCACCGCTCGACGTTCGTGATCGGCCCCGACGGGACGGTCGTGAAGGCGATGCGCGGCGTGAAGCCGGACGGGCATCCCGCACAGGTGCTCGCGGCGCTCTAGCCGTCCGGACGCAGGCCGAGGAGGTACCACGCCTCGACCTCGCCCTTCCCCTTGACCGAGATCGTCCCCCTCGACTCGAACTCGAACTCGTCGGCCAGCAGCTCGTACGTCGCCCGGGTGGTCTGGATCCGTCCCGGCGTGCCGTAGGACTCCATGCGGCTGGCCGTGTTCACGGCGTCTCCCCAGAGGTCGTAGAGGAAGCGCTTCCGGCCGATCACGCCGGCCACCACCGGGCCCGAGTTGATGCCGACGCGCAGCTCGAGTCCCATGCGTCCGACCTCGTCGTCCGAGCGCATCGCGGCGAGCATGTCGAGCCCCATGAGCGCGAGCGCACGAGCATGGTCCGGGCGCGACTCGGGGACGCCCGCGGCGACCATGTAGGAGTCCCCGATCGTCTTGATCTTCTCGAGCCCGTGCCGCTCCGCGAGCGCGTCGAAGCGGCTGAACAGGCGATCGAGGCAGCCGACCACGTCCTCTGGCGTGCGGCGCTCCGACCAGGGCGTGAAGTCGACGACGTCGGCGAACAGGATCGAGGTGGACTCGAACTGGTCCGCGATCGGCCGGGTCTGGGCCTTGAGCCTCTCGACGATCGTGCTCGGCAGGATGTTGAGCAGGAGGTTCTCGGACTTGGCCTGCTCCACCCGGAGCGCAGCCAGCGCCTCGCGACGTTCACGCGCGAACACCGCCAGCAGCGTGAACACGATGGCGCCGCCGACCACGATGTTCAGGGCCAGCATCGTGCTCGTGAACCAGGTGGGGATCTCCGGCTCGATCGGGCCCATGAGCTCCCCCGCGAGCCCCGATCCGAGGAACACGACGACGAACGCCACGTACCAGCGGACCGCCGACCTGACCTCGCTGAACACGAGCGCCCCGAGCGGAGCGAGAATCCCCCACAGACCGACGCCGCCCGCATGGAGGAATCCGCCGAGCGGGATCATCGACAGCGTCGGCGCGAACAGGATGTCGATCTGCCCTACGCGGAGCAGCCACGGAAAGTCGCGCGTGCGCGAGAAGACGAGGATCGCACCGAGCAGGACGCCGAAGTAGACGAGGGGCACGAGGCCGACCGGCGACCCGAACGCGAGATACAGGATCCCCCACAGCGCCGCGACCGGGAGGATCAGCACCGAGATCAGGACCAGCAGCGCCTTGCGGGCGCGCAGGTCCTCGTCGTCGCGGGGATCCGCTCCGACGAGCGCCAGGCGCGCGGTGAGACGGTCGACCGCCGCGCGTGTCCGGTTCACGAGGTGCATCGAGCCAATCTGCGAGGTGCGGATGAGAGGACTTGAACCTCCACGAGCCGAAGCCCACACGGACCTGAACCGTGCGCGTCTACCAATTCCGCCACATCCGCGCGGTCGTCGGAGTCTAGCGAGGCGCTACGGGCCGTCAGTGCCGGTGCGAGCGGTCGTCGTGCTCGCCGAGCACCGGCAGGTTCTCGAGGTCGCGCCGGACGCTGCGGGCGAAGTCGTCGTCGTCTCCCTCGCCCTCGCCCTCGATGAGGGTCAGCTCGGTCTTGCGGCGCGAGCGGGCGCGTGATTCACGCGCGTCGGCGCCGAAGCGGGCCGAGAGCCGGGGCCACTCCGCGCCGAGCAGCAGCAGAACGGTGATCGTGAGGAGCGCTGCGGCGAAGATCCCCATGAGAGCCATCGTAGCGCGACCCGGGCTTCGAGTGTGGACGGATTTGCCCGCAAAAGGGGCCTAAAAGATGGGAGCACAGCGGCCGATAACCGAAGCAATGCGCCAGGACGTCTGGATCCCGCTCGTCATCGTCTTCGCGTGGCTGACCGTGGCCCGGGCGATGCTCGTGTACGCGCACAAGCTCCCGCCGACCTGCCACCGCTGCGGCCTGCGCTTCGAGCGGCGCAATCTCGGCGAGTCCGTCTGCCGCTGCGACTAGGGAGGGTTTGGCGAAATACGTCTCCCGTCGGGGGCGCTGGGCGGTGTGAGCCAAGGACGCAGGGCGCGCTCGTACTGGTAGTACGGGCGCAACCGAGGACGCCGGATCGCGCCGCCCAGCGTGTCCCGGCGGCTCAGGCTTATTTCGCCAACCCGACTAGGCGCCGGCTGAGGCGGCGCGCCGCTTGCGGATCCAGCGGATCAGCTCGATCAGTCCGGTCACGGCGAGCGCGATGCCGAACGCCAGCAGGAAGCCCTTCACGGGGCTTTCTTCGAACGCCTTGCCGCCGAAGTAGCCGAGCAGCGCCGCGTAGCTCGCCCAGAGGAGTCCGGCGATCACGTCGTAGAAGATGAACCGCCGCCACGGGTACTCGAGCGTGCCGGACCCGAGCGTGACGACGATGCGCCCGCCCGGGATGAACCGGCCGATGATGATGAAGTAGCCGCCGCGTTCGGCCAGCGACCGCTCGAGCTGGTCGAGCCGCTCCTGGTGCTTGGCGCCGAAGAACCGCTCGGCGATGCGATGGCCGACCGTGCGCCCGATCCAGTACGAGCAGTTGTCGCCGACGATCGCCCCTGCGGCGGCCGTCAGGATGACCAGCCAGAGGGTGAGGTCGCCGTTGGCCGCGGCGACGCCGGCGCCGATGACCGTGGTCTCGCTCGGGACGAACGGCAGGATCGCGTCGAGCGCCGAGACCAGGAAGATCCCGGGATACACCCAGCCCGAGTCGAGAACGGCGTCGGTGAGCGACTCGAACACTGGGCCAACCTACGGGAACAGGTCACGGGCGGGCGGCATCACGAGGTCGCGCGCCGTGCCGTCGCCGGGCTGGCAGCTCGACGCCGCGGATGCGCGCCGCCGGGACGTTGCGCGCCTTGCCGAGGACGAGCTCGGCAGCGCCGGCGAGCTCGTCCGCGACCGCGATCACCGTTCCCTCGAGAACCCGGCCGCGCGCGTCGGTCTGGCCGCGCAGGTCGAGCAGCGGCGCGAGGCCGGCGACGCCGATGGCCACGTCGGTCGTGCCGTCCCGCCAGGCCCGGCCGAAGGAGTCGCTGACGATCACGGCCGGAGCGACGCCGAACCTGGTCGCAAGTGCGTCGCGCAGCCCACGCGCCGAGGCGTCCGGATCGAGGGGAAGCAGCACGGCCCAGCCCTCGTCCGGCGCGTTCGAGCGGTCGACGCCCGCGCTCGCGCACACGAAGCCGTGCTCGGTCTCGGCGATCACGAGGTCACCGCGCTGCCGGCGCACCGCCGCCGCCTCGCGGAGCACCAGCTCGATCCCGCCCGGATCGCGCTCGATTCGGCCCTCGGCCTTGGAGACGACCTTCTGCGCGACGACCAGGACGTCGCCGGCTTCCAGGCCGCCCGCGCGCTCGATCGCGTCGCCGAGGAGAGCCGCCAGGTCGTCCCCCGGCCGCACCTCGGGGATCCCTTCGAGCGGCGCGATCGTGACCATCTAGAGGCCGGTGATTCGGACGCCGCTGCGGACGCGGTGGCGCATGTTCGTGCTGACGAGGACGGCGGTGAACGGCTCCAGCCAGCGGGCGACCTCGAGCCGGCCCACGTCGACCGCGCGACCCGTCACGACCCGCTCCGCGATCTTCGCCACGACGACCTTTGCCTCGTCGTCGTCGCCGGCGAGGAGCACGTCCTCGTCCAGCGCGTGGTCGATGTCGGCCAGCGCCTTGGCGCTCAGCGTCGTGAACCCGGCGACGATCCGTGCTCCGGGCGCGGCGCGCGCGGCGAGCTCGGCCAGCGAGAGCGCGCCCGGCTCGGCGAACGCCTTGCCCTCGCGGACGCCGACAGGGGCCGCGACGCTCACGACGATCCTCCCGGCCAGCTCCGCGGCGAGATCGCGGGCGGTCGCCTCGACCCCGCCGGGCGGCGTGCAGAGGAACACGACGTCCGCGGCGGCGGCCTCCGCGTTCGCCGACCGCGTCGCCCTGCGGGTTCCTGGAGCCGATCGCGACCTCCTCCCCGGCCGCGCGCAGCCGCGCCGCGAGCCCCTGGCCGAAGTCGCCCGTGCCGCCGACGAGGCCGATCACAGCGCGTCCAGGATCGCGCGACCGACGTCGGCGCGCGTTGCGGGCTCGGCCATCACGATGGGCGCCACGATAGCCCGTAGGCCGAGCGCCTCGATGCGGTCGGCGAGCTCGCCGTCCTCGGAGTCGAGGACGAACGCGTCGGCAAGCCCGGCGTACAGCTGCGCGACGCCGACCGCGCTCGACTCGTGCCCCTGCGTGACGAGCATCTCCGCGAGCGGACCGCGCAGCGTCCGTCCGCCGACGATCGGCGAGATCGCGACCACGTTCGGATGCGCGGCCACCGCGGCCTCGACGCCGGGGACGGCCAGGATCGGGTGGATCGAGACGAACGGGTTCGACGGCGCGAGGAACACGGTCTCGGCTCCGCCGATCGCCTCGAGCACGCCCGGCGCAGGATCCGCGACGACGGCGCCCTCGAAGCGGACGCCGAGCACCGGGTCGGCGTGGCGCCGCTCCACGAACCACGTCTGGAACGCCAGCTCGCCTTCCGCGGTCACGATCAGCGTGCGCAGGGGATCGTCCGTCGCCGGCAGGAGCTGCACCTCGACGCCGAGCATGGCCGCAAACCGCTCGTACGTCTCGGAGAGCGGAGCGCCGCCGCGCAGCGCTTCACTGCGGACGAGATGGAGCCCGAGGTCGCGGTCGCCGAGCGTGAACCAGGCCTCGCCGCCGAGCGCGCGCACCTGGTCGAGCGCCGCGTACGACTCATCCCTGACGCCCCAGCCGCGCTCCTCGTCGAGGAGGCCGGCGAGCGTGTAGAGCACCGTGTCCAGATCCGGCGAGACGTGCAGCCCGAGGATCTCGAGGTCGTCCCCCACGTTGCCGATCGCCGTGACCGTCTCCGGTCCCGCCGCGCGCGCGAGCGAATCGACGAAGCGCGAGCCGCCGAGGCCGCCGCAGAGCACCGCGTAGGGACGCATGGCGGCACGCTACCGGCGCCGGCCGTGATGACTTTCGTTGACACGGGCGCCGGGAACGAGAAGGATCGAACCGGGTCATGTCGTTCCTCTCGCCGCTGATCGTCAAGACCGCCGCCGCGCTCGACCGGCGCTTCGGCTGGGATCGCCTGCCGCGCTTCCTCGGCGTCTACACGGTCGCCGGGATCCGAACGCGGCTGCGGCGCGACAACCTCTACGACACGGAGACCGCGCATGCGCCGTCTCCGCCGCCGGGCGGCGTGCCCGCCCGCTACCTCCGCGCGCGCTCGCCCGACGGCACCTTCAACGACCTGAGCGACCCGCGGATGGGCGCGATCGACTCTCGCTTCGGGCGCAACGTCCCGCTCGACCGCACGTTCCCCCAGGACGAGCCGGCGATCCTCGAGCCGAACGCGCGCACCGTCAGCCGCGAGCTCCTCACGCGCGAGCGCTTCATCCCGGCGACGACGCTGAACCTGCTCGCCGGCGCCTGGCTCCAGTTCGAGGTGCACGACTGGTTCAGCCACGGCAAGAACGAGGTCGACCGGCCCTGGGAGGTCGCGCTCGCCGACGACGACACCTGGCCCGAGCGGCCGATGACGATCCCGCGGACGCGCCGCGACCCGACCTCCGACGCCGACCCGTCGACCCCGCCGACGTTCGTGACGGCCGACAGCCACTGGTGGGACGGCTCGCAGATCTACGGCTCCGACGCGGGCTTCGCGCACGCGATCCGCGAAGGCACCGGCGGCAGGCTGCGGATCGACGAGCAGGGCCTCCTCCCCGCCGACCTCGTCGAGCACGTCGACCTCGAGGGTGTCGCGGCCAACTTCTGGCTCGGCCTCGGGCTTCTGCACACGCTCTTCTCCCTCGAGCACAACGCGATCTGCGACGCGCTCCACGAGGAGAACCCGTCGTGGACCGACGACGACCTCTTCGACCGCGGCCGGCTCGTGAACGCGGCGCTCATGGCGAAGATCCACACGGTCGAATGGACGCCGGCGATCGTCGCGCACCCGACCACGAAGCTCGGCATGAACGCGAACTGGTGGGGCCTCATGGGCGAGCGCTTCACGAAGAAGTTCGGCCGCATCGGCCGGAGCGAGGTGCTGAGCGGCATCCCCGGCTCGCCCACGAACCACCACGCGGCGCCGTACTCGCTGACCGAGGAGTTCGTGGCCGTCTACCGGATGCATCCGCTCCTGCCGGACGACTTCACCTTCCGCTCGCTCGAGAGCGACCAGGTGACGCACGAGCTGACGTTCCCGGAGATCGGCGCGCTCCAGACCCGCGACCGCCTCGTCGAGCTGGGCGTCGCGAACTCGCTCTACTCCTTCGGCGTCTCGCATCCCGGCGCGATCACGCTGCACAACTACCCGCGCTTCCTCCAGGAGCTGAAGCGGCCCGACGGGACGGCGCTCGACCTCGCGGCGGTCGACATCATGCGCACGCGCGAGCGCGGCGTCCCGCGCTACAACGACTTCCGCGAGCTCTTCCACAAGCGGCGCGTCAAGTCGTTCGCCGACCTGACGAAGAAGCCGCAGACGGCCGAGGAGCTCGAGCGTGTCTACGGGGACATCGACAACCTCGACCTGATGGTCGGGCTCTACGCCGAGCCGCTGCCCAAGGGGTTCGGGTTCAGCGACACGGCCTTCCGCGTGTTCGTCCTCATGGCGTCGCGGCGGCTGAAGAGCGACCGGTTCTTCACGCGTGATTACCGGCCGGAGATCTACTCGCCGACCGGGTTCAAGTGGGTGCAGGAGACGACCATGAGCGACGTGCTCCTGCGCCACTACCCCGAGCTCGAGCCGGCGCTGCGCGGCGTCGACAACGCCTTCGCTCCCTGGAACCACGTCGGCATGAGCGAGAGCGCCGTCGAGATCACGCCCGGGCTGTGGAGCCTCAAGCAGAAGAAGGGCGGCCGCGTCCACGCGTTCCTCTGCGACGACGGGAACGAGCTGACGCTCGTGGACACGCTCTTCGACACCGACGGCAAGCGGATCCTGGTGCTCCTCGAGCAGCTCGGGAAGCAGCCGTCCGACCTGCGCAACATCGTGATCACGCACGGGCACCGCTCGCACCTGGGCGGGCTCGCAGCGCTGGCCGAGATCAGCGGCGCAGACCGTGCACGCGCACCCGTGGGAGGCGGACATCGTCGGCGGCGACCGCGAGGCGCAGCGCGTCAGCCTGATCCCGAGCAAGCCGCTGCGGACGTACTTCCCGTTCCAGTTCGGATCCGCGCTCGGGTTCGGGAAGCATCCGCCGCGCAAGGTCGACCACACCGTCGCGGGCGGCGACCGGATCGGGCCGCTGCACGTGCTCGACGCCGCGGGCCACTCCCCCGGGCACCTCGCGTTCTGGTGGCCGGAGCGCAGCGCGCTGATCGCCGGCGACGCGATCGCGACCTGGCCGTCGTTCCTCCCGGGCTGGCCCTCGTTCACGCTGAACGAACGCGAGCACCGCGCCACGCTGCGCCGCCTGGCCGAGATCGAGCCGGAGATCCTGACCGTCGGCCACGGCGAGCCGATCCTCTCGGGCGCGCGCGCCCGCATCCGCGACCTCGTGGACGAAGTCGAAAAGTAGGCGGCGCAACCGCGGAGCCGCTGCGTATGCTCAGCGGGTGCTCGCGATCGTGCCGGTCAAGAGCCTTTCGGACGCCAAGACGCGGCTCGCCCCCGCCCTGGCGCCGGCCGAGCGCGAGCGGCTCGTGGTCGCGATGCTCGACGCCGTGCTGGCCGCGTGCTCGGCCGCGCCAGTCGATTCGCGGCGTGCTCGTCGTGACGCCCGATCCGGAGCTGGGACGAGGGTTTCCGGTGCTCGTGGACTCCGGCGAGGGGCATGGGCCTGCGCTGGCCGCGGCACTGCGGGATCCGCGGGCGCGCGACGGCGTGGTGGTCGTCATGGCGGACTGTCCGTTCGTGACCGCCGGCGTCGCTGGATGCGCTCGTCGCCGCGGCTGATCCGCTCGCGCTCGTTCGGGCGGCGGACGGCGGAACGAGCGCTCTGGCGCTCCGCGACCCCGCGCTCGTCGAGCCGGCGTTCGGCGTTCCTGGGAGCGCCGCGGTGACCGCGGCTCGTGCTCGCGCCGTCGGGATCGAGGCGGTGCTCGTGGACGATCCCGCGCTGGCGTTCGACGTCGACCGGCCCGCCGACCTCGAGCGGGTCTTCGCCGCATGAGCCTCCTCGACCGTCCGCTCGACGACCTGCTCGCCGAGGCGCGAGTGCTCCGCGAGCAGGGCCACGGCCGCGTCGTCACCTACTCGCCGAAGGTGTTCATCCCGCTGACGAAGCTCTGCCGGGACGTCTGCCACTACTGCACGTTCGCGGGGCCGCCGCGGCGCGGCGAGCGCGCGTACATGACGGCCGACGAGGTGCTGGCGGTGGCGCGGGCCGGCGCGGCGGCCGGTTGCCACGAGGCGCTCTTCACCCTCGGCGACAAGCCCGAGCTGCGCTATCGCGCCGCCCGCGAGGAGCTGGCGGAGCTCGGCTGCGAGACGACGATCGAGTACCTCGCGCGCATGTGCGAGCTGGTCCTCGCCGAGACCGGGCTCCTGCCGCACGCGAACCCGGGCGTCATGACGCGCGAGGAGCTGGCGCTGCTGCGCGGCGTCTCGGTGTCGCAGGGGATCATGCTCGAGACGTCGTCGGAGCGGCTGTCGGAGCGCGGCGGCCCGCATTTCGGCTCGCCCGACAAGGTTCCGGCGCGGCGGCTCGAGACGATCGCGCTCGCCGGTGAGCTGCGGATCCCGTTCACGAGCGGCGTCCTGATCGGCATCGGCGAGACGCGCGAGGAGCGGCTCGACGCGCTGCTCGCGCTGCGCGACCTGCACGAGCGGCACGGCCACCTCCAGGAGGTGATCGTCCAGAACTTCCGCGCGAAGCCGGGGACGAAGATGGCGGCGCGCGCCGGAGCCGTCGCTCGAGGAGCTCCTCTGGACGGCCGCGGCGGCGCGCGTCGTGCTCGGCCCGGAGATGCACATCCAGGCGCCGCCGAACCTCTCGTACGACGATTTCCCGCGCTTGCTCGAGGCCGGGATCGACGACTGGGGCGGCGTGTCGCCGGTGACGCTCGACCACGTCAATCCGGAGGCGCCGTGGCCGGAGATCGAGCGGCTGCGAGCGGCAACCGAGGCGGCCGGACTCGAGCTGGCGCCGCGCCTGGCGGTGTACCCGGAGTACGTGGCCGAGCTCGACCGCTGGGCGGATCCCGGCGTGGCGCCGGCGATCCTCCGAGCCGCGGACGCAACCGGCCTGGCCCGCGAGGACGCCTGGCACGCGGGAGCGGCGATCCCGCCGCCCTCCTCGCTCCTCTCGCGCGGGCCCGAGTTCCGGGAGGCTCCCCCACCCCTACTTGAAACGGTACCGGGGAAGGTCGCACGTGTCAGCAACGGAAGCGAGCCGGGTTTGGGCCAATCGCTCCACAACGGCCGGAACGGACACGGCCGCCCGGCTGGGGCCGTGGCCGCCGCGCTCGCGAAGGCCCGTGCCGGAGACGAGCTCGACGAGGAGGACATCACCGCGCTCTTCGAGGCGCGCGGGCGCGAGCTCGCGCGGGTGCTCGACGCAGCCGACCGGCTGCGCCGCGAGGTCAACGGAGACACGGTCAGCTACGTCGTCACGCGGAACGTCAACTACACGAACGTCTGCTACTTCCGCTGCGGCTTCTGCGCCTTCTCCAAGGGCAAGCTCGCCGCGAACCTGCGCGGCAAGCCGTACGTCGTGCCGACGCACGAGATCGCCCGCCGCGCGCGCGAAGCCTGGGAGCGCGGCGCCACCGAGATCTGCCTCCAGGGCGGCATCCACCCCGCCTTCACCGGCGACACGTACCTCGAGATCGTCGCCGCGGTGAAGGAGGCCGTACCCGGGATCCACGTCCACGCGTTCTCCGCGCTCGAGGTCTGGCAGGGCGCGGCGACGCTCGGGCTCGACCTCCCCGACTACCTGGCGCAGCTCAGCGACGCCGGCCTCGCCTCGCTCCCGGGCACCGCCGCGGAGATCCTCGACGACGAAGTCCGCGCCGTCCTCTGCCCGGACAAGGTGAACACCGACCAGTGGCTCGAGGTGCACGACGCCGCGCACCGCGCCGGGCTCGCCTCGACGACGACGATCATGTTCGGCTCGGTCGAGGGACCGCGCTCCTGGGCGCGCCACCTGATCGAGCTGCGCGAGCAGCAGAAGCGCACCGGCGGCTTCACCGAGTTCGTCCCGCTCCCGTTCGTGCACATGGAGGCGCCGATCGCGCTCAAGGGCCACGCGCGAACTCGGGCCCGACGTTCCGCGAGGCGCTCCTCATGCACGCGGTCGGCCGGCTCGCGCTGCACCCGTGGATCACGAACGTCCAGGCGTCCTGGGTGAAGCTCGGCATCCCGGGCGCGCAGGCCGTGCTGAACGCGGGCGCGAACGACCTCGGCGGAACGCTCATGAACGAGTCGATCTCCCGCGCCGCCGGCGCCGAGCACGGACAGGAGATGCCGCCCGAGGCGATGGAGGACGCGATCCGCGCGATCGGCCGGACGCCGCGGCAGCGCACGACGCTCTACGGCACGCCCGACCCGGAGCGGACGAGCGCGTCCTTCGACGCGCCGCCGCTCACCGAGCCGATCAACCCGAGCGTGAACGACGCGAAGCTACGACGCCCCGCGCGGCTCGTCCGCCCGGGATCGCCGTCTAGTACCACTTCCCGCGCGCGAACCCGCCGAAGGCGAGCAGGCCGATCAGCCCGACGATGATCCCGATCCACACGTAGCCGAGCACGAGCAGGACGATCCCGATGATGACGAGCACGCCACCAAGTCCCAGGCCAGCCATGTTCCCTCCCCGCTAGTTTGACCCGCCGGATCTACCCGGCGAGCCGCTCGCCGAATCGCGCGCGCGGGACGAACTGTCCGACGCCGGGTGACGCGACGAGCTCGTCGTTCTCCACGAGCACGTTCCCGCGGAGCAACACGACCTCCGGAGACCCCGTCACCTCGGTGCCCTCGAAGAGGTTGTAGTCGGACTTCGAGTGCTGAGTCGGCCGCGGTGATCGTCAGCTTCTTCTCGGGATCGAAGACGACGATGTCCGCGTCCGAGCCGACCGCGACCGTCCCCTTGCGCGGGTACAGGCCGAAGAGCTTCGCGGGGTTCGTCGAGAGCAGCTCGACCATCCGGTTCAGGTCGATCCGCCCGGCGCGGACGCCGAACTCGTGGATCATCTGCAGCCGGTTTTCGAGCCCGGGCCCGCCGTTCGGGATCTTCGAGAAGTCGTCTCGGCCGAGCGTCTTCTGCCCGTCCCACGTGAACGCGCAGTGGTCGGTCGAGATCGCCGAGAGCTCGTCCGTGCGCACGGCGTTCCAGAGGACGTCCCAGTTCGCCTTGTCGCGGACGGGCGGCGAATAGACGTACTTCGCGCCCTCGAAGTCCGGCTTCGCGATGTCGTCGAGCGAGTTGAAGAAGTACTGCGTGCAGGTCTCGCCCCACACGTCCCAGCCGGCCTCGCGCGCACGGGCGATCGGCTCGACCGCCTCGCGGCACGTGACATGGACGACGTAGAGCGGCGCGCCGGCGAGGTGCGCGAGCTGGATCGCCCGGTTCGTCGCCTCGCCCTCCGCCTCGGGCGGCCGGGTCAGCGCGTGGTAGAGCGGCTCCGTGTTCCCGGCCTCGAGCGCCTGGCGCACGAGCACGTCGATCACGTCGCCGTTCTCCGCGTGGACCATGACGAGCGCGCCCGACTTCGCCGCGACCTCCATCGCGCTGAAGAGCGTCTCGTCGCTCACCATGAGCACGCCCTTGTAGGCCATGAAGAGCTTGTAGGAGGTGACCCCCTGGTCGGGAAGCGACGCGAGCTCCTCGAGCGTGCCGCCCTCCTCGAGGTCGGTGATCGCCATGTGGTAGCCCATGTCGATCACCTGCTTGCCGGCCGCCTTCGCCTTCCACGTGTCGAGCGCCTCGGCGAACGTCTGGCCCTTCCCCTGGATGACGAAGTCGACGTGGCAGGTCGTCCCGCCGAACGCGGCCGCGGTCTGGCCCGACTCGACGTCGTCGATCGTGACCGTGCCGCCGAACGGCATGTCGAGGTGCGTGTGCGGGTCGACGCAGCCCGGCAGGACGTACTTCCCCGCGGCGTCGATCGTCTTGTCCGCCTCGACGTCGAGCGAGGAGCCGATCAGCGCGATCCGCTCGCCCTCGACGAAGACGTCCCCGACGTAGTCGTCGGCCGCCGTGATGACGCGGCCGCCCTTGATCAGCACCGACATGTCGCTCCCTCCCCGGAAAGACGAATGGCCGCCGGAAGTATTCCTCCGGCGGCCATTCGCGTGCGTCTAGGCGCTCTGCGTGGCCGCGACGCGCTTCGGAGCGGCCAGGCGCATGAGGATGAAGTAGAGAACGGATGCGATGAGGAACGTGAAGCCGAATCCGTACGTGTAGAAGCGGTCGAGGAGGTTCGGGTTGGCGATCACGCCGCCCTCCGTCGTCGCCGCGTTGATGAAGCCCGGCACGACCGGAATGAACCGCGACCGCGACGGCGATGAGCGCCAGCGGGTTGAAGCCCTTCCAGTACCAGTAGAGGCCGTTGCGATCGGCCGAGTAGAGCTCCTTCAGCTCCAGCTGCTCCTTTCGGAGCACCCAGTAGTCGACGATCATCACCCCGGCGATCGCCCCGAGGAGGCTCCCGTAGCCGATGAGCCACGTGAAGATGTACGCGGCCAGGTCCTCGTAGATCTTCCACGGGAACATCAAGATCCCGATGAACGCCGTGATGACGCCGCCCATCTTGAACGAGATCCTCCGCGGCGAGAGGTTCGAGAAGTCGTTCGACGGCGCGACCACGTTCGCCGCCATGTTCGTCGTCACCTGAGCGACGACGATCACGACCATCGCGAGGATGAGGATCGCCGCGCTGTCGAAGCGGTCGATCAGCGCGATCGGATCCCAGATCGCCTCGCCGTAGATGATCACCGTCGACGCGGTGACGGCGATCCCGATGAAGCTGAAGAGCGCCATCGTCGTCGGCAGGCCGATCGCCTGGCCCGTGAACTGCGACTTCTGACTGCGCGCGAACCGCGTGAAGTCGGGGATGTTCAGGCTGAGCGTCGCCCAGTACCCGACCGACGCCGCCAACGCGGGCCAGAAGAGCGTCCAGAAGCCCGGCCCGGTCGAGACGAGCTGATCCTGCGCGCCCGACTGGAACGGCTCGGTGACGCTTCCGACCTTGATGAACGCCCAGATGAGGATCGCGATCCCGCCGCCGAGGAGCAGCGGCGCCGCGTACGTCTCCAGGTGCTTGATCGCCTCCATGCCGCGCAGGATGATCGCGACCTGGAAGAGCCAGAACGCCGCGAACGCGATGCCGCGGTGCCAGCCGATGTCCGTCCAGCCGCCCCAGAGCTGGCCCAGCAGCGCGTCGAGTGCGAGGGCGCCGAGCCAGGTCTGGATCCCGAACCAGCCGCAGGCCACGATCGCGCGGGCGAGCGCGGCGACGTTCGCGCCTCGGATCCCGAAGGACGCTCGCACGAACACCGGGAACGGGATCCCGTAGCGGACGCCGGCGTGCGCGTTCAGCACCATCGGGATGAGCACGATCAGGTTCCCGAGGGTGATCGTGAGCAGCGCCTGCCACCACTGCATGCCGGACGCCATGAGCCCGGCGGCCAGCGTGTACGTCGTGATCACGACCGCCATGCCGATCCACATCGCCGCGATGTTCCAGGTCGACCACGTGCGGCGGGAAGGCCCGGCCGGCGCGAGGTCGCGGTTGAAGTAGGGCGAGTCCGCAACGGCGCGATCGATCTCCTCCACCTCGGCGTCGGTCTTGATCGCCAGGTCGTCGAGGTTGACCACGCTCAGGTCGCTGAGCCTCGCTTCGTCCGTAACGCTAGGCATGAGCTCTCCTCCCGTCGCTGTGCCGACATTTTTGGATACCCACCGGCTGGATGTCCAGACGTCGATTAGGCTCCCGCCATGCCGCTCGAACCGAGCCGCACCGTCGACGATCTGCGCGAGCTTCGCGACCTGACCGGCGACGAGAACGGCGCGCAGCGGGTCGCCTGGACGGACACCTGGGAGACCGCCCGCGAATGGCTCGTCGGCAAGCTCGCCGACCTGCCCCTCGAGTACGAGATCGACGAGGCCGGCAACCAGTGGTGGACGCTCCCCGGCGCTTCCGACCGAGCCGTTCTGATCGGCGGGCACATCGATTCCGTCCCCAACGGCGGCTGGCTCGACGGAGCGCTGAACGTGGTCGCGGGCGTCGAGGTCATGCGGCGGCTCGCCGCCGAGGGGTCGCCCGGAACGACCGTGCGGCTGGTCAACTGGGCCGACGAGGAAGGCGCGCGCTTCGGGCGCTCGCTCTTCGGCTCGAGCGCGGTTTCCGGGACGATGGACGACCAGGACGACCTGCGGCAGCGCAAGGACGCGAACGGGGTCGCGCTGCCCGATGCGCTCTCTGAGCACGGCGTCGACCTCGACTCGGCGTTGGAGGCGCGGTCGCAGCTCGAGTCCGCGGCCGCATACCTGGAGCTCCACATCGAGCAGGGCCCCGTCCTCGAGTCGATGGACATTCCGCTGGGCGTCGTGCTCGGGACGTTCGGCGTCGAGCGGCACCTCGTCACGTGGACGGGCCAGGCCGCGCACGCCGGGTCGACGCCGATGGACAAGCGGCGCGACGCGCTCGCCGGCGCGTCGAAGCTGGCGCTCTCGTTGCGCGAGATCGCGGCAGCCGCAGGCGGTGCCGCGGTGTGCACGTCGGGCGGCGTCGTCTGCAAGCCCGGGATCGTCACGTCCGTCGTCGAGACCGCGGAGCAGCTCCTCGACCAGCGCGCGCTCGACCTGCCGACGCTCGAGTCGATGCTCGCGGACGCGAAGGAGCGAAGCGAGCGCTACGCGGCCGAGGAGGACATCGAGGTCGCCTGGGATCGCATCTGGCGGATCGACCCGATCCTCTTCGACGAGACGCTGATCGGCTTCGCCGACGAGGCGATCCAGGAGGTCGCGGGCACGTCGCACCGGCTACCGAGCGGCCCGCTCCACGACGCGGCCGAGATCGCCCGGGTCGGCGTCCCCACGGTGATGCTGTTCGTCCAGAGCCTGCGCGGGCTCTCACACACGAAGCTCGAGGACACGAAGCCGGAGCACCTCGAGCTCTCGGTCGCCGCACTCGACCGCCTGGCCGACCGCACGATCGCGCACGTCGCCGGCTGACCATCCGGCCTTCCCGACGCCCCGAAGCCGACCTGTCCGCTCAGGGCGTGTCCCCTTGCCAAGTTGCAGTCTGCAACTAGCTCGGGAGGCGCCCGATGAACAGGGACGGTTGTCGGGTCGGCAAGGCCCCGATCTCACAGAGCCGCGGCTGAGGTTTCGTTGACAGCTCAGGTGCGGACGAGCGCGAGCCCGCCGGCCAGGAGCAGCACGCCGGCCAGCCGGGTCGGTGAGATCGCCTGCTCCGGGAAGCCGACCCAGCCGTAGTGGTCGATGAGGAGCGACGCCACCGCCTGGCCCGCGAACACGGCGGCGATCAGCGTCACGGCGCCGAGCCGCGGAGCGCTCACGATCGAGCCGAACACGTAGAAGGCGCCGAGGAGCCCGCCGATCCACACCCACCAGGGCGCCTCGGAGACCGCCCGGCTGACCGGCGGGAATCCCCGCGTCGCGACGAGCGCGACGAAGAACAGCGCGACCGTCCCGACGAGGAACGAGATGAACGCCGCCCGCGACGGCCCACCGACGAAACGCGAGAGCGCGACGTTCACGCCCGCCTGGAACGGGATCATCATCCCGGCCACGATCGCGAGTCCCAGTGCTCCCCAAATTGCCACGGAGCGGATTTCGGGCAAAGATTGCGGCTTCCTTGCCGCGATAGATCCGGGGGAGCGCATGCTCACATTCGGCGTCACCGTCCTGCCCGACCCGCCCTACACGCGTCTGCTCGAGCTGATGGAGAAGGCCGACGAGGCCGGCTTCGACAACTGCTGGACGTACGACTCGCACATCCTCTGGCACGAGTCGTACCCGCTGCTCGCCCTCGCCGCCGACCGCACCGAGAAGGTCATGCTCGGCCACTGCGTCACGAATCCGGGGATCCGCGACCCGACGATCACGGCGAGCTACTACGCGACGCTCCACGAGATCTCGAACGGCCGCGCGGTCATGGGGATCGGCCGCGGCGACTCCTCGCGGCGCGTCGTCGGGCTGAAGCCGGTGAAGGTCGCGGACTTCGAGGCGTCTCTCCGGATGATGAAGGAGCTCATGAACGGCCGCCCCGTCGTGTGGAACGAGAAGGAGCTTCAGCTCGGATGGGTGCGCACGGAGCTGCCCGACATCGAGATGTTCGTCGCGGGCTACGGGCCGAAGGCGCTCGCGGTTGCGGGACGCGTGGGCGACGGCGTGATCATCCAGCTCGCCGATCCCGAGATCATCGGCTGGATCATGGACACGGCCCGGGCCGCCGCCGTGGAGGACGGACGCGACCCGGCGGCGCTCAAGTGCCACGTCTGCGCGCCGAGCCACATCTCCGACGACATCGCCGATGCGCGCAATCAGGTGCGCTGGTTCCCGGCGATGGTCTCGAACCACGTGATGGACCTGATCGAGCGCTACGGCTTCGAGTCCGAGATCCCCGCCGCGCTGACCGAGTTCGTGAAGGCGCGGAAGTTCTACGACTACAAGGATCACTCGCGGGTCGGCGCCGCCCACGGCGAGTTCGTGACCGACGACATCTGCGACCGGTTCTGCGTCCTCGGGACTCCCGAGCAGGTGACGCAGAAGCTGCGCGACCTCGAGGGGATCGGCGTCGACCACTTCAACATCTACCTCATGACCGAGGGCCAGGAGGAGACGCTTCAGGCGTACCGCGAGTCGATCCTCCCGCAGTTCAGCGCAGCGTGACCGGCGCGCGGAGCCGCTCGCGGTTGCGCGCCGCGTAAACGGCGACCGCGGCCGGGACGAACAGGAGCCCGCCGGCGAGCGCGAAGATGTCCGCCGGGTTGAACGCGAACGCGCCGGCAATGAGCGGATCCGGGACGCCGGCGGGCCAGACCGCCAACGACGTGAGATTGGCGAGCGCTCCTCCGAGGAGGACGCCTCCCGCCGCGGCAACGAGTCGCGAGCCGGTCGCGAGGAGGGCGGCCGCCCACGGGATCGCACAGGCCGCGACGAGCACGTAGAGGCCGGAGCGCTCGTGGAAGTACGTCGTCGCCATGCCGGCCTTGACCGCCAGGTCGATCGCCGCGACGGCGAGGGCGACAGTGACGAGGATCAGCGCGCGATGGGCCACGGCGCGATTCTCCCTCACGCGTCAAGATGGGCGCGTGCCTGACCGCCCTCGCCCGCTCGACGCCCGAGTGCTGCCGCGCTTCTCCGGCGTGCGCACGTTCGCGCGGCTGCCGCACACGACCGACCTCGAGGGAGTCGACGTCGCCGTGGTCGGAATCCCGTTCGACACGGGCACCTCGTTCCGGTCGGGCGCGCGCTTCGGGCCTGAGGGAATCCGCTCGGCGTCCGCCCTGCTGCGCCCGTTCAATCCGGTCTGGGAAATCGACCTGATCGAGGCGCTCGCGATCGTCGACTACGGCGACGCCCCGGTCGCGCCGGGCGACACGATCGAGACGTACAAGCGCGTCGAGGCGGCGCTCGAGCCGATCGTCGCCGCAGGGGTTCTCCCGTTCGGCCTCGGCGGCGACCATTCGATCACGCTGGCCGAGCTGCGTGTGCTGGCGCGCCGCTACGGGCCGCTCGCGGTCGTCCAGCTCGACTCGCACACGGACACCTGGGACGAGTACTTCGGGCAGAAGTTCTTCCACGGGACGACATTCCTGCGCGCCGTCGAGGAGGGCATCGTCGAGCCGTCCGCGTCGGTGCAGGCCGGGATGCGCGGAACCGTCTACGGCGCCGACGACCTGGGCGGTGCGCGCGAGCTCGGCTTCACCGTGCTACCCGCCGAGGAGCTGCGCGCGCTCGGCCCGGAGGCGTTCGGTTCCCTGGTGCGCGAGCGCGTCGGCGAACGGCCGCTCTTCGTCTCCTTCGACGTGGACTTCCTCGACCCGTCGGTCGCGCCCGGAACCGGCACGCCCGAGATCGGCGGCTTCTCCTCGGCCGAGGCGCTCGCGTTCCTCCGCGCGCTGAAGGGGATGCGGCTCGACCGGCGCGGACGTCGTCGAGGTCGCGCCGGCCTACGACGGGCCGGGCCAGCAGACCGCGATCCTCGCCGCGAACGTCGCCTGGGAGCTGCTCGCGCTCCATGCGAGCGGGTCGTGATGCTCGGGTCGCGGCCGATGACGGCGGAAGAGATCGCGGAGTTTCGCGTCTCCCACGAGGGCGTCTATGCGGCCGACATCGAGGCGCACGCCGGCTGGACCCGCGCCGACGCCGAGGCGAAGGCGAAGCGCGACATGGACACGATGTTCCCGGCGGGCGAGGCGCAGGAAGGCCACACGCTCCTCGTCCTCGAGGTGGACGGCGAGCGGGTCGGCGAGATGTGGCTGCGGGTGTTCGAGCGCGGCCTGTGGCTGTACTGGGTGTTCATCGCGCCGGAGCGGCGCGGACAGGGGCTCGGCCGCGAGGCGATGGCGATCGTCGAGGACGAGGCCCGCAAGGGCGGTCACGGGACGATCGAGCTGAACGTCTTCGGCGGGAACGACACGGCCCGGTCGCTGTATCGCGCGCTCGGCTACGGCGAAGAGGCCGTGGTCATGTCGAAGCGCGTCCTCTGATTTGGCGGCGCTCTGGTGCGCATTCCGGCGCCATTTCGCGCGCCACACGTGCGTAGTTCCGCAGTAGGCTGAACGCCGTAGGCGGGTGGGATTGGGATTCCCGAAGTAAGACGCGTGCGTCTCGCATTCAACGGTGCGCGGTACCCTTCCCGAAGACGACGAGGGAGGCTCCAATGAGCGAGGTCATCGACGCACCGTCGCCCGCGCAAGGCGACTCGAGCGAGCCGAAGCGGATCAGCCACTGGATCGGCGGCCAGATCGTCGCCGGCGAATCGGGACGCAGCGGCCCGGTCTACAACCCCGCGACCGGCGAGCAGTCCGGCGCCGTCGATTTCGCGAGCGTCGAAGAGGTCGACCGCGCCGTCGCGACGGCGCGTGACGCATTCCCGGCCTGGCGTTCGCTGTCACTTGCCAAGCGCGCGGAGCTCATGTTCGCGATCCGCGAGCTCGTGCACACGCACAAACTGGACATCGCACGCTTCCTGACGCTCGAGCACGGCAAGGTGCTCTCCGACGCGGCGGGCGAGGTCACCCGCGGCCTCGAGGTGATCGAGCACGCCTGCGGCATCCCCACGCTCCTCCAGGGTCGCTTCTCGGAGCAGGTCTCGACCGGCATCGACGTGTACTCGATCCGTCAGCCGCTCGGAGTGTGCGCCGGGATCACGCCGTTCAACTTCCCCGCGATGGTGCCCATGTGGATGTGGGCGCCCGCGCTCGCCTGCGGCAACACGTTCGTGCTGAAGCCGTCCGAGAAGGATCCGTCGTCGTCGCTCTTCGTCGCCGAGCTGCTGCGCGAGGCCGGCGTTCCCGACGGCGTGTTCAACGTCATCCAGGGCGACCGCGTCGCGGTCGAGCGGCTGCTCGAGCATCCCGACGTCGCCGCCGTGAGCTTCGTCGGCTCGACCCCGATCGCGAAGTTCATCTACGAGACCGGCGCGAAGAACGGCAAGCGCGTCCAGGCGCTCGGCGGAGCGAAGAACCACATGGTCGTCCTCCCGGACGCCGACGTGGACATGGCCGCGGACGCCGCGGTGAGCGCCGCCTACGGGTCGGCAGGCGAGCGCTGCATGGCCGTCTCGGTCGTGGTCGCCGTCGGCGACGTCGGCGACAAGCTGGTCGACGCGATCGCCGAGCGGCTCCCGAAGGTGAAGGTCGGCAACGGGCTCGAAGCAGACTCCGAGATGGGCCCGCTCGTTACCCGCGAGCACCGGGACAAGGTCGCGTCGTACCTGGAGAGCGGCGCCGAACAGGGCGCGACGGTCGTCGCCGACGGGCGTGAGCTCGAGGTGGACGGCGACGGCTTCTTCCTCGGCGTCTCGCTGCTCGACCACGTGAAGCCCGAGATGGACGCGTACCGCGACGAGATCTTCGGTCCGGTGCTCTCGGTCGTCCGCGTGGAGACCTACGACGACGCGGTGCAGCTCGCGAACGACAACCAGTACGGGAACGGCGTCGCGATCTTCACGCGCGACGGTGGCGCCGCGCGGCGCTTCCAGTTCGAGATCAGTGCGGGCATGGTCGGCATCAACGTCCCGATCCCGGTGCCGGTCGCGTACTACTCGTTCGGCGGGTGGAAGTCGTCGCTCTTCGGCGACTCGCACGTGTACGGGCCCGAGGGGATCAACTTCTACACCCGCGGCAAGGTCGTCACGAGCCGCTGGCCCGACCCGGCGACGAGCTCGGTCGATCTCGGCTTCCCGCAGACGCGCTAGGACACCACTCGCGCTCGCGTCTGCTGGGTGGCATACCCCCACCCTGGGATAAACGCTATCGAGGAAATGCGCACCTGTCTGGCGCAGATCGGCGCCAGCTTCGTGTCGGTTGCTCCACAGCCGTAGGCGACCGCCTCCGGCGCACATACGCTCGCGCCGTGCTTCGCCTCCCCACCGGTCTCGCGCTCCTGACCTTCCTGCTCGCTCTTACCGCAGTCGCCTGCTCCACCGACACGCCCGACGCACGGCCGGCCGACGACGCCGGGACCGTCGAGGCGGTCACCGACGGCGACACACTCCGCCTGACGGACGGTCGCCGCATCCGCCTCGTCCAGATCGACGCGCCGGAGCTCGCCGACGACGAGTGCTACGCCGAGGCAGGCCGCGGCCGCACTCGAACGGCTGGCGCGCCCCGGCTCACGGGTGCGCCTGGAAGCGGATCCAGCCCTCGACGACCGCGACCGGTTCGGACGCGAGCTGCGGTACGTCTTCGTCGGCGACGCGAACCTGAACCAGGTGCTCGTTCGCGATGGCGCCGCCGGCGTGTGGTTCTTCGACGGCGACATGGGCCGGTACGCGACCGAGCTGCTCGCGGCCACGCTCCGGGCTCGAACGGAGAGGCGCGGCCTCTGGAGTGCGTGCCCCGGAACGGCCTTCAACCCGTACGAGGGAATCGACACCGACTAGACCGTCTACCATGCTTGACACCACATGTGCTGTCCACTACGGTAGACGGCATGAACCCACTCGACCCGACACTTCTCAAAGAGGCGCGAGGCTCGCGCGACAAGTTCCTCGAGGCGCAGCACGAGCTCGAGCGCACCCGCGCCGACTACAACCACACGATCCGCCGCCTCCACGCCGAGGGCGGCTCGCTCCGCGAGATCGCCGACGATCTCGGGCTGAGCCACCAGCGTGTCCATCAGATCGTCGAGGGCGCCGAAGGCGGCCCTCCCCGCCGCGAGCACAAGGGCCGCTTCGGCTGGCCGTTCGAGCGCTTCACCCGGCGCGCCCGGCAGATCATCGTGTCCGCCCAGGAGGAGGCCGACCAGCTCGGCCACAACCGCGTCGGCTCCGAGCATCTTCTGCTCGGGCTCGTGCGAGTCGACGACGACGCGACCGCGCCGATTCTCTCGGGCGCCGGCATCACACTGGACGCCGTTCGCGAGCGCGTCGCGGCGATCGACCCTGGCCCGCCCCGCCGGCGAGCGCCGTTCACGCGAGCCGGCAAGCGCGTCCTCGAGACGAGCGTCCGCGAGGCGAAGATGGGCGGCGACCGCTACATCGGCGCCGAGCACGTCCTGCTCGGGCTGATCGGCGACGAGCGCAACGGCTCACTTCAGATCGTGCTCGAGCTGGGCGCCGACCCCGACGCCCTCCGCGCCGCCGTCGCGAAGCGCCGGGCCGCCTAGCTAGCCGGCGACCGGCTGGAACGAACCCGCGCGGTAGACCTGCCCGGGCAGCTCGCGGCCCAGAACGCCCTCGAGCCACAGTGCGACGGAGATCAGCCCATCCAGGTCGATCCCCGTCTCGACGCCCTCGCCGTGCAGCAGGTACACGAGATCCTCGGTGGCGATGTTCCCGGTCGCACGCGGCGCGAACGGACAGCCGCCGACGCCGCCGACCGACGCGTCGAAGATGGTCGCGCCCCACTCCAGCGCCGCCCAGGCGTTCGCGAATCCCGTCGCGCGCGTGTTGTGGAGATGGACGCCGACCGGTCGCGCGAACTTGACCCCGGCGACGACCATCGAGCGCACCTGGGTCGGAACCGCGACGCCGATCGTGTCTGCGAAGACGATCTCGTCCGCACCGAGCGTGACCGCCTCTTCCGCGAGGCCGAGCACCTTGACGGGATCGACCGAGCCTTCGAACGGACACCCGAACGCGACCGAGATCGACACCGTGCTCGGCACGCCGTCGGCCTTGGCGCGCGCCAGCACGCGTGCAGCGGTCGCGAGCGACTCGTCCACGGTCTGGTTCGCGTTGCGCTGATTGAACGAGTCCGTGGCCGCGAAGGTCAGATGCACGCGCTCGAGATCGGTCTCGCGCAGCCGGTCGTAGCCGCGCTCGTTCAGGACGAGCCCGGCGAACTCGACGCCCTCCCGCCGGACGACGCCGTGCACGACCTCCTCCGGACCTGCCATCGCAGGCACCTTCGCCGGGTTCACGAAGCTGACCGCCTCGATCCGGGAAAGCCCCGTCGCCGCCAACCGGTTGACCAGCTCGGCACGAACCTCGGGCGCGAGCGTGAGCGCCTCGTTTTGGAGACCGTCGCGCGGCCCCACGTCGCAAACGGTCACCTGCATCCGCCCTAGGATACGCGCGTGCCCAGGGTTCCTGTCTTCTCCGCGCAAGCGGTCTACGCGGGGCTCGGCCACGGCGAGGCGGTCGACGCGGTGCGCAACGCGTTCGTCGAGCACGCGGGCGGGACGTGGACGATGCCGTCCAAGGTCTACCTCGACGGCACGGCCGGCGACTTCCGCGCCATGCCCGCGGCCGGCGGCGGGTACGCGGTGCTGAAGTGGGTCACGTCCTTCCCGGGAAATCCGGCCCGCGACCTGCCGACCGTGACCGGTGTCGTCCTGCTCTCCGACGCTTCGACGGGCGAGCTGCGCGCAATGCTGGACGCGGGCGCCGTCACGGCGCTGCGAACCGGCGCCGCGGCGGTTCTGGCCGCCGAGACTCTCGCCCGGCCCACGGTGGCAGCCGCGTCGGTGGTCGGTTGCGGCGTCAACGGCAAGGCGGTCGCGCGGGCGTTCCTCGAGCGCGAGCGCGACGTCCTCCTCTACGACGCGAAGCCCGGCCAGGCCGAGGCCGCTGCCGAGGAGCTGGGCGAGCGCACCTCGGTGGCCCGCGACCTCGCCGAGGCGCTCGCCGCCGACATCGTCGTCACCGTCACGCCGGGCCGCGAGATTCTCTTCGACGACGGCCAGCTCCACGCGGGTCAGCACGTGAGCCTCATGGGCGCCGACGGCCCCGGCAAGGCCGAGATCGCGGTCGGGGAGCTGCTCCGCGCGCGCGTCATCTGCGACGAGTGGGAGCAGGCGAGCCACAACGGCGACCTCGGCCGCGCGTTCGACGAAGGTCGCCTCGGCCGCGACGACGTGGCCGAGCTCGGCCCGGTGCTCCTGGGACTCCAGGAGGGACGCCGGGACGAGCACGAGATCACGGTCTTCGACTCGACCGGCTTGGCGGTGCAGGATCTCGCGGTTGCAATCGCCGTCTACGAGCGGGCCGACGAGTCGGGCCTGGAACTTCAGACGGTCGATCTCTAGGAACCGAAAGCGACGGGGATGGGGTGCGCATGGCCGAGCATGCGGTGGTGATCGCCGGAGGCGGCCCGACGGGGCTGATGCTGGCGGGCGAGCTTGCGTTGGCGGGCGTCGACGTTGCCATTGTCGAGCGGCGCCCCGACCAGAACCTCCCCGGATCGCGCGCGGGCGGTCTGCACTCCCGCACCATCGAGGTTCTCGATCAGCGTGGAATCGCCGATCGGTTCCTGTCGGAAGGCCAGGTGGCCCAGGTCGCGGGGTTCGGCGGGACCACGTTGGACATCAGCGACTTTCCCACCCGGCATCCCTACGGTCTCGGGCTGTGGCAGAAGCACATCGAGCGCATCCTGGCCGGCTGGGTCGACGAGCTGGCGGTGCCGATCTACCGCGAACGTGAGGTGACGGGCTTCGCGCAGGACGACACCGGCGTCGACGTCGCGCTGTCCGACGGCGCAATCGTTACGCGCGCGGTATCTCGTCGGGTGCGACGGAGGACGCAGTCTGGTCCGCAAGACAGCCGGCATCGAGTTCCCCGGCTGGGATCCGACGACGAGCGCCCTGATCGCCGAGGTCGAGATGACCGAGGAGCCGGAGCTGGGCATCCGCCGCACTCCTTCCGGCATGCATGCCCTGGGCAAGGTGGAGTACGAGATCAAGGACGGCGAGGTCGTCTACGAGAAGGGCGGGACGGTCGGTGTCATGCTGACCGAATCGCAGGTCGGAACGAGCGAGCCCACCTTGCGCGATCTGAGCGCGGGCCTCATCGCCGTCTACGGCACCGACTACGGGATCCACAGTCCCACCTGGATCACCAGGTTCACCGACATGACGCGGCAGGCCGCGGCCTACCGCAAGGGACGGGTCCTGCTGGCGGGCGACGCGGCGCACGTGCATTCCCCGGTCGGTGGACAGGGCCTCAACACCGGTGTGCAGGATGCGGTGAACCTGGGCTGGAAGCTGGCCCAGGTGGTCAGCGGGACCTCACCGGAAACCCTCCTGGATACGTACCAGGCCGAGCGCCACCCGGTCGCTGCGCGCGTGCTGCGCCACACGATGGCGCAGGTCGCGCTCATGCGCCCCGACGATCGCATCGAGGCGGTGCGCGACACCGTGTCCGAGCTGCTGAGCATGGACGAGCCGCGCAAGCGCTTCGCCGCGACGATGTCCGGCCTGGACATTCACTACGACCTCGGCGAGGGACACCCGCTGCTCGGACGCCGCATGCCCGATCTCGACCTGGTCACCGCCGACGGCCCGCTGCGGGTCTACGAGCTCCTGCACGACGCCAGGCCGGTGCTCCTCGACCTCGGCGAGCCCGGCGGCTTCGACATCGCTCCATGGGCAGATCGGGTTCAGCTGATCGACGCCCGGTACGTCGGGGCCTGGGAGCTTCCGGTTCTCGGGGAAGTCGCTGCTCCCACCGCCGTGGTGATTCGGCCCGATGGATACGTGGCCTGGGTGGGCGACCTGACCCACCCGGGGCTCCATGACGCGCTGTCCACCTGGTTCGGACCGCCTACTGCGGCCTGACGTCGGCCCGGCTAGCCGCCGAGTTCCTGGCAGGCGGGCTCGTCGTCGAACGCGGCGTCGAGATCGTCGCTGTCGGCGCTTTGCTGCAGGTCGTTCAGCCCCGTCTGGATCTCCGATCCGGCCGCCTCCATCGCCGTCGCGATCTGCTGGGCGCCCTCGACGAACTGGGCCGGATCGTCGGACAGCCCCTCCGCCGTGGTCCGAACCTCCTCGAGTGCGGTGTTGAACCCCGAAAGAACCTCGAGGAAGTCGTCCGCAAGCTGCTCGCCGTCGTCGATGTCCGGGCTGCCGGCGTCCTCGATCTCGGAGAGCATCTGGTCGGTGCGCTCGATCGCGTCGTCGACGAAGGCGACGAGGCGCTCGCGCACGTCCTCGATGCTCGCCGCCCCCGACATCGTGTCTTCGAGCGACTCGCTCTGCGTCCCGATGTCGTCCATCCACGTGGAGGCCGCGCTGCAGACGTCCGCGGCCCAGGCCTCGGGGCTCGCCGCGCTTCCCGAGGAAGCGCTGTCGCCGCCGCAACCGGACGCCACGGCAAGAGCCGCGGTCGCGAGCACGAGTGCCAGAGCCCTGATCACGCCGCGACTCTACGGCCCGGCGTGGACGGCGCTAGCCGCGCTCGACCGGGAGGCTCTCGGGCGACCCAGTCGCTCCACGAGCCGGGATAGAGCCTTGCGTCGTCGCGGCCGGCCCGCGCCAGCGCGAGCAAATCGGCCGAGGCCGTGATGCCCGAGCCGCAGTAGACGACGAGCTCGTCCGCGTCGAGGATTTCCCGCGGAATCTCCGTCAGCCCGACCGACGGCAGGTTGACCGCGCCGGGAATGCGGCCCGCGACCGGGTCGATCGGCTCGGTCTCGCCGCGGTAGCGCTCGGCCGCGCGCGCGTCGACGACGACCAGGCCCGGCTCGCCGAGACGCGACGACGAGCTCCTCGGCCTCGACCGTGTCGCCGGAACGAGCGACCGGGACGAAGTGCTCGGCGGGCACGTCCTCCTCCCCCGCGCGCAGCGGCCCGAGCCACGCGCCGATGCCGCCGTCGAGCACCGCGACATCCTCGTGTCCGAAGTGCCGCAGCAGCCACCAGAGCCGCGCCGCGCCGCCTGTCGAGCCCTGGTCGTACGCGACGACGAAGACGCCGGGGCCGATCCCCGCGCGGCCGGCGGCGCGAGCGAAATCCTCCTCGGCCGGCAGCGGATGGCGCCCGCCCGGCGCAGCCGGGGAGAGCGCCGGGGCGGAGAGATCCCGTTCCACGTCGAGGAACGACGCGCCCGGAATGTGTCCCTCGAGATACAGCTCGCGCCCGCGCGCCGGGTTGCCGAGCTCCCAGCGGCAGTCGACGAACCGGTACCTCACGCGACGAGGCCCGCGCCGAGCGCCGAGACGCGCAGAGTGAGCACGTTCGCCTCGGGGAACTTCGCCTCGAGCTCCTCGGCGCAGCGGCCGGCGTCGCCCGCGTGCGTCCACACGAGCACCGTCGGTCCCGAGCCCGAGAGGGTCACGCCGACCGCGGCCTGCGGCGGATCGGCGCGGATTGCTTCGAGGAGCGGTGCGTTGGCGGCGCGGTAGGGCTCGTGGAGCCGGTCGTGGAACGCGGCCATGAGCAAGTCCTTGTCCCCGGAGGCGAGCCCCGCGCCGAGGAGCGCCGCGCGCCCCGCCGTGAAGGTCGCGGCCGCGTGTGAGACTCGGGCTGGAAGTGCGGCCCGCGACGCTGCGGTCTCGACCCGGGTGTCGGGCACGACCGCCACGGCCTCGAACGGAACCGCGTCGGAGACGCGCCGCACGTGGCCTTCCCAGGTCAGGCACGCGCCGCCGGCGAGCGCGGGTGCGAGGTTGTCCGCGTGGCCCTCGAGGTCGATCCCGAGCGCGAGCAGCTCCTCGGGATCCGCCTCGCGCTCTGCGAACGTCGCGCCCGCGACGAGCCCCAGCGCAATCGCGGAGGCGCTCGACCCGAGTCCGCGCGCAAGCGGAATGCGGTTGAGGAACCGGAACGCGCGACCCTCGACCGGCGCGAGCCGTGCGAACGCCTGGAGCGCCAGATGCGTCTCGTCGCGCGGAAGCTCGTCGGCGCCCTCGCCCACGATCTCGACGCCCGAGCCGTCGGTGACCTCGAGCTCGTTCCAGAGGTCGAGCGCGCAGCCCGCGCAATCGAACCCCGGGCCGAGGTTGGCGGTGCTCGCCGGCGCGCGGAAGATCACGCGGCAGCCGCCGCGATCGAGTCGGGATCCGGCTCCACGGCCGTGGCCTCGCCGCCGAGCTGCGCGACCGCGTCCGGATCCTTGAGCCCGTGGCCCGTGACGACGCAGACGACCCGGGAGCCGGCGGGCGGAGGGTCGCGCAAGACCGCGGCGACACCGGCAGCCGAGGCGGGCTCGGCGAACACGCCTTCGTCGCGAGCCAGATCGCGCCACGCGGCCAGGATCTCCTGGTCCGAGAGCTCGGCTATGCGACCGCCCGAGTCGGCCAACGCACGCTCGACTCCGGCCACGTGCGCCGGCTCGGCGATGCGGATCGCGCTGGCCGCGGTCCCGCCACGATCCGAAGCCGCCGCCGCGACCAGCACCGGCATCGACCCGGCCTCGCGGAAGCCGAGCGCGTACGCGCACGTGTTTCCGCCGCCGCCGTAGGGCAGCGCGAGCACGTCCGGTGCCGAGCCGAGCTCTTCGACGATCTCGAACGCGGCGGTCTTCTGGCCCTCGAGCCGGTACGGGTTGAGCGAGTTCACGAGCACGTGCGTGCCGCGCGACGCCAGCTCGCGCGCCGCGTCGAGCGCCTGGTCGAACGAGCCGCGCACCTCGAGGAGCCGTGCCCCGGCCGCGCGGGCCTGCGCGAGCTTCCCGAGCGCGACCGCGCCCGCGGGCTGGAGGATCAGCGCGGGCAGCCCGGCGCGCGCCGCATACGCGGCCGCCGACGCGGCGGTGTTCCCGGTGGACGCGCACACGACGGCCTCCGCTTCCTCCTCGAGCGCCTTGGTGATCGCGACGGTCATGCCGCGGTCCTTGAAGCTGCCGGTCGGGTTCGCCCCCTCCCACTTCAGGAGCACCTGCGAGCCGATGCCGCTCCGAGAGGGTGAGCGCCGGGATCAGCGGGGTCGAGCCCTCGCCGAGCGTGATCACGCGCGCGCCGGGGCCGACCGGCAGCCGGTCCGCGAAGCGCTCGACGAGCGGGACGGTCACGTCACGCGCTCGGGCACGACCGGGAAGGCCGTCGAGCGGGCGCGGGTCTCCGGCAGCGCCTCGATCTCGGCCAGCGCGGCGGCGAGCGCGCCGGATGCGGTCACGTGGGTCACGACGTGCAGTGTCGCTTCCCCGTCGCCCTGGTGCTGAATCAGCTGGGCGATCGAGACCTCGTGCGTGGCCAGGCAGCGGGCGATGTCGGCGAGCACGCCGGGGCGGTCGTCGACGATCAGCTGGACGTAGTACGGCGCGCGCGCCTCACCGGCCGGGAGCTTCTCGAGCACGCGCCAGCAGGCGTCGTTCTGGAGGAAGCCCGGTGCCGGTCGTGCCGATCACGCTGACCATGTCGGCGACGACGGCGGACGCGGTCTCGATGCCGCCCGCGCCGGGGCCCTCGAGCGTGATCTCGCGGATCGCGTCGCCCTCGAGCATGACCGCGTTGAACGCGCCCTCGACCTTCGCGAGGGGGTGATGCACGGACACCAGCGTCGGATGCACCCGCACGTCCACGTGTCCGTCCACGAGCGTGGCCGAGCCGACCAGGCGGATGACCGTGCCCAATTCATGTGCGGCTGCCACGTGCGACTGCGTGATCATCTCGACGCCCTCGTGCTCGACGTCCGCGAGCGTCACGCGCGAGCCGAACGCGACCGTGGCGAGGATCGACATCTTCGCGGCCGCGTCCGCGCCGTTCACGTCCTCGGTCGGATCGGCCTCCGCGTACCCGAGCCGCTGCGCCTCGGCGAGCGCGTCCTCGTACGTCCGGCCGTTCTCCATCTCGGTGAGGATGAAATTGGTCGTCCCGTTCACGATCCCGAGGACGCGGTGGACGTTCGTGGCGACGAGCGACTCGCGCAGCACCTTCACCACCGGGATCGCCGCGCACACGCTGGCCTCGAATCGCAGCTGGACGCCGGCCTCGGACGCGGCGGCGAAGAGCTCGGCCCCGCGCTGGGCCACGAGCTGCTTGTTGGCCGAGACGACGGGCTTCCCCGCGCGGAGCAGATCGAGGACGTAGCCGCCGGTCGGCTCGATGCCGCCCATCACCTCGGCGACGACGGCGATGGACGGGTCGTCGCGGATCTCCGCGAAGTCCGTCGTCAGCTCGGCGATCGAGCCGGCGGGCCGCTCCTTGTCCGTGTCGCGGACGAGCGCGCGCACGACGCGCAGCCGATGTCCGGTGGCGCGCTCGATGTCCTCGGCGCTCGCGGCGAGCATCCGGTCCACGGCCGAGCCGACGGTTCCGTAACCGAGCAGCGCGACCGGGACGTCGACCGAGGCCATCCTCCGATGATGGGCGGGCGCGGCCATCCGCGCAAGCGGCTAGCTCTTGTCGACGAGCCGGGAGATCGGTGCCGCCGCCCGAGACGAGGAGGAGCTCGCCTGCCGGGTCTTCGCCGAAGGAGGTCAGGCTCGCGACCGTGAACGGCGCCATCCACGGGTCGACCGCCTTGCCCTTGCTCAGGCGGAAGCTCCAGATCTCGCCCGAGCAGTAGTCGCCGTAGAAGTAGCGGCCGCTGAGGCCGGGCATCGCCTCGCCGCGGTAGACGAACCCGCCCGTCACCGAGCAGGCGCCGGTGTCGTGGTCGTACTCGGCCACGGGCTGCACGAGCCGGCCCTCGGGATTGGGCTCGCCGCCGGCGTAGGCGTGCGTTCCCTCGAAGACGTTCCAGCCGAAGTTGAGGAGGTTCTTCGCCGGCCAGGCGACCGCGTCGATCTCCTCCCAGGCGCCCTGGCCGACGTCGCCGATGTAGAGCGCGCCGGTCTCGCGGTCGAACGAGAAGCGCCACGGATTGCGCAGGCCGTACGCCTTCATCTGCCACGTCGCGCCCGAGGCGTCCGTGTCGAGGCTGCAGGAGCTTGCCGAGCTGGACCTTCGTGTTCTGGCCGTTTCCGTTCGGATCGCCGCCGCCGCCGCCGTCGCCCATGCCCACGTAGAGGAGTCCGTCGGGCCCGAAGGCGAGCTGGCCGCCGTTGTGGTTCGACGCCGGCTGCTCGACCGCGAGGAGCTCCTTCGCCGTAGCCGGATCGGCGACCGCGGCCGCGGGATCGGCCGCCAGCTCGACCACGCGCGTGTCGCCGCTCGTGTTCGTGTAGTTCACGAACGCCCGGCCGTTCGCCGCGTAGTCGGGATGGAACGCGACCGAGAGGAGCCCCTGCTCGCCGCCGGCGACGACGCGGTCGCTCAGGTCGACGAACGGCTCGTCGCGCGTCCGGCCGTTCTCGACGACCATGATGCGGCCGGTCTGCTCGACGACGTAGATGCGCGTCGAGTCGCCGGGCGCCGAGGTCGCCTGCACGGGACTCTCGAACCCGCCGGCGACCTGCTCGATCCCGATCTTGTCCGGCTCCTCGACGGTCGAGGTGCTGTCGGGCGGCGGCGCCGCGGCCGACGTTGCGCCGGCGCTCGTCTCGGCGGTCGTCGTCCCGTCGCTCGAGCATCCGGCCAACGCGAGGAGCGCGAGCAGCGCCGCGGCCGCGCGAGTCACTATCGCGTCTTGGCGAGCCGGAAGATGCGCCCGCTGTGCGAGACGAAGTAGAGCTCCTTGCTCGGACCCTCGCCGAACCCCGAGAGGTTCCCCGGGACGCGGAGCGACGGATGCTCGCGGAAGCCGGACTTCCTGCCGTTCACGATCTTGAAGCTCCACACGCGGCCGTTGCAGTAGTCGCCGAAGAAGTAGCGCCCGCGCTGGCCCGACAGCGCCTTCCCGCGGTAGACGTACCCGCCGGTGATCGAGCAGGCCGCCGGACGAGTGCGGGTACTGGTGAATCGGATCGACCCGGTTGCTCGGCGAGTAGAGCGAGGTTCCGCCGTTGTAGATGAGCGTGCCCTCGTAGCGGCGCCAGCCGTAGTTCTCGAGTCCGGAGGTGGTCGGACGCCAGATGTCGACCTCCTCGCGGCTGTCCTGGCCGACGTCGCCGATCAGGAACCGGTTCATCGAGCGGTCGAGCGTGACCCGCCAGGGATTGCGGAATCCGAGCGCGACGATCGTGACCTGCTTCGTGGCGACGTCGATGCGAAGGAGCTTGCCGAGCCGTGAGCTCATGCTCTGCGCCCTGTTTCCCGGATCGCCCGCGTCGCCGCCGTCCCCGGTCGGGACGTAGAGCTTCTTGTCGAGCCCGAAGAGCACCTGGCCGCCGTTGTGGTTCGAGTACGGCTGGGTGATCCCCAGGAGCACGCGCGCGCTCGACGGGATGATCCTCGTGCGCTGCCGGTTCACCAGGTACTCGACGATGCGCGTGTCTCCGCCTCGGTTCGTGTAGTTCACGTAGACGCGGCGGACGCTCGGGTAGTCGGGATGGAACGCCATCGACAGGAGGCCCTGCTCGCCGCCGTACGAGATCTTCGAGCGGATCTTCATGAACGGCGTATTCAGCTTTCTCCCGCTCTGGATGATCCGCACCGTCCCGTTCTGCTGGACGACGTACAGCCGCTTCTTCTCGTACGCGTTCGACGTCACCTGGATGGGCTGCGTGTACCCGGACGAGATCTGGGCGAGCCTCAGCGCCGGAGCCGCCGCCGGGGCGAACGCGGCCGTGCCCACGGCCGCAACGGCAAGACAAATCGCGGCGCGTCGCATCTATCCAGAGTAGATGAGCGACCGGCTCGAACCTTCAGGGAACCGTCAAGATTCGTCGCGTTCGTGCCGACACGTACGAACGAGATGCGGCGCGCCTCCATCCTGGCCGTCCTGCTTGCGTTCATCGGGTTCCAGGTGTGGTGGTTCCAGCGCCAGACGCCGACCGAGACGCGGCTCGAGCGTGCCGCCGCCGAGATCGCCGGCCATCCCGTGGACGTGTACTGCCCGAGTCTCTGGCGGCGGCTCATCGACGTGTCCTCCTTCAAGGGCGAGGCCTACCTGGACGAGAACGGCGTCGGCACGCACGCGACGCTGGCGCACGACATCTGCGCGACCTTCGACAAGCTGGCGAAGAAGGACGCGCCCGACCTGACGTGCCTCCAGGCCGGCCAGGTGACCTGCGACGGCTGGGCGCGGGACGTCGCGCTCGCGATCCACGTCCTCGCGCACGAGTCGTGGCACCTCGCGGGCGTCTTGGACGAGTCGATCACCGAGTGCTACGCGGTGCAGACCGACGCGAGGCTGGCCGAGGATTTCGGCGTCTCGCCCGTGGACGGGATGCTCCTCGCCGAGTTCCACCTGCGCCGCGGCCCCGAGGCGTCGCTCCCGCAGTACCGGATCTCGACCGACTGCGCGAAGGACACGCGCCTCGACCTCAAGCCGGAGACGGACGTCTGGCCTAGCGGGTGACGGGCTCGCGGGAGTCGTACTTGCGGAAGGCGGGTAGCGCCGCCGCCGCGATCACGACGCCGACGACGCAGAGGATCCCGCCCGAGAGGATCGACGTGCGCACGCTCGTGAGCGCCGCGACGACGCCGGCCTCGAGGTTCCCGAGCGTTGGCCCGCTCGAGTAGCTGATCTGCTCGATCCCGGCCAGGCGCCCGCGCAGCTCGTCCGGGATCGTCTGGTTCCAGATCACGGAGCGGAAAATGCCGCTGATCGAGTCGGCGCCGCCGCCGACGGCCGAGCGCGATCACCGCCACCGCGAGGCTCTGCGCAAGGCCGAAGCCGATCATCGCCACCCCCCACATCCCGGCGGCGAGGATGACGGCGAGGCCGTGCCGGTGGACGTGCGCGGTCCACCCGCTCGTCAGCGCGACCGCCAGCGAGCCGACCGCGGGCGCCGCGTAGAGCAGCCCGAGCACGCCGGGCCCGCCGAACTCCGCCGCGTAGGCGGGGAAGAGCGCCATCGGCATCCCGAAGAACATGGCGACGAAGTCGACGCTGTACGTCCCGATCAGCTCCTGGCGGCTGAGCGAGTAGCGGATCCCCTCCTTGATCCGCCGGATGCTCGGCCGCTCGGCGCCCGGAGGCGGCGGGACGGCGCGCATCATCGAGAGCATCCCGAGCGAGAACGCGAACGTGACGAGGTCGAACGCGTAGGTCGCGGGAAGCCCGATCGTCGCGATGAGGACGCCGCCGAGCGCGGGCCCGGCGATCATCCCCACGTTGCCGCGCAGCGAGCCGAGCGCGCTCGCGGCCGGAAGCTCGTCGCGTTCCACGAGCCGCGGCTCGAGCGCGTCGAGCGGGGGCCGCTGGATTCCGTCGAACGCGGCCATCGCGATCCCGGCGAGGAAGAGCACCCAGAGGCGCGGCTCGCCGAGCAGCGAGTTGACGAGGAGGAGCGCCGCGCCGCTCGCGAGGCCGAGCTCGGCGATCTGCACGAGCCGGCGCCGGTCGAACGCGTCCGCCAGCGCACCGCCCAGGAACGCCGTGATGAGGATCGGCGGCAGCTCGGCGGCCGCGATCAGGCCGACCACGAGCGAGGATCCGGTCAGGTCGTACGCCTGGTACGGGACGGCGACGAACGTGACCATCGACCCGAGGAACGAGAAGCCCTGCCCGAAGAAGAGCAGGCGGAACTCGCGCCGGCGGCGCAGCGGCCCGAGGTCGATCGTGGCCAGGTTGCGGAAGCTGCGCTCGCGCACCCCGCCGGCCTCGGCGACGGGCGGCGCGGGACTCAGCCGCTCGGATTCACGGTTCTGCGGATCGGTCACCGCGGCAGTATCGCGACGCCTCGCCCGCGTGTCCCGAGCCGCGGTCCCCCGGGGGACCCCCGTGTTGCACCCCTTGGTGGCGACCCTATCGGCGAAATCCGCGCGTGTGACGCACGAAACGTGCCGGGATTGCACCGAGCGCCGCCGCGCAGCGGCGCGACACCACCGGGCTAGAGTTGGCTCGTGACCACGCTGCGCGAGTTCTTCGGCCGAAAGCGCGTCCTCGTCTGGCTCCAGATCGTGTTCGCGGTCGTCATCCTCGTCGTGTTCGCGTGGGTGCTGGGCAAGTCCTGGCACGAGGCGCTGCCGCTCCTGCGCGACGCCGACCTCGGCGACATCGGGATCGCGCTCCTCGTCATGGCCGCGTACTACCTCCTCTTCGTGCTCGGCTGGCAGTGGATCCTGCGCGGACTCGGGATCCGCATCGGCTACGTGCTTGCGCTCCAGTCGGAGATGGCCTCGATGCTCGCGAAGTACGTGCCGGGCGGCGTGTGGACGCCTCTGGCGAGGATCCTCTGGCTACGGCGCGCGGGCGTGCACCGCAACGAGGTCGTGATCGGGTCGATCGGGCTCGAGGCGGGGCTCTCCGCGGTCTCGGGCGTGCTCGTCTTCGCATTCGGGCTCCTCGCGGTGGACGCCTCGGCGCTGGTGCTCGTCCCGCTCGGCCTGTTCGCGCTGCTCGTCGCCGTCCTCATCCACCCGCGCGTGTACTCGCGGCTCGCCCGGCGGATCTTCGAGCGCTTCGGGACTCCCGACGTGCCCGTCCTGCGGTACCGCACGATGCTCGGGCTGCTCGTCTTCTACAGCGGAACCTGGCTCGTCGGCGGCACGGCGCTCCTCTTCCTCGCACGCTCGCTCGGAGCCGACCTCGCCTGGTCGACGGTTCCGTACCTCGGAGGGACGGCCGCCGTCGGCGCGATCGTCTCCGTGCTCACCATCGTCGCGCCGTCGGGCCTCGGCGTCCGCGAGGGCTCGACCGTCACGCTCCTGCTCGCGGTTACCACCGAGGCCGTGGCGCTAGGGGTCGCGGTCTTGAACCGGCTCGCGATCACGCTGGTCGAGGCGGTGCTGCTCGGCGTCGGCTTCCTCATCTGGCGGATGACCCGACCCGACGAGGACGCATCGTGGGTCCGGCCCGTTCTCGAGGGCGCCGAACCGGAGTAGGCTCGCCCCCGTGGGGAAGAAGTCGATGAATCCGGAGGCCTGGCGCGAGATGCTGGCCGGAGAGTCGAAGGGCCTCATGCGCAGCCGCGCGTTTTTCGCCCACATCCCCTCGACGCCTCGCTGCAAGCTGTGCAACTCGCCGTTCGGCAGGCCCGGCAGCCTGCTCATGAGCGCAATCCGGCGCGGCCCGTCTCCCCTCAACCGGCGCCTCTGCAAGTGGTGCATCCCGCCGCTCCACAAGTACCCCGGCGGAACGGAGGTCGAGATCGCCGCGCTCTTCGCCGACATCCGGGGCTCGACCGGTCTCGCGGAGGGCTCCTCCGCAGGCGACTTCTCACAGGTGCTCGCGCGCTTCTACGGCGTCGCGGCCGCGGCCGTGGACGAGCACGACGGAATCGTCGACAAGTTCGTCGGAGATGCTGCCGTCGCGCTCTTCATCCCGAGCTTCTGCGAGCAGATGCACGCGTCCGGCGCGATCGAGACGGCGAAGGATCTCCTGCGGGCGACCGGAAACGACGGCGCCGAGCCGTGGCTCCCGCTCGGGATCGGCATCGACACCGGCGTTTCGTTCGTCGGCGTGGTCGGAGAAGGTGACGCGGTCGACTTCACCGCCGTCGGGGATCCCGTGAACACTGCATCGCGTCTGAGCGGGCTGGCCGCCCCGGGCGAGCTCCTTCTCAGCGCCGCGACGGCGACGGCGGCCGGGCTCGACACGGCCGGGCTCGAGCACCGCACCCTTGTGATCCGCGGCCGCGAGAACCCGGTCGAAACGTTCGCGCTACGCGTCTAGGTGGATCGACTCGGCGACGGCGACGTCGTAGAACTCCATGGTCTTCATCTCGATCCCCAGATTCGCGACCACCTCGTCGCGGAGCGCTGCCGCCGCTCGCTTCCTGGTCGCGCATGGTCGCCTCGTCGGTCCAGAACGTGATGCTCACCGACTGGCCGCCGCCCTCCGGGTCACGGAGCACGAGCCAGCCGCGAAAGCCGGTCGCGTCGCGGATCCACGGGATCACTTCCTGGCGGTAGAGGTCGATCCCGGCCTGGATCCCCTCCGGCGTCCCGTCGAATGTCGTGAGCCGCGCGTACATCAGTCTGCGCGATCGACGCGGTCTTCGAAGACGACCTGGTAGAGCTCGACGCTGTCGAGCGAGACGTTCGTGGTCGCGATGATCGCGTCGCGCACCTGCGCGCGCCCGCGGTAGCTCCGGTCGGCGTCCTCGCGCGTCTCCCAGTACGAGAACATCCGGACCTGGCCGGTCTCGGGGCTCGCCATCATGAGACAGCCCTTGTAGCCGTCGAACTCGCGCAGCCAGTCGATCATCGAGTCGATCGCGAACTTGGCGGTCTCGAGGACGTTCTCGTCGCCGCCGCTGATGCTGGTCATGCTCACGTACACGAGGTCAGTTTAACTCGTCGTAGACGGCGTTCAGCTCCGCGGCCCAAACGACGCCGCGGCCGATCAGGAAGAGCACGAAGAGCGCGGTCGCGGAGACGCCCAGCCCGCCGTAGAGCTCCGACTGGTGCGCGAGCTTCTCGGAGAGGTAGTAGACCGTGAGCAGGTGCAGCATCTGGAGCCCGAGCGCGAACAGGATCGCGCCGGGGATGAACGCCGTCCACGGAACGTCCCTGGACGGCAGCGCCATCGACGCGAAGATCCAGATCGCCACGAATCCGACCGTGATCCCGAGCGTCGCGAGGAAGCCGAGCCCGACCGGCGTATGCGCCCGGATCCAGCCGGCCAGAAGTCCCATGGTGAAGGTGGCGATCGGCAACGCGATCACGAACGCGATCGCACGGACGGGCCTGCGGATCGGCGTCAGCTCGATCCCCCACGCCGCCGCATGGACGAGCCGAAGCGCGCGGAGCAGCCCCCAGCTGAACCAGAGCAGCAGGAACGTCCCGAGCACCAGCAGCCACCAGCGGCCGTTCTCGGACTGCTGCGCTGCGGTCGAGATCGTCCGCGCCATCGCGGTGCCGACTCCGACCTCCTCGGCGTTCTCGTCCACGTCGGTGCCGCCGTGCGACGCGAAGCCGAGCCCGCCGGCGGCGAGGAGGCCGAACGCGAGCGCCCAGAAGAAGCAGCGGTAGGCGAGACCGCCGCCGAGCACGCCGCCGGCGATCTTGATGTCCCGCGCGAGCCAGCGGAAGCCAACCTCGACGGACTCGTGCCGGGGCCGCTCCTCCTCGAGGCGCGTCCGGATCGCCGCGACGCGGGTCGTCAGCGCCGATCTCTGCGAGGTCACCGACACGGCTTGATCATTGTGACCGGGATGGTTGTAGGATCGCCCAATGCTCGCGCGCTGGGGAATCAACCTCGGGATGTCGCTCCTCGGGATCGCGGTCGGACTCCTCATCTGCGCGGCGCTCTTCGGCGACGACTTCGAGATGACGACCGAGGGCCTCATCTTCGCGACGCTCGTCTTCTGGGTCGCGCACCTCATCCTCAACTTCTTCGCGCTGAGGGTCCTGGTCCGCGAGCCGTCCGTCGCGATGGCCGGCCTCCTCGCCCTCATCTCTACGGTCGTCGCGCTCCTCGTCGTCAACTGGATCGTCGACGGAGTCTCGATCTCGGGAACGGGGACATATCTCTTCGCGACGCTCGTCATCTGGATCACCACCGCAGTGGCCGACTTCATGGGCACGCGGATGGTGCGCGCGCGGCGCGCGGCCAACTAGATGGGCGGCTTCGGCGACCTCGTCGGCAGTCTCGCCGGCGGCGGACTCGACACGGCGCTCGAGAAGTTCAAGTCGAGCGGAATGGACAAGCAGGTCGAGTCGTGGATCGGCAAGGGCGCGAACGAGGCCATCTCGAGCACTCAGGTGCGCGACGCGCTCGGCTCCGACCAGGTGGCGGCGATCGCCGACAAGCTCGGCGTCACGCCGGACCAGGCACAGGACGCAATCGCCGAGTACCTCCCGAAGATCGTCGACCAGGTGAGCCCGGACGGGAAGCTGCCGGGCGGCGTCGACCTGGACGACGCGCTCGGCAAGATCGGCAAGTAGCTACTGCGCTGCGTGAGTCCGAAGGGCGTTCCTTCGGAGTCGCGGCAGATCGTCCAGCGTTCGCCCGGATGGACGACCTCGCCGCCGAGGTCGCGCACGCGCTCGACCGCGACCACCATGTCCGGCACCGTGAAGTAGGGCAGCGAGAAGCGGTCGCCCGGCCCCGGCCCGCGCTCGTGGACGCCGAAGTTCACGCCGCCGTACTCGCCCTCCCAGCCCTGGCCTTCGCCCTCGCCGCGCTCGGAGAGCTGCGTCCCCAGGAGGCCCTGCCAGAACCGCCGTGCCCGCACGGAGTCGTCGGCGGGAAACTCGATCAGGAACGGAACCGGCATCAGTCCTCCGCGGTCTTCTGGAACGCGCGCCATTTCTTTACCCCGAGGTGCAGGTGGTCTACACCGCTCGCGGAGCCGGAGAAGCCGAGGACCTGGCCCTGCGTGAACCTGGCGCCGGGCTGCGTCTCGGGCGCGAACTTCGAGAGGTGCGCGTAGTAGAACTCGTTGTCGTCGGTCTCGAGGTAGCAGCGAAGGCCGCCGAAGCGGGAGTTGGGATCGGTCGAGATCGGGCCGAGCTTCTCCCCGATCGTCCCGTCCGCAACGGCCACCAGCGGCGTCCCGGACGGAAACGCGAAATCCCAGGCGTTGTCCGACTGCCAGTTGTTCGGCTCGGACGAGAACGAGTGCGTCCCCTGGCCGGGGCGCCCGATGATCGCGACCTTCTTCTTCGCCGGGTAGATGAACGGCGATTCGGTCTTTCGGGTCTGCCGCATGAGGCGCCGCGCGAGATACGACGCCGGCAGCGACTTCTTGCCGAGCAGGTACTCGCGCAGGTGCGGCCCGAAGGTCGGCGCCTGCCCCGTCGAGGGGAATCCGAGCGCCTGCTTCGCGCGAACGCACGCCTCGCCGGTCTGCGTCCCGAAGTCGCCGTCGATCTTGCCGGGCTCGAAGTTCTCCTTGAAGACGTTGTGCCCGGAGAGCACCCACTGCGCCCCGTGGATCGGCCCTTTTCCGTTCGTCTCGATGTCCCCGACCTTGAGGGTGCGCATGGCGGCGGCTCCTTCGTTCGAAATCGCGCCCGGGGACTCTAACTAGACGTCGCCGTCGAAATGACGGCCGAGATAGCGCTCGACGTCCGGCCCGGCGGGGTTCGAGAGGATGTCCTCGATCCAGGCGCGGCGCTCGTAGTCGATCGCGGCCATCTCCCAGACGCAGCCCGCGGCCTGCGGGCCCTCGTACGGCGCGAGGGCCGTGACGTCGTCGAGCGGGCTCAGGAAGACGCGCTGGTGCAGCTCGTTCGTGGACTGCCACCAGTAGTAGAGGACGATCCCGAACGTGCGCGAGTCGTGGACGACGACGAACCCGAGGCCGTGGCGATTCTCGCCGCGCGCGGGCTCCGGGATAGACGTCCGACGCGAGCGCCAAAGCGGCGTCGACGAGCTCCGGCCGGGGCTCATGACCGGGCCGTGCGATCCCGTAGACCTTGAGCCGCCAGTCGCCGACGTCGGCGTTGCGGATGAACCGCACCGGGCGCGTCCGGTACGGCACGTCGATCGTGAACTCGGCGCCCAGCTCGGCGAAGGTCTGCTGGTCGGTGGCGCTCATGGGCGGAACCGTACGTTTTCCGGGTTCCCGGGCTCGGGTACCAGCACTGCCCGAAACCAACGCCTTCTGGCTCATCCGCGACCTTGCGGGCGTGGCCGGTCACGTCATTCACTCTGCGGTCCCACCTATCAAGGCATGGACCCGATCCCGTAGCGCGAGCGGCGCCGCCCCGGAGAGCGTCCTGCCGGTGCTCTCACCTACGACTCCGACCAAGCCCTGGCGTGACCTTGCTGCATCGCCGCTTGTGCGACCGCCCCTCTGGCGACCAGGCACGACTCACGCCGCGCCCCGTGAAAGACTCGGGCCGTGCGCCGCGCGCTTGCCCTCCTCCCCGTTCTCGCTGCCCTGACGCTGGCGCCGGCGGCGTTCGCGGACACCGCCGACGAGACCGCGCTCGCGGAGAAGTACGCGCCGGTCGTCCGCCTCGTCGACCAGCCCGAGGAGTGCGGGCCGGGCGAGCCGTACGAGCCGATGGACGTCGACGCGCTCTTCGACGAGGCGACCGTCGGGCTGCGCGGCCCCTGGGGCGGCGGCGACCTGATCCAGGTCGCTCCGGCTCGCAGAGGATCTGACCGACCGGCTCTACGAGTACCACCTCGACTTCCCCGGCTACGCGCTCGATCCCGAGTGCGACTACGAGCTCTGGGCCCGCCGGATCACCGAGGGCGAGGACCCGGCGGTGTACGCGCACGTCGCCACGGATCCCGGCTACCCCGGCCAGCTCGCGCTCCAGTACTGGATCTTCTACGCCTTCAACGACTGGAACAACCTGCACGAGGGCGACTGGGAGATGATCCAGCTCGTCTTCGACGCCGACGACGCGGCCGAGGCGCTCGAGGTCGAGCCGACGAAGGTCGGCTACAGCCAGCACGAGGGCGCGGAACGGGCCGACTGGGACGACCGCGACCAGCTCGAGGTGATCGACGGCACGCATCCGGTCGTGCATCCGGCCGCCGGCTCGCACGCGAACCACTTCGACGAGGGGCTCTACCTGGGCAGCTCGGCCTCGCAGGGCGTCGGCTGCGACGACACGACCGGCCCGACCCGCGACGTCATTCCCGTCGTCCAGACGATCCCGAGCGATCCCGCCGAGGCGCTCGAAGCCTTCCCGTGGATCGAGTTCCAGGGCCGCTGGGGCGAGCTGCAGCCGTCGTTCTACAACGGCCCGACGGGCCCGAACCTGAAGGGCCAGTGGACCGAGCCGATCGCGTGGTCGGAGGAGTGGAACGACCGCAGCTACGCCGTCCCCGCCGGCGGTCTGCTCGGCACGGGCGCGACCGACTTCTTCTGCGGCGCGATCAGCGGCGGCTCGGTTCTCCTCAGCCGCTCGATCAGCAACCCGTGGCCCGCGATCATCGTGATCGCAACCCTCCTCGGACTTGTCTTTTGGGGAATCTCGCGCGCGACCTGGACGCCGACCGCCCCGCTGCGGCTCGCGCGCCGCCGCTCCTGGGGCCAGATCGTCACCGCGTCCGCGCGGATGTACCGCAGCCAGCTGCCGCTGCTCCTAGGCCTCGGCGTCATCTTCGTCCCGCTCATGGTCCTCGTGGCACTGCTCCAGAGCCTCGTCACCGGGACGTCGAGCGTCCTCGGGGTGGATACAGGCGGTGAAAGCGGCGGCTTCCTCGTCTTCTTCGTCTTCGCGCTCTCGACGGCGCTGACGTTCCTCGGTGTCGGTCTCGTCCAGGGCGCAACCGCGCGGGCGCTCGTCGTGATCGACCGGGGAGAGTCGATCGGCCCGGTGCACGCGTTCCGCCTGTCGCTCGAGAGCATCCGCCCGCTGCTCGGCTCGTTCTTCCTCGCGGTTCTCGTCGTGACCATCCTCGCGAGCACCTTGTTCCTCATCCCGATCGCGATCTGGCTGACCGTCCGCTGGTGCCTGATCATCCCGGCCGTCGAGCTCGAGGACCGCTCGGCGCTCGGCGCCATCCGCCGCAGTCACCGGCTCGTGCGCGGGGACTGGCTCAAGGTCGGATCGCTCGTGATCCTGGCCGCCGCGCTCGCGCTCGCGATCGGCCCGCTCATCGGCGCGCTGCTCATCATCGTCACCAGCGCGCCCTTCGCACTCCTGAACGCGGTCTCCGCGGTCGTCTACGCAGCGGCGGTGCCGTTCGTCGCCGTGCTCACCACGTACGTCTACTTCGACGTCCGCGTGGACGACGAGCTCGCGCCCGAGGTCGAGCACGGCGATCTCCCCGCCGAGGTCGAGCTGGCCTGAGCCGCGTGGACGAAGCCGGCCCGAGGGTTCTCATCACGGGCGCCGCGGGGAACCTCGGCGGCCTGCTCGCGCGCCGCCTCGCGCCGTCGGGGCGGCCGCTGCGGCTCATGTACCACCACCGGCGCGTGTCCGACACGCTCGTCGGCCTGCCGAACGTCGAGCTCGTCCAGGCCGATCTCGCCGACCCGCGCACGCTGCCCGCGGCGGTGCAGGACGTCGACGTGCTCGTCCATTTCGCCGGGATCCTCTTCAAGCCGCGGCCGGAGAAGTTCCTGCCCGAGACGAACACGCAGTGGTTCTCGAACCTCATGGACGCCGCGCTCGAGGCCGGCGTCCGCCGGATCATCCTCATCTCGTTCCCGCAGGTGGAGGGCCCGACCTCGGTCGAGCATCCGGCGACGGGCCGGCTCGACCGCGACCCGCCGTCCGTGCACGCGAAGACGCGCCTCGAGGAGGAGCGCCTGCTCTTCGAGCGCGCGGGCGCGCGAGACGGAGCCGGTGGTGCTGCGGCTCGGCATGGTCTACGGCCGCGGGATCCTGATGGTCGAGGCGGCCCGCTGGCTCGCCCGCTACCACCTGCTCTGCGTGTGGCCCGAGCCGACGGTGCAGCACCTGCTCGCCACCGAGGACTTCCTGCGCGCCACCGAGGCGGCGATCTACAAGCCGGGCATCAACGGCATCTACTCGGTCGGGGACGAGCGGCCGACGACCGTCCAGGAGTTCCTCGACACGGTCTGCGACCACTGGGGCTACTCGCGGCCGTATCGCCTGCCGTTCCCGGTCATCCAGGCGGGCGCCGCGCTCTGCGAGGCGTTCGCGTTCGTCGCGCGCACGCAGTCGCCCCTGACCCGCGACTTCGTCCGGATCGGTCACATCGACCACTGGAGCGACACGTCGCGCGCCCGGGCCGAGCTGATCCCCGACCTCGTCTACCCGACGCTGAAATCGGGGCTGAACACGCTCTAGGGCAAAAGAAAGGGCCCCGACAAGCGGAGCCCTTTCCTGCGCACGTCAGTCGCGCTGACTAGACGGCGACGCCGTTCTTGTGGGACATGACCTTGCCGATCGTGATCTTCGGTGCGTTCGGCACGATGCCCTCGAGGTTCTGGTCACGGATCCAGGTGGAGACGAACTTGGTCGACTCCTCGGCCTGGTCGGACGTCTCGAAGAGGTTCAGCGAGCTCATGACGCCGTTGCCGGCCTCGATGAGGTAGTAGCCCTTGAAGCCGGGCAGCTCGCTCAGCTTGGGGACGAGCGTCTCGTTGACCTTCGTGGTGAGCTCGGTGGTGCGGCTCTGGTCCACACCTTCGTAGCGGCGGATAGTCGCGAACATGTGTTGCTCCTTCTGTCATCTCTCAGGACAGTGACCCCGAAGGGGACCACTGCGGCGCTCAGGGCCAGGTGCGAAAGACGAAGAGGAAATCGTGCGGAGCCTCGGCGGCTTCAACGCTAGAACCAAACGCGCAAGTCCACCGTAGCACCGATCGTCCGCGGCTCCGGGAAATGTCGATACCGGCGGTGCCGCGACCGGAGCTCGCGCCGAGTTTTTCCTCTCCGCGCGCGCGGGCAGTACTTCGAGCGCTGCTGACCGAACCACGAGCACATCGGCTGGAGGCTTTGCTAATCGGCGCTCTTGACAGGGCCGATGCTCTCGCGCGGGATGTCCCACACGACCCGCTGCTTCCGCGGGCCGCGGACGAGCGCGATGATCTGCTCCCGAACGGATGCAAGCCCCGCGACCAGCCAATACGCGACGGGGAAGATCGCTCCGATCAGGAACGCGCGGAAGGCCGTCGGGTCGTAGGTGTGCTCGAGGAACAGCGCGAACGTGAGCTGGACCACAGCGACAACCGCGATCGCCACCCCCCAGGCGAGAGCAACGCCGAAGAGGATCTCCGCGTCGCCAAAGACGACCACGAGCGTCGCGACCACGAGCGAGGCGGCGAGCCCGACGACCCAGAGAAGCGATGCGAGCGACTCGAGCCCGACCAGCCACATCCGATGGTTGCGCGGGCGGATGATCGAGCTGAAGTGGTGGTGGAGCACCTCGCCCTGCCCGCGAGCCCAGCGCCGGCGCTGCATCCAGAGGCCACCCAGCGTCCGCGGAACCTGCATGCCGACGAGCGCGCGCGGCTCGTAGGCCGTCTGCCAGCCGCGGAGGAGGAGCTTCCACGTCAGGTCGATGTCCTCGGTCGCCATGACCGGGTCGTACCCGCCGACCGCCAGCACCCGGTCGCGTCTGAAGAGGCCGAGCACCCCCGCGACGACGCCGACACGGCCCGTCAGGGACTGGGTACGGCGGATGAGACCGATGATCGACGCCCGCTCGAGCACCTGCATGGCGAGGAGTAGCGTGCCCCGGTTCGTCACGTGGGGCGACCCGGCGACGGCGGCGAGAATCGGAGACGCCGTGATCCGCGACACGAGGAACTTCAGCGCCTGCGGGTGCAGGTGCGTGTCCGCATCGGTCACCGCGACGAGCTCGTGCCGCGCCTCGCGGAAGCCGAGGTTCAGCCGGTCGGCCTTGCCGCGGTTCACCGGGTCGTTGACGACCCGGCAACGCGGATCGTCGCCGACCGCCGCCGCGGCGACCGCCGCCGTTCCGTCGGTCGAACCGTCGTCGAGGACGAGCAGCTCAAGGTCCGGATAGTCGACTGCTCTGGCGGCGGCGACGCAGGCCGCGATCACCGCTTCCTCGTTGTAGGCGGGGACGAGCACCGTGACGCCCGGCCAGCCTCCCTCGGGCTCCGCGCCGACGTTCTTCTCGTCGAGCAGACGAAAGAGCAGTCCACCTGCAATCCAGAGCGCCGCAGTGCAAACGGGATACAGGGCAACGAACGCCAGCCACACCTCAGCGACGGTCCACATACCGCCTTTCTTCGCGTCGGCGTCCTGTCCACAACACGAGGAGGACGAGGAAACCCACGACGAACGAGGCGAGCGTGATTGCCAGTCCGAGCTGGATCGCCCGGGTCGAGACGAGGAACCACGCGGCTACCGCGAATGCGACGAGCCACAGGACCGGACCCAGAACGATGGCGACGATCAGCCTGCGGCGCGAGACCGGTCGGAGCGGTTCGAAGCGCACGGGGTTGCTACTCACGGCGCTGCGATCATGCCAGTTCGGCCCGCTCGGCCTCCTTGACACTCCCGGAGCCCGGTGGGACCATCGCCCGGCGAACGAAGGAGTCGCGCGTGAGCCCGAATCTCGGCGAGCACGACTCTGCGGCAGGCGGCGGCCCACCGGACGGTGGGTTCGAAGCCCGGATCCGCATCGGGCGCTTCGTCTTCCAGATCGGATCCACGGCCGGCACGCGCGCCGACCTCGCCGAGGGGCCTGCGACCGACCCGACCCAGCTGCGGCTCGCGCTGAGCCAGCCCGACGTGCCCACGCTCGACCAGGCCGAGGAGGCGCTCGACGAGGCCGAGAGCGTGACGGGAAAGGTCGAGCGGGCGCTCGATCTCTTCACCGGCGTCGCCCAGGGTCGGATCCTCGACGACAAGGGCTTCCAGAAGCAGGTCGACGCGCTGCTCGACGCGCTCGAGCGTCTCGACCGCGACGGACGCCACAGCGACGCGCTCCGGCTCGCGCGGGCCCTGGCGGCGCTCCTCGCGCTCACCGGGCGCTGGGTCGCGCTCGTTGCGAGCCTCCGCGTCGCGCTGGGCGCCGCGCGGGCGCTCGGCGACAACTCCGGGATCTCCTGGGCCCTGCACGAGCTCGGCACGCTCTCGCTCGCCGCCGAGGACGCCGCTGCGGCGAACGGTCAGCTGAGCGAGGCGCTTCGTCTCCGAGAGGAGATCGGCGACTACGCAGGCGTCGACGCGACGCAACACAACCTGGCGACGTACAAGGCGGCATTTCGGGTCGGCCCCAGACCGGCGGTGGTCGCGGCGATCGTCGTCGGCATGGTGCTGTTGGTAGCGGGAGGCGCCGGGCTCGCGGTGGTGATCCGCGACGGAGACGACGGAACTCCGACGGCCGACACGACGGCGCCGGAGGTCGAGATCACGTCGTCCCCCGACAATCCGACCGAGGAGACGAGCGCGAGCTTCTCGTTCGAGGCGAACGAGCCCGTTCGCACCTTCGAGTGCAGGCTCGACGGCGGGTCGTTCGAGGAGTGCGTCAGCCCGGCGAACGCAGCCGGGCCGCTCGATCCGGGCGGGCATACCTTCGCGGTGCGCGCCATCGACCTCGCCGGGAACGTGGGAGAGCCGGCGACGGCCGAATGGACGATCGAGCCCGGCGAGGGGCCGAGCGTCGCCATCACCGACGGCCCCGACGAGCTCACGAACCAGCCGCGCGCCGAGTTCACGCTCGAGCCCGGAGACGGCGCCGTGTCGCTCCAGTGCTCGCTCGACGGCGAGGACTTCGAGGCATGTCCGACGCTCGTCTCCTTCGATGTGGAGGAGGGCGACCACACATTCGCGGCCCGCGCGCTGAACGCCGCGGGGACGGTCGGCCCCGAAGCGTCGTACGACTGGACGCTCGACACGACCCCGCCGACGGTCGAGATCCTGTCCGTCGACCCGACGAACTCGTCCGTCGTCATCGAGTTCGAGCCCAGTGAGCAGGTGAGCCTCCTCGAATGCTCACTTACGAGCGACGCCGGCGAGCCGCCTTCGCAGCCGGACTGCATCAGCCCGATCCGGTACGACGGCCTCACGGAGAGCACGGTCTACGTGTTCTCGGTCGTCGCGACCGACGCTGCCGGAAACGTGGGCGAGCCGGCGCAGCAGGAGTTCGAGACCGACGCGGACGTCGACTAGACCGCGCTACGCGGATCGGCTGGTTGCGATGCGGGAAGGGCGAATCGCCGCTGTTGGATCGCCCGAGGAGGTTGTCACCGAGGAGCTCGTAGGCGAGGTGTTCGGACTCGGCGTACGCGTGCTGGACGACCCCGTGACCGGAACGCCAATGGTTGTGGCGACCGGACGCGTCCAGAGCACGAGCGCGGACGCGAAACTCTCCGTTTGACCACGGTAACCCTCTAGCGCGCGTACAACTCGAACGCCCCAATATCCGGCTTGCGTCGCTTCACGCCGCGCTGGTCTCGGCTTGGGGAGCTTGCCGCAGCCGCGTTGATCGCCGGGCTGCCCTTCAGGAGCTTGATCGTCTTCGTCGGGCCGCCATTTGACTTCAGCAGACCGATCTTCGGATTCGTCTTGATCTTGTCGCCGGTCTTGTCGAACCCGTCGCAGCCGCCGGCCGGGCCCTTCGTGATCAGGTTGTGGCCGAGCGAGTCGACCGCGTTGCCGCCGCAGTCGCTGCGCGCGCCGCCGCCAAGCGTGTTGAGCACCACCAGCGAGTTCGAGACCTCGAGCGGGATGTCCGCGTCCACGTTGAAGATGCCGCCTCCCTCATAGAGGCCGGTCTTGCCCGTATCCGCGACGTTCCGCGCGATCGTCACCGAGTTCAGCCTCGTCGGCGTGAGCGCCCACAGGCCGCCGCCGTAGCCGCCCGCACGGTTGCCGGCGATGGTCGTGTTCGACATGAAGACCGTCCCGTTCCTGGCCGAGAAGCCGCCGCCGTCGGTGGCCGCGACATTCCCGCTGATCGTCGAGCGAAGAACCCGGATCGAGCCCGCCGACTCGGAGAAGTAGATCGTCCCCGTCTCCGACGAGCTGCGGTTCTTGGCCATCGTCGTGCGCTCGATCAGCGAGGCGCCGTCCCCGTAGAAGTAGCCGACCCCGGCGAATGCGGCGCGGTTCCCGACGATCGTGCTGTCCTGGATCGTCACGCCGTGGTTGTCGATGTCGAACGCGCCCGATGAGTCGTCGGCCCGGTTGTAGCTGATCGAGCTCCTGACGATCGTCAGCTTCCCGTCATTGGCCTGGATGGCCCCACCGGAGCCGGAAGACCCGAAGGCGCGGTTGCCGACGAGGGCCGAGTCGACGATCCGCGTGTTGGCGTAGGTCAGGATGCCTCCGCCGCTTCCATCGGTGCCCGAGCCGTTGCTGCCGCCGGTGATCTTCAACCGCAGGAACGTCGTCGGCGCGCCGACGAAGACATGGAACACGCGGTCGAGCTTCTTCCCGTCGATCGTGGCTCGGCCTTTGCCCGGATGGGAGATCTCGAGCGGGGCGTTCGTGATATCGAGATCGCCGTCGAGCGCTCCGTCCTCCCCCGAGCTCGGACGCTGGAGGGTGTACGGCTTGGTCGAGGGCAGCTGGATCTTGTCGGCGCCGGCGTGCGCGTTCGCGGCCCGGACGGCCTCGCGCAGCGTGCAGTGAGACGTCGTGCAGGCGCCCGGCGCCGGATCGCCGCGATGCGTGACGACGTAGGTCTTGCCGTGCGCGATCGGCGCAAGCCAGAGTCCGAGAACGATCGAGCCGATCGCAAGCGTGTGCGTCCTCGCCAACACGCGCCCGAACGTAGCAGGGCGTCAGTCCGGGAGCAACGGAACCGTGAAGCTCTGCTCGCGACCGAGGAGAACGGCTCGCGTCACCGCTCCCTTGCCGTAGCGCGCGTGCACCGCGTCGAGCGCGGCGTCGAGCGCTCCGCGGCGGTCGCGCTCGAACGGCAGGAGGAGCTGGACAGGCCGGTCGTTCTGGAGGTTCTGGACGGTGATCCCGACGAGCGTCAGCCCGCGCTGCTCGATCAGCGGTGCCGACGCAGTCAGCAGGTGCCGTGCGGCGCCGAGGATCGTGAACGTCTCCGCCGTCGGCCGCGGGAGCGTGTGCGAGCGGGTCACGCGCGTGAAGTCGTCGAAGCGCAGCCGCAGGACGACCGTGCGGCCGATTCGTCCGGCCTTGCGCATTCGGCCTGTCACGCGATCGACCAGCCCCTGGAGCACGGCGTCCACGTCGCGACGGGAACGCCGGCCGAGCGCGCACTGCGCTCCCATCGACCGGCGGCGCGGCCGAATGGTCACCGGCCGCGGATCCCGGTTGTGCGCGAGCGCGTGCAGGTGCCGGCCCGACCCGCGCCCGAGCAGGCCGATGAGGACGAACTCGTCCAGCTCCGCCACGTCTCCGACCGTCGTGATCCCCCAGCGCCGCAGCTTCTCGCCGGTGATCTCCCCCACGCCCCAGAGCCGCTCGACCGGCAGCGGGTGGAGAAACGCGAGCTCGCGGTCGGGCGGCACGAGCAGGAGCCCGTCCGGCTTGGCGACGCCGCTCGCGACCTTGGCCAGGAACTTCGTCCGGGCGATGCCGACGGTGATCGGCAGGCCAACCTCCTCGAGCACCCGCCGCCGCAGCCGGCGCGCGATCTGCACCGGCGTCCCGGCCGTTCGCTCGAAGCCGCGCACGTCGAGGAACGCCTCGTCGATCGACAAGCCCTTCGACGAGCGGCGTCGTGTCCTCGAACACCCGGTAGACCGCCTTCGACGCCTCCGAGTAGGCCTCCATCCGCGGCCGGACGACGATCGCGTCGGGGCAGAGCCGCCGCGCCTGCCTCCCGCCCATCGCCGTCTTCACGCCACGAGCTTTCGCCTCGTAGCTCGCCGCAAGCACGACCCCGCCGCCGACGATCACCGGCCGTCCCGCGCAGCGACGGATCGTCCCGCTGCTCGACCGACGCGTAGAACGCATCGAGATCGGCGTGGAGGATCCTCGCGTCGCTCTGTACGAACATCTGTTCGTATTCTACGTCTCCCGCACGGATCGAGGGATACCCTCGTCCGATCGTCGACCGTAGGTTCAACGCGCTGCTGCTCCCTGGCGTTGTCTTGCCGGCACAGCCGGCGTACGGCGCGCTGCTCGCCGTGCTCGGGGACAGCGTCCGCGCGGTTGCAAAGGACCTCGAGCTGTACGCGGAAGACGAGCCACCGCGCGGGTACGACCTCGGCTACGAGGTCGACGGCATCCTGCGTGAGGCGGCCGTCGCGGGCTTCGACCGCTTCCACCTGGTCGGCTACTCCGGTGGCGGCGCCGCGGCACTGATGTTCGCGGCGAGACACGGCGAGCGGCTGCTGAGCCTCGCCCTACTCGAGCCGGCGTGGGCCGGCAACGACCGCTCACCACCGGAGGAGGCGATCCAGGAGCGGTTCCGCGCGCTCGAGGGCCTCCCGCCGGACGAGCAGATGGCGGAGTTCATCCGTCTCCAGCTCGCCCCCGGCGTCGAGCCGCCGCCGCGCCCGGAGGGCCCGCCACCGCCGTGGCTCGCGACACGACCGGCCGGCATCCGGGCCATTCTCCGCGCGTTCGACGCGGGCACGCTCGACCTCGACGCGCTGCGACGCTTCACCCAGCCGGTCTACTTTGCCCTCGGAGGCCTGAGCAACCCGAACTACTTCGCCCGGATGGCCGAACGGCTCGGCGGCGTCTTCTCGGACCTCACAGTCGAGACGTTCCCGGAGCGCCATCACTTCGACCCGCCACACCGCAGCGAGCCGGAGCACCTGGCCGCCTCGCTCCTGGCGCTCTGGCACCGGGCCGAGCGCTAGCCCCGACGCGAACGACCGCCGGTCCGGGAGATAATCGCGCCCCCGACCAAAGGAGCAGCGTGGAGCGTGGATCTCAGTGGCGACCGACCGGCTGGCAGCTCGCCACCGGCGTGCTTGCCCTTGCCGTGATCGGTCTCACGATCTGGGGCGTCTCGATGCGGAACGACCACGACGACTCGAGCGCCGAGACCGCCGCCGAGGTCGAGGAGCTCGACCAGCAGGTCGCAGACCTCGAGGATCAGGTCGCGAGCCTGGAGCAGGAGCTGGAGGACGAGCGCACCGCCTCCCAGACCGCCGCCGACGAGGCCGCAGCCGCCGCCGAAGAGGCGGAGGCCGCCCGGGCACAGGCCGAGAGCAGACCTGGCCGCGGCGCAGGAGCAGTACGCCAAGGCGTCCGCCCAGCTCGGCGCCGCGAACAAGACGCAGGCCGAGAGCGAAGCGGAGGTCGCGCGGCTCGCGAAGGAGGCCGAAGCGGCGCTGGCGGATGCCGAGGCCGCGCTCGCCGGCGCCGAGGGCGCGACCGCGAAGGCCAGGGCCCAGGCCGAGGCCGAGCAGGCACGCGCGGATCTCGCCGAAGCCTGCATCGCCGCGGTCGCCGACATCCTCACGCGCGTCTACGAGGCGGACGACCCGTTCGAAGCCCTCGAGGACGCCGCCGCCGAGATCGCCGAGATCGCGCCGGACTGCGCTCCCACGGACTGAGGCGCGGCCGTTGTCGAGGCCGGCGGCCGCTTGTCATGTTTCGGGCCTGATCGAGTGGGGACGCGAACCGTATGGCCGAGGTGGGCGTCGACACGAGCACGTCGGCAGGGACGCATCGGATCGGTAGCGTGAAGAGCATGGATCCGCACGGCCCGGCCATCCAGACCGAGGGACTCCAGAAGCGGTACGGCGACGTCTTCGCGCTTCGCGGCATCGACTTGCAGATCGAGCAGGGCATGGTTTTTGGCCTGCTCGGGCCGAACGGGGCCGGGAAGACGACAGCAGTTCGCATCCTGACGACGCTCCTCCTCCCGGACGAGGGCTCGGCGCGTGTGGCGGGCTTCGACGTCGTTCGTGACGCGAGGCGCGTTCGCGAGCACATCGGCCTCGCGGGCCAGTACGCGGCCGTAGACGAGAACCTGACGGGCTTCGAGAACCTCCAGATGGTCGGCCGGCTCTACCACCTGGGAGGCAAGGCAGCGAAGGCGCGGGCGCACGAGCTGCTCGCGGACTTCGACCTCGTCGAGCCGGGTGACCGCCTCGCTCGCACGTATTCAGGCGGAATGCGGCGGCGTCTCGACCTCGCTGCCGCACTCGTGGCTCGTCCGCCGGTTCTCTTCCTCGACGAGCCGACGACGGGCCTGGACATCCGCAGCCGCATGGCGCTCTGGGAGGCCATCGAAAGCCTCGTCGCGAGCGGAACGACCGTGCTGCTGACCACGCAGGACCTCGACGAGGCCGACCGGCTCGCCGAGCGCATCGCGGTGGTCGACCGGGGACTCGTGATCGCCGAGGGGTCGCCGGACGAGCTCAAGACCCAGGTGGGCGGCGACCGGCTCGAGATCCACCTGTGCGACGGCGGCTCCAGTGAAGCTGCCGTCGCAGCGCTGACCCAAATCGCGAGCGACCGTCCGTCCGTCTACGACGGCTCGGTCAGCGTGCCCGTGGCCCAGCGCCGAGGCACGATCGCCGACGCGGTCCGTCAGCTCGACGACGCCGGGATCGCAATCGACGACATCGCCGTGCGCACTCCGACGCTCGACGACGTGTTCTTGACTCTCACGGGACGCTCCACCGAGGAGGAGGACGAGGAATGACCGCGCTCATGTATGCGGCCGGCGACACGTTCGAGCTGGCCAAGCGCAGCGTGAAGCGCATTCGCCGCCAGCCCGATCTCCTGGTCGGCTTCACGGTGCAGCCGATCATGTTCGTGCTGCTCTTCGTCTTCGTCTTCGGAGGCGCCATCGACACCGCACCGCTCGACTACGTCGACTACCTGATCCCCGGGATCATCGTGCAGTCGATGGTCTTCGGCGGGTTCGTCACCGCGCTGGGGCTCGCCGAGGACCTGAAGAAGGGCTTGATCGACCGCTTCCGCTCGCTGCCGATGTGGGGACCTGCCGTCGTCGCGGGGCGAATCCTGTCCGACGTGGGAACGAACGTCATTCAGCTCGTCATCATGTTCGCCGTCGGCATCATCGTCGGCTTCCGGTTCGGTACGAGCCCCTGGGAGGTCATCGCCGGGATCGCGCTCGTACTCCTCGTCGGGTACGCGTTTTCCTGGGTGTTCGCGTTCATCGGGCTCACGGCCTCGTCACCCGAAGCGGCGAACGCCTACGGCTTCACGATTCTCTTTCCGGTCACGTTCGTCTCGTCGGCGTTCGTGCCCCCCGAGACGATGCCGGACTGGCTGCAGCCGATCGCCGAGAACAACCCGTTCACGACGATGGTGGACGCCGCGCGAGCTCTCTTCGTCGGCACGCCGGCCGGGAACGACATCTGGGGAGCGGTGGCGTGGTCGCTTGCCATCATCGCCGTGTTCGGCGCCCTCTCGGTCAAGCGCTACCAGCGCGCTGTCGGACGGACGTAAACGCGTTCGCGTCCGGTCAGTCGCCCGGCCAGGAGCCGGTCAGCTTCTGGAACGCCCTTGCGCCGCCGCGGTCGACGACCGCCTTCACGAGCGCGAAGAGCGCGCCCTGGATCGCGACGGCCGCGAGGAGCTCGCGCCAGCCGTACTGGCTCTCCCTCGGCTTCGGCGGCGACTCCTTGTCCGAGGCGCGCTGCCAGATCCGCTTGAAGAGCGTGCTCGCGATGATCCCGGCCACGAGGCTGAGGACGAACCCGAACGGCTTGTAGACGATCTTCGCGCTGCGGCTTGGAGCCTGCTGCTGCATCCCGACGGTTGTGACCCCGGCGCCCGTCCGCGAAACGTTTTCGGCTCGCACGGGCCGGGAACGGCGAACCGGCAACCGACCTGAGGGGGTTCCCGTGGGAGACGACGGAATGCGCGACAAGCTCGAGGGCACGTTGAAGGAAGCCGAGGGCAAGCTGACCGACGACGAGCTCCGCGAGAAGCAGGGTCAGGCCCAGCAGAAGATCGGCGAGGGCAAGGAGAAGCTCGAAGACGCGAAGGACGAGGCGCGCGAGCGGATCTAAGTCCCAGGCGCGAGCCGCCGTCGCCGGACCGGCAGTAGATTGATTCGCCATGAGCCGGTCGGCGACGGCGCTCGTTGCCCTTATCTGCAGCCTGGGCTTGGCCGCGACAGGCTGCGGTGGCTCGGACGATGCCCCGCCGCCGCGAGCCGTCCTCCCCGCGCCGGAGGTCGTTCTCACGGCCGAGGAGCAGGAGGTCTGGGCGCCGTTGCCGGCGGACCGATCGGCGATCCCGGTCCTCGTCTACCACGGGGTGGGGCCCGAGGAGAATTTCGCGAACGCCGCAGATGCGGCGTTCGGAGTCGGCTTCGAGGACTTCGCCAGGCAGATGACGATGATCGCCCACGCCGGCTACGAGACGGTCGACCTCGAGACCTTCGTCCGCTTCGTTGACGGACGAGGACGTCGAGTTGCCGCCGCGCCCTCTGCTCCTCACCTTCGACGATGCGCGGGCGGACTCGTGGACGGGCGCCGACGCGATCCTCGCGGAGCTCGGTTTCGACGCGGTGATGTTCGTCGACGTGGGACGCGTCGAGAACGGCGATCCCGAGTACTCGACCTGGGCCGAGCTCGACCTCATGCAGGCGAGCGGGCGCTGGACGCTGCAGCTCCACTCGGGCGAAGGGCACCAGCAGATTCGCCACGGGCCGGGCGACGACGACTTCGGGCCCTACTACGCGTACAAGAAGGAGGGCGAGAGCTTCGAGGACTGGCAGGTGCGCGTCCGCGAGGACATCGACTGGGGCGAGGAGACGCTCGCCGAGCACGTTCCCGACTACGAGCCGTACGCGTTTGCGCTGCCCTACGGCAGCTACGGCCAGGACGGGACGAACGACGAGCGCATCCCGGACGACCTGCTCGGGTTCCTCACCTCGCGGTTCGACGTCGTCTTCGTGCAGGACGTGAACGCGCGGGCGAAGCCGGGAAGCCCGCAGCCGCTCGGCCGCATCCAGGTCACGCGCACGGACGACCGGCGGCGAGATCTACGAAAAGCTCCTGACCGGCTAGCGTTTCGTCGATGCGAGCGATCGTCCAAGACAGGTACGGCCCACCGGAAGTCCTCGAGCTCCGCGAGATCGAGCGGCCGGCGATGGGCGAGAACGACGTGCTCGTGCGCGTCCGCGCGGCCTCGGTCAACCCTCAGGACTGGCACATCATGCGTGCCAGCCCGTTCATCGTCCGGGCGATGGGGAGCGGGCTGCGCACCCCGAAGAATCCGATCAGGGGAACCGACGCCGCCGGGCAGGTCGAGGCCGTGGGCGCGAACGTGACCCGCTTGCGGCCGGGCGACGAGGTGTTCGGCTGGTGCGAAGGCGCGTTCGCCGAGTACGTCTCCGCCGACGAGAGCCACTTCGTGCCGAAGCCGGCCGATCTCTCCTTCGAGGGCGCCGCCACGCTCGGCATGGCCGGGTGCACGGCGCTCCAGGGGCTGCGCGACGCCGGCGGCCTCCAGGCGGGCCAGGAAGTCCTCGTCATCGGCGCCGGAGGAGGCGTGGGCACGTACGCCGTCCAGATCGCCAAGGCGCTCGGGGCCCGGGTGACCGGCGTGTGCAGCACCGCGAAGGCGGAGCTCGTCCGTTCGATCGGCGCCGACGACGTGATCGACTACACGCAGGAGGACTTCACCCGCGGCGAGAAGCGCTACGACCTGATCTTCCAGCTCGCGGGCACCGCGTCGCCCGCCGCCTGCCGGCGCGCGCTCACCGAGAAGGGCACGCTGGTGGTGAGCAGCGGCGAGGGCCGGTTCGCCGGCATCGACCGGATCGTGCGCGGACTCGTCGCGTCACCGTTCGTGGGCCCGCGTCTGAGCGTGCTCGTCACGAAGGAGACGAACGAGGATCTGGTCACCCTCGCGGGACTCGTCGAATCGGGCCAGCTCGTGCCGGTGATCGGCAAGACCTACGCGCTGGGCGAGGTCCCCGAGGCGATCTCCCACGTGGAAGCGGGACACGCCCACGGGAAGGTCGTCATCACGCTCTGAGACCTCACTAGGCTGGCCGCGTGACTCCGCGGCTCGCCACCTTCTCGGTCTTCTTCCTGAACGGCGCGATGATCGGGACCTGGATCGCGCAGATCCCGTGGCTCCAGGACGAGCTCGGCGTGTCCAAGGCGACGCTCGGGCTGTGCCTCCTCTGCATGGCCGCCGGCGGGCTCATCTCGATGCCGCTGACGGGCCACGTCCTCGACAGCCGCTCGAGCGCGTCCGTGACCCGGGCCGCCTCGCTCGTCTTCTGCCTGATGCTGCCGCTGCCGCTGCTGGCGACGAACGCCTACATGCTCGGCGCGATCCTGTTCGTGTTCGGCGCCGCCAACGGCGCGATGGACGTGGCCATGAACGCACACGGCGTGGCCGTCGAGCGCTCGCTCGCGAAGCCGATCATGTCCTCGCTCCACGGCGGCTGGAGCCTCGGCGGGTTCGCCGCCGCGGGCCTGGTCGTCATCTTCGGCGCAGCGGGCGTCGACCCGCGCCTCGAGAGCCTCGTCGTCGGCGTCGCGCTCTGGCTGGCGGCGCTCTGGATCACGACCCGGCTGGGGAGCGCGTCGGCCCACTCCGAGGCGGGTGGCGGTCTCGCGCTGCCCTCGCGCGCCGTCCTCCTGATCGGCGGGCTGTGCTTCCTCGTGATGATGACCGAGGGCGCGATCGCCGACTGGGGCGGCATCTACCTCCGCGAGGACGCCGGCGCGAGCACCGCCGCGGCCGCGATGGCGTTCACCGGGTTCTCGCTGGGGATGGCGATCGCGCGGTTGGCCGGCGACATCCTCAACGAGCGGCTCGGCGCCGGGACGGCTGCTGCGCGGCGGGATGACGCTCGTCGCGATCGCGCTCGGCGCCCTGCTCCTCGTCGGCGAGGCCGTTCCCGCGGTCGTCGGCTTCACGCTGTGCGGCCTCGGGATCGCGAACGCCGTTCCGCTGCTCTTCAGCGCCGCCGGGCGAATCGAGCCGCCGAGCCCTTCGCTCGCCGCCGCGTTCACGCTCGGCTACACGGGCTTCATCGTCGGGCCGCCGGTGATCGGCTTCCTCGCCGACCAGTTCGGGCTGCCGAGAACGCTGTCGCTGCTCCTCCTCGCCGCCCTCGCCGTGGCCGCCCTCGGAGGGCGGGCCACGGCGACTAGGTCCGGCTTCGACCCGCCCAGGGTCGGCGAGGAAGCCGAGGCGGCGACGCTCTAGCTCGCGGGTGCTGCCTCACCCGCCTCGGGGGACTTCCCGGCGAGATCCCGGTCCGGATCCTCCGAGTCTGCGATTGCCTGCTCGGTGGTCCGGTCGAGATTCCGGGCGAGCAGGTAGTAGAGGATCGCGGCGACCGGCAGCCCGATGAAGACCGAGATGTCAGCGCCGTCGATCTCCTTCGCGATCCAGCCCGTGTACCAGGCAGTGCTGAAGAACGGAATCATGCAGGCGAAGCCGACCGCGTAGGCGAGCAGCCCGCGCCACTGCCAGCGGCCGTAGATGCCGTTCGGCTTGAAGATCTCCGTGATCGCGTAGTCGCCCCGGCGGATCACGTAGAAGTCGACGAGGTTCACCGCCGTCCACGGGATGATCAGGTAGAGCAGGATCGCGAGGAAGTTGGTGTAGTCGCCGAGGAAGTCGTCCGACGCGGCGAGCGCGATCCCGGTCGCGACCACGCCGATGATCCCGAGCGTGATCACGCGCAGCTGGACGCTCGTCTTCACCCGCTTCACCGAGTCGGCGATCGTGATCAGGGTCAGCGAGCCGCCGTACATGTTCGATGCGATCACCGGGATGAGCATCAGGTAGGCGAGCGCGAGTGCGATCGTCCCGAATCCGTCGAAGATCGCGTCGCCACCCTCCTGGATGACTCCGGCCGGAGAAGCATCCGGGAACGCGGAGAGGAGGAACGCTCCCAGGCCGATCATCCAGAGCGCGCCGAGGGTGGCGCCGGTGTACGTCCACCAGAAGCAGGCGCGCGAGCTCTCGTCCGGGTGGAGGTAGCGGGAGTAGTCGGAGACGTAGGGCGCCTCGGAGATCACGTAGCTGGCCGTGACGAACACGACGATGAGGAAGACCGTCCAGTCGAAGCCGCCGCTCGTGGCGGTCGTTCCGGCCGGAAGATCGACCTTTACGAGGACGCCGATTGTGTAGATCGTGAAGACGACGAGGAACGCCGCCGTCCCCCAGCGCTGGACGGTGTGCAGCCAGTCGTAGCCGCCGAACGCGAGCACGAACCCGGCGAGGGCCGAGACGATGATGGTGACGTCGTTGTTGATGTCGAAGAGCGTCGCCAGCGCCTGTCCGGCAAGGATCGTGTTGAAGACGTTGAACCCGACGTAGAGGAAGACAACGATCGCCTGCGGCCAGAGCGCTCCGAGGAAGCCGAACTGCGGGCGCGTCTGGATCATCTGCGGGATCCCGAGGCGCGGGCCCTGCACCGAGTGCGACGCCATGAAGAGCGAGCCGAACGCCAGACCGAGCGCGACCGCGACGAGTGTCCACGCGAGACTCAGCCCGAGGCTGATGCCGATCAGCCCGACGGCGAGCGTCGCGATCTCGGCGTTGGCCGCGAACCAGAACGTCCCCTGGTTCCAGGCCTTGCCGTGCCGCTCGGACTTCGGGATGTAATCGATCGAATGCCGTTCGACCTGCGACTCGATCGCATCGAGCTGCGAGGTTGAAGGGGCGTCGGTCATCGTTCCTCCTTGCGGTTCGCGGGTGAAGGGGCGCGGCTTGGACGCGAGCCGCCGCCGCCTGGGCGGTCGGGCGGCGGCATCAGGTTCATCTCGACGAACTCGTCGGTGAGCGAGCCTTCGGGACGGTCGGGCGTCGGCAGGCCCTCGACGAAGGGGAGCACCTGGTGGCGGGCGATGGTCATGATCCGGCGCAGCTCTGCGACCGGCTCGGGGTGCTCGTCGACGCGGACGTCCCAGAGCGGATACGGGTCGCGGTCGACGACGTAGAGCGCGCTGCACTGCCGGCCGCGCTTGTCGCCTCCCGCCTCCTGGCCGGCCTCGAGCGCGGTCAGCAAGCGCTCGGCGAGGTCGTCCTCGGGGCGTTCGCCGAAGGACCGCGCCAGCTCGTCGACCGTTTCAGGGTCGAGGAGCATGTTCCCCTGCGCGGAAAAGCCGTCCCCCGTCGCATGGACGGCCCAAGGGGTGCATTCGTCGCCGGTCCAGGCGGCCGCGCGGCCCTCCGCGTCGACTACGCCGACCTGGCGGATGGCGCGATCCGGGTCGTCGGCCAGCGTCTCGGCGAGTGCGGTCTCGGCGGCGTCGCCGGCTTCGAGCCGGTCGAGCGTCGCGATCGCTCCGTACAGGGTCGGCCACGATTGCATGGCCACGGCGCCCACGCTGGAGCGCGCCCACGTCACGAGCCTGCCGGCCGCCACGTCGGCGGTCGAGACGGCGACGCCGAGCTGGCCTGTCCGCTCGCAGCGTGCAGCGATCGAGAAGGTCGACAGAACCCGCACGCGCCTAACCGTTCTCTCGCTGCTCTCGCTGCTTGAACACGGCGCCGAGCACGTCCAGGATCACGCGTGCGGCCGTCTGCGGCGTCACCTCCGTGGGGTCGTACTGGGGGGCGACCTCCACGAAGTCGAGCCCGACGACGTCGCCCTTGGCGGCGACGCCGCGGAGCAGATCGACGACCTCGTGGTAGGTCAGCCCGCCGGGCGACGGCGAGCCGTTCCCGGGCATGAGCGCCGGGTCGAAGCCGTCGCAGTCGATCGTGATGTAGTACTGGGCCGCGTCCGGAACCTTGGCGATGACGGCGTCCACTCCGAGGCGCCGGAACTCCCGCGGCCCGATGATCACGCTTCCGTAGCTCCGCGCGTCCGCAAAATCGCTGGGATCGCTCGAGCCGGGCCCGCGGATCCCGATCTGCGCCAGCGAGGCGACGTGCTCCATCTCGGCGATCCGCCGCATGACGTTGCCGTGGCCCTCGCGCACGCCGAACCGCTCGTCGACGAAGTCGAGATGCGCGTCGATCTGCACCACGCAGATCGGCCCGAATCCCGCGGTCCCGAACGCCCGCATGATCGGAATCGGGACGGCGTGGTCTCCCCCGAGGACGACCGGCATCGCACCGCGCGAGAGGATGAGCCCGATCGCGGCCTCGATGTTCGCGAGGCACCGCTCCGGGTTCGAGTGGATCATGTCCACGTCGCCGACGTCGACGATCCGAACGCCGTCGAGAAAGACCTCGTCGAACTCGGCGTCGTAGTAGCGGACGCTGCGCAGCCCGTAGATGGTCGACGCGTTCCGGATCGCGCGCGGACCGAGCCGCGTTCCGGAGCGAACCTGCGTGCCCAGGTCGTACGGCGCGCCGATCACGGCCACGTCGGCGTCCAGCGTCGCCAGGTCTTCGTGCCACGGCACCTTCGCGAACGTCGCGATGCCGGTGAAGGGAAGATTCAGCCGTTCTTCACTCATGAGCCCGTCCAAGTTTCGTTTTCGGCCATAACGGAAGCGCATTCTTACGGAATCCGACACATCGTTGTCAACCGTCGTCCGATATCGATACTCTTTCGGCCATGAGTGATGTCCGTGAGCTGGACACGATCGATCGCCGACTGGTTGCGCTCCTCCAGGAGGACGGCCGCATGTCGACGCAATCGCTCGCGCGCCGGGCCGGCTGCAGCGAGATCACAGCCCGCCGCCGCCTCCGCCGACTCCTCGGCGACGGCATCGTCCAGATCGTCGGCGCCGTCGATCCGTTCCAGATCGGCTACGAGTCGCCCGTCATCATCGGCCTCAAGGTCGAGCGCGACCGCATCGACGAGATCGCCGACAAGCTCGGCCAGCATCCGTCGATCCGCTACATCGGCGCCGCCACCGGCAGCGCAGACCTGATCATCGAGATCGTCGCACGCTCGAACCACGACCTCGCCGAGTTCCTCCTCGACTACCTCGCGAAGATCGAAGGCATCAGGGACACCCAGTCGTCGCTCATCGTGCGGATCTACAAGCAGAGCTGGAACTGGGGCGTGAAGGGCCTCGAGGACGAGAAGGAAGACGCAGCGCGAGCGTCCTCGTAGGCACGGAAGAGCGCTCGCCGCTATCACTACGCGGCGATGAGCGAGTACCCCGGTAGCGCCCTCGCCTCGGCGGAGGAGCAGGTTGCGGCCGTGCGCGACGATCCTGCGGCGCGCATCGCCCTGGTCGTCCGTACCTACCACGGCCCGACCGGACGCGCCCCGCGGCACCTGCCGTTTCGGCGGGCGGCGTTGTCGTTCATGCGCTGGCAGGTGCATCGCGGCGTGCTCGAGCCGCTCGACGCCGCGCCGCCCGGCAGCGTGTGGTGGCGCGCGGTCAACGAGCGGCTCCTGCGGGACGGATGCGAAGCCGTCGCACTCGTCGGCGGCCTGGCGGGAGAGCCATCGTCGCGTCCCGTGCAGCTGTGGCTGGAGTTCGTCGCGAAGCCGACGGGGCGCAACTGGTACCGGGCGCACAACGCGAGCATCGTGGCCGCGTACCTGGAGCACCGCGAACTCGCCGAAGCGGAGAGCGCGCCGGAGCGCTTCTTCATGAATGTCGCGCTGCTCCGCGTGCTCTATGCGCACGCACTCGTCGGCGCGCCGCGGCTCGCGCTGGGACAGGTCGCTCCGGTCGGCCGCGTGGTCGGCGACCCGCGGCTCGGGATGGCCGGCGTGTTCCTCTCACTCCGCCGCGTGCTCCCGAACCGCTATCCGCTCGCGCTCGACGTCGACCGCTACATCGAGGAGGAGCAGCGCCTCGGCCGGCTACTCGACTACGCGGTCATCGTGCCGCGGCTGCAGCGCCTGTACGAGTGGTCCGCCAAGGAGCTCGGCGAGCCGCGCCTCCTCGAGCTGGTTCGTGAGGGCAGCCCGGTCTACGCGTGGCCGTTCGAGGAGCGGCAGGTCTGGCGCTCACCGCACGTGGCACCGGTCGCGCGGGCTCTCCAACGCGCCACAAGGGCCCGGTAAGACCAGGCCCTTGATCGATGGAGGCGGCGGGAATCGAACCCGCGAGAGATAGTTCTAGACGAGATCGCGGCGCTCGAGGCGCGCTGCGGCTGCGGCAAACGCTAGCCCTACCCAGCCAATCATCACAAGGAGCGCGACGGAGGGCGTGAGTTGCTCCTCGCCCTCACCGAAGACATCCTCGAGCCCGATAAAGCCGTTCGGTGCGCCCACCGTCGGTCCGAACTTGCCTACTTCGGACGCCAGCCCGATGACCGCCGGCTCGATCGCGAAGACCAGCAGGAGCAGTCCGACGATGGCCACGATCTGGTTCCGGATGAGGCCACCGATGCAGACCCCGAGAGCGCCTAGATAGGCAGCGACGACCAGATTGCGCCACAGGCCATCGGCCAGGTCTCCGAGGCCGACGGTCGGAAGGTCCCGGGCAGACAGGATCAGTGTGCCGATGGCCATGATCGTGACGGTGACGATGAGCGAGATCGCGATGCCCGCGACCGCGTAGGAAATCGTCTTCGCGCTGAGCAGCCGCAGCCGCCTCGGCGCTGCAAGGACGGTGCTCGTGATCGTTCGGTGCCGCCACTCGCCGGCCATGCCCATCACACCGAGCAGCAAGATGAAGAGGCCCGTGAAGTCCGTGGCGAAGAGATCGCGCGCGTCGTCCTCGGTCCACTCGTCTTGGAGCGTCGTGGTGAGTACGGCTACGAGGAGCGAGATCGCGAGCGCCGCGGCGGTGAGCACGACGAATGTCCGCGTCGTGCGCAGCTTGATCAGCTCGGCGCGCAGCAGCGCTTTCACGATCCGTCATCCGTGAGCGCGAAGAAGGCTGCTTCGAGCGAGCGCATCTTGGGTGCGAGGCCGAGGATCGTGACCTGCTCCTCCGCCGCAATCACGCCAACCTGCTCAGAGCTGGCGCCGAGGACGAGCAGGACGTCGCCTTCGCGCTCGACCGTGTAGCCCCGGCGTTCGAGCGCCTGGGTCAGCCGCCCCGGGTCGGGCGTTCGCACCTCTGTTGCCGGGCCGTCGCCGCCGCCAAGAACCTGCTCCAGCGTGCCCTGCCCGCGGAGCTCTCCGTGGGAGATGATGACCACGTCGTCCACGGATTGGGCCACCTCGGCGAGCAGGTGGCTCGAGACGAGGACCGCGCGCCCTTTGCCCGCTTGCTCGCGGAGCAGCCCACGCATCCAGCTGATCCCGGGTGGATCCAGGCCGTTGGTCGGCTCGTCGAGGATCAGGACCTCCGGATCACCGAGCAGTGCCGCTGCGATCGCGAGCCGCTGCCTCATTCCCATCGAGTAGCCCTTCACCCGCCGGTTACCTGCGTCGCTGAGCCCCACAGTGGACAGCACCTGGTCGACACGCGCCTCGGGATGCTCGCCCGCAGCCGCGAGAACGCGTAGGTGGTTGCGTCCCGTTCGGCCCGGGTGAAAGGCGGCGTCCTCGAGCACGGCGCCAACTTGGGCGCTCGGCCGGTTGAGCTGATGGTAGAGACGACCGCCGAAGGTCGCCGTTCCCGCAGTCGGCCGCACGAGCCCGAGCAGTGCGCGGAGCGTTGTGCTCTTACCCGCGCCGTTCGGCCCGAGGAAACCCGTGACGCGCCCGGCTTCGACTTCGAAGCTGAGCCCCTTGACCGCCTCCACTTTTCCGAACCGTTTGTGAAGATCGCGAATCTCGACGACGGGCATGTGGCGGCATGATCGCAGAGGTTGCCCCGCCGGCGCGCTGCCCCTTCTCGACGAGACCGGCCTGACTAGCGAGCGCGTTCGGGGCACTCGCCACCGCCCGCGAAGGTCGCTAGGGAATCGTTCCCCTGGCGACCCCTCGCAAATGGCTTGAACAAACGGGTTATGGAGGCGGCGGGAATCGAACCCGCGTCCGAGGTCGTACCGACCTAGCGTCTACAAGCTTGTCCTGCGATTGGAGTTCGCCCGGCGGCTGGTTCGCAGGCCGCCCACCGTCGGACTAGTCCTCCTTTGAAGTCCCGCTTCGGGCGAGTGACTCTCCCTAGGCGGCAAGCCCGTTCGTTGACGCCGGATTCCAGTCCCACGGGCCGAGGACTGGGCCGACGCGCTAGCTAACCGAAGTTAGGCAGCGAGTGCGAGTTCGTTATCCGCACTTGCATTGGTGCCGGTTGTTTTACGAGGCCGACCGGCGACCTCGGCTTGCAGCTGGGCCGGAGCATCGACCACGTCGAAACCTGATCGCCCCCGTATGTGTGTCCTCGAATTGTAGCCGCGGGCCGCTAGTCGTCCCGGCCGCGCGATCTTCAGCGCGCGCTCGATCTGGCGCTTCGCGTCGCGGTCGGCGACGTCGCGGCGCTTGTCCCGCGTCTCCTTGCCGCGGGCGACGGCGATCTCGACCTTCACGCGGCCGTCCTTGAAGTAGAGCTTCGTGGGGACGAGCGTCAGGCCCTTCTCGGCGACCTGCGCGGCGAGCCGGTCGATCTCGCGGCGGTGCATGAGCATCTTGCGGTCGCGATCCGGGTCGTGGTTCGCGATGTTCCCCTCGCGCGTACTCGGGGATGTGCGCGCCGACGAGCCAGGCCTCGTTGCCGCGGATGTCGCCGTAGGCCCGCTGGAGCACAGCGTGGCCCTGCGCGGAGCGACTTGACCTCCGTGCCGGTCAGCTGGAGGCCCGCCTCGACCTTGTCGAGCAGGTGGTAGTCGTGGCGGGCGCGGCGGTTGTCCGCGATCGTCTTCGTGCCGGATGGACGGGCCATGCTCCCATTGTCGCGGAGCGGCGCCCCTCGCGCGCGTGCGCCTTCCCCCGGGGGCCTCCGGCCCCTCTACCCCCGCTCATGACGCTACCGGCGAAACGACGCGCGTGTCTGGCGCGAAAGCGTGACGATTCAGCGCAGGATCATCCACAGAGGACGCGGCGCCGCGATCGGCCGCACGGAAGCCTCAATTCGCGTCATCCCGGACGCGGATGCGTGGCGCGTCTCGGGGAGCGGCGTGAGGACGTCGGCGAGCCGCTCGCGCAGATGCTCGAAGTTCGGCGGCAGCGACAGGCCCTCGCCGAGCGTCTCGAGCGGCTCGTCGGCGGTGAAGCCCGGGCCGAGCGTGGCGATCTCGAACAGGACGCCGCTCGGCTCGCGGAAGTAGATCGACTTGAAGTAGAAGCGGTCGATGACGGGCGTCGGGTGGCCGCCCGCCTGGCGCACCACGTCCCGCCACGCCTCGTGCTCCTCGATCGGCGACGCCCACGCGACGTGATGCACGGTGCCCGCGCCGCCCAGACCGCGCTCGGCCGGCGGATCGTCGTAGACGTAGAAGCCGCCGCGACTCTTCGCCGCGCGCCTCCCACTCGCGCGGCGGCGCCAGCGGCGTGAAGTTCAGTCCCTCGAGGAACGCCTGGCTCGCATCCGGCGCCGCGCGCGTAGACGCGCACGCGCGTCGAAGCCCTGGATGGCGTGCTCCTCGGGAATCTCGGGATGCCGTGCGACGAGCGGTGCGTCCGGCGTCTCGACCACCGCGAGCTCGAGCCCGAGCCCCTCCGGATCCGCGAAACGCAGCCGTGAGCCGTCGCGCTCGGTCTCGACCCCGTCGGCGCCGAGCCGCTCGGCCCAGAAGTCGAGCGCCGCCTCGGAGCCGACGCGCCAGACGATGCGGTGCACCATCCCGTTCCCGGCCCGTCCGCGCGGAACGCCCGGATACTCGAAGAAGGTCAGGTCGGCGCCGGCGCTCCCCAGCTCGTCCGCGTAGAACAGGTGGTAGACGGTCGGGTCGTCCTGGTTGACCGTCTTCTTCACCATCCGCAGGCCGAGCACCCGCGTGTAGAAGTCGACGTTGCGCGGCGCGTCGCCGGTGATGCACGTGATGTGGTGAATGCCTTCGAGTCGCATTACGCCAACCGCAGCTCCACCTTACCCTCGACGCGGTCGATCGTTTCGACGCGCACCGAGATGGGATCGCCCAGCCGGTAGCGCCTGCCGGTCTTCGTCCCCACGAGCGCCGTTGCGAGCTGGTTCAGCGCGAAGTACTCGCCGAGGAGTTGCCGCGCCGGGAGGTAGCCCTCGAACACCTCGCCGAAGCGGACGAAGATGCCCGAGCCGATCGCGCCGGTGATCTCGCCGTCGAACGCCGCGTCCCAGCCGAGCTCGAAGAGCTGCCGCTCGAGGTACCACGCCTCGCAGATCGCGTCGGCGCGGTACTCGACCTGCGCCGCCTCGCGCTCGCGGGTCGACGTCCAGTCGGCGAGCGTGTCGAGATCGTCCTCGGCGGCCTCGGCGAGACCGAGCTCCGCCAGCAGCGCGCGGTGGCACGACGAGGTCGGGGTAGCGGCGGATCGGCGACGTGAAGTGCGCGTACGCGGTGCTCGCGAGACCCGAGTGGCCGAGGTTGCGCGGGTCGTAGCGCGCCTGCTTGAGCGCCCGCAGGACGAGCGTCGGGAACGCCTCGCGGCCGCGGCCCGACTGCTCCGCGTACTCGGTCGCGCGCAGCGCGGCCTCGGCGGCGAGACGGGACGCCGACGCGGCGATCCAGCCGCTCCGGCGCCGGCGGAGTCGGGACTTCGAGGTCGTCGAGCTTCGCGAGGAGGAGCTCCACGGACATCGGCTCCGGGCGCTCGTGGACGCGGAAGAGCGCCGCGCTCTGCCGCGAGGCGAGGAACGCGCCGACGGCCTCGTTCGCGAGGATCATCAGCTCCTCCACCAGCGCGGTGCGACGTCGGCTCGGACTCGCGCCAGGCGCGCTCGACGCCGCCCTCGCCGTCGAACTCGAAGGCCGTCTCGCCCGTCTCGATCTGGAGCGCGCCGCGGGCGAAGCGGCGGCGGCGCAGCTCCGTGGTGATGCGGTCGGCAAGCCGCAGCGTCTCGGTCGTGGCGTCGTCGGCCTTCTCGCTCCCCGCCACGATCGCCTCCGCCTGGCCGTACGTGAGCCGCGCGCGGCTGCGGATGAGGCTGCGGTAGAAGAGCGGCTCGCCGGCGCGCAGATCGCCGTCGAACGGGATCTCGACGGTGACGCAGCGGCGCTCGACGTCGGGGCGGAGCGAGCAGCGGTCGTCCGAGAGCTCGCGAGGGGAGCATCGGCTCGACCGTCCCGGGGATGTACGTCGGAGAACGCCCGCTCGGACGCGTCGCGGTCGAGCGGCGAGCCCACGCGGGACGTAGGCCGACACGTCGGCGATGTGCACCCAGACGCGCAGGCCGTCGCCCTCGGTGCGCAGGCTGAGCGCGTCGTCGAAGTCCTTGGCGCGTCTCCGGGTCGATCGTGAGCGCGTGGAGGTCGCGCAGGTCGACGCGCTCCGGCTCGTCCCAGGCGGGCTCGGGCGGAAGCGGCGCCGGTGGCCGGCGGACGCCGAGGTGCCAGAGCAGCCCCTCGAGCACCGTCTCGATCGCGGACGGCTTGCCGAGCACCCGCTCGACCCGCGCGCGGCCGCGGCCGGAGCGCAGCACGACGAGATCGCCGATCGCCACGTCTCCCGCTCCCTTGCGGTCGACGACGAGCGGCACGCCGCCCTCGAAGAACGGATCGCCGACGAGGAGCTTGCCCCGGCGGGCCAGCTCGCAGACGACCAGCGTCCACTTGGCCGCTAGCCGCAGCTGCGCGAGGAGGAGCTGAGCGGCCCGGCCGAGCGCCTCGTCGCGGCGCGTGGCGGGCAGGTCGCGAACCTCGACCTCGGGATCGATCCCGTGGCCGGTCAGGTTCGTGCCGCTCGGCGTGCGGTAGACGGCGGTCGTGAGCTTCAGCGCGTCGCCGTTCGTGAGGCCGCGCACCGACTGCACCGACGCCTTGCCGTACGTGGGCTCGCCGATCACGAGGGCCCGGTCGTGGTCGTCGAGCGCCGCGGCGACGATCTCGGCGGCGCTCGCGCTGCGCTCGTCCACGAGGACGATCACCGGCACGTCGGAGAGCGGCGCCTTGCCGCTCACCCGGTAGACGTGACGGCCGTGGTGGACGCCCTCGGTCACGCAGACGACGCCGTCCCCGAGGAAGAGCGACACCGTGTCGACGGCCTGGGAGAGAAGTCCGCCGGGATTGCCGCGCAGGTCGAGCACGACGCCCTCCGCCCCGTGGTTCACGAGTCGGCGAACCCGCTTCGCGACGCCGTTCACCGCATTGACGCGGAAGGAGAGGACGCGCACGTGGGCGAGCTTGCGCTTGTCTGCGGACGATCATCTGGGAGCGCACCGCAGGGAGCGCGATGGCCGAGCGCTCGACCGTGAACCGCAGCTCGTCCTCGCGCGGCCGGCGGACGATCAGCTGCACCGTCGTTCCCTCCTCGCCCTTCAGGAGCTCGAGCGAGCGCTGGAACGGGAGCCGCTTCACCGAGTGGCCGTCGATCGACACGATCCGGTCGCCCGGCTTGATCCCGGCGGCCTTCGCGGGACCGGCGAGCGCTTCCTTCACGATGAGGCCGGCCTTGCTGCGGCCGACGGTGAGACCGACGCCCGAGTAGCTTCGCGCCGTGCGGCGCTGGAGATCCTCGTACTCGTCGGCGGTCAGGTAGTCCGTGTACGGATCCTCGAGGCCCTCGATGATCGCGTCGATCGAGGGTTTCGCGAGGACGGCCGGCGAGATGCTCGTGTAGTAGCCGCCGGTCAGCTCCTGTCGAACCTGGTCGATGAGGAGCGTCGGCGAGTCGCCGGCGTCGACGCGGGACGTCGACCCGACCGTGGTGTTCGCCTGCGACTTCGTGAGCGCCAGGCCCAGCATGAAGGCCCCAACAACGAGAAGGGCCAGGGCCAGGGTCCCGACAAGGCGTCTCATGGAAACAGAGTCGCCAGTATAGGAGGGGTCGGGCTTCGGGGAGCGCACCTCCTCTGGCGGCGTTGGACGCCGTTCCGCCATCGCTAGATCTTGAGGAAGCGGTGCAGGGTGATGCCGGAGCCGAGCGGCACCGACGAAGAGGCTCGTCCCGATCATGATCAGCGAGATCCAGATGAAGTTGAGCGCGTGGACGTCGTCCTGCGTGAGATCGGTGCGCCCGACGATGGACGGGAGCGCGAGCTCCTTCGCGAGGAGCAGGAGGATCACGGCGGCGAGCGATCCGACGAAGCCGGTGATGAGGCCTTCGAGCATGAACGGCCCGCGGACGAACCAGTTGGTCGCGCCGACGAGCTTCATCACCTCGACCTCACGGCGGCGCGAGAAGATCGACAGGCGGATCGTGTTCGCGATGAGGAGCACCGACGCGACGATCAGGATCACGCTCCCCACCAGGAAGATGCCGCCGATCACCTTCGCGACCTTGATGCACCCGGTCGGCGGTCTTCTTCCCGTAGTTCACGAGCTGCACCCCGGCGCGGCGCGGTCTCGAGCTTTGCCGCGATCGCGCCGACGTCCTCGCCGCGGTGCGGGATGACCTGGAACGAGGGCGGCAGCGGGTTGCTCGTGAGGCCGCTGACGAGCTCCGGGTTGCGCTCCTTCATGATCTCGAGCGCCTCCTCCTTCGAGACGAACTTGACGTCCTTCACCTCGGGCATGCCCACGAGCTGGGCGCGGACGGCGTCGATCTGCTGCTCGGACGCCTCCTTCTGCTTCTCGCACGAAGTGTCGGTGCAGAAGTAGACGTTCACGACGAGGTCGCGCTTCACGTCGTTCGTCCACGAGTAGACCCAGGAGCCCAGCCCGATGAAGAGGCCGAGCAGGAACATCCCGATGAGGACGGTCATCGTCGCCGCGATCGCGGTCGAGAGGTTCGAGGTGACCGAGCGCCACGCCTCGGAGATGAAGAGCTTGGTGCGCACGGCTAGCCGTAGCCTCCCCGGCGCTCGTCGCGGATGACGATGCCGTTGTCGAGCGCGATCACGCGGCGGCGCATCTTGTCGACCATCTCGCGGTCGTGGGTGGCCATGACCACGGTCGTCCCGGTGCGGTTGATCCGGTAGAGGAGCTGCATGATCCCGACCGACGTGTCCGGGTCGAGGTTCCCCGTGGGCTCGTCGCAGATGAGGAGCGGCGGGTGGTTCACGAACGCGCGCGCGATCGAGACGCGCTGCTGCTCGCCGCCGGAGAGCTCGTCCGGGAACTGGCTCATCTTCGAGGAGAGGCCGACGAGGCCGAGCACCTCGGGCACCTTCGAGCGGATCGAGCGGCGCGACTCGCCCTGCACCATGAGCGCGTAGGCGACGTTGTCGAACGCGCTGCGGTTCGAGAGCAGCTTGAAGTCCTGGAAGACGCAGCCCATGTTGCGGCGCAGCATCGGGACCTTCGAGCGCTTCAGCCGGCCGAGCTCGCGGCCGCCGACGATGATCCGGCCGTCCGTCGGCTCGAGCTCCTTCAGGAGGAGCCGCATGAGCGTCGACTTCCCGGAGCCGGACGGGCCGACGAGGAACACGAACTCGCCCTTGTCGATCGTCAACGAGACGTCGTCGAGCGCCAGGATGTTCGGGTCGTAGATCTTCGTGACCTTCTCGAACACGATCATCGGCGTCTCGCCCGGGCGCGGGGCTGCGCCTTCCACAGCTGTGGGCTCGGGCGTTACGGGTGTCTCGAGAGTCGTGTCCGTCACCGGGGAAAAGGATGGGGGCCGCATGTGCCCACCGGCGGGATCTGGGAGTTCAGAAGTCATCTGAGTCTAGCTGAGGGTTCAGCGGGCCTCCCGGTCTAACCGACCGTTCCGGCCGCCTTTGCGAGCAGGTACTGGTGGATGAACTCGTCGAGGTTCCCGTCGAGGACGGACTGTGCGTTTCCTTCTTCGACGCCCGTCCTGTGATCCTTCACCATCTGGTACGGCTGGAGGACGTAGCTGCGGATCTGGCTTCCGAAGTCGGTGTTCGCGACCTCGCCCCGCTCCCTGCGCAGCTCGGCCTCGCGGAGCTCCAGCTCGTGCTCGGCGAGGCGGCTCTTCAGGATGCGCATCGCCGTCTGGCGGTTCGAGAGCTGCGAGCGCTCGTTCTGGCACTGGACGACGATCCCGGTCGGGAGGTGCGTGATCCGTACGGCCGAGTCGGTCTTGTTCACGTGCTGGCCGCCGGCGCCGCTCGCGCGGTAGGTGTCGACGCGCAGATCGCCTTCGTCGATGTCCACCTCGGCGTCGTCGTCGACGAGCGGGCTGACGATCACCTGCGCGAAGCTCGTGTGCCGGCGGTGCGCCGAGTCGAACGGCGAGAGGCGCACGAGCCGGTGGACGCCGCGCTCGGCCTTGAGCGTCCCGTAGGAGTTCTCGCCCTGGACGGTGAACGTCGTCGACTTGAGCCCCGCCTCCTCCCCCTCGGACGCTTCGAGGATCTCGACCTTCAGGCCGCGGTCGGCGGCCCAGCGCGAGTACATGCGCAGGAGGATCTCGGCCCAGTCCTGAGCGTCGGTTCCGCCCGCGCCCGCCTGGATCGAGACGACCGCGTCGCCGCCGTCGTACTCGCCGTTGAAGAGCGCATCCTGCTCGACCGTCTTCAGCTGGTCGCGAAGCGTCTCGACCGACTGGGCGACCTCGTCCAGCTCACCGTCGTCGGAGGAGAGCTCGAGCAGCTCGTTCAGGTCGTTCGACTCGCGCTGGAGCGCCTCGTAGCGCTCGAGCCGGCGGCTGAGGCGCGCATGCTCGGCCGACACCTTCGCGGCGTGCTGCTGGTCGTCCCAGAATCCGGGAGCGCCGAGCTCGCGCTCCAGTTCGTCTACGCGCGTCCGCAGGCCGTCCGGGTCAAAGGTAATCACGGACCCAGGCGAGCTGGGTCCCGATGTCCTGAAGTTCCTTCTCCAGTGCTGCGCGGTCGGCCATGGCACACGATGGTACCGTCGCCCGTGGTGGGCCGGATCGCCGTCGTGGTGTCTCCCGGGGCGCGGACGACCGAGCTGGTCGGGCGCCACGGCGACGCGTGGAAGGTGCGCGTCGCGGCCGCGCCCGAGAAGGGGCGCGCGAACGACGGCCGTCGAGGCGCTGCTCTCCGGTCTGCTCGGCGTTCCGGTCGCCGTGGTCTCGGGTGCGAGCTCGAAGCGGAAGATCGTCGAGGCCGAGGGGTTGGAGACCGCCGAGATCGACCGGCGCCTGGCCGCGCTCTAGCGGCGGACGCCGGCGTAGCGGTAGCCGGTCGCCTGGATCGCGCCCGTCTTGATCAGCGTCTCCTCGAGGGCCCGCGTGGAGACGCCGCCAGCTCGCGGTAGAGGTACGGCTCCCACGAGAACGAGCGCTCGTCGAAGCGCGCGTCGAGCGCCGGGCGCATCGCGTCGTAGCCGTGGTGGGCTCTCGTGCTGGCGGGCCTGCTCCTCGCGGAAGACCTCGAGCGATGCGCGGCGCTCCCTTGCCGCGCGCGGCCGCGACCGCGCGCCGCTGCCCGTACCACCAGTCGACCGTGTCGCGCGTCGAGGCGGTCCGGCGCGAACTCGTCCACGAGCAGGAGCCCACCCGGCTCGAGCAGCGCGACGATCCGGTCGAGCCCCGCGTCGAGATCGTGGACGTGGTGCAGCGAGCGCGAGGCGACGACCGCCGTGAACGGCCCGGGCTCGTCGAGCTCCTCGAGCGTCGTCCGCCGGAAGATCTCGCCCTCGGGCGCGACGGGATCGATCGCGAGCACGTCGTAGCCCGCCTCGGCCAGCTCGAGCGCCAACGTCCCGTCCCCGCACCCGACCTCGAGCACGCGCGAAGACGCCGACGGCAGCTGCGCTAGGACGAAGTCGGAGAAGCTCACGGGCGCGCTAGGCGCCGTGGCACTTCTTGTACTTCTTGCCGGAGCCGCACGGGCACGGGTCGTTGCGGCCGACCGTGTCCCACTCCGTCGCGACGCGCTGCTCGTGCCGGGCCGGGGCCTGCGCCGTCGCGGTTGCGGCCTCCATCCCGCCGGCCGCACCTGCGGCGAGGATCGCGTCCGAGCCCGAGATGGACTCGTGCTCGTACGTGAGGTTCTCGTTCCCGCCGCGGTTTGCCCGCGCCGGCTCGAGGGTCGGCTGCTCGGCCGGATCGACCTGCACGTGGAAGAGATGGCGGAGCACCTCCTCGCGGATGTTCTCGGAGAGCTCCGTGAACATCGCATGGCCCTCGGAGCGGTACTCGGAGAGCGGATCCTTCTGCGCCATCGCGCGCAGGTGGATTCCCTCGCGCAGGTACTCCATGACGTCGAGGTGCTCGCGCCAGCGCGAGTCGACGATCTGGAGCATGAGGAAGCGCTCGATCTCGCGCATCAGCTCGGCGCCGAGCTCCTCCTCCTTGGCGGCGTAGGCATCCGCGGCGTCGTCCTGGAACTCCTCGATCAGCTCCTCGCGCGTCCACGGCTGGCTGGCGAGCTCCTCGGGCGTGACCTGGCTCTCGTAGAGCCCGTTCATCGCGCCGAGCAGGCCCTGGAGATCCCAGTCCTCCGCGTGATCGCCCTCCGTGTGCGAGTAGACGATCGCCTCGACGACCTCGTCGGCCCAGCCCTTGATCTCCTCGGAGAGATCCTCGCCCTCGAGCACGCGCTGGCGCTGCTCGTAGATGACCATCCGCTGGATGTTCATGACGTCGTCGTACTTGAGGACGTTCTTGCGCGAGACGAAGTTCTGCTCCTCGACCTTCTTCTGGGCGCCCTCGATCTGCTTCGAGAGCATCCCGGACTCCATCGGTTCGTCGTCTGGAAGCCCGAAGCGGTCGATGATCCGGTAGATCCGGTCGCCGGCGAAGAGGCGCACGAGCTCGTCCTCGGCGGACAGGTAGAAGCGCGTCTCGCCGGGGTCGCCCTGGCGGCCGGAGCGGCCGCGAAGCTGGTTGTCGATGCGCCGCGCCTCGTGGCGCTCGGTTCCGACGACGTAGAGGCCGCCGACCTCGCGCACGCCCTCGCCGAGCTTGATGTCGACGCCTCGTCCGGCCATGTTCGTCGCGATCGTGACCGCGCCCGGACGGCCGGCGTCCATGATGATCTCGGCCTCGCGCTCGTGGTTCTTCGCGTTCAGGACCTCGTGCGGGATGCCCTGGCGCGTCATGAGCTGCGAGAGGTGCTCGGAGACCTCGACGGAGATCGTCCCGACGAGCACCGGCTGGCCGATCTCGTGGCGCTCCTTGATGTCCGTCATGACCGCGTCGTACTTGGCCTGCTTGTGCTTGTAGATGTAGTCGTGCTTGTCGTCGCGGACCATCGGCTCGTTCGTGGGGATCTCGATGACGGTGAGGTCGTAGATCTCCTTGAACTCCTTCTCCTCGGTCTTCGCGGTACCGGTCATGCCGGCGAGCTTCTGGTAGAGGCGGAAGTAGTTCTGGAGCGTGATCGTGGCGAGCGTGATGTGCTCCTCCTTGATCGGCACGCGCTCCTTCGCCTCGACCGCCTGGTGCAGGCCGTCCGACCAGCGCCGGCCTTCCATGATCCGGCCGGTGAACTCGTCGACGATCTTCACCTCGCCGTCCATGACCACGTACTCGTCGTCGCGGTGGTAGAGCGACTCGGCCTTGAGCGCCTGGATCAGGTGGTTCACGAGCTGGGCGCTGTGCGGGTCGTAGAGGTTCTCGATCCCGAGCGCGGCCTCGACCTTGTCGATCGCCCCCTTGAGCGGGGACACGTTCTTGAACTTCTCGTCGTAGGTGTAGTCGGCGTCGCCGTAGGCCTCTTCGCCCTGGGCGCCGATCACCACCGGGACGCCCTCGAGCGTCTTCGCGATCCGCGCGAAGTCGTAGTACGTCTTCGCAGCGGTCTCGGGCTCGCCGGAGATGATGAGCGGCGTCCGCGCCTCGTCGATCAGGATCGAGTCGACCTCGTCCACGATCGCGAAGGTGTGGCCGCGCTGTGACGTCGCCTCGAGCGACGTCGCCATGTTGTCGCGGAGGTAGTCGAAGCCGAACTCGGAGTTCGTGCCGTACGTGATGTCGGCTGCGTACGCCTCCTTGCGCTCGTTCGACGGCATCATGTTGCGGATGAATGCGGCGCGCAGGCCGAGCGCGTTGTAGATCGGGCTCATCCACTCCATGTCGCGCTTGGCCAGGTAGTCGTTGACGGTGACCAGGTGGACGTTGTCCCCGGGGAGCGCGTTCAGGTAGAGCGGCAGCGTCGCGACGAGCGTCTTTCCCTCACCGGTCTTCATCTCGGCGATCTCGCCCTCGTGGAGCGCGATGCCGCCCATCAGCTGGACGTCGAAGTGGCGCATGCTCACCGTCCGCCGGCCGGCCTCGCGAACCGCGGCGAACGCCTCGAAGAGGAGCTCCTCGAGCGACTCGCCGTTCTCGTAGCGCTCGCGGAACTCGACCGTCTTCGCGGCGAGCTCCTCGTCGCTCAGCTTCTCGAAGTCGGGCTCGAGGGTGGAGATGTACGCCGCCTGCTGGGCCAGCCGCTTGACGCGGCGGCCTTCGCCCAGGCGAAGAACCTTCTCGAATCCTCCGTAGTTATCGGCCATTTGGCTTCAAGGGTACCGGTCAGAGCGGGTCTACCGTGACCCGCCACCGGCCGCCTTCGGCTCTATCGGCACGCGCGACGAAGGACTCGAATCGAGCCCGTCCGCGGCGCTCGAGCATCGCGAACGCGGGCTCGTAGCGTTCCTCGTCCGCGGGGTCGACGGGCTCGCCGTCGGCGCTCGTCTCGAACTCGCCGTCGGGCGTGCGGACGACCTGGAGCTCGGTCGCGGTGAGGTCGTCGGGGAGGTCGATCTCGTCCCCTTCGGGCTGCCGCCGGGCGCCCACGGCGAAGTGCCCGGCGTCCTGACGGACGGCGTGCGCCTCGTATGGACGGTCGAGCTGCGAGTCGAGGGCTTTCACGATCCGCTCGACCGCCTCGTCCGAGAGCGCAGCTGCGCCCTGGAACGCCGGCGCGCCCTCGGAGGGGACGAGCAGCTCGAACTCGCCGAGCTCGGCCGGGAGCTCGGGCAAGCTCGACGACCGCGAAGCCGTCCCACTCGCGCAGGCGCGGAATGCCGGTCACGCCCGCCGGGATCAGACGGAACGTCAGCAGATCGTCGAGGGGCTCGTTCTTCAGAGGAGTTGCGGCTCGATCAGGCCGTACCTGCCGTCACGCCGCCTGTAGAGGACGTTGACCTCGAGCGTCTCCGCGTTGCGAAAGACAAAGAACGAGTGTCCGAGCAGCTCGAGCTGGAGGATCGCCTCCTCGGAGCTCATGGGCTTCAGTGCGAACTGCTTCGTCTTGACGATCAAGGACTGCACCTCCTCGGGCTCCGGCTCGTACAGCGCCGGATCGACGTCGTGGTTCGCGGAATGCGCGTGCGCGGGCTTGCGGAGACGCTTGTCGTGCAGCCGCTTCGCCTGGCGCTCCAGCTTGTCGACGAGGAGATCGATGGACGCCTTCATATCCTCGGAGTTCTCGTGGGCGCGGAGGATGCTCCCGTTCGCCCACACCGTCGCCTCGGCACGCTGCGGCGTGGGGATGGCCGGGTTCTGCTCCTCCTCGAGCTCGAGCTCGACGCGCAGCTCGTTGTCGTTCAGGTGGCGCTCGATCTTCTCGAGCTTCCGCGACGCGTACTCCTTGAGGTCTTCGCTCAAATCGACGTGCTTTGCCTTGATCTGGAGATTCACGAACCCCTCCTCGTCGAAGTGCGCCGGTGCCTGTGAGCGTACCCGATCCCCGTCGGCTGTCACCTCCCTCGAATCGTCCTGGCGAACGTGACCACGTCGACCGTCGTCGCGCCCGCGCGCTTGAGCTCCGTCGCGGCCGCGGACACGGTCGCCCCGGTCGTGTAGACGTCGTCGACGAGCACGACCGTTCGCGGCGGCGCACGCACGCAGCGGAACGAGCCGCGGACGTTCGCCCGCCGGTCGGCTCGCGAGAGCCCACGCTGCCGCGGCGCGCGTCCCGAGCGCTCGAGCGCGGCCACGACCGGGAGATCCCAGAGCTCGGCGAGCGCGCGGGCGAGCTGCTCGGCGGTCGCGTGGCCGCGCCAGAGCGTGCGCTCTCCAGGTCGCCGGGGACGAACGCGATCGCGTCGGCGTCCGGTCGAGGCACCACCGCCGCGACGAGCCCCGCCGCGTCGGCCGCGACCGCGAAACCCACGCTCCTTCCAGCCGGCGACGAGCGCTCGCGCCGGCCCTTCGTACGCGACCGCGGCGCGGGCGGTACGAAACGGCAGCCGCCGCCCGGAGCACTCCGCGCACCGCTCGACCGGCCAGGCGGTCGGTGCTCCGCAGCGGGCGCAGAGCGGCGGCCCGAGGACCCGGATGGACGCCCGGCACGCGGCGCAGAGCAGTCGCTCGCCCGACCGCAGGCGCGCAGCGAGCCGGCACGAGCAGGTCGAGCAGCCGCATCGCTCCACGGTAGGCGCCGAATGCGCACGCGTCTGTGCCGAAATCGGAGAGGAACTACACTCGCCCCGTGCTGGCCGGTGACCTGATCCAGCTTCGGCTCGTCCGCGAGAGCGACCTCGACGCGCTGTTCGAGCTGCTGACCGACCTCGACGCGCGCGGATCCTACTTCCCGCTCGGCGTGATGAGCGAGCCGGCGCTGCGCGAGGCGTTCGGAAAGCACGGCTTCTGGGACAAGGACGAGGGCATGCTCCTGATGGTCGCGGGAGACGAGATCGTCGGCGAGATCGAGTACTTCCCGATCACCCACTACCTCCAGGGCTACGAGATCTCCTACCAGCTGTTCGGTTCACAGCACGCCGGCCAGGGCTACACCAGCGAGGCGGTCAACCTGCTCACGCGCTACCTCTTCGTCGGCAAGCGGGTGAACCGGATGCAGCTCAACATCCATCCCGACAACGCCCCGTCGAAGCGCGTGGCCGAGAAGTGCGGCTTCACGTTCGAGGGGCTCATGCGCGGCTGCTGGTTCCACAACGGCGAGTTCCACGACCTGGAGATCTGGTCGCTGCTGCGCGACGAGGCGCCGAGCTAAGGCCGGGAGGCCGGGTAGCGCAGGATCGAGTCGGCGAGCTTCGAGGCGTCCCCGAAGATGCCGGCGACGGCCAGCCCCTCGTCCGGGATGATCGATCCCGGAAGCAGCGCGACGCGACGGATTGCGGCCTCTCGGCCGACGATGCAGTCCGCCCCGATCACGGCCGGCCCGCGGATCTGGGCGCCGTCGTCGACGATCACGTTGCGCCCGAAGACGATCGGCCCGTCCACCTGCGCATCGGCGCTGATCCGGCAGCCGTCCTCGGCCCAGATGCCCGGCGAGATCTCCTCGCCCGCCACCTCGACCCGCACGTTCCCGAGCACCGCGTCGAGGATTCCGTTGCGCAGCGCGTCGAGGTCGCCCACGTCGTTCCAGTAGGCCATCGTCGTGTACGCGTAGATCGGCTCGCCCGCGGCGACGAGTTGCGGCCAGATGTCCTGGCCGAAGTCCACGGGCTTGCCCGCCGGGATGCGCTCGAGGAGCTCCGGCTCGATCACGTACACGCCGCAGTTGGCGAGGTCGGAGCGCGCCTCGTCGCGGGTCGGCTTCTCCTGGAAGCCCCGCACCCGCGTGTCGCGATCGAGGATCAGGACGCCGTAGAGCGACGGATCCGACACGGGCTTCACGGCCAGCGTCGCGAGGCCGCCCGTGCGCCGGTGGTGCCCGAGCAGCGCGGTCACGTCGATGTCGTGCAGGCCGTCGCCGGACGTGACGAGGATCGTCTCGCCGCCCCAGTAGTCGCCCAGCTTCTTCGTGCCGCCGGCGGTGCCGAGGAGCTCCGGCTCGTGCGACCAGTTGATCTCCATCCCCAGGCTCGAGCCGTCGCCGAAGTAGCTCTTGATCATCTCCGGCGCCGCGTGGAGGTTGATCGCGACCTGCGTCACGTCGTGGCGGTGGAGCAGGTTCAGCAGGTGGTGGAGAACCGGCCGGTTCGCGATCGGCATCATCGGCTTCGGGAGGAAATCGGTCAGCGGACGCAGCCGCGTGCCGAGTCCCGCCGCCATGACCATCGCCTTCATGCCGGGATTCTTTCGTGAATCCCGGTCTCCGTGACGAATGCGGTGACGAGGTCGGCGGGCGTGACGTCGAACGCGGGGTTCCTGGCGACGAAGCGAGTCGTGACCTCGTCGCCCGCCCGCTCCTCGATCGGGATGTCGTCGCCGGTCTCGGCCGCGACGTCGATCGTCGAGGTCGGGGCGACCACGATGAGCGGGATCCCATGGTGACGCGCGAGCACGGCGAGCGCGTACGTGCCGATCTTGTTGGCCGTGTCGCCGTTTCGCGCGATGCGGTCGGCGCCGACGACCACGTGCGTGATCTCGCCGCGCGCCATGAGGGACGCCGCCGCGGAGTCGGTGGACACGGAATGCGGAACCCCCGCGCGTTCGAGCTCCCAGGCGGTCAGCCGCGCTCCCTGGTTGAGTGGTCGCGTCTCGCCGACGAGCACCGACTCGACCCGACCTTCCTCCCAGGCGCGCACGACCGCGCCGAGCGCCGTTCCCACGCCGCCGGTTGCGAGCGCGCCCGCGTTGCAGTGCGTCAGCGGGCGCGAGCCCGGCTCGAAGAGGGCAAGCGCATGCTCGGCCATGCGGCGACAACGCTCGACCTCCTCGGCGTGGATCGCGCGGGCGCGCTCGGCCCACCGCTCCACCGGAACGGTGTCGAGCTCCGCGAGCGCCCAGGCGAGGTTCACCGCGGTCGGCCGCGACTCGATAAGCACCGTGCGAGCCGTCGCGAGGTCCTCCCCGCTCTCGGCCGCCAGCGCGTAGCCGTACGCCGCGGCGACGCCGATCGCGGGAGCTCCGCGCACGGCGAGCACACGGATCGCCTCGGCGACCTCCCCGGCCGACTCGCATGACAGCTCGATTTCCTCGCCGGGAAGGAGCCGCTGGTCGAGCACGACCACACGGCCGGGCTCCAGTCGGACGATCTGCTCGGGCTCGAGCGGGCTAGGTGCCTTCATCCCAAGAAGCCAGGTACTTGGCCTGCTCCTCGGTGAGGGTGTCGATGTCCACGCCCATCGACGCGAGCTTGAGCCGCGCGATCTCCTTGTCGATCTCGGTCGGGACGTCGTAGACGCGCTTCTCGAGCTTGTCGGCGTTCTGCACCACGTACTCGGCCGAGAGCGCCTGGTTCGCGAAGCTCATGTCCATGACCGCGGCGGGATGCCCCTCGGCGGCCGAAAGGTTGACGAGCCGGCCGTCGGCGATCAGGTAGATCGTGCGGCCGTCGGCCATGTCGTAGCCGTCGACGTCCTCGCGCACCTGGCGCTTGCCCGTGGAGAGCTCCTCGAGCGCGCCGATGTCGATCTCGACGTTGAAATGCCCCGTGTTGGAGAGGATCTGACGCTGGCCACGGGCTCGGGGAGCGCCAGCGCCGTGGGTTGCGACGTTTCCAGTTTCACGGCGATGGGGCGATCCGCCGCGACCGACCGTGCCGCCAGGACCGGGGGCGCGGCACAGAGAGACACCAGCACGAACCGCAACAGCGAGGTGCATGCGATCCTCTCCTCCAGTGGGGAGGGCGAGCCCCCGGCTACGTGCCGGAGGCACTGAGTGTGGGGGTCATCGTCACCCGAACGACTACCAGCCCCGCGGGAGCCCCCGCAGCCAGCCAGGGCACCACGGTCAGCTCGGCGTGGACGGGCTCGTCCCGGACCTGCTGGCCCCCAATCCAGATGGTCCGCCGGGCCTCCAGGCGGACGGTCACCTCCTGGGGCATCCGGCGCGTCACGGTGGCCGTGGCGATCATGACCTGGGTGCTGAGCTGGACCTCTTTCACCAGCGTGGCTTCCCGCTCCGCCTGCGCCGTGAAGGCCACCGTCAGGCTGGGATGCAACGCCGTCAGGATCTGGGCATGGGCCGCCTTCACGGTGGCCGGGGTAAAGGTATAGCGTGCCGTGAGCCACCGGCTGGCATAGTCCGTGGCGACGGCATCCGGGATCACGCCCGGCTGCGACACCCCTGGCCCGCCCGGGGGGATGTAGTGCACCGGCAGGCCGTGCCAGGCCTGCCAGGCGAGCGTGCCCCCCAGCAGCAGCACCGCCAAGCTCAGGGCGCCCACGGCCAGTTCCAAGCGTGCGGCTTTCGCGGCCAGGTGGCCCCAGAGGTTCGCGGGAGGTGACGACGGGGTCATCGGCCCTCCTACCACGCCGAGTAGCGCTGCCGCCGGGGCGACAACACGCCTGGTAAGCGTGTCAGTTCCAGCGCATGCAGGCGTATGCAGCAAGGCGCCAGGCGGACGACCGCGCTTGGCGAGATACACGCCCGTGCCGAGGAGCAGCGCGCCGCCAAAGCTCGCGACGGCATCCAGCACCAGCGCGAGGAGCAGCGGTGTGGCGGCGACGACCGCAAAGTCGTCCGGCTCCAACCCGAGAATCGTGACGGGTGCATCGAGCACCATCGGACAGGACGTCCACATAGGCTCTCCCTCCTGCGGGCTCCCCGGATGGTCCGAGGAGCCCTTCCCGTGTTAGGTCGTGGTGGCGCCCGACCCGTGTGGCCGGGTCCACCGCACAAGACAGACCGTGACCAAGCACGCAACCAGGACCACCGGGTCCTGCCCCAGGCGGAGCAGCACCAGGCCCGGGTACAGCCCGGCGGTCAGGGGAGCCCACCAGACCCCCGCGGCGACCTGCGGCATGAGCGCCCCCGTGGCCGCTGGCGCGGCATCAAAGGCGCTACTCATCATGTTGGGAATAAATCCCATGCCCATGCCCGCGCCCACCCCGGCCAACCCCAGGCCAATACGGCCCGAGAGCACGGTCGCGAGCCCGCCCATGCCGAGCACCATGGCGATGATTTTGCCCGCGCCACGGCGGGCTTGCTGGTCGGCCGTCGCCGCGAGATCATCGAGTCCACTAATGGTCACGGCGGATCCCTGCACCGTCGAGGCATGCACGGGCGTCACCGGAAGCAACTGGCGCCTGCGACCACGAGGGCCAGCAGGGCGCCTACCACGAGATGTCGCATACCACCTCTCCTTCTCGCACATCGGCCAGTCGCGGGCTGGCCACCGCCTGTGCGTCGGCACAGGATGGAGGAGGCGTGGCCAGGCTCCCCTGCGGCCAGAGCGGCAGCGCGCGCTGGTGCCTGGCGGTCCTCGCCTGCTGGCGTGGCTGGACCCGCTCTGGGCGATAGCCCGCCGCCTGCCACTGCGCCCAGGGGATGCGCTTGTCATAGGCACCCACGCACCAGCGCTGAAAGCCCACCGTCGCTGGGGTGCGCACATACGGCATGGGGTAGGGCCGGGCCCCAAAGGCGCGGAGCCGGGCCTGACGATAGAGCCAATCCGCCTCCGTCTCGCCCGGCCAGTAGCCGATGAGCAGGTAGACCATGATGGCATCAGGCTTGACGCCATACCGCACCAGGCGTTCCAGCCCGGCAAAGAGCCGGCCCTCATCGCGGCGATTATCCCAGGCGGTATAGAGGCGCCGGCGGCGGAATTGGTCGTCCATGAAGCGGACACTGGCGAGGGCCTGTGCGGTCTCCTCAGTGAGGAGCCGGACATTGATCCCCTGGGTAAAACACACCCGAAACTGCCCGGTGCGGATCTCCTCCAGCCGCTGTGGCCAGTCCGGCTGGCCCAGAAGTCATTGTCCAGCAGGAGGATATTCCGCGGCCAGGGCTCCCCGCGCCAGATATCGGCAATCGTGGCGACCGGCTGGACGCGCCCTTCTTTCTGGGCACCACACAAAAGGGACAATGCAGGCGACAGCCCCGCTGCGTAAAGCCGAGGCTATGGGGATACCCCGGATAGAGGCGGTAATCGAGGGGCCCCGTCTCTGGAATGCCTATCTGGGCCAGCGTGATCGTGGCATCCCATCCCGTGCCGCCCAGGCGCGCGTTGGGATAGAGGGCAAGGAGCCGCTCGCCCAGGGGACGCGAGCGGGTGAAGAGGAGCGAGCCGTAGACACGGGTGGGGTGGTCCCACAGGAGTCTGTAGGGGCTCCCCCGCCGGAGTTCCACCGTGTCCCCCAGCGCCCGGTGATGCGCCGCGAGACGCATCAACGCGAGATTGGGTAAGCGACCATCGAGGTGCCATACGAGCACATGACTCATAGCCGTCCTCCTCCTCATCCGCAGGTCTCCTGCTGCTGCCGCCACGCCTCGAACGTCGGGCAGCTGGGCCTGGGCCGCCAGTGCCGCATCTACGGCGACGCGCACGGCGAAGTCCAGCGCTAACGCCGGTGTCCCTGCGGCGATCAGCCGCGACCGCTGCGCGTCTTCGAGCGCCATCAGTGCCGTGCTGGGCAGCGCCGCCCGCAGCTGGGCACATTGCTCCTGCTGCCAGGCCAGATAGCGCTCGTGCCGGCGTCGCTCGTGGGCGGCAGCCTGCTGGGTACGCATCTGCGCGGCCTGCCTCGCCTGTGCGTCATAGGCCGCCAGCGCCTCGGGCAGGTAGGGCAGGATGCCGCCGAAAAACTTGGGCTGGTAGGCGGTCTCTGAGGCGGTCTGCTGCGCATAGGTGAGGAGAAAATGCGCGATGGTTGCGCCATGCGCCGTCAGGAGCTGCGTGGCGTGCGCCAGCTCTTTGGGATGCGCCGTGCCTGGGGCACGTCCATGAAAGCGCTGGTAGAACGCGTCCACGAGCGCCTGCGCCTGGGCCTCCAGCGGATCCGTGGACGCCGGAGGCTGCACGACCACGCGCGTGCTGGGCGGCGGCTCTGTCTGGCAGGCGGGTGGGGTTGTCGTGTCGCTGGCCCCCGTGCTGGCTGCAGGGGTGCAGGGGGACGCCGCGCCGGACGCTCCTGGACGACGGTGGCGACGCGTGCCTCCTGGCCGTCCTCCCCCGTGGCGACACGCGTGCGGGTCGCCTCGTGGCCAGACTGCCGCGTGAAGGCGGCAAATTCGTCGCGGGCTTTCGGCCCCGGGGTATAGTGCATGAACCAGTCCGGGCCGCCGTCCGCATCGGTGGTGGCTTCATAGTGGACCGCGGTGAGGTAGCCGGAGGCGATGTGGGGCCGGTGGACCTTATACATCTGCTTCTGCATCGCAATGGCCACCGTGTAGCGCTGCTGGGTCGACAGCAGGCAATAGTCCGTATACCGGAGCGTGGCGTGGGGACGACGATGCTTCAACGTGGCAAACATTTTATAACTCAGCAGTTCATAGAAGCGCTGCGCCATCGGGGGCAGCTCCTTGAGATAGGCATAGTCCAGGGGCCGCACGGGTGCCTGGTTGAGGACCTCCCGGTAGGGCTCGCTGAGCACCAGACAGATGCCGTCCGCGAGCGTGCCATCCGGGGGCGCTCGCCGGTAAAGAGCACGCTGTAGCGCGTGAACCCCCGTATTGACGTCCGCACGGTGCCGTCGCGACCGCGGTAGCGGAAATACGCGACGATATACGCGCTGGCATTTTGGTGGAAGGCGTGTTTCAGCTCGGCCTGCTGGCGGCCGCTGTCCTCGAGGCCGAGCCGACGACACACTCTGGTGAGACTCCCCACGGGGATGAGCCAGGGCAGGGGCGTGGCAGGGCATCGAGGCACTGGTTAATGACCACCGTATCGAGTTTGTAGGCGAGCTGGCGCGGGGGGCCATAGTGCTCGTTGTAGGAGACGGTCCATTGCACATCGAGGGCCCCCTGGGCGTCGGTCTGGGTGATGTGAATGGTGACCCGTCCACACTTGGTCAGGGTATGGATCGGGAAGCGGGAGAGCACCGTCTCGGTGCGCAGGATGCTCAGGGGGGGCCGGGTGGTCGGCGCGGAGACCGGCGATGTGGATGACTGTCGTGATGGAACCATAGGGGATCTTCCCTCCTGCTCTTCCACGTCGTGCCTCACACACGCCCTGGGGTGTGGTGTCGGAGTCTTCGTCTTTCGGAAAGTCCCAGGGCGAGAACTCCTGTGGGCATAGTGGCTTAAGAGACGTCATTTCTCCTCAAACCACAGGGCACTTCTCCTCAAACCACAGGGGCA
>CAWFDH010000004.1:0-119609 GCA_963814525.1 uncultured Actinomycetes bacterium | reverse complement strand
TTATGCCTGACGACACCGTATTGCTCACCGCCGTCGCACCGAACTGAAGGCTGGTCACGCCGGTCTCGTACATGCGGCGTCGCGTCATCATCGCCAGGCCGTGCTGCGGTACGAGGACGCCAAAAGGCTCCGTGAACTGACTCCCTCCTGCCCCACCACGTCCCGTCACCTCGCCCCGACCGTACCGGCGTCCGGATCGGCCGTTCATGCCTCGGTAGATGACGATGCACTCGGCCAAGCCCGCGGCAATCGCCGCAGAAGCCGTCGCCACGAGACCCGCACCGACGTTGCCCGCCTGCGTGATGTCTCCGAAGAACGCCAGCTCCTTGATGCCGAGGCTGGCTGCCACCTCCGCCTCCGCCGACGTGTCGACCTGCCAGCGCATGAGGCCGTCGACGTCCTGCGCCGTCAGCCCCGCATCGTTCAGAGCGGCCTGAATCGCCTGTAGCGAGAGGGTCAGCTCGCTTCGTCCTGAGTTGCGCGAGTAGTCGGTCTCGCCCACGCCGGCGATAGCGACCTTGCCCCGAAGTCCTTCACTCATGATGTGTCCCAGTCTGTTAATACCTGAATCGTGTAAGCCTCGCTAATATACTGCCAAGACTCGACTATCGCCCGGAGATTCGACTCATGGCTTCAGCGTTCACCGGTGTCCGCATCCTCGATTTCACCCAGAACCAGCAGGGCCCCTCCTGCACCGTCCTCCTCGCCGACATGGGCGCCGAGGTGATCAAGGTCGAGCCGCCCGGCGGCGAGCCCGGACGCAGCAGCGGCCTCGGCCCCGATGGCTACAGCGCCTACTTCGAGGCCCACAACCGCGGCAAGAAGTCGATCGTCCTCAACATGCGCACCGACGAGGCCAAGGAGATCGTGCGCAAGCTCATCCCCAGCGTCGACGTCGTCGTCCAGAACTACCGGCCCGGCGTCATGGAGCGCTGGGGCCTCGGCTACGACGACCTGGCGAAGATCAAGCCGGACATCATCCTCGCCTCCGCCTCGGCCTGGGGTCGCGAAGGTCCGTGGGCGAACCGACCCGGCTACGACCACGTCGCCCAGGCCCTCAGCGGCGTCATGTACGAGCAGGGCGGCGGACCAACCGAGGAGCCGCACGCCATCATCGGCGGCTTCGCCGACCAGCTCGGCGGCCTCACCCTCGCCTTCGGCATCGCCAGCGCCCTCTTCGTGCGCGCCACGACCGGTAAGGGCCAGCACGTCGATACGTCGCTGATCGGCAGCCTCACGTCGCTGCAGGCGATGCCCCTCGGCCGCTTCCTGCGCACCGGCAAGCAGCCCGGCTTCGAGTACCGCCGCTCCGCCACCTACACCCACTACAAGTGCGCCGACGGCGGCTACATCGCCATCGCCGCGAACACCCAGGACATGTGGGAGCGCTTCTGCGACGCCGCCGCGCCGGAGCTGAAGCACGACCCCCGCTTCGAGTCCCCCTTCGACCGCGCCGACAACAAGATGGTCCTCGTCGGCGTCCTCGAAGACCTCTTCAAGACGAAGACCGGTCGACGAGTGGGGCGACCTCCTCTACGCCGCCGACGTCCCCCACGCGCCCGTCCTCACCTACGCCGGCCTCGCCGAGCACCCGCAGTTCGCCGCCAACCACTACATCGAAGACATCGACCACGCCGTCCTCGGCAAAATGCGCGTCCACGGCCCCCCGGTGCACATGTCGCAAACGCCGCCGCACATCCAGGGCGGCGGTCCCCAGCTAGCCCAACACAACGAAGAAGTGCTGCTAGAGCTCGGCTACACCTGGGAGGAGATCGAGGCGCTGAACCGCGCCGGCGTGACGGCGTTTCAGGAACGAGCTGAGTAGCGATTTCCGTAGAAGTGTCATCTTCGGCCGCCGCGAGGGAGGTTCGCAGCGCCTCCAACTGGGACTTCAGGTGGAGGACGTGCTTATCTTGCCGGACCTTCTTGACGTCACCGAATCCATTCAGACCGATTTCCATTGTCCTCAGCGCAACGAGACGGAGTATGTTGGGGAGCAACCCAATTTCCTCAGCATGGTCATACTTCCGCCGCGCCTCCTCAGAAACCTGATCAAACGCCCCAGGGAGCATCTGAATCGAGGTCACCCGCTGTGAGTAGAACGCCCGCACGGTTATTGAAATGTCCGAAACGAACCACGAGTTGACGTTGAAGAGCCTGCTCATTGCTTCTGTACACAGATCTCCGAGCTCCTCGTAGTCGAGCAGGCGCGCCGCCTGTGGGATGGCCGAAAAAAGCATCGAGTCCCGCACCAAGGGGACCATGGACGGAAGATCCTCGGGCCGCGGGGCTAAGGGATGATTGTTGGGCACATCGCGCTGAGTTCTCAGCAGGTAAAGTGCGGTGCCGAAATTAAGGCGAACCGCCCCTAGCATCTCTTCGAGTGTATTGCTGAGTTTGATAACACCATCGTCGAGGTAGTGGCGCCGGGTATCTTGGCCCTGGAGTTGATTTCGCAGTTGCTTGCCCGCTTGCCACAAGCCGACCAGAGCAAGTACTAGCGCCACGGCTACAGGCACGAAGAGGTCTGCTCCTAGCTGCAAGAATTCCAAATCAATCCCAAACAATTGCAATGGGTCTTCTTGGTCAAGCTGCGTCGCGAGAATGGAGTCGTTCTCCAACTGCACTCGTTCCTACTCCAGCCCGCCCTCGGCCTTGTACTCCCGCCCCAGCTCCGCGTAGTGCTCCGCCGTCTTCCGGAAGCGCTCCGCCTGCGCCTCCGACACGTCGCCGCGCTCCTTCGCCGGCACGCCCAGCATGATCGCGCCCGCACGCACCTTGGTGTTGTCGACCAGCACCGCGCCGGCACCGATAACTGCGCCATCCTCGATCTCACAGCCGTTCGACACCGTCGCGCCGTTCGCGATCGTCACGTTGTTGCCCACGATGTCGGCGTGGCAGAGCACGTTATGCCCCATGACCACGTTGTCGCCGATCTGCGCGCCCTTGCCGTCGGCATGGATCGTCGTGTTGTCCTGCACGCACGTCCCGCGCCCGATCACGATCCTCGACTCGCCGCGGATCACCGCGCCTGGCCAAACGCTGCTGCCGGCGCCGATCTCGACATCGCCGACAACGTAGGCCGCCTCGCTGACGAAGGCATCAGGGTGAATCTTGGGCGTCTTGCCCTTGAAGGAGCGGATCATAGAGGAGTGTCGCTTTCTACTGGAGCATCTGGCCAATTTCACGCATCGTAGCCCACCCCAACAGCCAGTGGCCCGCCCACAGCTCCACCACTCGAAGGCCTGACTCCCCCTCTCGGAAGTCGGAGAGGGGGCTGGGGGGAGGGGTTCGCCCCCTAATCGAAATCGCAGCGCCTGCCCCGGCACCTTGTGCGCAACCGGTACACCGACGTCACCGCCGTCGCGTAGACCGTCTGCCAGTCGTCGTCGCCCCAGGCGATGTTCGCCGGACCACCGGGCGCCGTGCCCTGCCGGTTCATCTCGTCGCCCGTGCCCACGAATCCCAGCAGCGTGCCACCCGGCTCGAACACCCAGATGCCCTCCGCCGAGTTGCCCGCGACCCACAGGTTGCCCCGCGAGTCCAGCTTCATCCCGTCCGGCCGGCCCTCGTGCTCGCCCCGCTTCAGCTCACAGGCCACGCGTTCGTTGCTCAGACTGCCGTCCGACGCCACATCGAAGGCGTGCACCGTCTGCTCCGACGTGTTGCAGACGTACAGCGTGTCGCCGTCGTCTGTCAGCGTCAGACCGTTGGGCGAAGCCAGCGAAGTCGTCAGCAAGGTCAGCTTGCCGTCCGCGCGACAGCCGGAACACACCACAACCGTCATAGTCGCCCGCCGCGAACGTGCCGTCGGGCTGGCGCAACCCGTAGTTGGGGTCGGTGAAAATGATGTCGCCCGTCCCGACGCAGATCACGTCGTTCGGGCTGTTCAGGCGCGCACTGCCGTGATGCGTTGCGATGTCCTCCATCGACCCGTCCGCGTTCGTGCGCATCAGCCGGCGATCGTGAAGACACGTGATCAGGCGACTCTGGCGGTCGTACGTGTTGCCGTTAGTGTGCTCGCTCGGACGCCGAAACACCTGCGCGCCGCCCGACGGCGTCCACCGATACACCGTCCCGCCATGCTCATCGAAGATATCGCTGTACGTGAGGTGCTTCTCCTTCGGGTGCCACACCGGTCCCTCCGTGAACACATACCCCGAGGCGATCTTCTCGACCGCCACATCCTCATCGACAAGCTCAAGCAACCGCTGGTCGAAAGCACACAACAGCCATAGCACTGCTTCCTTCTAGGCACTAACCCAACGCCTCGCGCAGCTACCGCAAGACTGACCGTCAGGTTCACCGCGGCCCATTCCAACACCCGTCATTCCGACGCGGGGAATCTCGCCCACCAGGATCACGCTTCGAGAACGCTCGGCTCCCCCTCTCCCCACCCGGAGAGGGGGCTTGGGGGAGGTTCGAGCATTCTACGCCCGAACAACGCCTCTTACGCCCGAGGCGCGCTTTGTCCTACGCACTTCCCCGCGCCGGCCGCCCCGCCCCGGCGGCCCCGCGAACGCCTGCGCAATCGACAGGAACTCCCGCGCCCGCGGCCCCTCGCAGCGTAGCGACGTGTCGTCCGGGTGGATGCGCTGCGTGACCACGCGGCACCAGTCGCCCGCCGGGCCGTCGATGCGGTCCGGTGCGTCCGGCGGGCCCCACGTCCACGTATCGCCCGACGGCGACGTCAGCTCGACGTACAGCGGCGTCTCCGGCGGCTCCATGCCGTGCGTGCGGTAGGCGAAGTCGCGCGTGATGTAGCCGAGGTGGGCGATGTGGCGCAGACGGTCCGTGTCCACCGGCGCCACACCCGCCGCGTCGTGGATGTCGAGGCCGTGCGACCAGTGCTCCATGAGCCGCGCCGTCGTGTAGCTGCGCACGCTCATCGCCCGCCCCACCCAGACGATGCGCTCGTCGCCCTTCAGCGCCCGCATCGACGCGAGCATGCGCGCGTCGGAGTCGCGGTACCAGGCCCGCAGCTCGTCCGGCGTCTTCGTGCGCCCTGCAGCATGCCGGCCGTGAGCACGCCCTGTCGCTCGCCGCGGCGCTGCGGCTCTTCGCCGAGCACGCCCGCCGTCGCGCTGTCGTCCGTCTCGGAGAGGTGCACGACGCAGTCGCGCAGCATCCAGCCCTCCGCCGGGCTCTGGCGGTCCCACGCGTCGTCGTCGAGCGTCGTCGAGCACGCCCTCGATCACGTCGCGCTCGGCCTCGAGGTCGTCGAGCAGCGACTGCCAGGCGTCGGCCATCAGACGAAGATGCCCTTCACGACCAGGTCGGCGATCTCGTCGTCGCTCGAGGCCGAGGACCTCGCGCATGACGTACTCCGTGTCCTCGCCGACGCAGGGCGACGCCTTGTGCAGCACCGTCTTCTTGGCCGAGAAGCGCGTCATCAGGCCGTCGAACGGCATCGGGCCGATTTCGCCGTGGTTCAGGGTCTGGAAGTACTGCGCGCGCCGCCAGCTGCGGGTCGGCGACCAGCTCGGTCATGCGCTGCACCACCGAGGCCGGCACGCCCGCCTCGATGCAGCGTCGCTCGAGGTCGCGGTGCTCGAAGCCGCGCGTCCACGCCGTCAGCGCCGCGTCGATCTCGTCCTTCACAGCCCGGCGCTGCTCCATGTCGTCGAAGCGCGCGTCCGCGAAGGCGTCCAGCGGCGCGACCGCTTCAAGCGCCCGCCACTGCTCCGCGCGTCTCCACCGACAGCGCGACGTAGCGCTCGGTGCCGGCCGTGGGGTAGACGCCGTTGGGGCAGGCGTACGGCGAGTCGAGGCCCGGCGGCCCGGCCGTGCGGCCGTTCACCGTCTGGTCGAGCACCAGCGGCTCGATGAAGTGGATCGCCGACTCGACCTGCGAGACGTCGACGTGCTGGCCCTGGCCGGTGCGCTGTCGCTCGAAGATCGCCGCCGCCAGCGCCGACACGCTGTAGTGCGGCGCGATCACGTCCGTGTACGGGCCGTTGGGGCCCACCGGCGCGCGGTCCGGCCAGCCCGTGAGGTAGTGCAGCCCGGAGATGCCGGCGCCGTGCGGCCCGTAGCCGGCGAACGATCGCCACGGCCCGGTCTGCCGAGCAGGCTGGTCCTGAGCATGATCAGGTCGGGCTTCGTCTGGCTCAGCGTCTCGTAGTCGAAGCCCAGGCGCTTCATCGTGCCCGGCGTGTAGTTCTCGACGACCACGTCGGCCCAGTCGATCAGCCGCCGTGCCAGCGCCTTCGGCCTCCGGGTGCGCGAAGTTCAGCGCCACGCCCAGCTTCGACGTGTTGAGGTTGTTCATGTAGTGGCTGCGGTTGATGCCGACACGCCGTCCTTGAACGGCTGCAGCGTGCGCACGTAGTCGACGCGCGTCGACGACTCGACGCGCACCACGTCGCGCCGTGGTCGGCAATCGCCTTGCCCGTCAGCGGCCCGACGGCCACCCAGCGAGAAGTCGGCGACCTTGAGGCCGGCGAACGCCTCGCCCAGGCGCTCCGCCGCCGGCGCCTCGAAGCGCGAACGGTCTCGCGCCGCCCGCCCCACCTTCATCGTCCGTGGCAGCTCGATGTGGGATCGCCAGCCATTCATCCACCAGCGCCTGGTCCGCGCCCAGCGCCGGCGCCTCGCCGCCGATCACCAGCGCGCGTGCGACGACCGCACCGACAGCCCGGGGTGCATGTAGTCGCCGACCTTCTGCCAGTAGCCCGCTCCCGGAAGTGCGGGTTCTTCAGCAGGTCGCCGGGTCGTGTTCACCGGGCCGAGGTGGACGTCGGACTCCCAGGCCCACTGCATGAGCTCTTGCTTCGTCTGCAGGCGAAGAAGGCGCGCACCGCCTCGGCCGCGGGCGCGACCTGCTCGTCGGTCAGCGTGCCTGCTCTGGCGCGCAACCTCCCAGGCGTCCCAGTCGATGCCGCGAGCGTATCGCTCAGCGGCCTGCCTCGCGCAGCGCCGGCAGCATGCCGTCATCAGCGCGGCGTAGAACTGGCGTTGCTCGTCGACGTGACGACGACGTAGCCGTCGGCGCACTCCGCCCAGAACGGCCCCGCGCGTCGCGCCGGCCCGCCGACGCCCGGTCGTCGCCGGCGCCGGGCGGGTCGCCGCCGATGTTGCGGGATAACCCGGGCCGTTCATCAGCGTCAGATCATCGCCTCGAACATCGACGCGTCGAGGTGCTGGCCCGACCGGAGAGCTCGCGCTCGTTGAGGGCGATGACGATGTCGGCCGCCGCCTGCGCGCCGACGTGGAACGACGCCTGCGGGTAGCCCACGGGCAGCGGCGGTCGGTCGGTCGCCCTGCAGGCCGACCGCCCGCTGCCGCCTCAATCGTGAGGTCGGTCGCCGGCCAGGACGCCTTCGGGCCCTTCTGCCCGTACGGCGAGGCGCTGGCGTAGATCAGACGCGGGTTGAGCGCGATAGCGCCTCGTAGCCCAGCCCCAGGCATCCATCGCGCCGGGCCCGAAGACTCGACGAGCACGTCGGCCCGTCGCGCCAGCTGACGCACGGTCTCCTGTCCGCCGGCGTCTCGATGTCGAGCACGGCGCTGCGTTTGCCCATGCCCACGGTCGCCCAGTACAGCGACGGCCCGTCTGACCCCGCTCGTCGAACGGCGCCACGCGGCGCGCGTCGACGCCCTCCGGCGGTTCGAGCTTCAGCACCTCCGCGCCGAGCTCGGCCAGCATGCGCCCCGCCAGCTCCGCCCGCGAGTTCGCCAGGTCCAGCACCCGAGTGCCCGTAAGCAATCCACCGTTCGAAATAGCCATCGGCGCGCATTATCGCGGACTCCGGCAATCCGTGGGAAGCGGTCAACCCATTAACAAACGTGGCCGTTCCAGTTCTAAGGTTCCCAGGTTCCAGGGTTCTTTGCCTACTCGTACACGACGGCCGCAAACACGTCGTAGTGCTCCAGCCGCTCGCGGCCCGGCAACGCCGCCAGCTCAATCAGAAAGGCCATCCCCACGACGTGCCCTCGGATCATCTCCACCAGCTTCGCTGCACCCAGCGCCGTGCCACCCGTTGCGAGCAGGTCATCCACGATCACCACCCGCTGACCCCGCTCGACCGCGTCGGCATGAATATCCAGCTGCCCCGTCCCATACTCCAACGAGTACTCCACGCTCATGTGCGCTGCGGGTAGCTTCCCCGGCTTCCGCACCGGCACAAACGGCAACCCCAGCTCTACCGCAATCGGCGCCCCGAAGAGGAATCCGCGCGACTCGATCCCCACGATCGCCTCTGGCTCCCGCGACTTCACGTACGCGCACAACCGTTCGATCGCGGCGCTGAATGCCCTCGGCGTCTGCAACAAGGGCGTCACGTCGCGAAACAAAATGCCCGGCTCCGGGAAGTCGGGCACGTCCCGAATGTAGTCGCGCAAATCAATCTCTTCCTCATCCCAGCCTCGGCTCCCACTTCCCATCCACCACATAAGCCTCGTCCTCGCCCGGCCACGGTGGCATCGTGATCGCCACCGCCGTCAGGGGCTGCATCGCCGGTGTTGCGGAACTGGAACGACGTGCCCATCGGGATGCTCAAACACACGCCTGCCTCAATCTCCACCACCGCGTCACCGTCAGCATCGCTACGCCACATCTCGCCCCGTCCGCCCAGGACATACCACAGCTCCTCCACCGTACGATGCGCCACCGCAACCGACACCGAGCCCTGGCGACAGCTCGAAGTGCGCCATCGAGCCGCCATCCAGGCGCAGCAGGATGCGTACCTGCGAGCCGTCCGGGGCGGCCACATCGGGCTCCTCGGGCAGTCGTTTCGTCTCAAATCGTGGCATCGGCGCCTCCTGCCCCATCTTATCCAGCCGCTCGGCCTCAAGACACGCCACACCCGCGCCGACGCATAAATCAAGATGAATCGCACTCGAACCGCTCTCGCCGTGCTCCTGCTCTCCATCGCCTCGGTCTTCGGCCTTCGGCTGCGGCAAGGAAGCGACCGCCGAAATACAACCCACCCGCGCCAAGATCGAACCCGCCGACGCAGACGCCAGAGACCCTCAAGCGCCTCGCCGAGGGCCAGTACCTCTCCCGTCTGAGCGCCCCTCTCGCCGATCGTCATCCGCGCCCAGCCCTGGCTCAGCACGATGGGACCCGCCCACCTCACCCTCCTCAACGCCATGATCGAGTGCGAGCGCGCTGCTAGCGCCAAAGGCGAGAAGCAGAGCGTCCTCGACGCCTTCTCTTACGCCACGGAGCAACCCTGGTACCAGGACGGCATGGACGAGACCGAAGCTACCGGCCTGCGTGGCGTCTTCCAGGTTTACACCGAGTCCCTCTCCGACCCCCGCGCCCCGGCCGTCGGTCCCCTGATCGCGACGACGATCCGCTACCAGCTCGTCAACGTCCTCCAGCTACCCGAGAGCGGCGAGATGGTCCTCATGGTCTCCGCAGACGACCCTGCCCAGGGCGCCGAAGTGCTCGAGCGTGCCGCCCATTACCTGCCCGAGGTTGAACGCATCTCCGGCAAGTTCCCGTACACCTTCCTCCACCTCGCCGTCACCGACCTGCCGGAGTTCTGTCGGCGGTGTCTCCTACGACGAGTTCATCGCCATAGCCCCGACTACACCGGCGACGACGATCATCGTCCATGAGCTCACCCACTCGACCCTCTACGGCATCTTCCCCACGTGGTTCGAGGAGGGCTACGCCTACTTCATCGGAGCACTACATGACCGATACCCTGCCCAAAGGCGTCTCAACCTTCAAGGGCGAGTTGGCCCTTGCGAAGATCGAGCCCAAGGTACGCATTGGCACGTCACGCGGCTTCGGCGCCAACTACGGCCTCGATAGCGCCACCGGCTTCCTCTTCATGAACGCCCTGTACGAAGCCAACGGCATCGAATCCGTCGCCGCCACCATCCGTTCGCTGCGCACCAAGACGTTCAACGACCAGGACCTCATCCGCATCCTCGTGGCGAGCGGCAGCCCGGAGCAGCAGACCGTCGTCAAGCAGGTCGTCTGCAACCACGTCCTCGGCGCCACCCGCAATTACTGCGTGCCCGGCTCCTAGACGTTACAAACGCCGCGATCGCGCGCGCCCGAGTTAACTTGTTCCACCCATCGGTCGTTTCTAATTCGAACGGATTCAGCGCTGGTGCCGCGCTCGCTCCCGCGCGCGAAAGGTAACTACTGGACTTGAAGCATCGTCGCGCCATCCTCTTCCCGGTCCTTCTCACCCTCGTCGCCGCCCTCGGCGCAATCGGTACCCAGTACCTATCCCGAGGCGCGGAAGCCACGGGCGGCGCATTCCTGGCAACCCGCTTCCGCCGAGTGCACCCCCACCAGCGCAACCGTCACTCTGAACTGGACGACCGCGCCCGGTACAACCGGCCAGTGGATCGAGTACAGCGTCCACGACAACGCCTTCGCCGCCGGCACCTTCTCGGTCCTCGCCGTCGATCCGTCCGCAACCTCCCACACCTCGATCGCCATCCGCCATGACCTGCCCAACTTCTGGCGCGTCATGTCCCAGACCGCCTCGGGCGTCATCGCCTCCGAGACCGCCGAATTCATGCCCTGCTACCGCCCCATCCTTCTCTACGGCGCCGTCGAGTGCACCACCAGCGGCAGCGCCGTGGTCACGTTCCGTTGGGCGCCCCTCGCTGCCTACGCGGCTACCAGACCATCGAATACGACAACGACGGCGACTTCCCGGTGCGGACCTCACCACCGTCGGCCCGTTGTCACCCTGGGACGGCGAGCACAAGCGCGGTGGCTTCCATTCCGGCGTCGAGTACTACTTCCGCGTCGTCCGTACCGAGGACGACGGCACCCGCCTGATCAGCCAGCAGGGCTACTTCGTCCCCAACTGCGTCACCGTCGCGCAGCAGGCCGTAATCAACCCCGACCTCTACGCGTCCGACGACTGGATCGTCGCGCCGCGCCTCGGCATCGACGCGCCGCGATCAACGTTCGCGACGTCGGCTACGACGGCGCTCTCGGCATGCCCGATCGGCGCCTACGACACCGTCCGCTACAACTTCGGCGCCTTCCCCCAGCTCGACAGCCGCCCCGGCGGTCCGGGCACCGTCCTCATCGGCGGCCACGTCGACTACTACGTCGTCGGCCTCGCTGTCTTCGCCCCCTTGCGACAAGCCCAGATCGGCGACGTCATCGAATACTGGGACGGCAACGTCAAGTACACCTACGTCGTCGACTGGGTCAGCGACATCAACTACGACCAGAGCCTGAACCCCTACGTCCAGCAGCAGCGGCGGCCCGGCGGCCCTAATCCTCATCACCTGCAACGGCACCTTCGACCGCGCCCAGTTCGGCGGCTACAACCTCCGCCGCCTCGTCCACGCCGTCCTCGTCCCATAACGGAGAGACCAATACCAGTTGGCCCCACTGGTGCGCACCACGGCTGGCCCGCAGGCGATATTTTGTCCCCTCTCCCGTGGGGAGAGGGCTAGGGTGAGGGCCGGCGCCCCGTAACTCAAAGCATGCATCCCATCTAGGGATGTCATGACGGCGCCGCCTCACCCAAGTCACCCGCCGAGCCCGCGTGTGCCCCAACCTCGGCGGGCTCGAACACCCGCCTCTATCCCGAGGAATTCCTGTATCTCCCGCCCTTGCAACCGGCCTCAGGCGGCCACAAGCACGATAAGCGGGCACGCATCTCCCAAAGCTCTATGTCTTACGCCTATGCATCCTGCCTGCCCGTTGCCCGTTTGCCCGACCGGGCTCTAAGGTACCCACGCCACCTCCAATCCGCCGCCGAGGCGCTAACTCCCAGGATGACACTCATGAAGCGCAGCACAGACCGCATCCTCACCACCCACGTCGGCAGCCTCCCCCGGCCCGACGACCTCCGTCAGATGCTCGTCTCCCGCGACGACGGTAACCCCGTCGATAACGCCGCCTTCGCCGCCCTCATCCGCGACGCTGTCGACGGCGCCGTGCGCGAGCAGGTGGCCCGCGGCATCGACATCGTCAACGACGGCGAAGAGTCGAAGCGAAGCTGGTCCACCTACGCACGCGAGCGCCTCGGTGGCCACGAGGCCCGCGAGGGTCAGCCTCCCGGCGGCTCGCACGCCATCTTTGGCCGCGACCTCGCCGAGTTCCCAGAGTACTTCGAGACCATGGGCCCTGGCCGTGGCGCCAACACGCGCGGCGGTATCACCGGCAGCGGACCCCAGGCTCGCCATTACGTCCAGGTGGCGCCCCTCACCTACGTCGGCCAGGAGTACCTAACGCGCGACCTCGATAACCTATCCGCCGCCCTCAAGACCACGCCCGCGGCGAAGGCTTCATGACCGCCGTCTCCCCCGGCACGATCGAGCACTGGCTGATCAACCAGCACTACAAGACGGACGAGGAATACGTTTTCGCCATCGCCGACGCCATGCGCGAGGAATACGAGGCCATCGTCAACGCCGGCTTCGTCCTCCAGATCGACGACCCCGATCTCGCAGATGCCTGGCAGATCCACCCCGAGATGGACATCCCCACCTACCGCAAGCACGCCGAGCTGCGCATCGACGCCCTCAACCACGCCCTCCGCAACATCGACCCGCGCCATGGTCCGCCTCCACGTCTGCTGGGGCAGCTACCACGGCCCCCACAAGTACGACATCGAGATGCGCGACGTCATCGACATCGTCCTCAAGACCCGCGCTCAGGGTTTCGCAGTCGAAGCCTCAAACGCCCGCCACGCCCACGACTGGGCCGCCTGGCAGGACGCCACGATCCCGGACGGCGCCATCCTCATCCCCGGTGTCGTCGGCCACGACTCCGACTTCATCGAACACCCCGAGCTGGTCGCCGACCGCCTCGAAAAATACGCCTCAATCGTCGGCCCCGAGAACGTTATCGCCAGCACCGACTGTGGCCTCGGCCCCCGCGTAGGCCACCCCAAGATCGCCTGGGCAAAATTCGACTCCATGGTAGAAGGCGCCCGCCTCGCCACCAAACGCCTCTGGCCTTGACCGGCGGTGCCGGCGCCGGAGCGCAGCAAGCCCCGATGTAGCTGCTAACTTCGGCTTGCCCCACGAGCCGCAAGGCGAATCCGTTGCCGCTTCAGCGAAAGCAGGGGTAGCGGGGCGAAGCGCATGCGGGGGGAGTCTGAGGGGTCTCCCCTCAGACATTCTCTTCTTAGGAGGGGGTGAGGGCGAAGCAGCGCAAGGCGATGCGCAGCAAACGCGGCGAGCACTGCCGTATGCCCCCTCCACGCCATATCAAAGCCGCGCAGACCGCCTCCAGATACCGCCCCTTGTTCCCTGCCCCTTGTCCCTTCGTATAATGCCCTCGCACTAAACCACTAGCTAAGAAATACAGCAGGAGGATTTCTACAATGACAACCCCAGCGCAGCCCCCGGCACCGCTGACCGAGATGAAGCTCACCGACGAGATCAAGAAGGCTGTGAACGAGTCCTTCACCAGCGGCAAGCCGATCCTCGTCGCCTACGTCGACGCCGACGGCCAACCCAGCCTCTCCTTCCGCGGCAGTGCCATCGTCTACAGCGACAACCAGCTCGCAATCTGGGCCCGTAACCCAGAGGGCGGCCTTCTGAACAACCTCGGCGGCAATAACCGCATCACGATGATGTACCGCGACCCCGAGACGCGCTCCATGCTCCAGTTCCGTGGCAAGGCCAACATCGACAACTCCGAATCCACACGGGAGAAGGTCTACGCCGCCATCCCCGAGCCCGAGCGCAATGCCGACAAGGAAAAGAAGGGCTCACCCGTCATCATCGACCTCGACCGCGTCGATGGCTTCATGCCCGGTGTCCGCGTCGCCATGCGCAAATAACCCATCGCCTCATCAGCATCAAGAAGGGGGCCGTTTCCAAGAAACGGCCTCCTTCTTCAATGCCAACCCCAGCGAGACCTTTTCCTTGTAGCTGCAGGCCTTCAGGCCTGCCTCTTACGCGCCGCGGGCGAGTCTAAGGTGCAGAAAAGTAGCGCTCCGCGCGCTACGCTCCATTCCCGTTCCACCCGTAGCCGAAGCGTCCCGCCTCGGCGTCATGCGCCCGCCCGCATCCCATCGAGCGCAGTCCCTCTCGGTAAACGGGGAGGGACGCGCGGCAGTGCAGGGAGGGCGTTCGCGCCCTTACCGCGGATCGATCACCTGGTCCAGGTGCAGCCAGATGATCCGCGAGTACCGAAAGAACAACGGCATACAGACCACCGTCTGAATCATCGCCACGGTCAGCACCACCCACAACGGCCACTCCAGCACACCGCCAGCACAACCGCCACCGGCAGGATCGTCAGCACGCCGAGGCCGTAGCTGATGTACATCGCGCCGAGAAAGTAGCCCGTCTCGCGCAAGAATCGCAGACCGCACGAAGGGCACGTCATCGTTCATCCAGCCCAGCCAGCCCTTCGAGCGTCGAGGGGTAGATGTCGCCTGTGCGGCAACGCGGGCACTTGCCCCGTAGCAAGCGCCCTCAGGCTGAACCTCTTGTGCTGCGTGGATTCGGCGTCTTGCGTTAACGACGCGCCTCGATCCCCGGACTCAGGCCGTGTTCGGGCGGCGGCCGAGGTCACGAAAATGATCGCGCACAGTCGCCAGCAGGGCCTCCCAGTTCCCGTGCAGCCAGAAAGCCACGAGGAACGCCGTCCCGGCCAGGATCGTGCCGAAGATGCCGTCGATAAAGAAGTGGTTGCCGGTGATGATCGTCGCCAGCCACATCGCCGGCGTCAGCGCGAACGCGATCAGTCGCAGCCATTGTCTTCTGAGTCGAAAGCAAGAGTCCCAGGCCGATCAGCAGCGCCCACCCCACATGCATGCTGGGCAGGGCAGCGTACGGGTTCACCATGGGCGAGTTGTCGTAGTCCACCGGCACCGTCCAACTCAGTGTGTCGACGATGCCGAAGGTCGCCAGCCGCGGCGGCGCCACCGGGAACAGGATGAAGAACACCAGCGCGACCGCGCCAGAAATCAGGAAGGCGTTGCGCGTGATCGTGTAGACCTGCGGCTTCGTCACGAACAGATACGCGCCGATCGCGACGATCGCCGGCCAGTGTCCGTAGAAGTAGATGATGTTGAACGTATGCACCACCGTCTCGTAGGACAGCAGCGCGCTCTGGAACGATATCTCCTTGAAGATACCGATGCTCTGCTCCACCTTCATCAGGTAGCGAGCGTTCTCAAAGGCCGGCTTGGCGTCATCCGCCAAGTGCCGCGCCATGTAGTACAGGAAGTAAGCGCCCAGGAGGATGAATGGCTCGCGCGCGTACCGGGACCCCAACGCGGCCCGGAACCGCGACGCAAGAGTTGAGTTGATGCGAGACAGCCACGTGATTCATAGCCAAGAGGCCCACCCGGCCTGTGCGCAAACGATACCTCACGTGTACGTCAGTGTCAAGCGAATGATCATTCGATGATTTCCAATTCTGTAACAAAATTGCCTGTTTGAATGGTTCTGTAATGCCTGGCGCCCGCCGACGTTAAAGGTGATGTAGGCCCAATAGGATCATCGGGCCGCCTAAAAATCAGCACGGATGCGAAACGCGGTGTCGGACGAGTGGCCAAGCTCGGATGGCACGCTGGCATGGGGCCGGCAGCAGGATCGCATTCCGTCCCCCTCATCCAGTGTTCCGCGTCTCGCCTTCGGCTCAGGCGGGGGATTGCATTGGATTCACGTGAGGAAATGATCGTCCGGAATCTGCCACTCGTGGCGTTCATCGTCGGCAAGATGGCCGACGAGTCCGGCTCCAGCCCGATCGACCGCGAAGACGCGATCGCATACGGCACCGAAGGCCTCATCCAGGCCGTCGACAACTTCGACCCAGAACGCGGCACGACGTTCGCAAGCTTCGCCATCCGGCGCATCCGCGGCTCGATCCTCGACGCGATCCGGCGCAATGACGTGCTGCCGCGCTCGCTGCGGCGCAGCACGCGCGAGGTCGAGAAGGCGAACATGGAGCTGGCCTCCATGCTCGGCCGCTGGCCCACCCACAAGGAGTTGGCCCTCAAGCTCGCCATGCCCATCGACCAGGTGCGGTCGATCATGGGTCACGGCAGCAGCCGCGTGGTGTCCCTCGAGAAGATGATGGGCGATGGCGCCCCCGAGGGTTCGACGCCCTGGGAGGCTGCCGACGAGGACGTCTTCCCGGACCCGGCCACCGTTGTCGACAAGAAGGCGGCGATGCAGCTTCTCGGCTCCGCCCTCACCGGCCTGTCGCACCGCGACAAGGAGATCGTCGCCCTGCGCTACGGCAAGGCCATGCCTTTCCACGAAATCGGCAAGAAGATGAACCTGTCGGAATCGCGCGTGTGCCAGCTGCACAAGCGCATCCTCAGCAGCCTGAACAAGCGCCTGAGAAACGACATGGAGTCCGCTGCTTAGGTGAGGGCGAAGGTGTCGATACTAAGAAGGACTCTGCCCAATCCAGAGGCTAGGGATGGCTAATAGCACAACGATGGACCGCAAGGCAGTTTCCGGACCGATGATGTCACGATAGGACCTCGTGGCTGGTTCACCCCGAGGGATATGCTGCGCCGTACGTTCTTCGCGACTGAAATCACAGCCGCCGTCGCGCTCTTTGCCACGCAGGCCCCGAACCTGGAAGGCCCGATCTGCTCCTCCTCGCTCATGCTCCTTGCCCTGACCGTCGTTGCCGACCTCCATCCCATCCAGATCTACGGCAATAGCTACGTCTCCGTTGGCATGGCCATCACCATCGCCCTGATCGTCCTCTTCGGCGTACCCGGCGTAATCATCGCTGCACCGCTGGAGGCGGCCGCAGGCGCTCTGCCCGCAAGCCGCTTCGATTTTCGCGCCATCCACAATTGCGCCATGTTCGTCGTCGTCTACAGCGCGGCCGGCGCCACATACGGCGCTCATCGGCGAAGTTGCACCCGAAGTTTGCAGGTCGAGTTGCTGGTGGCCGCGCTTGCGGCACTCGCCGTTTCCTTCGGATTGACCTCTCTGATTCTGGCGATAGTCCTCGAATCTCGTTGCCGGCCAATCAATAAAATCTTCCTGGGATAAGCACGCCTGGCTGGCGCCTCACTACATGGCGCTCGGATGTCATCGGGCTCGCGTTGGCACTCTCTTACATCGCCTTGGCTGGTTCGGCCTGTTTGCCTTCCTCACGCCCGCGTGCCACGTTGCGTATCGCCATGAAGCAGTACGTCGACAAGACGAAGAACCAGGTCGAGCAACTCGAAGCCCAGAACGCGGCCCTGACGTAGCGCCAACATCGAGGTTGTGCGCATGGGTGACGAGCTACGCCAGAGCTACGACGGCACTCTCGAAGCCCTTGTCAACGCCCTCGATGCCCGCGACCAGGAGACCAAGGGTCACTCGCTACGCGTCTCGAAGTACATGATGGACATCGCCCGCGAACTCGGCGTCGTCGAAGACAGCCGTGAGTGGCTCGACATGCAGCGTGGCTCACTGCTCCACGACGTTGGCAAGATCGGCGTCAGCGACTCCATCCTGCTCAAACCCGGCAAGCTCACCGACGACGAATGGAAGCTCATGCGCCTCCATCCCGAGATCGGCTACAAGATGCTCCGCCAGGTCAAGTTCCTCGAGGGCCCGGCTGAGATCATCCTGGCCCACCACGAGCGTTGGGATGGCAAGGGGTACCCGCGCGGCCTCGCAGAGGACGAGATACCCCTGGGCGCACGCATCTTCCCGGTCGTCGACACCTTCGACGCTATGACTTCAGACCGGCCCTACCGCAAGGCCCTCTCCACCCAGGACGCCCTGAACGAAATCCTCAAGTACGGCGGCTCGCAGTTTGACCCGCAGGGTGGTCGAGGCGTTCCTGGACATTTACCAAAAGTGGGTGCGGATGTGGGCAGAACTACACGAGGACGACGAGGCAGCTTCGCTGGATGCTCCAGGCTGCCTAATACGACTGAAATTGAAAGACCTCTCTCACGAGAGGTCCCCCGAGAGCTTTTTGGGCTACCAGCCCCAGTTGTATGTGGCCACGGTGCTCCTCCTTGAGCAAACTCCCCCAGCATCCTTGCCGGAGGAAGCCTCGCCGCTCCTTGCGGGTCTGATGTGAATACTTGCACGCGACTTATGGCATGTCAACGCCGGAACGCACATAAATCTTGGGAAATTCCATTGTTAATACTCACCAAGTCACCGCGCTCGCCGAGCAAGGCGGCCAGCGTCGATTTGCCGGCCCCCGATTCGCCGGTCATGATCAGCGCGCGCCCGTCCTTCTCGACCGTCGCGGCGTGGAGCAGCAGATAGCGTTTCTGGCCGAGCGCCATTTGCAGGTTCATGCCCATCTCGGCCGCGAGCAGGCCGTGGGCGAGCGACAGCGGCGCGGCGTCGGGCAGGATATAATCGCCGCGGATCGCGACCGAGGGCCGGATGCAGCGGCGCCAGGGCCTTTCCGGCTCGAGCCGGACGGTGAAGTCGGCGAGGCCGTCCGCCGGGCGCGGGATAGCCGGCGTAGAGCCGCGCGAGCGCGTCGAGCGGCGCCCGCCAGGCGCGAGCCGATGCGGAAGGCGACCGGGCCGATCTGGAGGCGAGGCTGTGCCTCATGCGCGGCGGACCAGCCCGGCGGCCTCGAGCTCGTCGAGGCGGGCGTGGATCGCCTCGTCCTCGCCCTCGAAGTCGTAATGCGCGCGCAGCCGGCGGAGCAACTCGGCGGCGTCGGCGGGCCCTTCGCCGCAGCGCCTCGAGGATCTCCGGCGCGGGCGGGGCGACGATATGGGTCATGCCCGACGGCGCGTGGAACAGCACGGACAGGCCGTCGAGCGCGACGGTGCGGACCGCGCTTTCGGGGTCGGCGATGTAGACGGGACCGGCCATGCCGGCCGCTTCCAGCTCAGCGCGGCATCTGCAGCGAGGCGTAGCAGGTGAAGCCGCTCATCCCCGCCTGCAGGCGCCGGATATAATTGGCATAGGCCTGAGCGGATGCTCGGATCGACGCCGGCGGGCGTGGTGCCGGAGCGCAGCAGCGTCTTGACCTCCTCGCCGCGCAGCGGCGCGCGCCAGCGGCGGCGCCGCGCCGGGCGTGCCGGGGGCGACCAGGCTGCCGTCGGGCGCGATATAATGGCCGCCGGCATGGGGGCCGGGCACCGGAATCTCGCAATTGAGCACCGAGCCCGCGGTCTGGGCGAGCGCCGGGCGGACCGTCACCACCGTCGACGCCGCCGCCGCGCCGAGCACCAGCACGGTGCGCCGGCTCGGAACGAAGCCGCTGCCGCCAGCCTGCGTCTTTCGTCAGTGCCGCTCATGGAAATTCCGATACACGCCCGCCCTTTAATAAGGGTAAAGCGCGCGCGAGGCGAGCGGACGGCAAGGCGCTGTCCCGCCATCGGGACGGAGCGGGCATGGCGGATAACACAGTGACCAGGGCGATCGCGGCGGCGCCTCGCGGCCTGGGCGTCGCCGTCGCGCTGGTGGGCCGGCGCGCCGCCGCCGCGGCCTGCTCGCCCTGCTCGCCGGGTCGGCGCCTTCGCGCTGGCCGCGCGCCCGCGCCGCCGGCAGCCGCGGCGCCCGCGCCGAAGCCGAGCCGCCTCCCGCGAGCGCCGATCTGCTGGCGGCGTTCGAGGAGCCGCTGCTGGTCGTGCGCGACCGCCGCGTGCTGATCGCCAACGCGGCGGCCAGGGCGCTGCTCGGCGACCATATCGAGGGCGTCGGACGTCCGCCTCGCCATCCGCCACCCGGCCGCGGCCGAGCATCTCGCCGGCGACGGGCGGCGACGGCGCCGGTGCGGATCGAGCTGGTCGGGCTCGGCGAGCTCGGCCGGCCCTGGGAGATGATGGTCGCGCCGCTGCCCGACGGCAGCCGGCTGGTCCGCCTCGCCGACCAGAGCCAGGCCCGCGCCGCCGAGCAGATGCGGGTCGATTTCGTCGCCAATGCCAGCCACGAGCTGCAGCACCCCGCTCGCCACCCTGATCGGCTTCATCGAGACCCTGCAGGACGAGGAGGCGGTCGATGCCGGAGACGCGGCAGCGCTTCGTCGCGATCATGTTCGGCGAGGCGACGCGGATGCGCGACCTGCTCGACGATCTGATGTCGCTGTCGCGGATCGAGGCCGAGCGCTTCGCCCTGCCGCGCGACACGGTCGACCTGATGCCGCTGATCGAGGAGGTGAAGGCGGCGCTGAAGCCGCTCGCCGAGGGCCGCGCGATCCGGGTCGAGAACGCGGCCGGCGAGCGCCCTGGTCAGCGGCGACCGCGGCCAGCTCGCGCAGATGCTGAACAACCTCGTCGTCAACGCGCTCAAATATGGCCGGCGCGGGAACGCCGGTCCGGATCCGCCTCGACGATGCCGGGCCGGACCTCGTCTGGCTCAGCGTCGATCGACAAGGGCGACGGCATCCCGGCCGACCATATCCCGCGCCTCACCGAGCGCTTCTACCGGGTCGATCCCGGCCGCAGCCGCTCGGTCGGCGGCACCGGCCTCGGCCTCGCCATCGTCAAGCATATCGTGCTTCGCCACCGCGGCCGGCTCGACATCAAGAGCAAGCTCGGCGAGGGCACGACGGTCGAGGTCTCCCTGCCGCGCGCGGCCGAGCCTTGTCATCACGACAATGTCACCAGTCGTCAGCAGTGGACCGCGCTGGCGGGGCACGGAACCGTGGCGGCGTCCTGAGCGCACGAGCTGGCCGCAATGGCGCACGGGCGCAGCGAACGTCAAGGCATTCGACGCGGAGCTCGACACGCTGCGCGGCACGATCTGCGAGATGGGCGGGCTCGCCGAGGCGGCGATCCGCGAGGCGATGGAGGCGCTGGTCCGCCGCGACCATGAGGCGGCCGGCCGGGTCGTCCGCCGCGACAAGAAGATCGACGCGCTCGAGACCGAGATCGAGCGCGCGGCGGTCCAGATCATGGCGGTGCGGGCGCCGATGGCGGACGATCTGCGCGAGGTGGTCGCGGCGCTGATTGATTGCTCCGAAATGGAGTTGCGCCATCGAATGGTGGCGTGACGACCAGCTCGTCGACGGCGTGACGCTGGTCGGTCTTGCTCGAAATGGCTCTGTGTACTTGGATAAGGTGGACGTCGAAACCGTGGTCGTTATAGAGTTCGACCATCTCGGGCTCGCCACTGTTGGTAAGCACAAAATCGATGTTCCGATCCGCAAAATCGCGCAGTCGCGAGGCCAATCGCTCATGGTGCGACAGATCGAACCTTCGGAACAGGACACGGTATTTTGTGTCCTCCTTGGCGACGTCAGAAAAGTAGGGGGGATCCATGAAGACGAAGTCGCCCTCACGCGCCTGGGCGGTTGAGTTCTCCCACGACGTGGCCCGAAGTCGCGCGCGTACTAGGGCCGCCGAGGCATTCGAAAGGTCTAAGGCAGAAGGGATAACGGTGGCTGTTTCGGCGGCAAAAGGAACGTTGAAAAACCCTTTTTGGTTGACGCGGTACAACCCGTTCCAACACGTGCGATTCAGAAAGATAAAGTCCGCCGCGTGCGGAGTGGGCAGCATTCCGTTGAACCTTTCGCGCACGGTGTAATAGTACTCCGACTTTTCCGATGCTGCCGAGTACTCGTCTTGTATGACCTTTAAGCTTTCATAGATCTCATTGGGATTAGTGCGAACCGCCGAATAGGTGCGAATCAATTGAGCGTTGACGTCCGCCAGGGACCGCAGTTAGAGGGTGTGCTAGAGCGCGCTGAAGGTAGAAGAAGACCGATCCGCCACCAAAAAAGGGCTCAAAATATCGCCCAGTCACCGTCGGTAGGCACCGTCCGAAACGCGCTAGGAAGTTCTGTTTGCCACCAGCCCACCTCAAGAAGGGTCGGGCTGACGCGACCTGGTCGTACCACTCGTCAAGAAGGGTGATGCGATCAGCGTGAAGCGTCGACACTGTGCCACTGTAAACCACCGAGCGGCCGAGACCAGTGAACTTCGCCCGCTGGCACAGTGACGGGGGTGAATGGTTACACACTCGCATCTCATGGATTGCCATGAACCCTCGGTGGAGCCAGGATCTGGTCGTGGATCCCCGACCCGTTTGGATTGATCGACCCTGTTGGAGCAGTAGTCCTCCGGCCCTGCTTGCTTGCGTCGTAGCGGCGACAGCCGCCCACGGCGAGGAGCTGGTCGGCGCGACTCGACGACGGGCGGGCGCGAACGCGTCGCCGCAGTCGATCGACTCCCTACCGGCGGGGGAGACTGGCTCGTCGGCTGCTCGAAATTGAGTTCACGGCGTCCCGGATCGCCGCTGCCAGATCGCCAAGGTCGTCCCACGTCTGTCCCACTGCGGCTCACCATCAGACCTGGACGAACGTCGACCTACCGCTTTCCGAGCACCGCATAAACCGCTCGACGGCGTCCGCGTCGCTCCGCGGAGATAGCCGCGCTCCACGAGCCCGCTCGCAGATAATGGGCAACTCCTCCGGTGGGAAGCGACCGATCATGCCCGCATCGGTCCTTCCCACCGCTCCGCGTACCGCTCGGCGCTTGATCGCAGGGTGCATGTAGAACCGAAGTGACGGGCGGGAGTCGAAGAACGCGAGAGCGGGCCGCGGGTGACCCTCCACGATCGCTCGCGTGCTGCAGCGAACATGGCCTGAGCACGTCCGTCTCGAGTACAGATAACGCGCCTGGGCTTGCAGCTCGGCCGGCCACAAGCCCAGCAAGCACCGAGCCGCCCGCGTCCGATAGCGCCAGACGCTGCGTTGACTCGCGTACCAGAGACTCGTCGGAGCGGACATGGTTGCCGTGCTCCGGTCCGGGTTCAGAAGACCCGCGGCAATCTCCCAAGCAACTCAGGACGGGGAGATGACCAGACCTGAGAAATCAGGGGCCCCGAAAGTGGCGGGCAATCACTCGCTCCTCGGGTGACGCGCCCAGCGCTCGTCCAAGCCTGTCATCCTCACGCCCCGAAGTGTTCCTCGTGGTTCTTGCGAATCTCGGCTGCCACAAAATCGGCGACCTCGTCCACCGTGCCGAAGGGCATGAGGCCGTCGCCATTCTTGTCGTCCAAGAACGCGTGACCATCTGAGTTGAATCTCAGAGTGATGTCGAGGGCGAAGCCTTTGAGCTTCTTGTCGCTGTCTCTATGGACGTAGCGTCGGGTGAGCGTTGAACTCCTGATTTGGCTGAATTCCCATGACTCGACCCTCCGGATTGGGTGCGCGTGGCCCGATGGTATCGCGAGAGAATGTGCGCATCCATTTCGCAACCGGTCGCCTCGCCTTCTCGCCAACCGACCTGAACGGCTTCCTCGCCTGCCCGCACCTGACCGCGCTCTGCAGGTCGCCGTTGCGCTCGACGAGATCAAGAAGCCCTTCCGCGTCAACCGGCACGCGGCGCTCATTCAGCGCAAGGGGGACGAGCACGAGGCTCGGTACCTCGCGCGGCTCGCTGACGAGGGCCGCGACGATCACCACGATCGACTTCGACGACCGCGACTGGGATCGCGCCGTGCCCGAGACCGAGCGCGCGATCCACGACGAGGCCGACGTCATCTACCAGGCCGCGCTCAGCGAAGGCGACTGGCGCGGGCTCGCCGACTTCGTGGTCTCGACGCCCGACGGCTACGAGGTCATCGACACCAAGCTCGCTCGCCACGCCAAGCCGGCTCACGTGCTTCAGCTCTGCTTCTACACCGAGCAGATCGCTCGGATCCAGGGGCACGAGCCCGCCGCGATGCACGTCGTCACCGGGATCGGCGAGACCGAGAGCTTCCGCCCGCAGGACTTCGCCGCCTACTACCGGCGGCTCCGCGCCCGGTTCCTCCGAGCGGTCGACGAGCGCGCCGACATCTACCCCTACCCGGTCGCCTTCTGCGGGCTCTGCGACTTTCTCTCGCTCTGCAAGGAGCGCTGGAACGCCGACGATCACCTCACGCTCGTCGCCGGCGTTTCTCGGCTTCAGGTCGAGCGGCTCGAAGCGGCCGGGATCGCCACGCTCGCTGAGCTGGCGCAGACCACCGAGACCAAGATCCCGAGCATGCGCGCCTCGACGCTCGACGGGCTTCGGCAGCAGGCTCGGCTTCAGCTCCACCACCGCGAGACCGGCGAGCACGAGATCGAGTTCCTCGACCTCGAGGACGACCGCGGGTTCAACCTCCTCCCGGAGCCGAGCCCGGGCGACATCTGGCTCGACTTCGAGGGCGACCCCTGGTTCGACCCCGCGCACGGGCTCGAGTACCTCACCGGCTGGATCGAGCTCGACGACGCCGGCGAGCCCGGCTACCACGACCTCTGGGCGAAGGACCGCGCCGACCGAGAAGGCGGCGTTCGAGACGCTTCCTCGACCACGTCGTCGAGCGCCGCCGCCGCTTCCCCGGGATGCACGTCTACCACTACGCCGCCTACGAGCGCACCGCCCTCACGCGGCTCATGGGCGAGCACGCCACGCGCGAGGACGAGCTCGACGACCTGCTGCGCGGCGAGGTGCTCGTCGACCTCTTCCGCGTCACGAAGCAGGCGCTGCGCGCGTCCGTCCCGTCGTACTCGATCAAGGAGGTCGAGGCGCTCTACGGGTTCGAGCGCACCGCGGACGTCGGCGGCGGCGCCGAGTCGGTCGAGGACTTCGAGCGCTGGCTCGAGATCGGGGAGCAGTCGCTCCTCGACGGGATCCGCGACTACAACCGCGAGGACTGCGTCTCGCTCTACGAGCTGCACCGCTGGCTCCTCGGGCTGCGGCCGGACGACCTTCCCTGGCAGCTGCCGCCGGACAAGCGCGAGCGCACCGAGGAGGCCGAGGCGCGCGACGAGGAGCGCGACCGCGTGCGCGACGCGCTGCTCGACGGGGCGGAGGAGGGCGATCCCGACTGGCTGCTCGGCCAGATCGTCGACTACCACCAGCGCGAGGCCCGGCCGCAGTGGTGGGCGTACTTCCACAACCTCCGGCTCGACGACGAGGAGCTCATCGACGACGGCGAGACGATCGGCGGGCTCGAGCTCGGACGGTGAGCCCGGTGCCCGACAAGAAGTCGCTCCTGTACCCGATGCGCTTCCCGCCGCAGGAGCACAAGATCGGGCCGGAGGGCGTCGATCCGGCGACCGAGAAGTCCTACGCCGTCGCGATCGACAACGAGCGCGGGACGCTCACCCTGCGGCGCGGCCTCAAGTTCGTGGACGACCCGCTGCCGCAGGCGCTCATCCCGCCGCAGCCGCTGCCGACCCGGGTGCAGCGCGACGCCGTCCTGCGGTTCGCGAAGGCGCGCGACGACTACCCGGCGCTCGTCGAGATCCTCGAGCGCCGCCCGCCGCGCGCGTTCCTCGGCGGCTCGCTCGAGGACGCGGCGCTCGAGCCTCGGCGGCAGCTACCTCTTCGTCCAGGGCCCGCCCGGCTCGGGGAAGACCTGGAACGGCGCGCGGATGGCGATCGCGCTCATGCGGGCCGGCCGGCGCGTCGGCGTGACGGCGCTCAGCCACAAGGCGATCCACAAGTTCCTCGAGGACGTCGAGGAGGCCGCGGTCGAGGCTGGGTTCGAGTTCCGCGGGATGAAGAAGGCGAGCGGGGAGGGGTCGCGCCACGAGGGGCCGTTCGTGGAGAGCACCGACTCGAACGACGCGATGCTCGATCCCGAGCTGCAGCTCGTCGCCGGCACGTCGTTCCTCTTCGCGCGCGAGGACATGGACCGGCACGTCGACACGCTGTTCATCGACGAGGGCGGGCAGTTCTCGCTCGCCGACGCGCTCGCGGTGGGGACGGCCGCGCGGAACGTCGTCGTGCTCGGCGACCCGAACCAGCTGCCGCAGGTGTCGCAGGGCTCGCATCCCGACGGGACGAACGCGTCGGTCGCCGAGCACCTCCTCGGAGAGCACGAGACCCTGCCGCCCGAGATGGGCGTGTTCCTCGAGGAGACCTGGCGCATGCGGCCCGAGGTGAACGCGTTCATCTCCGAGTCGTTCTACGAGGGGCGGCTCGAGCCGGCGGCGGTGACCTCGACGCGGTCGGTCGCGGACGGCGCCGGCGTGCGGTTCCTCCCGGTGGAGCACACGGGGCACGCGACGGCGGCGCCCGAGGAGGCGCTGGCGGTCGCGGCGGAGATCAACCGGCTGCTCGGGACGCCGTACTCGGATGACCGCGGCGAGCGGCCGCTCGGCCCGGCGGACTTCATCGTCGTGGCGCCGTACAACGCGCACGTCCGCTGCCTGCGCGAGGCGATCCCGAACGAGCGGATCCGCATCGGCACCGTGGACAAGTTCCAGGGCCAGCAGGCGACCGTCGTGTTCTTCTCGATGGCGAGCTCGTCCGGGGAGGACGTGTCCCGCGGGCTCGAGTTCCTGTTCTCGCGGCACCGGCTGAACGTGGCGGTGTCGCGGGCGCGCTGCCTGGCGTACGTGGTCGCGAACCCGCGGCTCCTCGAGGCGAGCTGCCGCACGGTGGAGCAGATGAAGCTCGCGAACGCGCTGTGCCGGTTCGTCGAGCTGGCCGAAGCCGGCTCCCGCGTAGTTTCGGCACAAAGCTGACACAGACACGTGCGTGGTTCTTCGCTTCACTGGTGGGATGGAGCAGGAACGGGCATCCGCCGAGGCCGTTGCCGGGGCGCTGGACCTGGATGGACTGCAGGCGACGGCGTGCCCGATGTGCATCTTCGGAGTTGCGTGCGCGCTCGACTCCGACGACGAGCGGGAGCCTCGGCGAACGTTGCGGTTCTTCGTGCCGCTTCTATGGGACGAGGGGCTCGACGCGCCGGTGCGGGAGGCGCTCGAGGGCGCACGCGAGGCCGGGGTGGCCGGCGCCGGGGCCGCGATCGCCGACCTCGAGGCTCGTGGGCCACGGTCGTTCGTCTTCGGTGCGGTCGTGCGGCGGCTCGCGGAGCGGCAATCCGCGGCGATGAGGCGGAGTTACATCACTTCGCAAAACTGACGTAACATGAAGGAGGTGAAGCGCCTTCAGATCATGATCGAAGAGGAGCTCGACGCCGAGCTCGGACGCCAGGCTCGCCGGGAGGGCGTGTCGAAGGCCGCGCTGATCCGCCGGTACGTCGGCGAGCGGCTCCAGGTGGCATCGTGGCCGCCGATCCGGGAGGACCCGCTCTGGGAGCTGGTGGGCGCGGATCCCGATGCGGAACCGGTCGATGACATCGACGAGTACCTCTACGGACCGCTCGGACCCGACGCGTGATCTTCGTCGACAGTTCGTTCTGGATCGCCACGCGGATGACGCGCGATGCTCATCACAGGGCGGCGGGAGCATTGCTCGAACGGTCGGGCACGGAGCAGCTCGTCACGTCCAATCACATCCGTGGGGAGACCTGGACGTTCCTTCGCCGCCGCGTGGGCTACGACTCGGCCGTTCACTTCCTAGACCGCTTGGCGGGAACGCCACGCTTACACGTCGAGTTCGTCTCCGAAGATCTTGAGCGTGAGGCGCTCGAGTGGCTGCGCCGCCACGACGAGCGGCCGTACTCGTTCGTCGACGCGACGAGCTTCGCGCTCATGCGCCGGCTCGGGATCCGCGACGCGTTCGCGTTCGACGGCGACTTCGCCGCGGCCGGGTTCGTCGAGCTTCGGCCCGAGTAGCCCGTCCGTCAACGCCCCGACGCGCCTCGCTGAAGCAGCGGCTCGCCTTCGCGCGATGCGCGGGATTGCCGGTGCGCCGGTACAGATCCTGGTAGACGCGGCCCGCCGTCGCGTTTGCGATCCGGTTGCGCTTCACCTCGGCGAGGAGCGTGTCCGCCTCTTCGCGGGCCGTGTCGAGCCGGCCGAGGTCGGCCAGGATCGCGATCAGCGATGCGTACGCGGCCAGGTTCTCGGTGCGGGACGGCTGCGCCGCGACTGCGCGTTCTGCGAGCCGGAGCGCGTCGGCGAAGCGGCGCTCGGTTCGGAGGATGGAGGCCTGGCTCGTCAGCGCCCACGCGAGCATCTTCGGCGTCTCCGCCGTCTGCTCGGCACGTTCGAACCACACGAGTGCGCGGTCGAGATCGCCGGCACGCTGGTGCTTGCGGCCGTGCGCGAGCGCGGCGTGGACGGAGCTTTGGGCGGCGGCACGGGCGCGTTCTCGGAGAATGACCACGCGCCGTCGGGCGACGCGCGCCTCGCGGCCTTCGGTGCGGCGAGCGAGAAACTCGTCGTAGGCCGCCCGCGCGGCGAGCACGTCGCCGGCCTCCTCGAGACAGGCCGCGAGCCGGAAGCGGGCACCGGCCGCATCCGGGTGGTGGTCGACAAGCGCCCGGTTGACTGCGAGCGCTTCGGCGCCCCAGTCGCCGGCCTCGGCGAGCTCCGCCGAGCGGAGGACCAGCGCCTCGTCGTCCACCTCGAAATCGTGGGCCGAGCGGCTTCGCGCCGCAAGATGGCTCTTTCGGCCTCGCCTGCGAAGATCCGCCGGATGCGCCCGCGCCCCGAACGGCTCGACAGCCTGCCCGACCAGTACTTCGCCGGGCTGCTCGCGCGCGTCGCGGCCGCTCAGGCGCAGGACGGCGAGCCCGTCGTCGATCTCGGGCGCGGGAACCCGGACATCGGGCCGCCTGCGCACGTCGTCGAGCGGCTCTACGAGGTCGCGCTCCAGCCGACGGCGCTCGTGCACGGGTACGCGCCGTTTCTCGGGCTGCCCGAGCTGAAGGAGGCGATCGCCGCCCGCTACCGCGACCTCTACGGCGTCGAGCTCGACCCCGCGACCGAGGTCGCCGTCATCGCCGGCACGAAGACGACGCTCATCGAGTTCGCGCTCTGCACGGTCGAGCGGGGCGAGACGATCCTGCTTCCCGGATCCCGGGTACCCGGACTACACCTCGGCACCCGCGCTCGCGGGCGCGCGCGAGGTTCGTGTGCCGCTCGACCCGGCGGCGGGCTGGGCTCCCGATCTCGAGCGGGCGCCGCGCGACGGCGTCGGCGCGCTCTACCTCAACTACCCGTCCAACCCGTGCGCGGCCTGCGTGCCCGACGGCACGTTCGAGGCGGCGATCGACTTCGCCGAGCAGACCGGCGCCGCGGTCATGCACGACTTCGCCTACGGCGATCTCGTCTACGACGGACGGACGCCGCGCAGCTTCCTCGCCACGCCGGGCGCGCGCGAGGTCGGGATCGAGCTCTTCTCCTTCTCCAAGACCTACGGGATGGCCGGCTGGCGGCTCGGGTTCGCGCTCGGGAACGCCGAGATCGTCTCGCGGCTGAACCTGCTGAACGACCACGTCCGCGCCGGGATCTTCCGCGCGATGCAGGAGGCCGGGATCGCCGCGCTCACCGGGCCGCAGGACTCGGTCGAAGCCCGGCGCGCGCTCTACGAGGAACGCCGCGACCGCGTCTTCCAGGCGCTCGCGGGCACGCGCGCGACCGACGTCCAGTGCGAGGGCACGTTCTTCGTCTGGTTCCGGCTGCCCGAGGGGATCACCGCCGACCAGGTCCTCGCCGAGCAGCGGGTCGCGCTCGCGCCGGGCGAGGGCTTCGGCGAGACCGGCCGCGGCTGGGCCCGGATCTCGCTCGCGACGCTCGACGAGCCGCTCGACCTCGGGCTCGAACGGCTGCGCGGAGCGTTCGCTTGAACTCCCGCCGCGACCGTCATACGGTTCGGGCCGTGCTCCGAGGGGTCGCAGCCACAACCGCAGTTCTCGTCGCGCTCGTCGCCGCGCCGACGGTCGCCGCCAAGACCTACAAGGTGACCACGCGCTCCGACCACGCGCCCGGCGCCTGCACGGCCGGCGACTGCACGCTCCGCGAGGCGGTCATCGCCGCGAACGGGACGCTCACGACGCCCGACACGATCGTCCTGCCGAGCACGAAGCCGTACAAGCTCACGATCCCGGGCACGGACGAGGGCGGCGCGATGACCGGCGACCTCGACATCACGAACAGCCGCCTGCGGATCGTCCACCCGGGCAAGGGCAGGGCGACGATCGGCGGCAACGCGCTCGACCGCGTGTTCGAGGTCTTCGCACCGGCCACGTTCGAGAAGCTCGTCATCAGGAACGGCAGGTCGGGCGGGCTCAGCGGGCACGGCGGAGGCATCGCCGCCTACGTCAAGGTCACGCTCCTCGGGTCGTCCGTGACCGGCAACGTGGCGGGCATCTGCGGCGGCGGGATCCATCTCTCGGCCCCGGCAGCCCGGCTCGTGATGCGGAGCTCCTCGGTGACGAAGAACCGCTCCGACGCCGACGGCGGAGGGATCAGCGCGAGCTGCCACGGCGGCATCGGGAGCGTGTCGATCCGCAACTCGACGATCTCGGGCAACCGGGCCGACGCGAACGGCGACGGCACCGGCCGCGGCGGCGGGATCTACCTCCAGACGTCCAGCGGCGTCCAGTCCGAGATCCGGTGGAGCACGTTCGCGAACAACCGCTCGGGCAGCGAGGGCGGGGGCGCCTACATCGACCTCGGCCGGGTGCGGATCGAGGCCAGCACGTTCAACGGGAACATCTCGCGACTCGGCGGCGGCGGCCTCTCCGTGGACGGAACCGAGCCGCTCATCGTCCTCAACACGACCGTCGCGGGCAACAAGTCGGCCTCGAACGGCGGCGGGATCTACGCGGACGGCTCGAGCGTCGTCCGGCTGAACTCGGTCACCGTCGTCCGCAATCGCGGCAACACCGACGGGATGTTCAGCGAGGCCGGCGGCGGGCTCTTCTCGGACGTGCTCGCCGGCGACTTCATCGTGCGCAACTCGATCGTCTCGTCGAACGCGGTCACCGACCTCGTGCCGGGCAATCCGCCCGTGAAGAGCGACTGTGCCAACGTCGATGGCCGGCCGTTCCTGTCGCTCGGCCACAACCTGCTCACCACCCGGTTCGCGTGCGACGGATTCACCAAGACCGGCGACCGAGTGAAGGCGAACCCGAAGATCGGGAACCTCGGCAAGCACGGCGGGCCGACGGCGACGATCCCGCTCCTCAAGGGGAGCCCGGCACTGAATCGCGCGGACGGCTCAGCGCCCAAGCGGGACCAGCGCGGCGTGAGGCGCAGCAACCCGGATATCGGCGCTTACGAACGCCGACCTAGCACGCATCGCGTCCTGGACGACGCGCGCTGCCCGCGCGGAGCGCTACTTGTAGCGGTAGACGATCCGGCCGCGCGAGAGGTCGTACGGGCTGAGCTCGAGCTTCACGCGGTCGCCCGGGAAGATCTTGATCCGGTAGCGGCGCATCTTCCCGGCGGTGTAGCCGAGCGCGTCGTGCCCGTTGTCGAGCGCGACCTTGAACATCCCGTTCGGGAAGGCCTCGACGATCTCGCCTTCCAGTTCGAGCTTTTCTTCCTTGGTGGCTATTCGGTCACCCCCTTTCCAGGCGGAGAATAGCGCCGGATCCGGGGGAAGCATGCCCCCGATTGGAGGGGCATAGGATGGCCCCGTGGAGCTCTCGCTGGGCAAGCGGCTGTTCTTCGGCGGGCTCGTCATCTCGCTGGGGGCCACGGCCGCGCTCGCGATCGCGATCCTCCTCTTTTCGGAGTTCGACGACACCACGTGGAGGATCCTCCTCACGACCGCGCTCATCGCGGCGTTCAGCGTCGTGTCGCTCCCCGCCGGGGTGCTGCTCGACCAGCGCCGGTACCTCTGGCTCGCGTGGTGCGTGATCGCTCTCAGCACCGGCGCGTTCGCGGTCTCGATGATCCTGATCTGGCGCAACTGGGAGGACGAGGGCGGCGAAGGCCTGTGGAAGACGCTCGCCGTGCTCGCGTCGTTCTCGGTCGCCGGTTCGCAGGTCGCCATGTCGACCTCGCGGCGCCGGCCGGGTGAGTCCCGGACGATCGAAGCGGTCTTCGTCGCGAGCGTCGTGCTCGCGCTCGCCGGCGCGGCGACGATCGCGTACGGCTTGGCCGCGGAGGTCGACTCGAGCGGCTACTGGCGGATCGTCGGCGCCGTCGTCGTCGCCGACGTCTTCCTCGTGGTCGTCCAGCCGGTCGCGCGGCGCCTGGCCGGCGCGCCCGGCGAGCGGACGTCCTTCGCATTCGAGTGCACGCTCGACGGTCCCGCCGGGGCGCTTCCGGCCGGGTACACGGGCGCGGCGGACGGGCGCACAGTCGCGTGCTCGGTGCCCGCGGCCGGCTTCGCGGAGGCGGCCGCGGAGGCGATCCGCACGCTCGAGCGCAGCGGCGGCCGGGTCGTGCGCGTCGAGCGGGGCCCGGAGGCCTAGTGCCGCTGCGACTCGCGGCCTACTGCGGCCTCCTCGCGCCGGTCGCCTGGCTCTCGGCGATCGTCTTCGGCGGACTCGCGCAACCCGACTCGTTCCGCTCGCTGGAAGACAACATCTCGGACCTCGGCGCGCTGACCGCCGACCACGCGTGGATCTACAACCGGATCGGCACGAACCTCACCGGCCTGCTCGTCCTCGGCTTCGCGCTCGGCGTCTGGCGCGTCGTCGGCAAGAGCATCACGGGGAGGATCGGCGCCGGGCTGCTCGTCGTCGTCGGGCTCGGGATGTTCTCCGAGGGATTCCTCCGGCTCGACTGCCGCGGGATCGACGCCGCCTGCGAGAACGACTCCTGGCACTCGACCGCGCACGGGATCGAGTCGGGCATCACCGGGGTGGGGCTCTACTTCGCGCCGGTCTTCCTCGCCTTCGCGTTCCGGCGGATTCCCGAGTGGCGGCCGCTCTGGATCTGGACGCTCGCCGCGCTTCCGGCCACGATCGCCGGCGGCGCGATCGGGAGCGCGTTCGGCAACGGAGCGGCGTCGCGCGGCGGGGCGATCGTCTGGTTCGCGTGGGTCGCCCTCGCCGCGGCCTGGATGCTCCGCGTCTCGTCGGCCGAAGCGACGCGCTCCGCGGCGTAACCGCGGAACGTCGTGGGCGGCTGAAAGAATGAGCCGCCCGTGTCCGCCGCCCCGTTCGTCCACCTCCACGTCCACTCCGAGTACTCGATCCTCGACGGGGCGTGCCGGATCCCGGACCTGGCGAAGCGGGCCGCCGAGCTCGACATGCCGGCCGTCACGCTCACCGACCACGGGTCGCTGGCCGGCGCCGTCGAGCTCTACCGGGAGGCCGGAAAGCAAGGAATCAAGCCGATTATCGGCTGCGAGGTCTACGTCGCGGACGACCGCACGAAGCTCGAGCGCGGGTTCGCGCACCTCACACTCTTGGCCGAGTCGAACGAGGGCTACGCCAACCTGATCAAGCTCGTCTCGGGCGGCTACCTCGAGGGCTACTACTACAAGCCGCGCGTCGACTGGGAGCTCCTCGACCGCTACTCGACCGGGCTCGTCGCGCTCTCCGGCTGCATGTCGGGGCGCGTGTCGAAGGCGCTCCTCGACGGGAACACGCCCGGCGCCCAGGCCGAGCTCGCGCGCCTGCGCGACGTCTTCGGCGCCGACTCCACGTACGTCGAGCTCCAGAACGCCGGGCTCGAGCAGCAGCCGGGTCTCGTCCGCGATCTCGCCGGGCTCGCCGAGGGTCTCGGGCTGCCGCTCGTCGCCACCGGCGACGTCCACTACCTCCGCCACGAGGACGCGGCGGCGCACGAGGCGCTCCTCTGCATCCAGTCGGGCGACACGCTCTCGAACCCGAACCGCTGGCGCTTCGAGACCGACCAGTTCTTCTTCAAGACGCCCGAGGAGATGGCGCTCGACTTCCCGGACCACCCGGAGGCGATGGCGCGCACGCTCGAGGTCGCCGAGCGCTGCAACGTGACCATGGAGCTCGGCCGGATTCTCCTCCCGACGTTCCCGGTTCCGGACGGCCGCGAGGCGTTCGACTACCTCGTCGAGCTGTGCGAGAAGGGCCTCCTGCGCCGCTACGAGCGCGCGACGCCGGAGCTCACCGAGCGCCTCAAGTTCGAGCTGAAGACGATCAAGGAGATGGGCTTCGCGGACTACTTCCTGATCGTCTGGGACTTCATCCAGTTCGCCAAGCGCGACGGGGTCGGCGTCGGTCCCGGACGCGGCTCGGCGGCCGGCTCGCTCGTCGCTTATTGCCTGGAAATCACGGATATCGACCCGATCCGCTACGACCTGCTGTTCGAGCGGTTCCTGAACCCGGGGCGCAAGTCGATGCCCGACATCGACATCGATTTCTCCGTCCACGGACGCGACCGCGTCATCAACTACGTGGCCGACAAGTACGGCCGCGACCGGGTCGCGCAGATCATCACCTTCGGGACGATGATGGCCCGCGCCGCGGTGCGCGACGCCGGCCGCGTCCTCGACGTCCCGTACGGCCAGGTCGACCGGCTCGCGAAGCTCATCCCGGAGGGCCCGAAGGTCTACCTCGAGGAGTCGCTGAAGCCGGGCGCCGAGCTGAAGGCCGCCTACGACGCCGAGGAGGAGACGCGCACGATCGTCGACCTCGCGCGCCCGCTCGAGGGGCTCATCCGCCAGGACTCGATCCACGCCGCCGGCGTCGTGATCGGCGACCGGCCGCTCACCGAGTACGTGCCGCTCCAGCAGAAGGGCCCCGACCAGGAGGTCGTGACGCAGTTCCCGATGGGCGACGTCGAGGCGCTCGGGCTCCTGAAGATGGACTTCCTCGGGCTGAGAAACCTGGACGTCCTCGACGAGGCGATCGCAGCTGATCGACGGCGACCTCGACCTGCGCACGCTGCCGCTCGACGATCCGAAGACCTACGAGATGCTGCGCCGCGGCGACGCGAGCGGCGTCTTCCAGTTCGAGTCGTCGGGCATGCGCGAGGCGCTGCGCCAGGTGAAGCCGACCGAGTTCGAGGATCTCATCGCCCTCGTCGCGCTCTACCGGCCGGGGCCGATGAGCTACATCCCCGGCTACGGGCGGCGCAAGGCGGGCGCGAGGCGGTCGCCTTCCTCGACCCGCGGCTCGAGCCGATCACCGGGCCGACGTACGGGATCTGCATCTACCAGGAGCAGTACATGGAGATCGCCAAGCAGCTCGCCGGGTTCTCGCCGGCCGAGGCGGACGATCTCCGCAAGGCGATCGGCAAGAAGATCCACTCGCTCATGGCGTCGCTGAAGGACAAGTTCCTCGAGGGCTGCGCCGCGAACGGCGCTGACGCCGCAGGTCGGAAACCAGCTCTGGAAGGACATGGAGCAGGCGCAGGACTACTCCTTCAACAAGTCGCACGCCGCCTGCTACGCGCTGATCGCCTACCGCACGGCGTACCTGAAGGCGCACCACCCGGCCGAGTACATGGCCGCGCTCATCTCCTCGGTCATGAACACGAAGGACCGCGTGCCGATCTACGTCGCCGCGTGCGACGAGATGGGGATCGACGTGCTGCCGCCGGACGTGAACGAGTCGGCGGCGGACTTCGCGGTCGTCGACGGGAAGATCCGCTTCGGGCTGAACGCGGTCAAGAACGTCGGCGGCTCGGCCGCCGCGGCGATCGTGGCCGCGCGCGAGGTGGGCGGGCCGTTCGAGACGATCTGGGACTTCACCGAGCGCGTCGACCCGCAGCTCGTGAACAAGCGCGCCGTCGAGGCGCTCGCCAAGTGCGGCGCGCTCGGCTCCACCGGGGCGACGCGGCTCGGGCTGCTCCAGATGCTCGACGAGATCGTCGCGCTGGGGATCGCGCCATCAGGCCGACATGCTGTCCGGCCAGGGCTCGATCTTCGACCTCGGCGGCGGCGACGCCGGGGTGCCGGAGCGGCACCATCCCGGGCTCCCGGCGGGCGAGTACCCGAAGCAAGACCTGCTCCGGCTCGAGAAGGAGAGCCTGGGGCTGTACGTCTCCGAGCATCCGCTCGACGGCGTGCGCGCCGCGCTGGCGCGCAAGGCCGACTGCCGCATCTCCGAGCTCGAGCGCCGGCGCGACGGCGAGGTCGTGACCGTGGGCGGGATCGTCGGCTCGCTGAAGCAGATCACGACGAAGAAGGGCGACCAGATGGTCTTCCTGCGGCTCGACGATCTCTCCGGGTCGGTCGAGACGGTCGTCTTCAACTCGGTGCTCGCGAGCGCGCGCGACCTGCTCGCCGACGACCGCATCCTGGTCGTGAAGGGCCGCGTCGACCACAAGCAGGAGGGCGAGACGAAGCTGATCGCGCTCGACGTGGCGCCGTTCGAGGGGAAGCCCGACGCGGAGTCGGAGCGCGAGGTGCGGCTGCGCGTCGACGCGCGGAAGGCGCCGGCCGGCCTGATCCGCGAGCTGGCCGAGGTGACGACGCGCTACCGCGGCGAGGCCTCGGTCGTCGTCGATCTCGAGCTCTCCGACGGCGCGCACACGTACGCGCTCGGTCCCGAGTTCCGCGTGCGGCCCGAGTCGGATTTCTTCGCCGAGGTGAAGTCGCTCCTCGGCGAGGCCGCGATCCGCTAGGCGCGGAAAAGCCCTGGAAAGCGGCTGGTTCTTACGCGCGCTCGGCGAGGCGGTCGAGGATGTATGCGGCGTACCACGCCGGCCAGTCCTCGTCGCGGGAGCCGAGCTCTCGCTCGTACTCGCCGTGCGCATCCTTGGCCTCGCGGAGCAGCGAAGCCAGGTCTTCGGCGGTCAGGTTCATGACGTCCATCTAGTTCCTCCGCGGCCGGCGGAAGCGCGAGTGCGGATCGTCGGGTGACGGCTCGTCGTCGAGCGGCTCGTCCTCGGCCTCCGGCTCCTCGTCGGGCTCATCGTCGACCTCGGGCTCCTCTTCCGGCTCCGGCTCGGGCTCGGGCTCGGGCTCCGCTTCGGGCTCCTCCGGCTCCTCGGGCTCCGGCTCAGGCTCCGGCTCGGGCTCGAGGTCGGGCGCGGCCATCCGCGCGACCGGCGGCTCGTACAGCGGCTGCGGCGGCTCGGGCGGAGGCGGTGGCGCGGCTGGAATCGGCGGCGGCTCGGGCCACTCCGACGGGGCGCGGGCGATGAACTCCTCGACGTGCGAGAGCGCGTCCGTCAGCGAATGCCGCGCCCATTCGGCGCGGTCGGACATGTAGCGGATCCGCTCGAGGATCGCCTGCTCGCGCCGCCGGGCCGTCTCTTCCACCTCGGCGGTGTCGCGCAGCGCGTCGGCGCGGATCGCCTCCGCCTCGGCCTGCGCGGACGCGATGATCGAGCGCGCTTCCTGCTCGGCCTCCTCGCGCTGCTGCTGGCGCATCGTCTGCGCCTCGGACTCGGCCTGGCGGCGAATGTCCTCCACCTCGGCCCGCGCCATCTGGACGATGTGGTCGGCGGCACGCTCGGCCGCCGTGAAGACCGCTGAGACGCGAGGCCCGATGCCGGCATTGGGGTCGTCGCTTTCCCCGTTTCCAGGCGGAGCCCCGCTTCCGTGCTCATCCGGAAGCCTCATGCGCGGAGGGTACTCGTTCCGGACGACGGAACCCCGACGGCCCGGGCGGTGTAGAACGGACAACGTGGAGGGCCGCCCACGAGATGAATCCGACCTCGTCGAGCGTGCGAGACGGGGTGACACCGTGGCCTACGAGGAGCTCGTGCGTCTGCATCAGGGCATCGCCTTTCGAACCGCCTACCTGGTCACGCGGAACGCCGCGGACGCAGAGGAGGCGGCCCAGGACGGCTTCGTGAAGGCGTACCGGGCGCTCGGCCGGTTCCGCCGGGGAGCGCCGTTTCGGCCGTGGCTGCTCCAGATCGTCGGCAACGAGGCGCGCAACCGGGGCCGGACGGCTGGACGCCGCTCGGCGCTCGAGCTGCGCCTGGCCGCAGAGCCCTCGGGGGGCGCGGCCCCGTCCCCCGAGGCGACCCTTGTCGCGTCCGAGCGCCGCGAAGAGCTCCTCGCCGCGCTCGACACGCTGCGCGACGACGAGCGGCTGGTGGTCGAGTGCCGCTTCTTCCTCGACCTGAGCGAGGAGGAGACGGCCGCGGCGCTCGGCGTCCGCAAGGGCACGGTCAAGTCACGACAGTCGCGCGCGCTCGCGCGCCTACGCGAGGAGGTGGAGCATGGCGGCTGACCTCGAACGCGATCTCCGCTCCCTCGGCGCCGCGCTCGCGCTGCCGCCCACGCCCGACCTCGCCGCGGGGATCCGCTCCCGCCTCGAGCCGGCGCCGCAGCCGCGCCGCAGCCGCCGCGGGCTCGTGCTCGCATTCGCGATCCTCGTGGCCGCGCTCGCCGCAGCGTTCGCGGTGCCGCAGGCGCGCACGGCCATCCTCGAGTTCTTCGGCCTCGACGGCGTGTCGGTCACGCAGGTCGAGACGCTGCCCGAGACGCTCCCCGAACGGGACGAGCACACGGAGGATCTCGGGCTAGGGCCGGTCTACACGCTGGACGAGGCGCTCGAGCGCTCGACGTTCGAGGTCTCCGTTCCCGAGGGCGACTACGACGAGGTGCGCTTCACCGACGACCTTCCCGGCGGACAGGTGTCGTTCATCTGGCGCGGCGCGGACGGCGAGATCGACCTGCTGCTCTCCCAGTTCCGGGCGGGCCTCGACCGCGACTACGTGGAGAAGGTGGCCGGCCCGAACACGACGATCGAGCAGCTCGAGGTGAACGGCGAGCCCGCGCTCTGGCTCGGCGGCGCCCCGCACGCGTTCGGCTACACCAATCCCGGACGAGTTCGGCTTCGTGGAGCTCCGCCTCGCCGGCCCGACGCTTCTGTGGCAGCGCGGCAACGCGATTCTCAGGCTGGAAGGGGATTTCACGCGCGACGAGGCCGTTTCGCTCGCCGAGCGCCTCGACTGTAGCCGCAAGACTCGTCTCAGGGACGAAAATCACCCTTTGCGGGGACAAAGACGGCGGGCCTGGGGGCGATGGGAGGGTATGGCGTCTGCCCCCTCAGTACTCGAAACGGGCACCGAAGCGGATCGCGTCCTCAGCTGGCGGCTCGCGGAACTCGAAAAGGCCGGATACGACGCGCCGGCCGCGTTCGAGCTCGCAGAGCGGTCTGATGTCGACCTCCACTTCGCAGTGTCCTTGGCTCGAAGCGGCTGCCCCGCTTCGATCGCGCTTCGCATCCTGCTCTAGCCCCTCGCTAGACGGCGCGTGCGTGCGGCCGACCCCGTAAAGTCACGGGTCTCGTGCGGCTGCTCGCAACCATTCCCAGCCCGTCCAGCGGCGAGATCGAGCTCGGACCGCTGACGCTCCACGCGTACGGGTTCATGCTGCTCCTCGGGATCACCGCGGCCGTGCTCCTCACCGGCTACCGGTGGACGCGGCGCGGCGGCGACTGGGATCTCGTCCTGCGCGCCTCCATGTGGGGCGTCGTCGGCGGGATCGTCGGCGCCCGGATCTACCACGTGATCACGTCGTGGAGCGAGGTCGACGTCCCCAAGTGGCAGGGCGTCTTCGAGATCTGGGAGGGCGGCCTGGGGATCTGGGGCGCCGTGGCCGGCGGCGCGATCGCGGCGGCGATCGTCGTGCACCGCTCCGGCGAGAGCGTCTGGGCGTTCTTCGACGCGGGCGCGCCGGGCGTGCTGCTCGCGCAGGCGATCGGCCGCTGGGGCAACTGGTTCAACCAGGAGCTCTTCGGAAAGCCGACCGGCCTGCCGTGGGGACTCGAGATCGACACGATCAACGCGTCCGCGGCCGGCTTCCTCGGCGAGAACGTGTTCCACCCGCTCTTCCTCTACGAGTCGATCTGGTGCCTCGTCGGCGTGGGCGTGCTCCTGCTCGTCGACCGGCGCTTCACGATCAAGCCGCCCGGGATCTTCTGCCTCTACGTCGCCTGGTACACGGCCGGGCGCGTGGGCTTCGAGTTCCTTCGCGTCGACCAGGCGCACGAGCTCTTCGGGATCCGGCTGAACGCCTACGTGGCCGCCGCTCTGCTCATCCTCTCGATCGTCGGGTTCGTGTGGTCGCAGCGTCGAAGCGGGGAGCCGCGACGGCCGCGGCGGCGCAAGAAGGATCCGGCGCCGAAGCCGCAGCGCACGATGGCCATCCCCAAGGGCCGCGTCCGTCCCCGCGGTTAGCATCGCCCCCAATGCCTGCCGGTGTTGCTGTTCGTGACCTTCCGCTCGACCTTGATGCCTTTCAGGGCCCGTTCGACCTGCTCCTGACCCTGATCCTCCGCGAGGAGCTCGAGCTGCCCGACGTGGCCATCGCCGACATCGTCCCGGCGTTCATCGAGCGGCTCGCCGAGCGCGACGAGCTCGACCTCGAGGCCTGCGGCGAGTTCCTCGTGCTCGTCTCGGCGCTCCTCGAGCTGAAGGCCCGCGAGCTCTTCGGCGCCGAGGCCGACCTCGAGGATCTCGAGCCCGAGGAGGCCGCCAACGAGCTGGCCGAGCGGCTCGCCGCCTACCGCCGCATCCGCTCCGCCGCGCTCTGGCTCGAGGAGCGGCTCGCGAGCGAGGGCGACCGCTGGTTCCGCATCGGGCCTGCGCCGCTCGCGCCCGTGGCCGCGCCCGCGCCGCTGCCCCAGCAGGATCCGGGATTGCTCGCGGTCGCGTTCCGCAGGCTGGCCGCGGAGCCGCCGTCGCCGTCGCTTCGGCACCTCGGCACGTTCCCGCCGGTCGCGCGGTTCCTCGAGCGCTTCCGGGCGCTCCTCAAGCGCAAGCGCGACTTCTCCTTCGACCACGAGGTGGACGGCCTCTCGCGCATCGAGCAGGCGGTCGCCTTCCTCGCCCTCCTGGAACTGCGCAAACGCGGCGAGGCGACCCTTCGCCAGGCCGCTCCCTTCGAACCCATCTCCGTATGCACGAACCTCACCTCCGCGTAATCGACAACCCCGTCGACCGGGTCGCCCGCGTGCTCGAGGGGCTGCTCGTCGTCGCCTCGCGCCCGCTGACCGTGGACGAGCTGGCCGACGCGGCCGCGACCGACCCCGACCGCGTCGAGACGGCGCTCGCGCTCCTCACCGGGCCGCTACCGGGAGGGGAAGAGCGGGATCGTCCTCGAGCCGGTCGCCGGCGGCTGGGCGTTTCGCGCCGCGCACGAGGCGGCCGAGGCGTGCTCGCGCCTCTTCGACCGTCCGGTCGCGCGCGGCCTTTCGCAGGCGGCGATGGAGACGCTCGCCGTCGTCGCGTACATCGGGCCGGTCAGCCGTCCCGAGATCGCGCGCCTGCGCGGCGTCGCCGCGGATTCCGCGGTCGCGAGCCTGGTCGAGCGCGGCCTCGTCGCCGAGGCGGGACGCGACTCGGAGGGTGGGGCGGTGCGCTACGAGACGACGCCGCTGTTCGAGCGGGTCTTCGGCCTGGCCGGACTGAACGAGCTCCCCGAGCTGGACGATCTCGGCGGCGACGCCGAGGAGCTGCGCGCGCGGCTCGAAGCCGTGGCCGAGCGAACGGGCGCCTAGATCCGCCGCGGAGCCGAGCTGTGCCCGGCTCAGCTCGCCCCGGCGAACCCGCCTAGACCCCGCGGACGATCGCTTCGGCCTCGTCGCGGGTGAAGCCGCGAAGCGTCTCGGTCGTGACGCTGCCGTGCCGCATGACCGTGAGGAGGATCTGGGCGGCGGTCTCGTCGTCGGGCGCCTCGAAGATCTCGACCAGGTCGTAGCGGCCGAGGGTCACGAACGTGTCGACGAGCTTGCCGCCGCGATCCTCGATCGCGCGCTGGGCCTCGTCGATGCGGTCGCGCCAGGCGGGCATGCCGCCGACGCCGCCGGACGTCCACTTCATCAGCGAGATGTACACGGGCATGGGCGGGACTATGACGCGGGCGGCGGCTGTTTCCGGGCCGTGCTTGCCCGGTACCAGGTAGGGGTCTAGTGTCGAGCTTCGCTCCGACGAAAGGGGTGCTCATGCGCCGTTCCCTCCTCCTCATCGCTTCCATCGCCGCGCTCGCCGCCGCCGCTCCTGCTGCTGCCGCGGGCTACTCGCCCGGCTCGCCCGGGCTCGGCGACCCGTACTACCCGCTCGCGGGGAACGGCGGCTACGACGTCAAGCACTACTCCCTGAAGATCGACTGGGACCAGGCGACGAACCGGATGCGCTCGACCGCCGTCATCACGGCGAAGGCGACGCAGAACCTCTCGCGCTTCGATCTCGACCTGCGCGGGTTCTCGATCCCGCGCCTCACCGTCAACGGAGAGCGGGCGTCGTTCCGTCGGTTCGGCCAGGAGCTCGTGATCACGCCGCGCCACGGGCTGCGCGACGGCAAGCACTTCACGGTCGTCGTCGACTACGTCGGCGAGCCGTCGATCGTCGTCGACCCGGACGAGGCGCTCGAGGGCTGGGTTCCGACCGCCGACGGCGCGTTCGTCGTCGGCGAGCCGCAGGGCTCGCCCGGCTGGTACCCCGTGAACGACACGCCGCGCGACAAGGCGACGTTCGATTTCAAGATCACCGTGCCGCGCGGTCTGACCGCGATGGCGAACGGCGTCCTCGTGGACAAGGACACGCGCGGCTCGAAGACGACGTGGACCTGGGTCGAGGACGACCTGATGGCGCCGTATCTCGCCACGTCCACGGTCGGCGTGTTCGACCTGAAGATCTCGCGCGCGGGCCGGATCCCGAACTACGTCGCGGTCGACCCGACGCTCGGCCCGCAGCCGGTGCTCGAGAAGATCCCGGCGATCGTCCGGTTCTTCGAGGGGATCTACGGGCGCTATCCGTTCAACGCGGTCGGCGCGATCGTCGACGACGCGCCCGACGTGGGCTACGCGCTCGAGACGCAGACGAAGCCCGTGTTCGACGCGCCGCCGGACGAGGGCTTGCTCGTTCACGAGCTCGCGCACATGTGGGTCGGAAACTCGGTCACGCTCTCGCTCTGGCCGGACATCTGGCTGCACGAGGGCTTCGCGACCTGGTCCGAGTGGATCTGGAGCGAGCGCACGGGCGGCGAGTCCGCGGCCGCGACACGTTCGACGAGCTGTACGCGACGCCCGCGACCGACACGGAGTTCTGGACGCCGCCGCCGGGCAACCCGGGCGGGCCGGAGCTTCTCTTCGACGGGACGATCTACGACCGCGGCGGCATGACGCTCCAGGCGCTGCGCGAGAAGATCGGCGACTGGGCGTTCTTCGGGATCCTGCGCCAGTGGACGGAGCGCAACAAGGACGGGAACGTCACGACGCCGGAGTTCGTGGCGCTCGCCGAGCACATCTCGCACCGCGACCTCGGCCGGTTCTTCCACACCTGGCTCTACAAGCCGGCGAAGCCGCTTCGGTGGTGAGCGTTTCTCGCGCCGGCCCGGCTTCGACCGGGCCGGCGCGAATTCGACCCGCTTCGGTCACAGACACGCGCGGATTTCCCCGCTAGGCTCGTCACCTAAGGGGTGCCCTAGCCGGGGTCCCCCGGGGGACATCGCGGAAACCATGCGGCTCAACGCCTTCCTAGCTCGCTCCGGGGTCGCCTCGCGCCGTGGGGCCGACGAGTTGATCAAGGCCGGGCGCGTGACCGTGAACGGCGAGGTCGCCGGGCTCGCGACGTTCGTCGAGAGCCGGGACATCGTCGAGGTCGACGGCGAACGCGTGCGCCTCGAGCCGCTCACCTACGTCCTCCTGCACAAGCCCGTCGGCGTCGTCACCACCGCGAAGGATCCGCAGGGCCGGCCCACCGTCGTCGAGCTCGTCCCGCACGAGAACCGCGTCGTGCCGGTCGGGCGCCTCGACGTCGACACGACCGGGGCGCTCCTCCTCACGAACGACGGCCAGCTCGCGCACCGGCTCATGCATCCGAAATACGAGGTGGACAAGATCTACGAGGCCGACGTCGAGGGCGAGCCGACGGACTCCGAGATCGCGCGGCTCATCGCCGGGGTCGACCTCGAGGACGGCGAGACCGCGCCCGCCGGTGTCCGCCGTCTCGGCCCGTCGCGCCTCGAGCTCACCCTCCACGAGGGCCGCAAGCACCAGGTGAAGCGGATGTGCGAGACCGTCGGGCATCCGGTCGTCCGCCTCCACCGCTCGGTCTACGCAGGGCTCACCGTCGACGGCCTTGCGCCGGGCGAATGGCGCGAGCTGACCCGCGAGGAAGTGGCGAGCCTCGGTTAGAGCCCGTCGCGCGGCCGGGCGGCGCCGAACATGCGGCCGACCTCGGAGCGGACGATGCCCATGTGGTCGAGCATCGCGTGCAGCGTCGGCTCGGACACCTGCCGCGCCTTCTCGGCGCCGATCGCGAGGAGCCGCTGCAGCTCGCGCGGGTCGGAGCTCAGCTCGCGGTGGCGCTCCTGGATCGGCGTGAGCAGCTCGACCACGGACTCGCCGACGGCCTCCTTGAACGTGCCGTAGCCCTGTCCGTCGAACTCGGCCTCGACGTCCTCCATCGACTTGCCGCTCGCGACCGACATGATCTCGACGAGGTTCGAGATGCCCGGCTTGTCGTCCGCGCGGCGGACCTCGGAGCCCGAGTCGGTGACGGCCGTCTTGAACTTCTTGCGGATGACGTCGGGCTCGTCGAGGAGCTTGACCGTGCCCTGCGGGGTGCCGCCGGTCGTGGACATCTTCCGCTCCGGCTCCTGGAGATCCATGATCCGCCCGCCGACCGACGGCGCGACCATCTCGGGGACGACGAGTGTCTGCCCGTAGCGCTGGTTGAAGCGCTCGGCGATGTTGCGGGCGAGCTCGATGTGCTGGCGCTGGTCCTCGCCGACCGGCACCGCGTCGGTCTGGTAGAGCAGGATGTCCGCCGCCTGCAGGACGGGGTAGCTGAAGAGGCCCGCCGAGACGAAGTCCTGGCGGTCGCCCTTGTCCTTGAACTGGGTCATCCGTCGCAGCTCGCCGTAGCTCGTGACCGAGCCGAGGAGCCAGGCGGCCTCGGTGTGCGCGGGCACGTGGCTCTGGATGAAGACCGTCGAGCGATTCGCGTCGAGCCCGGTGGCGAAGAGCATCGCCGCGAGGTCGAGCGTCGCGTTGCGCAGCTCGGCCGGGTCGTACTCGACGGTGATCGAGTGCAGGTCGACGATGCAGAAGAACGCGTCGCCCTCCTCCTGCGTCTGCGCGTACTGGCGGAAGCCCCCCGAGTAGTTCCCGAGATGCTTGTCGCCGGTCGGCTGGATGCCCGAAAAGATCCGCATGGACTGACGGAAACTACACTCCGAGAACGATGGCCGTCACAGGATCCCCGGAGCTTCTCGTCGTCATGGGCGCGAACGCCACTCCCGAGCAAGTGGAGGAGGTCGTCGCGCGTATCTCGGAGGCCGGCGCGGACGCGCACGTGACGCCCGGCGACGCGACCGTGATCGGAGTCGTCGGCGAGCGCGAGCTCCTCGCGACGCTGCCGCTCGAGAGCTTCCCGGGCGTCGAGCAGGTCGTTCCGATCCTCAAGCCGTACAAGCTCGTCTCGCGGGAGGCGCGCCGCGGACCGACCGTCATCGACGTGCGGGGACGCCGCATCGGGGACGGCTATTTCGGTCTGATCGCCGGCCCGTGCTCGGTCGAGTACCGCGAGCAGACGATGGAGGCCGCGCGGGCCGTGCGCGATGCCGGGGCGACGATGCTCCGCGGCGGCGCGTTCAAGCCGCGCTCGTCGCCGTACGCGTTCCAGGGGCTCGGCCAGGAGGGGCTCGACATCCTCAAGGAGGCGCGCGAGGAGACCGGTCTGCCGATCGTCACCGAGCTGATGGACGCGCGCGACGTCGAGGCGGTCGTGGACGCGGCCGACGTGATCCAGATCGGCGCGCGCAACATGCAGAACTTCACGCTCCTCGCCGAGGTCGGCCGATCGGACAAGGCCGTGCTGCTCAAGCGCGGCGCGTCGGCGTCGATCGAGGAGCTCCTCATGGCGGCCGAGTACGTCGTGCGCGAGGGCAACGCCCAGGTGATGCTCTGCGAGCGCGGCATCCGGACGTTCGAGACGGCGACGCGCTTCACGCTCGACATCGGCGCGGTTCCCGTGCTGAAGCTCGAGACGCACCTGCCGGTGATCGTCGACCCGTCGCATCCGGCCGGGCGTCGTGACCTCGTTGCTCCCTTGGCGCGGGCAGCGGTCGCCGCGGGCGCGGACGGGATCATCGTCGAGGTGCATCCCGATCCGGATCAGGCGCTCTCGGACGCCGCGCAGCAGATTCCGTCCGCGGACTTCGCGCCGTTCGCGGACGAGATCCGCGCGCTTGCGTCGCTCATGGGCAAAGTCGTCGGGTAATCCCGAGGTGGTCTCGCGGCTCGCCATCGTCGGGACCGGCTTGATCGGGGCGTCCGTGGGCCTTGCGGCGAAGCGGGCCGGCGTCGCGTCCGTGGTGGGGTTCGACGCCGACGCTCCGTCGCTCGCGGTCGCGCATGAGCGCGGGGCGATCGACGTGGCCGCTGGATCGCTCGAGGAGGCGGTCGCGGACGCGGAGCTGGCGCTCGTCGCGACGCCGGTGACGACGCTCCCGGCGCAGGTGGCCGCGGTGCTCGCCGCGACGGACGACGGCTGCACCGTCACGGACGTCGGCTCGACCAAGCGCGGCGTGTGCTCGTCGGTCGGCGAGCGGGCGCGGTTCATCGGCGGGCATCCGATCTGCGGCTCCGAGGCGCATGGGCCGGAGCACGCGAGCGGCCAGCTCTTCGAGGGCGCGACCTGGTTCCTGACGCCGGTGGCCGAGACGGACGCGGCGCGCTACCGCGCGCTGCACGGGTTCGTGTCCGCGCTCGGGTCGGTTCCGGTGGCGGTCGATCCGCGCGCGCACGACAAGCTCGTCGCGCTGACGAGCCACGTCCCGCACGCGCTCGCAAACGTCCTCATGAACCAGCTCGGCTCGGCGCGGGTGGACGGTCACGAGCCGCTGGCCGGAGCGGGCGGGTCGCTGCGGGACATGACCCGCGTCGCCGGGGCGAATCCGCGGATCTGGGTCGACATCTTCCTCGAGAACGCCGACGAGGTCCGCGGCGCGCTCGCCGAGCACCGGCGCCGCGTGGAGGAGCTCGAGCGCGCGCTCGACGAGACCGACGCGGGCTACCTGGCGCGCTGGATCGGCGAGGCCGCGCAGCACCGGCGCCGGCTGCTGGCCGAGGCGTATCCCGATCCCGGGACGCTGCACTGGCTCCAGGTGCACATTCCCGACCGGCCCGGCGTCCTCTCGGGGATCACGCAGGCGCTCGGGGCCGAGGGGATCAACATCGAGGACTTCGACCTGCTCCACATGTCGCCGGAGCGCGGCGGCACGCTGGCGATCCTCGTCGCCGGCGAGGCGGATGCCCAGCGCGGCGCGGCGCTCCTCGAGGCGCAGGGCTACTCGGTCGTGGTCGCGCCCGTCCTCGGCGACGAGTAGACGGCCTCTCTAGGCTGCGCGCTGTGGAGAAACCGGCACACACCCGGCGCATTTCCGTGTCCCATCCGTGCGCCCGCGCCTCGATACCGTTCGTGTTGGGCGGCTCGCGCCCCCATTGGGGGGGAAGGCGCCGGAACCCTCCGGGCCAATTCTTGGGCGGGCGCGGTTCGGAAGAGCTGGTCCGGATGCGGATAGAGCCCGCCGCTGCGGTTCGCGGGGACCTCCGCGTTCCCGGGGACAAGTCGATCTCGCACCGCGCGCTGCTCGTCGGCGCGGTCGCGAGCGGCGAGAGCGAGGTGCGCGGCTTCGGCGCGTCCGCCGACACGCTCGCGACCGCCGACGCGATGCGCGCGCTCGGCGCGACCGTCGAGGTCACGGGCGACGTCGTCCGCATCCAGGGCGTCGGGCTCGGCAACCTCACCGCGCCCGACGAGCCGATCGACTGCCGCAACGCCGGAACGCTCATCCGTCTCCTGTCCGGCCTCGTCGCCGGGCAGCCCGGCCGGTTCGAGCTCACCGGGGACGAATCGCTCTCCACGCGTCCGCTCGAGCGTGTCGCCGAGCCGCTGCGCGAGATGGGCGCCCACGTCGAGACGACCGACGGCCACGCCCCGATCGTGATCGCCGGCGACCGTCTCCACCCGACCCGCTACGAGCTGCCGGTCGCGAGCGCGCAGGTGAAGTCGGCCATCCTCCTCGCCGGGATGCAGGCGGCCGACGGGCCGACCGTCGTCGTCGAGCCGAAGCCCACACGCGACCACACCGAGCGGCTGCTCGAGGCGAGCGGCGTTCGCGTCTCGCGCTCGCAGCGCGCGATCTCCGTGTGGCCGGTCGAGCGGCTCAAGCCGCTCGACCTCGACGTTCCCGGGGACTTCTCCTCGGCCGCGCCCTACATCGTCGCGGCCACGCTCCTCTCGGGCTCCGACCTGCGCCTGCACGGGATCGGGATCAACCCGACGCGCACCGGCCTCCTCAGCGTGCTCGACCGCATGGGCGCGCGTGTCTCGCTCTTCAACCGGCGCACCGTCGGCGGCGAGCCGGTCGCCGACATCGAGGTCGGGCCCGCCGAGCTGACCGCCACCGACATCGAGGCCGGCGAGGTGCCGCTCATGGTCGACGAGCTGCCGATCTTCGCGCTCCTCGCCGGCGTCGCCCGCGGCGAGAGCACCGTGCGCGGTGCCGGAGAGCTTCGCCTCAAGGAGTCCGACCGGCTCGAGGCCGTGAAGGAAGTTCTCCGCCCGCTCGGCGTGCGGATCCAGACCACCGACGACGGCTTCCGCGTCCGCGGCGTGCCGGCGCGGCCGCGCGGCGGCGCCACGGTCAGCGCGGCGGGCGACCACCGGATCGCCATGCTCGCCGCGGTCGCGGGGATCGTCTCGCGCGAGGGACTGGAGATCGACGGCGCGGACAGCGTCGCCGTCTCCTACCCGGAGTTCTTCGCCGTGCTCGACTCGCTCGCGCTGCGATGATGGCTGCATGATCGTGGCCATCGACGGACCCGCCGGTTCCGGGAAAAGCACCGTCGCGCGCAAGCTCGCCGAGCGGCTCGGCTTCCGCTACGTGGACACCGGCGCGATGTACCGGGCGCTCACCTGGCTCGCGCTCGAGCGCGGCGTCTCGCTCGACGACGAAGCGGCGCTCACGGCCCTCGCGCGCGCGAACCCCGTCTCCATCGAGCCCGGCACGATCACGATCGACGGACGCGACGTGACCAGGGAGATCCGCACCGTGGAGATCGACCGCGTCGTCTCGTCGCTCGCCCGCCACCAGGACGTCCGGGCGGTGCTCCGCGAGCGCCAGCGCTCGATCGCCGACGAGGGGAACGCCGTCATGGAGGGGCGCGACATCGGCGCGGTCGTCTGTCCCGACGCCGACGTGAAGATCTTCCTCACCGCCGACGAGTCCGAGCGGGCCCGCCGGCGCACCGACGATCGGCCGGGACTCGGAGCGGACGCCCTCGCGACCGACCTGCGCCTGCGCGACGAGCGCGACTCGGCGCAGATGGGCGCGGCCCCGGATGCCACGCGAATCGACACGACCGAGCTCGGGATCGACGAAGTCGTCGAACGCATCGAGCGGATGGTCGCCGCCAAGGCCCAGGCATGAGCATCGACCGCTACGACGTCGTCTACTGGGGCTTCGGCAAGACCATTCTCACGGCCGGCGTCCACGGTGCGGCGGGCCTCAAGGCCTACGGACTCGACCGCATCCCGCGCCAGGGCGGCGGCGTCTTGGCCGTCAACCACCTGCACTGGATCGACGTGCCGGCGCTCGGCGGGCTCGTTCCGCGCCGCCTCGTCTTCATGGCGAAGGCCGAGCTCCTCGACGTTCCGGTCGGCGGGTTCATCGTCAGGTCGTTCGGCACACTCGCGGTACGTCGAGGCGAGTCCGACCGAGAGGCGATCCGGCTCGCCCGCGAGGCTGTCGGCAAGGGGCAGATGCTCGGGCTCTTCGTCGAGGGGACGCGCCAGCTCAGCGGCCATCCCGGGAAGGCGATGCCGGGCGCCGCGATGATCGCGATCCAGGAGAGCGTGCCGGTCGTGCCCGCCGCGATCTACGGCTCCGAGGAATGGAAATTCCCCGGCCGCACGCCGATCTCGATCGCGTTCGGAGAGCCGATGCGCTTCGACGGCCTCCCGAAGAACTCGAAGGGCTACAAGGAGGCGACGGCCGAGATCGAGGCCGAGATCCTGCGCCTCTGGGAATGGCTGCGCGACATCCACGCGCTCGGCCGGCCCGACGCCGTTCCGCCCGGCCGCCCGGCGCGATGACCGCCGATCTCCTCGGCACGGTCGCGATCGTCGGCTTCCCCAACGTCGGCAAGTCGACCCTCGTGAACCGGCTCTCGGCGACGCGGCAGGCCGTCGTCTTCGAGACCCCGGGTGTCACCCGCGACCGCAAGGAGATCGTCTGCGAGTGGTCGGGCTCGAAGTTCCTCCTCGTGGACACCGGCGGCGTCGATCTCGCCGATTCGACGCCGATGACGCAGTCGATCGCCCAGCAGGCCCGGCGCGCGGTGGAGGAGGCCGATCTCGTCCTCTTCGTCGTCGACGCGCACAACGGCGTGACGCCCGGGGACGAGGAGATCGCCGACATCCTGCGCCGCTCCTCCAAGCCGGTCGTGCTGCTCGCGAACAAGATCGACGACCCGCGGCGCGACGAGTCCGCGCTCGAGTTCCATTCGCTCGGCCTCGGCGAGCCGCTCCCCGTCTCGGCCGTCCACGGGCACAACACCGGCGACCTGCTCGACCGCATCGTCGACGAGCTGCGCGCGCTCGGCGCCCAGGGCCGCGCGGAGGTGGGGGAGGACGCGATCCGCGTCGCCATCCTCGGGCGGCCGAACGTCGGCAAGTCGTCCCTCCTGAACGCGATCGTCGGCGAGGAGCGCGTGATCGTCTCCGAGAAGCCGGGCACGACGCGCGACGCGATCGACACGATCGTCCAGCGCGGCGACCAGACCTTCGTCTTCGTGGACACGGCCGGGCTGCGGCGCAAGCGCAGGCAGCGGCAGGGGATCGAGTACTACTCGGAGCTGCGCGCGATCCAGGCGGCCGAGCGCGCCGACATCGCGCTCGTCCTCATCGACTCGAGCGAGGGGATGGTCGACCAGGACCTCCGCGTGGCCGACGTAGCGCGCACGGCCGGGTGCTCGACGCTCGTGATCCTGTCCAAGTGGGACATCACGGAGATCGACGTCGAGGACATCCGTCCCGTGCTCGAGGAGCGCATGCGCCAGCGGCCTCAGCTCGTCGCCGTGTCGGCCAAATCGTCCCGCGGGATGATCCGCATGCTCGACAAGATCGCCGAGCTCTTCGCCAAGCACACCGCGCGCATCTCGACGCCCGAGCTGAACGACTTCCTGCAGGAGCTCCGCGCGCAGCGGCCGGGGCCGACCAAGCCGGGGAAGGACCGACGGCTGAACCTGCTCTACGGCACGCAGACGACGGTTCGCCCGCCGCGATTCAAGGTCTTCGTTAACGATCCCTCTCTCATGACGCGCGACTACGGCTACTGGGTCGAGAATCGGCTGCGCGAGCGGTTCGGCCTCTCGGGCGTCCCCGTCGTGATCGACTTCCAGCGCCGGACATGAAGATCGCGGTCGTCGGAGGAGGCTCGTGGGGGTCGGCGTTCGCCGCGCTCCTCGCCGAGCACGGGCACGAGACGCTGCTCGCCTGCCGCGATCCCGAGCAGGTCCGGGTCATCAACGGAGACGGGCCACAACCCGCGCTACCTGACCGGGCTCGACCTCTCCGGAGTGCAGGCCGTGACGCTCGACGATCCGGGCTTGGCCGACGCGGAGATGTTCGTCGATCGCCGTGCCGAGCCGCTCCTTCCGCGAAGTCGTCGCCGCGCTCCCTGGAAACGCCCCCGTCGTGAGCCTCGTGAAGGGCCTCGACCCCGAGTCGGGAAGATCGCCTGTCCACGGTCGTCGAGGGACGGCCGGTCGCGGTGCTCTCGGGCCCGAACCACGCGGAGGAGATCTCGCTCCGCCTGCCCGCCGCCGCGGTGATCGCCTGCGAGGACATGGAGCTCGGCAAGCGGCTCCAGGAGGAGATCCACACGCCGCGCTTCCGCGTCTACGTGAACACCGACGTCGTCGGGGTCGAGCTCTGCGCGGCCGCGAAGAACGTGATCGCCCTCGGCGCCGGCGCGGTCGACGGGCTCGGCATGGGCGACAACGCGAAGGCGGGCCTTCTCACGCGCGGGCTCAGCGAGATGGTGCGGCTGGGCGAGGCGTCCGGCGCCCGGCAGGAGACGTTCTCCGGGCTCGCCGGCATGGGCGACCTCATGGTCACGTGCTGGAGCCGCCACAGCCGCAACCGCCGGGCGGGCGAGCTGATCGCCCGCGGCGCCACGGCCGACGAGGCACGCGCCGAGATCAAGATGGCCGTCGAGGGGCTGACGACCGCGCCGGTGCTCCGCGACCTCGCGCACCGCCTCGGAATCGAGCTGCCGATCACCGAGGCGGTCTGCCACGTCCTCGACGGCGACACCCCCGCCGAGGCGGTCGTCCGGCTCATGGGCCGCGCCCCAACAGGGGAATAGCCGCCCGCCCGAACGGCCGCTACTCTCAGTTCGTGCGCCCGTTTCGCGCCGCAGCACTCCTTGCCCTCTCCGTCGGACTCGCTCTCGGGGCGTCCGCGTGCGGAAACTCGTCGAGCGGCGGCGCGACGTCCGGAGCGGCCGTGTACGCGCCGGCCTCGACCGCGATCTTCGCCACGGTCGACACGGACACCGAGGGCGACCAGTGGCAGGCGCTCGAAGCCCTGCTCGCCAAGTTCCCCGACGGGAAGGGCGCGATCGACAAGGCGCTCTCCGAGTTCGGCAGCGAGGAGGGGCTCTCGTTCGAGAACGACATCCGGCCGGCAGTCGGCGACGAGATCGCGATCGTCGGGTTCGACGCCAAGGGCGAGGACGTCGTCCTCCTGACGCAGCCGTCCGATTCCGCCAAGCTGAAGAAGATCGTCGCCACAGGCGACGGCGCTACCGGCGTGACCGAGGAGCTCGAGGATGGCTGGTGGGCCGCCGCCGGGTCACAGGAATCGCTCGACGCGTTCAACGAGGCGCGAAAGTCCGGCGACTCGCTCGCCGACGAGGACGCCTACCAGGACGCGACCGAGGATCTCTTCGAGGACGCGATCGCGACCGTCTACGTGAACGGACGCCTCGCGGAGACGGCCAAGGTCGAGCCGGAGCTCGGCGGGGCGCAGACGGCGCTCGCGAAGTGCTTCGGCGGCGACGAAGACGCTTCGGGCGCCTCGTTCGCGCTGGCCGCACGCGCCGAGGAGGGCGGCATCCGCATCGGCGGAGACGTCTCGAGCGCGGTCATCCCGGTCGGGGACGAGGGCGGCGCCGAGCTCGACGGGTTCTTCCGCTCGGACGCGCTCGCGTTCGTCTCGACGTCCGGCATCGGCGACGCGATCCGCGAGATCGTCAAGTGCGCCTCGGCCAACGACTCGACGGCGGCGCAGACGCTCGCGCAGATCCAGTTCGCGCTCGGCCTTTCGATCGACGGCGACGTCGCCGGGCTCTTCGACGGCGAGACCGGCGTCGCGGTGTACGCGCCGGCGTCCGACACCTCGTACGTCTCGCTCACGCCGACCGTCGTCTTCGCGACCGAGGTGGACGATGAGGACGCGACGATGGCGCTCATCGAGAACCTCGTCACGAAGGCCGGCGGTCTCATGGGCTTCATGGGCGAGGAGAGTTCGATCGGGCTCGAGGAGACGAGCATCGAGGGCATGAACGCCAAGGTGCTCCTGAACGCCGGGAATCCCGTCCTCTACCTCGCGACGACCGACGGCAAGCTCGTCGCGTCCAACACGGAGGCCGGGCTCGCCGCGCTGAAGAGCGGCTCGAGCCTCGCCGACGATCCGGCGTACACCGCGGGGCGCGAGGCGGCCGGGCGTCTCCGACGACGCAGCCGCCGTCGTCTACGTGAACCTGGCGGGTGCGACCGGCCTCATGAACGCCGCCGGTCTGGGAACTGCATTCGGGTCGGGGGAGGGCTGGAGCGAGTACGGCCCGGGAGCGCCGGACGTCTCGGAGAACCTGGAGCCGCTCAAGTCGCTCTTCTTCTGGAGCGACGAGCCCGACGACGGCTCGGTGTCGTTCGAAGGCTTCCTGCAGATCCAGTAGCGCGCGGTCGGTAGTCTTCCCGGCCATGTCGGAGCCGCGCACGTTTCCGTTCACCTCGGAGTCCGTCACCGAGGGCCATCCGGACAAGATGGCCGACCAGATCTCGGACTCCGTGCTCGACGCCGTCTTGACGAACGATCCGTCGGGCCGTGTCGCCTGCGAGACCCTGATCACGACCGGCCTCGTCGTCGTTGCGGGCGAGATCACGACCGAGACGTCTACGTGGACATTCCGCGCCTCGTGCGCGAGCGGATCCGCGCGATCGGCTACGACCGGGCCAAGTACGGCTTCGACGCCGACACCTGCGGCGTGATCGTGGCGCTCGACGAGCAGTCGCCGGACATCGCGCAGGGCGTCGACGATTCGTACGAGGTGCAGCACTCCGACGGCGAGGACGCGATCTGGACAAGATCGGCGCCGGCGACCAGGGGATGATGTTCGGCTACGCGTGCACCGAGACGGACGAGCTCATGCCGCTCCCGATCATGCTCGCGCACCGCATCGCCAAGCAACTCGCAGAGGCACGCCGGGAGCGCTCGACGTACCTCCGTCCCGACGGCAAGGCGCAGGTCACCGTTCGCTACGAGGTGGACGAGAACGGCCGGCAGCGTCCGGTCGAGATCGAGCGCGTGCTCGATCTCGACGCAGCACCGCGACGGGATCGACATCGACTCGCACCTGAAGCCCGAGATCATCGAGCACGTCCTGCGCCCGTCCTCCCGGCGGATCTCTTCGACGAAGCGATCCTCGACGACCGCGACTTCGTCCTCGTGAACCCGACCGGCCGCTTCGTCCTCGGCGGCCCGGGCGCGGACACCGGTCTCACCGGCCGCAAGATCATCGTCGACACCTACGGCGGCGCCGCCCGCCACGGCGGCGGCGCCTTCTCCGGCAAGGATCCGACGAAGGTCGACCGCTCCGCGGCCTACGCCGCGCGCTACGTGGCGAAGAACGTCGTCGCCGCCGGGCTCGCCGAGCGCTGCGAGCTCCAGATCGCGTACGCGATCGGCGTCGCGCATCCGGTCTCGGTCGAGGTGGAGTGCTTCGGCACCGAGCAGCCTCGGAGGTCGCCGCGCATCGAGGAGCTCGTCCGCGAGCACTTCGACCTGCGTCCGGGCGCGATCGTCCGCGACCTCGACCTGCGCCGCCCGATCTACGCGAAGACCGCCGCCTACGGGCACTTCGGCCGCAACGATCCCGACTTCACGTGGGAGCGCACGGACAAGGCCGACGCCCTGCGGGCGGCCGCGGGGCTTCCCGCCGCGGTAGCAACGCCCCTTTAGAACCGCGCCGAACTGTCATACCCTTTGGCCATGCGGCTCCGGGGTCTTCTCATCGTCGTGCTCGCGCTCGCCCTCGCGGCGCCCGTCGGCGCGGCCGTCGAGAACCTCGACGGGGACGCGGCGAAGGAAACCGTGAAGCCGTACGACCCGCCGCCGGCCTCCGCGAAGGGCCGCTCGGTCGTCCTCAAGGACAAATGCGGCTCGAAGACCAGGACGTACACGCTCTCGAAGGTGTTCGACCGGCTCAAGTACATCCGCGTCCGCGAGCTCGACGGCGACTCGGAGCGGCCCGAGGTGCTGTTCGAGCTGCGCGCCGCCAACGGGCGTTCCGGCCTGACGAAGATCGTGCGGCTGGGGAGGCCCGGCCAGGGCGGCTGCGCGAAGCCGCGGACGCTCTTCGCCTACAGCTCGAAGACCCCGCCGATCGCGACGCCGACCGGCGTGAAGGTCGTGAACTGGCGCGTCACCTTCGGCAACTACGACGGGGCGCACGCGGGCAACGAGATGCGCCTCTGGGAGGGCTACGTCCCGCGGACGAGCTCGAGCGGAAGCCCGACGCTTCAGCGGATCACGGACTACCGCTTCTCCGAGACCGACGACCGGTTCTTCTCGTACCGCTCGGCCGTGAGCCCGGTCGACGGCTAGACGCGAGACCTGCGGCTCGCTCTCTCCCGCGCGCACCCGGACTAAGTTGCAGACTGTTACTAGCTCGCCGGGCCGGCGGAATCCCGCATGGTCAAACGGCTTTGGCGCCCCGTTGACAAGTTGCAGTCTGCAACTTGGGATTGTTCGGCACGAAGTTGTTACAGCCGTGCGTGTCTTTCGTGCGCGGTCGTCTCCGAGCGGACGGGCGAAGCGAGCGCCGGCCGGGGCTAGGCCGCGCGGACGAAGAGGCCCGAAGCGGCCTTCTCGCCGAGGGCGACCTCGGAGCCGTCGCGCTTGACCGTGTACGTCTCGCCGTCGGAGGTGCTGAGCTCGACCGCGGTGCCGGGGACTGAGGCCCGAGTCGTAGTACCAGTGGAGCAGGTCGCCGTCGTGCTCGGCGAGGCGGACGATCTCCGCGTGCGCGCCCGGCTCGAGCTCGGCCAGCGCCTTCAGCTCCTTGTTCTCGGCCTGCTCGAACGTCGTGTCGACCGGCCAGCCGTGCGGGCAGCGGTCGGGGTTCCCGAGCTTCTCCGCGATCCGCTCGACCATGTCGTCGGTGAACGTGTCGCCGAGCTCGTCGGCGTGGACGTGCGACTCGGCGGCCGTGTAGCCCATGAAGTCCGTGAGGAGCCGCTCGATGATCCGGTGCTTGCGAACGACGCGCTCCGCGAGTTCCACGCCCTTCGGCGTGAGGATCGCCTCCTTGTGCTCGCCGCGCTCGATCAGGCCCTCGTCCTCCATGCGCTTCAGCATCTCGCCGGCCGAGGCGCGGGACACGCCGAGCATGTCCGCGACACGCACCGCCAGCGTCGGCGGGCCTTCCGTCACCGGGTGGTATTCGCCGACCGGAAAAGCGAGGAAGTAGATCGTCTCGATGTAGTCGTCGACGGAATGTCCCTGGCCCATGCGACGATTCTAGGGTGCCGCGCTATGCCTCTGTCGTCCCACTCGTCACCGCCCGGGCCGTCGCGCGGCCGTTCACGTACCTCGGCGACGGGCTCGAGAAGGGCTCCGTCGTGTCCGTGCAGTTCGGGCGCGTCGCCCGGCGCGGCGTCGTCGTCGAGACCGGGGAGGAGAAGCCCGACGGCGTCGATCCGGTCGCCGTCGACAAGATCCTCGGGACGGTTCCCGGCGCGCTCGTCGACCTCGGACTCTGGATGGCCGACCACTACGGCTCGACGCCCGCGCGCACGCTCGGCCTGGTCGCGCCGGCATCGCGTGCACGCCGCGCCGGGGCCAAACGCCGCGCCCGGCCGGTGGAGGCCGTGTCGGAGGAGCTCCGTCCCTCGGAGCTCTCGCCCGCGCAGTCCGCGGCGCTCGAGCGGATCGTCGGCGCGCTCGGCTCGCCTGCGCACCTGCTCCTCCACGGCGCGACCGGGAGCGGCAAGACCGAGATCTACCTGCGCGCGTGCGAGGAGGCGCTCGAGCGCGGCCTCGGCGCGATCGTCCTCGTCCCCGAGATCGCGCTGACGCCGCAGACCGCCGCACGGTTCCGGGCGCGGTTCGGGGAGGGCGTGGCGGTGCTCCACTCGCGCCTGACCGAGGCCGAGCGCCGCGACGAGCGCGAGCGGATCGCATCCGGCGAGGCCCGCGTCGTCGTGGGCGCGCGCTCGGCCGTGTTCGCGCCGGTCGAGCGGCTCGGGCTCATCTGCGTCGACGAGGAGCACGACTCCTCGTACAAGCAGGACTCGGACCCGCGCTACGACGCGCGCACCGTCGCTGCGAAGCGCGGCGCGCTCGAGGGCGCGGTCGTCGTCTACGGCAGCGCCACGCCGCGCGCGGAGAGCTGGGAGCTGCTCGAGCGGCTCGACCTGGGCGGCCGCATCGGCGCGTCGCTTCCGCCCGTGAAGATCGTCGACCTGCGGCGCGAAACCGGGTATCCGCTCTCGACGCCCTTGTTGGCCGCACTCGGGGACATCGAAGACCAGGGCGGGAAGGCGATCCTGCTCCTCAACCGCCGCGGCATCGCGCCGGCGATCCACTGCCGCGCCTGCGGGGTGACGCCGCGCTGCGAGCACTGCGACGTCGCGCTCACGCTGCACGGCGACGGGCAGCTCCACTGCCACCACTGCGGGCTCGTGCGGCCGGCGCCGAAGCTCTGCCCCTCGTGCGGTGCGGCCGAGCTGGCGCGCCTCGGCGCGGGGACCGAGGCCTCTGGAGGAGGAGCTCGCCGGCGTCGCTTCCCGGGCTGGAGCTGCTGCGCCTCGACGCCGACACGACCGCGGATCCCATGCGGCTCTCCGAGGTGCTCGCCCGCTTCGAGGAGGCCGACCGCGTCGTCCTCCTCGGCACGCAGATGGTCGCGAAGGGCCATCACTTCTCCGGCGTGAAGCTCGCCGCGGTCGTCGATGCGGACACGGGCCTCGGCCTCCCGGACTTCCGCGCCGAGGAGCGGACGTTCCAGCTCGTCACACAGCTCGCCGGTCGGAGCGGCCGCGACGCTCCCGGGCGGGTCATCGTCCAGACGTACCAGCCCGACGCGCGCCCGATCGCGCTCGCCGCGCGGCATGCGGTGGACGAGTTCCTGGCGGGAGAGCTGGATCGCCGCCGCGCGCTCGGCTACCCGCCGTTCAAGCACCTCGTGAGCGTGGTCGTGAGCGGCCCGACGCGCGACGGCCCGATGACCGCGCTACGCGAGCTGCGGACCGAGCTCGAGCGCCTCGGCGTCGCGGATCTCCTCGGCCCGGCGCCGCTCCTGCGCCTGCGCGGACGCCACCGCGCGCAGCTCCTCGCGAAGACGGACAACCCTCGCCGCGTCGCCGTTCCCGCCGGACGGCTCCTCGGCACGGCGGCGAAGGCGATGCGCCGCGACGGGCTCACCGCGGTCGTGGACGTTGATCCCCAGGGCGTCTGATTAGGATCCGAGCATGAGCGAGGTCGAAGGCCAGGTCCGGGACGAGCAGCTCGACGCCGAGCGCGACGCGCGGCGGCGGCTGGCGCTCGCGCAGGTGCGGCAGTACCCCGATCCGGTGCTGCGGATGGAGACCCGCGAGGTCGAGGTCTTCGACGACGCGCTCGGCGCGCTCGCCGAGCGGATGGGGCGCCTGATGCAGGAGGCGCGCGGCGTCGGGCTCGCGGCGCCGCAGATCGGGATCCTCCAGCGGATGCTCGTCTACCAGACCGAGGAGGACGGGCCGGTGACCGCGCTCGTGAACCCGAAGATCGTGTCCAGCTCGGACGAGGTCGACACCACCGACGAGGGGTGCCTGTCGCTCGGCTCGGCCACGATCATCGTCCCGGTGGAGCGGCCGACGGCCGTGACCGTCGAGGCGCAGTCGCCGGCGGGCGAGAAGATCGAGATCGAGGCCGAGGGGCTCGAGGCGCGCGTGATCCAGCACGAGCTCGACCATCTGAACGGCGTCCTCACGCTCGACCGCACGACCGACGAGGCGCGCAAGGCGGCGCTCGCCGAGCTGCGGCCGCGCGCCGTGCTCGGGTAGCCGTGCGGCTGGCCGTCGCCGCGACCGCGCCGCTCGGCGCCGCGGTGCTCGAGGGGCTCGCGGCCACCCACGAGATCGAGGTGCTCGTCACACGGCCGGACCGTCCGCGCGGCCGCGGGCGCAAGGTGGGCGCGCCGCCGGCGAAAGAGGTCGCGGAGCGGCTCGGCATTCCAGTGGAGCAGCCCGAGCGGCTGGAGTCGTTCCCGGGATCGGCGCCGGTGGTCGTCGCCGCGTACGGGGCGCTGATCCCGGCCGAGCTGCTGGAGGACCGGCTGTGGCTGAACGTCCATCCGTCGCTCCTGCCGCGCTGGCGCGGCGCGGCGCCGGTGGAGCGGGCGCTCATGGCCGGGGACGCGGAGACGGGCGTGACGATCCACCGGACGACGGCGGAGCTGGATGCGGGGCCGATCGCGGCGCAGCGGCCGTTCGCCGTGGGGCCGGACGACGATGCCGGCGTCGTGTACGACCGGTCCGCTGCGCTCGCCGTCGAGCTGCTCGGCTCGGTGCTGCCGGAGCCGGCGTTCGAGCCGCAGCCCGAGGAGGGCGCGACGTACGCCGAGAAGATCGGCCCGGCCGACCGCGAGCTCGACTGGTCGCGGCCGGCGGTCGAGCTCCACAACCGGATTCGCGCTCTGTCCCCGCACATCGGCGCGCGCGGCGAGGTCGAGGGCCGGCCGGTGATCGTGTGGCGCTCGCGGGTCGTCGACGGCGAGCTGGAGATCCTCGAGGTGCAGCCGGAGGGCAAGCGGCGCATGACGCTCGAGGAGTTCCGCCGCGGGCTGCGCTGAAGGTGCTCGTCCCCTGTGACAGAGCCGGCACGGTCCGCGCAACACCCGCGCGCTTTTCCTCGATAGGGTCGCCACCAAGGGGTGCAACATGGGGGTCCCCCGGGGGACCGCGGTTTCGGTACGCGAATGAGTGCCCGGAAGGTCGCCTTCGACGTCGTCCGGCGCGTGTTCGAGGACGACGCCTACGCCGACCGGGCCTTCCGCTCTGCGGCCGAACGGCTCGACGATCGAGACCGCGCCTTCGCCATGCAGCTCGCATACGGAACGGTTCAGCGCCGGCGCACGCTCGACCACGCGATCGACACCCTCGGCCGCCGGCCTACGCGCAAGCTCGACCCGCCTGTGCTGGCGGCGCTGCGCCTCGGCGCCTACCAGGTCGGATTCATGGACGGCGTCCCGCCGCACGCCGCGGCGAACGAGTCGGTCGAGCTCGTCCGTGCGTCGGGGCTCGAGCGCGCCGTGCCGTTCACGAACGCGGTCATGCGCCGCCTCGCGGAGGGGATGCCCGCGCTGCTCGCGGAGCTCGGCGACGCGACTCCCGCCGAGGCCGCGCTGAAGCACTCGTACCCCGACTGGATCGCCGAGACCTTCTGGCGCGAGCAGGGCCGCGAACCGGCGCTCGCGCTCATGGCCGCCATGAACGAGCCGCCGCCGACGGTCGTCCGCACGCGCGCCGATCTCCCCGGCGAGCGCGACCCCGAGATCGAGACGGCGCTCACGGTCGATCACATCCCGCCCGACTGGGTCGCAGAAGGCCGCGCCTGGCCGCAGAGCCGCGGCTCGCAGCTCGCAGGCCTCGCCGTCGGCGCAAGGCCCGGCGAGCGGATCCTCGACCTCTGCGCCGCGCCCGGCGGCAAGGCGACGCAGCTCGCCGAGGTCGCCGCCGAGGTCGTCGCCGTGGAGAAGCACGAGGGTCGCGCGCGCGAGCTCGTCGGAGAACGCGGCGCGCCTCGGCCTGAAGAACGTCACGGTCGTGCACGCCGACGCGCTCGAGCTTCCGGCCGAGCTGACCGGCTTCGACCGCGTGCTCGTCGACGCGCCGTGCTCCGGCACCGGCGTGCTCGCGTCGCGGCCCGGACCTGCGCTGGCGCGCGGAGCCGCTACCCGAGCTCCAGCGTGAGCTGCTCGCCGTCGCCGCCGAGCGCGTGCGGCCCGGGCGGCTCGGTCACCTACTCGGTCTGCGCGATCGCCGCGGTCGAGAACGAGGACGTCGTCGACGCCGCGGGCCTCGAGCCTGACGACCTGGGCGCCGAATGGCCGGGCTTCCGTCATCCGCGCCGCCCCGAGTTCCTCCTCACGCTGCCGAGCGTCCACCGCACGTCCGGCTTCTTCATCGCAAGAATGCGCGCATGACCTGGCTGGAGTGGCCGCGCGGCCCCGAGATCGAGCCGTCGCTCTACGCGGCCGACTTCGCGCGGCTCGGCGCGCAGGTCGAGGAGCTTCTCGACGCCGGCGTGCGGATCTTCCACTTCGACGTCGGCGACGGCCATTTCGTCGAGCCGGTCACGATCGGGCCGGTCGTGCTCGACGCGATCGCGCCGCTCGTCCACTCGCGCGACGGCGTCCTCGACTGTCATCTCATGGTCTCGAACCCCGAGCGGCACATCCCGCAGATCGCCGACGCCGGCGGCGACAGCGTCACGTTCCACGTCGAGGTCGCGGCCGACCCCGCACCGCTCGTCGCCGAGGCGCGGGCCCGCGGGCTCGGCGTCGGCCTCTCGTTCAATCCGGAAACGACCGTGACCGACGCGGTCGCGGCGGCGCAGGGCGTCGATCTCGTCCTCTGCATGAGCATCCACCCGGGCTACTCGGGCCAGCGGTTCCTGCCGGACGCGATCGGCCGCATCCGCGAGCTGCGCGAGGCGCTGCCGGACGAGGTGCTCGTCCAGGTGGACGGCGGCGTGACCGCGGAGAACGTCGGCGTCGGTGCGCGAGGCGGGCGCCAGCCTGATCGTCGCGGGGAGCGCGGTGTTCGCGCAGCCCGACATCGGCGCGGCCTACCGCGAGCTCGCCGGCCTGGTCGCGTGAGCGAGCACCTGGAGCGGGCGCTCGAGCTGGCCGAGCGCGGGCGCGGGACGACGCGGCCGAACCCCGTGGTCGGCGCCGTGATCGTCTCCGGCCGACGAGATCGTGGGGGAGGGCTGGCACGAACGGCCGGGCGGCCCGCACGCCGAGGTCGTAGCGCTCGAGGCCGCCGGTGAACGCGCGCGAGGCTCGACGATGTACGTGACGCTCGAGCCGTGCGCGCACGAGGGGCGGACGCCGCCGTGCGCGGACGCGGTGATCGCGGCGGGAATCGCGCGCGTGGTCGTCGGCGCGGGCGATCCGGACCCGAGGACGAACGGCGCCGGCATCGCGCGGCTTCGCGACGCGGGGATCGAGGTCGAGCTGGCCGACGGAGAGCTCGCGAAGCGGGCGCGCCGCCAGAACGAGGCGTTTCGGACGTGGGTCTCGCTCGGTCGTCCGTTCGTGACCTACAAGGCGGCCGCGACGATCGACGGGCGGCTCGCGGCGGCGAGCGGCGACGCCCGCTGGGTGTCGGGCGAGGAGAGCCGGCGGCGCGTCCACGAGCTGCGCGCGGCGTCGGACGCGGTCGCCGTCGGCATGGGGACGGTGCGGGCCGAGAACCCCGCGCTCACGGCGCGTGACGTGGATGCAGTGAGCCAGCCGCGCCGTCTCGCGTTCGGCCACGGCCCGCTGCCGGAGGGGTCGGAGCTCGAGCTGCTCGAGGGGCCGTTGGAGGACGAGCTGCGCCGGCTTGGCGTCCGAGGACGTCCAGTCGCTGCTCCTCGAGGGCGGGCCGACGCTCGCCGGCGCCTTCCTCCGCGCGGGCCTGATCGACAAGGTCGTCCTCTTCGTCGCGCCCAAGGCAGTCGGCGGCGACGATGCGCCGCCGATCTTCGCGGGGCCGGGCGCGCAGACCCTCGCCGACGCGGTGTCGCTCGCGTCGCTCGAGGCCGGCCGCTCGGGCGAGGACGTCGTGCTGACCGCGTACGTCCACGAGCCGTAGCCCGCTCGCGCGGGCGGGTCCCCCCAATGGGGGCGCGAGCGTCCCAACACGAACGCTAGCGAGGAAACCGTCGCGTGTCTGGCCGCGATTTGCAGGGGTTTTGTGCCGAATCGTCCACAGGTGCGCGCACGGGTCGCCGTCCCCGCCGGTCAGTACGCTCCGCTGCTCGGAGGTTGGCGAACCAGGAGGGCGCACGTGCTGATCACGACCATGAACGACATTCCGGGCTGGGAGATCCAGGAGGTGCTCGGCGAGGTCTTCGGGCTGACCGTGCGCTCGCGGCACGTCGGCGCGGACATCGGCGCAAGCCTCAAGTCGCTCGTCGGCGGCGAGCTGAAGGGGATGACCAAGCTGCTCGTCGACGGTCGCGAGCAGGGCCTCGCAGCGGCTGATCGAGGCTGCCGAGGCCATGAACGCGGACGCGATCGTCGCCATGCGCTTCGACACCTCCGAGCTCGGCTCGAACGTGACCGAGATCTGCGCCTACGGCACGGCCGTGCGCGCGCGCAAGCTCTAGCCTCGCGCCGACTATCGTTTCCGGCGTGTTCACGGGAATCGTCCGCGAGCTGGGAACCGTCGAGGCCGTCGACGCGACGCCGGACGGCGCGCGGCTCCGGATCAATGCCCCGGAAGCGGCGGAGCGCACGGCGCTCGGCGACTCGGTCGCGGTGAACGGCGTCTGCCTGACCGCCGTCGCGGCCGAGAACGGCTCGATCGCCTTCGACGCCGTGCCGGAGACGATCGCGCGCACGACGCTCGCCCGCCTCGAGCCGGGCGCGCGGGTGAACATCGAGCCGGCGCTGCGCGCGGGCGAGCCGCTCGGCGGGCACATCGTCCAGGGCCACGTCGACGGAGTCGGCCGCGTTCGCGCGCTCGAGCCCGAGGGCGACGGCGCCCGCCTCACCGTCGATCTTCCCGCCGAGATCGCGCGGCTGTCCGTCGAGAAGGGCTCGATCACGCTCGACGGAGTCAGCCTCACGATCGCCGACCTCGGCCCCGGCTGGGTCGCGATCGCGCTCGTGCCGCACACGCTCGCGGCGACCACGCTGGGCGCGCTCGCGCCGGGCGACGAGGTGAACGTCGAGGCCGATGTCCTCGCCAAGCACGTCGACCGCCTGCTCGAAGCCCGCGGCACCGAGGCCTGACCCCGTTACGATTCCTCCGATGCCCGAGACGCCGGACACGACTCCAGAGACCGCCTTCGCCTCCATCGAGGAGGCGATCGAGGCCATCCGCGAGGGCAAGTTCGTCGTGGTCGTCGACGCCGCCGACCGCGAGAACGAGGGCGACCTGACCATCGCGGCGCAGTTCGCGACGCCCGAGGCGATCAACTTCATGGCCACGCACGGCCGCGGGCTCATCTGCCTCTGCCTCACCGGCGATCGCTGCGACCAGCTCCAGCTGCACCCGATGACCGCACGGAACGAGACGCCCTACGGCACCGCGTTCACGGTCTCGGTCGAGGCGCGCGACGGGATCGCCACCGGGATCTCCGTGCACGACCGCGCCCGGACGATCCAGGTCGCGATCGACCCGAGCAAGGGCCCGCGCGACCTCGTCCGGCCCGGCCACGTCTTTCCGCTGCGCGCGCGCCCCGGCGGCGTCCTCCAGCGCGCCGGCCAGACCGAGGCGGCCGTCGACCTCGCCCGGCTCGCAGGGCTGAATCCCGCGGGCGTCGTCTGCGAGATCGCGAACGAGGACGGCTCGATGGCCCGCGTTCCCGACCTGATCGAGTACTGCAAGCGGCACGAGCTCCTGATGGTCACCGTCGCCGACCTGATCGAGTACCGGCGCCGCACCGAGAAGCTCGTCGAGCGCGCCACGACCGTCCGCATGCCGACCGCCTACGGCGAGTTCTCCGCCGTCGCGTTCAAGGAGACGTTCACCGGCAAGCACCACGTCGCGCTCGTGAAGGGCGACGTCGACGGCCGGGAGAACGTGCTCGTGCGCGTCCACTCGGAATGCCTCACCGGCGACGTCTTCCACTCGCTGCGCTGCGACTGCGGCGAGCAGCTCGAGGAGGCGCTCGCGCCGCATCGGCGCCGAGGAGCGCGGGGTGCTCCTCTACATGGCGCAGGAGGGCCGCGGGATCGGGCTCCTCTCGAAGCTGAAGGCGTACGAGCTCCAGGAGAACGGGATGGACACCGTCGAGGCGAACCTCGAGCTGGGCTTTCCGGCCGATGCGCGAGAGTACGGGATCGGCTCGCAGATCCTCGCCGACCTCGGACTCACGACGATTCGCATCCTCACCAACAACCCGCGCAAGATCAGCGGCATCGAGGGCTTCGGGCTCACCGTGGTCGAGCAGCTTCCGATCGAGGTCGAGCCGAACGCCGAGAACCAGCGCTACCTGGACACGAAGCGCGCGAAGCTCGGGCACAAGCTCCACCACCAGGAGCAGCGCTTCGAGGAGCCCGGCCTGTGAGCGACGACCGGCTGATCGAGGGCGCCGAGGAGCTTCGGCTCACCGGCGCGCCGCCTCCCGGCGCGCCGTTCGGCGTACGAGGTCAGAACCGGAGGAGCCGCTCGAGCCTCCGTTTGAGCCCGCGCCGGACGAGCCGTGCCGGCCCCGGAGCGAAGCCGTACCGGAGCCCGAGCCTGACCTCGAGCCGCCTGAGCCCGAGTCCGACGAGCCCGCAGCCGCCGATCTGCCCAGTCGGCCGCTCCGGCTCCGAGCCGAGCCCAAGCCGGGTGTCCCGCAGCAGCACGCGCCGGGCGACCTCGACATCCCCACCGGAGTCGGCGTCTTCACCGGCGCCGCGGACGGAACCCGTCGCTCCGTCGGGATCGTCGTCGCGCGCTTCAACGGCGAGCTGACCTCGAAGCTCCTCGCCGGCGCGCTCGAGTTCCTCGAGAAGGCCGGCGTCGACCGCGCCCGCATCGACGTGATGCAGGTGCCCGGCGCCTTCGAGCTGCCGCTCGGCGCGATGGCACTCGCGCGGACGCGGCGCTACGCCTGCGTGCTCGCCCTCGGCGTCGTCATCCGCGGCGACACGCCGCACTTCGAGTACGTCGTCGAGCGAGGCGGCGAGCGGACTTCAGCTCGCGGCGCTCGAGACCGGCATCCCGGTGGCGCTTGGGCGTCCTCACCTGCGACACGCGTGAGCAGGCCGAGGCGCGGTCGGGCGGCGCGAAGGGCAACAAGGGCGCCGAGGCCGCGCGGACCGGGCTCGAGATGGCCGACGTCCTGGGCCGGCTCCGCTCCGACGCTGTCGTCGACCGCGTAGTCCGCTACACTCGTCGGCCATGTCGAAGGTCTGCGCAGTCTGCGGAAAAGCTCCGTCGTTCGGGAACAACCGAAGCCACTCGATGGTGGCGACGAGGCGCCGCTTCAACCCGAACCTCCAGCGCGTCCGCATCCTCGTTGACGGGGTTGCGCGCCGGAGCTACGTCTGCGCGCGATGCCTGAAGGCCGGGAAGGTCAAGAAGGCCGTCTAGAGGAGGCCCGCGCGCTCGTCGGCGCGGCGCTCGCGGCGCTCGAGGCGAGCCGCGAGCGGATCGACGACCTGAACGTGTATCCGGTCCCGGACGGGGACACGGGCACGAACATGACGCTGACCGTGCGCGCGGTGCGCGATGCGCTCGCGGGGTCGTCGGCGACCTCGCGCGAGGAGATCGCGGGCGCGATCACCCGCGCCTGCCTCATGGGCGCGCGCGGCAACTCGGGCGTGATCCTCTCCCAGCTCGTCCGCGGCGCGATGGAGGCGCTGGCGGAGAGACGACGATCTCGCGCGCCGCGCTGCGCAGCGCCTCGGATGCGGGCTACGCGGCCGTGCGCGAGCCGCAGGAGGGGACGATCCTCACGGTCGCGCGCGAGCTGGCCGAGCGCGCCGAGACGCTCGACGCTCCGCTCTGCCGAGGCGCTGGCCGAGCTCGTCGCTCACGGAGAGAGCGCACTCGCGCGCACGCCGGATCAGCTCGAGACGCTGCGCGAGGCCGGCGTCGTCGACGCCGGCGGCGCAGGCCTCCTCGAGCTCGTGCGCGGCATCGCGGCGCACGTCCGGGGCGAGCCGCTGCCCGAGGTGGCGCAGGCGCATGAGTCCGCTGCCGCACGACGCCGTCCACCAGGAGCTCTCGCGCTATCGCTACTGCACGAGCTTCTACGTCGAGGGCGAGAAGGCCGATCCCGACGCGCTCGAGCGCGAGCTGGAGGAGTTCGGCGACTCGCTCCTCGTCGTCGGCTCGCGCGGCGCCGTGAAGGTGCACGTCCACACGGACGATCCCGGGCGTGCGCTCGGGCTCGGCACCGCGATGGGCGTGATCGACGAGGTCGACGTGAAGAACATGCACATGCAGATCGCCGAGCGCGAGGAGCGGCTGACGCACCGAGACGACGCGCTGCGGCGTCGTGGCCGTGTGCGCGGGCGAGGGGAACGCGGCGCTCTTCGCCGGCTACGGCGCGCGGGTCGTCGAGGGCGGCCAGACGATGAACCCGCCGACGTCCGAGCTCGTCGCCGCGATCGAGAGCGTCGCCGCCGACGAGGTCGTGCTGCTCCCGAACAACAAGAACGTGGTGCTCGCGGCCGAGCAGGCGGCGGCGGCAGCGTCGCGGCCCGGTCGTGGTCGTGCCGACCCACACGCTCCAGGCGGGGCTCGCCGCGCGTGCTCGCCTTCGATCCCGGCGCGCGCTCGCGGCGGAGAACTCCGAGGAGATGGCCGAAGCGGCGGGGCGTGTGCGCGCCGGCGCGGTCACGCGGGCGTCGCGGTCGACGACGGTCGACGACGTCGCCGTCGAGGAGGGGCAGTTCCTCGGGCTCGTCGACGGCCGCGCGGTCGCCGCCGGTGGGGAGCTCGACGGCGTTGCGGACGAGGTCGTCGCGCGGTTGCTCGCGGAACCGGCGGACGTTCTGACCGTGCTCCTCGGCGAGGGCGCACCCGACACCGACGGCCTGGCGGCGCGGATCGGCGAGTCGCATCCCGACATCGAGCTGGAGGTCGTAGACGGCGGCCAGCCGCACTACCCGCTCCTCTTCGGCGCGGAATAGCCGGGGATCGTCCGGCACACATCCGGCACGATTCCGTCTCCCACCCGCGCACGTATCCTCGATAGGGTCGCCACCAAGGGGTGCAACACGGGGGTCCCCCGGGGACCGCGGCGGAGGGGGTGTTCCGGCCGGCGGTTTTGGCCGATACTGCAAGCGGATGGAGGAGCTGCGGGTGATCAACGTCTTGCTCGTCGAGGACAACGATGTCTTTCGCGAGGCGCTCGAGCTGATGCTCGGCGTCACGCCCGACATCAAGGTCGTCGGCGCCGTCGCCGACGGCACGTCCGCGGTCGAGCGCTGCGCGGAGCTGCAGCCCGACGTCGTCCTCATGGACTACCGGCTGCCCGGCCTCGACGGGGTCGAGGCGACCGCCGCGGTGCGGGCCACCTGCAGCGCCGCCGTCGTCGTCCTCACGGCGACCGCGGACCGCACCGAGCTCGACGCGCTCCTCGCCGCCGGGGCCGTCGCGTGCCTCACGAAGGACAGCGAAGTCGGTGACATCGTCGGCGCGATCCGCGATGCTGCCGCAGATGCCTCTCTCGTCTAGCACCACCGCGCTCATCCTCGACTCGACCGCGGACCTGCCGGATCCGGCCGCGCGCAACCCGAACTGGCGCCTCGTACCGCTGCTCGTCAACTTCGGCGACGAGTCGCTTCGCGACCACGTCGACATCACGCCCGACGAGTTCTACCGCCGGCTCGAGAGCACCACGGTGCAGCCGAAGACCTCGCAGCCGACGCCCGCCGACTTCGAGCGCGCGTTCGCGGAGCTCGCCGGCTTCGAGCGGATCCTCTGCGTACTCCTGTCCGGAAAGCTCTCCGGGACGGTCGAGAGCGCGCGGCTCGCCGTGCAGGCGACGGGCGACGAGCGCGTCACCGTGATCGACTCGCGAGAGCGTCTCCGGCGGCACGGTCATCCTCGCCGACGCGATCCAGCGGCGGCTCGACGCGGGCACGACCGACGAGGAGATCTCCGAGCTGGTCGAGCGGTTCAAGCGCGAGTCGGGACTCCTCTTCACCGTGGACACGCTCGACTACCTCGTGCGCGGCGGTCGGGTCGGCAAGGCCGCGGGCTTCGCCGGGGAGCTTCTCTCGCGTCAAGCCGATCCTGTCGATCCGCGACGGGCGAGGTCGTGCCGATCAAGCGCGTCCGCGGCCGGACGAAGGCGCTCGCCGAGCTCGAGCGGCTCTTCGACGAGGACGCCGCGCACGGCTCGGGGCTGCACGTCGGCGTCGCCCACGCGAACTCCCCCGACGACAACCGCAACCTCGCCGAGCGTGTGCGCGCGCGCCCGCCCGGAGGCGTCGCTCGACGTCGACTGCGTGCTCGGCCCGGTCATCGGCACGCACGGCGGGCCCGGCACGCTCGGCCTGTTCTGGTTCGACGACTAGCATCCGCGTCGTGTTCGCCCACTGGGACGACGTCGAGCCGAACCGCCGAGAGCGCGGCCACCTGGCCGGCGACTGGCGCGACCTCGGCGAGGCCGCCGGCTCGGTCACCGTCGGTCTGCAGCGGATCCAGGTCGATCCCGGCATGTGGTCGACGCCGCTCCATCTCGAGGGCGCCGAGGAGGAGATCTTCTTCGTGCTCGGCGGGTCGGGGGCGTCGCTCCTCTGGGAGGCGGCGAGGGCGACGGCGAACGCGCACGAGATCGGGCCCGGGCGACTGCCTCGTCCATCTGGCGCTCGAGCAGGCGCACACGCTGAACGCGGGCCCCGACGGGCTCGACGTGCTCGCGTTCGGGATGCGCTCGTACGCCGACTCGGCCACCTACCTGCCGCGCGCGGGCGTCGTCGTGGCTCGGCGCGAGCTGGGTCGAGTCGGGCGCCGAGGAGAACCATCCGTGGAAGCGCGAGGTCGCCGCCGGCGCGCCGACGCTCGGCGAGCTCCGGCCGCGGCCGTCCTCGATCGTGAACGTCGACGACGTGCCGGTGCAGGAGTTCACCGGCGACACGGTCGCCAATGTCCGCCGCGACCTCGGCACCGCCGCGGGCTCGCTGCGCACCGGCATCGAGCACGTCACGGTGCCGCCGGGAATGCTGAACTGGCCGCCGCACTGCCACTCGGCCGAGGAGGAGCTCTTCGTCGTGCTCGAGGGCGAGGGCACGGCGCTCATCGGGCGACGAGGAGCACCCGGTACGGGCCGGCAGCGTCGTCTCGTGTCCGGCCGCGACGAAGGTCGCGCACGCCTTTCGCGCGGGCGACGAGCCGCTCGTCCTGCTCGCGTACGGAACGCGGGAGCCGAACGACATGGCGTACTACCCGCGCTCGGGCAAGATCGCGTTCCGCGGCCTCGGCGTCATGGGTCGGATCGAGCAGCTCGACTACTGGGACGGCGAGCGCTAGCCGGGGATTCTTCGGCACGAAGTCGGCACGCTTCCGCGTGAGACACGTGCGCCGAGCCTCGATAGCGTTCGTGCTGGGACCGCCGGTCCCCCAAAGGGGGAACCTCGGCCCGGCGAGGCGCGGGCCCCTCGGCGCGGGCGAAAATGGGTGGGTGCCGTCCGGACCCTCACCGATACTCGGCTCGTTCTGGCCACGCTCTTGACTCGGCGCCTCGAGCAGGCCGGCTTCGCTGGCATGGACCAAGACGCCCTCGAATGGCGCCAGCGGGGTCATCCGGAGCTCTCCGTGGAAACGCTCCCCGGCGTCGGGCCGAAGGTCGCCGAGCGGCTCGCGGCCCTTGGCATCGAGACGCTCGAGGATCTCGTCGAGTACGTCCCGCGCGCGCATCTCGACTGGGCGCAGGCGATGGGGTTCGCCGAGCTGCGCACCGGGCAGGAGGCGACGGTCGCCTGCACGGTCGAGCGGCAGGCGCAGGTTCGGCCGACCCGGCGCCGGAACCTGAGGCTCGTCGAGGCCGCGGTCGTCGACGAGCAGGGCGGGCGTGCGACCGCGCTCTGGTTCAACCAGTCCTGGCTCGCCGAGCGGCTCACGCCCGGCGTCCGCCTCCTGCTCCACGGTGAGCTCTCGGCGGGCGGGCGCTTCAAGGTCGAGCGCCACGAGCTGGGGGAGGGCGGGCCTGCACACCGTCGGGCTCGTCCCGGTCTACCGCGCCAGCGAGACGGTCTCTGCGGCGAAGCTCCGCGAGCTGACCGAGCTGGCGCTGCCGCTCGCGCGCTGGCTCCCCGATTCGCTCCCGGCCAAGGTGCGCGCCGAGGAGGGGCTGCCGCTGCGGGGCGACGCGCTGCTCGCCTACCACCGCCCGAGCGACCGCGACGACGTCGCCGCCGCGCACGAGCGGCTCGCGCTCGAGGAGCTCCTCGTCCTGCTCTACGGGCTGGCGCGCCGGCGGCGGGAGACGGACGACGCGGCGACCGCGCCCGCGCTGGGCGAGCCCGGCGAGCTGGTCGCGCGCTACGTCCAGGCGCTGCCGTTCGAGCTGACGCCGGAGCAGCGCTCGGCGATCGGCGAGCTCGACCGCGACCTCGCCCGCGCGACACCGATGCAGCGGCTCCTCCAGGGCGACGTCGGCACGGGGAAGACGGTCGTCGCCCTCTACGCGCTTCTTCGCGCCGTCGAGAACGGCCATCAGGGCGCGCTCATGGTTCCGACGGAAACCCTCGCTGAGCAGCACTTTGTCACGATCGACCGGCTCGTCGCGCCGCTCGGCGTCGCACCGGTCCTGCTCACCAGCTCGCTTGCGCCCAAGCAGCACGCCGCCGCACGTGACGCGGTCGCGAACGGCCAGGCGCAGCTCGTCGTCGGCACCCACGCGCTGATCCAGGAGCACGTCGAGTTCGCCTCGCTGGCCGTGGCCGTGGTGGACGAGCAGCACCGCTTCGGCGTCGAGCAGCGCCGGGCCCTGTCCGGCTCGGCCGAGCGCAGTCCGCACATCCTCCACATGACCGCGACGCCGATCCCGCGCACGCTCGCGCAGACCGTCTACGGCGACCTCGACGTGACCGAGATCGCCCGGCCGCCGCGCGACCGCAAGGAGATCATCACCGCCTGGGTGCCCCAGGAGCGAAGCGCCGCCGCGTACACGCGGCTGCGCAAGCACCTGGAGGACGGGCGGCAGGCCTACGTCGTGTGCCCGCTCGTCTCCGAGAGCGAGACGATCGAGGCGCGCGCGGCCGAGGCCGAGGCCGAGCGGCTGAGCCGGCGCCGAGCTGAAGGGCTTCCGCGTCGGCTGCCTGCACGGGCGGCTCGCGGCGCCCGAGCGGCGCGCGGTGATGGACGCGTTCACCCGCCGGGAGCTGGACGTCCTCGTCGCGACGACGGTGATCGAGGTCGGCGTGGACGTCCCGAACGCGACGATCATGATCGTCCAGGAGGCCGACCGGTTCGGCCTGGCGCAGCTCCACCAGCTGCGCGGCCGCGTCGGGCGCGGAGCCGAGCAGTCGTACTGCCTGCTGGTCTCCCGCGCGAGGGAGGAGCTGACCGAGTCTGCGCAGACGCGGCTCCAGGCGCTCGTCGACTCGACGGACGGGTTCCGCCTCGCCGAGGTCGACCTCGACCTGCGCGGCGAGGGCGAGCTGCTCGGAACGCGGCAGTCGGGGCTGCCGGACCTGCGCTTCGCGAGCCTAGGACGCGACTCGACGCTGATCGCGCGGGCGAAACGGCGGGTGGCCGAGCTGCTCGAAGCCGACCCCGACACCCTGGGGCCGCTGGACGCCGAGGTCGAGCGGATGCTGGGCGATGCGGATCGTCGCGGGCTCGCATAAGGGCGCGAAGATCGCCGCGCCGCCGGGTCTCGACACGCGGCCCACGTCGGACCGCGCCCGCGAGGCGGCGTTCAACCTGATCGGGCCTGTCGACGGCGCGCGCGTCCTCGACCTCTTCGCCGGCTCCGGGCGCGATGGGGCTCGAGGCGCTCTCGCGCGGAGCCGCGTCGGCGGTGTTCGTCGAGAGCGACCGCGCGGCCGCGGACACGATCGTCCGCAACCTCGAGAAGCTCCGCCTGACCGGGGCGACGGTGCTCCGCGACGACGTGGCTCGCGTCCTCGCCGCCGAGGCCGCTGCGCGTAGGCGTTACGATCTCGTGCTGATCGACCCTCCGTACGCCATGCTTGCAGGCCTTTTGCCCACTCTCGACCGCTACGTGCCGCCGCTCCTCGAGCCCGCCGGGCTCGTGGTCGTGGAGTCGTCCTCCAAGGACGAGCCGGAGCTGCCGTCGCTCTCGCTGCGCACCAGCCGCCGCTACGGGGCAGCCCGGGTGACGCTCTTCGAGGCGGCCGCGTGAGCGACAGGCCGCTCGTCGCCATCTGCCCGGGTGCGTACGACCCGGTCACGTACGGCCACGTCGACATCGTCGCGCGCGCCTCGCGGATCTTCGACCGCGTCGTCGTCGCAGTCGTCGGCGAGCCGCAGCACAAGGCGCCCGCGTTCACGGCGGACGAGCGCGTCGCGTTCCTCGAGGAGGCCCTGGCCGATCTCGAGAACGTCGAGGTCGCGGTCTTCTCCGAGCTCGTCGTCGAGTTCGCGCGCCAGATCGGCGCGACCACGCTGATCAAGGGCCTGCGCGCGATCTCGGACTTCGAGTGGGAGTTCCAGATGAACCACCTGAACCGCAGCCTCGCCCCGGACATCGAGACGCTCTACCTGATGGCCAGCCCGCAGCACAGCTTCCTGTCGTCGAGCGGCGTGAAGGAGATCGCGTCGTTCGGCGGCAGCGTCGAGGGTCTCGTGCCGCCGGCGGTCGCCGCGCGCTTCGCGGAGATGCATCCGATTTCGGGAAGCTCTGAGTAGACTTCACCGGCCTATGGACGTTCTCGTTCTCATCGACAAGCTCGACGACCTCGTGCACAACGCGAAGGCCGTGCCGCTGACCGACCAGGTGCGGATCGACCGCGAGGAGATCTACGACATCCTCGACCAGATGCGCGCGACCATCCCCGAGGAGATCAAGCAGGCGCGCTGGATCGTCAAGGAGCGCCAGGAGATGCTGGCCGAGGCGAAGCGCGAGAGCGACCGGATTCTGGGCGAGGCGCGCGAGCAGGCGGTGCGCGAGGCGTCGCAGACCGAGATCGTCAAGCTGGCCGAGCGGCAGGCGCAGGACATCGTCGAGGACGCGAAGCGCCAGGCGCGGGAGACGCGGCTCGAGATGGAGGACTGGGCCGACTCGATCCTCTCGACGCTCGAGATCAACCTGGACAAGTTCCTCGGCGCAGTCCGCCGCGGACGCGAACGTCTGCACGAGCGCTCGCAGGAGTCGGTCATGGCCGGCATCGGCGACGAGCCGCTCGAGTAGCGCCCGGCGACTCCGTTACTCAGCCCGGGCTGGGAGCCTCGACGCGCCCCGCCCTACTGGCTTCAGCCTACGCCGGAAATGCGCACGTGTGGTGCACGGAACGCGTGCCGAAATGCGGTGTGCGTTCAGTCCTCCACAGGTACGCGTGTCGGCTCGTGCCGGCCGAGCGCCGATGCGGCCTCGATTTGCGTTGCTACGCTCGACGCATGACCTTCGTCGATCTCCGATCTGTCCGCATCCTCCCGGGGGAGCAATTTCACGACACCTTCACCGTCGATCTCGAGCCCTTCGAGCTGGGCGGGCAGACCTACGCGCCCGAGCCGGCCGCGCCCGACGGTCGGCTGACGGTCACGCGGACGACGGCCGGGCTCCTGTTCGAGCTCGAGCTCGACGCGAAGCTCGTCGGGCCGTGCTTTCGCTGCCTCGAGCCGACCGAGATCGCGACGCCCGTGCGCGGCCGCGAGTACCAGGCGTCCGATCCGGAGGGCGACGAGGAGCTCCAGACGCCGTACGTCGCCGAGAACAAGCTCGACCTCTCGACCTGGGCGCGCGACGTGATCGCGCTCGAGCTGCCGGAGAAGATCCTCTGCCGCGAGGACTGCGCCGGGCTCTGCCCGACCTGCGGCCGCAACCTGAACGACGAGCCGCACACGCACGAAGAGGAGACGGTCGACTCGCGCTGGGCCGCGCTCGCGCAGACTGAAGGACCAGCTCTAGCCCGCTGCTAGACTGGCCGCCGCGATGGCAGTCCCCAAGCGAAAACAATCCAAGGCACGCCGCGACAAGCGCCGGGCGAACTACAAGCTCTCCGCGCCCGTGGTGATGGAGTGCCCGCAGTGCCATCAGCCGAAGCGGCCGCACCGCGTCTGCCCGACCTGTGGCACCTATCGCGGCCGCGAGGTCGAGCCCCTCTCGACGCCGGCTCCGTAGTCCGATGACGCCCGTCCGGGTCGCGGTGGACGCGATGGGCGGCGACCGGGCGCCGGAGGAGATCGTCGCGGGCGCGCTCGAGGCGCGCAGCGACGCCGTCGAGCCGATCCTCTACGGCCGGCGCGAGGTCGTCGAGCCGCTTGCGGGCGGACTCGAGGTCGTCCACTCCGACCAGGAGGTCGAGATGGACGAGAAGCCCGGCGACGCCGTGCGCTCGAAGCGCGACAGCTCGCTCTTCGCCGCCTGCCGCGCCGTCAAGGAAGGGAACGCCGACGTGGCGCTCTCGGCCGGGAACACCGGGGCGATGCTGGCCGCGGGTCTCGTGGAGATCGGCCGGCTGCGCGGCGCACACCGCCCGGCGATCGCGATCCCGCTCCCGGGCCCGGACGGTCCCAGCGTCCTCCTCGACGCGGGCGCGAACGCGGACGCCCGCCCCGAGCACCTGCTCCAGTTCGCGCACATGGGCGTCGTCTTCGCCCAGGACGCCCTGGGGATCGAGAGCCCGTCCGTCGCGCTCCTCTCGATCGGCGAGGAGCCGGAGAAGGGCAACAAGCTCGTCCGCGAGACCCATGCGTTGCTCGAGCCGAGCTCGCTTCGCTTCATCGGGAACGTCGAAGGGCGCGATCTCCTGAACGGCTCGGCCGACGTCGTCGTCTGCGACGGCTTCACCGGGAACGTCGCCCTGAAGACGCTCGAGGGCGGCATCGCAGCGACGATCGGCGGGCTGCGCGAAGCGATCGAGTCGTCCGCGCGCAGCAAGGTCGGAGGGCTGCTCATCCGCCCGGCGGCCCGCGAGCTACGGCGCCGGCTCGATCCGGAAACGTACGGCGGCGCCTACCTCCTCGGCCTGCGCGGGCTCGTCGTGATCGCGCACGGGAACTCCTCGCGCGTGGCGGTCGCGAACGCGATCCGACTGGCCGCGCGCGGCGTCGAACACGGCGTCGTCGGCAAACTCGCGGCCCGCATGGCCGAGGCAAAGCCGGAGGCGTAGGACAGCCGAAGCGTCGTGGTACGATCTCGCGTCCACCGAGGTCGACAAGGAGATCTGGAGAGCCCAATGGCCGCTTCTCGAGACGAGATTTACACGCAGGTGAAGAACGTGCTGGTCGAGCAGCTCGGAATCGAAGAGGGCGACATCACGGAGGAAGCTTCCTTCCAGGAGGATCTCGACGCCGACTCACTGGACCTCGTCGAGCTGATCATGGAGCTCGAGGACCAGTTCGAGATCAAGATCTCCGACGAAGACGCGCAGGGAATCCTGACCGTCGGAAACGCCGTCGATTACATCTCCACGCATCAGCAGTAGCCCCGACGGGTCTCCGAGTCTTCGCGAACTGATCGACGCGCTGCCCGAAGACCGGGTGGCGCCTGCGTTCACCCATACGTCCTGGGCTCCGATCCGGGAGCAGTCGTACGAGCGCCTCGAGTTCCTCGGGGACAGCGTGCTCGGCCTCGCGATCGCGCGTGAGCTCTACGAGCGCTTCCCCGAGCATCCGGAGGGGCAGCTCGCGAAGATCCGCGCGCACGTCGTCTCGCGACAGGCCTGCGCCGTCGTCGGGCGGCGGCTCGGGCTGGGGGAGATGCTCGTGGAGCGCGCCGGCGACGCCGTGTCGCCGGACGAGCTCGCCCGCCTTGCGGAGAACCAGAACGTGCTCGCGGCGCTCGTCGAGGCGGCGCTCGGGGCGCTCTACCTCGAGCACGGCTTCGAGCCGATCCGCCTGGCGATCCTCGACGCGTTCGCCGACCGGATCGAGTACACGCTGACCACCTACGTCGACTACAAGACCGAGCTCCAGGAGGAGCTCGCGCGCCGCGGGCTCAGCGTCACGTACACGGTGCTCGACATCGAGGGCCCGCCGCACGACCGGACGTTCACCTGCGCCGCGGTCATCGGCGGCAAGCGCGCGGGGATCGGGACCGGCGCCTCGAAGAAGGCCGCCGAGCAGAACGCCGCCCGCGAGGCCCTCGACTCGCTTCCTCCTCTCGCCTCGGGATAGCCGAACGCCGCTGCGACACTTCGCGCGCGTGTTCTTGCGGGCGATCAAGCTGCGCGGCTTCAAGTCGTTTCCGGATCCGGTCGAGGTGCTCCTCGAGCCGGGCGTGGCCGTCGTCGTGGGGCCGAACGGCTCCGGGAAATCGAACATCGCCGACGCGGTCCGCTGGGCCGCCGGCAGCCTGAGCACGTCCGAGCTGCGCGCCGAGAAGCCCGAGGACGTCCTCTTCGCCGGGTCGGCCGGGCGCGCGGCGGCGGACGCCTGCTCCGTCGAGCTCCTCTTCGACAACGCGGGCGGCGAAGGGCCGCTCCCGTACGAGGAGGTCTCGGTCGCGCGGCGGCTTTCCCGCGGCGGCGAAGGACGCTACGTCGTGAACGGCGCGACGGTGCGCCGCACCGACCTCGTCGAGCTGCTCGCGGACATGGGCATCGGCGGCGAGATGCACTCCGTCATCGGCCAGGGCCGCGTCGAGCAGATCCTCGCGTCGAAGCCCGCCGACCGCCGCGCGCTCGTCGAAGAGGCCGCCGGGCTCGGCCGCTTCAAGCGCCAGCGCCACCGCGCCGAGCTGAAGCTCGCACGCGTCGCCGACCAGGTCGACCGCGCCCGCGACCTCGAGGCCGAGGTGCGCAAGCGCATCCGTCCCCTCGCGCTGCAGGCCACCGCCGCCGAGCGCGCCAAGAAGCTGGGCGACCAGATCGCGGAGCTCGAGGCGCGCCTTTCCGCCGCCGATCTGGAACGAGTCGACGAGCTGCTCGCCGGTGTCGCCGAGCGCCGCACCGCCGCCGAGGCCGACCGGCGTGCGCGCGACGAGAAGCTGGGCGGGCTCCTCGAGGAGCGCCGCCAGGCCGAGGAAGAGCTCAGCGAGGCGGGCGGGCGGCACGAGCGCGCCACCGCTGCGCTCTACCGGCTGCGTAGCGCGATCGAGCGCGCCGACCTGCGCCGTGAGCGCGCCACCGAGACCGCGCGCACGCTTCGCGCCGATCTCGCCAGTCCCAGGATGCCGCTCCCGGAGGCGTCGCCGTCGTACGACCAGGTCGTGAAGGCCGCGCGCGGCTGGCAGACCACACCTGTCGACGACGCGCTCGCAGGCGCGACGCTCGTAGAGACGGCGCGGAAGGAGAAGCGCGACGCCGTGCTGGTCGCCTCCGGCGGCGAGACGTGGTTCGCGTCGGGTGCCGAGGCCAAGCGCGCGCCTGTGCGCACGGTCCCGCTGAAGACGCTCGCCGAGGCGTCCGAGCAGGTGACGGTGCTGCTCGAGCGCGCCGCCGAGTCGGCGCGACGGTTCGAGCCGGCGCTGGCTGCCCGCGTCGACGCGGGTGGAAGCCGCTCGGGCGAGGCCGGCGAACGGCTCCGCGAGCTGGGCGCCCGCGAGGCGGATCTCCGCCGTGAGGCGTCCGACGCGGCCGAGCGGCTCACGCAGGTGCAGATCGAGTCGGCGCGGCTCGAGCGCGAGCGCGAGGAGATCGCCGCGCGGCTCCCCGAGGACGCCGAGGGCGAGCCGCTCACCGACGAGGAGAGCGACGCGCTGCGCATCGCAGGTCTCCCGGCTGGCCGCGCGCCGCGAGCAGCTCGGGCAGGTCAATCCGCTCGCCGCCGAGGAGCACGCCCGCGAGACCGAGCGGCTGCGCGAGCTGACCGGCGAGCGCGAGGACCTCGAGAACTCGCTCGCCGAGCTGGACAAGCTCCGCGGCGATCTGACCGACACGGTCGAGAAGCGCTTCGAGGAGACGTACGCGGCGGTCGAGCAGCACTTCTCCGAGGTCGTCGCGACGCTCTTCCCGGGCGGGAAGGGTCGACTTGTCGCGACCGAGGGCGACGAGGACGAGGAGCACGGCATCGAGATCGAGCTCTCCCCGGCCGGCAAGCGCGTGACCAAGCTCTCGCTCCTCTCCGGGCGGCGAGAAGGCGCTCGGCGCCATCTCGTTCCTCTTCGCGCTCTTCCTCGCGCGGCCGTGCCCGTTCTACCTCCTGGACGAGGTCGAGGCCGCGCTCGACGACGCCAACATCGGCCGGTTCGTCGAGCTCCTGCGCCGCTTCTCCGACCGTGCGCAGTTCATCGTCGTCACGCATCAGAAGCGCACGATGGAGGCGGCCGACGCGCTCTACGGCGTCACGATGGGCGCCGACGGGATCTCGCAGGTCGTCTCCAAGCGCGTCACTGCGGAAACGCATCCGCGTCGAAGTAGCGGCGTGAGCCGAACCTGGCAGGAGTTCCTCGGAGGCGAAGCGCCGCCGCCCGAGCCCGACGCTGCGTCCGGCTGGTTCTCGCGGCTGCGCGACTCGCTCTCGGCGAGCCGCAAGGCGCTCGCGGGCGAGCTGCTCTTCGATCCGGCCGACGACGAGAGCTGGGAGCGGGTCGAGGAGGCGCTCATCGGCGCCGACGTCGGCGTTCCCGCCACGGTCGAGATCGTTCGCCGCCTGGAGGAACGCCAGCCGGCCAGCGAGGCCGCGCTCCTCGAGGCGCTCGAGGAGGTCGTCGCCGACCTGGTCGCGCCGGAGGGCGAGGCGACGCTCGCGCTCGACTGCGAAGCCCGCGGTGATCCTCGTCGTCGGCGTGAACGGGACGGGCAAGACGACCACGATCGGCAAGCTCGCGAGCCGCCTGCACGAATCCGGGCGCTCCGTGATCCTCGCCGCCGCCGACACCTTCCGCGCGGCCGCGGAGGAGCAGCTCGAGATCTGGGCCGGCCGCGCGCAGGCCGATTTCGTCGGCTCGTCGCGCGGCGGCGACCCCGCCGCCGTCGCCTACGACGCGATCGAGGCGGGCACGGCGCGCGGCAAGGACGTCGTGATCGTCGACACCGCGGGCCGGCTCCACACGCAGCAGAACCTGATGGAGGAGCTCGCCAAGGTGCGCCGCGTGATCGCGCAGCGGCTCGACGGCGCGCCGCACGAGACGCTCCTGGTCGTCGATGCGACCACGGGCCAGAACGGGCTCCAGCAGGCGCGGCTCTTCGGCTCGGCGGTCGAGGTCACCGGCGTCGCGCTCACGAAGCTCGACGGCTCGGCGAAGGGCGGCATCGCGATCGCGATCGCCCACGAGCTCGGCATCCCGGTGAAGCTCGTGGGCGTGGGGGAAACGCTCGACGACCTCCAGCCCTTCGACGCGCGTGACTTCGCTCGGGCTCTTGTCGGAGGCTGAAATCGCGCGCGTGCCCGGACGTCGGCGCGCGGTTCGAGCGTGCGGACGTTTTGCCAAGGCGCTCGTGTCGAACTAGGCTCGCGGGCATGTACGCACGAACGATTCGTTACGACGGCATCACCGAGGCCGAGTGGGACGTCGGGAGCGGCTGGTTCGAGAACGACTACCTGCCGATCGCCGAGCAGACCGAGGGGTTCCAGGGCGCCCTGCTCCTCGTCGACCGCGAGAAGGGCAACGTGATCAGCCTGACGCTCTGGCGGGACGCCGAGACCGCCGCCGCCAGCGCGGCCGCCGTGCAGCAGCACCTCGACCACTACGAGGAGATGACGGGCATCCCGTCGCCGACCGAGACCTTCGAGGTCGCGATCGACCGCCTCACCCGGCGGCTAGCGCTCGATTCCGAACGCGATGTCCACGGTGGTGCGGTACATCGTGATGTTGCTGCCCTCGACCACCGCGCTCATCTCGATGACGTGCGCGCCGCTGATGCCGCGAACCGTCTCGGACGCCTCGCTGACCGCCACCTGAGCGGCCGCGGCGAAGCTCTCGGGGGACTGGCCGATGACGCGGATGACCTTCGCGATATTCGCCATTTCATGCTCCTTCTGTTGGTGAATTGGGAGAAAGTGCATAGCTACACTTTCCGGCCCGCCTATGTTCGACACGCTTTCCGACAAACTGCAAGCCACGCTCGGCGATCTCCGCGGCCGCGGACGCCTGTCCGAGGAGGACGTCTCCAAGGCCGCGCGTGAGATCCGTCTCGCGCTGCTCGAGGCCGACGTCAACCTGAAGGTCGTCAAGGAGTTCGTCGCGCGCGTGAAGGAACGGGCGCTCGGCGCGGACGTCATGAAGAGCGTCACGCCCGGCCAGCAGGTCGTGAAGATCGTGCACGAGGAGCTGACCGAGCTCATGGGCACGGGCGGCTCGAAGCTCGCCTACGCCGGGCGGCCGCCGACCGTGATCCTCCTCGCCGGGCTCCAGGGCTCGGGGAAGACGACCTTCGCCGCCAAGCTCGCGCTGCTCCTGCGCAAGCAGGGGAAGGCGCCGGCGCTCGTTGCAGCGGATCTCCAGCGCCCGGCCGCGATCGACCAGCTCGAGCAGCTCGGCAAGCAGATCCAGATTCCGGTGTACGCGGCCCGCGGCACGACCGACGCGGTCGCCGTCGCGAAGGACGGACTCGAACAGGCGAAGGCGCAGGGTCGCGACGTCGTGATCGTCGACACCGCCGGCCGTCTCCACGTGGACGCCGAGCTGATGGACGAGCTCGCGCGCGTGCGCAAGGCGACGAACCCGATGAACGTGCTCCTCGTCCTCGACTCGATGACCGGCCAGGACGCGGTCTCGGTCGCAGAGGCGTTCGCCGAGCACGTCCAGTTCGACGGGCTCGTGCTGACGAAGCTCGACGGCGACGCGCGCGGCGGCGCGGCGCTCTCGGTTCGGGCCGTGACCGGGAAGCCGGTGAAGCTCGTCTCCACGGGCGAGAAGCTCGACCAGATCGAGGAGTTCCATCCCGACCGCATGGCCTCGCGGATCCTCGGGATGGGCGACGTCATGACCCTCATCGAGAAGGCCGAGGCCGCGGCGACCGAGGACGAGCAGGCCGCGATGGAGAAGCGCATGCGCTCCGGCCAGTTCACGTTCGACGACTTCCTCCAGGCGCAGCGGATGATGAAGAAGATGGGGCCGATGTCGTCGGTGCTCGGCATGATCCCCGGGCTCGGCAAGGAGATGCGCGGCGTGAACGTGGACGACCGCGAGCTGGGGCGCGTCGAGGCGATCATCCTGTCGATGACCCCCGGCGAGCGCGGCCGGCCTGAGATCATCAACGGCCAGCGGCGCGCCCGGATTGCGGCCGGCAGCGGCACCACCATCCAGGAGGTCAACCGCCTCATGGCCGCCCGCACGCAGATGCAGAAGCTCATGAAGCAGATGGGAAAGGGCAAAATGCCTAACCTGAAGTCGATTGCCGCGCAGCAGCGGCGCTAAAGAGGAGACGAATTGGCTACACGCATCAGGCTGGCCCGGGTGGGCTCGAAGAAGAATCCGATCTACCGGGTCGTCGTTGCCGACGGCCGCTCGCCGCGCGACGGCCGGTTCATCGAGATCGTCGGGCGCTACAACCCGCAGACCGACCCGTCCACGATCGATCTCGACCAGGCCAAGATCGACGACTGGATCTCGAAGGGCGCACAGCCGTCCGACACGGTGAAGCGCCTCATGAAGGCCGCCGCGAGCTCCTCCTAGTGAGCGCCGGCGTCGAAGAGCTGCTCACGTACGTCGCGAGGAACCTCGTCGACGACGCCGAGCAGGTGAAGGTCGAGCGCGTCGAGCACGAGGACTCGGTCGTCTACGAGCTGCACGTCGCCGAGGGAGATCTCGGCAAGGTGATCGGCCGCGGCGGGCGGATCGTGCGCTCGCTGCGCATCCTCGTCCGCGCCAGCGGCGCGAAGGCCGGCGAGCGCCGGCAGCTCGAGATCGTTGGCTGAGGACTGGGTCTCGGTCGGCCGGGTCGGCCGTCCGCACGGTCTCAAGGGCGAGTTCGTCGTCGAGCGCCCCAGCGAGTCGCCCGAGCGCTTCGCGGTGGGCGCGCGCGTGTACGCGGACCGCGAGCCGGCCGAGGTGATCGCGGCCAAGCGCTCCGGCGGACGGCTCGTGATCAAGCTCGACCGCGACGTCCGCGCGGCGCCGAGCTCGAGCTGCCGCAGTCCGAGCTTCCGCCTCCCGACGAGGACAGCTACTACGAGTTCCAGCTCCGCGGACTCGCCGTGAGCGAGGAGGGCGGCCGCGAGCTGGGCAGGGTGGAGGAGATCGAGCCCGGGGTCGCGAACGATGTCCTACGGCTTGATTCGGGCCTCGCGCTCCCGCTCGTCGAAGCATGCGTCGTGGAGATCGATCTCGAGGGCGGCCGCATCGTCATTGCGCCCGGTTTCGCGGGCGAGAGCTAATCTCAGAGGCCGCCCTGATGCAGATCGACGTCTTCACTCTCATCCCGCCTGCGTTCGCCTGGCTCACCGAGCACCGGCCGCTCGCGACCGTGCTCGGCAAGGAGCTCGACCTCCGTCTCTGGAGCTACCGCGACTTCACGCCGCTTCGCGCCGGACAGGTCGACGACGAGCCCTACGGCGGCGGTGCCGGGATGGTCCTGCGCGTGGACGTCGTCTGCGCCGCGCTCGACGCGGTCTACGGCGACTGGAGCAAGCGGCGGATCGTGGCGCTCACGCCGGGCGGCCGTCCGCTCGACCAGCCGCTCGTGGAGGAGCTCGCCGGCGAGGAGTCGCTGACGCTGCTCTCCGCGCGGTTCGAGGGCTTCGACGAGCGCGTCGTCGAGCACGTCGCCACCGACGCCGTCTCGATCGGCCCGTACGTCCTCTCCGGCGGCGAGCTGCCCGCGATGGTGCTGCTCGACGCGGTCGCGCGGCGCCTTCCCGGCGCGCTCAGCGAGGGGAGCGGCGAGCACGAGAGCTTCTCCGAGGCGCTCGACGGCGGCATCGAGTACCCGCACTACACGCGCCCGCCCGAATTCCGCGGCTGGGGCGTCCCCGACGTGCTCCTCTCCGGAAACCACGGCGCGATCGACGAGTGGCGGCTCGAGCGCAGCCGAGAGCGCTCCGAGGGCGAGCGCATGCACCACGTGCTCCAGGGGATCCGTTGAGGAACCCCATCGACCGCCTCATGGGGCGGATCCCACCACCGTGGCGCTCGATCATCGACTGGGTGCTCACGATCGTCATCGCGATCGGCGCCGTCCTCGTGATCAAGGCGTACGTCGTGAACCCGTACCGGATCCCCTCCTCGTCGATGGAGCCGACGCTGCACTGCGCGCGCGCCATCGAAGACGACGGCTGCGAGGCCCGCTTCTCCGACCGCGTGCTCGCGAACCGGTTCATCTACCGCTTCACGGATCCCGAGCGCGGCGACATCATCGTGTTCGAGACGCCGCCCGCGGCCGCCAGCTGCGGCGCCGGCGGAACGTTCGTGAAGCGCCTCATCGGCCTCCCCGGCGACCGGATCTCGGCGCGCAAGGGCGTCGTCTACATCAACGGGAAGCCGCTCGAGGAGTCCTACCTGACCCCGGTCGCGAGGAAGGACGCCGACTTCGAGGAGCGGGTCATCCCGGAAGGCGAGTACTTCATGATGGGCGACAACCGCGGGCAATCGTGCGACAGCCGCGTGTGGGGCTCGGTGCCGCGCGACAACATCATCGGCAAGGTGTTCGCGATCTACTGGCCGCCACAGCGAATCGGCATTCGCTAGCATTCCTCGCCGGCTTTTCGTCGCCGAACTCTTTTCATGTCGAACTCCATCGAACGCATCGAGCAGCGCCAGCTGCGTCAGATTCCGCGGTTCAAGGCCGGGGACACCGTTCGCGTGCATTTCCAGGTGATCGAGGGCCAGCGCCGCCGCGTGCAGGTCTTCGAGGGAATCGTCATCAAGCGCCAGGGGCCCGGCGCCCGCGAGACGTTCACCGTCCGCAAGAACTCGTTCGGCGTCGGCGTCGAGCGGACGTTCCCGGTGCACAGCCCGAAGATCGAGCAGATCGAGGTCAAGGCGATCGGCGACGTGAGCCGCGCCAAGCTCTACTACCTCCGCGACAAGGTCGGCAAGAAGGCCCGCGTGCGCGAGAAGCTGAACGTGCGCCCCGGCCCCGCCGTCATGGGCGCGCCGCTCGAGGCGGAGGAGCCTGAGGCCGAGCCCGTCGACGTGGAGGAGACTCCGGTCGAGGCGGAGGCCGCCGAGTCCGAGGCCGTCGAGGCCGACGAGGCCCCCGAGGTCGAGGCCGAGGCTGAAGAGACGCCCGAGGCTGAGGCTGAGGAAGCTCCGGCGGACGAGGCTCCTGCGGATGAGGCTCCTGCGGACGAGGCTCCCGAAGCGGCCGCCGAGGCCGAGCCGGAAGCCGAAGCCGAACCCGTCCCCGCCGACAAGTAACGCCCGCGTCACGACTTCGTGCCGACTCGGCGCGAACTAGGGACGCGTCGGTAGCGGCGAGTATCGTGGACGTCGTGCGAAAAAGCGGCGCCAGACTCCTCTCGTTCGACCGCAAGCTCGGTGCGCGGTACGTCGCGGGCGTCGACGAAGCGGGGCGGGGAAGCCTCGCCGGGCCGCTCGTCATCGGCGGCGTCCTCTTCGACTACGAGCGGCTGCGCGACCACGCCGTGCGCCCGCTGGCGCTCCTGAACGACTCGAAGCAGGTCGCTCCGGAGGATCGCGAGCGGCTCTTCCATGCGGTGGCCGCGTGCGCGACGAAGATCATCGTCCGCGTCGTCCCGTCGGAGGGGATCGACCGCGACGGCCTCCACCGCTCGAATCTGCGGGCGCTTCGTGAAGCACTCGCCGCCCTGACGCCGCCGGCGGAGGTCTGTCTCGTCGACGGCTTCCGCCTCGGGCCGCTCGCGCCGCAGCACCAGGCCGTCGTGGACGGGGACACGAAGAGCGCCGCCATCGCCGCCGCCTCGATCGTCGCCAAGGTCAGCCGCGACCGCGCCATGCGCCGGCTCGACGCGCTCTTCCCGCACTACGGCTTCGCATCGCATGTCGGCTACATCACGCCGCGCCACTCCGCCGCCGTGCGCGAGCGCGGGCCGAGCGTCCAGCACCGCCGGTCGTTCCAGGCGCTCTGCTACGACCGTGAGCTCGAAGCCGCGACGGCTCGGGCCTGACGCCGAGCGCCGCGTCCGCCTGCATTTCCGCCTGCGCGGCTATCGGATCCTCGCCGCGAACGCGTGGGCGGGAGGAAACGAGCTCGACCTGGTCGTGCGCCGCGGGAACCGCGTCGTCGTCTGCGAGGTGAAGGCGAAGTCGGGCGACGGCTTCGGCGATCCGAGCGAGATGGTCACCGAGGAGAAGGCGAGGCGGGTGAAGCGTGCTGCCGAGGCATGGCTCGCAGTCACGTCCCGAGCTGGGCGACTGCGAGGTGGCGCTAGAGGCGGTCGCGGTGCGCGGCCGGCGAATCGAACGCGTGCCGTTCTGACGCCCTTCTGACACAAAAGACGTGCAAATAGGCCGGTTCTGCCGCCTAGCCTGGAAGGGTGCTCGCGCGCGCCACCACTCATGCGCTGGTCGGCCTCGAGGCCAGGCCGGTCGAGGTCGAGGCCCATCTCCAGCGGGGCGTCCCGGCGTTCGCGATCGTCGGACTGCCCGACCGCGCCTGCCAGGAGGCGAAGGAGCGGGTCCGCAGCGGGATCGCGAGCGCCGAGCTCGAATGGCCCCTGCGGCGCGTCACGGTCAACCTCGCGCCCGCGGACGTGCGCAAGGAAGGCTCGGGCTTCGACCTGCCGATCGCGCTGGCGGTGCTGGCCGCGTCGCAGCAGGTTCCCGTCGGGCGGCTGCGCGAGCACGCGGCGCTCGGGGAGCTCGCGCTCGACGGGCGCGTCCGGCCGGTTCCCGGAGCGATCGTCGCGGCCGAGGCCGCGCGGCGCGCCGGGTCTCACGCGGCTCCTCTGCGCAGCCGAATCCGCGCCCGAGGCGGCGCTCGCCGGAGTGGAGGCGATCCCGGTGCGGCACCTCGCGGAGGCGGCGTCCTACCTGCGCGGTCGCAGCGAGCCGGAGCCGGTCGCCGAGCTGGTCCGTGGCGTTGTTCCGCCGCAGCCCGACCTCGGCGAGGTCCGCGGCCAGGAGCGGGCGCGCCGCGCGCTCGAGATTGCCGCGACCGGGCGTCACAACCTGCTGCTCGCCGGGCCACCGGGAACGGGGAAGACGATGCTCTCGCGGCGCCTCCCCGGGATCCTCCCGGCGCTGACGCGCGACGAGGCGCTCGAGGTCACTCGCATCCATTCGGTCGCCGGCGTGCTCCCGGCAGGGCAGCCGCTCGTCGAGCTGGCGCCCTTTCGCGCTCCGCATCACACCGCCTCGACGCCGGCGATCATCGGCGGCGGCCCGGGACCGCGTCCCGGCGAGGCGAGCCTCGCCCACCGCGGCGTCCTACTCCTGGACGAGCTGGGGGAGTTCCCGCGCCCGTCGCTCGAGGGTCTCCGCCAGCCGCTCGAGGACGGGTTCGTCGCGATCGCGCGTGTGAGCGGCCGCATCGTCTTCCCGGCGCGTTTTCTGCTCGTCGGGACGATGAACCTCTGCCCCTGCGGCGCGCGCGGCGATCCGGCGGTCGAGTGCTCCTGCTCGCCCGGGCGGCTCTCGGCCTACCGGGAGAAGCTCTCGCGCGCGCTCCTCGACCGGTTCGACCTCGTCCTGACGGTGCCGCGCGCGCGATCGGGCGAGGTCGCCGGGCCCGGCGGGGAGTCCTCGGCGCGGGTTGCGGAGCGCGTCGCGGCCGGGGCGGCGCGGCTGCGTGACGATCCGCCGACGCGAACCAAAGCGTCCAACGCGCTGCTCGCCCGTGCAGTCGACTCGCTCGGTCTCTCGGCGCGCGGCCATGCCCGGGTCGGCCGGGTCGCGGCGACGATCGCGGCTCTGGCCGGAGCGTCGGAGGTCGCACCGGAGCACGTGGCCGAGGCGCTCTCCTACCGCTCGCCGTCGGAGCTCTCGATCGCATGAGCGTCCCGGTGCTCGATCGCCGGCGCGCCGGGTTTCCGCCTCTCCTCGCGCAGCTGCACGATCCGCCGAAGCGGCTGTACCTGCGGGGCGGCGCCGCGCCGAGGGTGCTCGGCCGAGCCCGCCGTGGCCGTCGTCGGCGCGCGAAGCGCGTCCCCGTACGGGGCGCAGATCGCGCGGATGCTGGGCCGTGAGCTGGCCGGGGCAGGGCTGGTCGTGGTCAGCGGGATGGCGCGCGGGATCGACGCCGACGCGCACCGTGGTGCGCTCGACGCGGGCGGAAGAACGGTGGCCGTCCTCGGTTGCGGCATCGACCGCGACTACCCGGCCCGCCACGCGGAGCTGGCGCGTCGGATCGCCGAGGACGGGCTGATCGTGTCGGAGTACGCGCCGGGCGTGGAGCCGGCGCCCTGGCGCTTTCCCGCTCGCAACCGGATCATCGCCGGGCTCGCGCTCGCGACGGTCGTCGTCGAGGCGCGAGAGCGTTCCGGCGCGCTCATCACGGCGGATTTCGCGCTCGAGCTCGGGCGCGAGGTCTTCGCCGTGCCCGGCGAGATCACGTCCGCGCTCTCGGCCGGGACGAACCGGCTGATTCGCCAGGGCGCCGCGCCGCTGCTCGGGACGGAGGACGTGCTCCATGCGCTCGGGATCGAGCCGCCCTCGGTCGCGCGCACCGCGAGCGCCGTGTCGGATCCGGCGCGCCGCGTGCTCGAGCTCCTCGCCGACCAGCCTCGCGGCGCGGACGAGCTGACGCGCCTCACCGCGCTCGGCGCAGCCGAGGTCGCCGGCGCGCTGGTCGAGCTCGAGCTCGGCGGGCTCGCCTTCGAGGCCGACGGGCGCTACCGGGCGGCGCGATGAGGCTCGACGTGTTGCGCGCGCCCGGAGCCCGTACGATCGCACCGTGGGTACTCCCTACTGGCTCGACGCTCCCGCTCCGTTCTACGGCCCGCTCCCCGGCGACGAGACGGTCGACGTGGCGATCGTCGGCGGCGGAGTCACCGGTCTCGCGTGCGGCCGCGCGCTCGCCGCCGCGGGAAAGCGCGTCCGCGTCATCGAAGCCCGGCGCGCCGGAACCGGCGCGAGCGGACGGAACGGCGGCTTCGCCCTGCGAGGAACCGCCGCGCCGTACGACGTCGCGCCGCTGCCGGAGGTCATGCGGGCCACCGAGGCCGCCCTCGAACGGGTCCGCGCGCTCGCGGGCGAGCACTTCCGTGGCGTCGGCAGCCTCCGGGTCGCGAACACCAAGGACGAGCTCTCCGCTGTGCGGGCCGAAGCCCGCGCCCTCGTTGCGGACGGTTTCTCCGTCGAGTGGCGCGGGCCGGACGAGCTTCCACCCGCAGCCCAGGGCTGGTCCCTCGGCGGGATCTTCCATGCGGGCGACGGTGCCCTCGACCAGGGAGCCTGGATCCGCCGGCTGGCCGCCCTCGTGCACGAGGCGGGTGCGGAGATCGCCGAGGACACCCGCGTCACCGCGGTCGACGACGCACGCGTCGAGACCGAGCACGGCGTCGTGACGGCGGACGTGGTCCTGGTCGCCACCGACGGCTACACGGACGGGCTCGTTCCCGAGCTCGACGCTGCGATCGAGTCCGTGCGGGGCCAGGTCGTTGCGACGGAACCGGTGGAGCCGGGCGTGATCCCCTGCCCGCTCTACGGCCGGTGGGGCTACGACTACGTCCAGCAGCTGCCCGACGGCCGGATCGTGGCCGGCGGACGCCGGGATCTGGACCTGGAAGGCGAGACCGGGCTCGAGGAAACGACGAACGACCTGATCCAGGGCGGCCTCGAAACGCTGCTCGCCGAGCTCCTCGGTTCGACGCCGCCGATCACGCACCGCTGGGCCGGGATCATGGGCTTCACGCAGGACTACCTCCCGCTGGTCGGCCCGCTGCCGGGGCGCGAGAACGTCTGGGTCTCGGCCGGCTACTCCGGACACGGGAACGTGCTGGGCTTCGCGTGCGGCGAGGCGGTCGCGGCGGCGCTCCTCGGCGAGGGGCAGCCATGGCTCGAGCCGTTCAGTCCGGGAAGGACTCCGGCCGCTCCACCGCCCGGTTGAAGAGATCGTCGTCCACGTTCCGACCGGTGACGATGAGGACGAGCGGGCCGTCCACGTCGTCGAGCTGAGGCACCGCGGCGAGGGAAGCCGCCGCTGAGCCTTCGACGCGAATCCCCGCGCGCCAGAGTGCGCCCATGGCCTCGGCCATCGCGCGCTCGCTCACGGTGACGAACCGGGTGACGACCTCGCCGAGCACGTTCACGGCCGACGGGATCGCGACCCGAACGGCCAGGCCGTCGGCGAACGTGGCGCTGCGATCCGACTCCACGCAGCGGCCGGCGTTCCAGCTGTCGGCCATCACGGGCGCCTCCTTGGCCGCGACCGCGATCAGCTGCGTCCCGGGCCAGAGCTCCTCCGCCGCGAGCCCGACCCCGCCGACGAGCGCGCCGTTTCCGACCGGGACGACGATGCCGGCCGGCTGGGCGTCCAGCTGCTCCGCCAGCTCGCGCGCGATGTCTCCGTAGCCCTCGTACTGCTCCCGCTCGGCGCCGTCCTCGAAGAACGGGACGCCGTCGCGCTCCGCATCTGCCTTTCCGCCGTCCTTGACCGTGTCGAGGTCGCCCGTTCCGAGCCTGATCTCGGCGCCCAGCCGCTCGATGTGCGCGAGCTTCGCCTGCGTCGCGCCCTCGGGCGCGTAGACGACCGCGCGCATCCCGAGCTGCTGCGCTGCCCACGCGGTCGCCGCGCCGTGGTTCCCGGTCGACGCCGTGTAGACCGCGTCGGCGCCGTCCGCCCGGTAGCGCTCGAGCGTCGGGAGCGCTCCGCGCCACTTGAACGCGCCGAGCTCGTGCGTGTCCTCGCGCTTCAGGTAGAGCGCGCGGCCGCCACCGAGCTCGGCAGGTGCGAGTTCGAGCGGAGTCGGCGCAGGCATGCCGTCATTCTGGCGCACCTCGCCCGGATAGGATCTCGCCCTTCCACGCCGCGATGCGCAACGTCCTCGTCCTCTGTCCCCAGGATCGGGATCGGAAGGCCGTCACGGCGGCCGGTCTCGATTCCCGCTACCGCGTGACCTTCGCCGGGGAGGACATCGATCGGATCGAGCAATTCGACGCCGGGGCGTTCCTGGCCGAGTACGAGCAGGTCGAGGCTGATGCGATCGTCGCGACGAAGGATCAATCCGCGCTCCTGGCCTCGATCCTCGCGGCTCGCCGCGGACTGGCGGGCCCGTCGCCGCGCTCGGTGCTCGCCTGCCAGCACAAGCCGACTTCACGAGCGATCCAGCGCGCGGTCGCGCCCGAGTCGACGCCGGCGGTCGCGCTCCTGGGACGCGACGAGCCGCCGCCGCTGCCGTACTTCGTCAAGCCGAGCGTGGGGCGGTTGTCCCAGGGCGCTGTGCGCGTGGAGACCGCCGCGGACATCCCACGACCGGTCACCGACGCGTACGCCGAGCGTCACGAGGCAATCGCCGCCGAGGCGGCCCTCGAGGTCGGCGACCTCCACGGCCTCGTGGCCGAGGAGCTCCTCCAAGGCATGGAGGTGACGGTCGAGGGCTTCGTCCACGGTGGCCGGCCGACCGTGATCGGGATCACCGACTCCGTGATGTATCCGGGGACGATCAGCTTCGAGCGGTTCGAGTACCCGAGCGCGCTTCCGGCCGAGCGCCGGCGCGAGCTCGCAGAGCTGGCGGGTCGACTCGCATCCGCCCACGAGCTCGACGACGCGTTCTTCAACGTCGAGTTCTTCGTCCCCGCGGACGGGCCGCCCGGGATCGTCGAGGTGAACGCGCGCATCGCGTCGCAGTTCGCGCCACTCGTTCTCGCCACGCATGGCCGCTCGACCTACGACGCGCTGTTCGAGCTCGCCTGCGGCGACGATCCCCGCTGGGATCCGAGCCCGCCGCACGGCGTCGCGGTCAGCCACGTCGTGCGGGTGTTCGAGGACGCCTACGTGGAGGCGGTGCCCGATCCGGATGACGATCTGGAGATCCTCGTCGGGCCGGGCGCGCTTCTGTCGGAGCAGGGCGCGAACGACGTCGGGAGCTACCGCCTCGCGATCCTCTACGGCGTTGCCGAGACGCGTGAACAGGCAGCCGACGCACTAAGGGCGCGCGCCGCGGCGCTCAGCTTCCGGCTTCGGCCGCCGGAACCTGAGGCTGCGTAGCGGTCTCGCCGCGCGCCTCGTGGTTCGAGATCCAGAACGCGCCGATCAGCGCGCCTGCGAGCGCGAGCACGCCGGTGACCATCATCCCGGCGCGGTAGGCGTCGATCGAGCCGGCGAGCGCCTCGCCGGTCTGGCCGATCGAGAGCGGGTCGGCGTCCACGTTCGTCGACGACGCGAAGACCAGTGAGATGACGAGTCCGATCACGGCGACGGACGTGAGGCTCCCGAGCCGAGAAAGCGTCGAGTTGACGCCTGAGGCGATGCCCGCGAACTCCGTTGGCGCCGACTTGAGCGCCGTCGAGGTGATCGGCGCGACCAGGACGGCGAGCCCGAACGAGAAGACTACGAGCGAGGCGATCCCGAACGTCCAGAAGTCGGACCGCTCGGTCATCCCGATGCGAAAGCAGGGCTCCGGCTCCGATCAGCGCCGGCCCGAGCGTCAGGTAGAGCCGTGGCCCGTGCTTGTCGGCGAGCGTCCCGAACCGGGTCGCGAACAGCACGAGGATGATGCTCGACGGGGTCGAGATGAGACCGGCCTCGAACGGGCTGAACCCGAGCGTCTGCAGGTAGAGCGTGAAGAAGACGAGGTAGCCGTAGAGCGCCGCGTAGGTGACGAAGGTCTCGGCGTTCGCGGCTGCGAAGTTGCCGCCCTGGAAGAGCGCGAACGGGAGCATCGGCTCGGCGACGCGGCGCTCGACGAGCACGAACGCGACAAGCGCGACGGCACCGCCGAGCGAACGCCCACCAGTAGCCGGCGAACCCACGGTCGGCGCCCTCGACCATCGCGAACGTGAGAGGCCGAAGCCCGACGGCGGCGAGCATCGCTCCGGGAATGTCGAGCTTGCCGCGTGCCCCGCTGGCCGCGCTCGTCGCAGCGGCCGAGCATGCGGCGAGGCCGATCGTGAGCGACGGCGAGCGGGAGGTTGAGATAGAAGATCCAGCGCCACGAAGTCCACTCGACGATCGCTCCGCCGACGGGTGGCCCGACGATCGTCGAGACGCTCGTGAAGGCGGTCCAGAGGCCGATCGCGTGCCCGGCCTGGTCGCCGTACACGGCGCGGAGCAGTGCGAGCGAGTTGGTCGTCAGGAACGCGCCGCCGACGCCCTGGAGAGCGCGCGCCGCGATCAGCACCGCGCCGTCGGGAGCGCGCGCCGGCGAGAGCCGACGCGACCGCGAACGCCGGCCACGCCGGCGCTGAACGTCAGTGCGGCGCCCGAGCCGGTCGCCGACCGCGCCGCGCGACGAGGTAGAGCGACGCGAGCGCGAGCGAGTAGCTGAGGAAGAGCCACTCCTGGCCGGAGAGTCCGAGGCCGAGATCCTCCTCGATGGTCGGCATCGCGACGATCACGACCGTCGCGTCGATGAACGCGATCGAGGAGCCGATCACGCAGGCCGCGAGAGTCAGAGTGCGGCGGCCGCTCGAGGCTCAGCCCGGACCACGGCGCGAGTGATACTCCGCGGTTCTCCGGCGCCAGCGCCGGGTTAATGCACTCAGGCGCGGGACCCGTTCCCCGGGGACCCCCTTCTGGAACACCCCTCGCTTTTCAGCGTAACGCCGAAACCGCACGTGTCTGTGACGAACGTGCCGGGCCGTGCCGAATGTGTGCCGAGGCGCTACGCCGCGAACGGCGGAGCGGGCGAGGCGGGCGATGCGGTTGATGCGCCGCGGCGCTCCGGGGCGACCTCGGCGAGGGTTCGTCCGAGGGCGTCAGCCGCGAGACCGGACGAGGGGGGCGACGGCGAACCTCCTCGACGAAGAGGCGAACGCACACCGGGTCGAACTGGGTCGCGGCGCAGCTCTCGAGCTCCTCGCAGGCCTCGTCGAACGAGAGCGCGGCGCGGTAGGGCCGGTCGGCGGTCATCGCGCTGAACGCGTCCGCGACCGCGAGCACGCGCGCCTCGACGGGGATCGCATCCTCGGCCAGGCCGTCGGGATAGCCGCCGCCGTCCCAGCGCTCGTGGTGGTGCAGCACCGCCGGCTCGATCCCTCGTAGCGCGGCCACCTGGCGCACGAGCTGCGCGCCGATCCGCGGATGGAGTTGGATGACCCCGCGCTCCTCGGCGGTGAGCTCGGACGGCTTCAGGAGGATGCCCTCGCTGATCGCGATCTTGCCGACGTCGTGGAGGAGCGCCGCGTAGACGAGCTCCTCGCGGCGGCGCGGGTCGAGGCCGAGCCGGTCGGCGACGGCGGTGACGTACATCGCCACCTCCTCGCCGTGGCCGAGCAGGAAGCGGTCCTTTGCCTCGACCGCGTCCGTCAGCACGCCGATCGTCGCGAGGAACGCCTCGCGGAGCCCCTCGCGCACGCGCAGGTCGTGCAGCGCGACGCCGACCGTGTCGCCGAGCGCCATCAGCGCGTCGTCGGGATGGTCGGGCAGTCCGTCGCCGGTGTCCGCGAAGACGAGTGCGCCGTCCGGGCCGCCGGCGGGGCGGAACGGGACGGTGAGCACGGTGGAGGCCTCTGCGCTCTGCCGTACGGGGGAGCCCTGATCCAAGGCCGTGTGGGTGGTTCGCGCGGCCGCCTCGGCGCCTCCGCCGAAGCCGTCGTCGCAGAGAACCGTGACCGACGAGCCGTCGTCCGCACGGGAGGCGAGCAGGCCCCGCCCGGCGGCCACGAGCGTCATCGCGGCGCGCAGGAGCACGGGACGCAGGGGGGCGGGATCGGCGAGCGGGCCGCGATCGCGCTCGTACCCGGCGATCTGGGCCCGAAGATTCGACGTCCATTCGCGCGCGATCCGTCTCGCCTCGGCGTCGCCCTCGCGCTGCCGGCGGACGGCGCGCAGCTCCTCGGCCTGCTGGTCGAGCTTCGCCTCGTAGTCGCCGCGCGTCTCCGGCATTGCCTTCTCGAGCCCCTCGACGCGCGCGCGAAGCTCGCTCTCGAGCTGATCGCGCTCCTGCTTCTCGGTGTTGTACTGCGCGAGCGCGGCACTCAGCTCGGTGCCCAGCCGCTCGGTCTCGGCGAGCGCCTGGCCCTGCCGGACGACGTGCTCGGCGGTGCGCTCGTCGTACTCGGCCCTCGCTTCCTCGAGCCGCGCGCGCTCGGCGGCCCAGCCGAACAGCGCGACGACGCCGGTCCCGATGAGGACGGCGAGGATCGGCACTGCGAAGCGGCGATCGTCGAGCGTCGAGCCCGCGAAGGCGAGCCCGGCCGCGACGGCGGTTGTCCCCAGAAAGACGGCGGTCGCGAGCCCGAGCGCGCGATGGCGGAGCAGAAGGTGCATCGGCACCACTCCGTACCCGAAATGGAGCTGGATTCCTCCTAGCTGCTAGCGATGCCGCTTCAAGCGCAAGGCCGCGCAACTCGGCTTCGAAACGTTCCCGGCCTCGTCCCACGCGCGCACGCAGAAGCGGAGCTTGAGACCGACGCCGCGCGGTGCCTCCCAGGGAACCCAGTAGACCCGGCCGGCCTGGCTCGGTGCGAGCTCGGTCTCGAACGACCAGAGGAGCCGGCCGTTCGGCCGAAAGACCCGGACGCGTTCCCACGTGGAGCCGCTGTCGTCTCGAAGCCGGTAGCGGATGCCCACGTGACCTCCCGCGCGGCCGGTCGTGCGCAGCGCCTTCGCGGTGGGCGCGGAGACGTCGGGCGGCGGGCCGGGTAGCGCCTCGAGTCCGGGGAGGACGTACTCCCACGTGCCCGAGTCGGGAGCGAAGTCGGTCGTCGCGCGGCCGGCGGTGTCCGTCCAGGACGCGCCGATCCAGAAGCGGAACGCTGCCGTCCCGCCGACCTCGGCCCGGTCGATGCGGATCGTGGGCCCGCTCGACCACGACGCGTCGAGCGAGGCCTGCGGCGTCTCGAAGTCCCAGGCGCCGTTGTGCCAGCGCGCCAGGCCGACGGTGCCGTTCGAGCCCCGGATCGCGATCGCGTAGTCGGCCCCGTCGGAGGTCGGACTCCCCGACGTGGTGTCGCGGTCGACGTCCAGGAAGAGCGCGAAGAAGTCGCGGCCGCGGATCTCGGGCACGTTCGCGATCTCCACGTCGAAGGTGATGATCCCGGCCGCGTCGTTCCGGATGGTCGTGCGGGTGACGTCGGGCGCCAGCCCGCTCTGGACGTCGCGGCCGGGATCGTCGAACGTCGCGCCCGCTTCCGCAGGCGCGGGGACGGAGTCGGTGAGGGCGCCGGGGAAAACGGCCGCAGCGCTCGCGGCTGTGCGAACAGCGCGGGCGTGAGGAGAACCCGGGTCCGCGCCGGCGCCGATGGGGAGCGTCAGCCCCACCGCGGCCGCCACGGCGATTCCCAAGACCCCTCTCACTCCGTCTCCCCGTTCCCTCGTTAGGCGGGGTGCCTCCGGCTCTCCTTCCGGTGGCTCCGCAGCCTCAGACCCCGTCGAGTCTAGAACGTTGGGAAGACCTGGGCGGATACGGCGGGCTGCAGCCGGCGTCTAGGAGGGCTTGCAGGCGTCGCGGACTCCCGCGCTCGCCTTCGCGTACGCCTTGCGCGCCTTGGCGACGCTTTGGAAGGCGAGCGGCATCGACTGGACGTCGAGCGAGTCGGCGAAGCCCTGCGCCAGAGAGGTCGCCGCCGCGAGCTGTCCGAGCGCCTGCGAGTACGCAGTTGCCGCGGCGAGGCACGCCTCGCCGACCTCGGCGTACAGCGCCTGTGCCGTCGACCCGGCCGTCGTGAGCGACTTCCGCGCCTCGGTCACGGCATTCGTGATGCATTCGCGAAAGCCCTCGAGATCGCCGTCGGCGCCGAGCGCGGTGCAGTCGGTGCGCGCCGCCGCCCAGCTCTCGAGCTGGGCGACCACGTCGGCGTCCAGGGCAGTGAACTCCTCGAACTCCGGTCCTGACATCGGCCCGGTTCCGGTCTCGGGCGCCTCCGTGGAAACGCCGGCGGCCGGCGGAGGGGACGCCGCGGACTCCGCCCCGGTCGAGGTCTCGTCCGACGAGCAAGCCGCCAGGGCGAGAAGGGCCGCCGTCGCGACGACGAGCCCGAACGACGATGTGCGAAGCGTCATCCCTCGACACTACCGATGACGCTCGCATCCCTACGCGGTACTACAGGGCCGGAAGGACTCGAACCTTCAACCCCCGGTTTTGGAGACCGGTGCTCTGCCAATTGAGCTACGGCCCTCGGCGGGCTCATTGTAGTCGGCGGTTTGGAGCGTCCTCCTTAGACTCCCCGGCGTGGCGCGGACGAAGCGACCGGCACTCGGAGGGCTCTTCGCGTTGATCGCCGTGGGGTTCGCCGGGATCGCGGTTGCGGCGGCCATGGCGGGCGGCGGCGCGTGGGTGATCGCCGCGGCTTCGGCACTCCTCGCGGCGTGGATGGGGGAGATGGCGTGGAGGGTCTTCCGGTGAGCGGTCGTATGCTTTGACCATGGAGGCCGGCGCTCTCGAGACCCAGACCCTCTGGCGCGAGTTCAAACGGACGGGCGACCGGCAGCTTCGCGACCGGTTGATCCTCACGTACGCGCCGCTCGTCAAGTACGTCGCGGGCCGGCTCGGCAGCGGGCTCCCGGCGCACGTGGAGGAGGGCGACCTCGTCTCCTACGGGCTGCTCGGCCTGATCGGCGCGATCGAGCGGTTCGACCCGGAGCGCGACATCAAGTTCGAGACGTACGCGATCGCGCGGATCAAGGGCTCGATCATCGACGAGCTGCGCTCGATGGACTGGGTGCCGCGCTCCGTTCGTGCGCGGGCCCGCGACATCGAGCGGGCGATCGCGGCGCTCGAGGCGAAGCTCCACCGCGCGCCGAACGACGAGGAGATCTCCGCGCGCGCTCGGGATCACCGAGGAGGAGTTCCAGGATTCGCTGCTCGAGATCTCCCGCTCCTCGATCGCCGCGCTCGACGAGCTGTGGGCCGGCGGAGGCGGCGGCGACCCGGTGGCGCTCATCGACACGATCGAGGATCCGGAGGCGCCGCAGCCGCAGGAGGCGATGAACCAGACCGAGCTGCGCGAGGCGCTCGGCGAGGCGATCGCCCGCCTGCCCGAGCGCGAGAAGCTCGTGATCACGCTCTACTACTACGAGGAGCTGACCCTGCGCGAGATCGGCGAGGTGCTCGGCGTGACCGAGTCGCGCGTCTCCCAGCTCCACACGAAGGCGATCCTGCGCCTGAAGGCCCGCCTCGGCGGCTCGGTGCCGCAGACGTCGCCGTAAGCTCGGCTGCGTCGTCGCGAATCGCCACGAAGCAGGTCGGTCCCGGCTCGGGTTCGGTGACATGTCTGCCCAGGACGTTCGGACGACGCGCTGAAAAGCGAGGGGTGTTCCACAGGGGGTACGCATCCGCGTCCGGAGCACACGCGCGATGCCTCGACCGTGGATGCGAACGGCTCCTTTCTTTCGGCCGAGCCTCACTCGGTAGACTCGCGCACCTATGGCAGCGTACGAATCCGGGAAGATTCGCAACGTCGCAGTCGCCGGTCACCGGGGCACCGGAAAGACGTCCCTGGTCGAGGCGATGCTCTTCCAGGCGGGCGCCGTGAACCGGCTCGGGCTCGGTCGACCAGGCCACCACCGTCTCGGACTGGGAGGAGGAGGAGCACAAGCGGCAGATGTCCCTCTCCGCCGGGATCTGCCACCTCGAATGGCAGGGCCGCAAGGTCAACCTGATCGACGCGCCCGGCGACCCCGGCTTCCAGGCCGACGCGATCGCCGCGCTTCGCGTCGTCGAGGGCGTCCTCCTCGTCGTCAACGCGACCGCCGGCGTCGAGGTGCAGACGACGCGCGTGTGGAACCGCTGCGAGGAGCTCGAGCTCTCCCGTCTCATCTTCGTGAACATGCTCGACCGCGAGCGCGCGGACTTCTTCGCCGCGCTCGAGGGCGTTCGCAGCCAGTTCTCCGACCGCTGCTACGCGATCCAGATCCCGATCGGCCACGAGCACGAGCTGAAGGGCGTCGTCGACCTCCTCCACATGAAGGCCTACCTCGACCCCGAGGGCGCGCGCGAGGGCGAGCCGGTCGAGATCCCCGAGGAGGTCGCCGCGCAGGCCGCCGAGTACCGCACCAAGCTGATCGACGCCGTCGTCGAGACCGACGAGGCCGTGATGGAGCGCTACCTCGAGGGCGAGGAGATCGGGGGCGAGGAGCTCGCCGCCGCGCTCAAGAACGCCGTCTCGCGCGACGAGATCTTCCCGGTCACCTGCGGCTCCGCCACGAAGAACCTCGGCACGGACGGCCTGCTCGACCTGATCGTCGAGGGCGTCCCGTCGCCCGCCAAGAAGCCGCTCGCCGATCGAGGTGCCCGAAGCCGAGAACTCCGCGTTCGTCTTCAAGACGCTCGCCGACCCGTTCGCCGGGCGCATCACGATCTTCCGCGTCCTCACCGGCGAGGTGAAGGCCGACTCGATCCTCGTCAACGGACGCACGCACGGGAAGGAGCGCCTCGGCCAGCTGCTGGTCCTCCAGGGGAAAGACCACACGCTCCGTCGACGGCTTCGCGGCCGGCGACATCGGCGCCGTGGCCAAGCTGAAGGAGACGACCACCGCCGACCTGCTCCTCTCCGAGGACAAGCCGGCCGAGCCGCCGTCGCTCGGGTTCCCGTCGCCGGTCATGAGCTTCGCGATCACGCCCAAGGCGAAGGGCGACGAGGACAAGGTCGTCACCGCGCTGCGCCGTCTCGTCGAGGAGGATCCGACGCTCGTCCTGCGCCGCGACGAGCAGACCGGCGAGCAGCTTCTCGCCGGCCTCTCGCAGATGCACGTCGAGGTCGCCGTCGAGCGGATCAAGCGCCGCTTCGGCGCCGAGGTCGAGCTGCACCAGCCGCGCGTCCCGTACCTCGAGACGATCCGCAAGGAATCGCGTGCGCACTCGCGCTACAAGAAGCAGACCGGCGGCCGCGGCCAGTTCGGCGACTGCACGATCGTGCTCGAGCCGATGGAGGGCCACGAGGGCTACGAGTTCGTGGACAAGATCGTCGGCGGCGTCATCCCGCAGAGCTTCCGCCCGGCCGTGGACAAGGGGATCCAGGAGGCGATGCACACGGGCGAGCTCGCCGGCGCGCCGGTGCAGGGCATCCGGGTCATCCTCGTGGACGGCAGCTACCACACGGTCGACTCCTCGGAGATGGCGTTCAAGATCGCCGGCTCGATGGCGTTCAAGGAGGCCTACGCGGCCGCCGATCCGGTGCTGCTCGAGCCGATCATGTCGCTCGAGGCCACCGTTCCCGACGACGCCGTGGGCGCGGTGAACGGCGACCTGAATTCACGTCGCGGCCGTTTGCTCGGGATGGAGCCTGCGGCAGGGATGACCACGATCAAGGCCGAGGTTCCGATGGCCGAGTTCCTCACGTACTCGCAGTCGCTCACGTCGCTCACCGGCGGCCGCGGCGACTACGTCATGAACTTCCTCCGCTACGAGGAAGTGCCCTCGCACGTCGCCCAGAAGATCGTCGACGAGACGAAGCGTGCGCGGGACGAGGCGAAAGCGTCATAGATGCCTCGGACTCGCCATCCAGAACGAAGCTGATGCAGATTAGGCGGCAGGAGGATTTCCGAGTCTGCGCCGTCTGCGAGAGGACGATCCTCCAAGGCGAGCGTTCGGCGCGCTACAGCCCCGGCGGCGAGTTGTGGGTCGACGTGTGCCCGCTCTGCATCGAGATCGCGAACGAGCAGGGCTGGGTGAAGGAAGGCAGCCCGACACAGCCGCTCATGGCCGACGAGACGCGGAAGCCGCGACGGCGCCGGTTCGGCGGGCTGGGCGGCCTCCTCGACTCGCGCCCCGCGGAGCCCGAGCCGGTCGTGTCCGAGCCGGTGCTGCGCCGGCTCTCCCCGGAGGAGCAGCACCTGGTCGAGGCGGCCGAGCTCTTCAACAAGAGCCCGTACAGCCGCACGATCGCCGGCGTCGCGAAGAGCCTCGGCGAGGCGCGCGTGAGCATGATCCCGCTGTCCGGGACGATCCCCGAGATCGTGATCACGATCGCCTGGGAGATCTCCTGGTACCAGTACCGCGTCGTCTTCGACTCGTCGCAGCCGGTGCGCCTCGAGGAGCGCGGCCAGGATGTGGACGAGGTCGGCGAGCGGTATCGCCACTGGAACGCGAGCTTCGAGCCCGAGACGCTTCTGCGGCCCGACATCCCGCGCTTCTAGGCTCCCACCCGGAGCGGGGTCTACGATGCGACCACCGTGATCTACTGCGTCGTCCCCCCAGAGCTGAAGGACGAGCTCTACGACCGGCTCGTCGAGCACTACGCCGACAACCCGAACGTGACGGTCATCATCGACCGGCGCACGGGTCCGGACCGGCGCTCGGCCGGCGGCTCGTTCCAGGGTGGGAAGCGGCAGGTGCGAGACCGCCGCCGCGGACGCGTCCCGGGAACGTTCCCGGACACCGAGCCACCCGAAGCGGCCTAGTAAACCGCCGCCGACTGGTCTACCTTGCCAGGGAGGATGGCTGCGCGACTAGGGGTCTTGTTCGTCGTCGCCGCACTCGCGTTCGCGGGTGCCGCGAACGCTGCCGTCACGCCCGGGAAGGCGACGGTCGCCGGCGGGCCGTCCGAGCAGCCGGCGCTCGTTCCGTCGGTCCTCTCCACCGACCGCCACGCGACGGCGGCGAGCTGGCACGAGGGCTCGATGGTGCAGGCGGGGACGATCAACTGCGTGACCGGCTTCGTGGAGGTTCTCGGCGGCTCGTACGTCGGCTGGTTCGGCGAGGTCGGTGTCAGTCCGGTCGTGAACCAGACCTACTACATCAAGGTGGGCTGGGGTATCGCCGGGAATCCATGCGCCGGCGGGGCGTACGTCCACACCGAGATCCAGCTTCCGTCGTTCACGTCGCTCGCGGTCACGAACCAGAACAAGGTGCGCTGCTTCTACAAGAGTCCGAGCGCGAGCAACTACGCGGAATCACCGAACGGCTGCCCGCAGGCGCCGACGTCGGTGGGGCTGTACGGCGGTCTCAGCTTCGACCCGGTCGGCGCCACCGCGTGGCCGTCGGCGTTCGGCTCGCTCTTCGAGATCTGGATCCCCGTGAAGACGTCGCAGCCGCTCAGCGGGCTGATCACGAGCCCCGGCTGCGCCGCGTGTCTCTTCGCGGGCACCTGGATGATCGACGGCTGGGACAGCCCGTGGCTCTTCCCGGTGCAGGGCGTGTACGTGAAGCAGGCGGCGAACCCGCCGGCCGTGCCGCCGCCGTACGTCGACTATCCGACGCCGAACAACGTCTCCGGGCCGAGCGCCGGGCAGTGGACGACGTCCGGCTTCGTCTTCACGCAGGGGACGACGGGGAACATCTACACCGACATCCGCGAAGGCACGAGCGGCGCGTGGGCGGCTCGGGCCGGCCCCAGCGCCGTCGCCGACGGCGCCTGGCGCATCGACCAGGCCTGGAACGGTCTCCAGGCCGGGCACACCTACTCGTTCAGGGTCTGCTACGACCCGACCGGCGTGGCCGCCGAGGTCTGCGGCGTGTCGCAGACGTTCGTGCTTCCGGGCGCGCCCGACTCGACCGCGCCGAACACGTCGATCGAGAAGAAGCCGACGCCTTCACGAACCAGAAGTCCGCGACGTTCGCGTTCGACTCGAACGAGCTCGGCTCGACGTTCTTCTGCAAGCTCGACGGCGGCGCGTTCGCGCCGTGTAGCGCGCCGACCTACACGAACCTCGCGGCCGGCAGCCCACACGCTCCAGGTGTACGCGCGCGACATCGCCGGCAACTCCGACGCGACGCCCCGCGAGCCTACAGCTGGACGGTCGACGTCACGAAGCCGAACACCTCGTTCACGAAGAAGCCGAAGGCGACGACGTCCTCCTCGACGGCCGCGTTCAAGTTCAAGTCGTCCGAGGCCGGCTCGAAGTTCATGTGCAAGCTCGACAAGAAGGCCTGGGCCGCGTGCCCGGCGTCGAAGACGTTCAAGAACCTCTCGAAGGGCAAGCACAAGCTGAGCGTCTACGCGATCGACCGGGCCGGGAACAAGGATCCCTCGCCCGCGGCCTTCTCCTGGCGCCGCACCTAGCCGCCCGCTCGTAGAATCGCTCCCGGCGAAGCGACGAAAGGGAGCGATGGCGACGACTGGCGCGAAGACGTACCGCAACTACATCGGCGGCGAATGGGTGGATGCCGCCGCCGGCGAGACCTTCGAGACGAAGAACCCGGCCAACGGAGACGTGCTCGGCATCTTTCCGCTGTCCGGAACCGAGGACATGGAGCGCGCGATCGAGGCCGCCAAGGCCGCCTACGTCGACTGGCGCCTGGTGCCCGCGCCGAAGCGCGGCGAGCTGCTCTTCCGCGTCGCGCGCACGTTCGAGGAGCGCAAGGACGAGCTGACCGAGACGATGGTGCGCGAGATGGGCAAGGTGCGCGCCGAGGCCGCCGGCGACGTCCAGGAAGCGGTCGACATGACGTACTACATGGCCGGAGAAGGCCGCCGCATGTTCGGCCACACGACCCCGTCGGAGCTCCCCGACAAGTTCATGATGTCGACCCGTAACCCGGTCGGCGTCGTCGGCGCGATCACGCCGTGGAACTTCCCGATCGCCATCCCGAGCTGGAAGATCGCGCCCGCCCTCGTGTGCGGCAACACCGTCGTCTTCAAGCCTGCCGGAGACACGCCGCTCCTCGCCGAGCTCTTCGTCGAGATCTTCGAAGAGGCCGGTCTGCCGCCGGGCGTCCTCAACATCGTGCACGGCGAGGGGAAGACCGTCGGCGAGTACCTCGTCACGCACCCGGACGTGCCGCTCATCTCGTTCACCGGCTCGCGCGACGTCGGCGCGCAGGTGCAGACGAACGCCGGGCCGTTCCTGAAGAACGTCCACCTGGAGCTCGGCGGCAAGAACGCGATCATCGTCATGGACGACGCCGACGTCGATCTCGCCCTCGACGGCATCCTCTGGTCGGCGTTCGGCACCTCGGGCCAGCGCTGCACGGCCGCCTCGCGCGTGATCGCGGGGAACAAGGTCTACGACGAGCTGGCGGAGCGCCTCGCCGAGCGCGCCTCGGCCATGACGCTCGGCGACGGCCTCGCCGACACCACGGACGTCGGGCCGGTCATCAACCGGGCGGCGCTCGACAAGATCCACTCCTACACCGAGATCGGGAAGGGCGAGGGCGCCGAGCTCCTCACGGGCGGCGAGATCGCCACCGAGAACGGGCTCGACAAGGGCTTCTTCTACCGCCCGACCGTGTTCAGCGAGGTCGACCCGGGCATGCGCATCGCCCAGGAGGAGATCTTCGGCCCGTCCGTCTCGCTCATCCGCGCGAGCGACGTGGACGAGGCGATCCGCATCTCGAACGGCGTGCGCTACGGCCTGTCGTCGTCGATCTTCACGCGCGACGTGAACAAGGCGTTCCGGGCGATCCGCGACCTGAAGACCGGGATCACGTACATCAACGCCGGCACGACCGGCGCCGAGGTGCACCTCCCGTTCGGCGGCGTGAAGGACACCGGCAACGGCCATCGCGAGGCGGGGCAGGCGGCGCTCGACTTCTACACCGAGTGGAAGTCCGTCTACGTCGACTACTCCGGCAAGCTCCAGCGCGCGCAGATCGACAACGCGTGAACCGCAAGCTCGTCGTCTTCGTCCCGCGTGAGGCCGTCGACCCGGTGCGGGAGGCGCTGTTCGCGGCGGGCGCGGGGAGGATCGGAAACTACGAGCGCTGCTCCTGGTACACGCTCGGGACGGGCACGTTCTTCGGCGGCGAGGGAAGCGACCCGCAGGTGGGCGAGCCGGGGCGCGAGCAGCGCGTCTCGGAGGTGCGGCTCGAGACCGTGTTCCCCGAGGAGCGCCAGGACGAGGTGGTCGCGGCGCTCAAGGCCGCGCATCCGTACGAGGAACCCGCGTACGACATCTACGCGTTGCTGTGAAGGCGAAGCTCTTCACCGACGGCGGCGCGCGCGGCAACCCGGGCCCCGCGGCGTACGGGTTCGTGATCGAGGCCGAGGACGGAACGGTGCTCGCTGCCGAGGGGAAGGCGATCGGCGACGCGACGAACAACGTGGCCGAGTACTCGGCCCTCGTCGCGGGCCTGGAGCGCGCCGCCCAGCTCGGCCTCGACGACGTGGAGGTCGTCTCCGACTCCGAGCTCCTCGTGAAGCAGATGACCGGCGTCTACAAGATCAAGAACGCCGCGCTCCAGGATCTCTCGATCGAAGCCGCCCGCAATGCCCGCCGCGTCGGCCGCGTCCACTACACGGCCGTGCGCCGCGAGCACAACAAGCTCGCCGACCAGCTTGTGAACGAAGCGCTCGACGCCCTCGGCTAGATGGTTGATCGGGAATTGGCGTGCTCTCGGGGACGGGTGCGACCAAGCGTCCGACGCCGTGTCGCAACCGCCAACCGGGGGTGCGGTAGTTCCCGATCGATCATCTACACTCGGAGAGCTACGCGGATGTAGCTCAGTTGGTAGAGCGTCTGCTTGCCATGCAGAAGGTCGTGGGTTCGAGTCCCATCATCCGCTTGTAGGAACCATGCGGGGCGGCGTCCGTGGCGACCGCCGCCCACGCACCGTTGATCAGGTTGGCTCGCTCTCATCCTCGAGCTCGGCGATCTCGATCGCGACCTCGAGTGCCTCGACGATCTTCCCCGTCGCGGAGGCGACGCGCGCCGTTCCGACGATGGGGGCGATCGCGGCGAGCACGCCGCGGACCTGCTCGGGATCGATGCCGAGCTCGCTGGCCGCTCCGAGGTTCATCAGGTACGAGATCGGCGGGGCGTCAACCGCCGCCAGCGCCGCGATGCGAACGAGCATCAGAGTCTCCGAGTCGAGGCTCGAGGCCTCGATCGAGTCCGCGGTCATGCTCGCGAGCAGGTCGAGGACCGGGGTTTCGCTTGCCGTTCCAGCCATGGTTCCGTCCTTTCCGTGGTTTACGGGTCGAGTGCTGTCCGCCCAACGGGGCGGGGGTGTTCCGGAGCCGGAGTGCTCTCGAACGGGGGTGCCGCGTCGCGCGGGTGGCCCGCGAACCACGACGCGTAGCGCCCCGCGAGCGGGGCTGCCGTCAGGCCGTGCAGCAGGACCGACAGCGCGATCGTGAGAAAGATGGTGTTCAGGAGGAGCGATTCGTTGGCGAGGTCGGCGTCCTCGACGAGGATCACCGCGAACACGATCGACGCCAGCCCGCGTGGCCCGAACCAACCGAGGAACGCGACGGTCGGTCGCCTGGCGCCGGATCGGATCATCGCCAGCCCTACGGGAACCATGCGAATGAGCGTCAGGCTGAGCAGCGCGTACACGACGACCTCGGCCGTGAGGTCGTCGAGGGTGGGCACGAGCATGACGGCGCCGAAGAGGACGAACGTGGCTGCGCCGAGCAGGTTGCCCGCCTCCTCGAGGAAGAGCGTCACCTCGCCTCCGGTCTCGCGACGGAGCCCGCCGAAGACCGCGCCGCCGACGAAGGCGGCGATGAACCCGCTGCCGCCCATCCACACGGCCAGGCCGTACGCCAGCGCGGCCCCGGCGATCGGAACCGTCTGGAGCCACATCGAATCGACTAGACCGCGCGGAACACCGAACCTGATCACCGCTGCGGCCGCGAGCCCCGCAATCACCCCGCCGACGCATCCGTAGCCGATCTCCTCGAGCACGAGATGCAGCGCCGCGCCGTTTCCGATCGCACCTTCCTCCGCTTCGGCGATCGCGATGGCGATCAGGAGAAGCGGCACGCAGATCCCGTCGTTGAGTCCGCTCTCGACGTTCAGACCCTGACGCACGCGAGAGGGAACCCGGGCGTCGGTGACGACCGCCTGTCCCAGCGCGGCATCGGTGGGGGCGAGCACGATCGCGAGCAGGACCGCCTCGATGAACACGAGCTCGCCGAGCAGCGCATAGCCCGCCAGGGCGCCCGCCACGATCGTCAGCGGCAATCCGATCGCGAGCAGGCGAAGAGGAACGACGTACTCGCGGCGCAGCACGCCGAGGTTGATGCGCGACGCGTCCGAGAAGAGGACGACCGTCAGCGTCGCCTCGGCGACCCAGCGGACGGACTCGCTCGTGATCGACGAATCGAGCCAGCCCAACGCCTGCTCGCTCGCCAGGATGCCGCCGGCGACGAACACCATCGCCGCGGTGATCGCCGTCCCCGAAAGCCGTTGCGACACCACCGCGTAGGCGAGAACGAGCAGCGCGATCGTGACGAGGCCCGAGGCGCCCACCTCAGTTTCCCCTGCCAGGGCGCTCGGGCGCGGTGCGTCCCAGTGACACGGCTAGTTGCATGGCGACGGCGCGTGACTCCGCTGAATGTTCGGCGCGCAGGCTCAGCTGCTCCGAAGCGCCTCCTCGGACGGCTGCATGAAGGCGCCGAAGATCCAGAGGATCGGGAGGAAGATCCCGAAGAAGAACAGCCAGCCATGGCCGTTGCGAAGCGTGGCCAGCCCGAGCGTGAACACGAGGATCACGTAGATCAGTCCGCCGATGCCGATTGCCCACCACATGTTGTCTCCCTTCGTTCTCATGAGCCGCCACGTCGGCGGCCTCGACGTCCGCACCGTCGCACGGCGGCCATCCGAAGAGCATCGCCCCACGCCCTCGTTCACCCGGGTGAACCGACGCCCCGGGCGATGCGTCCTGCCGCGCCGGCGACACGATCACGGCATGGAAACCATCTGCACAGAGCCGCGGCAGTGATCTGGGCCGTCCTCATAGCGCTGGGCGTGCCGCTCTGGCTCTGCGCCTGCGGAATCTTCATGCTCGTCTTCCGCAACCGCTCGCTGAGGAAGCGGCCGGGAAACATCCCGTGCAAGCTCCGCCCGACGGGCAAGAAGCGGTGGACGTCGGGGCACGGCGTCTGGGTCTCCGACGTGTTCGCCTGGGCGGGAAGCACGGCGGCGTGGAAAGGCGAGCTCGCCTGGACCACCGGCCTGGCGACGCGTCCCCCCGATGACGGGGAACGCAAGAAGCTCCACCGCCTTGGAGACTCTCCGCTCATTGCCTCGCTGGCACTCGCCGACGGGGGAACCGTGGAGGTCGCGGCCGGCCCCGGGCACCGCGCCGGCCTGCTCGGGCCGTTCGCGGACAGAGTGGCCGATGTCGGTGCAGACGGCGACACACGGTAGGCGCCGGGGTTTGCCCCGGCTGAGTCTCGGTCGAAGGCAACATCCGCGGGATCAGGAACCCGTGACCACGCGCACGGAGCCGGCGAGCAGAACGAACCACGGCGCCGGGTACAGCTCCGCTCGAGGAGCCGACGGCCGTCGGCGTGCTGGTGGTCGACGATCAGGCCCACTACCGGCGCGTGGCGCTCGATGTGGTCGCTTCGACCCCTGGTTTCGAGCCGTTGGGCGAGGCAGCCTCGGGCGAGGAAGCACTTGCTCTGGCGACCGACCTGAGACCGGAGCTGATCCTCCTGGACGTCCGCATGCCGGTCATGGATGGGATCGAGACGGCCCGTCGGCTCACCAGGGAGCACCCAGGAGCGGCCATCGTGCTGATCTCGGTCGACGACCTGTCCGAGTTGCCTGAAGAAGTCGGATCCTGCGGCGCCAGGGCGCTGATCCGGAAGCAAGACTTCGGCACCCTTGCCCTCCGCCGGCTCTGGGATGCGCACGGGGATCCGGACTCTCGCCCTGCTCACGACGCCCCGACTTAGTAACCTTGCGCACACTGACAGCGGAGAGGCGAGGTGCCCTGGTGTCGACTGTGGGACTTGCAGGCGCCGCCGCCCGCGAAGGTAGATCCACGCAGCAGCGAGCGTTGATCGCCGCCGGGGCCGGGGGCTTGGTGCTCTGCGCCGTCGCCTTCGCCGTCGTCATCACGAGCGACCAGCCCGGCAACCGGCCGCTGATCGCGCTCGGCCGCGTCGTCGTCATCGCCGTGCCGATCGCGGTGGGGGTCTGGCTCTGGAGCCAGGACCAGTACGAGCGCTTCGGCCGGCTGCTCGTCCTGGCCGGATACGTGTCGTTCGTCGCGGCGCTGGCGGAGTCGAGCAGCTCGGTGCTTTACAGCGTCGGCCGCATCGGCTACTGGGTCACCGAGACGGTCATCATCTTCCTGATCCTCTCGTTCCCGAGCGGACGGCTGAAGACGATTCCTGAGCGCGTGCTCGTCGGGGGGTTGGTGGTGTTCACCGCGGTGCTCTTCGCGCCGGTGGCACTGATCGCAGAGAGCTTCCCCCCGCCGGCGGCCGCCGCCTCGTGCGGGATGGACTGCCCGGCCAACGCCTTCTTCGTGCTCTCGTCCGAACCGGACTTCGTGGAAGGCTGGATTCGCCCGATACGACAGCACCTGGCGACCTCGGTCTACGTCGGGACCATCGTGCTGCTCCTGCTGCGGATGCGAGCCGCCTCGTACCTGATGAGGAAGACGCTGGCGCCGGTCACCGTCGTGGCGATCGCCCGCTGCCTCTGCTGGCTGTTGCTTGTAATCGTCATGCGCGATCTCGGACTGTTCACGGCCGGACGCCCGGTGTTCACGTGGATCTTCATCCTCGCCCTTCCCGCCATTGCGCTCGCGTTCCTCATCGGGGTGCTTCGCAGGCGCTTGTACGCAGGCGCAGCGCTCCAGCGACTTGCCCGTCGGCTGCGGGACGACCCGAACGTGGACATGCCCGTCGCCATCGGAGAGGCGATCGCGGATCCGTCGCTCGAGGTCGCGTACTGGACGCCCGGGCTTCGGGGACCGTGGGTCGACGAGAACGGCCGCAGCGTCACGCTTCCCGGCAAGGACTCGGCGCGCTCGCCGACGGAGGTCCGCGGCCAGGACGGTCCAGTTGCCCTCCTCATCCACGATCGCGCCCTGGACGACCAGGAGGAATTTCTGCGAGCGGTGGGGTCCATCGCAGCGGCGTCCCTCGAGAATCGCCGTCTCGCCGCGCAGGTGGACGCTTCGCTCGAGGAGCTCCACGAGTCGCGTGCGCGAATCCAGGCCGCGGCGGATGCCGAACGGCAGCGCATGGAGCGCGACCTCCACGACGGGGCGCAGCAGCGGCTCGTCGCGCTCCGCGTGAGGGTGGAGCTGGCCGGCGAGCTCATGGGTGAGGACCCGGACGTGGCACCACGCTTCTGCGCGAGCTCGGATCGGAGCTGGAGGAGGCACTCGACGAGGTTCGCTCGCTCGCGCGAGGAATCTACCCGTCGCTCCTGGCCGATTCGGGGCATCGTCGAGGCGCTTCGGGCCGCCGGGCGCCGACACCCCGTCCAGACGACGGTCAAGGCCGACGGCGTCGGCCGCTATCCGCCCGAGCTCGAGAGGGCCGTGTACTTCGCCTGCCTCGAGGCGCTCCAGAACTCCGCGAAGCACGCCGGCACCGCGAGCGCCGTCTCGATCACGCTCGTCGACGACGGCGCCCTTCGCTTCGCAGTTCGGGACGACGGCATCGGGTTCGACGTCGAAGACATCAGGCCGGGTCAAGGGCTGACGAACATGCGCGACCGTCTTGCGGCGGTCGGCGGTGAGCTGACGATCGAATCGGCGCCCGGAGAGGGAACCTGCGTCCGCGGCGTGGTTCCCCTGGCTCGATCCGCCTAGCGGTCGACCCGCGCGATTCCGCGCCGGCAGCCGACTCTATGATTGCCCCGTGCCGATCCGAGTCGCCCTTGCCGACGACAACCTGATCGTGCGCGAGGGTCTCGAGCAGATGCTTGCGGGCGAGACGGAGATCGAGGTCGTCGCGTCCTGCGTCGATCTTCCCTCCCTCCTGGCGGCGGTCGAGGCCGAGAGCCCGGACGTGGTGCTGACGGACATCCGGATGCCGCCGTCTCAGGGCGACGAAGGCATCCAGATCGCAACCGGCCTGCGCGGAACGCATCCCGAGATCGGCGTGATCATTCTCTCCCAGTACGACGATCCGGATCAGGTGCTGGCCCTCCTCGAGCTCGGGTCGGAGCGCCGCGGCTACCTGCTCAAGGAGCGGATCCACGACCGAGGGCAGCTGGTAAACGCGATCGAGACCATCGCCGAGGGCGGCTCGGTCATCGACCCCCAGGTCGTCGACATCCTGGTCGCGGCGCGCTCTCGCGGCGACTCACCGCTCGCAAGGCTGACACCACGCGAGCTCGAGGTCCTCTCCCTGGTAGCCCAGGGCAAGAGCAACAGCGCCATCGCCGCGTCGCTCGTGCTCACGAAGGGGGCGGTCGAGAAGCACACCAACTCGATCTTCCTGAAGCTCGGGCTCTCGAACGCCGAGGACGTCAGCAAGCGGGTGAAGGCTTCCCTGCTCTTCCTCGCAGAAGAAGGCGACCAGGTCAGCGCCGCTCGAGACGTCGAGTGATCCGCTAGGGGAGCGACCATCGCCTGCCGGAGAGGCTCACCCGGGTGAGCCACCCGGATGCATATACCCCCGAAGATCCGCATACGCCCGCCAAGGCCATCGAAATGCGCGCGCCATTGCCGGAAATCGCTCGGTCGGCGAGATTCATGGCTCAGCGAAGAGGAGGGCCGCGATGCACGCCATGACCGAAGCGGACGTCAGAGACAGGACATCGACTGGCCGCCCGCAGCACCTCCGGAGCGTGACGTCGCCGAGCGTCAGGCTCATCCCGCCGATCTCACATGCCGACCGCATTCCCCGGGAGCGGCTGACGACTCCGCTCGTCGAGTCGCGGGAACGGCTCGTGCTCGTCGTCGCGCCGGCGGGATACGGGAAGACGACGCTCGCCGTCCAGTGGAGCGAGCTCGACGACCGGCGCTTCGCCTGGGTCGTGCTGAGCGCCGGCGCGGAGGACACGGCGGTGTTGTGGAGCTCCATCGCCGCGTCGGTCGCCAACGCCGAGCCGGCCTTTGCACCGACCGCCGAGCGCCTGAGGTCATGGCTGGCGGCAGCCGAGCCAGAGCACGATGGCCGCCCAGGTCGCCGAAGCGCTCGAGGCGATCGACCGTGAGCTGGTCATCGTCCTCGACGACTACCACTTCATCAAGGAGTCGGCGTCCCACGCCTCGATCGCCTCGTTCCTGGAGCTCATGCCTCCGAACGTCCAGCTCGCGGTCGTATCACGCCAGGATCCCCCGTTCACCGTCGGTCGGCTTCGCGCGAACGGCGACCTGCTCGAGCTGCGCGCAGACGAGCTCGCTCTTCGCCTCGATGAAGTCGACACGCTCATGAACGGAACGCTGCAGCTCGATCTCACGCCGGATGCTCTCGCGCGGCTTCACGCCCGAACCGAGGGGTGGGCTGCCGTCGTCGCACTGGCGGGACGGTCCCTTCGCGACTGCGACGATCGCGATGGCTTCCTGGAGCGCTTCGACGGTTCGAATCGGTTCGTCGTCGACTACCTCACCGAGGTCGTGCTGGACGAGTTGGACGCCGACCGGCGCTCCTTTCTCCTCGATACGTCGATTCTCGAACGCATATCCGGAGACCTCTGCGACGCCGTGCTCGACCGAGAGGGGTCGACCCAGCTTCTCGCCGAGCTCGAGAAGGAAGATCTGTTCCTCAGCCCGCTCGACGAACACCGCGAGTGGTATCGCTACCACTCGATCTTCCGGGAGTTTCTCTGCCGCGAGTTGATGCTCCGCTCTCCCGAGCGCGTGCCGGAGCTCCGGCGCCGCGCCTGCGACTGGCTGGCGGGAAAGCACCTCGTCGACGACGCCTGCCACCAGGCGCTTGCGGCGCGGGAGTACGGCCGGGCAGCCGGCCTCGTCTCCGCGAACTGGCTGTCCCTCGCGGGGGAGGAGGGACCGGGCGCGATTCTCGGCTGGATCGACGAGTTCCCCAAGGATGTTCTTCGGGCAGACGCACCGCTTTGCGTTGCCCGGGCCTGGCTGCTGGGGCTCGCCGGTGATCATGCCGGGTCCCTGCATGCCTCCCGAGACGCCCTCGCGGCCGAGTGGTCAGGCCCGCTCCCGGATGGAGCAGCCTCGGTCGAGGCCGCGACAAGCCTTCTCCGGGCCAGCTTCGTCGGGGGCGACGTTGCAGAGCAGCTGCGGGCGGCACGCCGCGCGCTCCTGCTCGCGGCTGACGGTACCGCTGTCTGGCGGACGGTTGCACGCGTGCTGTTCGGCTGGTCGTGCTACCTCGCCGACGGCCCGCTCGAGGCAAGGCAGCTCGTGGAGCGAGCGGCAGAGGACGCTGCAGAGCTCGAACTCTGGACGACCGCTTCAGACGCCAGATCCGTGCTCGCGGCCATCGCCTTGGCCGAAGGCAAAGCCGACCTGGCGGAGGAACACGCGATCGCCGCCATCGACATCGGCGACACGAGACGGCTCGCCGGCCTCAGCCACCTCGCCCTTTCACAGGTGGTCCTGGGCCGCGTGCTCGCCGATCGAGGGGAGCTCGACGAGGCCGATCGGGTGCTGACGCACGCTCTCGTGCGAGTGCGGGCCCGGCAGGACGCCCTTCCTGTGGCCGAGTGCCTCCTCGCGCTCGCACCGGTTCGGCGAGCGCTCAAGCGACCCGACGAAGCTCGTGAGCTCCTCGCGGAAGCGGCCTGCATCATCGAGGAAAGCGCCGATCCGGGGATCCTTCGCCGTCGGCTCGACGAGACGACGGTCATCCTCGGTCGGCCGATTCGCAGAACGAGCGAGGCCGACGAGCTGACCGACCGCGAGCGGGACGTCCTGCTGCTGCTCAACGAGCAGCGGACGAAGCGTGAGATCGGCGCCGCGCTCTTCCTCTCGTACAACACGATCCACTCGCATACGAAGTCGATCTACCGCAAGCTGGGCGCCTCCTCACGGCAGGATGCCCTTGCGCGAGCCCGCGAACTCACGCTCATCTGAGCGCCGAGCGCTGATGGCGCAGGTGAGGAGGCCCCACAACGACCTCCTCATCTGCGCCGATCAGCGTCCAGGGCCTGGACGACCAGGGCCACCCGGGCCGGGGCCGGGGCGACCTGGGCCGCCGGGGCCGGGGCCCGGACCACCTGGGCCACCCGGGCCGGGGCCGGGGCGACCTGGACCGCCGGGGCCGGGTCTCGGACGAGCTTCCCTCACCATGCGAACACCTCCGTGGTGTCGACAATGTGCTCGGCCCCACACGGGCCGATGGTGTCGTTCGCAGGATCGCGCCCGGGCCCGCCGCGCGCATCGCCCGCCTGAAGCGTTCACCCGGGTGAAGCCTCCGGCTGACCAGTCGTAGCGTCGGCGCGGCTGTCGTGTGCCTGCTTGCGGAGCTCGTGGTGGAGCGAGCTGTTGAGGACGGGCGCGGCGACCACGAGGCTTCCGACGATGTACATGAAGAACAGCACGGTCGTCATGGCGCCGAGACCGCCGTACAGCGAGGTCGACTTCTCGAGCTTCGGAACGAGGAGCGCGCCGATCAGCCCGTGAAGGATCTGGAAGCCGACAGCGACGAAGAGCGCTCCCGGGAGGAGCGCGCGCCACGGAGCGTCCCGATGTGGAAGGCGCAGAGAGACCCAGAGCCATAGCGCGGCGAGCGGTCCGATGGTGAGTGTGAGGGCGAGCAGGCCCACGAGCCACGTCGCGTCACGGAGCCACCAGGTGAGCGCCACCGCGGCCATGAAGGCGCACACCAGGCCGGTGAAGGCGAGCGACGCCCTGAGCGGGTTGGAAGGCTTGAGGGGCTCGTCCCAGATCAGAGAATGAATGAGCTGCACCGCCTTAGCGCCCGTGTATCCCGCATAGAGGAGAAGCGGCACACCGACTGCCAGGAGCCACCACGAGTCGGATTCGGCGGCACGCGCCGCGTCGCCGATCGCGTTGACGATCGCCGCCGGAAGCCCCGCGCTCTCGACGGCCTCCTCGGTGCTGTCCGCGTCCATGAGGCCGAGCGCGCCTCCGAGGATCAGGCCGAAGGGCAGCATCCACAAGAAGAGCCGATACGCCATGCCGCCGGCGAGGACGCTCGACGCGACCCGCCGGTTGCGTTCCACTGCGCGGAACGGGACCGCGACCGACACGTGCCGCTGGCTTGCGCCCTTGGCCCTCGCCTTCGCGGCCGCGAGGCCGCCGGTGGCTCGATCCCGAGCGTCCATCCTGCGCCTCACTCAGTCGGATCCGGCGGTGCCGGACGGGATCGGTGGCTCCACGCCCACGTCGACCGCCTCCGGTGCCTCCGCGCCTCTCCTCCTGCGTCGATCGACGAAGTAGATGGCCGCCAATGCGGCGGACGTGATGACCGAGGAGATGACGAGCGACGCGAGCGGATAGCCGGAGAGCGTGGTCGCCACGTTGTAGGCCAGCGCGCACGTGTAGACCGACCACAAGACTCCGCCGATCGATGACCAGAGCAGGAAGCGGCGGTAGGGGATGTCGGAGAGCCCCATGGATGCGTTGACGGCGAATCGCATCCCCGGGACGTAGCGTCCGGCGATGATCAGCAGGCCGGGAGAGCGGTCGAGGGCGTCCCAGCCCGCGCGAACCTTCGGGTTCTCGAGTGCCTTGTCGAGCTGACCCTGCACCTTGCCCGCGTTCTTGCGGGCGATCCAGAACAGCGACGAGTCCCCGACGATCGCGCCGAGCGCGCCGGCCAGCATGACCAGCTCGAGCTCGAGGCTTCCCTCGGCGGCGAGCGTCGACGCGGCGCTCAGCGTCGTCTCGCCCGGGAAGATCGGAATGACCGCGTCGAACCAGACGAGCAGGAAACACAGGACGTAGGCCATCTCCTCCGGCGCGTCTGCGAGCCACTGCTCGACGTCCCCCTGATCCAGGAGCTGGACCGTGACGATCACGACCAGCAGGACGGCGAATCCGATGACGAGCAGGTGTCGTCTCCAGAACGCCTGGGGCTGCTCGAGCTCAACGGACATCTTCGTGCTCCCGTCTTCTCACTGCAGTGTCGACCCGGGCGCAGAAGCAACTGCCATCCGCTTGCGGATCCCGTCTTCGGAACTTGGCCGGGATCCTGAGCCCGCGGAGTCGCGGCGGCATCGCCCGACCGCGCCGTTCACCCGGGTGAACTCGGCTCGTGGGCGACGATCCCTGATTTCTCCGGCGCTAGCGTCGCCTCACAACGTGGATCAAGAGAGGAGAACGAGCCATGAGTGACGACAACGGCGACACCAGGAACGGGAATCCCTACGGCGGCGTGCCGAGCGGGGGAATCACGCTTCCGCCCTACTACCGCCCGACGCCCGACCTCGCCAGCAACAACCTCTACTACCCGGGGCAGGAGGAAGCTTAATCCAGACGAGATGCGGATCTCCTTCATCGGCAGCACGCCGATCCCGGTCACGAAGGCCCAGGCCGGCACTTGCATCATGGTCGAGCTCGGCAACGGCAAGCGGTTCTTCTTCGACTTCGGCTCCGGCTGCATGCGCAACATCATCGCGATGTCGGTTCCGCTGCCGACGGTGAACGACATCTTCTTCACCCACCTCCACGTGGACCACTACGCCGATCTGCCGTACCTCTTCGCCTTCGCGCCCTGGGTGGGGCGCTGGAAGCCGCTGCGCGTCCACGGGCCGTCGGGTCGCACCGAGCAGGACGGCATCGGGCACATGATCGAGGGCATGAAGATGATGACCCACTGGCACACGGATTCCTTCAACGCCTGCCCGATCGGCGACGGCTACGAGGTCGAGGTCAACGAGTTCGACTTCCGTGACGACAACGGCATCTGCTACGACGAGGACGGCGTGACCATCCGCCACTGGCAGCGGTCGCACACCAAGGACGGCGCCTCGGCGTACCGGCTCGACTGGAACGGCTTGTCGTTCGTCTGGACAGGGGACGGCCGGCCCGACGAGCTCTCGCTGGAGCTGGCGAAAGGCGTCGACGTCTTCGTGACCGAGGTGCAGCCGGACACGGCGAACCTCCAGGCGCTGAAGTTCGGCATGCCGCCGATGATGCTGATGAACACGATCGACCAGGCTCACAGCGTCCACTACGCGGTCGGCTACATGTTCGAGAAGATCCAGCCGCGCCTTGCGATGGTGACGCACGTGTCCTTCGACGAGGAGCTCGTCCCGGAGATCGTCGCCGGGATTCGCCATCACTACAACGGGCTGTTCCAGTTCGGCGCGCCCGACGTGGTGGTCGTCAACGTCAACAAGGACTCGATCTGGACACGGAAGGCCGTGATTCCAGACGCGGGCAACATGTCACGCCCGAACCCGAGAGAGGCGGCGCAGCTGTTCGACCTGTCGCCGACGAACCTCAAGGTGACGTTCCCGACGCCGAAGCACACGGTTGCCGACGTCCTGGATCAGGAGGTCTTCGACCGGCAGATCGATCCCGAGGAGTACTACCCGCCGGGTCTCAATCGCGACCAGGTGGTCAACTTCCCGGCGGGTGTCACGATTGACGTGGGGAAGATCGCCGCCCCGAAGCTGCAGCACATGCAGGAGAAGCTCGCGGCCAAGCAGGATGAGCTGCAGCACGTCGTCGACGCCATCGAGCAGGCTCAGGCTGCCGAGCAGGCTGCGACCAAGCAGTGACGACTGCGACCGACCGATCCGGTGCCGAGGCCATCCCGCTCACAGTGCTGACGGGATTCCTCGGCGCCGGCAAGACCACGCTGCTGAACCGCATCCTCACCGGCGATCACGGCCTTCGAGTCGCAGTCCTCGTGAACGACTTCGGCTCGATCAACATCGACGCCGAGCTGGTTGTCGGCGTCGAGGCGGAGGGGGACATCATCAGCCTCGCCAACGGCTGTGTCTGCTGCAACGTGCGCGATGACCTCGTCGCCGCGGTGATGCAGGTGCTGAGCCGGCCCGAGCAGCCCGAGTACATCCTGCTCGAGGCCAGCGGCGTGGCGGAGCCGTCGAGCATCGCCATCACCTTCATGGACGACGGCATGCGCGACCGCATCAGGCTGGACAGCATCATGTGCGTCCTCGACGCGGAGCAGGTGTTCGCCGCGCCGGAGATGATGGAGCTGAAGCTGCGCCAGGTCGCGTTCGCCGACATGCTCATCCTCAACAAGGTCGATCTCGTCACCCGGGAAGAGATCGAGCGGATCAGGGCGTGGCTCGACGACCGGTTCCACCGCTACCGGCTGGTCGAGGCGTGCGGGGGAGACGTGCCGCTCGAGATCCTGCTCTCGGTCGGCCGGTTCGATCCCTCCCGGCTCGACGGTGGACGCTCATCCGACGAGCACGACCATTCCCACGACTGTGACGGTCCCGATTGCGACCATCGTGCTCACGCAGATCACTCGCAGCTCTTCAGGACCTGGAGCTACGAGACCGACGAGCCGCTTTCCCTGAACGCCCTGAAGGAAACGGCGCGCAAGCTCCCGGCCGGCGTCTACCGCTGCAAGGGCGTCGTCCACACCGTCGAGGAGCCGGACCGACGCACGATCCTCCAGGTCGTCGGCAAGCGGGTGGACGTCTCCTTCGAGGACGACTGGGACGGTCGTGAACGTCGCACCCGCATCATCGCCATCGGCGCTCACGACGACGTCGACGGCACCGTTCTGCGGGAGGCCTTCGACGGCTGCCGCGAGGCGGTACCGGTTTCCTGACGCAAATGGTCGGACGCTCGGCGCTCACGGAGAGCGGCGAGCGTCCGCATGACGAGTATCCGCACGTCGACGGCTGCTGTCCTCACCCGGCCAAATCGTTCACCTGGGTGAACCTTCCTCGACACGAGCCGACGAGTGGATAACCCGGGTGAAATCGCCTCGCAGGTGAAGACACCGCACCGCTCGAACTGGAGGATGGCCGGCGAAGTACTTGTCGGAACCATTGTTCTGCAGAAAGGAGCTACGGCATGGCATCACAAGACTCGTGGAGTGGGTGGATCGTCTTCGCCGCCATCGTGCTCTTGATCGTCGGCTCGATGGACATCCTCCAGGGGTTCGTCGGGATCCTCGAGGACGAATACGTCGTGGCGACGCCGGAGGGCCTCGCGATCATCGACGTGACCGCGTGGGGCTGGGTCACGCTCCTCTGGGGCGGACTGCTCGTCCTCGCCGGATTCGCCTTGTTCGCCGGAGCAGGCTGGGCTCGTTGGCTCGCCATCATCGGCGTGAGCGTCAACGCGGTCCAGCAGATCGCGTTCATGGCGAACTACCCGCAGGCGTATCCCCTCTGGAACGTCCTGATCGTCACGCTCGCGTTCGTCGTGCTCTACGCGTTGACTGCCCGCTGGCAGGGCTTCAAGGAGACCGTCGCCGAAGGTCGATGAGCTCGCCGCGTCCGCCGTCGGCCCGTCTGCGCAAGACCGTGCAGCGGGCCGACGTCGGTTAATGCGGCGACAGGCCGGACGTCGATGCCGACGTAGGCGGTTGACCGTCGGCCGACGGAGCGCGAGGCGGAGCTGAACGCGGAGCCGCTGCATTCGACGGGGCTCGCGAACCGGCGGGTCCACGCCGAACCGAGTCGAGATCAGGGCTTCGGGCCCAGCTCGTCGACGCGCTGCTGGAGCAGCGCCAGTGCGCGCTTCAGCTGCAAGAGCTGACCCGCATGGGTGCGCTTCAGGTCGCGGAGCTCAGTTCGGAGCGCCTGCGCACGGTCTCGCTCGGCCTGAAGGGACGCCCAGAGCTCGGCGAGCTGGTCGTCGTCCCCGTCGTTCTCGGCCAGCTTGCGCTCGAGCACGTCCATGTCCGCCTCGATCGCGCCCGTGCGCCTCAAGCCCTGGTTCGATGCAATCCCGGCTTCCCTGTCGATCGCGGCGATGTTCCTGATGAGCCGCTCGATTTCCTCGTCTTCGAGGCGCCCGGTTCGCTCCGCGAGCGTCTCCTGAAGGGCCTGAAGCTCCTCCTGGACGCCGCCGAGCTCGGAGCGCGTCGGCCCGGAGAGCTGGCCGCCGAGCTGCGAGCGCACCTGGCCGACGCCGACGTCGACGTCGCCGAGCTGGACCGACAGGCTCGCGAGCTTGGCCTGTCCTTTCGCGCTCAGCTGCGCCGCGTTCGAGATGGCGTTCGACATCAGGTCGTTCGTCGTGGCCAGGGAGGCGTTCAGCATCTCCAGCTCGGTCACGAGCGTCTGGACGTCCTCGACGGCTTCCGGCGTGCTCGGATCGGCGTTGCGCGCGACGGCCAGCGAGCCCAGGCCGATCGCAAGCAGCAGTGCCATGAGGATGATCGCGACCCACGCCCAGGTCGGCGCGCGCCGAGCGGGACGAGGCGCCGGGGGCTGTACCGTTGTCCGGCTCCGGCGTGCTCATGGGCTCTGATCGTTCGAGGATGACTTCTGAGACTTCTTGTCCTGTGCCTTGGCCTGAGCCGATGCGGAGGCGGCCGCGAACTGAGCGTTGAACGCCGCGAGCTCGTCGTTCACCGTCTCGACCTCGGCGACGAGAGCGTCCAGCAGCTGGGCCGACGACTCCGCGCCGGCGGCCGCTTGCTCCGACGTGTCACGAGCCTCCAGGAACAACGCCAGAGTCACCGCAACGAGCGCCGTTCCCAGAACGCCCAGGACGATCCAGACCCAGGTCGGCGCCGATCGGTCGGTTGCGCCGGCGGTCGAGTCCACCGGGGGCTCGGTTCTCTCGGTGGCGTCGCTCGGCATCGCCATCTGCGCCTAGATTCGACGCCTGCCGTGAAGGGCGTTCGGAAGCGATCTCATGCCGGGCATGATCCCCGTGAACGGATCCGTCGTCGTCGCCCACTCAGCGGTTTCACCCGGGTGAAG
>CAWFDH010000003.1:0-652258 GCA_963814525.1 uncultured Actinomycetes bacterium | reverse complement strand
TAGCAGCGGCCTCGTCGTAGCGGCGCGCGACCTCGTCCCAGTTGACCACGTTCCACCAGGCCGCGAGGTAGTCCGGGCGCCGGTTCTGGTAGTTGAGGTAGTAGGCGTGCTCCCAGACGTCGATGCCGAGGAGCGGCGTCTTGCCCTCCATGATCGGGCTGTCCTGGTTGGCCGTGGACATGACCGCGAGGCCGGTGCCGTCGTGGACGAGCCACGTCCAGCCGGAGCCGAAGCGATTCACGCCCGCGTCGTTCACCTGCTGCTTGAGCGCGTCGAGCGAGTCGAACGTCGAGGTCGATCGCGTCGCCGAGCGCGCCCGACAGGCTCGCCGCCGCCGTCGGGGCTCATGATCTCCCAGAAGAGCGAGTGGTTCGCGTGGCCGCCGGCGTTGTTGCGGACGGGGCCCTGCTTGTCGGCGGGGAGGATCTCGAGGTTCGCGATGACCTGCTCGACCGGCCGGTCGGCCCACTCGGTGCCCTCGAGCGCCGCGTTGGCCTTGTCCACGTAGGCCTGGTGGTGCTTGTCGTGGTGGAGCTTCATCGTCGCCTCGTCGATCGTCGGCTCGAGCGCGTCGTAGGCGTACGGGAGTGCGGGAACCTCGAATGCCATGTCTTCCTCCTTTTCGGCGAAGGCTACTCGGCGGCGACCAGTTGGAGCAGCCGCGCGGCGTAGGCGGGCGCGGTCGGCTCGTCCTCGTGGCGGAAGTAGCCGTAGACCTCGACTTCCCGGGAGAGCAGCGGGCGAATCTCCGCGGCCAGCGCGGCGAGGTCGGCGTCGGTGAACGGCGGCTCGCGGAAGCGCAGGTAGCGGAAGTCCGCGGCGCCTTCGAGCGCGCCGGCGCGCACGGCTCCGGCGGCGTCGAGCCGAGCTTGCACCTCGAGGTCGTCCCAGGAGTCGTGGCGGAAGTCGAGCACGAGCCGCAGCGACTCGAACGCGCCGAGGAACGTGTCGAGGAACGCGTCGTCGCGCTTCATCGGAACCTTCACGCGCACGGGCCCGAGCCGGTCGCCGAGCGCGGCCACGCCGGCGAGGAACTCGTCCGCCTGCTGCACGGTCCCGCGGGCGGTGACGACGCGGCTCATCGTGACCGCGAAGCGGAAGCCCGGCGGCGTCTCGGCCGCCCAGCGCGCGTACTGCTCGGGCGCGGTCATCCGGTAGAAGGTCGCGTTCAGCTCCACCGTCGTGAGCCGCTCGGAGTAGAGACGCAGGAACTCCTCGGGCTTCGTTCCCGCGGGATAGAAATCGGGCCGCCACGACGGGTACGAGAAGCCGGAGGCTCCGACATGGAGCGTCGCTAGACTCGGCCCGGTGGCGGTCATGGCGGACGTAATACCCGAGAACACCATCAGCGTGCTCGACCACGGCTTCGTGCGTCTCGACGACTCGATGGCGAGCGACCTCTCGGTCGCGAACGCGGCGCGCGTGTCGTTCGCCAAGCGCAAGGACGTGATGGACGAGGCCGACGAGGGGCTGATCCGCTTCCTCATGCGCGACCGGCACGGGACGCCGTTCGAGCACAACGCCTTCCGCTTCCACATCCGCTGCCCGATCTTCGTCGCGCGCGAGTGGATGCGGCATCGCGTCGGCTCGTTCAACGAGTTCTCGATGCGCTACGCGAAGGCGACCGACGACTTCTACGTGCCCGAGCTCGAGGACGTCCGCTCGCAGGTCGGCAAGCCCGGCGCGTACACCTTCGAGCCGGTCGAGCCCGGAGCTGGCCGAGCAGGCGCGCGAGGAGATCCGCGCCGTCTACGACCAGGCGTTCGAGACGTACGAGCGGCTCGTCGAGGCCGGCGTCGCCCGCGAGCTGGCCCGCTCGGTCATGCCCGTGGGCGCCTACACGGAGTTCTTCTGGACGATCAACGCGCGCTCGCTCATGAACTTCATCTCGCTGCGCGCGGCCGAGACGGCCCAGCGGGAGATCCGCCGCTACGCGGACGCCTGCGAGGTCTTCTTCGCGGAGCGGATGCCGGTTACCCATGCGGCGTTCGTGGCCGCGGGCCGCGTTTCCCCGTAAGCGCACTGCACGGCGTTTGCAAGGGTTTCTTCCGAGGTCTGGCGTCGCCTGTCGACTCGGGTCTAGCGTGAGATCACTCGGCCGATCCGGACGCACTCGCCGACAGCGAACGCTTCCCGGGCCGAGCAGGAGAGGGCCTCCTCTCCCGGCTAAATGGGCGGGGTCTGCGTGCCCGCGGGGCGGGCTGTTGCGACATGCGCGCGACGGTCCGCCTGCGGCCGTTAACGAACGCGACCGGAGCGTCGCCCCGGCCGCGTTCCCTTGGAGAGGGAGGCCTACGGCTAGTCGTCCGAGCCGTGGCCGCCACCACCCGAGCCGCTGTTGCCGCTCGAGTCATCGTGGTCGTCGTCGTCGTCGCCGCCCGAGCCGTGGCCGGAGCTCGACGAGCCGGGACCCGAGTTGTCGTCGTCATCGTCGTGGCCGCGGTCGTCCGAGCCGCTTCCGGGACCGGAGTTGTCGCCGTCGTTGCCGCCGGCGCCCGTGCAGCGCGGGTCGTTGGCGTGCTCGGCCTCGTCGCACGGGCCGCTGATGTCGCCGCCCGTGGTCGTGGTCGCGCCGGTGCCCGTGCCGTTGCCGTTGTCCTCCGGGCGCTGGTCGCCGGTGCAGCGCGGGTCGTTGGCGTGCTCGGCCTCGTCGCACGGGCCGCTCACGTCGTCGCCGCCGGTTCCGGTCTGACCCGTGGTCGTCCCGTCCTCGGTGGTCGCGGTCAGCGTGCTGGTCGTTCCGTCGTCGCCGCCCGTTGCGGCGAAGGCGAGGCCGACGCCGAGCGCGACGAGAATCGCGGGGATCAGAAAGAGCTTCGCAATGGTGGACATGACTCTCCTTTGGTCTCGAATCACTGTCCTTCGAGGCTAGGAAGAGCCGTCTGAAGCGCGCCCCCGGGGCCGGTGAAGACTTCCCCGGCGGCGAGTAAAGAGGTGGTAGGTCAGTCGTCGCCCGAGCCGTGGCCGCTCGAGTCGTCGCCGCCACCCGAGCCGGACGAGCCCGAGCCGGAGTTCGAGCCAGACGAGCCGGAGCCCGAGTTCGAGCCGGAGGAGCCCTTGCCCGAGTTGTCGTCGCGCGGGTCGCAGTCCGGATCGAGCGAGTCGTCGTCGTCCTCGCACTCGCGGCCCGTCGTTGTGGGCGTGGTGGTCGTCGTCGCCGGGGGCGGGCTCGTCGCGGTCGTCGTCGTGGCCGGCGTGCGCGCGATCTGGTCCGGAACCGTGATCACCGGCGGTAGCCCGGCGGAGGATCCGGCCGACGTCGCGCCGGCGGTCGCGTACACGGCGAACCCGAGCACGACGGGAAGGGCGACGGCCGCCAGGACGAGGATCAGGGTGCGCGCGCGGCTCATGGGTTCGACGGTAGCAACGGCTTTCTTCAGAAACGGTTGGGTGCTGGTGAGGAATCGGGAAAGCGGACGCGGATGCGCGTCCCGGGGCCGTCGAGCAGCTCGACCTCGGCGTCCCAGCGCGAAGCGAGCTCGGCCACGATGGCAAGGCCGAGTCCCGTGCCCGGCGCGATGCGGCGGCCGCCCTCGCCACGGTAGAAGCGGTCGAAGACGCGGGCACGTTCGTCCTCGGGGATGCCCGGGCCGGTGTCCGAGACGACCAGGTCGCGGCCGGACGCCTCGATCGCGATCTCGCCTCCGGCCGGGCTGTAGCGGATGGCGTTCTCGACCAGGTTGTCGAGGATCTGCGCGACGTCGACGACGGAGGCCCGGGCGCGAGCGCCGTCGCCGTTCGCGAGGCGCAGTGCGTGTCCCGCCGTCTCCGCCGGCTGCTCCCAACGGCCGAACGCGTCCTGCGCAGCCGCGCCGAGGTCGACCGACTCCGCTTCGGACTCGAGCGAGGAGGCGCCCGCGAGCGCGAGCAGGTCGGTGACGAGGGCGCTCAGTCGATCCAACTCGGCCTCGGCCTTCGCCGCCTCCTCGGCGGCCGGACCGCCCTGGGCGCGGATCGCCTCGAGGCGGAGCTTCATCCCGGTGAGCGGCGTCCGCAGCTGGTGCGACGCGTTGGCGACGAAGTCGCGCTGCGCGGCCATGCTCGCGGCGAGCGCGTCGGCCATGCGGTTGAACGTGCGGCCCACGGTCTCGATCTCGCGCGGCTGCTCGGGCTCCACGCGCGCGTCGAGGTCGCCCTCGCCGAGCCGGTCGGCCGCAGCGCCCAGCCGCTCCAGCGGCCGCGCGACCGTCCCGGCCAGGATCCAGGCGAGGACGAGGCCCGCGCCGACGACGGCGAGACCGATCAGCACCAGTCCGATCCAACTCTCCCGGACGCTCGACTCGACCTCGCCGAGCGGCGCCGAAACGCGGAGCGCACCGACCACCGCGCCACCGTCCGCCACCGGGACGGTGACGAGGAGGAGATCCTCGCCGAGCGTGTCGCTGTGTCGCTCGCGCACGTCCACGCTGCCCGCGCCGAGCGCCTCCGAGAGCTCCGGCCGGTCGGGCGTCGCGTACGGCTCGCCGAGCGTCGCCGTTCCGTCCGAGTCGGCGAGCACCGCGCCGTCGGCGTCCACGATCAGCGTCCGGCTGCCCTCGCCGACGCTCGCCTGGCGCGCGATCGAGCGCAGCGTCCGCGTCACGGGCGTCGCGGAGCCCGGCGCCGGGTTCGCCCGGGCGACGAGGTCGGATACGCGCGCGGCCAGGACCGCCGAGCTCGCGAGCACCTCGGCCTCGACCTCAGAGCGCGCCCGCCGGTCGACGTTCAGCGCGAGCGGCACTGCGAGCGCCACGACCACGACGGCCAGGAGGTACGCCGCGCCGAGGACGAGACGGGCGCGAAAGCTCACGGGCCCGGCTCGAAGCGGAAGCCGACGCCGCGCACCGTGTGGATGTACCGGGGAGCGGCGGGATCGTCTCCGAGCTTCTTGCGCAGCGCGCTCACGTGCACGTCGAGCGTCTTCGTCGAGCCGAACCACGCCGGATCCCAGACCTCGTGGACGATCTCGTCGCGGCGCACGACCTTGCCGGAGCGCTCGAGCAGGACGCGCAGGAGCTCGAACTCCTTCACGGTCAGGTCGAGCGGAACGTCGTCGCGCATGGCGATGTGCGTGTCCAGGTCGAGGCGCACGTCGCCGGACTCGAGCACCGAACCGGTCTCGCTGCCGGGCTCGCGTTCGCTGCGGCGCAGCACGGCGCGCATCCGGGCGACGAGCTCGGCGGCGCTGAACGGCTTCGTCACGTAGTCGTCGGCGCCCAGCTCGAGCCCCAGCACACGGTCCATCTCCTCGCCGCGGGCGGTGAGCATGACCACGGGCGTGCGCGAGGTCTCGCGGATCCGCCGCAGGAGGTCGCGCCCGTCCCCGTCCGGGAGCATCACGTCGAGGAGCACGAGGTCGGGTCCGCGCTGCGCGAAGACGTCCATCCCGGCCTCGGCCGTCTCGGCCAGGATCGGCTCGAAGCCCTCGCGCGCGAGGGCATCCATGAGCGGCTCGGAGATCGACCGCTCGTCCTCGATGAGGAGAATCGTCCGCTTGGTCATCCGCGGGCGAGCGTACCCGGCTAGGCGCCGACGGACGCCTCGAGAAGCCAGGGCGCGTCGGCGTTGTCGGCGTCCGGCATGCGTGCGGTCACGACCCATTCGTCGTAGGAGCCGAGGTCGTACGAGACCGTCCATTCCGCCGAGGTGTCGCCCGGGCCGACCGCGAACGTCCCGCACGGGGCGGCGTAGTCGCCGTCCTTCGCGAGCCAGAGGAAGTAGTAGCCGCCGTCGGGCAGGGCGGGCAGCCCGCTGACGTCGAGGCGCACCGTTCGATTCCCGTCCGGGTCGAGCGGGCCGAGGCTGATCGTCGCCGCGGCGCCCTCGGCGTTCTTCGTCGCCTCCATCGGGATCGCCGCCTGCGTGTCGAAGTCGTCGCCTCCCACCAGGGCGCCGAGCGCGAAGAAGCCGATCGCGACCGCGGCGACGGTGGCGAGTCCGAACGCGGCGCGGCGGAACGTGAACCGGCTCGTCCGCCGGCTCTCGGCCGGGGTCGCCACATCGCGCAGGCGCGGCGGCAGCTCCGGCAGGGCCGGAACCGAGCGCAGCAGCGCGTCGACGCGCTCGAGCTCGGCGCGGAGGTCGTCCGGGACGTCGTCGCCGATGAGTTCGTCGAGCTGGGGGGGCTCGTAGTGGTCGGTCATTCCTTCACCTCGTCGAGGAGCCCCGCGAGCCGGGCGAGGCCCGCGCGCGTCCGTGTCTTCACGGTTCCCAGTGGAACATCCAGGTAGGACGCCACCTCGGCCTGGGAGAGGCCGCTCCAGTAGGCGAGCTCGAGCACGACGCGCTCGCGTTCGGGGAGCCGCTCGAGCGCCGCATGGACGCGCCACGAGAGCCACGACGACTCGGCCAGCTCGTCCGGGCCCGCTTCGCCGGAGACGATCTCGGGCGTCTCGGTCGCCGGCTCGACGCGCTGGCGGGCGCGGTCGATGATCGCGTGGCGCGCGACCGCGTAGAGCCAGGCGGACGCGGTGCCGCGCTCGGCCTTGTAGCTCTTGGCGGAGCGCCAGACGGCGGCGAAGGTCTCCTGGGTCGCGTCCTCGGCACGCCCCGAGTCGCCGAGCTGCCGCTGCGCCATCGCGAGCACCGGGCGCGCGAAGCGCCGGTAGAGCTCCTCGAAGGCCGCGCGGTCGCCTCGGCCGGTCCGCTCGATGAGAACTGCGTCCTGGGACATCCCGCGTGGATATACGGAGTTCACGATGCCCCTGGATTGTTGCAACGGCGGCGCTACTTGATGCGCCAGGTCTTCACGATGGGCGTTGCGTCGACGTTTCCGGCCTTGTCGATCGCCCGAATCCGGACGGTGTGCTTGCCCTTCTTCAGGTTCTTGTAGGCCTTCCCTGTCTTGCACACCTTGTAGGCGCCCTTGTCGAGCTTGCACTGGAAGGTCGAGTTCGCCTCGGTGGAGTTGAACTTGAACGTCGCCGTCCGTGCGGTCGTGTTCGCTTTCGGGCCCTTCGTGAGCCGCGTGTTCGGCGGCGCGAAGTCGACCGTCCAACTGAAGGTCGCAGCCGTTGCGTCGGCGTTTCCGTACCCATCGGTCGCGACCACCGTCAGGAGGTGGGTCCCGAGCCCGAGCCCGGTCAGGTTCAGCGGGCTGGTGCACGCGCTCGCAGCTCCTCCGTCGAGGGAGCACATGAACGTCGACGCCTCGGAGGCGTTGAACTGGATCGACGCGGTCTTCGACTTCGTCAGGGACGGCGGCCCGCTCGTCACGGAGGTGTCCGGCGGAGTCGCGTCCACCGTCCAGGTCCGCGTGGCGGGGACGTGGTCGAAGTAGCCGCCGTTCTTCGCGCGCACCTGGAAGGTGTGCTGGCCGGTCGAAAGGCCGTTGTACGCGCTGAACGGATTCGCGCCGCAGTCGAAGAATCCGGACCCGTCGATCGCGCAGTCGTAGGCGAGGCCGGCGATCGTGCTGTAGAGGAACGACACGTTCGGCCCGGTCGTGGATCCGTTCGATGGACCCCCGTTGATCGCCGTGTCGACGATCTTGAAAGCGTGCGGGGAGGAGAAGCCGCTCAGGTTGCCCGACTTGTCGGCGGCTCGTGCGTCGAGCGTGTGGTCGCCTTCGCTCAGCGTGAACTGCGTGACGTCCGCCGTGCACGGGACGGCGGCGCCGCCGTCGATGCGGCACTGGGCGTCCACGGGCTCGTTCCAGACCATCGAGAACGTGATCGTGCGATCGGCTACGTCCGAGTACGACGCCGTGACGAAGGTCACCAGACCTGGGGTCACGAGGTCGTCGAAGATGATCAGGGGGGAGAAGTCCCCGGTGCCGGCAAACGGGGACTGCAGGGTGCAGACGTTTTCCGGCGTGACTTGATGGCATGAGCCTGGTAGCCAGCCGGGGACGAAGAACCAATGACCGGCCGGGCTTCCGAGCGGCACCGCCCGAATGCCGATGGTGAGCGTCGTGACGAAATCGTTGCTCCTCACCGTCTGGGGACAGTCGTTCTTCGTTACGCGGTCGTCGGTGTTCGAGTTCGTGCAAATGGCTGTCCACGTCCCACCGGGTCCGGCGATCTCGACAGTCCCGGCGCCCTTGATGATCGGAGTGACGCGAACGGCCGCGGCGCTCACGGGTCCTGCGAGGACTCCGGCTGCGATGACTGCGGTCAGAACGGCTGCGAACTTGGCGAGCGGCATGACAACCCCCAAACCCCGGCTTTGTTACGGCGGGTACAAGTTTCCCACCCTTCGGGAAACCGTTCAAGGGTGTCTTTAGTTACGCGCTCCGCTCGCCGCTGCGCCGCGCCAGGAGGCGGCCGCCGTCCACGACGATGCTCGTGCCGGTGACGAAGCTCGCGCGCGTGAGATAGAGGACGGCGTCGGCGATGTCGTCCGGCGTTCCGATGCGGCCCGAGGAGCGACTCGGCCTTGCGCCGCTCGTTCTGCTCCTCCGTCCCGTCCACGGCCACCGAGCCCGGCGCCACGCCGTTGACGCGCACCTCGGGCGCGAGCGCGCGCGCCAATACCCGCGTCAACATTGCCTCTGCCGCCTTGGCTGCCGAGTGCGGCGCGAACGACGGCCACGGCTCGAAGGCCGCGACGTCCTCGATCAGCACGATCAGGCCCTTCGACTCCCGCAGGAACGGCGCCGCCGCCTGGGACACGAAGAACGCGCCCTTGGCGGTCGCGCCGAAGGCGGAGTCCCAGTCCGCTTCGGTCACGTCCTCCACCGGCTTGGGCGTGAATCCCTCGCTCGCGGCGTGGACGACGAGGCTCAGTCCGCCGAGCTCCGCGGCGACCCGCTCGACCAGCGCGCGGGCATCGTCGGCCCGGGCGAGATCGCCGTCCTTCGAGCCCGCGGCGAAGACGCGGTAGCCCTCGGCCTCGAGCCGCGCCGCGATCACGCGGCCCACGCGGCCGGTGCCTCCGGTGACGAGCGCCCTGTTCGTCGATTCGGCCATCGGGGCACACGATAAGCTCAGCGCGACGTCGACAGAGGAGATCAGCACGAACATGGCCACGCTCGCCTTCAACCATCAGGAGATCGCCGCCCGCGAGCTCAAGCCGGAGCTGCTCGAGCTGCACGGCATCTCACGCGCTTCGGTCGAGGCGCACTACAAGCTCTACCAGGGGTACGTCGCGAAGCGGAACGAGATCCTCGGCAAGCTCGCCGACGTCGATCTCGCCGCCGCGAACCAGGTCTACTCCGAGATCCGCGCGCTGAAGGTCGACCTCAGCTTCGCCGTCGGCGGCGTCAAGAACCACGAGATCTACTTCGAGCATCTCGGCGGCGGCGGCGGGAACCCGGACGGCGCGATGGCCGAGCTCATCCGTCGCGACTTCGGGAGCAACGACGCCTGGAAGGCCGATCTCAAGGCGACCGGCATGGCCGGGCGCGGGTGGGCCTGGACGGCGTACGACTGGGACGAGGGCCGGCTCTTCAACTACGTCGGCGACGCCCAGAACACGTTCCCCGTCTGGAACGCGACGCCGCTCGTGGCGCTCGACGTCTACGAGCACGCCTACTTCCTCGACTACCAGACCGACCGCGGGTCGTACATCGACGCCTTCTTCGACAATCTCGATTGGGACGTCGTGAACGGCTGGATCGCCGGCTACCAGATCCAGGTCTAGGGTCTCCGCGCTTCCGTGCAGCCGGTTCTGACGGATCTCTCGCTCATCGCCGCGGGCTACCTGATCGGCTCGCTGCCGTGGGGCTACTGGCTGCCGCTCTGGATCAGGCACGTCGACATCCGCACGGTCGGGAGCGGGAACACCGGCGCGACGAACGTCTGGCGCTCGCTCGGCTTCAAGCTCGGCCTCGCCGTGGCCCTCCTCGACATCGCCAAGGGCGCGGCTGCGGCGCTCCTGGCGCGCTGGCTCGCTGACGACCTCATCGCCGTCCTCGCGGGGCTCGCGGCGATGGTCGGGCACTACCGCCCGATCTTCCTCCGCTTCGCCCGAGGCGGGAAGGCGGTCGCGGTGGTCGGCGGCGTCGGGCTCGCGCTCGCTCCGCTGGCGACGCTCTCCGCCGCCGGCGTCTGGGTGATCGTGTTCCTCGTCTTCCGCTACGCGTCGGTCGCGTCGCTCGTCGCCGCGGTGGCGCTGCCGCTCTTTGCGCTCCTCTTCGGCGCGTCGGTGCCCGTGGTCGTCTTCACGGTCGCGGCCGCGGTGGCCGTGTTCCTGCTCCACCGGCCGAACATCCGCCGGCTCCGCTCAGGGACCGAGCACAAGATCAGCCTGCGGCGTCGGCGCGCCGCCGCGGCTCACTAGGAGGGTTTCCTAGCCGATTTCCGCGAGCCAGGCGCCGAGATCCGATCCGGTCGCCGGCTGCTTGCCGGTCGCGAGCTCCGTGCGGATCTCGCCCACGGTGCCGCACCGCTGCGCGAGCACCTCGTGGTTGTGGATCGTCTCGAAGTTCACCTGGCGCGCCGAGATGAAGTCGTCGTCGCCGAGCTCCGGATAGGCCTCGATGGCCGCCTTGACCATGAGCCGCACGGAGTCCTCCACGAAGCGCGGGGTCAGATGAGCGTGCTCGACGACGAACAGCTCGTCGGGCCGCTTGAGCAGCGCGAGGATCGGCGAGCTCATCGAGCTCTCGACCAGCGTCACGAGCTCCTTCGCGTCGATGCGGTGCTCGGTCCCGATGTAGAGCGTTCCGCGGCCGCGCTGGTTGTGCGTCGCGAGCGGAACGAGGTCGAGGATGCGCTCGATGTCGACGTCTCCGAACCCGGCCTCGCCGAGCCGCTCGGCGGCGCGGTCGCGGACGAGACCCTGGGCGCACGGGCACGCGTTGATGCCCGGTCGCCTCGACGCCGATCACGCGGCGTGAGCTCTCCTGCGTCGCGGTCGCGAGCCCGATCAGCGTCACGAGCTCCTGGGTCTGGAGCCCCGAAACCGGAGTGAGGCGGTCGATCGGGTAGCGCGCGCGGATCTTCACCTCGGCTCGGCCGGCGCGCTGGCGCTCGACGATGTGCTCCGCGATGTGCTCGGCCAGCTCCTCCACGAGGAGCGTCCCGGGGATGACCAGCTCGTCGATCGCCTCGCCGAAGAGCTCCGGGAAGCGGGACATGTGGGCGCCCTTCTGGTCGGCGTCCAGGTCGACGAAACAATCGATCACCGCGGACACGAGCGCGTACTCGCCGTTGTGGTGCATGCGCACCGCTTTCTCGACCCCGGTCACGCCGACGCGCGAAAGTCCGAGCCGCACCTCGGGCGCGGATGCTTGGAGGTCAGGCGAGGTCAGTACTCTCTCGGCCATCGCCGGCAAAGGTAGCACCCCCCCGACGGGCCACGACGCGCAGTTCCCCCGCCTCGTCGGTCTTGCGTGCCACGACCTGCGGACGCCGCTCGCCACCGTGCACGGGTTCGCGCGGACGCTTCAGCGCGAGCCGCTCGGGGAGCCGGCCGACCGCTACGTGGAGATGATCGACCTCGCGTCGCTCCAGATCGCCGAGCTGCTCGAGGAGCTCGCGCTCGTCGCGCGGATCGAGTCCGGGCGCTTCGAGCCGCAGCTCGAGACCGTCGACTCGCTCGCTCTCGTCGAGGAGGCCGCGGGCGAATTGCCCGACGACCCCGTGAACGTGACCGGCTCGGGCGCGCCGGTGTCCGTGGAGGTCGCTACGACTCGCCGGGCGCTGCGGCAGCTCCTTCGCGCCGCGCGCCGTCACGGCGGGCTCGACGCGATCGACGCCTCGGTGAACGGAGCCGAGATCGCGGTCTCGCCGATCCTCGACACGGCGGCCGGGGTGGTGACCGGCGAGGAGCTGAAGGAGCTCGGCGCGTCCGCGGCGGTGAGCCTCGTCGTCGCGCTCGGCGGCTCGGTCGCGCTCGACGGCGACCGGCTTGCTCGTCCGCCTGCCGAGCTAGCCGGCGCGGATCGCGGCGAGCACGTGCTCCTCGCGGCCGGCGCGGAGCGCGTCGACGAGCCGCGTCGTCCCGGTCAGCCCTTCCTTGCGGCTGAGGAGCGCGTCGAGCTCGGTCGCGCTCAGGCCCGCGCGCTTCGCGGTCGCGAGAATCGGCTCCACGACCGGCAGCGTCCGCCCGGCGTGGTCGAACTGCCACGACGGGTAGCGGTACTCGCTTCCGATGCCGGTGGGGACGCCGAGCAGCTCGCCGGCGCGGCGGCGCCGGTCGATCTCGAGCGGCTCGACGCCGAGCTTCATCGCGAGCCAGGCGCCGGAGTAGTCGGGCGAGTCGGCCATCGGCCTCATTCTCACACGACGGCGTGTCCACGGCGGAACCTTCCGGCGAGCCGCGGTGTATCAGCCTCGTGAGGCTCGTGGCCACCCTTGCGCTTGCGTTCGCGGCCGCAGGCTGCGGTGGATCCGGGGACGAGCGCCCACCGGCTCAGCCGACGGGTTCCGCTTCGTCTGACCGCGGAGGGCTGCCCGATCGACGACCCGGACTTCTGCGCGCGTGCGACCGAGGCGGCGAACGCGTTCCTCGCCGGGAGCGCCGATGAGCTGGTCGCGCTCAGCCGCGCCGATCGGTTCGACTGCGCCGAGGTGCCGGCCGAGCTGTTTCCGCAGTGCGAGCCGGGGCAGGTCCTGAGCGGTCATGCGGCGTCCGGGGGCAACGCGCAGTTCGAGGTTCTCGACGCACCGGAGTATCGAGACCGCCTGGACGAGCTCGTCGGGGATCGAGCAGAGATCCGCGGTGTGGGCACGTGCGGACCGGAAGATCCCGAGCGCCGCTCCTACCACCTCTCGTTCGGCGCCGCACCGGGCGGAGAGCCCTGGCTCGGCTCGCTCGAGTTCGTCTTCCGGGACGGCACCTGGTCGATCGGCGTCCTCTACGCGGACTCCGTCGAGGCCTGGGGAAGCCAGTTCGCGAACCCGGAGACCGAGCTGGCCTGCGGAAACGTGCAGGAGTGGGAGCGCTAGCGCAGGAGCCGCGACATGCGCCGGTCCTTCAGCACCCGCCCGCCGGTCTGGCACGTCGGGCAGTAGAAGATCGTGTGCTCCTCGAAGTCGACCTGGGCGATCGGGGTCCCGCAGACCCAGCACGGCTCGCCGAGGTGGCGGTGGATGCGGTACGCCTTCGCGTCGCCGACTCCCTGCTCGCGTAGCTCGAGGCCCGTCGGAGAGCGTCTCGTCGATCGTCGCCGAGAGGCGCTCGATCTCCTCGTCCGAGAGATCCTTCGTGAGCGCGTACGGCGAGAGCTTCGCCCGGTGGAGGATCTCGTTCACCCAGGCGCGGCCGATCCCGGCGACGACGCGCTGGTCGCGGAGCTGCGCGTGGAGCCGGCCGGAGTTGGCGCGCAGGATCTCGCCGAGCCGCTCCGGCCCGAGCCCGAGCGCATCCGGGCCCGAGGTGCGCGAGCTCCGCCTCGATCGCCTCGGGCGTGTAGAGCCCGACCTTCGCGCGCTTCTTCTTCCCGGCCTCGGTGAGGACGAGCGCCGACCCGTCCGCGAAGTTCAGCTGGAACGCCGGCGACTTCGGCCGCTTTCCGCCCGGGGCCGACCAGGACAGCCGCCCCGCGGACATCAGGTGGACGTGCAGGACGAGCGCGCCGTCGTCCGTGGGGAAGAGCAGATGCTTCCCGCGCCTGCGCGCGCCCGCGAGGCTGCGGCCCTCGAGCGCGGTCAGCGGCGGGTCGAACGTCTTCAAGGTCGCGATGTGCATCGGGCCGGCGCGCCCCACCGGCGCGTGGGCGACCGGCTCGTCCAGCTCTCGGCGCAAGGCCTCGATCTCAGGCAGCTCGGGCAACTACGCTCCCCTCCGTGGCTTCGGCGATCAGCGTACTCGTGGAGCGGGGAGGCGTCGTGGAGTCGCGGCACGTGGTCCACGTGGCCGCGGTTCGCGACGGCGCAGGTCGTCGACTCGGCCGGCGATCCGGAGCTCGTCACCTTCATGCGCTCGTCCGCGAAGCCGTTCCAGGCGCTGCCGCTCGCCGTCGAGGCGCCAGACCTCCCGGACGAGGAGCTCGCGATCGCGTGCGCCTCGCACGACGGCGCGCCCGAGCACCTCGCGGCCGTGAACGCGCTGCTCGCCCGCGCCGGCTGCGGCGAGGACGACCTCGAATGCGGCCCGGAGCGCGGCTCGCGCGTGAACCACAACTGCTCCGGAAAGCACGCCGGGATGCTCCTGCTCGCGAAGCTGCGCGGCTGGCCGCAGGCCGGCTACCGGCTGCCGGATCACCCGGTCCAGATCGAGCTCGGGGCCGTGCTCGCCGGGGCGCTCGGGCTCGACGATCCCGCCGCGGCCGTCGACGGCTGCGGCGTCCCGACCTACGCCGCGCCGCTCTCCGCCATGGCGCTCGCGTTCTCGCGTCTCGACCACCGGCGAGCTGCTCGGTTCCGACCGTGTGACGGCCGTCATGCGGGCCCATCCGGTGCTGGTCGGCGGTGTGGAAGCTGGGGATACGAAGATCATGCTCGCGGCCGACGGCGTGATCGCGAAGCGCGGCGCCGAGGGGCTCATGTGCGCCGTGTTACCAGACGGAACCGGCGTCGCCGCGAAGGTCGAGGACGGGGCGAACCGCGCGGCAGGCCCTGGTTTGGCGGCGTTTCTCGGCATCCAGGAACTGGCTACAGAGCCGGTTATCAACAGCCTCTGTGAGGAAGTGGGACAAATCGTCCCCAGCCAGTGAAAAACTGCTCCCGTTTTCCCCAGGACCGGTGTACAATCCGCCCCCGCTGAGGCGGTAGTGAGCCGGGGGTACGTGGGGTCTCGCCGGTTCGTTGCGCGAAAGCGAATGCTGCGGACGCTAACGACGAAGGCGAGGTCGAATGCTCACGGTCGACATCACGCTCCCCGACATCGAGGAGTTGCACAAGCTCGTTGTCGACGGACAGGAGAAGGGATTCCTGACCTATGACGAGATCGTCGCGGGGCTCGAAGAGATCGACCTCACCAAGGAGCAGGTCGAGGACTTCTACACCTACCTCGTCGACCACGGCATCGAGCTCCACGAAGGCGAAGAGCACAAGGCGCCGCCCCATGAGCAGCCGGCTCTCGCCGAAGACGACAAGAACGCGCCCAAGCTCGACCTGACCGTCGAGCCCTCGCTCGACTCGCTGCGGCTCTACCTGCGCGAGATCGGGAAGGTCGCCCTCCTCACCGCCGACCAGGAGATCTACCTCGCCAAGCGGATCGAGCGCGGCGACATGGCCGCGAAGACGCAGATGATCGAGGCGAACCTGCGCCTGGTCGTCTCGATCGCCAAGGCGTACCTGGGCCGCGGGCTCTCGTTCCTGGATCTCATCCAGGAGGGCTCGCTCGGCCTCATCCGCGCGGTCGAGAAGTTCGACTACCGCAAGGGCTTCAAGTTCTCCACGTACGCGACATGGTGGATCCGCCAGGCCGTGACGCGCGCGATCGCCGACAAGGCCCGCACGATCCGGATCCCGGTGCACATGGTCGAGAAGCTGAACAAGGTCGTGCACATCGAGCGCCAGCTCGTGCAGCGCCTCGGCCGCGAGCCCAGGCCCGAGGAGATCGCCGAGGAGCTCGAGATCCCGACCGAGGAGGTGCGGGAGATCCTCCGCATGGCGCAGCTTCCGATCTCGCTCGAGAAGCCGATCGGCGAGGAAGAGGAGTCCGAGCTGGGCGACTTCGTCCAGGACGAGGCGGCCGAGTCTCCGTTCGACTCCACGTCGCTGCACCTGCGCCGCGAGGACATCGACAAGGCGCTCGAGTCGCTCCCCGAGCGGGAGCGCAAGGTGATCGAGCTCCGCTTCGGCCTGCTCGGCGACCAGCCGCGCACGCTCGAAGAGGTCGGCCGCGCGTTCGGCGTCACCCGCGAGCGGATCCGCCAGATCGAGAACCACACGCTGAAGAAGCTCGAAGGCCTCCCTGAGGCCCAGGCGCTCAAAGACTGCATGTCAGCCACGCGCGTCTACCGTTCCGGGCGCATGGCCCCGGAGCGGCGGATCGCACTCATCTCGGTCGGCGCTGCCGTTGCGCTCATCGGGCTCAAGCTGGGCGCAGGGCTTGCCAGCGGGAGCCTCGGGCTGCTCTCGGAGGCCGCGCACTCGGGGACCGACCTCGCCGCGGCGCTCCTGACCTTCTTCGCGGTCGGCGTCGCCGTGCGGCCGGCCGACCAGGGGCATCCGTACGGCCACGGCAAGGCGGACCACCTCGCGGCGCTCGCCGAGGCGACCGTTCTCGCCCTGGTGAGCATCGTGATCGGCGGCGCCGCGATCCTGCGGCTCGTCGGCGACGACCCGCCCGAGCTCGATCTCGCCTGGTGGACGTTCGCGGTGATCGGCCTCGTGATCGTGATCGACGCGAGCCGCGCGGTCGTCTCGTGGCGCGCGGCGCGGCGCTACAGCAACGCCGCGCTCGCGACCAACGCGTTCCACTTCGCGAGCGACCTCGCCGGCTCGACGGCCGTGCTCATCGGGCTCATCCTCGCGCGCGAGGGCTATCCGGCCGGCGACTCCGTGGCTGCGATCGTCGTCGCCGTGATCGTGATCGCGGCCGCCGCGCGGCTCATGCGCCGCAACGTCGACGTCCTCATGGATCGCGCGCCCCTCGACGCCGAGGAGGCCGTTCGCGAGGCGATCTCCACGATCGACCCGCCCGTCGAGCTGCGCCGCCTGCGCATGCGCTACGCCGCCGGCGTTCACTTCGCCGACGTCGTCATCGGCGTGTCCGGCTCGGCCGCCGTCGGCCAGGGCCACGCGGCCGCGGACCAGGTCGAGGACGCGGTCGAGCGCGTCCTGCCCGAGACCGACGTGGTCGTGCACGTGGAGCCGCACGCAGCTCGAGGAGCTCGGAGAGCGCGCCCACGCCGCGGCGGCGAAGGTCGCGGGCGTGCGCGAGATCCACAACGTCGCCATCCTCGACGCGGGCGACCGCACCGTCGTCTCGCTCCATCTGAAGCTCCCGGGGAACCTGCCTCTGAGCGAGGCGCACGAGGTCGCGTCGGCCGTCGAGGCGGCGATCCAGGCCGAGCTCCCCGGCGTCGCCGAGGTGCAGACCCACCTGGAGCCGCTCGGCGAGGAGACGGCCGGCGAGGCGCTCGGCGACGGTGTCGAGCGCGCCCGCGTGGAGGCGATCGTGAGCGAGCTGACCGGTGGCGCGCCGCGCGAGGTCCGGCTCTTCCGCACGGACGCCGGGCTGGTCGTCTTCCTCACGCTCGGATTCGATCCCGAGCGATCCCTGGCCGAGGCGCACGAGCGCGCGAGCGAGATCGAGGCGCGCATCCACCGCGACCTGCCCGAGGTGGCCGAGGCGATCGTCCACACCGAGCCCTAGTAGCATCCGACCGATGGGACGGAAGAAGACGCAGAAGGATCGCTGGGCCCAGGACAACCGCCTGGCCGCGAACCCGGCCGCCTACGCGGCGACGATCGGCATCGTGCTGGCCGTCGTCGGCTTGTTCGTCCTCTTCTATTTCGTCTAGACGACGGCGACGACGCGCTCTTCGCGCTCGCTCGGCCAGTCGGTGCCGAGCTCGACGTCGAGCTTCTCGCGGAGCTCACCGTTCTGAGCCAGCTGCTCCACGATGTCGGCGCCGCCGATCAGCTCGCCGCGCACGAAGACCTGCGGGATCGTCGGCCAGCTCGAGATCGCCGAGAGCTCCTGGCGGATCGCGGGGTCGGGGAGGATGTCCACGGCGGTGACGGACGCGCCGGCGGAGCGAAGCGCCTCGAGCGCACGGCCGGAGTTGCCGCAGAGCACGCGCTCGGGCGTCCCCTTCATGAAGAGCACGACGTCCTCGGAATCGATCGTGGTCTGGATCTTGTCGCTCAGCTCGCTCATGTTCCTCCTCGGGTGGTGATGCGCAGTTCGTGGATCGTCCCGTCGGCGAGCTGCTCGGCGAGCGCGTCGTAGACGAGGCGGTGCTGCTCGACCAGCGTGAGGCCGTCGAAGCTCGGGCTCACGACCGTCACCTGGAAGTGGTCGCCCCCGCCCGTGCGGTCGGTGACCGAGATCTCGGTCGCGTCGGGGAACGAGGTGCGGAGCAGTACGTCGAGCGGAGCAGTCACGCCAAAGGACGCTAGCAGCAGCGGTTTGGGCTGCGGGTAGGCTGGCCGCGCTGTGCGGGAACTCGCGGATCGCCCCATCCACGCAAGGGCCGTGGCGTGCGGCCTCTTCCTCGCCGCGCTCTTCGCGTTCATGTACCCGTTCGTGACCGTGACGGCCGACCGCCGCGCCGCGACGGCGACCGGCTTCGAGCTGGCGACGTACGACGTGACCTACGAGGGCACCTACGTTCAGGAGTCGTTCCGCGGGGAGGTGGAGCACTGGATCGGCCGTGGGCAGGCGCCGGCGCTCATCGCCTTCGCGTCGCTCGTCGCGGCGGCCGTCTCTCGTCTGGATCCCGTGGCGGGCCGGGCCGATGATCGCCTCGGTCGCTTCCCTCATCGCGCTGGTCGCCATGTTCGGCCTCTACCAGCGGGTCGGCTCGATCGCCGCGCTGGCCGTGACCCAGCGGCACGGCGGCTACTGGGTCGCGGTGCTCTTCGCGCTCGCGGCGGGCATCTGGTCGACGTACGTGCTCACGCGCACGCCGTGGTGGTGGACGCCCGATCTCTCGAACCACCGCGACTACTTCGCCGACCGGCGGCGTTAGGCTGCGCCGCATGTCCGTCGAGGAACAGTTCGCGCTCTACCGCGCCGTCCGTCGCGATCTCGAGCAGCGGATCCTCCCGCTCGCCACCTCGGTCGACGGACGCCGGTTCACGCTGCAGACCTCGCTCTACGGCCTCGAGCTCGAGATCGGCGGCTACGTCGTCCTCGCCGGGGAGGGCGTCGATCGCCTCGGGCAGCTCCAGTCGCTCGAGCCGACCCAGACCGAAGGGCCGGAGCTGTCGGGCGAGCTGCGGACGCGGATCATGATTCGCGCCGCCACCGGCGAAGGCGTGGTGCTCGACGGCGACGGCAAGCCCTTCCACGACGCGCTTGCCCGCCCGGCGACGCCGGAGGAGGTCGCAGCGCACCTCGAGCGCGTCGCCTCGCCGCGGGCGCGGCTCGAAGTCGGCTCGCTGCTCCTCGCGCCCGGCGTCCCGCTCGCCCTCGACGCCGGCGGCTTCGACCGGCACACGTTCCTGTGCGGCCAGTCGGGGTCCGGGAAGACCTACGCGCTCGGCGTCGTGCTCGAGCGACTTCTCCATTCGACGTCGCTGAAGATCGTCGTGCTCGACCCGAACTCCGATTTCGTCCGGCTCGGGGAGACCCGCGCGGACGCGGGCGAGACCGACGCGGCCCGCCACGCGGAAGTCGGCAGCCAGATCGCGGTTCGCCGTGCCGGAGACGGGCTGCGGGTGCCGCTCCACGCGCTCGATCCCGCCACGCAGGCCGCCGTGCTGCGGCTCGATCCGGTCGACGACCGCGAGGAGTACGCGGATTTCATCACGCTCGTGGAGCTCGGCCGCTTCGACACGCTCGAAGAGCTCGCCGACGGGCGGCTCTCGATGCGGATCAAGAACCTCGGCGCCGACAAGTGGGGGATCTGGTCGCGCGGCGAGCCGGTGTCGGTCGTCGCCGACGTCCTCGACGGCGACGCGCGCTGCGTGGTGGTCGACCTCGGCTCGCTGCCGACGCGCGAGGAGCAGGCGCTCGCGTCGACGGCGATCCTCGACGCGCTCTGGCGCGAGCGCGAGCGGCGCCAGCCGGTGCTGGTCGTCGTCGACGAGGCGCACAACGTCCTCCCGGCCGAGCCCGCGGACGCGATCACGGCCCGCTCGACCGAGGCCGCCATCCGCATCGCCGCGGAGGGACGCAAGTTCGGGATCTACCTCCTCGTCTCCACGCAGCGCCCGCAGAAGGTGCACGAGAACGTGCTCAGCCAGTGCGACAACCTCCTGCTCATGCGCATGAACTCGCAGGCGGATCTCGGCTACGTCGGCGACGTGTTCTCGTTCGTCCCGCGCAGCCTGCTCGAGCGCGCGACCATGTTCCGCCAGGGCGAGTGCCTCGTCGGCGGGAAGATCGCGCCGCACCCGGCGCTCATGAAGGTCGGCGCGCGCATCGCCGTCGAGGGCGGCGGCGACGTGCCCGCCACCTGGGCCGAGCGGGCCTCGGACTCCTAGAACTCCGTCCGCTCGCCGGGATCGAGGATGCGCACCTCGACGTCCGGCGCGGCCTCCGCGGCCAGGCGCGCGAACGACTCGGCCGGCTCGCGCCCGCGTCCGAGCCCGCGGCCGATCGGGGCGAACGTGCCCCAGTGGATCGGGATCGCGATCCTCGGCCGCAGCCGCCGCACGGCCTCGGCGGCGCGGGCCGGATCGAGGTGCAGCCCGGAGTCGACGTTCGACCCCCAGCCCCAGACGGGGAGGAGCGCGACGTCGAGGTCGTCCACGAGCCCGTCCATCTCGTCGAAGAGGTCGGTGTCCCCGGCGAAGTAGACGGTCACCGAGCCCTTCAGCACGTAGCCGACCGCGGTCAGCCCCAGCCGCAGCGGCGGGCGGTTCCCGTCGTGGAGCGCCGTGGTCACGCGCACCGCGACGCCGCCGAGGTCGAACTCGTCGCCGGGGACGGCCTCGCGGACGTCGGTGAACCCGCGCCGCCGCGCCAGGCCGCCGAGCCCTTTCGGAACCACGACCGTGATGTCGTGGTCGAGCAACCGCAGGGAGGGGAGATCCAGGTGGTCGAAATGCCCGTGCGAGAGGAGCACGCCGGTCAGGTCTTCCGGCGGCTCGGGCCTCGCGGCGACGCGGGTCAGGTGCGCGGCGCGCTTGCGCAGGAGCGGATCGGTCACGAACCGCGCCCCGTCCACCTCGACGACGAGCGTGGCGTGTCCCAGGTATTCGGCGGATCCGCTCACATGACGATCGTACGCGGAGCCCTGTGACCGCCGGGACGAGCCCTAGAGTCGTGTCGAATGGACCGCCTCGACCGGCCGATCGAGATCGCCGTCAGCCTGCGCACGCTGTTCATCGCCGTGGCGATCGTGTTCGCCGGCTGGGCCGTCGTCTCGATCCTCGATGCGCTCGTGATCGTGTTCATCGGGATCTTCCTCGCGCACGTCTTCGAGCATCCGACCCGCGCGGTCATGCGGAAGACGAAGCTCGGCCGCGGCGGTGCGGCGACGGTCGTCGTGCTCGGAACCGCGCTCGGGGTCGCCGCGCTCGCGCTCGTCCTGCTCGTTCCGCTCCTCAGCGACCTGCGCGACTTCCTCCAGGGACTGCCCGATCTCGTAGCCGAGCTCCGCGCCGACGGCTCGCTCGACTGGCTGGCCGACTCGGGCGCTGCCCAGAACGTCGACGAGGCCGCGCAGACGATCGCCGGCCGTGTGCCGGAGTCGATCGCCGCGCTCGTCGGCCTGGCGGGGAGCTTCTTCGCCGCCGGCCTGACGATCTTCACGATCATCTTCCTGGCGCTCTTCCTCCTCATCGACATGCCGCGCCTCAAGGAAGCGCTCGCGAGCGTGCTCTTCCCGAAGACCGCCGAGCGGACGCTCGACGTCTGGGAGCAGATCACGCGCACCGTGTCGCGCTGGGCGATCGGCGCGATCGTGATCGCGTGCATCGCCGGACTCGTCCAGGGAGGAACCGTCTGGCTGCTCGGCGCCCAGTACGCGCTCGCCCTCGGGATCATCGCCGGGTTCCTCGATCTCATCCCGAACCTGGGCGCGACGATCGCGGGCTTCATCCTCGTCCCGGCCGTCTGGGCGCAGGAAGGCGTCACCGACGCCGTGATCATGCTGATCGTCGTCCTCGTCTACCAGCAGATCGAGAACAACATCCTGACGCCGACGATCCAGGGGAAGGCGGTCGACATCTCGGCCTTCTTCGTCATCCTCGGCGTGACGCTCTTCGGCGCGCTGCTCGGCGTGCTCGGCGCGCTCGTCGCCGTTCCGATCGTCGCGTCGATCCAGATCGTCGTGAAGGAGCTGACGAAGGAGCGTCGCGCGCGCGTGGCCGAAGCGACCGACGCGCGCGCGAGCAGCTCTCCCGCCTAGGCGGTCGCAGCCTTGCCGAGGCTGCGCAGCTTGAACGCGACCATGATCTCGGTGAGCCCGCGGAAGAGCGCGAACACGCCGATCCAGACGACGAGCAGGATCGCCGAGCCGCGGAAGTAGCCGGCCGCCCAGAACCCGAGCAGGATCTCGAGGATCCCGACGACGAGCAGCAGCCACCAGAGATCGCCGCGCACCATCAAGGCTGCGATCACGTCGAAGATCCCCTTGAACAGGATGAACCAGGCGAAGATCGTCGCCAGCGCGACGAAGGTGCCCTGCGGCCGGAAGAACGCCGTGATCCCGGCGGCGATGAAGAGCACCCCGAGCAGCGCATGGACCCATTTCCAGCCGGCCGACGACATCGGCATGGCCATGAACTCGTTCACGCCCGCGAAGATCGCGACGATCCCGAACGCGATCGAGATCGCGTAGACCGATTCCAGGTCGAGCCGCAGCAGGATCAGCGAGACCCAGAGCCAGGCGATTCCGGTGACGAGGAAGAGCCACCAGTACCTGGTCGCGCTGTCGACGTACTCGCGGTCGTCCAGCGTCATTCCTTGCATCGATCCTCCCTTTGTGGGGCGATAGGTGAGCGGCGCGAGTCTATTGCGAGGCTCGGAGGGATAGACTCGCGCGGTGAGCGCCGCGCCGCCTCCACGGACAGGTCCTTCGAAGAAGCGAATCCTGGCCGCGCGGATCCTCGTCGTCCTCGCAGCGCTGATCGGACTCGTAGCGGCCCTCGCCGGCTACGTCCGCTACCAGGCGCTCGACACGGAGACCTTCGAGGGAACCGCCAGCGAGCTGATCGCCGACGACACGGTGCGCAACGAGATCGGCGCGCGGATGGTCGACCAGCTCTTCTCGAACGTCGATGTCGCCGCCGAGCTCGAGACGACGCTGCCCGAGAACCTCCAGCCCCTCGCCGGTCCGATCGCCGGCGCATCGCGGCAGCTCGCCGACCGCGCCGCGGTCAACCTGCTCGAGCGGCCGCGGATCCAGGAGCTCTGGATCACTTCGCTCGTCACGACGCAGGAGCAGCTGAAGAAGCTGCTCGACGGCGACACCACGGTCGTCCAGAACACCGACGGCTTCGTCGTACTCAACCTGCAGCCGCTTGTCATCCAGCTCGGGGACGAGGTCGCGGTCATCGGCCGTGTCGCGAACACCCTCCCGCCCGACGCTGGGCTGATCAAGATCATGGACGCGGACAACCTCACGCTCGCCCAGGACATCACGAACCTCCTGAACACGCTCGGGCTCTGGCTCTGGGTCGTCCCGCTCCTCCTCTTCGGCGCCGCGGTCGCGATCGTTCCCGGACGCCGGCGCCTCGAGCTGCGGGCGATCGCGCTCGCGGCGATCCTGGTCGGCCTGCTGATCCTCATGCTCCGCGGAATCGCCGGGCGCTACATCGTCGAGAACCTCGTGCAGTACGACTCCAGCCGCCCGGCCGCCCAGGACGCGTGGAACATCATCACCGACCTGCTCAGGCAGGGAGGCTGGACGATCGTCGGACTCGGCGTGATCCTCCTCTTCGGCGTCTGGCTCGCCGGCCCGTCGCGCACCGGCTCGGCGTCGCGGCGCTTCGTCGCCCCGTTCCTCGCGCACTGGTGGATGGCGTACGCGATCTACCTCTTCCTCGCGCTCCTGCTCCTCTGGTGGGGCCCGACCGAGCAGACCCGCCGGCCGCTGCAGATGTTCGTCTTTATCGTGATCTTCGCCCTCGGCTTCGAGGGATTGCGCCGCCTGACGATGCGTGACGTTCCCGGGAGCCGCCGAGATGTCTCCGGGAGCCGCGCTCACCGCGCCGTTCGAGAACTACCGCACCAGTCGCGCGGCCAGCAAGCGGCTCGAGGAGCTCGACCGCCTCGCGCGCCTCAAGGAAGCGGGCGCGATCACGGACGCCGAGTTCCAGGCGCGCAAGAACGAGCTCGGCTAACCGACGCTTCTGCCGGTCGCCTCGCGCACGTTGATCCTGAATGCGACCGCCTGGCGGCCCGACTCGCGCGGGCGCCGGCTCGTCCCGCCGAACCGGTCACGCAGCAGCTCGAGCGCACGCTCGATGTCGTCGCCGGCGAGCTCCTCGTAGTCGCCCTGGAGGATCGCGCTGCGCCACACGCCGGGCCCGTCGTAGGCGTCCACCTCGAAGCAGACGCTCGGATTCGTGCGGAGCATCCGCGTCTTCAGGCCCTCGACGGTGAGGACGTAGACGCTCTCGCCGTCCCAGCCGTAGATGACCGGCACGACGTAGGTGGTTCCGTCCGCGTGGCAGCCGACGCGCCCCACGGTCTGGGTGCGGAGCAGCTCGTCGATCTCCTCGCGGGTGAGCTCGTTCACTCGTGGATCATCGCCGGTTTGCGGCCGACGAGCCACAGGAGCCCGAGCGCGGGGAGGACGAGCGGCACGAACCCGTAGCCGAGGCCGAAGTTCGACCACACGGTCGCGTCCGGAAAGGCGGACGGCCGGACCAGGCTCAGCGTGCCGACGACGAGGACGCCGGCCAGCTCCACGGAGCAGACGGCGATGGCGGCGCGTCGGGCGCGTTCCCCCGGGCGGCGCAGGAGGATCGCGCCGGCGAGGTAGATCGAGGCGGCGACGGCCGAGAGCGCGTACGCGAACGGAGCGTCGTCCGGGTGGACCGCAAGCTGGACGATCGCGCGCGCACCGGCAGCGATCGCGAGCACCGTGTACGCGGCTGCGAGCGCGCGGCCGACGCCGGCGTTCCGTTGTAAGTCGGCCCTGACAGACACGGCGGGCGACCCTAACACGGCGGACCGCGTGGGATACTGCGCCGTGGCCGTCGAGGGCTCCAGCAAGCACGGACACATCCGCGATCCGGCCTACCTGAAGACGCTCGCGATCGCCGCCTTCCTCGGAATCCCGGCCGCGGTCGGGGCCGTGCTCTTCACGTCGGCGGTCCACGAGATCGAGCACCTGCTCTGGACCGACCTCCCCGAGGAGTTCGGCTGGATCGAGCCCGCCTCGTGGTACGTGATCGCCCTGCCCGTGATCGCCGGCGGCATCGTCGCCCTCTGCCTGCGCTTTCCGGGACGCGCGGGACAACCCGCCAGCGCAGGGGATCGGACTCCATCCGGCGACGCCGGTCGAGCTTCCGAGCATCCTGCTCGCGTCGCTCGCGTCGCTTTCGTTCGGTCTCGTGCTCGGCCCCGAGGCGCCGCTCATGGCGCTCGGCCTCTGCTTCGGCGGCGTTGCCGCCCACTTCGCCCGGGCCGAGAAGGAGCACGCGAAGGATCTCGTGCTCGCCGGCGGGTTCGCTGCGATCGCGGTCGTGCTCGGAGGCCCGATCGTCGCCGCGTTCATGATCTTCGAGATGGTCGCGTCGTCGGGTGCCGTCGAGGCGCACAAGATCGGGCACGTGCTGCTGCCGGGGTTCGTCGCGGCGGGCACGGGCTACCTGGTGTTCGCCGGGCTCGGCCGCTGGCACGGCCTGGACGTGCCCGAGCTCGCCGTGCCGGGACTCCCGGTCTACGAGAGCGTTCGCGTGGCCGACGTCGTCTGGACGGTTCCACTGGCGGTCGGCGTGGCGACGATCGTCGTCCTGGCGAGACGGTTCGCCCTGGAGCTCATCGCCCGCCTCCGTCACGGGGCGACGGTCACGCTGCTCGTGGGCGGCGCCGCGGTTGGACTGACCGCAGTCCTCTACCGCGCGCTCGCCGACCGGCCGGTCGAGCTCGTGCTCTTCTCCGGCCAGTCGTCGCTTCCGGCCGTGATCGCAGAAGGATCGGCGAGCGTGCTCGCAGTGCTCCTCGTGGCGAAGCTGATCGCCTACGGCCTCTCGCTGGCGGCCGGGTTCCGGGGCGGAATGATCTTCCCGTCCGTGACGCTCGGCGTGATCGCCGGCGTGCTCGCCTCGGTCGTCCTCCCCGGGCTTCGATCTCACGCCGGCCGTGATCGCGGGGATCGCCGCCGCTGCCGCCTCCGCCATGACGCTCCCGTTCTTCGGTGCGCTCTTGGCCGCGCTCCTCGGCGGGACGGCGGGCGCGAAAGCGGTTCCCGTCGCCATCATCGCCGCAGCGATCGCGTGGCTGGTGACGCTCGCGCTCGAGTATCCGGTCGAAGACGAACCGGCCGCGACGCCCACCGCCGCGGCCGGCTCCGAGAATTCGAGCTAGGCCTCCATCGCGCCGGGGCGCGTCAGGGCCCAGATGACCCAGACGGCGAGCGCGATCATGATGATCGACCACCACGGGTAATAGGGGATGAAGAAGAAGTTGGCGATCGCGCTGAGGAGCGCGAGCGTCAACGCCACGACTCCGGCCCAGGCGCGGCGGGCGAAGAGGTAGAACCCGCTGACACCGACGAGGACGCCGAGGATCAGGTGGATCCAGCCCCAGGCCGACGTGTCGAGATCGAACGTGTAGTTCTGGGTGAGGACGTAGAAGTCGTCGTTCGCGATCGCGACGACCCCCGCGATCGCCTGGAAGACGCCGATCATCACCATGATCGTTGCGGCGAAGGCGATTCCGCCGACCGCCCACCCCGAGACGCTGGGTGGTGCCGGCTCATTCTCGTACTGCGACACGGCTAGCTCCTTTCGCTCCCTGAAATTTGCAGGCAGAACGGTACTTCGCCGCCCGGCTGCCAAAGCCCTGTTTGTTGACTTTTGGCGGCCCGGTCAAGGAGGATCGACGGGCACTCAACCCCGGGGAGGAAGCTCGATGTTCGCACGACGGATTCAGGCCGGATCCAGGCGCGTGCGCCTGGCCGTAGGCATCACGACCATCGCCGCGTTTGCGCTTTTCGCAGTCATCGGGGCCGGGCCCATCGCGGCCTACCCTGCACCCGATCCGGAGCCGATTCCGGAACCCGTTCCCGAACCGGCGCCCGAGCCTGCGGTTCCGACGTTCGTCGACGGCCTCTCGCAGGCCGTGTTCGGCGGTTCCGCGACCTGGCTGAACAGCGAGCTCTGGGTCGAGACCGACGTCGATTCCGACTTCGACGGCAAGCTCGACCGCGTCCACGTGGATGTCACGCGCGTCCCCGAGACGCAGACCGACGGGCTCAAGGTCCCCGTGATCTTCGAGATCAGCCCGTACTACGCGGGCATCGGCCCGGCGCGGAACTGGGGCGTGAACCACGAGGTCGGCTTCCCGCCGGCCACGCGCGTCCCCGAGCCGTACTTCAACGCGGGGAACACGACCCCGACGATCTCCACGATCTACGAGTCCACCTGGGTTCCGCGCGGCTTCGCGGTCGTGCACGCCGAGTCGCTCGGCACCGGCCGCTCCGACGGCTGTCCGACCTCCGGGGCGCCGAACGAGACCGAGGGCGGCAAGGCCGTCGTCGACTGGCTGAACGGCCGCGCGCCCGGCTTCACGACCCGCGCCGGCGACGTGACCGTCGATGCGTCCTGGACGACCGGCAAGGTCGGGATGATCGGGACGTCGTACAACGGCACGCTCCCGATCGCCGTGGCCTCGACGGGCGTCGAGGGCCTCGACGCGATCGTCCCGATTTCCGCGATCTCCAACTGGTACGACTACTACCGCGCGAACGGCATGACGCGCGCGCCGTTCACCTTCCAGGGCGAGGATCTCGACGTGCTCGCCGACGCGGTCTACTCCCGCGCGGACGAGCCGGCTCCCGGCCCGCGCACGATCTGCCGCGGCGTGATCGACAACATCGCCGCGATGCAGGATCGCGCCTCAGGCGACACGAGCCCCTTCTGGGAGTCGCGCAACTACATGAACGACATCGACAACGTCCACGCCGCATCGCTCGTCGCGCACGGCAACAACGACTTCAACGTCATGACCAAGAACGCCGTGCAGTACTACGACGCGCTCAAGGCCAACGGCGTCCCGCACCAGTTCTACTTCCACCAGGGAGGCCACGGCGGCTCGCCGCCCGACGTGATGCTTGAACCGCTGGTTCACGCGCTACCTGTACGGCGTGCGCGAACGGGGTGGAGGCGACAGCCGAAGTCCTGGGTCGTCCGCGAGGCGACCGCGTGCCCGCCGCGTGAGGCGACGGTCGTCGGCGACCACTCGAACACGGCGACGCTGACGGTCGCGGACACGAGCGCGCTCGAGCTCGGCTTCACGCTCACGATCCCGCAGACGAACTCGACCGGGACGATCACGAACACGACCCGGGTGATCACGTCGATCCCCGACTCCACCCATGTCGTGCTCGCGACTCCGGTCGCCACGGCCGCGGGCCAGCGCGTCGTGAGCGGGGCGATCGTCAGCCTCGTCTGCGGCAACGCGAACCCGACGCCGTATCCGGAATGGCCCGACCCGGCCTCCGCGAACGCCGTGCTGAACTTCACGCCGGGCGCACCGGCCCGGGGCGGCCTGACGTTCCAGCCGGCCGACCCGTCGACCGCGCCCGAGCTGATCGTGGACAACGCGTTCGTGACCGCGGCGACCTCGATGAACGCCGCCTCCTCGAACGTGCGCCTGATCTACCAGACGCCGGTTCTGACCGCGCCCCTGCGGATCAGCGGAACGCCGACGGTGAAGATCCGCGCGGCGTTCTCGAAGGCGAAGGCGAACCTGACCGCCGTCCTCATCAGCTACCCGGGCACGACCGGCAACGGGACGATCCTCACCCGCGGCTGGCAGGACCCGGAGAACCCGAACTCGGACGCCGTGACCGAGCCGCTCGCGCCGGGCACGTTCCGGACGTTCGACTTCGACATGCAGCCGAAGGACGTCGTGGTCGCCGCCGGACGCCGGCTCGCGATCATGATCCTGTCGAGCGACAACGAGGCGACGGTCCGCCCGGTCGCGGGGACCGAGCTGACGTTCGACCTCGCGAACTCGCAGGCGCGGATCCCGATCGTCGGCGGCGGAGCTGCTCTGGCCGCCGCGACCGGCGTCGTTGCGCCCACGGTCGCGTACACGCTCGACCCGGCCGCGCCCAACGGGCCGAACGGCTGGTACACGTCGGGCAATATCGCGCTCGCCTGGCAGGTGACCGACGGCGGCGCCGCCACGACGAAGACCGGCTGCGCGGACGAGACGTTCTCCACGGACGGGAACTTCACGCGTTCCTGCACCGCCACGAACGTGGTCGGATCCGCCGGGCCGGTCTCGGTGAACGTCAAGCGCGACACGACCGCACCGACGATCACCGCGAACGTGAGCGGAACGCCCGGGCTCGGCGGCTACCGGCCGGCGAACCCGACGGTGACGCTGAACGCGGTCGACGCCACCTCCGGGCATCGCGCTGACCGAGTACAGCCTCGACGGCGGGCCGTTCCAGCCGTACACGGCGCCCTTCGTCGTGACCGGCGACGGGCCGCACACGGTCGACTTCCGCACGACGGACAACGCGGGCTGGACGAGCGCCACGGGCTCGACGTCGTTCCTCGTGGACGCGAACGCGCCCGTGACGACCGCGACGGTGAACCCGCCGGCAGTGGGCGGCTTCCATCGCACGCCGAAGGTGACGCTCACCGCGACCGACGGCCTCGGAATCGGTGTCGCGGCCGTGCAGTACACGGTCGACGGCAGCGGCACGCGCAGCTACACGAGCCCGTTCTGGGTCACCGGCGACGGCACCCACACGGTCACGTTCCGCGCCGTGGACATGCTCGGAAAGGTCGAGGCGACGCAGACGATCACGTTCGTCGTGGACGGCTCGCCGCCGATGTCCTCGATGAAGCTGACGCCAGCGCCGATCGCCGGCGTCTACGTCAATCCGACGGTCACGCTCTCGTCGAACGACTTCGCCGGCGGCTCCGGCACGGCCTCGATCGAGTACCTGCTCGACTCGGGCTCGTGGACGACCTACTCCGGGCCGTTCCAGGTGACCGGCGACGGAACGCACACGATCCAGTTCCACGCGACCGACAACGCCGGAAACGTGGAGGCGATCAAGACGAAGTCGTTCACCGTGGACGGATCCGGACCGGTGATCACGATCACGAGCCCGGCCGGGACGTACACGCTGAACCAGTCCGTGACGCCGTCCTACTCGTGCTCCGACGCCGCGGGCGTGGGCTCGTGCTCGGGGCCGGGGACGGTCAACACCGGCTCGATCGGCTCGAAGTCGTACACGGTGAACGCGTCCGACCTGCTCGGGAACACCTCGTCGCTGACGCGGACGTACAACGTCGTCTGGCCGTTCTCGAGCTTCTCCGTTCCCTCGAGCGCCAGGGCGGGCTCGCAGGTGAAGGTGAAGTTCTCGCTCGGCGGAAACCGCGGCACGGCGATCGTCTCCTCGCAGGGCTCGGCGACGGTGAGCTGCTCCGCGCCGGTCGATCCGGGCTCGTATCCGCCGGCGGCGGGCGAGTCGTTCTCGACCCCGTCGTACTCGGGCGGGCAGTACACGATCAACTGGCAGTCGGTGTCCGGCTGGAAGAACACCTGCCGGATCTACTCGCTGACGCTCGCCGACGGCACGAAGCACACGGCCGTCGTTCGCTTCACGTAGGAATCGGACCTCGCAGCCGGCGGTCTGCCGCGCCTCAGGGCGCGGCGGGCCCCGGCGGTCCGCCTAGACGGCGGCCTGGATGCGCGCGAGCGCGAGCTCGTCGGCGATCTCGGACGGCAGCCGGTCTTCGGCCTCCGCCTGCTCGAGGATCTTCAGGATCGTGTCGTAGAGCCCCTCGATCCGCGCGATCGACTCCTCGCGGTTCGGCGTCGTGAAGATCACGGTCGACGAGCCGATCACGCCGCCGGCGTTGACGACGTAGTCGGGGACGTACGTGATCCCGCGGTCCTTCAGCATCTGCGCGTGCCGGGGCTCGGCGAGCTGGTTGTTCGCGAGTCCGGCGACCGCCTTCGCCTTCGAAGCTCGGGGATCGTCCGGTCGTTCAGGACCGCGCCGAGCGCGCACGGCGCGAAGACGTCGACGTCGGCCGCATGGATCGTCGCCGGATCCGCCGCGGTTGCGCCGTACTGCGAGACCATCGCGTCGACGGCGGCCTCGTTCACGTCGGCGACGGTCAGCACCGCGCCGGCCTCGTGCGAGGCGCCGCGTGAGGTCGCTGCCGGTCGAGCCGACGCCCTGCACGGCGACGCGGACACCCTCGAGGTCGTCGCGGCCCATCGTGTGCTTCACGACCGCGCGGATCCCGACGAAACCGCCGAGCGCCGTGAAGTGCGACGGGTTGAACCCGTCCGGATACTGGCTCGCCCGCGTGAAGACGTAGTCGGAGCGCTCGGCCAGGATGTCCGCGTCGGCCGGCGTCATCCCGACGTCGATCGCCGTCCAGTAGCGGCCGCCGAGCGTCTGGACGTGCTCGGCCATGGCGCGCAGGAGATCCGCCTTGTCGGGCCGGGTCGGGTCGGCCACGATCACGCACTTGCCGCCGCCGAGCGGCAGTCCCGCGGCGGAGTTCTTGTAGCTCATCCCCCGGGAGAGACGCAGCACGTCGGTGAGCGCGTCGTCGATCGACGCGTACGGATACATGCGGCACCCGCCGGCCGCCGGCCCGAGCGCCGTCGAGTGGACGGCGATGATCCCGAAGAGGCCGGCCTCCGCGTCGTGGCAGAAGACGACTTCCTCGTGGTGATCGAATTCGGGGTGGTCGAAGACCGACATGTGCCGAGGCGCCGTAGGGGGTTGGGACATGCGCCGCGCGGAAGCCTACGCGATGCGCAACTCCGCGGCACTCTCGTCGTTCTCCGGAATTGACAGGTGACCAAACGGTCACCTATAGTGAGAGCATGGACGCGGTGTTCAAGGCGCTCGCAGACCCGACTCGACGGAGCCTGCTCGACGAGCTCTTCGTGGAGGACGGGCAGACGCTCCACGCGCTCGAGTCTCGGCTTCCCATGACGCGTTTCGGCGTCATGAAGCACCTGAAGGTGCTCGAGGAGGCGGGCCTCGTCGTTTCGCGCAAGCGCGGGCGCGAGAAGCTCCACTTTCTGAACCCGGTCCCCATTCGGCTCGTCCACGACCGGTGGGTGAGCAAATTCGCAGAGCCCTGGGCCAAAGCGCTGAGCGGGCTCAAGCACGAGCTCGAGGAGGAGTGATGGAGAAGGTGTTCGAGATCTACATCAAGACGACGCCGGAGCGGCTGTGGGAGGCGATCACCGATCCCGCGCTGCGGAGCAAGTACTCGTTCGGCGTCGGGGTCGAGTCCGACTGGACGACCGGTTCGAGCTACGAGGCCGTCCATCCGGCCGCGGGCATGCCGATCTCGGCGGGTGAGAACCTCGAGGTCGATCCGCCGCGCCGGCTCGTCCAGAGCTTCAACGCGCTCTGGAGCGACGACGTGAAGAACGAGGGCACGTCGCGGGTGACCTGGGAGATCGAGACGGTCGGCGACTCGTGCCGGCTGCTCGTCACGCACGACCAGCTCCGCGAGGGCGCGAACGACGAGCTCTACGGCGGCTGGATGATGATCCTCTCCGGCCTGAAGACGCTGCTCGAGACCGGCGAGTCGCTGACGACGCCCGGCTCGCTGCTCTACGCGAACCCCGCCGAGACGACCGTTTGAGCCGAGGCCCGGGGCGCCGCCGCTGCGGAGCGGCGCCTCGGCCGCCCGGCCTGATCTATCGTCGCGGGGATGGGACGCCTCGTCACGACCGTCGTCGGGAGCTATCCGCAGCCGGACTGGCTGATCGACCGCGAGCGCCTGGGCGAGCGGCTGCCGCCTCGCGTACGCGCGCGTGAACTCTGGAGAATCCCGGAGCCGTACCTCGAGGAGGCCCAGGACGACGCGACGCGGATCGCCGTGCAGGACATGGAGCGCGCCGGCGTCGACGTGATCACCGACGGCGAGATGCGGCGCGAGAGCTACTCCAACCGCTTCGCGACCGCGCTCGACGGGATCGACCTGGACACGCCCGGGGTCGCGCTCGACCGCACCGGGAACCCGAATCCCGTTCCGAAGATCGTCGGCGCGATCAGGCGTACCCGGCCGGTCGAGGTGCGCGACGTCGAGTTCCTCCGCTCGCTCACGGACCGCACGATCAAGATCACGGTTCCGGGCCCGTTCACGATGACCCAGCAGGCCCAGAACGACTTCTACGACGACGAGCGGAGCGCCGCGCTCGCGTACGCCGACGCCGTGAACGAGGAGCTTCGCGACCTGAAGGCGGCGGGCGCCGACATCGTCCAGATCGACGAGCCGTACCTCCAGGCGCGGCCCGATCCGGCGCGCGAGTACGCCGTCGAGGCGATCGACCGCGCGCTGGACGGGATCGAGGGGACGACCGTGCTGCACACGTGCTTCGGGTACGCGCACATCGTCCACGAGCGGCTTCCCGGCTATCCGTTCCTCGCCGAGCTCGATGCCTGCGCGGCAACGCACGTCTCCATCGAGGCGGCGCAGCCGAACCTCGACCCGTCCGTGCTCGCGAGCCTGCCGTCGAAGACGGTCGTGCTCGGCGTGCTCGACCTCGGCTCGGGCGAGGCGGAGACGCCCGAGACCGTCGCCGAGCGGATCCGCCGCGCGCTCGAGGTCGTCCCGGCCGAGCGGCTCGTCGTCGCGCCTGACTGCGGCATGAAGTACCTGCCGCGCGAGCTCGCGTTCGCGAAGCTCGAGGCGATGGTTGCCGGTGCGCGGCTCGTCGAGGCCGAGCTCGGCTAGAGCGGCAGCGGCGCGGACTCCTTCACCGTGCGGATCGCGATGTTGCTCCGCACGTCGATCACCCCGGGGAGCTGGAGGAGCGTGTCCAGGAGCAGCCGCTCGTACGCGGCGAGGTCTTCGGCGACAACCTCGAGCAGGAAGTCGGCTGCACCGGCGAGGACGTGGCAGGCCACGACTGAGTCGACCTGCATGACCGCGACCTCGAACTCCCGGGCGCGCGCGCCCGAATGCCCGCTGACCTTCACCTCGACGAACACGGTGAGCCCGAGCCCGACCCGGCGTCGGTCGACGACGGCGCGGTAGCCGCGGATCGCTCCGTCCGCCTCCAGGCGCTTCAGCCGCCGGAGGCACGGCGACGGCGAGAGGCGCACGCGGTCGGCGAGCGCGTTGTTGGCCAGGCGTCCCTCCGCCTGAAGCTCGCGCAGGATCGACCTGTCGATCGGGTCCATGTGGAACATTATTGCTTAAAAACGACCGGTTTGGGGTCAGAAAGTCATCATATGCCCTCTGTAAGGGCGGACAATGCTCCTCATGACTACTTCTGTGATCGTCCCAGTCGCTACCGGAACCGGCCTGCTCGGGCTCGTCCGGCGTCACCCGCTCGTCTCGTTCCTCGTCCTCACGTTCCCGCTCTCGTGGTCCATCGTCCCGCTGACCCACGGCGAGGGCATCAACCCGACCGGTCCGCTCCTCGCCGCGCTGGCCGTGTCGGCACTTCTCGGCGGCCGCGCGCAGGTGGGCTCGTGGCTGCGGCTGAGCTTCACCGCTCGCGGCCCGGCGCGCTGGTACGCGATCGCGATCGGCATGATCGTCGGCCTCTACGGGATCGCCGCCCTCGCCGCGTTCGCGCTCGGGGCGACCGGGCCGTCCGGCGCGGAGCTCGGTGCCTGGACGGAGATCCTCTTCGTCTTCCCGCTCTACCTCCTCCTGATCGCGGCGCCCGAGGAGTCCGGTTGGCGTGGCTTCATGCTCCCGCGGCTCGTCGAGCAGTTCGGGATGCTGCGGGCGACCGCCGTCCTCGGCATCGTCGTCGCCGCCTGGCACGCGCCGCTCGTCGTCGCCGGTTCCCAGGCCACGCTGGTGCTCGCGGCCGTGTTCGCCAGTCAGTTCATCTTCACCTGGCTCCAGAGCCACACGAACGGGAGCGTTCCGATCGTGATGGTCGCCCACGCCGCGCAGGGCGGGATCGCCGGCGCCTGGCTCGCGCCGATGTTCACCGGCTCGGACCAGACGCTCCACGTGGCGATCTGGGCCTCGCTCCTCGGGCTCGCCGCCGGCGCGGTCGCGCTCGCAATGCACCGCCGCTCTGCCTCGTAACCGTTCCGTTTGCCCCCCGGCGGCGCGTCCGCGAAGATGCGTCGTCGGGGTGGAACGCACATGAACAAGCCAGAGGGAGGCTCGGTCACCCGGATCGCACGCGCGTTCCCCGACCGGGTCGAGGTGCGCGGCCGCGACCTGACCGGCGACCTGATGGGCCGGCTCACGTTCACGGAGTACTTCCACCTGCTCCTCACCGGCACCGAGCCGACCGAGGACCAGCGCTTCTTCCTCGACCTGCTGCTCGTCTCGATCGCCGAGCACGGGATGATGCCGACGAACGTCGCCGCGCGGATGACGCTCGCGGCCGACCCGGACTCGCTCCAGGGCGCGGTCGCCGCGGGGATCCTCGGCGCCGGGCCGGTCGTGCTCGGCACGTCGGAGGAATGCGCGCGGCTGCTGGCTTCCGGCGGCGATCCGGCCGAGCGCGTTCGTGAGATCCGCGCCGCGGGCGCCAAGGTTCCCGGCTTCGGCCATCCGGTGCACACGCCGGTCGACCCCCGCGCCGAGCGGATCCTCGAGCTTGCGGACGAACGTGGCGTCAGCGGTGCGAATGTGGCTGCTGCGCGCGCCTACAGAGATGCCGTCGCCGCCGAGTACGGCAAGCCGCTGACGATGAACGTGGCCATGCCGATCGCGGCCGTGCTCCTCGACCTCGGCTTCGATCCGGCGGTCGTGAAGGCCGTCCCGATCCTCGCTCGCACCGCCGGTCTCCTCGCCCACCTGGCCGAGGAACGCGAGCAGCCGCTCGGCTTCCTCATGGCCGCGGCCGCGGAGGAGGCCGTCGACTACGAATGACGGACGAGACGCGTCCGTGGGCCGAGCAGCTCGAGCTCGACGACGCCGCCTACCGCGAGCAGCTCGCCTACCTGCTGGAGCGCTCGCCGTTCTACCGGGAGAAGGTCGCCGGCGCTACCGGCGGCCTGGCCGAGATCGGCGGCCTGCCGCTGACCGAGAAGCAGGAGCTCCGCGACACGGTCACAGCCGAGAACCCGTTCGGCGCGCACTTCGCCGCGAAGCCCGAGGAGATCGTCCGCATCTACTCGACGAGCGGAACGACGGGCGCACCGAGCTACATCCCGCTCACGGCTAGCGATCTCGACAACTGGGTCGCGGGCTCGGCGCGCAGCTACGCAGCCTCGGGAATCAAGGCCGGCCAGCGGATCGTCTCCACCTACAACGCCGGCCCGTTCGTCGCGGGCGCCGCGTTGGCGGCGTTCGACCGCATCGGCCTGACGCACATCCCGGTCGGGACGGGGAACACGGACCGGCTGCTCCAGTCGATCGAGAAGCTCGAGCCGGAGGCGGCGGTGCTCACTCCGTCCTACGCGGCGTACCTGATCGAGGCGGCGAGCGCGCGTGGCCTGGATCTCAGCGAGTCCAGCGTGCAGCGGGTTCTGGTCGCGGGCGAGCCGGGCGGCGGCGAGGCATCGTTTCGCCGGCAGCTCGAGGACGGCTGGGGCGCGCGCGTCACCGAGGCGATGGGCATCGGCGACATCGGCGTGTCGCTCTGGGGCGAGTGCGAAAAGCGCGACGGCATGCACCTGGGCGCGCGCGGCTTCGTCCATCCCGAGCTGGTCGACCCGGATTCCGGCGCGGCGATTCCCATGGAGGACGGCGCAACCGGCGAGCTCGTCCTCACGCACCTGAAGCACCGCGCGGCGCCGCTCCTGCGCTTCCGCACGCGCGACCACGTCCTAGTGCAGACGAGCGCCTGCTCCTGCGGCCGCACCGGCCCGCGGATCCGCTGCATCGGCCGCACCGACGACATGCTGATCGTCCGCGGCGTGAACGTCTTCCCGTCCGCGATCCGCGAGATCGTGAGCGGCTTCCCGGAGGCGAACGGCCAGATCCTCGTGCGCCCCACGAGCGACGGGGTGAAGCAGGAGCCGCCGCTGCCGGTCAGCGTCGAGCTGGCGAAGGGCGCCGTTCCCGAGCCCGCGCTGGCCGACGCGATCGCCGACCGCCTGCGCGAGGCGCTGGTCGTCCGCATCGAGGTCGAGCTCGTCCCGTTCGGCAGCCTGCGGCGCAGCGAGTACAAGTCGCAGCTCGTAGAGCGCGACTAGGATCACGCCGATGCGGAAGCTCCAGACCCAGGGCGTCCACCACATCACTCTCGTCGGCGCCGACCGGCAGACGTCGATCGACTTCTGGGAGGGCGTGCTCGGGATGCCGTTCGTGTTCGACCAGCCGAACCTCGACAACGCGTCCGAGAGCCACCTCTACTTCGACCCGGGCGACGGGCGCCTCATCACGGTCTTCACGAACGAGGATCGCGAGCCCGAGCCGGAGCGCACGTCGATGGACATCGGCTGCGTCCACCACATCGCGTTCTCGGTGTCGCAGGCGACGTTCTGGCAGGCGGTCGAGCGGCTCGACGAGCGCGGCATCCGCCACTCGGGCGTGAAGGACCGCGGCTTCATGGACTCGATCTACTTCGAGGATCCGCTCGGCCTCCTCGTCGAGCTCGCGTCGTACCGCTTCGAGCCGCCGTTCGGGTTCACGCATCCCGAGGTGCTGCTCGAGGCGCACAAGATCCGTGTCGAGCGCGGCGACCACCACATCGACCAGGCCCATCTCGCGGACGCGATCGAAATCCTCGTGACGCGTTCGCGCGAAACCCTTTCTGACGACCGTTCTCCAAAAGACCCGTACTAGGAGGCAGACATGGCGATGCAGATCAACATCCTGAAGCCGAGCGTGAACAACATGACCGTCAGGGTCTTCGTCCGCGCCGCCGGCCTCGAGTTCGAGGAGACGGACGTGTGGGGGTCGACGACGAGCCCCGAATACCTGGCGAAGTACCCGGCGCACCTGACGCCGATGATCGAGGACGCCGACCTCCCGCGGGGGACGCTCGGTGAAAGTTGCGCGATCATGGCCTACCTGTCGAACAAGCACGGCCTGGAGGACTTCTACCCGTCGGATCCGGCCCGTCGCGCCGTGATCGACAACGCGAACTTCTATTTGATCGGGACGTTCTATCCGCTGCTCACCCGCGCGACCTACCCGGCGCTCGGCTTCCCCCAGTACCCGGGCGAGGTTGGAACCTCAGAGGCCGACGACGCGATGAAGGCGAAGGCCGTCGCGGACGCGCAGGAATCCCTGGCGGACCCGCTCGAGGTGCTGAACACGTACTTCCTGGCGGGCCAGCCGTTCATCGGCGGCGACCATCCGTCCATCGCGGATATCCGCTGGGCGGCGACCCTGGAGTTCCTGGCCGCGATCGACTATCCGCTCCCGGGCTGGGCGTCGGACTTCATGGCGCGAATGGAGGACAACCTGGGCGAGGCGTACTCGGAGCCGGCGGCGGACGTGAGGGGCTACATCGAGTACGTGAAGTCGCAGTGAGCGAGGCCTAGCCGCGCGCCTCGGCCGGCGTTCGAGCCGCGGCGATCGCCGCGCGCTCGCGCCGTGCTGCGCTCTCCTGCCGGACGGCGACGAAGACCGAGCCGACGATCAGCGCCGCGCCGACCGCGACGGCGATCGATAGCCGCTCCCCGAGGAAGATCGCCCCGAGCGCGATCGCCACGACCGGGTTCACGTACTGGTGCGTGACGACCGTCGAGATCGGGGCGTTCTTCATCAGCCACGCGTAGGCGCTGAAGGCGACCAGCGATCCGACGATCGCCAGGTAGAGCCAGGCGGCGACCGCGTCGAACGTGAGCGCTGCCGTGTTGACGTCGCCGATCTCTCCCGCGGCGGCTCCGACCACCACGAGGAAGAGGCCGGCGCTGAGCATCTCCCACGTCGTGGCGACGAAGCTGTCGCGCGGGACCGGCAGCCGCTGTCCGAAGAAGGAGCCGAGCGACCAGGACACCGTCGCGCCGACCATGAGCGCCAGGCCGAAGGCGCTCGACGCTCCGCTGCCGCCGGGAATGACCACGAGCGCGAGTCCGACTAGGCCGGCGAGTACCGAAAGCTGCGTTGCCCGCGCGATGTTCTCCCGCGCCACCGTGCGCAGGAGGATGACCTGGAGCGGCACGGTTCCGGCGATCATCGCGGCGATGCTCGAGTCGATTCGGGTCTCAGCGAGCGCTACGACGCCGACGCCGAGCCCCAGCAGCGCGATCCCGACGATCGCGGCCGAGCCGAGCTCCCGTCTCGTGACGGTGATCGACCGCCCGGTCGCCCACAGGATCGCCGCCAGCAGCACGCCGGCAAGGAGGAACCGGCCGCCGGACGAGAGGAACGGCGGCAACGTCTCGACCGAGATCTTGATGGCGAGATACGTCGAGCCCCAGACCAGATAGACGGTCCAGAGCGCGACGAGAAGCTTCCAGCGGGCGGGTGCTGCCATGTACCTCCCAACGAGGCCGAGTCACGCCGGATTCCGGACGACGGCGCGTTTTCGGCTCGACCGCCCCGGGTACGCGCGCCCCTTCGGACACGGAAGGGAGTGATGCACATGAACGTACTCGTGACCGGAGGAACCGGACACCTCGGCCGCGCGGTGGTCGCGCGGCTCAGGGATGAGGGCGAAGACGTGCGCGTCTTGGCGCGTCGGCCCGGCTCCGACAAGAAGATCGAGTGGATCCAGGGCGACCTGGCCACCGGGCAGGGGATCGAGGAGGCGGTCGAGGGCATCGACACGATCGTCCATGCCGCGACGCACTCGCCCGCGGCTCAGCGGGGGAAGCTCCGCCTCAAGGACTACTTCAGCTCGCCGCGCGACGTAGACATTTCCGGCACCCGCCGGCTGCTCGATGCCGCCAACCGCGCGGGCGTGGGACATGTCGTCCACACGTCGATCGTCGGGCTCGAGCACACGAAGCGGCTTCCGTACTCGCGCGTGAAGCTCGAGGCCGAGCAGGTCGTGCGCCAGGCGGGCGTCCCGTGGACGATCGCTCGCGCGACCGCCTTCTACTGGCTGATGGACCGGATGCTGGCGACGATGTTCAAGCGCCCGGTCGTGATCGCGCCGCTCGACGTGCGGATGCAGAACTGCGACTCGGACGAGTTCGCGGACTTCGTCGTCGAATGCGTGGCCGACGGCCCGCGCGGCCCGCGGAAGGACTTCGCCGGGCCCGAGGCGCTGACGGTGCGGCAGATCGTCGACCGCTACATGGAGGCCCGCGGCGTCAGCAAGCGGATCGTCAACGCACCGCTGCCCCAGCGAGTGAAGCAGGCGGCCACGGCCGGCAGCACGTCCGACTATGCGCGGCTGGGTGCCGTGACGTGGGCGGAATGGCTCGCCCGCGAGCCCGCGGCCATCCAGGAGGCGAAGCATGAGATCGCTGCCTGACACCGGGACGCACGTGGACCAGCTGGACGCGTTCGTCGGCGAATGGGTGTTCGAGGCGACCGTCGACGGGCAGCCGACCGCGAGCGGCCGCACGCAGTTCGCGTGGCTCGGCGTGAACGGGTTCCTGATCCAGCGCACCGAGGCCGATCCGCCAGGGACGGACACCCCGCAGGCCTGGATCGACAACTCTCCGTTCCCGACCGCGAGCATCTACGGCTACGACGATTTCAGCGGCAGCTTCACGATGCTCTACTCGGACGCGCGAGGCGTCTCGCGCGTCTACGCCATGAGCCTCGTGGACGGCGAATGGAAGCTCTGGGGCCAGGCCGGCCCCGACTTCCATCAGCGCTTCGCCGGGCGGGTCGACGGCGACACGATCGCCGGCCGCTACCTGCGGTCGACCGACGGCTCCGACTGGGAAACCGACTTCGACATCCGCTTCCGGCGGATGTGAAAGGAGCAACGATGAAGAAGATCACCCCGTGCCTGCTCTTCACGAGAGAGGCCGAGGAGGCCGCGAACTTCTACACCTCGGTCTTCCCCAACTCGAAACTGGGCGAGATCACTCGTTACGGCACCGAGGAGGGCGTCCTGACGGCCGCGTTCACGCTCGAAGACCAGGACTTCGTCGCTTTGAACGGACCCGACGTCGCGTTCAGCGAGTCCGTCTCGTTCCTGGTTGTCTGCGAGGACCAGGACGAGGTCGACCGCTACTGGGACGCCCTGACCGCCGACGGCGGCGAGGAAAGCGTCTGCGGCTGGCTGAAGGACAAGTACGGCATGTCCTGGCAGATCATCCCGAAGGCGCTCCTCGAGCTGACGACCGATCCGGACCGGGAACGGGCGCAGGTGGCGATGGAGGCGATGATGAAGATGAAGAAGATCGAGATCGCCGAGATCGAGCAGGCCGTCGCGGCCGAGGCAACCGCGTAGGCGCTAGGCCGGTTCGGGCGGCGCTGGCGACGCGGGCGGCGCGGGCGGCTCGCCGACGGGGGCGCGCCCTTCGGGGCCGTGCGGCGCCTCGATCGTCAGGTTCGGGAGGAGCTTGTCCATCCAGCGCGGGATGTACCACGCCTTCTCGCCGAGCATGACCAGGAACGACGGGACGAGCGTCAGGCGGATGAGCAGCGCGTCCGTGAGGATCGCGACCGCCAGGAGAAGGCCGAACTCCTTCGAGATCCGGTCGGCGCTCAGGATGAACGCCGCGAACACGGTGCCCATGATCAGCGCGGCCGCCACGATCACGCGGCCGATCGCGGAGATCCCATGCTCGACCGCTGCGCGGCACTTCAGACCGGCGACGTGCTCCTCCCGGATGCGGCTCATCAGGAAGACCATGTAGTCCATCGAAAGGCCGAAGAGGATCGCGAACGCGATCGGTGGAACGAAGACTTCGATCGGCCCCGTCTTGTCCAGGCCCGTCAGGCTGAGCAGGTGGCCCTCCTGAACCACCAGGGTCAGCACGCCGAAGCCGACGAATGCCGAGAGGATCGTCGTGACCGCGGCGATGCCCGAGATCACGATCGAGCGGAACGCCATCGCGAGCACGATGAACGTGACGCCGATGATGTAGAGCAGGAAGTACGGCATGCGCTCGAGGATCTGGTCGCCGATGTCCTTGAACGCCGCGGTCAGGCCCGAGACGTACGCCGCCGCGTCGCCGCCTTCCGTGGCTGCCGGGACGACGTCCGTGCGCAGGTGCTCGACGAGGTCGTCGGTCGCGGCGTCCTGCGGGGCCGAGTCGGGCGTCACGAAGACGATCGCCACGGTCTCCGCGTCGTTGAACTGCGGCTCGGCGACCGACGCGACGTTGTCGAGCTCCTGCACGCCCTCGTAGATCCGCTGCGGCGCGTCCGGGTCGTCGTTCACGTCGACGACGATCGGGATCGGGGAGTTGAACCCGGGCCCGAAGCCCTCGGCGAGGAGGTCGTACGCGCGGCGCGACGTCCGCTCCTTCGGCTGCGTGCCCTCGTCGCCCAGACCGAGGCGGACGAGCGCCGACGTCCCCGCGAGCGCGAGCACGACGAGCAGGACGACCACGAACACGGCTCTCGAGTTCCTCCCGATGAAGCGACCCCAGCGGGCGATGAGCGTGTTGTAGCGGCCCGCCTCGGAGTCGTCGATCGGGCGCATGAACGGAATCTTGAGGCGATCGACCTTGTGGCCGAGCTTCGCGAGCACCGAGATGAGGAGCGAGTTCGCGATCAGCACCGTCGTGAGGACGCCGAGCGCGCTGCCGATGCCGAGCTTCGTGACGAAGTCGAGACCGATCACGGCCAGGCCGCTGACCGAGATCGCGACGGTCAGTCCGGCGAAGATGACCGCGCGGCCCGCAGAGGCGCCGGCCTCGGCCGCTGCGTCCACCGGCGACAGGCCTTCGTGCAGGAGCTGGCGGAAACGGGTGACGATGAAGAGCGAATAGTCGATCCCCACCCCGATTCCGATCATCGAGACGAGGAGCGGCGTGATCGTGTTGATGTCGGTCACCGACGCGATCAGGAACAGGAGCATGAACGCCGTCAGAAGGGCCGTCAGCGCAACGAGGATCGGGATGGACGTTGCGACGAGCGTCCGGAAGACGACGAGCAGCACGATGAACGCGGCGAGCAGTCCGAGGAGCTCGGACGTTCCCTGCTCGAGCGGCGGGAACTCGGCCTCGCCGTTGAACTCGACGATGATCCCGGCGGGCTCGGCTTCCTCGCGCGCGGCCGTCCTCGACGGCGACGACCTGCTCGCGATCCTCGTCCTCGATCGTCTCCGAGAACTGCGCCTGGAGATAGGCGATGCGACCGTCGTCGGAGATCGTGTCGTCCTCGAACGGATCGCTGACGTTCTCGAGCCCTGCCGTGTCGCCCTCGGGCGCGAACTCGTCCGACCGGAGCCGTTCCACGGTCGCCTCGATCGCGGCCTGGCGCTCAGGCGTGTCGAGCGTTTCTCCGGGCGGCGCCGCGAAGACGACGTTCAGCACACCGCCCTGCTCGGAGGCGAACTCGGCCTCGATGAGGTCGGTCGCCTTCTGCGTGTCCGAGCCCGGGATGTTGAACTCGTCGCGGAGCTGGCCGCCGATCGCGCCGTTCAGGACGAACAGGGCGATGATGATCCCGATCCAGGCGAAGACGACGCGCCACGGATGCACGGCGCACATCCGCGCCCAGCGCGCGAGCGTGCCGGTGGCGAGCCGCTCGTGGGCGGCCAGATGCCTGTCGGGTTCCTGTGGCGGCGTCGTCAAGAGAGCGGCAAGGGGAAGGTCTCGGCGGTGCGGCGTTCGGAATCGCGCAGGCTACACGCCCCGCTGGTTGCGATGTCGTGAACGAGCCGATCCGACGCGGCTGCCCGCACTCTGAAACAGTGCTGTCAAAGAACAGGGAGGTTCTAGGTTGCTCTTCGCTGAATATCCATTCTTTTCAGTGCTCGGCTCGATGCTCATCTTCTTCTGCTGGGTGATCTGGTTTTGGCTCCTGATCACCGTCTTCGCAGACCTCTTCCGCCGCCACGACACGTCCGGCTTCTCGAAGGTCATGTGGATCATCTTCGTGATCATCCTGCCGTTCCTCGGCGTGTTCATCTACCTGATCACGAACAACCAGGGGATGACGGAGCGGAACATCGCGCAGATGGAAGCGAAACAGGCGCAAATGGACAGCTACGTGAAGGCGACCGCCGGAAGCGGCGGCGCCGCGCAGGAGATCGAGAAGGCCAAGGGGCTCCTCGACTCGGGCGCGATCACGCAGGCCGAGTTCGACGCGCTCAAGGCAAAGGCGCTCGCGTAGCGCTTTGAGGATTGCGCTGGACGAGTCTCCGGGCGGCCCCGGAGGCTCGTCGGCGATCCCTCGCTAGAGTCCAGGCATGGTCGATCGCCTGACCGATCTGCCGCAGGGAGTACTCGGCTTCCGGCTCACCGGCAAGCTGACCCGCGACGAGTACCACGACGAGCTCATGGCGCCGATCCTCGAGGCGCTCGACCGGGGCGAGAAGCTCCACCTGCTGGTCGAGATGCCGGACGACTTCCACGGGCTCGACGCCGGCGCGCTCTGGGAGGACGTGAAGGCGGCGGGCTCGGTCGGGTTGAAGGAGCGCTCCTCCTGGGGGCGGTTCGCGATCGTCACCGACAAGGACTGGGTGCGCCAGGGCGTCGCCGTGTTCGGCTGGATCAGCCCCGGCGAGCTGAAGGTGTTCGAGCCCGGCGACGGACCGGCCGCGCGCGCCTGGGTCGCCCCTGACGACGCGTGAGCCTGACCCAGTACTACACGGCGACCACGCTCGACGGCTTCATCGCCGATCCGGCGGACTCGCTCGACTGGCTGTTCACGCGCGCGCAAGACCAGGACGGGCCGCAGAACTACGCCGCGTTCATCGCCGAGGTCGGCGCGCTCGCGATGGGAGCGACGACGTACGAGTGGATCCTCGACCACGAGTTCTCGGGCAAGGATCCCGCCGACTGGAAGTGGCCGTACGACCTTCCCTGCTGGGTCTTCACGCACCGTGAGCTGCCGGTCGTCCCGAATGCGGCGATCGAGTTCACGAGCGGCGACGTCACGGCCGTGCACGAGGCGATGACCGCGGCCGCGGGCGACCGGAACGTCTGGGTCGTCGGCGGGGGAGACCTGGCCGGCCAGTTCGCCGACGCGGGGCTCCTCGACGAGGTGATCGTGTCGATCGCACCGGTCACGCTCGGCGCCGGCAAGCCGCTCCTGCCGCGCCGGATCGAGCTGCAGCTCGAGGAGCTCGGGCGAAACGGCGATTTCGCCGCGGCGCGCTACTCCGTCGTGCGCTAGCCCGCCGCGGGCGGCTCCGGTCTATCGTTGCCGCGTGGATCTGCTCGAGCGCGACGGCGCACTGGCGACGCTCAACGAGGCACGCGAATCTGCCGCGCAGGGCGAGGGCCGCGTCGTCTTCGTGATCGGCGAGCCGGGCGTCGGCAAGACGTCTCTCGTCACCTGCTTCGCCGAGCGCCTCGACCCGGACGCGCGCGTGCTCTGGGGAACCTGCGACGACCTGTCCATTCCGCGGCCGCTCGGCCCGTTCCAGGATCTCGCCGGACACGTCTCGCCCGCGCTCGACGAGGCGCTCGCCGCCGGCGCCGCGCCGCACGACATCCAGACGCTGCTGATCGCGGAGCTCGAGCTCGAGCCGCGGCCGACCGTGCTCGTCCTCGAGGACGTCCACTGGGCCGACGACGCGACGATCGACTCGATCACGGTGCTCGGCCGGCGGATCGCCGCGCTGCCCGCGCTGCTCGTGCTCACCTTCCGCGGCGGCGAGGTGGCGCCCGGGCATCCGCTGTCACGCGACCGTGGGCGGCATCCGCGGCGACGTCGCGTCGAGCTGGCGCCGCTGTCGGAGCGCGCGGTCGGCTCCCTCGCCGGCGACGGCGCCGACGAGGTCTACGCGGCCACGGGCGGGAATCCGTTCTACGTCACCGAGCTCCTGGCGTCGCGGCACGACCGACGAGCTGCCGCCGTCGATCGCGAACGCGGTGGTCGGGCGGGCGTCGCGGCTCGACGAGGACTCGCGGCGGCTGGTCGAGCTCGTCTCGGTCGTGCCGTCGCGCGTCGGCACGTCGCTCCTCGACGCGGTCATGCCGGAGTGGCCCGAGGCGGCGGAGGAGCCCGAGCGAAGGCAGCTTCTCGCCGTCGCAGCCCGCGTACGTCCAGTTCCGCCACGAGCTGGCGCGCAACGCGATCCGGTCGAGCCTCCCCATCGCGACGCGCCGCCGCCTGCACGGCGAGATCCTCGATGCGCTGCTGGCCGCGAACGCCGATCCCGCCGACATCGTCCACCACGCCGAGGCCGCCGGTGCCGCGGGACTGCGTCGCCGAGTACGCGCTCATCGCCGCCCGCCGAGCGGCAGCGCTCGAATCGAACCGCGAGGCGTACTCGCACTACCGCCGCGCCGCCGACTTCGTCGACCGGCTCCCGCGCGCCGGAGCAGGGCGCCGTGCTCGAGGAGTACGCGACCGCCGCCTACCTGGTCGTCCCGCCTCGACGAGGCCGCTCCCGGCGATCGAGCGGGCGATCGCGGTCTACGGCGAGCTCGGGCGACGTCGAGGCCGTGGGTCGCTGCACGCGGGCGCTGTCGCGCTTCCACTGGTACGTCGGCGACGGGGAGGCCGCGTGGGCGAAGGGCGTCGAGGCGATCGCGATCCTCGAGCCGCTCGGCGAGTCGGCCGAGCTGGCGCGGGCCTACAGCGGCGTGTCCCAGCTCGCGATGCTCGCGGAGGATCCCGACGAGGCGCGCAAGTGGGGCGAGCAGGCGCTCGAGCTCGCGACCCGGATGGGCGACGAGAGCACGCGCGCGCACGCGCTCGTCAACATCGGCAGCGCCATGATCATGCGGGATCGCGGCGAGACCGAGATGCTGCTCGAGGCGCACGCCGATCGCCGACGCCGCGGGCGACCGCCACGAGGCGACCCGCGCGCTCGGGAACCTCGGTTTCACGCTCATGTGGTGGATGGATCCCGAGTCCGCGCTCGTGTACGAGCAGCAGGCGCTCGCCTACGCGCGGGAGCACGAGGTGCACAACCTCGCGTCGTACTGCGCGACGATGGTCGCCTGGCTGCGGCTGCGGGCGGGCGAGTGGGCCGAGGCGGAGCAGGTCACGCAGGGCGAGATCGAGCGGGGGATCACCGTGGTCCAGCTCCTCGCCAAGACGGTCCTCGCCGAGCTGGCCGTTCGCCGGGGCGATCCGGATGCCGCCGAGCGGCTGGCCGACGTCGAGGCGCAGGCGGAGTTCACCGGGAGAGCCGCAGCGCATCACGCCGATCCTCGAGCTGCGTGCCGAGTGGGCGCTGACCCACGGCGAGCCGATGCCGGTCGAGCGGTTCGAGAAGTTCCTGGCCGAGGTCGGGCCGCGAGGCCGGTTCGGGGTCCGCGCGGCCGCGCTGGGCCGACCGTCGCGGGGCTCGAGGTCGAGCTGCGACCAGCCGATGCCGGCGCCGCATGCCGCCATGCTGCGAGCGCGACTGGCGGGGAGCGGCCGACGCGTTCGGCGACGTCGGCTGGAGCGTACGACCGCGCGCTCATGCTCTCGCTCCTCGACGACGAGGAAGCGCTGGCCGAGGCGATCGAGATCGCGCGAGGGCTCGGCGCGGAGCCGCTCACCCGGCGCGTGGCATGGGCGCATGCGCGAGCTCGGGCTCCGGGTTCCGGCCGGCCCGCGGGAGACGACCCGGGCGAACCCGGCCGGGCTGACCGCCCGCCAGGTCGAGGTGCTCGAGCTCCTCTCGGAGGGACTGACGAACGCCGAGATCGCCGAGCGGCTCGTCGTGTCGGAGCGAACGGCGGAGCACCACGTCGCCGCGGTGCTCCGAAAGCTCCAGGTGAGCGACCGGCGCGAGGCCGCAGCCCGGGCGTCCGAGCTGGGCCTCGCGCCGGTGGGCTCTAGCGGGTGATCGCGACGGCCTCGATGTAGGCGGCCGGGACGGCGATCGCGTCGGGATCGTCGAGCCGGTCGTAGCCCTTCGTCATCTCCACGAGGTCGGCCTCGAGGGCCGCCTTGCCGGCGTCGTCGAGGGCCTCGAACGCCTTCAGCGTCGGGCCGTACCACGTGCGGAAGAAGTCCACGAGCTGCTCGGCCGACTCGTAGCGGTACGTGAAGATCCGCTCCTCGACCTCGAGCGACGCGACCTTGTCTCCGAAGAGCTCCTTGAGGTGATCCTCGGTGCCCCAGAGGAGCGGCGACTGGAGACCCGCGGGCGGCGGGACGTGCTTCGACGGTGGTGCGGAACAGGTCGCCGATGAAGCCGGTCGGGCGTCCAGGCCGCGATCGCGATCGTGCCGCCCGGCTTGGCGACGCGGACGAGCTCGTCGGCGGCCTTCTGGTGGTCCGGCGCGAACATCGAGCCGAACACGGTCGTGACGGCGTCGAAGGAGTCGGCGGGGTAGGGGATCGCCTCGGCGTCGCCCTCGAGGAAGTCGATCTCGAGACCCTCGGTCGCGGCGCGCTCGCGGCCGCGCTCGATGAGCGACGGGACGTAGTCGATGCCGGCGACGGTGGCGCCGAGCCGGGCGGCGGCGAGCGCGGCGTTGCCGCTCCCGGTGGCGACGTCGAGGACGCGCCAGCCGGCGTGGATGTCGGCGGTGTCCACGAGGTGCTCGGAGACGAAGACGATCTTCTCGGCGAGGACGTGGAAGTCGCCGCTCGACCAGGTGGCCTGCTGCTTCTGCTTGATCGCAGCGAGATCGGGTGTTGCTGCAGCTGTGCTCATCTCGGTCCTTTCGGTAGGTGTCCCGACGACCGTACGGGCGCACCGGCGCCACCGCATCGGCGGCGGCTACCCATCTTTTCGGCGCTCCCTACCTAGACTCGTCGGCATGGAGATCGAGTTCGTGGCCGACGACGGGACGCTCCTGGCCGGTTCGCTCGACGTGCCCGCGGGCTCCGGCCCGTTTCCCGCGGCGCTGCTCGTCAACGGCTCCGGGCCGCTCGACCGGGACTCGAACATGCCGGGCCAGATTCTCGGCGTGGCGACGGCGTTTGCCGAGGTGCTCCGCGATCGTGGGATCGCGACGCTTCGCTTCGACAAGCGAGGCGTCGGCGGCTCGGGCGGCGAGTTCCTGCGCCGCGAGCTTCGAGCGCGAGACCGGCGATGCGGCCGCGGCGCTCGAGTACCTGGCCGGCCGCGCGGAGGTCGATCCGGGCCGGCTGCTGGTCCTCGGTCATTCCGTGGGCGGGACGATCGCGATCCGTCTTGCCGCTCGGCCGCGTCCGCTCGCCGGGGTCGTCCTGCTGGCCTGCTCCACGCAGAACGGCGAGGAGGTGATGCGCGACCAGACCGAACGGATCGCGGCCACGCTGCGCGGCCTCCAGCGGCTCGGCGCCGGGCGGTTGCGCCGCCGCCAGGCCGAGGCGCGCGAGCAGCTGCTCTCGTCCTCCGAGGACGTCGTTCGCATCCAGGGACAGGATCAGCCGGCGCTGTGGCTGCGTGAGTTCATGCGCTACGACCCGGCGCTCGACCTGCCGCGGATCGCCTGTCCGGTGCTGGCCGTGACCGGCGGAGACGACGTTCAGGCCGACCCCGCGGAAGTGGAGCGCATGCGCGGTCTCGTGACCGCTTCGTTCACCGGCGCGAACCCGGCCGGCCTGAGCCACCTCCTGCGGATGTCCTCCGGCCCGCCCGGTCTGGCCGGCTATCCCAAGCAGCTCGAGCGGCCGGTCGACGAAGCGCTGCTCGACCTCGTCGCCGAGTGGGCCGCCGAGCGGGTTGCTCCCGCAGCGCCCTGACGTCCATTCCGGCCATGGTGGGGGTCTGACCCCGGTCGTGGCCGTTTCGGCCATGCCCAGGGCTCGCGGGACCAGGGACCATGCGCAAACCGCGACCCCGGCATTGTCGACCGGATCGCTAGGAAAGAGGCCTGTAGCGCAGGAGCACGACGCCCGAGTCGAACGTCTCGGAGCCGATGAGCTCGAGGCGCACCTTCTCGAGCTTCGGCCGGTCGCCCGAGCCCCACGCGGCCGGGGCGATCCAGAACCGCAGCTCGTCCACGAGCCCGGCCTCGACGAGCTGCCGCGCGATGTCGCCGCAGCCCCACGAGATGAGATCGCCGTCGAGCGAGTCCTTGAGCTTCGCGACGGATTCGGCCAGGTCTCCCTCGAGCAGCGTCGCGTTCCAGTCCAGCGGCCCCTCGAGCGTCCGCGAGGCGACGTACTTCGGCATCGGATTCAGCCGGTCGGCCCACGGGCCGTGCTGATCCGACCAGTAGCCGCGAAGCCCCTCGAAGTTCCTGCGGCCGATGAGCGCCGCCTCCGCCTCGTCGAGCTTCGCGAGCCCGGCCGCGTCGTGACCTCCCTTGGCGGCGAACCAGTCGGACCCCTCCATGACGCCGTCCACGGTCATCGCGGTGGTGAAGATCAGCTGTCCCATGCTGCGATTCCGTTCCCCAACTGTCAGTATCCACACGTGGCCAAGGACGAGAGCGCCCGGTACGAATCGCTCCTCGCGGACGGCGAGCGCGTTCTGCTCGTGAAGCAGCGGCACTGGCTCACGTTCCTCGAGGCTGCCCGCTGGTTCGTGCTCGCGTTCGGCGTGGGCCTCCTCGTCTCGCTCCTGAACAGCACCGTGTCCGACGACGGCTTCTTCGGGTTTCTCAGCACCGGGCTCAACTGGATCTTCTGGATTCTGATCGGGATCGGGATCCTCGGCGTCGGCTGGTTCGTGCTCGTCTGGCGGGTGGAGCGCTACGTCGTCACGACGCGCCGGGTGATCGAGGTCGGCGGCGTCATCAACAAGTACGCGAAGGACACGTCGCTTCCGATGATCACGGACATGATCGTCGGCCATCCGTGGCTCGGCCGGATCGTCGGCTACGGGGAGGTCGACCTGCTGACCGCCTCCGAGGCCGGGACGACCAAGATCCGCTTCCTGCCCGAGGCGGACGACTTCAAGAAGACGCTGCTCGACGCGCGGCACGAGTACGAGATCGAGCTCGGAGGAGGCCGAACGCAGGCCGCTCCGGCGCCTGAGCCCACCGCTCCCGCGCCCGCTCCGACCTCGGCCGAGGACGTCGACGCCTCGCTCACACGGCTCGCGGACATGCGCGACCGCGGTCTCATCACGCCGGCCGAGTTCGACGAGAAGAAGCGCGAGCTCCTCGACCGGCTGTAGCCGTGGGAGCCGTCGCCGGCACCGATCTCGTGGAGCGGCTCGCGGCGGCCGAGGCCCGCTACGTCGAGCGCAATCCCGAGTCGCGGCGCCTGCACGCCGAGCGCGCCCGCGTCATGCCGGGCGGGAACACGCGCTCGACCATCCACATGCCGCCGTTCCCGCTCACGATCCTCCGCGGCGAGGGCGCGACGCTCGTCGACGCCGACGGGCACGAGTACCTCGACTTCCTCGGGGAGTTCACCGCCGGGCTCTACGGCCACTCGCACCCGGTGATCGTCGAGGCGATCCGCGAGGCGCTCGCCGACGGGTTCGTCTTCGGCGCGCCGAACCGGTACGAGGCCGTTCTCGCCGAGGCGATCTGCGAGCGGTTCCCGTCGATCGACCTCGTGCGCTTCTGCAACTCGGGCACCGAGTCGACGATGCTGGCGCTCTCGCTCGCGCGGGCCGTGACCGGGAAGCCGGCGGTCATGGTGTTCGAGGGCGGCTATCACGGGAGCCTCCTCTACTTCACGGTTCCGGGCGGGTCGCCGATCAACGCGCCGTTCCCGTTCGTCGTCGCGCCGTACAACGACGCCGAGACCGCGACCCGGCTGATCGCCGAGCACGCGCACGAGCTGGCCGCGGTGATCGTCGAGCCGATGCAGGGCTCCGCGGGCGCCATCGTGGGCGAGCCCGCATTCCTCCAGGCATTGCGCGACGCGACCACCGAGCACGACGTCCTCCTCGTCTTCGACGAGGTGATGACCTCGCGCCTTTCGACCGGCGGTCTCCAGCAGGTGCTCGGGATCACGCCCGACCTCACGACCCTGGGCAAGTACATCGGCGGCGGGCTCGCCTTCGGCGCGTTCGGCGGGCGGGCCGACCTCATGGCCCGCTTCGACCCGTCGCAGCCGGATGCGATCCCGCACGCGGGGACGTTCAACAACGCCGTCCTCACGATGGCGGCCGGCGCCGCGGGGCTGACCCAGGTCTACGACGCCGCAGCGGTCGACCGGCTGAACGGCCTCGGCGACCGGCTGCGCGACCGCCTGAACGCGTTTGCGGCAGGCATCGACGTGCCCTTCACCGTGACCGGCCACGGCTCGCTCGTCGGGATGCACTTCGCGGACGGCCCGATCCGCAGCGTCGCGGACCTGCCGCCCGAGCCCGAGCTTCGCGCGCTCCTCCACCTGGAGATGCTCGAAGGCGGCTACTCGTACGTCCGGCGCGGCTACGTCGTGCTTTCGATCCCGCTCGACGAGGACGACGTGGACGGCTTCGCGGCCGGCGTTGAGGCGTTCCTCTCCAGCCTCTCCTAGACCTGGCCGGGGAAGAAGCCGAGCCGGGCGAGCGGCTCGACCAGCTCCTGCTCCTCGTAGGAGAGGTGCGAGAGCAGCGCGTCGGTGAGGTAGTCGATCGCCTCCTGGAGCGGCTCGAAGTCCTGCGGATCGTTGATGTGGCCGACAAACGCGCGGTCGACCCTCTGGATCGCGTCGTGGATGACGAGGTGCTCGTCGGTCAGGCGGTCGATCACCGGCGCGAGGCTCGCGTCGCTCCGCGCGAGGTGCGGGAAGACGGCATCGTCCTCCAGGCCGTGGTGCTGCGTGACGACGGCGCAGTAGCGCGAGCAGAACGCGCCGAGCGTCCAGTCGTTCTGGCGCAGGGTCATGTCGTGGAGCGCCGAGCGGCCGTCGCCCGGCTCCATCGCGCCGTCGCGCACCTTCACGAGGATCTCGCGGAGATCGGCGAGCTCGGAGCGGAGCATGTCGTGGACGTCGATCAGGTGGCGGCCGATCAGCTTGCCGCGCCGCGAGTAGGTCGCATCGGGCGATGACGGCGGGCGGTGCGGGCGGGTCGACTCGTCCCACGGCGCGGTGTCGCTGAGACGGGTGCCGTCGTCGGGCGTCGGCGTGATGTCGAGGCGCGTGTCCTCCTCGGGCTCCTCGGGGGCGCCGGTGGGGCGCCGCCGCCCCGGCGCCGCGGCCACCTGCGCGCGCACAGCCGGGGCAACCTCCTCGGCGAACGTCTCGATCACGGTCGAGTCGTCGCTCATGAGGATGAACGTGCCGACGCCGTCCTCGAGCGCCATGTGCGCCAGCAGCTCGACCCACTCCGCGGCCGTCCCGTCGAAGGCGGGGATGTTCAGGAGCCGGCGGATCGCGGCGGGGTCGCGCCCGGCCTCCTGTGCGCCGCGTCGATCGCGGCGTTCCCGGCGGCGAGCTGCCCCTCCTGGAGATACGGCAGGCTCGGCAGCCAGCCGTCGCCCTTGCGCCCGGTCAGGTTCAGCATGCGCGGCTTGTACGCGCCGATCCAGATCGAGACGTCGTGGACGGGCGCCGGGCCGCGGGCGGAGCCGGTGAGCCGGTAGTACGTCCCGTCGAGCTTCGCCTTGACCGGCTGCTCGACGTCCCAGAGCTCCCGAATCAGGTCGATCGCCTCCTCGAGCGCGTCGACGCTCTGGCCCGCACCGAGGCGGCGTCCGCCCATGGCCTCGATCGCGTCCCACTGCGCGCCTGCGCCGATGCCGAGCTCGGCCCGGCCGCCGCTCAGGACGTCGAGGCTCGCGACCGCGCGGGCGACGACCGCGGGCGGGCGGAGCGGCAGGTTCAGGACGTTCGTGCTGAGGTGCACGCGGCTCGTTCGGGCGGCGACGAACGAGAGCAGCGTCCAGGCGTCGAGGAATCGCGGCTGGTACGGGTGGTCCTGGAAGGTGACGAGGTCGAGGCCGCTCCGGTCGGCCAGCTCGGCGAGCGCGACGACCGCCGCGGCATCAGCCGCCGCGGGCGTGATGAACACGCCGAATTGCAGCTCGTGCCCGTAGTCGCCCACGAGGCGAGCCTACCCCCGGCGCTGCGCGTGGCGATGTCCGCGACGATCGCCACAATCTCGTATCCAACTGTGAAGGAGGACGAGTAGTGAGCACGACCTTTTGGATCGTCTACACGCTGTTGATCGTCGTCTGGCTCGTCGCCGGCTGGATGGTGTTCGAGAAGGCCGGCGAGGCGGGCTGGAAGATCCTCATCCCGATCTGGAACATCCTCGTTCTCCTGAAGATCGTGGGCCGCCCGTGGTGGTGGATCCTGCTGACGCTCATTCCGATCGTGAACATCGTCATCTGGGTCATCGTCGCGATCGATCTGTCGAAGAGCTTCGGGCACGGAACCGGCTTTGCGATCGGGATCATCTTCCTGCCGTTCATCTTCTGGCTCATCCTGGGCTACGGGAGCGACAAGTACCTGGGCCCCGCGGCGGGAGGCGCCGCGCCCGCGACGGTCTGACACCCGTCCTTTTCGGCCATGGCCGGGGTCTGACCCCGGCCATGGCCTTTCCGGCTCACGCCTCGTCGAAGATCCCGGTCTCGTACGCGAGCACGACCGCCTGGACGCGGTCGCGCAGGCCGAGCTTTTGGAGGATGTGCGTGATGTGCGTCTTCACCGTGGTCTCGCTGATGAAGAGCTCCTGGCCGATCTCGGCGTTCGAGAGGCCGCGGGCGATCAGGCGGAACACGTCCAGCTCGCGCTCGGTCAGATCCTCGAGCTGCTTCGGCGGCGCCGCGTGCGGGATGCGCGTGAACTGCTTGATCACGCGGCTGGTCACCGCCGGGGAGAGCAGCGCCTCGCCGCCCGCGACGGTGCGGATCGCCGCGAGGAGCTGCTCGGGCGGGTCGTCCTTCAGCACGAACCCGCTGGCGCCGGCGCGCAGCGCCTCGTAGACGTACTCGTCCAGGTCGAACGTGGTCAGGATCAGGATCCGGGCGGAGCCGTCGGCGGCGAGGATGCGCCGCGTCGCCTCGAGCCCGTCGAGCTCGGGCATGCGGATGTCCATGAGGACGACGGTGGGCGTGAAGCGCGCCGCCTTGTCGACCGCCTCGAGCCCGTTCGACGCCTCCGCGACCACCTCGATGTCGGCCTCGCCGGAGAGCAGCATGCGAAAGCCGGCGCGGACCATCGCCTGGTCGTCCGCCACGAGGACGCGGATGCTCACGACCGGTCCTCGATCGGCAGGCGGGCGCTCAGGACGTAGCCGCCGTCGGGCGCGGCGCCCGCGGTCATCTCGCCGCCGTAGATCTTGACGCGCTCGCGGACGCCGACCAGGCCGTGGCCGAGGCCGTCCGTCCGGGTCGTCCCGACGCCGTCGTCGCGCACCTCGAGCCGCACCTCGTCCGTCCCGTAGCGGACGGTCACGTCCGCCTGCCCGGCGCCGGAGTGCTTGAGAGCGTTGGTCAGCCCCTCCTGGACGATCCGGTACGCGGAGAGATCGATCGCGCGCGGGAGTGAGAACGGGTCGCCTTCGACGTGGACGTTCACGGGCAGCCCGGCGAGGCGCACCTTCTCCACGAGCGAGTCGAGGTTGTCGAGACCCGGCTGGGGCGCGAGCTCGACGTCTCCGCCGCCGTCGTGCATCGCGCCGAGCAGGCGGCGCATCTCGGCGAGCGCCGCGCGGCCGGTCTGCTCCACCGATCGGAGCGCCTCCTCGTCCGCGGCCAGCTCGGCGGGCAGCTTGTGCCGGACTGCGCCGACCTGCAGGACCATGACGCTGACCGAGTGGGCGACGATGTCGTGGAGCTCGCGCGCGATCCGCGAGCGCTCCTCGGCGACGGCGACGCGGGCCGCCGCCTCGCGCTCGCGCTCGGCCTGGGCCGCGCGCTGCTCGGCCGCCTCGGCCTGCTGGGAACGCTCTCGCAGGGCGTATCCCGCGAGCCAGGCGATCGCGAAGAGCGAAGGGGTGAAGATGAGGTCGCCGGTCGAATGGTCGGGGTCGTTGTAGACGATGATCGCCGCGCCGCTCAGCGTGACCACGAGCCCGATGCGCGCCTGAACCTTGTCGGCGAGGTTCCCCAGCAGGAACGCCGAGGCCATGCCGGCGACGACGGCGGCTCCCAGGGCCGTGATCAGCTCTCCGTCGAAGAACGAGATCGCGGCGCCGATGAGCCACAGCGCGGCAGGCGCCGCGAACGGGAAGCGACGGCGGCCGAGCAGCGGGAGGATCAGGATCGCCATCGCCGGCGCCGCGAACCAGGGCCACGGGTCTCCGTGCGGGTCGTCCTGCAGAGAGACCTCGAGCACGGCCTGGAGCGCCGCGATCACGATCAGGACGTCGAGTCCGTGCCTGCGCGCAAGTGACGTGAAGCGGCTCACGAGGTGAACGTACTGGAGGCGGCCGGGCGGCGCCTCCTACCTGGGTAGGAGGCCGAATCGTCGCCAGGTGCGAGCGCGAATCCGGCCTGCGGACGAGGTCGTTTCGACGGTGCCCTCCTACCGTCGAGGCATGCCGGATCCACACACCATCTCAAGGAGGGATGCCATGGATACGCAAGCCCCCAAGCCCAGCAATCTGGCGGCCCGCATGGGTCGCTGGAGCGCCGACCACTGGAAGACCGCGACGTTCGGATGGATCGCATTCGTCCTCGTGGCCTTCGCGCTCGGCGGCGCTTTCGGTACCAAGATGCTCGACCCGAACACCGCCGGGCCGGGCGAGTCCGGTCGCGCCGACCGGATCCTCGACGCCGGCTTCAAGCAGCCGGCCGGCGAGAGCGTTCTCGTCCAGAGCGATTCGCTTCGAGTCGACCGACGCGGCCTTCACCGCCGCGATCGAGGACGTCGTCGCGAGCGTCTCGGGCCTGGACGCGGTCGAGAACGTCCGCTCCCCGCTCGACCCCGCGAACGCGGGCCAGATCTCCGAGGACGGCCGCTCCGCGCTCGTCGAGTTCGAGATCCGCGGCGAGGCCGACGAGGCCGTCGAGAAGATCGACCCGGTGCTCGCCGAGGTGGCCGCCGTGCAGAAGGCTCATCCGGAGCTCTTCGTCGGCGAGTTCGGCGACGCCAGCTCGGTCAAGGCGATCGAGACCGCGTTCGGCGACGACCTCGAGAAGGCCGGTCTCCTGTCGCTGCCGGTCACGCTCGTCATCCTCGTGATCGCGTTCGGGGCGCTCGTGGCCGCGGGCATTCCGCTGCTGCTCGCCCTCACCGCGGTCTTCGCCGCGTTCGGCCTCGCCGCGCTGCCCAGCCACATCGTCCCGATGGCGCCGCAGGCCCCGGCGATCGTGCTGCTGATCGGGCTCGCGGTCGGCGTCGACTACTCGCTCTTCTACCTGCGCCGCGCCCGCGAGGAGCGGGCCGCGGGACGCAGCGAGCGGGCCGCTGTCGAGGCCGCCGCCGCCACGTCGGGCCACTCGGTGCTCGTCTCCGGGCTGACCGTGATCGTGGCGATGGCGGGGATGTTCCTGACCGGCGACCGGATCTTCGCGTCGTTCGGCATCTCGACGATCATCGTCGTCGCCATCGCGATGCTCGGCTCCCTGACCGTGCTCCCCGCGCTGCTCTCGACGGCTGGGCGACCGCGTCGACCGGGTTCACGTCCCGCTCGTCGGACGCCTGCGCCGCGACGACGGCCAGGGCCGGTCTGGGGCGCGATCGTCGACGCGGGTCCTCCGCCGGCCGGTGCTCTCGGTCGTGCTCGCGGGCGGATTGCTGGTCGCGCTCGCGCTTCCCGCGCTCCAGCTCCGCATGGTTCAGCCGGGCCCGGACACGTTCCCGAAGTCGCTCCCGGCGGTCCAGACCTACGACCGCATGCAGGCGGCGTTCCCCGGCGCCGCGCTTCCGGCCAACGTGGTCGTGAAGGCCGCGGACGTGAACACGCCCGAGATGAAGGCCGCGATCGAGGAGCTCGAGACCCGGGCCCTCGCGAGCGGCCGCATGCACGCTCCCGTCACCGTCGTCGTGAACGAAGCGGGAACGGTGGCGAACATCACCGTGCCGATCGACGGCAAGGGCACCGACGCGGGCTCGAACGCTTCGTTGGCGCTCCTGCGGAACGAGATCGTGCCGGAGACCGTCGGCGCCGTTCCCGGCGCCGAGACCGGCGTCACGGGCCTGACCGCCCAGTGGAAGGACTCGACCGACCAGATCAAGTCGAAGCTGCCGCTCGTCGTCGGGTTCGTGCTCGTATTCGCGTTCGCGCTCATGCTCGTCGCGTTCCGCTCGATCGTGATCGCGGCCAAGGCGATCCTGCTCAACCTGCTCTCGGTCGCCGCCGCCTACGGCGTGCTGGTGCTCGTCTTCCAGCACGGCGACGGCAAGCGGGCTGCTCGGCTTCACGAACACGGCCGGGATCGACCCGGTGGTGCCGCTGCTCCTGTTCGTGATCCTGTTCGGACTGTCGATGGACTACCACGTGTTCCTGCTCGGCAGGATCCGCGAGGCCGTCCGGCGGGGTGCGAGCACCGAGGCGGCGATCTCGGAAGGGATCACGTCGACCGCGGGCGTCGTCACGAGCGCCGCGATCGTCATGGTCGCCGTGTTCGCGGTCTTCGCGACGCTCTCGATGCTGATGTTCAAGCAGTTCGGCGTCGGGCTCGCGGCCGCGATCCTGATCGACGCCACGATCATCCGCGGCGTGCTGCTCCCCGCGTCCATGAAGCTGCTCGGCGACTGGAACTGGTACGTGCCGAGCTGGCTCGAGTGGCTCCCGCGGTTCGGCCTCGAGGACGAGGCCCCGGCTGCGGCCGAGCCCGCACGGATCGCCGCCTAGGTCGCACGTCTACCCCCGGGTCGTTCGCGGCCCGGGGGTCTCGCCCTCTAGGGCAGGTGCTCCTTGCGGTAGCGCTCGTGGTCTTCCTCGCGCCACTCCTCCTCGAAGGCCTCCGCCGCGGCGAACTCGTCCTCCGCCCGCGCTTGTTCCTTCGGATCCTCGATGAGCTCGCCCGCGGCGTCTTTGCGGCGCGTGGCCACGAAGGCGACCACGACGAGCGGCACGACGACCACGGCGATGATGATCCAGGGGACCACGCGCCGAGCATACGTGTCAGCTTTGCCTCTCGAAGTCCTGCGTCATGTAGAGAGCGCGCTGGAAGACCTCGTCCGGAATCCCCTCGACGGGCGGCTCGTTCGTCCCGAGCCATTCGAGCGTCAGCGTGTCGCCGTTCACCGTCCACCCGAGACTGGTCGTGCCTGTTGCGTGGATCTTGTCGACGGTGTCGCCCTTCACGACATACTCGGCGTCGTAGTCGATCTCCTGGCGGGCCCCGTCGCTCGGCTGGCCGTAGAGATCCCATTCCCCGTCGTGGATGTCCAACGTGAGGACGAGCGTGTCCGTGAAGGGCGTGACCGGCCGAAGCTGCTCGATCCATTTGCCGAGCCCGTACCGGCGCAGCGTCTCCTCGGTATCGCTGGGCGAGATGGGACCGGTCTGCCAGGTGCCCTCGAGGGGAGTGGCCGGGGAAGCCGCCGTCGGGGGCGCCGCCTCGTCGGAGCCGCATCCGGCGAGAAGCAGTACGCATCCGATGGACGCGACTGCCGTTCGGGCCCAGCGGTGCATCTGCGGTGCAGACGTCACCGCTACAGCTCGACGGGTACGAGCCGGTCGATCGCGCCGAGGACGTAGTGCGCCGTCGCGGTCGCGCGGTAGAGGCGAAGCTCGGCCGGCGGCTCCACGTCGTCCACCGTCCACTCGCGGCCGCCGTGCTCGAGCGAGCGGCGCGAGAAGACGTCCAGCGCGGCGACGCGGGCCTCGCCGGTGACCTCCTCGGCGGTGCCGCGATGTAGACGCCCTGGCCGGTGCCGATCGGCACCGACGAGTCGAAGATCACGATGCTGACCTCGGGCCGGACGGCGAGATTGCGCGAATGGAGCGTCTCGGGCCGCGACACCCAGACGAACTCGCGATAGCCGACGGGCGCGTAGTAGACGGGGGAGACCCACGGCCGGCCGTCCTCGTCGGCGGTGCCGAGCACCATGTAGAGGTTGGCGTCGACGATCGCCTTCGCGGTGGTGACCGGATCGTTCTCGCCTCTCATTCGTGGACGTTCTAGCCGAACGTGAAGCAGTACGCCTCGGCGCCCGGAGCGAGGAAGGTGATCTCGAAGGTCCGGTCGGTGATCGATCCCGGCTCGCGGACCAGCTGATGGAGCCGCTGCCGGGACAGCGTTCCGTTCCCGTCCTCGTCGACATCGAAGCCGTGAGCGGCGCCCGGAGGCTCTCCGTCGACGAGCACGCGGTACGGCACGGGTGTGTCTCGCTCGGCCGGGCCCATGACGAGATGGACGTCGCGGGCGTGAAAGCGAAAGGCGAGCGCGCCTCCGGCCTCGTTCAGGACGCTCGCGCCGCGGTTGATCGTCCAATCGCCGGTCAGTGTCCAGTGGTTGAGCCTCAACTCGTCCGGCGCCACATCGGACGTGAAGTTCTGAGCCTGGTCGGAGCCGAGGTACGTCTCGGGCGACCCCAGGGTCGTCCAGTCCGCCTGCACCTCGAATCCCTCCGGGACGACGGAGACCAGCTGGTCGTCGATGGCTTCGGCTCCGGCTTCTCGGAGCAGCTGCTGGATGACCCGTTCGCACTCCTCGTATCCACCTTCGCCGAACTGGTGATGACGGATCCGCCCCTCCGCGTCGGCGATGTACACGGCCGGCCAGTAGTGGTTGTCGAAGTCGCGCCAGACCGCATAGTCGGGGTCGAGCGCGACCGGATACGCGACCCGCATGTCCTCGACGGCCCAGCGGACATTGTCGACGTCGCGCTCGAACGGAAACTCGGGCGTGTGGACGCCGACGACGACCAGCCCGCTGTCCTCGTACTTCTCGGCCCACGCGCGCACGTAGCCGAGCGTGCGCAGCCAGTTGATGCACGTGTACGTCCAGAAGTCGACGAGGACGACCTTCCCGCGCAGGACCTCCGCGGTGAGCGGCTCCGAGTTGAGCCAGCCGGCCGCGTGGTCGAACGCGGGAAGGTAACCCTCGGCTTTCAAGGCGTCAGCGAAGCGCCGCGAACGCGGCTCGAATCTCCTGGGAGAAGAGCTCGGGCTCTTCCCAGGCCGCGAAGTGCCCGCCCTTGTCGACCTCGTTGAAGTAGCCGACGTTCGGGTACGAGTTCTCGACCCAGCTGCGCGGAGTCCGCCAGATCTCGCCGGGGAAGGTCGTGAATCCGACCGGGAGCGAGACGGGCGGAGGAGGCTGGCCGGACGCGAGTGCCTGAGCCAGGGCGAGTCCGTCCTCCCAGTACGACCGGGCCGCCGAGGCGCCGGTGCCCGTCAGCCAGTACAGCGTGATGTTGTCGAGGATGCTGTCCCGGGTGAGGTTGCCCGCGGGCTGGTCGTCGACGAAGGCGCGGGCGATCTTCTGGTAGCTGTCCGTGTCGTGGTCGAGCAGCCAGGCGGCCAGCGCGACGGGTGAATCCAGCAGGGCGTAGCCGATCGTCTGCGGGCGCGTGGCCATCTCCAGGAAGTAGCCGAAGCCGGTCTCCTTGAATGTGCCGAACGCGGCCGTCGCCGCGCGCTCCTCCTCGGATTCCGCCGGCTGGGGGGCGGCCAGCACCGTCACGAGTAGGTTCATGTGGATGCCGAGCAACCCCTCGGGTGCCTGGCGGCCCATGATGTCGGTGACGAGCGCCCCCACGTCTCCGCCCTGGGCGACGTACCGGTCGTAGCCGAGGCGGTTCATCAGCTCAGCCCAGGCCAGCGCGACGCGGCCGGAGCTCCAGCCGAGCTCGGCGGGCTCGCTCGAGAAGCCGTAGCCGGGCAGGGACGGAAGCACGAGGTGGAACGCGTCCTCGGCGTTTCCGCCGTGCGCGGTCGGGTCGGTCAGCGGGCCGATGGTCTCGAGCAGCTCGATGACCGAGCCGGGCCAGCCGTGGGTCATGATCAGCGGCAGCGCGTCCTCGTGCTGCGACCTCACGTGGATGAAGTGGATGTTCACGCCGTCGATCTCGGTCGTGAACTGCGGCAAGGCGTTGAGCTCGGCCTCGACCCTGCCGAAGTCGTAGTCGTTCTCCCAGTAGCGCGCGAGGGCCTGCATCGCCCCGTGCTGGACGCCCTGCGATCGATCCGGGACGAGCTCCTTGGTGGGCCAGCGCGTCGCCGCGATACGGCGGCGCAAGTCGTCGATCTGCTCGTCTGGAATCTCGACGGTGAAAGGCCGGATGTCGGTGGTGGTCTCGATGGTGGCGCTCATGATTCCTCCCTCGTTAGCGCACTGATCGGAACGCCGCGCGGATCTCCTCGGTGAAGATCTGCGGCTGCTCCCAGGCGGCGAAGTGACCGCCCTTCTCGACTTCGTTGAAGTGGATGAGGTTGGGGTAGGCCCGCTCCGCCCAGCTCCGCGGCGCTTGATACTGCTCGCCGGGGAAGACCGTCATGGCAACGGGGATCTCGACGCCCTTGGCATTGAAGAATCCACCCTTGTACTCCCAGTAGATGCGAGAGGCCGAGACGCCCGTGTTCGTCAGCCAGTAGAGGGTGATGTTGTCCAGGATCTCGTCACGCGTCAGCTCGCCCGTGGCACTCTCGGTCCGGTCCAACGCCTCGGCGACCGCAGCGGCCGGCTGACCGTCGGCGTCGTTGTGGTCGAGGAGCCAGGCGGCCAGACCGACGGGAGAATCCGCGATGCCGTACAGGGTTTGCGGGCGCGTCGCCATCATCCGCGCGTACTCGACCTGCCCGTACGTCCTGATCAGCTGCTCGTACGCGCGTCGTTCCTCGGCCGAGAGACCGGGCGGCGGCGGCTCGCCGGCCAGCGACGCCTTGTCGACGTCAGCGGGAACGGTGGCGGGCATGTTGGTGTGGATCGCGAGCAATCCCTCCGGTGCCTGCAACCCCATCTGGTCGACGACGAACGCCCCCCAGTCGCCGCCCTGGGCGACGTATTGGCCGTAGCCGAGGCGCTCCATCAGCTCGGCCCACGCTCGGCCCATCCGCTCGGGGCCCCATCCGGTGCTCGTCGGCTTCCCCGAGAACCCGTAGCCGGGCATCGACGGGATCACGAGGTGAAATGCGTCCGCCGCGTCGCCGCCGTGCGCGGTCGGATCGGTCAGCGGCTCGATGATCTTGAGCTGCTCGATGACCGATCCCGGCCAGCCGTGGTTGACCACCAGCGGCAACGCGTCTTCATGCTGCGAACGGACGTGGATGAAGTGGATGTCCAGGCCGTCGATCTCCGTGATGAACTGCGGCAGGGCGTTCAGCCTTGCCTCGCACGCGCGCCAGTCGTAGTCCGTCATCCAGTAGCGCGCGAGCTTCTGGATCGTGGCGAGCGGCACGCCCTGCGACTCGTCCGCGACCGTTTCCTTCTCGGGCCAGTTCGTGGCCGCGATGCGCGCACGAAGGTCGTCCAACGCCTCATCCGGAATTTCGACATGGAAAGGACGGATCTCGGTGGCGGTCTCGACGGTCGTCATGTCGGACTCCTTCGGCTAGCGGAGCTGCGGAAAAGCCGCGCGGAGCATCTCGGTGGAGATCTCCGGCTCCTGCCAGGCGGCGAAGTGGTGCCTAGCGGGTGGGTTCCACTGTCTTCCTGAGTTAGGGACCCTCGTCGAGCGTACTCGCGCCTGTCGGGTTTCGGCAAGCGCGGACACCAGATCGATACCGGCGGCGGTTCAGCGGCCGGTCAGCTGGTCGGCGGCCTCGGCTGAGCTGACCACGGGCACGACCTCGAACGCGACGAGGTCGCTCCACCGGGTGATCCACTCGTCGAGCAGTTCCGGCATCGTCCGTCTCCATGAGCTGAAAGCAGCGGCCGAGCCCGTCCGCTTCGACCCAGCTCTCCACGTAATCGAGTCCTTCGGGAAGCATTCGCCCCTCGGCCGCAGCGCGGGCGTAGACGGGCTCGGGCCCGTGCAGGTAGGTCTCGATCACCATGTAGCGCATTGCGTCAGTATCTGGCTGCAGCGGAACGGACGAAAGGAGCACGGAATGGCTGACAAGAAGTCGTCGGGATTCTCCGCAGAGGAGAAGGCCGCGATGAAGGAGCGCGCCGCCGAGCTGAAGGCGGAGAAGAACAAGGCTGACGGCGAGAAGATCCTGCTCGCAAAGCTCGCCGAGTTCAAGGGAAAGGATCGCGCGATGGCCAAGCGGATCCACGAGATCGTCACGGCCACCGCGCCGTCCCTCCTGCCGAAGACCTGGTACGGGATGCCCGCGTGGGCCAACAAGGACGGCAAGGTCGTCTGCTACTTCCAGGACGCCGCCAAGTTCAAGTCGAGGTACGCGACGTTCGGCTTCAGCGACCTGGCGATGATCGACGCAGGCGCCATGTGGCCGACGTCGTTCGCGCTGATGGATCTGACCGCCGCCGACGAGAAGAAGATCGCCGCGCTCGTGAAGAAGGCCGTGAGCTGACGAACGGGACGAGGCTGCGCCGGGGTACAGTGACCCCGGAGTTGTGATCTTCAGGAGGTGGCGTGATGAACGGTTCGGTCGAGAAGGCAATCCTCGCCGGTGGGTGCTTCTGGGGGATGCAGGACCTCATTCGGAAGAGGCCCGGCGTCGTGTCGACGAGGGTCGGCTACTCGGGCGGTGACGTTCCCGAACGCCACCTACCGCAACCACGGCACGCACGCGGAGGCGATCGAGATCGTCTTCGACCCCGAGCAGACGTCCTACCGCGACCTGCTCGAGTTCTTCTTCCAGATCCACGACCCGACGACCGTGAACCGTCAGGGGAACGACGTCGGGATGAGCTATCGCTCGGCGATCTACTACGTCGACGAGGAGCAGCGCCGGGTCGCCGAGGACACGATCGCCGACGTCGAGGCCTCGGGCATCTGGCCGGGGAAGGTCGTGACCGAGGTCGAGCCGGCCGGGCCGTTCTGGGAGGCCGAGCCCGAGCATCAGGACTACCTCGAGCGGATTCCCAACGGGTACACGTGCCACTTCCCGCGGCCGGACTGGGTCCTGCCCCGGCGCGCGGTCGAAGCCGCCGGCTAGCTCAGAACGCGTTCGCGGCCGACTTCCACTCTTCGAGCCGCTGCGCGATGAGCTCGGCCCGCTCCTCCGCGGTCCCGCTGTCCAGCCTCTCGAGGTCCGAGGGGTCGGCCCGCAGGTAGATGCCGGCGGTTCGGGCATTCAGCCCGGCGTCGCGATCAGAACGTGTCGTCCAGTAGCCGGTGGCGCGGTCGGCGGTCTCCACTTTGATCTCGCCGGTGCCCTCGAGCTGCGGGGCATTCGGGTCGCGAGGGCGCTCGCCTTTCCAGAAGTAGAGGATGCCGGCCGGATCCCTGCGCTCCTTCGCGGCCTCGCTCCAGTAGCGGGCCGACAGGGTGCCGTCCTCCTGCCAGGCCCGGCCGTTCACGCTCAGGTCGCCGTCGCGGTCGCGTGAGATCTGCAGCAGGCCCACCGCCGACGGTTCCGCCTCGGTTCGCGCGGTGAGCGAGAGCTGCCACCACAGACCCTCGACGAGGCCGCGGCGGCCCTCGGCCTCGATCGCCTTGCGGAGCTTCTGGTTGATCTCGTCGATCTCCGCCGCGCCGCCGGCCGGGTCGTAGCGGACGGAGGTCAGTCCGAGTAGGTCGGTCGGCAGCTTCGAGCCGTTCGCGTGGAGGATGAACGTGCGCCGGATGCCGAGCGCGCCGCCGAAGAGGCCGGCCTCGAAGACCACGTTGTCGCGCGGCGACGCCTCGCCGGACTCGGACGCATCCGTCGTCGTCCAGTCGTCCTGGGCGAACACGAACGCGGCGAAATCGACCTGCTGGGAAAGCTCGACGAGCCGGTCGAGCGTCGACCGGCCGGGGTTGAACGTGGTCGTCCAGGGCTCGACGTCGGCGACATCCTCGAGCCCGCGCGTGATCGCGTCGAGCAGCTCGGCCTGCTTGCCTGACGACCCCAGGAAGATGCGCGGCTTCATGCGCGATCAATGATGACGGACCTGGCGCACCGTTCTCGCGCGAGGCGGCTCAGGCACTCGCACGCGTGAACGTCACATGCGTGACCCCGCTGGGCGAGGACGCGGCCTCGACCTGATAGTCCTTCTCGAGGCCCTCCAGTCCGTCCCAGAGGCGGACGCCTCTGCCGAGCAGGATCGGGACCACCACGATGTGCATGTGGTCGACGAGCCCGGCGGCAAGGAAGTCGCGGATCATGGTGGGACCTCCGCCGAGGCGTACGTCCTGGCCGTCCGCAGCCTCGCGGGCCGTCTCGAGCGCCTCGGCAGGCGAAGCGTCGATGAAGTGGAACGTCGTGCCGCCCTCCATCTCGAGCGACGGGCGCGGGTGATGGGTGAGGATGAAGGTCGGTGTGTGGAACGGCGGGTTGGGACCCCACGCGCCCTTCCAGTCCGGGTCCTCGTGCCATCCGGGCGGGCCGAACTTCCCGGCACCCATGATCTCGGCGCCGATCCCGGGAGCGAACTGCTGCACGAAGGCGTCGTCGATCCCGCCGCTACCGCCGGGCTGCCACGCCCGGGTGGCGAACATCCACTCGTGCAGCCGATCCCCGGCGTGGCCGAAGTATGCGTCGTGGCTCAGACCCTCACCGGTCCCGAAGCCGTCCAGCGAGATGGAGAAGTTTTGGACGCGGGCGAGCGACACGGCTGGTCCTCCTTTCGCTCCTGGAGCAACGTCGATCTGAACAGAAAAGCGCCGACGTGCGGCGCTTTTGCAGAGCCCTCTAACGGACTCGAACCGTTGACCCCCTCCTTACCATGGAGGTGCTCTACCAACTGAGCTAAGAGGGCAGGGCGTCCATGCTAGCGCGGCTCTACAGCTTGCTGCGATCGACGCGCTCGTCGAAGCGCGTCAGGCCGTCGTCCGGGAATCTCCTCCCAGGACACCGCGTAGGCGACGAACTGGCGGAAGGACAGCTCGATGCCGGGATCGCCGTCGAGGGTTCCGATCCGCACCGAGTGCACGGTGGGGTCGTCGGGCGCGTGCGACCAGAGCGCCGAGCCGCAGCGGGAGCAGAACGCCTTCGGCCAGCTTTCCTCGTCGTCCGGCTCGAACACGGTGACGAGCTCCTCGCCCTGCTCGACCGTCAGGCTCCCGGGGGCGGTCCGCGCGTTCACCGAGGCCGCCGCGCCGGTGCGGCGCTGGCACCGGGTGCAGTGGCAGTACCCGGCGATCTCGAACGGCTCCGAGACCGAGTAGCGGACGCCGCCGCACAAGCATCCTCCCGTGAGCGCCATGCCGACATGCTAGAGCGATGCAGGAGCGCCGGGTTTCCCGCCCAGGCGTCACTGGTACGGTTGAAGCGATGAGCACAGGTCCAGATCAGGTCACCGAGCAAGTCCTCGCGCGCGCGCGCGTGCGGGATGCAAGACGGAGGGCCGCGCGAGCCGCGCAGCCGAACCCGCTCGTCATCGTCGGCGTCGCGTTCGTCGCCGGCATCGTGCTCGCGAAGCTCCTGGATCCGAGGGGACATGGCTAGCGCGCCGAAGACCGACGACGTGGGAATCGGCGACGCCGTCCGGACGGTCAGCGAGAAGGCCAGCTCGATCGCGCGGCTCGAGGTCGAGCTCGCCCTCCTCGAGCTGAAGCAGAAGGCCGCGAACCTCGGGATCGGAATCGGTCTGACGGTCGGGGTCGTCTTCGTCGCGCTCTACGCGCTCGGCTTCGGTCTCGCGACCATCGCGGCCGGCCTTGCGACCCAGATGGCCGCCTGGCTCGCGCTCCTCATCGTCTTCGTCTTCTTGCTCCTGCTCGGCGCAGTGCTGGGGTTCATCGCAGTGAAGAAGTTCAAGGGCGCGAAGCCGCTCCCCGAGCAGGCGATCGCCGAGGCCAAGATCACGAAGGAGCGCTTCCTCGATGCCGACTAACGGCCGCACCGCAGAAGACGTCCGCCGCGAGCTCGAGAGCGAGCGGGACCAGCTCGCCGGCGCGGTCGAGGACCTCCGCCGCGAGGTCCACGAGGCGACGGACGTGAAGAAGCGCATCCGCCAGAACATCCCGCTCGCCACCGGCATCGCCCTCGCCGCCGGGTTCGTCCTCGCGGGCGGCGTCGGCGCGACGTTCCGCCGCATCGCCGGCCGGTAGCGCTCCAGCCCAACTCCACCAGGATCCAGGGTCACCTGATCTGCTTGGCGGATCTGGGCCCTACTGCTTCGCGGGCCGAGTACGGCTGACCACGTAGCTCGGTTGACGTATCGATAAACGTCGATATGATGATCCGCGATGAAGGCAATCGCGACCATCGACCCGAGCGACTGCTGCGTCCCGGTCGGATCTCCCTCGCTCTCGCCTCAGGAGGCCGAGGCGACCGCCGCCCTTTTCCGCGCGCTCGCCGATCCGGCCCGTGTTCGGATCCTCAACGTGGTCGCCACGCGTGACGAAGCGGTCTGCGTCTGTGAGCTGACGGCTCCGCTCGGGTTGGGGCAGCCAACCGTTTCGCATCACGTTCGCAAGCTCGTCGACGCCGGACTGCTCGACCGCGAGCAGCGCGGCAAGTGGGTCTACCTGTCCTTGCGGCCGGGCGCGATGTCCCGGCTCGCCAGCCTGATCGAAGTGAAAGGAGCCGTCCATGAGCACGCAGCCTGAGGAACTGCGCGAGGAGGTCCGCGCCCGCTACGCCAAGGCGGCCACGAGAGAGAAGCCCGGCTGCGACTGCGACTCGTGCTGCGGCGACTCCCTGGACGTCGATATCGGGACCTGGACATACGACGACGAGCAGCGCGGCGAACTCCCGGAGGAGGCCGTGCTGGCGTCGCTCGGCTGCGGCAACCCGACCGCTGTGGCGGATCTCCGTGAGGGCGAAACCGTCCTCGACCTCGGGTCGGGCGGTGGGATCGACGTGATCCTGTCGGCCAAGCGCGTCGGTCCGACCGGTCGCGCGTACGGCCTCGACATGACCGACGAGATGCTCGACCTGGCCCGCGCGAACGCGGAGAAGGCTGGAATCGACAACGCGGTCTTCGTCCGCGGCGTGATCGAGGACATCCCGCTTCCCGCCGAGTCGGTCGACGTCGTCATCTCGAACTGCGTCATCAACCTGTCCGTGGACAAGCCCGCCGTGCTCGCCGAGATCGGCCGCGTCCTCAGGCCGGGGGGACGGGTCGGCGTGAGCGACGTCGTCGCCGAGGACCGGCTCACCGGCGACGAGCGCGCCGAGCGGGGCTCCTACGTCGGCTGCATCGCCGGGGCGCTCTCGAAGAGCGAGTACGAGGCTGGACTTCGCGCCGCCGGACTGGACGACGTCTCCGTCGAATTCACGCACGAGGTCGCTGACGGGATGCACAGCGCGATCGTCAAGGCGACGAAATCAGCAAGGCGCGACACGGAGGACTGAGAGATGGAAACCACCGCGTTTGACCCGGTAACCCAGCAGCGGCTTCGCTCCGCATCGAACTCCCTCCAGGAGGAGTTCCAAGGGATCTTCTCGGCAGAGACGGTCGAGCGCTTCATCGTCGACTCGCTCCCGGACCGGTCGGGCGTGCGCATCGAAGACTTCATCCCGGTCTTCGCGCACCGGTTCGCCCGTGAGCGGCTGCGTGCGCTCGCTCAGGTGGAGGGAAAGATCGCGAAGGACGTCCCCGAGGTTCTGTTCGTCTGCGTCCACAACGCCGGGCGCAGCCAGATGGCCGCAGGTCTCGTCAATCTGCGAGGCCAAGGAACGATCCACGTTCGGACAGCCGGGTCCGATCCCGCCGATCAGATCAACCCCGCGGTCGTCGAGGCGATGGAGGAGCTCGGCGTCGACATGAGCCAGGAGTTCCCCAAGCCGCTCACCGACGAGGTCGTCCGCGCCGCGGACGTCGTCATCACGATGGGCTGCGGCGACGCCTGCCCGATCTACCCCGGCAAGCGCTACGAGGACTGGGCGCTCGAGGATCCCGCCGGCAAGGATCTCGACACCGTGCGTCGCATCCGCGACGACCTGGACGCCCGCGTCCGGACGCTCGTGGGCGAGCTCCAGACCGTCAAGGTCGACTGACCGGCGCATCGTTGCCTCCGTTCGCACGCTCGCTTCTGGCGGAGCTCATCGGCACGTTCGCGCTCGTCTTCGCCGGCTGCGGCGCGATCATGGTCGATGCGCAAACCCATGCGCTCGGACACGTCGGTGTCGCGCTCGTCTTCGGGCTCGTCGTCGCGGCGATGATCTACGCGATCGGCCACGTCTCGGGTGCACACCTGAACGGTGCCGTGACGCTCGCCTTCGCCCTGACCCGGCATTTCCCATGGTCACGAGCGGGCGCGTACTGGGCGGCGCAACTCGCGGGAGCGTTCGCAGCGATCCTGCTGCTTCGCGCATCGCTCGGAGACGTCGCCAACCTCGGCGCAACGATCCCGTCCGGCTCCGACGCGCAGTCGTTCCTGTGGGAGACGGTCATGACGGCGTTCCTCATGTTCGTCGTGCTCGCGGTCGCGACGGATACACGGGCGGTCGGCGAGGCCGCGGCGCTCGCCATCGGCGCGACGATCGCGCTCGACGCGCTGTTCGGCGGACCGATCTCGGGGGCGTCGATGAACCCGATGCGCTCCACGGCCCCCGCGGTCGTCTCCGGCGAGATCGGATCGCTCTGGATCTACATCGCCGCGCCTGCACTCGGCGCGGCGCTCGGCGCGCTCGCCTACCAGTCGGTGCGCGAGCCCGAACCGAAGGGAACGTAACGCCTCCGGTCGCGACGTTCGGAGAGCGATTTCCGCTCTGGTCGCAAAGCCGGAAATGGGGGAGGCAGGATTCGAACCTGCGAAGGCGGAGCCAACCGGTTTACAGCCGGTCCCCTTTGGCCACTCGGGAACTCCCCCGTGGGGGCGGAAGTCTAGCGAGGGTCCACCCGCATGAACTCAAGGCGCGGCGACCCGCGGCCGATAGCCAATGAGTCCATGGATCTGAACGCCCTTCTCGCCGCGGCCGTCGAGCACCGGGGGAGCGACCTGCACCTCAAGGTCGACTCGCCGCCGATGGCGCGCGTTGACGGCTCGCTGGTCGCACTCGGCCAGGAGTCGCTGAACGACCGCGACCTCGAAGCCGTGCTCGCGGTTGTGACCGAGAACTCGCCCGACGAAGCGCGAGGTCTTCGACGAGACCGGCGACCTCGACATCTCGTACACGGCCGGGAACACCGGGCGCTTCCGCGTCAACGGTTTTCGCCAGCGCGGCGCCATCTCGTTCGCCTTCCGCCACGTGCCCTTCGAGGTTCCGTCGTTCGAGAAGCTCGGCCTTCCGATCGGCGTCGAGAAGCTCGCCGACGAGCACCGCGGCCTGATCCTCGTCACCGGCGCGACCGGCTCGGGCAAGTCGACCACCTTGGCCGCGATGGTCGACAAGATCAACCGCTCGCGGAAGCAGCACATCGTCACGATCGAGGATCCGATCGAGATCCTCCACGTCGACCACGGCTGCATCGTCAACCAGCGCGAGGTCGGCCTCGACACCGAAAGTCTTCAAGCAGGCGCTTCGGCGCGTGCTCCGCCAGGACCCGGACGTGATCCTGATCGGCGAGCTCCGCGACGAGGAGACCGCGCAGGTCGCGCTCCAGGCCGCCGAGTCCGGCCACCTCGTCCTCTCGACCATGCACACGCTCGACGCGGCCGAGACGATCGGCCGGATGGTCGAGTTCTTCCCGCCGCAGAAGCAGCTCATGATCCGCCAGATCCTCGCGGGCGTCCTGCGGGGCGTCGTCAGCCAGCGTCTCCTGCCGGCCAAGAACGGCGGCCGCCTCGCGGCGATCGAGGTCATGTTCAACACCGCGCGCGTCGCCGACCTGATCCGCGAGCCGGAGAAGACCGAGGGCATCACCGAGGCGATCGAAGAGGGCGACTACCACCACATGCAGAGCTTCTCGCAGCACCTCGTCCAGCTCGTGCTCGACGACCGGCTCGAGTTCGAGGTCGCCGCCACCGGCGCGACCAACCGCCACGACTTCGAGCTCTCCGTGCAGCAGGCGCTTCGACACCGCAAGGCCGCCGAGGCCGCCGCCGCGAAGGGAGAGCCCGAGCCGACCGACGACGACGGTGCGGCAGAAACGATTCAGGACGGAGACGAGGATGGCGTCACCCTCCGTCTCGCAGCCCCGTAAGGTTCCGGCAGTGCGGCGACTCGTTCTTCTCCCCCTCGTGATCGCGCTCGCCGGCGTCGCCGCGGGCGGTTCTGCGTCCGCCGGACTGCCCGAGCGCCGAGACCCCGAACTCGCCCGGCTCGGTCGCGATGCCGTTCGACCTCTCGGTCGGCCCCGCCGTTCCCGAGCAGCGCTCCTACCCGCAGCTGCTCGAGCTCTGGAAGTCGGCCGGCGCGGCGTACGGCGTTCCGTGGGAAGTGCTCGGCGCGATCAACAAGATCGAGTCGAACTTCGGGCGCAACATGGGCCCGAGCTCGGCCGGCGCCGTGGGGTGGATGCAGTTCATGCCGTCCACCTGGGAGCGCTGGGGAACCGACGCCGACGGCGACGGGATCGCGAATCCGTGGGATCCCGAGGACGGAATCTTCTCCGCGGCGCGCTACCTCGCAGCCGCGGGCGCGCGCGAGGATCTCTACCGCGGGATCTTCGCCTACAACCACGCCGACTGGTACGTCCAGGACGTGCTCGAGCTCGCCCGGGTCTTCTCGGGCGGCGGCGGCTTCGACGCGACGCTCGGCGCCGGCCTCGGCTTCGGCTCCGCCGCCGTCGGCGCGGACGCCGTCTTCCAGGTCGACGATCTCGAGAAGCGCCTCGAGGAGGCGCGCAAGGCGGTCGTCGCCGCGCAGGAGGCGGTGACGAAGGCGTCCGAGGCCGAGCACCAGCTCGACGCGGCCGTGCTCGAGGCCGAGCAGCGCGCCGGCAATCCCGACCTGACGGACGAGCAGTTCGCGCTGCTCGAGGAGGAGGTCACCAGCCTCGTCGTCGCAGCACGAGGCGGCGCTCGCCAAGGTCGGCGCGCAAGCAGGGCGCGCTCGCCGAGGCGGCGCAGCTCGTGGACGACCTCGAAGGGGCGATGGAGGGCCAGGCGAACACGTTCGCGTTCGGCAACCCGTCGCTCGCCGGCGGCTACGGCTCGCCGATGTACTCCGGCCAGTACGTCTTCCCGGTCGGCGGCGGCCCGTCCGTCGTCTCGACCGCCGCGACGCACCACGACTATCCGGCGGCCGACATCGCCGCCCCGATGGGCTCGCCGCTCTACGCGCTCGCCGACGGGATCGTCATGCAGGTGTTCCCCGAGGACACGAGCAACTGCGGCATCGGCTTCTCGATCCAGATCGCCGACGGCACGACCTACCTGTACTGCCACCTCTCCTACATGGAGCCGCACATCACGCCGGGCACCGCGCTCGCCGCGGGTGCCTCCGTGGGCCTCGTCGGCTCGACCGGCAACTCGACCGGGCCGCACCTGCACCTCCAGTTCGTCCCCGTGAGCACGTACCCGCAGGAAACGGCGTGGTTCCAGTCGTTCGCCGGCGTCGCCTTCAGCTGGCAGGGCGACGCGCCCGCGCCGGCCGCCGCGCCGACCGCCACGTTCGGCCCTCCGTCCTCGGACGGGCCGGTCATCGGCTTCACGACGGACTAGCGCGCCTCGGGCTCATCCCCCGAATTCCCGCGGCCTCCCCCGTTAGGGGATTGACCCTCTCGCCAGGCTGCCGATGGGGTAGGTATGGCGGCACGTCTCTCTGCGCTCTTGCCCCGGATCGCGGCTCTGACCCTGATCTGGCTGCTCGCGGCATCCGCGATCACGTTCGCGGCCTCGGGCCACGAGTCCACCGACGCGGACCCGGTCGAGCCGGCCGCGCAGGAGGTTCAGGAGATCCTGATCGTCCCCGACGTGCGCCAGCAGGCCTATGTCTTCGCCAAGGGCATCCTCGAGGACGGCGGGTTCGCCTGGCGCGTCGAGGGTCCGGTCGAGGGCTACGCGGCCAACACGGTCGCCTCACAGAATCCAGCCCCGGGAACCCAGGTGATGGACACGGGCGCTCCGACGATCGTGCTCCACCTCGCCAAGAACGCGGACTACGCGCAGCGCGGCCTCCCCGAGAACAAGTCGCAGCGCGAAGGCACCGCCGTGCTCCTCGCCGACGGCAACGCCGAGGCACCCGCGCCGACGGAGCAGGGCGTCCCCGTCACCCCGCCCTCGGTTCCGCCCACCCAGGGCCAGAACACGAACACCGCGCAGAAGCCGAAGCCGGCGAAGAAGAAGAAGACCGTCAAGGTCCGCAAGCCCGCGTTCGTCGTCCCCGGCGCTCCCGCCGAGCCGCTCGACGAGATGCCGCTGCCCGCCCGGGCGCGCCTCCTCGAGAATCGCCTCTCCGGCAAGCCGAAGCCGACGCGTGCGCTCGTGAACTTCTGGCTCTACCAGCACGCGTGGCTCGTGACCGGCGCCCAGTTCGGCTGGAGCGGCGGCGCGGAGGCGCTGCGCATCCTCGTCCGCGTCGACCACGACCTCCAGGCGCGGTGGAAGATGGGCGCGAAGAGCGCAGCCGTCGCCGAGGCCGCACTCGCCGAAGTCGAGCGCCGCAGCGGAAAGTGATCCGCCGGCTCTCCCGCCGGATCCGCCTCCGGGCGCAGGCCGGCTATTCGCTCGTCGAGTTGATCGCCGTCATGGCGATCCTCGTCACCGTCGTGACCTCGATCACGTCGCTCTTCGTCGCGGGCGCCAAGTCGCAGATCGAGCTGAACCGGCGCTTCGAGGCGCAGCAGGCCGTGCGGATCGCGACCGACCGGATGCGCCGCGAGGTGCACTGCGCGACCTCCGTCACCTTCACCAGCGCCGCGTCCATCACGGTCGTGCTCCCGGCGACCTGCCCGACGGCCGGCGGAACGGCCCAGAACATCGTCTACGACACGTCGCTCGTGTCGACCGGCCGCTACCGCCTGCGCCGCGCCGGCTCGGTGATCGCGGACTACATCACGAGCGGGAATGTCTTCTCGTACACCGCGCAGTCCACGTCGACGCTCGGGAAGCTCCATCTGAACCTCCCCGTGAACATTCGCCAGAACGAGGGATGGAAGACATGGCGCCTCGAAACCGATGTTGTTCTCAGGAACTCCACGCGCACCTGACGCTCCTCACCTGAACATCGTGCTACTTCAGCGCCTCATGCGGCTTCTCCGCTCCGAGCGGGGGATTTCTTTGGTCATGGCTATTGGCGTCCTTGGCGTGCTCACGGTTACCGGCACGACCATCGTCTACTACGCCAACTCGAATGCGCGGAGCGCCGGCTATTCGAAGGGGAACGGGCTCGCCTACGACCTCGCGGAAGCGGGGATCGCCCAGGCGCTCGCCGTGCTGCAGGGCTCGCTCACGCCGATGCAGCCGAACATCCTCGCGTCGAAGACGGTCACGTACCCGACCTCGGGCGGAAGCGTCACCTACTCGGGCACGCTCACGGGGACGACCTGGACGATCACGTCCACGGGCAGCGCGCCGAACCCGACCGGCGGCACGAATCTGATCAAGCGCACGCTCACGCGCACGGTTGTCGTCTACGGCCTCTCGTCGGGCGGAACCGTCGCAGCGTGGAGCCGGATGTACCACGACGACCCCAGCTCCTGTCTCACGATCACCGACGTGACGGTGACGATGCCGGTCGCGAGCCGAGGCGGCATCTGCCTCGTCGGCTCGGGCAAGATCACCGGCGCCGACACGACCGTCGAGGTCGGCGGCAACGTGACGATGACCTCGGAGGGCAAGGAACGCTCCCCGGGATCGGGATCCGGCTGGACGAGCTCGTCGAACATCGTGTCGTCGAACGGTTCCGACGCGTCGGTGACGCTCGGCAGTAGCGCGACGAGCGCGAACCTCGACGCGACCAACTTCGGCTTCGCGATTCCGTCGACGGCGACGATCCTGGGCATCTCTGCGCACGGTTGAGCGCGCAGCGTCGAGCTCCACCCGCATTCAGGACAATCACGTGTACCTCCTGAAGGGCGGCTCGACCACCGGAATCACCGACCACCTCGCATCGGGCGTCTACTGGCCGACGACCGACACGAACCGCAACTACGGCTCGACGACGGATCTCTGGGGCACCACGTGGACGCCCGGCACAGGTGAACGCGTCGAACTTCGGGCTGCGCCTTCAGGCGAGGAACACGACCTCGACGTCGACCACCGCCACGGTCGACTACGTCGAGATCACGGTCACCTACATCGACACGACGATCGGGACGGCTGCGACGCCCATCGACTACTTCGCGGCCAGCGGGACGTGCAAGTACAACACCGCCGCCGCGCACACGCCGTGCTCGACTGCGGACAAGGTCTACTCGGACACCGTCGCCACCACTCCGGCCGGCCTCAACAAGCCGTCCGTGGACATGGCGTACTGGTACCAGAACGCGAAGCCGGGCCCGAAGAGCTACTGCACGGGCGGCGGCACCTTCCCGAACACGTTCGACAACGACTCGATCCGAAACCGGAGCCTCTCCCAGAACGGTGAGATGACGCCGACGAACTCGAGCTACACGTGCCAGGTGAAGGACGCGAACAACAACCTGCTCGGCGAGATCTCCTGGAACTACCAGACCCACGTCCTGAAGATCAACGGCACGATCTTCATCGACGGGAACTTCCGCTTCGACGACGACGGCCAGGTCGTTCACTACCAGGGCCGCGGCATCATCTACGCGTCCGGCGACCTCGAGTTCGACGAGCTCGTCTGCGCCGGCGGCTCGGGGACGTCGAGCTGCGTGACGCAGTCCGGCGGCATGGGGAACTGGGATCCGAGCCAGAACATGATGATCGTGCTCGCCGGCGGCTGGGCGGAGTTCGACCAGGGCGGTACGCAGTCCCAGTCCGTCCCGTCGGGGCTCCAGGGTCTCATCTACGCGCAGGGCGACTGCCTCGTCCACGAGAACTTCCACCTGAGCGGCCCGATCGTGTGCGACACGATCACGCTTCCCGACGAGGCGAACGGCTGGCCGACGTACTACCCGTGGCCGGACCTCGGCACGCTCGTCGACGGCCAGGTGTACATGTCGCCCGAGACGGCCGGCGACCACCTGTTCGTGCTCGGTCCCCAGACCGGCTAGTACCGGCAGAAATCTCGCCCGCTGCGCGGGCATGCAATTCCCGCCGGGGAAGAGCTGATCTCCGTGCGGGCCGTGTCTTGGCGCGCTCCTGACGGAGGCGCGGCGGTGAGCCGCGCCCGCCATGTCGGTCGCGGCGGCGGGATGGACGTTCGGGCGAATTGGCGCTGATCCGTCACTGAATCGGCACGTCTCGACCCTGGTCGCGGTGGCGTCCTAGCCGTAGGCTGGTCAGTGGGCGGCGGGTGGAAAATATCCCCACCCTGGGCGGGGATATGGACCCTAGGAGCGCGCGCGGGTGGTGCCCAGGGCCGCGTACGTCTTAGACGAGGACCCGGCCGATTTCCTCGATCGACGTCAGCCCGGAGGCGACCTTCGACAGGCCGTCGTCCCAGAGGGTCTTCATGCCGGCGCCGAGGGCGGCGCGCTCGAGGTCGTCGCGGCTCGCGTGCGTGGCCGCGAGGTGCGAGAGCTCCTCGGTCATGACCATCAGCTGGTAGATGCCGATCCGGCCCTTGTAGCCGGTCTGGTTGCAGCGCGGGCAGCCCTTCTTGCGATAGAGCGAGACGCCGTCGGCGGCCGCGACCTGCTCGGCCGTGAACCGGGCGGCGAGCATCTCCTCGCGTGTCGGGATGAACATCTCGCAGCAGTGGGTGCAAAGCTTTCGCGCGAGGCGCTGGGCGACCACGCCCGTCACGGCGGAGCCGGTCAGGAACGGCTCGACGCCCATCTCGTTCAGGCGGGTCAGCGCGCTCGGCGCGTCGTTCGTGTGGAGCGTGGAGAGGACGAAGTGACCCGTGAGGGCGGCCTCGATCGCCATCTTCGCCGTCTCGGTGTCTCGAATTTCTCCGACCATCACGACATCGGGGTCGGAACGCAGGATCGACCGCAGCGCCGTCGCGAACGTGAGCCCCGCCTTCGGGTTCACCTGCACCTGGTTCGGGCCGGTCATCCGGTACTCGACCGGATCCTCGACGGTGATGATGTTCACGTCGGGCGTGTTCAGCTTCGTGAGCGACGCGTAGAGCGTCGTCGACTTACCGGAACCGGTCGGCCCGGTCACGAGGAGCGCGCCGGTCGGCTTGTCGATGATGTCTTCGAGCTGGGCGCGCATCTCGTCGGAGAAGCCGAGGTCGGAGAGGCTCGGGAGCTTCTTCGACTTGTCGATGAGGCGCATGACGACCATCTCGCCCTCGACCGACGGGAGCACCGCGACACGGATGTCGAGGAGCCGGCCGGCGGCCTTCGCGTTCAGCGAGATGCGTCCGTCCTGCGGCTTTCGGCGCTCGGCGATGTCGAGCTTCGCGAGCACCTTCAGGCGCGTCGTGACGGCCATCGCGAGGCGCTTCGGAATCCGCTGCACCTCGGTGAGCACGCCGTCCACGCGGAGGCGCACGACGAGCGAGTCGTCCTGGGGATCGAAGTGGAGGTCGGAGGCCCCGTCCTCGGCGGCCTGGAGGATGATCGAGTTCACGAGGCGGACGAGCGGGGCGTCCGAGACGCCGTCGTCGGCCTCGAGGTCGTCCTCCTCCGAGTCCTCCTCGATGTCGAACTCGTCCTCGACGAGCGCGGCGCGCTCCCAGACCTCGCTCGCGCGCGCGATCTTGCGGAGCTCCATCTCGATGTCCTCGCGCGGCGCGACCCCGATGTCCAGGGAGTAGCGCGTCGCGAGGCGCAGCTCGTCGACCTTCTGGATGTCGCTCGGGTCGGCGATCGCGATCTTGAGCGTGTTGCCCTCGAGGCGGTACGGGATCGCCCCGACGCGATCGAGGACGTGCGCGGCGATCGACTCGACCGCATCCTTTTGCACGGCGACCTCGGTGAAGTCGACGTACGGCATGTGGTAGCGGGCCGCGAGGGCCTGTGCGACCTCGGCGCTCGACGTGCCGCCGCCTCCGCCCGGGGCGTCGCCCGAGAGCGCGGCCGCGAGCGAGCCCGCGCCTGCGCGGGTCTTCGCCTCCGCGAGCGTGTCCACGGCGATGAGCCCGGTCGCCTCGAGGAGGTCGGCCAGCAGCTCAGCCGTGCGGTTCGGCTGAATTCCGGCACCCGGCGGCGGCACGGGCGTGATGCCCAGGCCTTCCCCGGTCAGTGCGTCGATCGGCGGCTGTTTGTCGTCGAGATCCACTCCCAGGAGTTATCGGCTTGTCGGGCCGAATCCCTGAGATGTGCGATCAAGTTTTTTCGGAGCGCTAGAAGCCCGGCCAGATACGCGTCCAGGAGCTGCTGCCCCCAGAAGAGCCCGACGATGCCGCCGAAGCACAGGAACGGGCCGAAGGCGATCTTCATCTTGCGCGCCTTCATGCCGTGCCGGGCCAGGAGGTAGAACGACGGCACGAGCGCCGAGACCATCCCGACCATCATCGCGATCGCCACGGGCCAGCCGAGCGCGAAGCCGAGGACGAGCGCGAGCTTCACGTCGCCCATCCCCATCCCCGCCGGGTAGACGAGCAGCGCGATGAAGAGGAAGAGCGAGGCGCCGAGGCCGGCGAAGACCCATTCGAGCGTCCGGTCCGGCATGAGCACGATGTTCCCGCCGAGCATGACGACCGCCGAGGGCAGCGTGATCTTGTCCGGGAGGATGTGCCGCTCGAAGTCGATCGCCGAGAGGGCGACCATGACGGCGCAGAAGTAGGAGTAGAGGACGGCCTCGCCGGTGAGGCCGAAGCGCCAGAAGCATGCGGCGACGAGCAGGCCGGTGGCGAGCTCGACGAGCGGGTAGCGCACGCTGATCGGCGCGCTGCAGCCCTTGCACTTGCCGCGCAGGAGCGCGTACGAGAGCAGCGGGATGTTCTCCCACCACGCCAGCTCGTGGCCGCAGCCCGGGCAGGCCGAGCGCGGCGTCACGATCGAGCGCTTCTCGGGGATGCGCGCGACGACGACGTTCAGGAAGCTCCCGAGCGCGAGCGCGGGGAAGAGAGCCAGGGCGGCCAAAGCAGCGTTCGGGTTCATCTACTCGACCTCGCACCCGAGGTGCGTGAGCGCCTGCACGGCCTCGTCGAGGAACACGGTCGCCTCGTCGACGGTGGGAAAGCGGTAGGGGCCCGGATTCAGCGGATCGACGCGCAGACCGGACACGGGGTAGACCTCGCACTCGACCACGAACTCGCTGCCGCGGTGGACGGAGCGCATCGTCACCACCTGGCGGCCCTCCTTCCGCGCGGTGCGGACGGCCAGCTGCTCTTCCTCGGCGGCGGGCTTGGGGGGCGGGTTCATACCGACGCGTTGTCGACGGCCTGGGCGACCGTCTCGCGGTCGACGTAGCGCTCGAACGCCGTCTCGACGCCCTTGTTGCGGACGAAGACGAGCGTCGACGGGGCCGTGCGGAACGGATAGGCCGCGGCCACGACCGCGATCTCGCTGCGGATCGAAGACGTCGATCGCGACGAAGCCGGCGCCGCTCATGTCCGCGCCTGCGCGCGCCTCCTCGATCGAGAGCGTGTCGAGCTGTGCGCCGGGGGCGTAGAGGACGACCACGACGAGCTTGTGCTTCTCGAGCTCCTTCGCGAGCTTCGAGTCGTCGCTCGTGTTCGCTCCACAGGCCGGCGCGCCGAGATCGATCGCGATCGCCGAGCCCTTGTCGTTTTGCGCGTACGCGACGCCGGTGGTGCTCGCGTACGTGACGATGTCGCCCGCCTGCATGGCGGCGATGGCCTGGCGCTCGAGCGCGATGAACTGCTCGAAGTGCTTGAGCATCTTCTCGATCCGCTTCTGCTCGGCGGCCGGCATCGGCAGCGCGCGCAGCTCGGCGAGCGACTGCTCGGCGTTCGTGAGCGACTGCGGCAGGACGATCAGGAGCTCGGCCGAGCTCTGCGGCGTCTTCAGCTCCGAGTTGGTCGCGTTCAGCTCCTTGCAGATCGCCTGGGCCTGCTTCGCCCAGTCGGCGAGCTTCACCTCGGCCGCCGGTGCGGCGGGCGCAGGGTTCTGCGGAGCGATGGGCGCGGGCGCGGCGTCCTCTCCGGGAGACCCGGAGAATGCGAACGCGAATGCCGCCATCCCGAGGAGGGCGAGCAACGCAGTGGGCACGAGAACCCGCAGCCGCAGATTCGACTTCATGTGGTGTCTATCGGCACTCGCGCGCGAGTCTTAAGAGGGAAAGAGAAAGGGCGCGGTTTCCCGCGCCCTTTCGTCCGTCAAGCTTGGTCGCGTTCGCCCTAGCTGCAGGCGCCCGTGACGATGTCTGCCGAGGGGCCCGCCTTGTTGAACGTGGCCTGGCCGACCGTCGACTGCACGCAGTAGCTCGTAGCCGTGAGCGTGCCGAACGAGATGTTCTTGATGCCGGCGTCGTAGCTACGACTGGATCCCGGCGAGGGTCATACCGACGTAGCTGTTGTTGTCGGCGTAGTAGGCCTCGAGACCCGGAATAGACGCGCGAACGTTCGCCTTGGCCGCCGACTCGTTGGCGCGATCCCGGAACTTGAGGTAGCTCGGGATGGCGATGGCGAGCAGGATGCCGATGATGATGATCACGACGAGGAGCTCGATGAGCGTGAAACCGCCCTCCGAGTTACCGCGCGCGATGCGCTTTCGAAGTCCTGAAATCAAAGTTCCTCCTTGCACGTGGGCACTGACTGGCTCAGTGACGTTCATCGGCCGCCGTGCTCCGATCCTTCTCCACCGAGAGAGGGATTTCGCACTACGGCAAAAAGAGAGGGCGCGGTTTCCCGCGCCCTCTCTGAACCCGATCGTCCGGCTGCCTTACGAGCAGGCGCCGGTGACGATGTCTGCCGAGGGGCCCGCCTTGTTGAACGTGGCCTGGCCGACGGTCGACTGCACGCAGTAGCTGGTAGCCGTGAGCGTGCCGAACGTGATGTTCTTGATGCCGGCGTCGTAGCTCGACTGAATCCCGGCGAGGGTCATGCCGACGTACGTGTTGTTGTCGGCGTAGTAGGCCTCGAGACCCGGGACAGACGCGCGGACGTTGGCCTTGGCGGCCGACTCGTTGGCGCGATCCCGGAACTTGAGGTAGCTCGGGATGGCGATGGCGAGCAGGATGCCGATGATGATGATCACGACCAGGAGCTCGATGAGCGTAAAACCGCCCTCGTTCTCGCTGCGCGTCATCCGCTTTCGGAGCAGCTTCGTCATTTGGTGGTTCCTCTCTAATCGAGCGTTGGGTCGTTCTTGGCTCATGGCCCACCAGAGGGGCCACAACCGGTATCGGCGGCCTCCGTCCCCCCGGTGTCACCCATTAGAGGGAATGACAGAAGTCGCTTTAGCAATCAGGGGGCGCTGCCGATACGAGCGTTCGAGGGAGCCATGGAAGCAGCTAATGCGGCATCTACCCAGGCCACGTTCTCGATCGACGATCTTCTCGAAAAGACCGTCGAGTCGAAAGCGTCGGATCTGCACGTCACGAGCGGCTCGGAGCCGGTCGTCCGCGTCAGCGGCGGCCTGGAGCGCCTCGAGGGTTTCGGGCGCCTGACGCCTGACGACACGCAGCGGCTCCTCTACCGGATCCTCTCCACCGAGCAGCAGAAGAACCTGGAGCTGAAGCGTCAGCTCGACTTCTCCTACTCGCTCGCCGGCCTCGCGCGCTTCCGCGTGAACGTGTACTTCCAGCGCGAGAGCCTCGGCGCCGCCTTCCGCATCATCCCGACCGAGCTGAAGACGCTCGAGGAGCTCGGGATGCCGCAGGCGCTCACCGACCTCGCCGAGAAGCCCCGCGGCCTCGTCCTCGTGACCGGCCCGACCGGCTCCGGCAAGTCCACGACTCTCGCCGCGATGATCGACATGATCAACACGACGCGCGCGGATCACATCATGACGATCGAGGATCCGATCGAGTTCCTCCATCGCCACAAGCGCTGCATCGTGAACCAGCGCGAGATCGGCCCCGACGCGACCAGCTTCGCCGAGGCGCTCAAGGGCGCGCTCCGCCAGGACCCCGACGTGATCCTCCTCGGCGAGATGCGCGACCTCGAGACGATCGGAACCGCGCTCACCGCGGCCGAGACCGGCCACCTCGTCTTCGCCACGCTCCACACGCAGGACGCGCCCGGAACCGTCGACCGTCTGATCGACGTCTTCCCGTCCGCGCAGCAGGAGCAGGTCCGCGTGCAGATCGCCAGCACGCTCCAGGGCGTCGTGACGCAGACCCTTCTGCCGCGCGCCGACGGAGCGGGCCGCGTCGCCGCGGTCGAGATCCTTCTCCCGGACGACGCTGTCCGGAACCTGATCCGCCAGGCCAAGGTCGAGCAGATCTACTCGGTCATGCAGACCGCCGGAAAGCGCGGCATGCAGACGCTCGAGCAGGCGCTCGTCGACCTCGTCATGCGCGGGATCGTCTCCAAGGACATGGCCGTGCAGCGCTCGAGCCGGCCCGACCAGCTCATCGGACTCCTCGAACGCGGCGGCATGTCGGCCGGATCCGCGGCGGGCGGTCCAGTGAACGGCGGCCTGCGGGCGGCCGGAGCTTAGGGAGCCGGGGGAAATGGCCAAGGAAATCGTCGGACTGAAGATCGGCGCCTCGCACCTGGCAGCCGCGCGCGTACGCGTGAACGGCTCCGCCCAGGTGACGCAGGTGGCCCGCGAGACGCTCGCGCCCGGCATCGTGGCCGCCGGCGAAGTGCGCGACCCCGACGGCGCTCGCGGTCGCGCTGAAGGAGTTCTTCGCCAAGCACAAGCTGCCCAAGCGCGCGGTCCGCGTCGGCATCGCGAACAACCGCATCGGCGTCCGCACGATCGAGCTCGTCGGGATCGACGATCCCAAGCAGGTCGCGAACGCGATCCGCTTCCGCGCCCAGGAGGTGCTGCCGATCCCGATCGACGAGGCCGTGCTCGACTACCAGATTCTCGGCGAAGGAACGAACGCCGAAGGCCAGGCCACGTACAAGGTGCTCCTCGTCGTCGCGTACCGCGATCTCGTCGACGCCTACGTGCGCGCCTGCCACGACGCAGGGCTCCGCCTCGCCGGCATCGACCTCGAGGCGTTCGCGGTGCTCCGCGCGCTCGTGCCCGTGGATCCCACCCGGCCGGCGAGCGACCGAAGCGCCGTCGTCGCCGTGGCGATCGGCTCGGAGCGCTCGATCCTCGCCGTCTCCGACGGTCACACCTGCGAGTTCACGCGCGTGCTCGACTGGGGCGGCGCCGCGCTCACCGGCGCGCTCGCCCGCTCGCTCGAGATTCCCGCGCAGGAGGCCGAGCGCCTGAAGACCTTGCTCACGCTCGAGGACGCGCCCGGCGCAGTCCAGGGCCTGACGATGGAGCAGACCGCGCAGGCCGTCGAGGCGCTTCGCGGCGCCCTCCAGGGCTTCGCGCGCGAGCTCGTCGCCTCGCTCCAGTTCTACCAGTCGCAGCAGGGCTCTCTGGGCATCCGCGAGGTCGTCGTCGCCGGCGGCACCGCGCAGCTCGGCGGCCTCGCCGAGACGCTCCAGCGCCTGACCGGCGTGGCCGTCCGCGTGGGCGATCCGCTCGTCGGCGTCGACGTCGGCAAGAAGGCGCGCGACGCCGGCAGCCCGGCCATGGCCGTTTCCATCGGACTCGGGATGGCCGGCTGATGGACATGCGCAAGGAGATCAAGCTGTCCGACCTCTTCAAGCGGAAGCCGAAGCAGGACGACGTCGAGATGGAGACCACCGACCCGACGGAGCCCGTCGAGAAGAAGCCGAGCCGCTTCACGCTCACGCGCAAGAAGTCGGAGGACGCGGAGCCGAAGGAGCCGAAGGCCCCGAAGGAGCCGCGCCGCAAGAAGTCCGCGAAGGGCGCCGGCCCGGCGCTCGCGGACGTGCCGCTCATGCGCGCGTTCAACCTGATGCCCAAGGACGCGGCCTCGGGTGGCGACGCGAAGCGCGTCAATCCCGCCCGGCTCGCGATCGCGGTCGCGGCGCTCGTCGTGTTCGCGCTCCTCGCCTCGATGTTCCTGATCGCGAACGCGCGCGTCGCCGACAAGTCGACCGAGCTGGACGCTCTGAAGGGCCAGCTCGCCGCGCTCGACATCCCGGCCCAGGAGCCGGCCGCGATCCCGTCCGATCCCTCGCTCGTCGCCGAGCGCGACTCGCGCACGACCGCCCTGGGCACCGCCCTCGGCACGCGCGTGCAGTGGGATCGCTTCCTGCGTGACATCTCGCTCGTCCTGCCCGACGACGCCTGGCTCACGACCATGATCTCGAGCGGCGGCGTGCCTCCGACCAACGAGGACGGCTCCGGCCCGACGGTCGAGCAGCTCGAGGCCTCGAAGAGCGTCATGGAGCTGAACGGCTTCGCCCGCTCCGCGGAGAGCGTGGCCCAGCTTCTGAGCCGCGTGCAGTCGATGCCGCAGGTCGAGTCGGCCACGCTCGTGAACGCGACGACCACCACCCTGTCCAACGAGAAGCTCGTGCAGTTCACCATCAGCGCGACGCTCAAGCCCCCGGGAGCAGCAGAGTGAAGAAGGACCAGAAGATCCCCATGACCCCGGTGCTGGCCGTCGCGCTCGTGCTCGTCGCGGCGCTGGCCTGGTTCCTCGTCGTCGGCCCGAAGCAGGGCCGCGGCGGAGAGCTCGACGCAGCAGATCGCCGACTACGAGGCGAAGATCCTCGTCGCGCAGCAGCCCAAGCCCGAAGGCCCCGAGATCGTGCAGATCGCCGTCGCCGACGTGTTCCGCCTCGCCAAGGCGATGCCGGACAACGAGGACATGGCCGGCGTGCTGCTCGAGCTGAACTCGGTCGCGACCTCGGCCGGAATCGAGTTCGTCTCGATCCAGCCCGGCCCGCCGGCCAACCGGAACGGCTACTACGCGGTCCCGGTGACGCTGACGCTCGAGGGCAACTACTACGACCTCACCGATTTCCTGTTCCGCCTTCGGAACCTCGTGACCGTCACGGACGGCGTCCTCGAGGCGAACGGACGGCTGTACACGCTCGACACGATCGAGATCCACGAGTCGAGCGACGGCTTCCCGCAGATCGAGGCGGTGCTCGTCATCTCCGCGTACGCGTACGGCGCGCCCGAGGGCGAAGTCGCCGCCGCGCCCGCCGAGGCCGCGCCGCCGCCCCCGCCGTCCGGTGGAACCACGGTTCCGGCCACGACGGGCCAGACCACGACCGGAACCGCTCCGCCCGTCACCTCGACGAACAACGCCATGGCGCCCATCCCCGGCGCGCCCGGCCAGCCCACGCCTCCTCCCCCGAGCGGAACGCCATGAGCCGAGCCGAAAAACGCGAAGCAGCCGCACGCGCGGCGAAGGACAAGAAGCAGAAGAAGATGCTGATCGTGCTCGCGCCGATCCTGCTGCTCATGGTCGCGTGGCAGGGCCCCGGTCTCTTGAAGGGCGGTGGCGGCGCGACGACTACCGCGGCAGGCGCGACGACGCTCACGTCGACCGCGCCCGCCCCGACCGATCCCACCGGCGCAGCGCCGACGACCGCGGGCGGCGTCCCGCCAGTCGCCACGCCTTCGGGGACCGGCGGAACGCTTCCGGACACGGACGATTCCATCACCGCGAGCGAAGATCAGCTCGTGCGCTTCGACCGGTTCCTCGGCAAGGACCCGTTCGCACAGCAGGTCGACGACACCCCGGCCGCTGCGCCTCCTCCGGCCGATCCCGGCGCGGGTGGCAGCGGCGGCGGCACGGTCACGCCGGTTCCGGAGGATCCCGAGGAGCCGTCGGCCTACACCTCGGCCAGGGTGGACGTGAACGGCGTCGACGAGACGCTCAGCAAGGGCACTCCGTTCCCCGAGAGCGACCCGCTGTTCAAGATCGTGTCGATCTCGGCGGGAAGCGCGAAGATCGGACTCGTCTCGGGCTCGTTCTCCAACGGCAAGGAGACCGTGACCGTGAAGGTCGGCAAGACCGTCACGCTCGTGAGCCAGCCCGACGGCGTGCGCTACGTGATCAAGCTGATCTCGGTCTCCAAGGCTTAGCACCACAGGATCCGGGCCCCGTCGCTCGCCGGCGCATGTCCTCAGACTCGCGCCGGCGCACGCTTCGCTCCCTCGAGTAACGCGTGAGACGGGGATCCCGGTGTTTTCCCGCTCGAAATCTCGCCCGCCTTCGGCGGACAAGCGATTTCGCGCGGCGGAACCGCTGGCTTGCGATCCCGGCCTGGGTGTGGCCGCGCCCGTCATGCCGGTCGCGGCGGCGGGCGTCGAAGTCCGCGGCTCGGCGCCTCGCGCGCGTGAAACAGGGGTACCCCGGTGAACTTCCCCTTGGTTTGAGCCTACGCCAGAAATACGCGCGAGTGGCGCGCGGTTTGTGCCGTCTTCGTGCCGTTTCGTCCACAGGCTTCAGCCCAAGCGCCGCGACCGACCTGGCGGGCGTGGCACGGCTTGAAGTCCAAGCAAGCTCTCCGCCGAGCGAAGTCGGATCGCCGGCGAAGCCGGGCGCAGACTTCGGTCGGTTACAGGCCGGTGGTCTCGTCGAACGAGGACGAGACGCGGGCGTACGTGGCGTTCGTGGTCGGGTCGCGCACGATGACCGTGATGAGCTTGACGTTTCGCCCTGCGACGCCCGACGCGGTCGACGTGGTCTGCCACGTGATGTACGTGTCCACGCGGTAGCTCTTGCCGTCGGCGCCCGTGACCGTCTTCGTCGGGACGAGGTTCGTGCACGGCGGAGAGCCGCACGCCACGTAGATGACCATCGAGTTCGCCTGGTTCGTCGGCGAGGACGCGGCCAGGTAGGCGCCGTAGCTCTCGGTGGCGCTCTTGTACGTCGTGTCGGTCGCGGTCACTGCTGCGGCCGTCAGCCCCAGGTACGAGTACTTGATCGCGCGAAAGCCCTCCATCTCGCTGTCCGCGATGGCCGCGGCAGTCGTGATGTTGCTGGCGCGCTTGATCTGGATCGAGCCCGCATGGAACATCGAGAACACCGCGAGGATTCCGATCGAGAGCACCGTCATCGCGGCCAGGAGCTCGATCATGCCGAAGCCCGCGTTCTCGCGCGCGCGTCCGCAGATCCGCTTTCTGAGGGCGTACATCTTGAGAAGGCATCGGCATCTTCACGACAGCACTCAAGCCGGAAAGGGGTGATGCCGATTCGAACCATGAGAAATGGCGGCCTTCTCCTACACCGCGATCAATGCCGACGGGCTCGAATCCGTCGGTGAGATCAATGCTCCCGACCTGAACGGGGCCCGCGAAGCGCTGCGCGTGCGCGGCCTGCTGCCCGTAGACCTCAAGGAGCGCGCGGCCTCGACGGCCGGAATCAAGGGCGTCGGGAAGAAGGTCAAGCCGAAGTCGCTCCAGATCTTTTCGCGCCAGTTCGCGACCATGGTCGAGGCCGGCCTGAACGTCGTCACGGCGCTCGTCATCCTCGAGGAGCAGACCGAGGACCGGAAGTTCGCCGCGGTGATCGGGGAGGTGCGCGCCGACGTCGAGGGCGGACTGATGCTCTCCGAGGCGCTTGCTCGCCACCCGAAGATCTTCTCGCGGCTCTTCGTCTCGATGGTCGAGGCGGGCGAGGCGGCCGGAATCCTGGACGTCGTGCTCGACCGCGTCGCGTTCCAGATCGAGAAGGAGACGCAGATCAAGCGCCGCGTGAAGGGCGCGCTCATGTACCCGCTGATGGTGCTCGCGTTCGCGACGCTCGTCCTCGTGCGGGATGCTCATGTTCCTCGTCCCGATCTTCGTGAACATCTTCGCGCAGCTCGGCGGCGACCTACCGATGCTGACGAAGGTCGTCGTCACGATGTCGAACGCCCTGAAGAACTACTGGTACATCATCTTCCCGCTCGGCGGGGGGCTGATCTACGGCCTGCTGCGCGCCAAGAAGACGACCCAGGGCCAGCGCGTCTGGGACAAGATGCGGCTCAAGGCCCCGGTCGGGATCGGCGCCGTCGTCATGAAGGTCGGCATGGCCCGGTTTTCGCGCACGCTCTCCACGCTGATCGGCGCGGGCGTGGACATCATCCGCGCCCTTGAGATCACCGGGACGACCTCCGGCAACACGGTCATCGAGGACGCCGTCGAGGTCGTCAAGGAGCAGGTCCACCAGGGAATCCCGATCGCCATCCCGCTCGGCCAGATCGACATCTTCCCGCCGATGGTCTCGCAGATGGTCCGTGTCGGCGAGGAAACCGGTGAGCTCGAAAAGATGCTCGGGAAGATCGCCGACTTCTACGAGGACGAGGTCGACAGCTCGATCGCGACCCTGACCTCGATCATCGAGCCGCTGATGATGATCCTGGTCGGGATGATGGTCGGCGTGATCATCATTTCCATGTACCTGCCGATGTTCAAGCTCCTCACGCTCATCGGCGGCTCCTAGCCTTCCGAGGACGGCTTCGCATGTGGCACGCCGACTCGGGCCCGGCTAGACCTCGAACAGCACCGTCGGCTCGAGCCGCACGTCGCAGTTGAGCGTGTTCGCGACGTAGCACTCTGCGTGTGCGAGGCCGAGGTAGCGGAGGACGCGGCTCTCGGCGACGTCGCCGCGGATGACGACCCGTGGGCGCAGCACGATCTCGGTGATCCGCACGGGCGGCTCGCTCTCCGGCATGAGCGCCCAGGCATCGTCCGAGTACGAGACGACGTCGATCCGCGCCCGCGCCGCGATCGCGAGGAACGACAGCAGCTGGCACGAGGAGGCGGCTGCGAGGAGGAGCTGCTCCGGATTGGCGAAGGCGCCCTCGCCTCGGAAGGCCGGGTCGGCGGAGGCGGAGATCGGCACCTCGGCCGGCGGAAGCGAGAGCGTGTGGCGCCTGCTGTAGCTCTCGTAGCCGACGCCCGTCGAGCCCTCCCAGGTACACGTCGACCGGTACTCGTGCTGGGCGCCGCTCACGGGGCGATCGTAGTCGGATCGCGTCAGGTCCGGCTGCCGCGAGATGTCAGGTGCGTTTGTCGCGGGCGCGCACCGGAGCGACCCCTAGAATCGCCGTATGGCCAAGTTCCCCGCAGGACTCAACGAGCAGGTCGGATACGAGTTCGCGGCGTCCCAGCAGTACGTCGCGATCGCCGTCTACTACGACACCGAGACGCTTCCGGGTCTCGCCGCGCACTTCTACCGCCAGGCGCTCGAGGAGCGAAACCACGCGATGATGATCGTCCAGTACCTGCTGGATGCCGGCGAGCCGGTCACGATCCCGGCGGTCACCGCGCCGAAGACCGAGTTCACCGACGTCGTCTCGCCGGTCGCGCTCGCGCTCGAGCAGGAGAAGCAGGTGACCGCGCAGATCGTCGAGCTCGCGAAGGCGGCACGCGAGGAGGCCGACCTCGTCGGCGAGCAGTTCCTCCACTGGTTCCTCCAGGAGCAGCGCGAAGAGGTCTCGAGCATGTCCGCCCTCCTCGCGATCGTCGAGCGTGCGAACGACTCGAACATCCTGCTCGCCGAGGAGTACCTCGCGCGCAACCAGATCGGCGACGGCGGCGAAGCGACCTCCGCTCCCCCCGCGGCCGGCGGCGCGCTCTAGTCCGTTTCGCGCCGGCTCGCCGCCCACTGTGGGCGAACCGGCACACAATCGGCACAGTCGCGTGACAGACACGCGTGCAGTTCCCCGGTACCGTCGAAGGCGGGTGGCGGGTGGTTCATCCCCTCCCAGGGTGGGGCGCGCGCGTGTACCTGGCTAGCCGAGCTCGACGAGCCGGATTCCGGTCGCCTTGAAGCTCGCGACCGCGGGTTCGCCGGTTCGCAGCGCCAGCCGCTCGGCGGACGCGGCTGTGATCTCGGCGGTCACCGGGCCGAGGGTCACCCGGACGCGGTTCCCGAGCGGCGTCAGCGCTGCAATCGTCCCCGCGATGCGGTTCTGGGTCGAGTCGTCGGGCTCGGCGCGGCCCACCGCGATGTCCCACGGATGAACGACCGCGCCCACGCGGCCCGAACCGACCTCGGCGGAGAAGATCTGCGCGCCGTCGTCGAGACGGATCGAGGTCAGCCCGTCGGGCCCCGGCTCGGCCCAGCCACGCAGGACGTTCGTGCCGGTGAAATCGGCCACGAACCGCGACGCCGGCGCCGAGATCAACTCGGCCGCGGTGCCCATCTGGACGAGAGCGCCGTCGACGATCACGCCGATTCGGTCTCCGAGCGTGGCCGCGTCGGCGAAGTCGTGAGTGACGACGAGCGTCGGCAGCGCGAGCCGCCGCAACGTCGCTCCGAGTTCCGCGCGTACGTGCATCCGCGTCTGCGTGTCGAGCGCCGAGAGCGGCTCGTCGAGGAGCAGGACTGCGGGCTCTCGCGCGAGCGCGCGCGCGAGAGCAACACGCTGGCGCTCTCCACCTGAGAGGTCGCCGGGCCGTGTCGACGCGAGGTGAGCGATTCCGAACGATTCGAGCAGCGCGGCGGTCGAGCGCCGGCCGCCGTAGCCGACGTTCCCTTCGACCGTCAGGTGCGGAAAGAGTGCGTAGTCCTGGAACACGAGACCGACCGAACGTTGCTCCGGCGGCACCGAACGCCCCGCGACCGTGTCGAGCCAGACCTCCTCGCCGAGGCGAATGAGGCCGTCCTCCGGCTGGAGCAGCCCGGCGATCGCGCGCAGCACCGACGTCTTCCCGGCACCCGAAGGCCCGACGAGCGCGAGCGTCTCGCGCCCGATGTCGAGCTCGAGCTCTAAGCGGAACGTTCGGAGGGGATGAGCGAGACGGACGTGAAGCGAGTCCATGAGGGCAAGAGTCGCACGGTCAGGAGCACCGCGAGGCTGAGAACGACGAGGAGCGCCCCGATCGCGATCGCGGTGTCGCGGTTGATGTCGAGCTGTGCGTAGACGGCGAGCGGCAGCGTCTGCGTGACGCCCTGGAGGCTGCCCGCGAACATGATCGTCGCGCCGAACTCGCCCGTTCCCCGCGCCCAGGCGAGGGCGGAGCCGGCGCCGAGCCCGCTGCGCGCGAGCGGGAGCGCCACCCGACCGAAGGTTCGTCCCGGCCCGGCGCCGAGGGTGCGCGAGGCGTCGAGCAGCGCCGGATCGACCGACTCGAACGCCGCGATCGCTGCGCGGAGGTAGAACGGAGCAGCGACGAAGATGACCGCGAGGACGACCGCCGTCTGCGTGAACGCGAGCTGGAACCAGAGCACGTCGACCGACTGGCCGAGCAGGCCGCGCCGGCCGAACAGCGCGAGCAGTGCGATCCCGGCAACGGCGGGCGGAAGCACGAGCGGCAACTCGATCGCCGTGATGACGAGGTTGCGGCCGCGAAACCGCCGGGTGGCGAGGAAGTAGGCGGCCGGAGTCCCGACGAGCAACACGAACACGTGCGCGATGAGCCCGGTCTTGAGCGTGATCCAGAGCGCGTCGAGCGCGACGTCGCTCGTCAGCGCCTCGACCATCTCGGCGGGCGAGATCCTCAGGAAGAGCGCGGCGATGGGGAGGAGGAGAAAGGCGAGCGCGAGAGCGGTCGCGCTGACGAGAACGATGTCGAACGCGCGTCTCACGGGAGCCCGAAGCCGGCTTCCTCGAGCGCCTGCCGGCCCTTGTCGCTGAGCACGAGGTCGACGAACGCCTGCGCGGCGTCCGGATCCTGCGAGTCGGTGACGATCGCGATCGGGTAGAGCACCGTGGCCTGCGCCGACTCGGGCAGCTCGATCACCTCGACGTCGTCGCCCGCGGCCTTCGCGTCGGTCGCGTAGACGAAGCCGGCGTCGGCGTCGCCCGAGACGACCTTGGCGAGCACGCCCTTCACGTCCTCCTCGTTCGAGACGACGTTGTCGAGGACGCCGGTCTGGCCCATCGTCTCGAGGACGGTGCGCGTGTAGTCACCGATCGGTACGCCTTCGGCCCCGATCACGAGCTTGACGCCGTCGCCGCCGAGATCCTCGACGCTCGTGATCCCTGCCGGGTTGCCGCTGGGGACGACGAGCACGAGCTTGTTCGTGGCGAAGACGACCGGCTCCTCGACGAGTCCCTCCTCGAAGAGCTCGTCCGGGTAGCGCGGGCTCGCGGCGGCGTAGACGTCGGCCGGAGCGCCCTCGCGGATCTGAGTGGCCAGCTCGTCCGAGCCGGCGAAGCTGAACGTCGCGTCCGGGTCGATCGCCTGGAAGACCTCGGTCAGGGACGCCGCTGCGTAGACGGTCGCCTTCGGGCCGCTGCCGCTGTCGTCGGTTCCGCACCCGGCGACGAGCGCCGCCACGACGAGGACGAGCGCGAGCGCCCGCTTCATCGCTCGACGAGAACGGACGTTGCCTTGACGATCCCGGACGCGGGCGCGCCTGGCACGAGGCCCAGCGACTCGGCTGCGTCTCGGGTGATCACCGAGACGACGCGGACGGGTCCCGGGATCTCGAGCTCGACCTGCGCCAGCAGCCCGTCCATGCGCACCTCGCGCACGATCCCGGGGAAGCGGTTGCGCGCCGACAAGGCCGATGGATCATCGCCACCGCGCAGCCGCTTGATCTCCGCAACCGGGACGATCCGGCGATTTGCGGCATCCCGTTCCGTGTGGATCCGGCCCTGGCGATCCCAGCGCCGCAGCGTGTCGAGGCTGATGCCGAGCGACCGGGCTGCTTCGCTTGCCGGGATTGTCTTCTTAGGCATTGCCTAGGCAATCTACCGGATATCATCGGCGGGTGTTTTTCCGCCAGATCCTCCATGACGATCTCGGGTGTGCGTCGTACGTCGTGGCCTCGGGCGGCGAGGCGGCGGTCATCGATCCGAAGTGGGACATCGCCGAGTACCTCGAGCTGGCCGAGGAGCACGGCTTCGCGATCCGGCACATCCTGGAGACCCACAACCACGCCGACCACGTCTCCGGCCACGGACGGCTCGTCGAGGCGACCGGCGCCACGATCCACGTCTCGGCCGAGGCGGGCGTCGACTACCCGCACGCGCCGCTCTCCGACGGCGACGAGGTCGTTGTCGGAGAAGCCAGGATCACCGCGCTCGCGACGCCGGGCCACCGCCCGGAGCACCTGGCCTTCCTCGTCGCCGACACCACTCGCGGCGCCGAGTCGTGGCTCGCGGTCACCGGCGACTCGCTCTTCGTCGGCGACCTCGCGCGTCCCGACCTGGCGGTCGAGCCGAAGGAGGGCGCGGAGGCGCTCTTCGGATCCCTCCGCCGACTGCTCGCGCTCGACGACTTCGCCGAGGTCTGGCCCGGCCACATCGGCGGCTCCCTCTGCGGCGGCGCCGGGATGAGCCAGAAGCCGGGCTCGACGATCGGCTTCGAGCGCCGCTACAACCGCCTGGCCAAGCTGGCCGACGAGGGCGAGTTCGTCCGCGAGCTGACGAGCCATCTGGCCCCCCAGCCGCCGAACTTCAAGCGTGTGGTCGAGCTGAACCGCGGCCCCCTCCTCACCGAGGCCGCGCAAATCGAGCCTCACGCGCCCGCGCGCGTGCGAGAACTCATGGACGCGGGCGCCACGCTCGTCGACGGCCGCTCACCGCGAGAGTTCGACGGGGAGCACGTTCCCGGCTCGATCAACGTGACGATGGCCCGCGCCGCCGTCGGGAACGCGCGCCGCGTGGGTCGTCGATCCCGAGGCCGACGTCGTCGTCACGGCCGAGACCGACGCCGAGGCGCTCCGCCTGGGCCGTCTGCTCGAAGCGGTCGGGTTCCGCAGCATCCGCGGCTTCCTCGCCGGCGGCGTGGGAGCCTGGGCCGAGGCGGAGCTCGAGACTGCGCAGACCCCGGCGATCGATCCCGCCGGGCTCGCAGAGCACATCCGCGCCGGCGACGTCCTCCTGCTCGACGTCCGCGACGACGACGAGTGGGCCGAGGGCCACGTCGCCGGATCGATCCACGTCCCGTACATGCAGCTCGGGAACGGCGTGCCCGCTGAGCTCCAGGCGAACGGGAAGCCGATCGCGGTCGCGTGCTCGACCGGGAACCGCAGCGCCATCGCCGCGTCGCTCCTCCGCGCGCCGGCGTCGAGCAACGTGATCCACGTCACCGACGGCGGCGTCGAAGAGCTCCGCGGCGAGGGCATCGAGCTCGTCGGCGGAGCCGGCTAGAGGAGCGTTTCACCTACCGAGATCGTGCGAATCCGCGCTGCTACACTTCTTCACCGCTCGGCGGCGTAGCTCAGCGGTTAGAGCGGCGGACTCATAACCCGCAGGTCGGTGGTTCAAATCCACCCGCCGCTACCTTTGCGGCATCACCAACACGAAGAGGAATAAGACGTGGCCACAGGAGTACGAGTCGGTATCACGCTCGCGTGCACGGAGTGCAAACGGCGGAACTACCAGACGAACAAGTCAAAGCGAAATACGCCGGACCGCTTCGAGCTGAAGAAGTTCTGCCGCTGGTGCAAGAGCCACACCTTGCACCGGGAGACCCGCTAGCCGATGGCGAGACCGTCCCGCACCCGTCGCGGCAAGCAGCGCAGCGACGACTACCAGGCGCCCGCACAGCCCGCGCGCAAGCGTGAGCGCCAGGACCGCTCGCAGCAGGTTCGCCCGACCGAGCGCACGAAGAGCCAGACCGGCTCGCAGAAGGAGCGGCGCGGCGGCTTCCGCGGCTTCACCGCCGAGTCCTACGCGGAGCTCCGCAAGGTCGAATGGCCCGGCCGCCGGCAGCTCGTCTCGGCCACGGTCGTCGTCATCGTCGCCATCGCCGTCGTCGGGACGTTCCTCGCGATCGCCGACTTCGCCTTCAGCCGTCTCGTCCGCGACATCCTGCTCGGGTTCTAGGGGATCACGATGTTTCGCTGGTACGTGATCAACACCTACTCCGGGCACGAGAACAAGGTCAAGGCCAATCTCGAGCACCGCATCGTCTCGATGGGGCAGCAGCCGCGCTTCCGGCGCGTCGTCGTCCCGACCGAGCAGCGGATCGAGACGAAGGACGGCCAGCGCGTGCAGACCGAGCAGCGCGTCCTGCCCGGCTACGTCCTCGTGAACATGGACATGAGCGACGAGGCGTGGGGCGTCGTGAAGAACACGCCCGGCGTGACGGGATTCGTCGGCGCGGGCGCCAAGCCGGTGCCGCTCTCCCAGCTCGAGGTCGACCGGATCCTCCACACGGGCGCGGCCGCCGAGAGGCAGCGCGCGGTCGCCGAGTTCGAGCTCGGCGAGACCGTGAAGGTGACCTCAGGCCCGCTCTCCGACTTCGACGGCGAGATCGTCGACGTCAACATGGATCAGCAGAAGCTCAAGGTTCTCGTCAATATCTTCGAACGCCAGGTTCCCGTGGAGCTCGGCTTCGACCAAGTGAAGAAACTGGACTGACATGGCAAAAAAGGTTCTGACCCTCATCAAGCTCCAAATCCCCGGCGGCCAGGCGAACCCGGCCCCGCCGGTCGGGCCTGCGCTCGGCCAGCACGGGGTGAACATCATGGATTTCTGCAAGGCGTTCAACGCCGAGACGCAGCAGGCAGGCGGTCGCATCACGCCGGTCGAGATCACGGTGTTCGAGGACCGCTCGTTCACGTTCATCACGAAGACGCCGCCCGCGGCCGTCCTCATCAAGGAGGCGCTGAACCTGGACAAGGGTTCCGCCGAGCCGAACCGCGAGAAGGTCGGCCGCCTCACGAAGGCCCAGTGCCGCTCGATCGCCGAGATCAAGCTCGAGGATCTGAACGCGCGCGACGTGGATGCTGCGATGCGCGTCGTCGCCGGAACCGCCCGCTCGATGGGCGTGGAGGTGGAGGTCTGATGTCCGGGCACGGCAAGCGCTACAGCACCGCGCGCGAGTCGATCGACCGCGAGCAGCTGTACTCGCCGCTCGAGGCGATTCGCATCCTCAAGGGAGCGCCCGCGGCGAAGTTCGACGAGACCGTCGAGGTTCACTTCAACACGGGCCTGAACGTGCGCCATGCCGAGCAGCAGCTGCGCGGCACGCTCATGCTCCCGCACGGGACGGGCAAGGAGACGCGCGTGGCCGTGTTCGCCGAGGGCGAGAAGGCGAAGGAAGCTCAGGACGCGGGCGCGGACGTGGTCGGCTCGGCCGATCTCGCGACGCAGATCGAGGGCGGCTTCGACGACTTCGACGTCACGATCGCGACGCCGGACATGATGGGAACGGTCGGCAAGCTCGGCCGCATCCTCGGCCCGCGCGGGAAGATGCCGAACCCGAAGGCGGGGACGGTCACCTTCGACGTCGGGAAGGCGGTCACGGACGCGAAGGCGGGCAAGCTCGAGTACCGCACCGACCGTGGCGCGAACGTTCATCTGCCGCTCGGCAAGAAGAGCTTCGACGAACGGCAGCTGCTCGAGAACTACGCGGTCATCCTCGACGAGATCGTGCGGGCCAAGCCCGCCGCCGCGAAGGGCCGTTACATTCGTTCCGTGACCCTGGCGAGCTCCATGGGGCCGGGCATCAAGATCGATCCCGTCGCGCACGCGCGGCGTGGTCGAAGAGCTCGAGGAGGCGCCGGCAGAAGCCGTCGCGTAATCTGAACTCTCCGCCCGAGACAGCAGGCAGCCCTTCGGGGCGTAAGACCAGCCGAGGCGGCCCGAGGAGAATTGCGTCACCTCTCTCTGGCCCGCCCTCGCGCGGGCCGAGTCATTTGAGGAGGTGAACGGATGCTGAAAACAGAGAAGGAACGCGTCGTCGCAGAGCTCGTCGAGCGGCTGCGTGCGTCGGAGACGCTGATGGTCGCCGACTACCGCGGGCTCGACGTCACGCAGCTGAACGACGTGCGGACCGAGCTCTTGAAGCACGGCGCGCGATTTTCGGTCGTGAAGAACACGCTCGCGAAGCGCGCCGCCGAGGAAGCGGGCGTTCCGAGCCTCGTCGAGATGCTCGACGGCCCGACCGCGATCGCGTTCGTCGGCGACGGCGACATGGTCGCGGTCGCGAAGGCGTTGAGCGATGCCGCGCGCGAGACCAAGGTCATCGCCGTCAAGGGCGGGATCCTCGACGGCGAGCCGATCACGGCCGACCAGGTCAAGGATCTCGCGAGCCTGCCTCCGGCCGACGTGCTCAAGGGCCAGGTGCTCGCGGCGATCGTCGGCCCGATGACCTCGATCGTCGGGATCTTCAACGCACCGCTGCGCGATTTCGTCGGCATCGTCGACGCCCGGATCCGCCAGCTCGAAGAGCAGGGCGAAACGGTCGAGGCGAAGCCGCGAGCCGGAAGAGCCGGCCGAGGCCGCAGCCGAAGCCCCGGAGCCCGAGGCGGAGGCCGAGCAGCTCCGAAGCAGCTGAGCAGAGGAAACCCCGAAGCACCGAGGCGAAGCCGAGGCCGAGCCGGAAGCAGCAGCCGAAGCATGAACCAGCAGAAGAGCCCGCCGCAGAGGCGGAACCAGAGACGAACGGGTCAGAAGAGCCCAAGGAGGAGGAGTAACCGATGGCAGCAACAGGAACCGAAAAGCTCGTCGAGCAGCTCGGCAAGATGTCCGTGCTCGAGCTCGTCGAGCTGAAGAACCAGCTCGAGGAGGAGTGGGGCGTCACCGCCGCCGCTCCGGTGGCCGTTGCTGCGGCCGGCGCGGCTCCCGCCGCGGGCGGAGGCGCAGCGGCGGAGGAGAAGACGGAGTTCGACGTCGTCCTCCAGGCCGCCGGCGACAAGAAGATCCAGGTGATCAAGGTCGTCCGCGCGATCACCGGCCTCGGCCTCAAAGAGGCGAAGGACCTCGTCGACGGGGCTCCCGGCCCGGTCAAGGAGGGCGTCGCCGAGGAGGAGGCCAACGACATCAAGGGCCAGCTCGAAGAGGCCGGCGCCAGCGTCGAGATCAAGTAGCTTCGACCACGTTTGGCCTGACGAGGGCCCGCCGCGAGGCGGGCCCTCTGTCATTCAGGGCAGGATCGACGGGCGTGCGACCTTGATCTTGTTGTTGCTCGCATCGAAGTAGGCGACGACCGGCACGCCGTCGACGCCGATCGCCAGCGAGGCGTGCTGGCCGACGTCGCCCTTGCTGTCGAGCGTCGTGATCTTCTCGTTGCCGCCGGCGCACGCGGGGTCGTTGCACCGAGCGATCTTGAGGAAATGCTGCGTAGCGTCGTAGAAAGCGACGACCGGGCGTCCGTCCAGTCCGATCCCGAGCGAGGCGTACGGCCCGACATCGCCCGCCGCGGACACTGTCGAGCGCTTCTCGTTCCCGCCGACGCAGGCGGGATCGTTGCACCGGGCGACCCGGAGGTCGCCGGTCGAGCGCTTGTAGTACGCGATCACCGGATTGCCGTCCACGCCGATCGCGAGCGAGGCGAACTCGCCTACGTCCCCGGTGCTCTCGACCGTGGAGATCGCCTCGTTGCCACCCGCGCAGGCCTTGTCGTTGCAGCGCGCGACCTTCAGGTCGTGGTTCGTGACGTCGTAATAGGCGATCACGGGGTTGCCGTTCTTGCCGATGGCGATCGAGGTGTACTGCCCGACGTCGCCGGCGCTCGCGACGACGTTGATCGTGTCGTCGGTTCCGTCGCAGACCGGGTCGTCGCAGTGCAGTACCTTCAAGTTCCCCTCCGGAAGGTTGTCGTAGTAGCTGACGACCGGATTGCCATCGGTGCCGATCGCGACCGAGTTGAAGGCGCCGCTGCCGTCGACGTCGAAGTTGGGCCCGCTTTCGTTGGGCGCGGCGCACGAGGGGTCGAAGCAGGTGACGACGTTCAGGATTCCGTCGCTTACGCAGCCGCCGTTCTTCTGGGTAACGATGGGCAAGCCGTTCGCGTTGATCGCGACGTCCGTCCCTCCGCCCGCGCCGCAGAAGGTGCCGTTGATCTCCTGGACCGACTCGTCGCCTCCGGCGCAGATCCGGTCGGTGCACCGCACCAGACTCACCGGATGGCCACCGAAGATGATCACTGGATTGCCGTCAGTGCCGATCGCCAAGCCGCCGACGTTGAACGCGTCGGTGACGGTCTCAGCGCGGCTCCGGCAAGGCGCGTCGGAGTACGAGCGGGGGCGTGAGCGGCCGCCCGGCAATACAAGACGGCGTCGTTCGCCTTGAACGTCGCGGCCGCGGCCGGCGCAAGACGGTTCTCCGGGATCGATCCGGGCTTGATCCGTTTGCCGTTCATGTAGTTCGCCGCCGCGAACGACGTGCCGCCGAGAGCGAGGAAGAGCGCAAGGAGCGCTATGTGGTGGCGGCCGAGGTACCTGGAGATCGCACGTAGCACGCGTCTGCCCCCTTCTGTCGCGTGGGGAGAAGGTAAACGCTCGTGACGGCCGCTTCAAGCGCCGGTCAATCGCCGTTTTTCGAGGCTCGCTATACTGGTCGAACTCGGCGGTTGGGCCCGCTGAGCTTCCCTTGCGGAGGGTCCGGTGGACCTGCTACTTTGGAGGGTCGCGCCGCTTTTCGCCGCTTGCCCCAGTACTTGACTTACTACTCTGCGTAGAGGAGGTCGCCCTACGTGGCCACCAAGGTCGCTCCGCGTCCCGTGCGGAAGAGTTTCTCCCGCCTGAAGCATGTTCTTGACCTTCCGAATCTGATCGACATCCAGCGAGCTTCCTTCGACTGGTTTTTGAAGGAAGGCTTGCGAGAAACGATCGACGACATTTCGCCGATCGAGGATTACACCGGCACGCTCGCCGTCGAGTTTGCCGACTATGAGTTTGGTCCGCCTCCGGTCTCCATCAAGGAGTGTCGCGAGAAGGATCTGACGTACCAGGTGCCGCTCTCGATGACGGTCCGTTTCGTGAACACGGAAACGGGCGAGATCCGCGAGCAGACGGTCTTCATGGGGGACTTCCCGATGATGACCGACTCGGGCACCTTCATCATCAACGGCACCGAGCGGGTGATCGTCACCCAGCTCGTCCGCTCCCCCGGCGCCTACCTGATGGAGCCGAAGGACCCGGACAAGCAGGTCTTCATCGCGAACCTGATGCCGAGCCGCGGCTCGTGGCTCGAGGTGGAGATCGACAAGAAGGGCGTGGTCTACGCGCGCATCGACCGGAAGCGCAAGCTTCCGATCACGACGCTGCTCCGGGCCCTGCCGGCCGAGGATCCGACGACGGGCGAGAAGCTCGACACGTCGTCGAACGAGGCGATCCTGAAGCTCTTCGACAACTCGTTCTACATCCAGAACACGCTGGACAAGGACACGACGACCCGCGAGGAAGAGGCGGTCGTCGAGGTCTTCAAGAAGCAGCGTCCCGGCGAGCCGCCGACGCTCGAGAACTCGCGGAACCTTCTCCGCGGGCTGTTCTTCGATCCGAAGCGCTACGACCTGACGAAGGTCGGCCGGTACAAGCTGAACCAGCGGCTCGAGGTGGACGTCCCCGACGACTGCCGCGTGCTCACGACGACGGACATCGTCGCCCTCGTTCGGAAGCTCGTCGAGCTTCCGAAGGCGCTTGGCGTGCCCGAGGACGCGAAGGACTTCGCAGCGGATGCGTACGCGCTCTCCCGCGAGCCGATTCGCGGTGATCTCGACGAGTACGAGGACTTCGGCAACCGCCGGCTTCGCACCGTCGGCGAGCTGATCCAGGAGGCGTTCCGCGTCGGTCTCTACCGCATGGAGCGCGTCGTGCGCGAGCGGATGACCACCGAGGACGTCGACACGATCACGCCGCAGACGATCATCAACATCCGTCCGGTCGTGGCCGCGCTGAAGGAGTTCTTCGGCTCCTCGCAGCTGTCGCAGTTCATGGACCAGACGAACTCGCTCTCGGGTCTCACGCACCGTCGCCGGCTTTCGGCGCTCGGCGCGGGAGGTCTCACGCGCGAGCGCGCGCCGATCGAGGTGCGCGACGTCCATCCGACCCACTACGGGCGCATGTGCCCGATCGAGACGCCTGAGGGGCCGAACATCGGTCTCATCGGGTCGCTCTCCTCGATGGCGACCGTCTCGGAGTTCGGCTTCGTCCAGACCCCGTACCGCATCGTCAAGGCCGGCAAGGTGACGGACGAGATCGTCTACCTCGACGCGAGCGAGGAGGAGAAGCTCACGATCGCGCAGGCGAACGAGCCGCTGGACGAGAAGACGGGCAAGTTCCGCAACGACACGGTGCTCTGCCGCGGCCCCGGCGGCGAGCCGGTCACGGCCGTGCCGAAGGACGTCCAGTACATGGACGTGAACCCGGCGCAGATCGTCTCGGTCGGCACGGCGCTCATCCCGTTCCTCGAGCACAACGACGCGAACCGCGCGCTCATGGGCGCGAACATGCAGAAGCAGGCAGTGCCGCTGCTCATCACGGACGCGCCGCTCGTCGGAACCGGGCTCGAGTACCGCGCCGCAGTCGACACGGGCGACGTCGTCCTGGCCAAGCGCGCCGGGACGGTCACCGACGTCGACGCCGAGAAGATCACGGTCGAGGCGAAGGACGGCATCGACGAGTACGACCTCGTCAAGTTCATGCGCTCGAACCAGGGCACGATCATGCACCAGAAGCCGATCGTCGGCCTGGGCCAGAAGGTCGTGCAGGACGAGGTGCTCGCCGACGGCAGCTCGACGTCGCAGGGCGAGCTCGCGCTCGGCAAGAACCTGCTCGTCGCGTTCATGCCGTTCGAGGGCTACAACTTCGAGGACGCCATCGTCATCTCCGAGCGGATCGTGAAGGACGACGAGCTGTCGTCCGTGCACATCCACGAGTACGAGATCGACGCGCGCGCGACGAAGCTCGGCGACGAGGAGATCACGCGCGACATTCCGAACCGCTCCGAGGAGTCGCTCCGCGACCTCGACGACCGCGGCGTCGTCCGCATCGGAGCCGAGGTCGGCTCCGGCGACCTGCTCGTCGGGAAGGTGACGCCGAAGGGCGAGACCGAGCTGACCGCCGAGGAGAAGCTGATCCGCGCCATCTTCAAGGAGAAGGCGCGCGAGGTCCGCGACACCTCCCTCAAGGTCCCGCACGGCGAGGGCGGCAAGGTCATCGACGTGAAGACGTTCTCGCGCGACAACGGGGACGACCTGTCTCCGGGCGTGAACGAGCTCGTCCGCGTCTACGTCGCGAAGAAGCGCAAGATCGCGGAGGGCGACAAGCTCGCCGGACGCCACGGCAACAAGGGCGTCATCTCCAAGATCGTCCCGCAGGAGGACATGCCGTTCATGGAGGACGGAACTCCTGTCGACGTGATCCTGAACCCGCTCGGCGTGCCGAGCCGGATGAACATCGGCCAGATCCTCGAGACGCATCTCGGCTGGGCGGCGCACTACGGCGTCTTCGGCGAGAACGGCGCGAGCGACGGCCCGACCCCGATCGCGACCCCTGTCTTCGACGGGGCGACCGAGGCGGAGGTCGACGAGGCGCTCGTCGAGTGGACGAAGCAGAATCCGAAGCACCGGATCTCCTTCAAGGTCGACGAGAAGCGCCGCCCGGGCCGCAAGTGCTCCGGGAAGGTGCAGCTGTACAGCGGCAAGACCGGCGAGCCCTTCGAGCAGAAGGTGACGGTCGGCTTCATGTACATCCTGAAGCTGCTCCACCTCGTGGACGACAAGATCCACGCGCGCTCGACCGGCCCCTACTCGCTCGTGACGCAGCAGCCCCTGGGCGGCAAGGCCCAGTTCGGCGGCCAGCGCTTCGGCGAGATGGAGGTCTGGGCGCTCGAGGCCTACGGCGCCGCCTACACGCTGCAGGAGATGCTCACGATCAAGTCCGACGACACCGTTGGCCGCGTCAAGGCCTACGAGGCGATCGTCAAGGGCGAGAACATCGCCGAGCCGTCGATTCCCGAGTCCTTCAAGGTGCTCCTCAAGGAGATGCAGTCACTCGCGCTCGACATCCGCGTCGAGTCCGAGGAGGGCACCGAGGTCGAGGTCCGGGAGGAGGACGACGAGCTGCTCCGCGCCGCGGAAGAGCTCGGCATCGACCTGTCGCCCGGCTCGATGCGCGCCGCGGCTCGCGAGCCTTCGGCGGAAGAGGTCGAGGCGGGACAGGACCGCGTGGACGAGTCAGGCGAGCTGACGGTTCCGACCGACGAGTCGCTGACGGACGTCGTGGATCCTGACGCCGCTCCGGTGGCAGACGCGGAGGTCGAGGAGTGACGGCGGCACGGTTCCTCGCGCCGTCCACGTCGATTGCAATGGGAAGGGAAGAGCTTTGATCGACATCAATAACTTTGACGCCATTCGGATCGGCCTCGCGTCGTCGAAGCAGATCCGTGACTGGTCCTCCGGAGAGGTCACCAAGCCGGAGACGATCAACTACCGGACGCTGAAGCCGGAGAAGGACGGCCTGTTCTGCGAGCGGATCTTCGGTCCGACGAAGGACTGGGAGTGCTACTGCGGCAAGTACAAGCGCGTCCGCTACAAGGGCATCATCTGCGAGCGCTGCGGCGTGGAGGTCACGCGGCAGAAGGTTCGCCGTGAGCGCATGGGTCACATCGACCTGGCCGCGCCCGTCTCCCACATCTGGTTCTTCAAGGGCGTCCCGAGCCGCATCGGCTACCTGCTCGACATCGCCCCCAAGGAGCTCGAGAAGGTCCTGTACTTCGCCGCGTCGATCGTCACCGCGGTGGACAAGGACAAGCGCGGCGAGGATCTCGCCGACCTCGAGGACAAGGTGCGGGCCGAGTCGGAGCAGGTCTTCGTCGACCGCGACGAGCAGCTCGCCGCGCTCGAAGACCGGCTTTCCCGCCGGCGCGACTACTTCATCAAGGGCAAGGAGCGCAACTTCGACGAGGACGACGAGTTCTGGGCCCGCGGCCTGATCGCCTGGGCCGAGGAGCAGGGCCTGCCGCCGCTCGAGGAGGCACGCACGCTCGTCGCCGGCCTCTTCACGGACGTCGCCAAGAAGATCACCACCGAGGACGCGAAGAAGATCCGCGAGCTCGTCCGCGGCGCCGCGATCCGCGACGACCGCCAGCTCTCCACGCGCGAGCTCGACCAGGTCGCGACCGCGGCCACGCAGATCCGCGAGGGTCTCGCGCCGCTGCGCGCCGAGTACGCGAAGGCGACCGGGGCGAAGAAGGGCGCGGTCACGAAGCACATGGGCAAGATCCTCGACGCGCTGCTTTCGGGCACCGAGCTCGAGGGCGACGACGCCGCGCTCGTCTCGGGCGTCGACCTGAAGAACCTCGACAAGGTGCGCGAGGTCGGGAACGGCCTCGTCCGGGAGGTCGTCGAGACCGCTCCGGACGGCTCGGGTCCCGACGAGATCAAGGACTTCGCGAACGACCTCTGTCTGAAGACGGACGGCCGCATGCAGAAGGAGGATCTCGACGCGCTCGTGCAGTGGTCGCTCAAGGTGCGCGAGATGTACCTCGACATCGAGTCGCGGCGCTCCGATGCCCGCGACGCCTCGGTGGACGCGGTCAACCGCCTCGAGCAGACGTGGCAGCTCTTCAAGGACATGGAGGTCAAGCAGATCGTCTCCGACGAGATGCTCTTCCGCGAGCTCAAGGACCGGTTCGGCTCGCCGTACGGGTTCGGCGTGTACTTCCGCGGGGGCATGGGCGCCGAGGCGATCCGCGACCTGCTGAAGGATCTCGATCTCGTCGCCGAGGTGAAGAACCTCCGCGAGACGATCCGCACGTCCAAGGGCCAGAAGCAGAGCCGCGCGATCAAGCGCCTCAAGGTCGTCAACGCGTTCATCACGTCCGAGAACCGTCCCGAGTGGATGATCCTCGAGGCCGTTCCGGTCATTCCGCCGGAGCTGCGCCCGATGGTCCAGCTCGACGGCGGCCGGTTCGCGACGAGCGACCTGAACGACCTCTACCGGCGCGTGATCAACCGGAACAACCGGCTGAAGCGCCTGCTCGACCTCGGGGCTCCCGAGATCATCGTGAACAACGAGAAGCGGATGCTCCAGGAGGCCGTCGACGCGCTGTTCGACAACGGCCGCCGCGGCCGCGCCGTCACCGGCCCGGGCAACCGCGCGCTGAAGTCGCTCTCCGACATGCTCAAGGGCAAGCAGGGCCGCTTCCGCCAGAACCTGCTCGGCAAGCGCGTCGACTACTCGGGACGGTCGGTGATCGTCGCGGGTCCGACGCTGAAGCTGCACCAGTGCGGCCTGCCGAAGCTGATGGCGCTCGAGCTCTTCAAGCCGTTCATCATGAGCCGGCTCGTCGAGCGCAAGTCCGTCCAGAACATCAAGGCGGCGAAGAAGTACGTGGACTCGATGGCGCCCGAGGTCTGGGACGTCCTCGAGGAGGTCATCGCCGAGCACCCGGTGCTCCTGAACCGCGCGCCGACGCTGCATCGCCTGGGCATCCAGGCGTTCGAGCCGGTGCTCGTCGAGGGCAAGGCGATCCAGATCCACCCGCTCGTCTGCCACGCCTTCAACGCCGACTTCGACGGCGACCAGATGGCCGTGCACCTTCCGCTCAGCGCGGAGGCGCAGGCCGAGGCGCGGATCCTCATGCTCTCGGCGAACAACATCCTCTCGCCGGCGCATGGCAAGCCGCTCTCGACGCCGACGCAGGACATGGTGCTCGGCACCTACTACATGACCTACTGCGCGACCGATCTCAACGCGACGACCGGCGATGCGCTCAAGCCTCATCCGCGGCGCTTCGGCTCCGAGGAGGAGGTCATCCTCGCGGTGGACGCGCGCTCGGTCGACCTCCAGGAGCCGATCGAGTACCGGCGCGGCGAGGAGCTCATCCTCACGACGCCGGGCCGCGTGATCTTCAACGAGGAGGTGGGCCGCTCGCTCGCCCGCACCCTCGGCGAGGGCTACGTCGCGTCGGAGCAGCCGTTCATCAACCGGGCGCTCGCGAAGAAGGAGACGAACGACTTCATCTCCGACCTCGTCGACCGCTACAGCGCCCTGTCGATCGCTCCGATCCTCGACACGATCAAGGAGCTCGGGTTCGCCCACGCGACGCGCGCCGGGATCACGATCTCGAAGAACGACATCGTCATCCCCGAGAACAAGGAAGAGATCCTCAGCGGCTACGAGGAGCGCGTGCAGCGCATCGAGCGCGAGTACGAGCGCGGCCTCATCACCGAGGACGAGCGCAAGGAGCGGATCATCGAGGAGTGGACGGAGGCGACGGACGTCGTCGCCGACGCCATGCAGGACACGATGTTCGAGCTGAACCCGATCTACATGATGGCCAACTCGGGAGCACGCGGATCGATCAAGCAGATCCGCCAGCTCGCCGGGATGCGCGGCCTCATGGCGAATCCGAAGGGCGAGATCATCGAGCGTCCGATCAAGGCCAACTTCATGGAGGGCCTGTCGGTGCTCGAGTACTTCATCTCGACCCACGGCGCCCGCAAGGGTCTCGCCGACACGGCGCTGCGCACGGCCGACTCGGGCTACCTGACCCGGCGGCTCGTCGACGTCTCCCAGGACGTGATCGTCCGTGACGAGGACTGCGGAACCGATCAGTTCATCGAGCTTCCGCTCCACACCTCCGACGGGTTCAACCGGTCGCTCCCGGGACGCATCGTCGCGCACGACATCAACAAGCCGATCAAGGACGGGAAGCCCGGCAAGACGGTCATCCTGGCCAAGGACTCCGTGGTCACGAACGTCGAGCTCCAGCGGCTCGCCGACGAGCTCGGCGAGTACGCGGCGGACTACCAGGTGGCGGTTCGCTCGGTGCTTCGGTGCCGCAGCGAGTTCGGCGTGTGCAAGGCCTGCTACGGCATCTTCCTCGCCACCGGCGGGATGTGCGAGGTCGGCGACGCGGTCGGAATCGTGGCCGCGCAGTCGATCGGCGAGCCGGGCACCCAGCTGACCATGCGGACGTTCCACACCGGCGGTGTGGCCGGCGCCGACATCACGCACGGCCTTCCGCGCGTCGTCGAGATCTTCGAGGCCCGCAACCCGAAGGGTGCTGCGCGGCTTGCCGAGGTGACCGGCGTCGTCGAGATCGAGGACACGGACCGCGGCCCGAAGATCACGATCGACCCGAAGGCGCTCGACGAGGACGGCGAGCCGCTCGCGGTCAAGGAGTACGCGCTTCCGCGCCGGTCACGGCTGCTCGTGGCCCAGGGCGACACCGTCGAGGCGGGCGATCCTCTCCACGAGGGCTCGATCGCGCCGGCGGAGCTGCTCGCGCTGCACGCGACGGGGGACAAGGGCTCCACGCCGACCGAGCTCTACCTGGTCGGCGAGGTGCAGAAGGTCTACCGGTCGCAGGGCGTCGACATCCACGACAAGCACATCGAGCTGATCATCCGGCAGATGCTGAAGAAGGTGCGCGTCGAGAACGCCGGCGACACCGACCTGCTCCCGGGCCAGCTCGTGGACAAGGTCGTGCTCGAGCGTGAGAACGCGCGGGTCAAGAAGGCCAAGGGCGAGCAGGCGACGTTCGAGCCGCTGATCCTCGGGATCACGAAGGCGTCGCTCGCAACCGAGTCGTTCCTCTCGGCGGCGTCGTTCCAGGAGACCACCAAGGTGCTCACGGACGCGTCGATCGAGGGCAAGGTCGACCGGCTGCTCGGCCTCAAGGAGAACGTCATCATCGGGAAGCTCATCCCGGCGGCCACCGGACTCAAGCGGTACCGGAACATCGAGATCCACCCGACCGAGAAGGTCCCCGCCGCCGCCTACACGCGGCCGGCGACCGAGGAGCAGCTCCTCGCTGCGCTCGAGGAGATCGGCTCGAACGGCGAGGGTCTCGACCTGGCCGGCCTCGACCTCGACTTCCCGGCCGAGCCTCCGCTCGCCGCCGAGGAGATTCCCGAGGTCGACGAGGAGAGCTCCTCCTAGCAATCACTCCTGCCGGGGCGGTCGGAAACGGCCGCTCCGGCAGGGTTCGTTCTTCCCCAGGAGCTGTGGACGGCTCTGGGGAGAAACGTGTGGACTAGGCGCCGCCCTCGGCGGCCACGGACTGGCCTTTTCCGGTCTGCTTGGCCCGGAAAAGCGCCTCGTCGGCGCGCTCGAAGAAGGAGATCGCATCGTCCTCGCGGGTCAGCTCCGCGATGCCGGCGGACAGGTGCAGCCGCTCGGCGGGCCCTGTGGATTTCGTGGAAACCGCGAATTGGAGCCGGCGGTAGAGCTGTTCCGCGTCCGCGAGGGCCGACTCGGGAAGGATGACCGCGAACTCGTCGCCTCCGACGCGGCAGGCGATGTCGGCGCTGCGAACGACCGAGCGGACGCGCTCGGCGAGCTGGGCCAGGACGGCGTCGCCGGACAGATGCCCGACGCGCTCGTTGATGGCCTTGAAGTCGTCGATGTCGAGCACCACGAGGGCGAGCTGGCGGTCGTAGCGGTGCGCCCGGGCGACCTCGCGCGCGAGCGTGTCGTGGAAGAAGCGCCGGTTGTGCAGGCTCGTGAGCGCGTCGAGGTCGGCCAGCTTGCGCGCCTCGCGGAACCGTCGCGCGTTCTCGATCGCCGGGCCGACATTCGTCGCGACGTGCTCGAGCGCAGACAGCTCGTCGTCGCTCGGCCGGCCGCCTTCCTCGCGCCAGAAGACGGCCATCGTGCCGACCGACTCGCCCGCGTCGTTCACGAGCGGCAGCGCGAGCGCCCCGCGGATCAGGCCGCCGTTCGCCTTCGCGCGCTCGGGCGCGTAGCGGTAGGAGATCTCGATCGCGCGAGCGTCGCCGCCGGCGGGCGCCGAGACCGGATGCTCGGCCGCCTCCTCCTGCGTCATCCCGTAGGTCGCGATCACCGGGGGCTCGCCCTCCTGCGGCGCGATCACGAGTGCCGCGTCGACGGGAGCGAGCGCGCAGGCGGCTTCGAGCGCGCGCGACAGGACCGTGTCCAGGTCGATGGAGGCGCCGATCGCAGCCAGCTGCCGCGAGCGTTTGGTCTCCTCCTGCGCCCGGTCGACCTCGCGCGCGAGCTCCCCGAGCATCTCCTCGAAGCGCGCGTTCGACGCTTCGAGCATGCGCTCGAGCTCGTCGTTCTGTCCGGACCTGTTCCGCGTGACGAGGATGAAGATCGCCACGCAGAGCACAACGGCCAGTGCCGCCGCGGCAAGCGCGCCGACGATGACGATCCACGTCGTGTTGTCGAGCAGGGGGATGGGCAATTCCGGTCCGCCTTCCGGGTCACCCGTGTAACGCACAGCGGCGTGCCGCAGTAACGCCCCCAGGTGTTTCCGTGCGCTGACAATAGAACGCTTTCGGCGTTTCGGCTATCCCAGGCGCCATGCGGCTTTGCTCTGCTACCCTACGCCGAGGTTCGGAGTGGGCTCCGCCCATTCCGGCCTTTTCTTGCGTTCAAGACCAAACAGAAGGACGTTGTGCCGACCGTAAACCAGCTGGTTCGCAAGGGTCGCAAGGCCCCCAAGGCGAAGACGAAGACGCCCGCGCTCAAGGGTGCGCCGCAGAAGCGGGGAGTCTGCACGCGGGTGTATACGGCAACCCCGAAGAAGCCGAACTCGGCTCTCCGAAAGGTCGCCCGCGTCCGCCTGACGAACCAGATGGAAGTGACGTCGTACATCCCCGGCGAGGGCCACAACCTGCAGGAGCACTCGGTCGTGCTCATCCGCGGCGGCCGCGTCAAGGACATGCCGGGCGTCCGCTACAAGATCATCCGTGCCGCGCTCGACACCGCCGGTGTCTCCGAGCGCCGGCAGGGCCGCTCCAAGTACGGCGCGAAGAAGGGGAGTTAGTGCCCAGGCGCGCCGCAATCCAGCCGCGGGAGCTCACTCCCGACCCCGTCTACCAGTCGAAGCTGGTCACGCAGCTCGTGAACCGGATCATGACGCGCGGCAAGAAGTCGGTCGCCGAGGACATCGTCTACACGGCGCTCGACCAGATCGGCGAGAAGACCAGCCGTCCGCCCGTCGAGGTGCTCGAGCAGGCCGTGAAGACCGTCACCCCGGTCCTCGAGGTTCGCTCGCGCCGCGTCGGCGGCGCCAACTACCAGGTGCCCGTCGAGGTGCCGCAGCGTCGCGCCCGCACGCTCGCCGTGCGCTGGATCGTCACGTACTCGCGCGATCGCCGCGAGCGGCACATGTCCGACAAGCTCGCGAACGAGATCCTGGACGCGCTGAACCAGCAGGGCGGAGCGTTCAAGCGCAAGGACGACCTCTACCGGATGGCGCAGGCCAACAAGGCCTTCGCCCACTACAGGTGGTAACGGTGCCAGTGGCTGAAAAAACGCAGCGCAGACCGGCGGCAAGGGCGGTCTCGAAAAGGTCCGGAACATCGGGATCATGGCCCACATCGACGCGGGCAAGACCACCACGACCGAGCGGATCCTCTACTACACCGGTCGCACCCACAAGATGGGCGAGGTGCACGAGGGCGCGGCGACGATGGACTGGATGGCGCAGGAGCAGGAGCGCGGCATCACGATCACGTCTGCTGCGACGACCGCCTTCTGGCGCGATTTTCGTGTGAACATCATCGATACGCCCGGGCACGTTGACTTCACCGTCGAAGTGGAGCGCAGCCTGCGCGTCCTCGACGGCGCGATCGCCGTCTTCGACTCGGTCGCCGGCGTCGAGCCGCAGTCCGAGACCGTGTGGCGCCAGGCCGACCGCTACCGCGTTCCCCGCATCGCGTTCATCAACAAGATGGACCGCACCGGCGCGGACTTCTTCGCGTCCGTGCAGTCGATGATCGACCGCCTCGGCGCGAACCCGGTTCCGGTGCAGCTGCCGATCGGCCAGGAAGAGCATTTCCGCGGCGTCGTCGACGTGATCGAGATGAAGGCGACCGTGTGGAACGACGACCTCGGGATGGACATGACCGAGGGCGACATCCCGGAGGAGCTGAAGGAGCAGGCCGGCGAGTACCACCACCAGCTGATCGACTCGGTCGCCGAGCACGACGAGGAGCTCCTCGAGACCTACCTCACCGACGAGTCCGCCGTCACGCCCGAGATGATCCGCCGCGCGCTGCGCACCGCGACGCTGGCGATCGCGGTCACTCCGATCCTGCTCGGCTCCGCCTTCAAGAACAAGGGCGTGCAGCCGCTCCTCGACGCGGTCATCGACTACCTTCCGAGCCCGCTCGACGTTCCGCCGATCCACGGCATCGACCCGCGCACGCAGAAGGAGCTCTCACGGCGCCCCGCCGAGGACGAGCCGTTCGCGGCGCTCGCGTTCAAGGTCATGAGCGACCCGTACGTCGGCAAGCTCACGTACTTCCGCGTCTACTCCGGCAAGATCAAGGCCGGCGACCGCGTGCTGAACGTGAGCACCGGCAAGACCGAGCGCGTCGGCCGGCTCCTCCAGATGCACGCGAACCATCGCGAGGAGCGCGAGGAGATCGGCGCGGGCGAGATCGTCGCCGCCGTCGGCCTGAAGCAGACCACGACGGGCGACACGCTCGCGATCGAGTCGGCTCCCATCGTCCTCGAGTCGATGGAGTTCCCCGACCCGGTCATCGCGGTCGCGATCGAGCCGAAGACGAAGGCCGACCAGGACAAGCTCTCGCAGGCGCTCGCGCGCCTCGGCGAGGAGGACCCGACCTTCCAGGTGCGGACCGACGAGGAGACGGCGCAGACGCTCATCTCAGGGATGGGCGAGCTGCACCTCGAGATCATCGTCGACCGCCTGATGCGCGAGTTCTCGGTCGACGCGAACGTCGGCCGCCCCCAGGTCGCCTACCGCGAGACGATCGGCCAGCGCGTCGAGAAGGTCGTCGGCAGGTTCGTCCGCCAGAGCGGCGGCCGCGGCCAGTTCGGCCACGTCGTCATCTCGGTCGAGCCGACCGATCCCGGCGAGGGCTACGAGTTCATCGACCGCATCACCGGAGGGAAGATTCCGCGTGAGTACATCGCGCCGGTCGACATGGGGATCCAGGAGGCGATGGAGTCGGGCATTCTCGCCGGCTACCCGTCGTGGATCTGCGGGTCGAGCTCGTCGACGGCTCCTACCACGACGTCGATTCGAGCGAGATGGCGTTCAAGATCGCCGGCTCCATGGCGTTCAAGACCGCGATGGGGAAGGCGAAGCCGAAGCTGCTCGAGCCCGTGATGGCCGTCGAGGTCGTCACGCCGGACGAGTACCTCGGCGACGTCATGGGAGATCTGAATTCACGCCGCGGACGGGTCGAAGGACTCGAGCCCCGCGGCAACGCGCAGGCGATCCGCGCCCGGGTTCCGCTTGCGACGATGTTCGGTTATGCGACGGACCTGCGGTCGACGACCCAGGGCCGCGCGACGTTCACCATGCAGTTCGACCGTTACGAAGAGGCGCCGTCCTCGATCGCGAGCGAGATCATCGACGGTGCCAAGGGCGCCTAGCCCAACGGAGAAATTGGAGGAGGAATGGCAAAGCAGAAGTTCGAGCGCACGAAGCCGCACGTCAATGTCGGAACGATCGGTCACATCGATCACGGCAAGACGACGCTGACGGCTGCGATCACCAAGGTCCTCGCGGAGCAGGGCGGCAACACGGAAGTCCGTGACTTCGCGTCGATCGACAACGCGCCGGAGGAGAAGGCGCGCGGCATCACGATCAACACGGCCCATGTGGAGTACGAGACGGAGAACCGTCACTACGCGCACGTGGACTGCCCCGGTCACGCCGACTACATCAAGAACATGATCACGGGGGCCGCCCAGATGGACGGCGCCATCCTCGTGGTCTCGGCCGCCGACGGCCCGATGCCGCAGACGCGCGAGCACATCCTGCTGGCGCGCCAGGTCGAGGTTCCCTCGATCGTCGTCGCGCTGAACAAGGCCGACATGGTCGACGATCCCGAGCTGCTCGAGCTCGTCGAGATGGAGGTCCGTGAGCTCCTCTCCAAGTACGAGTTCCCCGGCGACGACATCCCCGTCATCCAGGTCTCGGCGCTGAAGGCGCTCGAGGGCGACGGCGAGTGGGTCCCGAAGATCCTCGAGCTCATGGAGGCGGTCGACTCCTACATCCCGGAGCCCGTCCGCGACACCGACAAGCCGTTCCTCATGCCGATCGAGGACGTCATGACGATCCAGGGTCGCGGCACCGTCGTGACCGGCCGCATCGAGCAGGGCGAGATCCGCTCGGGCGACGAGGTCGAGATCGTCGGCATCCATCCGAAGATCGAGAAGACGGTCGTCACGAGCCTCGAGATGTTCCACAAGACCCTCGACTTCGCGCAGGCCGGCGACAACGCCGGCGCACTTCTGCGCGGGACGAAGCGCGAGGAGATCGAGCGCGGCCAGGTGCTCGCGAAGCCCAGCTCGATCACGCCTCACACGCACTTCAAGGCCGAGGTCTACGTGCTCTCGAAGGACGAGGGCGGCCGCCACACGCCGTTCTTCAACGGCTACCGGCCGCAGTTCTACTTCCGCACGACGGACGTGACCGGAAACATCAAGCTCCCGGAGGGCCAGGAGATGGTCATGCCGGGCGACAACACGAACATGGAGATCGAGCTGATCCAGCCGATCGCCATGGATCCGGGCCTCCGTTTCGCCATCCGCGAGGGTGGACGAACGGTCGGCGCAGGCGTCGTCACCGACATCGTCGCGTAGGAGAGAAGGCAACCCCTAGTGGCCCAGCAGAAGATCCGAATCCGCCTCAAGGCGTACGACCACAATCAGCTCGACCGGTCTGCGGTGCAGATCGTCGATACGGCGCAGCGGAGCGGCGCAACCGTCACCGGTCCCGTTCCGCTGCCCACCGAGAAGAACGTCTACACGGTGATCCGAAGCCCGTTCAAGGACAAGGACTCCCGGGAGCACTTCGAGGTGCGCACGCACAAGCGCCTGATCGACATCCACCAGCCGACCCCGAAGACGGTCGACTCCCTGATGCGGCTGGATCTTCCTGCAGGCGTCGACATCGAGATCAAGCTCTAGGACGGAGATGAAAGGGATCATCGGCAAGAAGCTCGGCATGACGCAGGTCTTCGACCAGGAGACCGGCGAGCTCGTGCCCGTCACGGTCATCCAGGCCGGGCCCTGCCCTGTCGTGACCGTGCGGACCACCGACGCGGACGGCTACGACGCCGTCCAGCTCGCGTGGGACGAGGTCCCGGACAAGAAGCTCTCCAAGCCCGAGATCGGACACCTGAAGAAGAACAACGTCGGCCCGCACCGCAAGCTCGTCGAGCTGCGCGGCGCGAGTGAGCTCGTCGCCGGCGAGACCGTCACCGTCGAGGCCTTCGAGCCCGGCGACAAGGTGAAGGTCACCGGTGTCTCGATCGGCAAGGGCTTCCAGGGCACGATCAAGCGCCACAACTTCCATCGCGGGCCGGTCTCGCACGGATCGCACAACGTCCGTGCCCCCGGCTCGATCGGCGCGTCCGCGACGCCTTCCCGCGTGTTCAAGGGCCAGAAGATGGCCGGCCAGATGGGCAACAAGCGCGCCACGCAGGTCGGGCTCACAGTCCACGAGCTGATCCCGGAGGAGAACCTCCTCCTCGTCCGGGGCGCCATTCCCGGCCACAGGAACGCGACCGTCGTGGTGCGAGAGGACATCCGCTGATGGCCGCTCCGAAAGCACCCGTGCTCGACGCGTCGGGCAACAAGGCGAAGGACTTCACGCTGGACGAGGCCGTGTTCACCGCCGAGGTGAAGCCCGGTCTCATCCACGAGGTCGTCCGCGCCGAGTCGGCCGCGGCGAGAAGCGGAACGTCGGCGACCAAGAGCCGCGGGCTCGTCGCCGGGGGCCGCGCCAAGCCGTGGCGCCAGAAGGGCACCGGCCGCGCCCGCGCGGGCACGACGCGCGCCGCGCAGTTCACGGGCGGCGGTCACGCCTTCCGGATCACTCCGCGCTCGTACACGCTCAAGGTGAACCGCAAGGCCCGCAAGGCCGCGCTTCGCTCTGCGCTCTCCCGCCATGCCGGCCGCGGATCGCTCGCCGTCGTCGGCGCGAACTCGTTCGAGGAGCCGTCCACGAAGGCCGCGGCCGCGTTCCTCGGCGCCTGGGGGAACGACCTGCCGCTGCTCGTGCTCGTCCAGCCGGACGAGATCGACGGTGGCCCGCTCGTTCCGCAACCTCCCGCGTGTGCTGGTGCTCGAGCCGTCCGAGCTCGAGGTCGGCGCACTCGTCTGGGCGCGCTCGGTCGTCGCGACCGAGGCTGCGCTCGAGCGGATCCAGGAGGTGGCTCGCTAGATGCACGCACGCGAAGTCCTCATCGCCCCGGTCGTCTCCGAGAAGAGCTACAGCCTGATCGAGGACAACAAGTACTCGTTCCGCGTCCACGACAAGGCGCACAAGACGCAGATCCGCCAGGCCGTGGAGGAGCTCTTCGAGGTCAAGGTCGAGGGCGTCAACATCGTCCAGGTCCGCTCGAAGCCGAAGCGGCGCGGCCTCTCCAAGGGCGTGAAGCCCGGCTGGAAGAAGGCCATCGTGCAGCTGCGCGAGGGCGACAAGATCGAGATCTTCGAGGGGGCTCAGGTCTAGTGCCGCCCCGCCGACTGAAGCCCACCAGCCCCGGCCGTCGGTTCCGCACGGTGCCGGACTTCAGCGAGCTCTCGAAGGTCGAGCCCGAGAAGAGCCTGCTCGAGCCGCTGAAGAAGAAGGGCGGGCGCAACGTCAACGGACGCATCACGACGCGCCACCAGGGCGGCGGCCACAAGCGCCGCTACCGCAAGATCGACTTCAAGCGGACGAAGGACGGCGTGCCGGCGAAGGTCGCGTCGATCGAGTACGACCCGAACCGCTCGGCGCGCATCGCGCTGCTCCACTACGCGGACGGCGCGAAGGCGTACATCCTCGCCCCGACGCGCCTGGTCGTCGGCCAGACCGTCGAGTCCGGCCCGAACGCGGACATCCGTCCCGGCAACTCGCTCCCCCTCGAGAACATCCCGACCGGCACGATCATCCACAACGTCGAGCTGAAGCCCGGCCGCGGCGGCCAGATGGCACGGAGCGCAGGCGCAGGCGTGCAGCTCGTGGCCAAGGACGAGCCGCATGCGGTGCTCCGGCTTCCGTCCGGCGAGATCCGCCGCGTCCTTCTCACCTGCCGCGCGACCGTGGGCCAGGTCGGGAACACCGACCACGAGAACATCCGCAGCGGCAAGGCGGGCCGCAGCCGCTGGCTGGGCAAGCGCCCGACCGTACGCGGCTCGGCCATGAACCCCGTCGACCACCCGCACGGCGGCGGCGAGGGCAAGTCCAAGGGCGGCCGCAACCCGGTGACGCCGTGGGGCGTTCCGACGCTCGGCAAGCGGACGCGCAGCAAGCACAAGGAATCGAACCAGCTCATCGTCCGCGGCCGTCGCCGCGGCAAGGAAAGGCGCTAAGTGAGTAGATCCAGCAAGAAGGGGCCCTACGTGGACGCGAAGCTCATGGCGCGGATCGTGGCCATGAACGAGTCGGGCGACAAGCGCCCGCTCCGCACCTGGTCGCGCACCTCCACGGTCTTCCCCGACATGGTCGGGCACACGATCGCCGTCCACGACGGCCGCAAGCACGTGCCCGTGTTCCTCACGGAGTCGATGGTCGGCCACAAGCTCGGGGAGTTCGCTCCCACGCGCACGTTCCGCGGCCACTCCGGCGACCGCCAGGCGCAGGTGAAGAAGCGCTAGCCATGGCCACGGGCGAAAAGCAGCAGACGCAGGTCAAGGCGCAGGCGCGCTACGTGCGCACCGGGCCGCGCAAGGCACAGCTCGTCGTGGAGCAGATCCGCGGACGGACCGTGCCCGAGGCGCGCACGATCCTCGCGTTCACCGAGCGCGCGGCTGCGCGCGACGTTCGCCTGGTGCTCGACTCGGCCGTCGCGAACGCCGAGATGAACCACGGCCTGGCCGGCGACGACATGATCGTCTCCGCCGCGTTCGTGGGCGAGGGCCCGACGCTCAAGCGCTGGCGTCCTCGCGCGCGCGGGCGCGCGTCGCGCATCAACAAGCGCACCTGCCACATCACGGTCATGCTCGCGCAGCCCGACGGCGGCGTGCTCCCGATCCGCAAGGTCGCACCGGTGCCCGCACCGTCGACCGCGCCGGAGCCCGTCGAGGAGCCGCAGGCCGAGGAGGCCGCCGAGAAGCCGAAGCGCGCCACGAAGCCGAAGGCCGAGACCGAGACCGAGAGCGCCGAGAAGCCGAAGCCCAAGCGGGCAGCGAAGCCGAAGGCCGACGCAGCGCCGGCGGAGGAGAAGCCGAAGCCGAAGCGCGCGCCGCGCCGCAAGAAGACCGAGACCGACGAGGGGAGCACCACCTAGTGGGACAGAAAATTCATCCCGGCGGTCTGCGCCTGGGAATCATCCATGACTGGAAGTCCAACTGGTACACGGGCACCAAGGAGTTCCCGGCGTACATCATCGAGGACGTCAAGATCCGGGATCACATCAACGGAAAGCTCGGCCATGCCGGCCTCTCCGACATCCTGATCCGCAAGGACAAGCAGCGGATCACGATCGACATCTTCACGGCGCGCCCCGGCATCGTCATCGGCAAGTCGGGCTCCGAGGTGGACGCGCTGCGGCGCGAGATCCACGCGATGACCGAGAAGAACGTCCACATCAACATCAACGAGATCAAGCGGCCCGAGCTCGACGCGCGGCTGGTTGCGCAGGCGATCGCCGAGCAGCTCCAGAACCGCGTCAGCTTCCGGCGCGCGATGAAGCGCTCGCTCGCGTCGGCGATGCGCTCCGGCGCCCAGGGCGTGAAGATCCAGTGCGGCGGCCGTCTCGGCGGAACCGAGATGTCGCGCTCCGAGCACTACTCCGAGGGCCGTGTCCCGCTGCACACGCTGCGCGCGGACATCGACTACGGCTTCGTCGAGGCGAAGACGACGTACGGCCGCATCGGCGTGAAGGTCTGGATCAACAAGGGCGAGATCATGCCCGAGGGCTACGGCGACGGCCGCGACGGTGAGCAGCGGCTCGTCGCGCCGCCGGCCCGAGCCAGGAGGGTCTCAGCGCCGGCCGCGAAGGCGGACGCCGCGCACCGGACCGCGAGGGCCTCGGCCCCGTCCGGCGCCGCGAGCGCTCGGGCGGCGGCGGTGGCGGTGGCGGACGCCGTGGCGGTGGCGGACGGCCCGGCGGAGGCGGCGGACGGCCGCGCCCGCAGACCGACCGTCCGCAGGGCGAGCGCCAGGCGCCCCCCGCGGCCGAAGAGACGCCCAAGGCAGTCGACACACCCGTGGAGGCGCCGGTCGAGGCCGCCGCTCCCGAGGTCGTCGAGGCTCCCGTCGAAGCTCCGGTCGAGACGCCCGTCGAGGCTCCGGCCGAGGCGGCTCCCGAGGCTCCGGTCGCCGAGGAGGTGCCCGTAGCCGAGGAGGCGCCCGCAGCGCCCGAGCCCGAGGCTCCCGCTGCCGAGAAGAAGCCGCGCGCGAAGGCCGCGCCCAAGGCCGCCGCCGAGAAGCCCGCGGCCGCCAAGAAGCCGGCCGCCGCGAAGAAGCCGGCCGCGACGGCCAAGACCGCGGCTGCGAAGAAGCCCGCCGCGGCGAAGACCACCGCCGCCAAGAAGCCGGCCGCGGCGAAGACCACGGCCGCGAAGAAGCCGGCCGCGAAGACCGCAGCGGCGAAGCCCGCCGCGAAGAAGCCCGCGGCCAAGAAGCCGGCCGCGAAGAAGGACGACGCGAAATGAGTGATGCGACGTGTTGATGCCGAAGAAGACCAAGTACCGCAAGCAGCAGCGTGGTCGCAGGCGCGGGATGTCGAAGGGCCAGCAGCAGGTCAACTTCGGCGACTACGGCCTGAAGTCGCTCGATGCCGGTTGGGTCACCAACCGCCAGATCGAGGCTGCCCGAATCGCGATGACGCGCAAGATCAAGCGCGGCGGCAAGGTCTGGATCAACGTCTTCCCGGACAAGCCCGTGACGCAGAAGCCGGCCGAGACCCGCATGGGCTCCGGCAAGGGCTCCCCGGAGCACTGGGTGTGCGTCGTCAAGCCGGGCCGCGTGATGTTCGAGCTCGCCGGCGTGCCCGAACCGCTGGCCCGCGAGGCGATGCGCCTCGCCGGGATGAAGCTCCCCGTGAAGACGAAGTTCGTGAAGAGGGAGGCTGAACTCTTTGAGGGGTAGAGAACTGCGCGAACTGTCCGACGAGGAGCTCACGCGGCGCCTCGCCGAGAGCCGCGAAGAACTGTTCAACCTGCGTTTCCAGGACGCCACCGGCGCGCTCGACAACACCGCGCGCCTGGGCCTCACGAAGCGCGACATCGCTCGGATCCTGACCGTTCAGGCCGAGCGCGCCAACAGGCTGGAGAGACGGTAGAGATGGCTGACGAGACGAAGAACGACAACATCGAAGAGAACGAGCAGACCCCCGACGCCGAGGCCGAAGTGACCGAGGCGCCGGAGGAGACCGTGGCCGAGGAGACTCCCGCCGCGGACGAGACCCCTGCCGAGGAAACCCCGGTGGCCGAGGAGGAGACTCCCGCCGAGGACGCGCCGGCGGAGGAGCCCGTGGCCGAAGAGGCCGCCGAGGAGACTCCTGTGGCCGAGGAGGCGCCCGCGGAGGAAGCCGCAGCCGACGAAGCTCCGACGGACGAGGCTCCTGCCGAGGAAGCCGCTGCTGAAGAGGCTCCGGCCGACGAGGCTCCCGCAGAGGACGCTCCTGCCGAGGAAGCCGCTGCCGAAGAGGCTCCCGCCGAGGATGCGCCCGCCGCCGACGCTCCTGCCGACGAGGCCCCCGTGGCCGAGGCTCCCGCCGAGGAGGAGAAGCCCACCTACCCGGCGACGCGGGAACGACGCCGCTCGACGAAGCCGAACAAGGAGAAGAAGGCCGAGCGCTCCGCGTACAAGAAGCGCAAGGCCGCCGCGCGCGAGAAGGGCGAGCGCAAGCCGATCGTCCGCATCCCCAAGCCGATCGCCGATCGCGGCCGGCGCAAGGAGCGCCGCGGCGTGGTCGTCTCGAGCGCGATGGACAAGACGATCGTCGTCCGCGTCGACTCGTCGAAGCCCGACCGGCGCTACAAGAAGGTCGTCCGGCGCTCGACCAAGCTCCACGCGCACGACGAGCAGAACGTCGCGAACGTCGGCGACCTCGTCCTCATCGTCGAGACGCGGCCGATGTCCAAGACGAAGACCTGGCGCCTGGCCGAAGTGATCGAGGCCGCCAAGTGATCCAGCAGGAGTCGAACCTGAAGGTGGCGGACAACACGGGCGCCCGCTCGATCCTCTGCATCCGCGTGCTCGGCGGCTCCAAGCGCCGCTACGCCCGCGTCGGGGACATCATCGTGGCGACCGTCAAGGTCGCGACCCCTCAGGGCACCGTCAAGAAGGGCGAGGTGGTGCGCGCCGTCGTCGTGCGGACGAAGAAGCCGTACGGCCGCTCCGACGGCACGTCGATCGCGTTCGACGAGAACGCGGCCGTGATCATCGACGCCCAGATGAACCCGCGCGGCACCCGCATCTTCGGGCCGGTCGCGCGCGAGCTGCGCGAGAGGAACTTCATGAAGATCGTCTCGCTCGCCCCGGAGGTCCTCTAGTGCCTGCCATGAAGCTCAAGAAGGGCGATCTCGTCCAGGTGATCAGCGGCAAGGACCGCGGCAAGCAGGGACGGATCATCGAGTCGCATCCCGCGGAGCGCCGCGTGATCGTCGAGAACCTGAACCTCGTCAAGAAGCACCGCAAGCCCCGCGCGCTGCGCGACTCGAGCCGCATGGGGCAGCAGCAGGTGCAGCCGGGCGGCGTCTTCGACGTGGCCGCGCCCATCCCGATCTCGAACGTGATGGTCGTCTGCCCCACGTGCAACCGGCGCGACGCGCGTCGGCTACGAGTTCCGCGACACGAAGTCGGGACACATCAAGGTGCGCGTGTGCCGGCGCCAGGACTGCGGGGAGGTGCTCGACCGATGACCCCGGCGACGAAGTCGAAGTCGAAGCCGAAGAAGACGGACGGCTACACGCCGCGCCTCAAGCAGCGCTACGAGGACGAGTTCCGCGCGGAGCTGAAGGACGAGCTCGAGCTGAGCTCCCTGATGATGGTCCCGCGCGTCGCGAAGATCACGCTGAACATGGGCGTCGGCGACGCGAAGACGAACGCGAAGGCGCTCGACACCGCGATGGACGAGCTGGCGATCATCTCGGGCCAGAAGGCCCAGCTTCGCCGCGCGACCAAGTCGATCGCCGGCTTCAAGCTCCGCGAGGGGATGCCGATCGGCGCCAAGGTCACGCTTCGTGGCCCGCGCATGTACGAGTTCCTCGACCGCCTCGTCTCGATCGCGCTCCCGCGCATCCGCGATTTCCGCGGCCTGTCGCTGAAGAGCTTCGACGGGCGCGGCAACTACTCGCTGGGCATCCGCGAGCAGATCATCTTCCCGGAGATCGACTACGACGACGTCGACACCGTCCGTGGCCTCGACGTCGCGATCACAACCACTGCCAGAAACGATGAGGAGGCGCTTGCGCTCTTGCGCAAGATGGGCCTCCCGTTCAGAGCGGAGTAGGAGGAAGGGTGGCAAAGAAGAGCCTCATTGCGAAGGCCGCGCGGCCGCAGAAGTATCCGACGCGGCAGTACTCGCGCTGCAATCGCTGCGGGCGTCCGCGCGCGGTCTACAAGAAGTTCGGCCTGTGCCGGATCTGCCTGCGCGAGCTCGCCCACGAGGGCGCAATCCCCGGCATGACGAAGTCGAGTTGGTGAACGCGAAAATGATGACCGATCCAGTAGCCGACATGCTCACCCGCATCCGGAACGCCAACAAGGCGCTCCAGGAGACCGTCGCCATGCCGTCGTCGCGGCTGAAGACGGAGATCGCCCGCCTCCTGAAGGAGGAGGGCTACGTGACCGACTACCACGTCGAGAAGGGCGAGTCCTTCGATACCCTCGTCGTGCAGCTCAAGTTCGGGCCTGCGCGCGAGCGGGTGATCACCGACTTGAAGCGCGTCTCGAAGCCGGGTCGGCGTGTCTACGCCAAGAAGGACCGGCTGCCGCGCGTGCTCGGCGGCATGGGAATCGCGATCCTCTCGACCTCGAGGGGCCTGATCACGGGCCGCAAGGCGCAGGAGCTGGGCGTCGGCGGCGAGGTTCTGTGTTTCGTCTGGTGATGCGATGAGTCGAATCGGAAGACAGCCAATCGAACTCCCGGCCGGTGTCTCGGTCTCGATCTCCCCTGGGCGCGTCATGGTGAACGGCCCGCTCGGCGAGCTCTCCCAGCAGGTCCCGGAGCGCATGGCGATCGAGCAGAAGGAGAGCGAGATCACCGTGACCCGTCCGACCGAGCGCGGAGATGACCGTGCCCTGCACGGGCTCACCCGCACGCTCGTCGCGAACATGGTCGAGGGCGTCACCAAGGGCTTCGAGAAGCGTCTCGAGATCCAGGGCGTCGGCTACCGCGCCGCGCTGCGCGGGTCGTCGCTCGAGCTGAACGTCGGCTACTCCCATCCGGTCGTGATGGATCCGCCGCTCGGGATCGAGTTCGAGGTCCCCGTCCAGACGGAGGTCGTCGTCAAGGGGATCGACAAGCAGAAGGTCGGCCAGATCGCCGCGGAGATCCGCAAGGTGCGACCGCCCGAGCCCTACAAGGGCAAGGGCATCCGGTACCAGGGCGAGTACGTCGCCCGCAAGGTCGGGAAGCGCGCGTAATGCCGACGCTGACGACACGCGAAGCGCGGATGCGCCGGCACCGGCGGCTGCGGCGGACCCTCTCGGGTACCGCGGAGCGCCCCCGCCTGGTCGTGTTCCGCTCGAACAAGGGAATCGAGGCCCAGCTCGTGGACGACCGCGACGGCAAGACGCTCGCCGCGGCGAACCACTCCGGGCTCAAGTCGTTCAAGGGATCGAAGACCGAGCAGGCGGCCGCCGTCGGAAAGGCGCTCGCTGCGAACGCGAAGACCGCGGGCATCGAGTCCGTCGTCTTCGATCGCGGCGGCTTCCTCTACCACGGCCGCGTCAAGGCGCTGGCCGAGGCCGCCCGCGAAGGAGGACTGAAGTTCTGATGGCAATGGACATCGCTGAGAGCCGAGAGCTGAAGGAGCGCGTGGTCGAGATCAACCGCGTCGCCAAGGTCGTGAAGGGCGGCCGGCGCTTCTCGTTCACGGCGCTGGTCGTGATCGGGGACGAGGTGGATCGCGTCGGAGTCGGCTACGGAAAGGCCCGCGAGGTTCCGCTGGCGATCTCGAAGGCGGTCGACGACGCGAAGAAGAACATGTTCGAGGTGCCGCAGCACGGCACGACGATCACGCACGAGATCGTCGGCGAGTTCGACGCTGCGCGCGTCCTGCTCCGCCCGGCGAGCGAGGGAACCGGCGTCATCGCCGGCGGCGGCGTCCGCGCCGTCCTCGAGCTGGCCGGCATCCGCGACATCCTCGCGAAGAGCCTGGGCACGCCGACGCCGATCAACCTGCTCAAGGCGACCGTGAACGGCCTCCAGAACCTGCGCCGCCCCGAGGAGGTCGCCCGCATCCGCGGCAAGTCGATCTCCGAGGTGCTGCCGCTCCCGAAGACCCCGAAGGAAGCGCCCGAGCCGGCCGTCGCGCCGGTGGCCGCCGTCCCCGAGGAACCGGTCGATGGCGACGCTTAAGGTCACGCAGATCCGCAGCCAGATCGGCCAGTCGGAGCGCCATCGCGGCACGCTGCGCGCGCTCGGACTGGGCAAGATCGGCCGCTCCGTGGAGCGTCAGGACACCCCGGAAACCCAGGGTATGCTCAGAAAAGTCCGCCATCTCGTGAAGATCGAGGAGTCGTAGTGCCGCCCACGCCCCTGCCCGAAGACGATCTCAGCCTCCACAACCTGAAGCCGGCGCAGCCGCGGAAGAACCGCAAGCGCGTCGGCCGCGGCCTGGGCTCCGGCAAGGGACGCTACTCCGGCCGGGGCATCAAGGGCCAGAAGTCGCGCGCGGGCTCGCACAAGATGCGCCCCGGGTTCGAGGGCGGCCAGATGCCGATCTACATGCGCCTTCCGAAGGAGCGCGGCCCGTACTCGAAGGACGCGATGCCGGTCGGCCCGCACCGCACGCACACCGTTCCGGTGAACCTCGCCGCGCTCGAGCAGCGCTTCGACGCGGGCGCCGAGGTGACGATCGAGGCGCTCATCGAGAAGGGCCTCATCAAGAACTCGCGCACCGACGTGAAGATCCTCGGCCAGGGCGACCTGACCAAGAAGCTCACGCGTGACCGCGCATGCGTTCTCCGAGACGGCGCGCGAGAAGATCGAGGCCGCCGGCGGAACGGCGACCGCGCTGCGCGAGAAGGTCGAGAACCCGCCGACCCGCAAGCGCCGCAAGCGCCGCTCCATGAAGCCGGCAGCGGTCGAGGTCGAGCCGCAGACCGAGGACGCAGACGAGGCTCCCGCCGCCGAGTCGGAGAGCCGTCGAGGAGACCGACACCGGCGAACGGAAGAGTCGGAGGGCTAGGTGTTCTCCTGGCTCGCCAACGCCTGGCGGGTCCCGGAGCTCAGGCGCCGGGTCCTGTTCACCGCCTTCATCCTGGCCCTGTACCGGCTGGGATCCTGGGTGCCGACGCCGGGCGTCGACCCGTCCACGATCGAGGACTACTTCGCGGGCCAGGGCGGCACGATCCTGAACCTGCTGAACATCTTCTCGGGCGGCGCGCTGTCGCAGTTCGCGCTCTTCGCGCTCGGGATCATGCCGTACATCACGGCGTCGATCATCTTGCAGCTCATGACCGTCGTCATCCCGAAGCTCGAGCAGCTTCAGAAGGAAGGCGAGTCGGGCTACGCCAAGATCAACCAGTACACGCGCTACCTCGCGGTCGCGCTCGCGGCGCTCCAGGCGGCGGGCTACTCGTACCTGTTCGACCGCACGACCGACCTGAACCTGACGCCCAGCCGGTTCATCCTGATCGTCATGTCGCTGACCGCCGCGACGACGCTCCTCATGTGGATGGGCGAGCTGATCACGAAGCGCGGCATCGGCAACGGGATCTCGCTCCTCATCTTCGCGTCGATCCTCGCGAGCCTCCCGGCCGGGATCCGCGCCTGGTACGAGGGCGACGCGTTCGAGCGGCTCATGTTCCCGCTCATCGCGCTCGCGATCATCGTCGCCGTCGTCTTCGTCCAGGAAGGGCAGAGACGGATCCCGATCCAGTACGCGAAGCGCATGGTGGGCCGCCGCATGACGACGGGCGGAACGACCTACATGCCGCTGCGCGTGAACATGGCGGGCGTCATCCCGATCATCTTCGCGGCCGCGATCATGGCGTTCCCGCCGACCGTCGCGCAGTTCTTCCCGTCGACGCAGAGCTTCGTCAACTCGCACTTCAGCCCGACCGCCCTGCCGTACCTCTTCCTGCAGGCGTTCCTGATCGTGATCTTCACCTACTTCTACACGGCGGTGCAGTTCAATCCGATCGACCAGGCGGACAACCTGCGCAAGAACGGCGGCTACATCCCCGGCATCCGTCCGGGCCCGCCGACCGCGCAGTACCTCGACCGCGTGCTGTCGCGGCTGACGCTGCCCGGATCGCTCTACCTCGCGGCCGTCGCCACGCTGCCGACGCTCTTCATCCGGTACGGCGGGTTCTCGCAGGCCACGTCGAGCGCGCTCGGCGGCACGTCGATCCTGATCGTCGTCGGCGTCGCGCTCGACACCATGCGCCAGATGGAGTCGCAGATGATGATGCGCCACTACGAAGGCTTCTTGAAATAGGGCGGGCGGTCCGCCGTTTCATGTCTCGCGACATCGTGATCTTGGGCCCGCCCGGTGCGGGCAAGGGGACGCAGGCCCAGCGGATCTCCGAGGAGGCCGGCATCCCGCACGTCGCCACCGGCGACCTGATTCGCGCGGAGATCGCGGCGGGCACCGAGCTCGGCCGCCAGGTGGAGTCCTACAACGCGCGCGGCGACCTCGTTCCCGACGAGATCCTCATCGGCCCGGTCCGCCAGCGGCTGGGCGAGCCCGACGCGAAGAACGGCGTTCGTCCTCGACGGCTTCCCGCGCACGCTGGCCCAGGCGCAGGCGCTCGACGCGATGATGGAGGAGCTCGACCGCGAGGTCTCCGTCGTCCTCAACTTCCTGCTCCCGGAGGAGCTGGCCGAGCAGCGGCTCCTCTTGCGCGCGCTCGAGTCCGGCCGCGCCGACGACACGCCCGAGATGATCCATCACCGCATGGAGACGATGCGCGTCCCCGACGACCTGGTCGCGTACTACCGCGCCAAGGGCAACCTCGTGGGGATCCACGCCGACCGCACGATCGACGAGGTGTCCGAGGAAGTCCGCGACGTGCTCGACACGGCGGCGGCGCGATGATCGTCCGCAAGTCCGCCGAGGAGATCGAGACGATGGCGCGCGCCGGCCGGGTCGTGGCCGAGACGCTGGCCGCGATCGGCGAGGCGATCCGCCCGGGCGTCACGACGCTCGAGCTCGACGAGCTCGCGGAGGACCTGATCCGCTCGGCGGGCGGCGTCCCGACCTTCAAGGGCTACAACGGCTTTCCGGGCTCGATCTGCGCCTCGCCGAACTCGATGGTCGTCCACGGGATCCCCGGCCCGTACAAGGTGGCCGAGGGCGACGTGATGTCGATCGACGTCGGCGTGACGCTCGACGGCTTCGTCGCGGACTCCGCGCGGACGTTCGGCGTGGGGGAGATCGACGCCGAGGCGCAGCGGCTGCTCGACGTGTGCGAGGCCGCGCTGGCGGCCGGGATCGAGGCGGCCCGGCCCGACGGTCACGTCGGCGACATCTCCTCGGCCGTGCAGCGAGTCACCGAGGACGCGGGGTTCTCGATCGTGCGCTCGCTCGTCGGCCACGGCGTCGGCCGCGACATGCACGAGGAGCCCCAGGTTCCGAACTTCGGCGAGCCCGGCCACGGCCCGAAACTCGTCCACCGGGATGACGATCGCGATCGAGCCGATGATCACCGCCGGCGCCGACGACGTCTTCCTCGCCGAGGACGGCTGGTCGATCTCCACGAACGACGGATCGCTGTCCGCGCATTTCGAGCACACGGTTGCGATAACCGAGGCTGGACCCCGCATTCTCACTACGGCAGGAGCCCCCGTTGAATTGCTACGATGACCCTCGCGCGGCTTCGCCGGATACCGGCGTGGCCGCTCGTTTGTGCCTATGAAAGTCCGTGCCTCCGTCAAGCCGATTTGCGACCGGTGCCGCGTCATCAAGCGGCACGGCCGGGTGCTGGTCCTGTGCACGAACCCGCGACACAAGCAACGGCAGGGGTAAGGAGAGAACTTGGCTCGAATCGCAGGCGTCAACCTTCCGCGCGAAAAGCGCCTGGAAGTAGCGCTCACATACATCTATGGAATCGGCCCGTCGACGGCGCGCAAGACCGCGCTCTCGATCGGCCTTTCGCCCGATCAGAAGGTCAGTGACCTGACCGACGGCGAGGTTTCGAACCTTCGCGCCTACATCGACGACAACCTCGAGGTGGAGGGCGACCTGCGCCGGGAGCGCTCGCAGAACGTGAAGCGGCTCCAGGAGATCGGCGCCTACCGCGGGATCCGGCATCGCCGCGGTCTCCCGGTGAACGGCCAGCGCACGAAGACGAACGCCCGGACCCGCAAGGGCCCGAAGAAGACGGTCGGCCGCGGCAAGAAGGCGAAGGTCTAGATGGCGCCTCCCCGCAGACCGTCCAAGGGGCGCACCCGCCGCCGCGTCAAGAAGAACATCGCGATCGGCCAGGCGCACATCAAGACGTCGTTCAACAACACGATCGTCACGCTCACCGACAAGGACGGGAACGTCATCGCCTGGGAGAGCGCCGGTTCCGCCGGCTTCAAGGGCTCGCGCAAGTCGACGCCCTTCGCCGCCCAGGTGACCGCCGACTCGTGCGCCAAGAAGGGCATGGAGCACGGCCTCCAGAAGGTCGAGGTCTTCGTCAAGGGGCCGGGTTCCGGCCGCGAGACGGCGATCCGCTCCCTCCAGGCCGCCGGCCTCGAGGTGCTCGGCGTGAAGGACGTCTCCCCGCAGGCCCACAACGGCGTCCGCCCGAAGAAGCGGAGGCGCGTCTAGTGGCCCGCGAGAACCTCGGCAAGAAGTGCCGGCAGTGCCGGCGCGAGGGCATGAAGCTCTTCCTGAAGGGCGAGCGCTGCCTGACCGAGAAGTGCGCGGTCGAGCGTCGCAGCTACCCGCCGGGAGAGCACGGGCGCGGGCGCATCAAGCAGTCCGAGTACCTGCTTCAGCTGCGCGAGAAGCAGAAGGCACGGAGGTATTACGGGATCCTCGAGAAGCAGTTCCGCGGCTACTACAACAAGGCCTCGAAGCGCTCAGGGATCACGGGCGAGGAGCTCCTGCGGATGCTCGAGCTGCGGCTCGACAACGTCGTCTACCGCATGGGCTTCGCCGCATCGCGCGCACAGGCGCGCCAGGTCATCCGGCACGGTCACTTCCACGTGAACGGCCGCCGGGTCAACATCCCGAGCTTCCAGGTTCGGGCCGAACGACATCGTCTCGATGAAACCGGGCAGCGGTGTCGAACAGGTCGTGCGGGACGCCACGGATCTGACCGCATCGGTCGTCCCGTGGCTCCAGGCCGACCATGAGAACCTGACCGGAAAAGTGCTGAGACTGCCGGAGCGAAACGAGATCGACACGCCGGTCCAGGAACAGCTCATCGTCGAGCTCTATTCCAAGTAGACCGAAGGGACCCATGGTTACCAGATCGCTTGCAACGGACTTTCAGACGCCGAGGATCACCCACGAGGAGGTCGACGAGCAGCACGGCATCTTCGTGATCGAGCCGCTCGACCGCGGCTTCGGTTACACCTTCGGCAACTCGCTTCGGCGGGTACTGCTCTCCTCGCTCGAGGGCGCAGCAGTCACGTCGGTGAAGATCGAGGGCGTCGCCCACGAGTTCACCACGCTTCCGGGCGTCCGCGAGGACGTCATGGACATCATCCTCAACCTGAAGAACCTGATCTGCCGGCTGCACGGGGACTCCCCCGAGATCGAGGTGCGCCTGGACAAGAAGGGCCCCGGCCCCGTCAAGGCGTCCGACATCTCCGCGCCTGCCGATCTCGAGATCCTGAACCCCGACCTCGAGATCGCGAATCTCGCCGCCAAGGGGCGGCTCGAGATCACGCTCACGGTCGGCCGCGGCCGCGGCTACGTCCCGGCCGAGCTGAACCGCGGGCCCGAGCACTCGATCGGCACGATTCCGGTCGACTCGATCTTCTCGCCGGTCCGCCGCGTCTCGTACGAGGTGGAGGCCGCGCGTGTCGGGCAGCGCACCGACTACGACAAGCTCACCCTCGACATCACGACCGACGGCTCGGTCGACCCGCGCGACTCGGTCGCCGAGGCCGCCGAGATCCTCATCCGCCAGCTCGCCATCTTCACCGACCTCGACAAGATCGAGGGCCTCGGCGAGCAGGCGCAGGAGGCCGAGGTCGAGGCGCCGACGGCGCACGGGATGGAGAACTTCCCGATCGAGGAGCTCGAGCTGGGCGTGCGGAGCTACAACTGCCTGAAGCGCGTCGGCATCGAGACGATCGGCGACCTCGTGTCGAAGAGCGAGGACGAGCTCTCCGCGATCCCCAACTTCGGCAAGAAGTCGATCGAGGAAGTCCGCGAGACGCTGCAGGCCCACGGGCTGACGCTCCGCGAGGACTAGGACCGATGCGCCACCAGAAAGCAGGACGGAAGCTCGGCCGCGACTCGGCGCACCGCAAGGCGCTCTACTCGAACCTGACGGGAGCGCTGATCGAGCACGGCCGGATCCGGACGACCGAGGCGAAGGCCAAGGAGGTGCGCCCGATCGCCGAGAAGATGATCACGCTCGGCAAGCGCGGCGACCTCCACGCGCATCGCCAGGCGGTCGCGTTCCTGCGTTCCAAGTCGGTGGCCCACAAGCTGTTCGCCGAGGTCGCTCCGCGCTTTGCGGAGCGACCCGGCGGTTACACCCGTGTCGTGAAGCTGGATCCGCGCCAGGGCGACAACGCCCCGATGGCCTACCTCGAGCTCGTGGACTACGTCCCCGAGCAGCCTTACCTGCCGGCCCAGAGCTAGAGCCCGGCGTTCGCCGCGCCGGCGTAGCGCTCGCCGAGCACGGCATCCCAGCCCTCGTCGTAGCCCTTCATCGCCTCGAGCGCCTGCTCGCCGCGGCGCTCCCAGCCCGTGTGGGCCAGATCGACGCGCGTTCCGCCGTCGACCGGCGTGAACGTGACCTCGAGATCCTGGGCGGTCTCCGGATCGTTTCCGGGGTGCCACGTCGTGGCGAAGCGGGTGGGAGGATCCCAGCCGGTCACCGTGCCCCAGTCGTGCTCGTCGCCCTTCGCCGTCGTCTCGTAGAAGCGTCCGCCGACGCGCGGCTCGATCTCCACCGTCGTCGCCTGCTCCTCGCCGATCGAGTACTGCTCGAGCGGCCACCACGTCGCCACGCCGGCCGTGAACACCTCGAAGGCGCGCTCGGGCGTGGCCTTGACCGTCACGGACTTTCGAACTGCGAGCTCACCTGTCGTCTGCATCGCCTTCTCCTTCGTCTTCCGTTTCCGCCGCCGCCTTGAACGCGGCGAGCGCTTCGTCCCAGAATCCGTTCACGTAGTCGCGCAGCTCGGCGAGCCCGTCGCCGTTCACGCTGTAGACGCGGCGTGTCCCTTCCGCGCGGTCGCGGACGAGCCCGGCGTCCTTGAGGACGCGGAGGTGCTGCGAGACCGCCGGCCTGCTCACCGGGAGCCGCCGCGCGATCTCGCCGACCGGGCGCGGACCCCGGCGAAGCTCCTCCAGGACCGCCCTGCGGGTGGGATCCGCGAGCGCTGTGATCGCGACTGCGTAAGACATGACTTACCGTAAGGTACCACTTACCGACAGGATCGTCAAGATACGCCGGTGATCGTCCGCCTGACGCTCGAATACGACGGAACCGGGTTCGCCGGCTGGGCCGCGCAGCCGGGGCTTCGAACCGTGGAGGGCACGGTGCGCGAGGCGCTCGACTCCGCGTATCCCGCCTGGTCGGATCTCTTCGTCGCGGGCCGCACCGACGCAGGCGTCCACGCCCGCGGGCAGGTCGCGAGCTTCACGGCCGTCGAGGGTCCACCGTTCGAGCGTGCCGCCGAGGCGCTGAACTCGCATCTGCCGGGTGACGTGGCCGTGCTGGCCGCCGAGGAGGCGCCGGACGACTTCCACGCGCGGTTCTCGGCCCGGGCGCGCACGTACCGCTACCGCGTCTGGACGCGCCGGACGTCGTCGCCGTTCGAGCACCGCCGCGCGCTCTGGCATCCGCGTCCCGTGGACGAGGAGCGGCTCCACGAGATCGCCGCACTGCTGCCCGGTACGCACGACTTTCGGGCGTTCACGAAGGCGGTCACGCGGCACCAGGTGTTCACGCGAACCGTCTCGGAGGCCGCCTGGGAGCGCGACGGCGACGCGCTGCAGCTTCTGGATCACGGCCGACAGCTTCCTGCGGCACATGGTGCGAACGCTCGTCGGGACGATGCTCGAGGTCACCCCGGAGGAGTTCGCACGGCTCCTCGAGGGCCGCGACCGCGCCGAGGCGGGAACGACCGCGCCGCCGTGGGGGCTCTACCTGGAGCGCGTGACCTATTGAGCGGCGGTGGCGTATGAACGGCATGCGGGCGCTCCTGCTGCTTCCGTTGGTGCTGCTCGCCGCGGCGTGCGGCGCCGCCGAGCCCGAGGGCGCGAAGACCGGCGAGCCGTCGGCGACGCCGCCGCCGCTCGAGGTCGGTGCTCCGCTCCTCTACGAGACGAACACGACCGTCCTCGAGGACGCCACCGCCGGGCCGCGCCTGTGCCTGGGCGGCGTCGCGACGTCGCTTCCGCCGCAATGCGGAGGCGTTCAAATCACGAACTGGAGCTGGGACGCCGTGACGGGCGAGGAAACGGCGGGCGAGGGCACCTGGGGCGAGTTCCACGTCGTCGGGACGTATGACGGCGAGGTGTTCACCGTCACGGAGGCGGGGCCGGTCGAGCCGATTGCGCCGGTTGGGGAAGTCGAGGACAGCAAGGACAAGCCGGCCTGCGACGAGCCGTCCGGGCGGCTGGGTCGTTCCGGCGCGTGGACGAACGACCGACGAGGACGCCGGCGATGTCGGCGCCTGGGCCACAGGGCGACCGGAGTACGTCGCGGACTGGGTCACGTACGTCGATCCGAACGCGGGGGAGAAGTACAGCGCTGGCGAGATGGGCCCGTTCCCGGTCATCTACAGCCTCGTCGTCGATCGCGACGCCGCAGACGTCGAGGCCGAGGCGCGCAAGCGCTGGGACGGGCCGCTGTGCGTCGTCGAGCGCGATCTCCCGACCGCGGGGGAGGCGGCCGGCATCCGCGCCGAGGCCGAGGCGAGCCTGGAGGAGTACGGGCTCACGATGGTCGGATCGACGGAAGGTGAGCTCGGCGAGGCGGCCGAGATCTACGTCGTCGCCGATCCCGGCGGCGCCGGGCCAGGCGATCATGGACGAGCGGTTCGGCGACGGGCGTCATCCGCCTCGTTCCGCAGCTCATCCCGGTGAACTAGCCCCGAACCGCCTCGATAGCATCGAGGCCGTGCGCTACTCGACCGTCCTCTTCGATTTCGACGGCACGCTCGTGGACTCGGGCGCGATGATCCTCGCCTCGTTTCGGCATGCCACGCGCACCGTGCTCGGCCGCGAGATTCCCGACGAGGAGCTGATCTCCGCGGCGGGAGGCACGTCGGTGACCGAGCAGATGCGCTCGTTCGACGCCGAGCGCACGCCGGACCTCGTGCGGAGCTACCGCGAGCACCACGACCTGCTTCACGAGGACGGGCTCGAGGTGTTCGGCGGGATGGCCGACGTGCTCGAGACGCTGCTCGCCGAGGGCAGAAAGCTCGGGATCGTCACCGCCAAGCGGCGCCGCTCGATCGACCTGGCGTTCGAGCAGCGTCGACCTGGAGCGGTACTTCGGCGCGATCGTCACCGCCGACGACGCGACGCGCCACAAGCCCGACCCGGAACCCGTCTTCGTCGCGCTCGAACGGCTGGGCTCACAGCCCGCAGACACCGCGTTCGTCGGCGACTCGCCCTTCGACATGGGCGCCGGCAAGGCGGCGGGCGTCTTCGCCGTCGGCGTCTCCTGGGGCGGCCTCCACCACGAGGAGCGCCTGCGCGAGACCGGCGCCGACGTGGTCGTCCACACGACCGAGGAGCTCCTCAGTGTCCTCTGAGCGCGTCGCAGAGCTGCGCGAGCAGCTGGACCGGGCGCTCTACGAGTACCACGTCCTCGACGACCCCACGCTCTCCGACGCCGAGTACGACGTCCTCTACGACGAGCTGGTCGCCCTGGAGGAAGCCGATCCGTCGATCGTGACGCCCGACTCGCCCACGCAGCGGGTCGGCGCGCCGCCCTCGGACGCATTCCCCAAGGTCGAGCACCTGGCGCCGATGGGCTCGCTGGAGAAGGTGACGACCGCCGAGTCGCTCGAGAAGTGGGGCGAGGACGTCCGCAAGCGCCTCGGCACGGACGAACCCGTCGTCTACGTGACCGAGCCGAAGATCGACGGCTCCGCGGTCTCGCTCGTCTACGAGAACGGCCTGCTCGTGCGCGGTGCGACCCGCGGCGACGGGATCCGCGGCGAGGACGTGACCCCGAACCTGCGCACGATCAAGGCGATTCCGCTGCGGCTTCGGCTCGACGGCGACCCCGCGCCCGCGCTCGTCGAGGCGCGCGGCGAGATCTACTTCCCGCTCTCGGCCTTCCAGCGCCTGAACGAGCGGCTCGCGGCCGAGGAGAAGAAGCTCGCGCCGAACCCGCGCAACGCCTCGGCCGGCTCGCTGCGCCAGAAGGATCCGTCCGTCACGGCGTCGCGCGATCTCTCCGTCTGGATCTACGGGCTCGGGAGCGCCGACGTCGAGTTCGACTCGCACTTCGAGTCGCTCGAGTGGCTGCGCGAGCGCGGCTTCCGCACGAACCCCTTCACCGAGCGGCACGAGTCGCTCGAAGGCGTGCTGCGCGTCTGCGAGGAGTGGGAGCAGCGCCGCCGGGAGCTCGACTACGAGATCGACGGGATCGTCATCAAGCTCGACTCGCTCGACCAGCAGCGGCGCCTGGGCGCGCTCCACGGCCGTCCGCGCTGGGCGCGCGCGTTCAAGTGGCCGCCGGTCGCGACGCAGACGAAGCTCCTGAAGATCCACATCCGCGTCGGCCGCACGGGAAACCTGAACCCGTGGGCGCAGATGGAGCCGGTCGAGGTCGGCGGCGTCACGGTCTCGCAGGCGACGCTGCACAACGAAGAGGACATCAACCGCAAGGACATCCGCGAGGGCGACACGGTGATCGTCCAGCGCGCCGGCGACGTGATCCCGCAGATCGTCGGGCCCGTGCTGCCCCACGCGAAGGGGACGAAGCCGTTCCGCATGCCGAAGAAGTGTCCGCTCTGCGGCGTCGACGTCGTGAAACCCGAGGGCCAGGTCATGCACCGCTGCCCGAACAACGCCTGTCCGTCCCGTGGGCTGGAGACGCTGAACCACTGGGTGAGCGCCGCGATGGACATCGAGGGCGTCGGCGAGCAGTTCGTCTGGCGCTTCTGGAACGAAGGGCTCCTGCGCTCGATGCCCGACCTGTACCGGATCACGGCCGAGCAGCTGGCCGAGTTCGAGGGCTTCGGCGAGGTCTCGGCGACGAAGGCGGTCGACTCGATCCAGCGCTCGAAGGAGCAGCCGTTCTCCCGTGTCCTCTACGGGCTCAACATCCCGATGGTCGGCTGGGTCACCGCGGCAGCGCTGGCGCGCCACTTCGGCTCGGTCGACCGGCTCGCGGCCGCGTCCAGGAGCAGATCCAGGAGGTCGAGGGGATCGGGCCCGAGCGCGCCGAGGCGATCGCGGAATGGTTCGCGGACGCGGACAACACGCGCCTCGTCGGAGAGCTGCGCGAGCTGGGACTGACCTTCGAGTCGGGCGAGGCCGAGCAGGTCGCCGAGGGGCCGCTCACGGGCTCCACGTACGTGATCACCGGGACGCTCGAGAAGTGGACGCGCGAGGAGGCGGCCGCCGCGCTCGAGGCGAAGGGCGCCAAGGTCACGAACTCGGTGTCGAAGAAGACGACCGGCGTGATCGCGGGCGAGTCGCCCGGCTCGAAGCTGGCCAAGGCCGAGGCGGCGGGCGTCGAGATCCTCGACGAGGCCGCGTTCGAGAAGCTGGTTGGCTAGCCGGCGGCGCCGGCGAGGATCTGGCCGACGCGATCCTGGCTCGCGCGTGCTCGCGTGGACGAGACCGGCGAGCCGTTCTGGAGGATCGAGAACACGAACTTCTTCTTCACGTAGCCCGAGAGCGCCGACGCGGCCATGGTCGTGCCCGTCTTCGCGTGTACGCGCGAGCGCGCGGGTGCCCGTTCCATCCGGTCGGCGAGCGTCCCGTTGATGCCGGCGGTGGGCAGCGAGGCGTAGAAGATCCCGGAGAGCACCGTGTCCGCCCAGGCCGAGCGCAGGAGCGACGCGACCGACTTGGCCGGCCAGCGGTCGAGCCGGGAGAGGCCGGAGCCGTCCTTGATCTGAACGCCGGTGAGCGGCACGCCGCGCTCCTTGAGGACGCGCCGGAGGACGGCGGCGCCGGCCGCACTCGATCCGCGCGTGCCGTGCAGGGCGCCGAGCTCCTTCAGGAGCATCTCCGCGTAGAAGTTGTCGCTGTCCAGGTTCATCACCTTGACGATGTTCATGATCTTCGGGGAGTGCACGTCGGCGAGGCGGGAGGCGGTTCCCTTGACCTTCGCCTTGGTCACGCCGCGCACGACGTTCACGCCGATCTTCTCGAGCGACGTGCGGAACGCCTTCGCGGTCATGAGCGCCGGGTCGTCGACGGTGCGGCCGTTCACCTTGCCGCGCCCGACGATGAGCGCCGAGAGCGGCGGGCACTCCTCCTTGTAGTACGACGGCTTCCAGCCCGGCCCCATCCGCTTCGTGTCGAAGAAGTTCTCGTCCGCGACGATGCCGCCCGTGACGAACCGGATCCCGCGGGACTTGACCTCGCGCGCGAGGAGCGTCAGGTCGTCCCGCGCCAGCGTCGGGTCGCCGTAGCCCTTGAGGACGAGCCGGCCGCGCCAGACGGATCCGTCCTGCTTGCCCTCTCCGTAGACGCGCGTCGGGATGCGGTAGCGCGGCCCGATCTCCCCGAGCGCCCCGAGTGCGACCGCGAGCTTCTCGTTCGACGCGGGACGGAGCGCCAGGCCCGCGTTCCGCGCGTACACGACCCTGCCGGTCTTCAGGTCGAGCACGATCGCCGAGGTCGAGGACGCGCCGGACGAATTGAGCGCGCGCGAGATCCGCGCCTGGATCGATGCGCCCGAGGCCGACGCGGCGAGCGCGAGGAACGCCAGCACGGCGACGAGCACCGCGGCCAGGCGGCGGAAACCAGGACCTACGGGCCCTGCGGATAGGCCGTTCGGCCCATGGAGAGCCGCGTGCGACCCCCCGATAATGCGGTGGCGATGGACGATCTCCCTAACCTCCTCGACCGAATCCAAGTCCTCGTCGACGGTCGTGACCCCGGCGCGCCTGAGCGCCTTCTCGAACGTATGGAGCATACGTTGACCGACGGCTACGCCCGCGCACTTGCGCTCGAGGTTGAACACCTGCGCATCGTCCGGGAGATCCGCGCGCTTGCCGGCGCGGTCGCGAGCGCCTGCGCGCTCGACCGGCTCGGCGCGCTGGCCGAGCGGCTGGCGGCGACGGAGGGAGAGCTCGAACGGCTCCGCGCGAGGCTCGTGCCGCTGCGCGAGCAGACCCAGGCGCTCGCCTCGGTCACACGATCCCGCTCCTGACCGCGTAGACCGCGGCCTGGATGCGGTTCTCGATCTGCAGCTTCATGAGGATGTTCGAGATGTGGTTCTTGACCGTCTTCGGGCTGATGAAGAGGTCGCGCGCGATCTCGGCGTTGTCCTTGCCGATCGCGATCAGCTTCAGCACCTCGAGCTCCCGGTCGGAGAGCTCCGCGCGCAGCGGCCGCCCGGCCCACTCGCTGCCCGACTGGTGCGATCGCAGGACCTGCAGGACCTTCGTCGCGATGTGCGGCGAGATGAGCGACTCCCCGGCCGCGGCGGCGCGGATGCCGCTGATCAGCTCCGTGATGGTCGAATCCTTCAGGAGGTAGCCGCACGCGCCGGCCATGACCGCGTCCATGACGTCGCCGTCGTCCACGGAGATCGTGAGGACGACGACGCGGGTGCGCGGGCGCGCTCGCGGCGATCTCGCGCGTCGCCTCGACGCCGGTGATCCCGGGCATGTTCAGGTCCATCACGACGACGTCGGGCGCGAGCTCGCGGACGAGCCGCACCGCCGTCTCGCCGTTCGGCGCCTCGCCGACCACGTGGACGCCCTGCTCGGTGAGCAGGTTCACGAGGCCGGTGCGGAAGAGGTCGTGGTCGTCGACGACCAGCACGCGGGGCTCGTCGTTTCCCCCCTGCGCGTTCATCGTCTCCGTGGCTGGTTGGGCCTTCACCGCTCCGCTAGAGGCTAATGGATCGTGATCGTCACCGTACGCCGGCCCCACGCGAGCGCCTGCGCGCGCGTGGGGAACCAGAGGTCGATCTCCCGGCCGTCGACGGCGCCGCCCGTGTCGGCGGCCACTCCCTCGCCGTAGCCGGGGATGTACATCCGCGTGCCGAGCGGGATCACGTTCGGGTCGACCGCGACCACGCCCCAGCCGACCGGGATTCCGGTCGCCGTGGTCCCCGGGAGCGCGTAGCCCGTCGCGGAGACCGTCATCCGCGTGCCGGACCCGACCGGGGCGGCCGGAACGCTCGGGGCCGGCGCGGACGCCGCCGCCGAGGTCCTCCGCCTTGTCCTCGGCGTTGCCGGCGAGCGTCTCCAGGCCGGCGACCTCGGCCGCGTTCAGCTTCTGCTTCCGCGTGATCTCGGCCAGGTAGGCGCTCTTGGCGTCGCGCGCGGCGATGAGCGCCGCCTGCGCGTCCTCGGCGTCGGCGGTCAGCCGGTTCAGCCGCTCCGCCCGCGCTGCGAGGGCCTTCAGAGACCTGCGCAGCGTCGGCGCGCGCCTCGCGCACCTGGGCGGCGATGCGGATGTCCTGCTGGACGAACCGGCCGAGGTTGTCGATCGCCGTGATCGCCTCGCCGAGCGACTCGGACGCCGAAGAGCAGCGTGATCAGGTCGGGGTCGCCCTCGACGTAGAGCTCGCGGATGCGGGCTCCGAGCTTGGCCTCGGACTCGTCGAGGACGCGCTGCGCGTCGGCGAGATGCTGCCGCTCGAGCCGCGTCACACGCTGTGCCGTGCGGGCCTCGGCGCGCAGGAGCGCGAGGCGCGTCTGCACCTGTCCGAGCTGGGACTGGAGTCCGTAGAGCTCGAGCGCGGCGCTGCGTTTCTGCGCCTCGAGGCTCTTGCCCTGGGAACGCAGCTGCGAGGCCTCTCGATTCGACCCCGAAGATTGGACGGCCTGCGCCCCCGCCGCCCCGAGTAGGGCGATCGCCGCCACCATGCCGCAGACGGCGAACCGGGCGAGACGCGAGTGCCTTCGTCCTGCCGCACGCACGACCCGGCACCCTACCAGCCCGCATGAATGCTCGTGTAACAAGATGTACAGGGGGTGGTTCCCGTTTGCGCCTCGTCTCGACACCCTGCTAGCATCGCCCACTCGTGCTGGCGAGCAGACACCTGCCCGCCCTGACTGGGCCTAGGGACGCGAGACCGTGAGGGCACTCGTGACCAAGAGAGCGGCGTTTATCTCCGTCGTGGTCCTGGCGACCGCTCTTATGGCCGCGACGGCCGCCGCAGCGCCCCCCACGGCAGCCAAGCGCGCCGAGGCGCAGCAGGTCCTCGAGCAGATCCACGCGCTCGACATGCAGGTCGAGCAGGCGATCGAGTCCTACAACGCCGCCAACATCGAGCTCGATCAGATCCAGGCCGACCAGGCCGCGAACAAGCGCCACCTCCAGATGGCGAAGGCGAGCTTCCGCAAGGCCGAGAAGACGCTCCAGGCCCGGCTCCTCGCTCTGTACACGACCGGCGAGTCCTCGACGCTCGAGATCCTGCTCGGCGCCACGAGCCTGACCGACTTCCTCGACCGCGCCGACGCCGTCAACCGGGTGTCGAAGCAGGATCTCCGGATCGTCACCGAGATCGAGCGTGCGAAGAAGGAGATGAAGAAGCGCGAGGCCGAGCTGGCCAAGGCGCAGAAGCGCCAGGCCGCGGTCGTCGACGAGCTGGCCGCGCAGAAGGCGAGCATCGAGTCGCAGCTGAGCGAGCGCGAGCGGATGCTGGCGTCGATCAAGGACGAGATCGCCCGCATCGAGGCGGCCGAGGCCAAGCGCCAGGCGCGTCTCAAGGAGCTTGCGGAGCAGCGCCTCGAACAACACGCCCGCGACGCCGACGAGCTCGGGCGGCAGCTCGGACGACTTCATCGACGGGGAGACGCCGGATGCCCGCTACGGGGGTGTGGTCGGCATCGCGATGCAGTACCTGGGCGTCCCGTACGTCTGGGGCGGCGCATCACCGAGCGGCTTCGACTGCTCCGGGCTTCGTCCAGTACGTCGTTCGCACAGGTCGGCGTCTCGCTGCCGCACAACGCGGCCATGCAGTACGGCTACGGCTCACCGGTCTCCCGCTCGATGCTCGCGCCCGGCGACCTCGTCTTCTTCAACGGGCTCGGCCACGTCGGGATCTACATCGGCGGCGGCCAGTTCATCCACTCGCCGCACACCGGTGACGTCGTGAAGATCTCGAGCCTCAGCGACTCGTGGTACTCGAGCACGTACTACGGCGCCCGCCGCCTCTAGCAGGGAAGCGCTTCGACGCGCAGAACGTTTTCGGTCCCATGCGCACCATCTGGAACGGATCCATCAACTTCGGCCTGGTGAACATCCCCATCGGGCTGGCCGTCGCGCAGCAGCGCAAGGACGTGTCGTTTCGGAACCTGCACCGCGAGTGCGGGACGCCGATCAAGCAGAAGCGCTACTGCCCGGTGCACGAGCGCGACGTCGAGCCCGAGGAGCTCGTCAAGGGCTGGGAGTTCGCGAAGGGCCAGTACGTGATCGTCGAGGAATCCGAGCTCGAGGCGATGGCGCTCACGCGCTCGCAGTCGATCGAGATCGACCGCTTCGTCCCGATGTCCGAGGTCGACCCGATCTACTTCGATCGCACCTATTACCTGGCGCCGGCCGAGGCCGACGCGCAGCGCAAGCCGTACGTCCTCCTCCTCGAGGCGATGAAGAAGACGGAGCTCGGCGCCGTCGGCAAGTTCATCCTCTGGGGCAAGGAGAACCTCTGTTACATCCGTCCGCTCGGCGACTCGCTCGCGCTCGAGACGCTCTACTACGCCGAGGACATCCGTGAGCGCAAGGAGATCGACGAAGCGGTCTCGGGAACGAAGCTGGGGAAGGCCGAGCTCGACATGGCCGTCCAGCTCGTGGACAACCTCAAGGGCGAATTCGTCCCGACGGACTTCAGTAACGACTACCGCGACCAGCTGCGCGCGATGCTCGAGGCGAAGCTCGCCGGCAAGGAGATCACGATTCCGGAGGCGCCGGAGAGCGCCGAGGTGATCGATCTCATGGACGCCCTGAAGCAGAGCGTCGCGATGTCGAAGTCCGACGGCGAGCCGGCGGCGAAGCCGAAGAAGAAGGCTTCGTCCGGCCGCAAGCGCGCCGCGGCGCGCTAGCTACCTACGCCGACTTCTGGAGCGGGCCCGAAGCCTGGAGCTGCGCCGCGAAGAGGCTCTTGTCGATCTTTCCGTGGTAGATCGGGATCGACTCTTGCATGCAGACCCTGATGATCTCGTCGCGGTCGATTCCGAGTTCCTCGGACAGCTCTTCCGGCGTCAGATGATTGGCCACGGAACGCTCCTTTCCCTTACCGAACGAGGGCGCAAAAAAACCCGCTGGCGTTAGCGCGCAGGCGGGCTGGGGTGCGACCTTCGATTGTCCGGGCCTCGCTCAAAGGCCCGCTACCTCCACATCCATATCCACACAATAGTGGTGGACCCCGGACGCGGCAATAGCCGTCGTGGCTAGACCGGGTTCGGGAGGTCGACGAACTCCCATTCGACGCCGAAGCGCTCCTTGATCCGGTCCGAGAGGAACTTCACGCCGGACGTCTCGGTCGCGTAGTGGCCGGCCGCGACGAAGTGGATGCCGCCCTCCTTGGCGAGGTGCTTGGTCGGCTCGGCGGCCTCGCCGGTGAGGAAGCAGTCGTAGCCCTCGGCGATCGCCTCGTCGATCGCCCTGGCCGCGCCGCCCGAGCACACCGCGACCGTGCGGATCTCCTCCGGGCCGTAGGCGAAGACGAGCGGCGGGCGGTCGACGAGCGCCTGGATCCGCTCCGCGAACGCGCTCATGGCCACCGGCTCGCGCAGCGTTCCGCCCCAGCCGACCTCGGAGAAGACGCGCTCCGCCTCGATGCCGAGCTCGCGGCAGAGGTACGCGTTGTTGCCGATCTCGGGATGCGCGTCGAGGGCGAGGTGGTAGGCGGCGAAGTTCAGGTTCGCGTCGAAGAGCGTCCGCAGGCGCTCGCGCATGACCGGGCCGATCACGCGGTCGTCGCGCTCCCAGAAGAGCCCGTGGTGGCAGAGGACGAGCTGCGCGCCCGCCTCCGCGGCCCGCTCGAACAGCTCGCGCGACGGGGAGACCGAGCAGACGAGCTTCGTCACCTCGTCCGCGCCCGCGACCTGGAGCCCGACCGGCGTGTGGTCGGGATACGAGGCGACGTCGAGAAGCTCGTCGCAGAAGGCGATGATCTCGTCTGCAGCTCGCGATTGCGCTAGCCTATTGCGGCCTCGGGGTGTGGCGCAGCCTGGTAGCGCGCGCCGTTCGGGTCGGCGAGGTCCCCGGTTCGAATCCGGGCACCCCGATACACCGGGAATCGCGAGGTTCCCGTAGGGCGCGCAGTCTGGTTCTGGCACGATCGAACCGATGCGCGCCCTAGTCATTGCTGCTCTTGCCGCGCTCGTCGCCGTCTCCGGCGGCGCTCGCGCACGGCGACGGGGCCGCGCGGGGCTTTCGCTCGACCGTGACCGGGATCGAGCCGGCCGTCGCGGGGCTCGGCGTCACGATCCTCGACTCGGACGACCGCGTCGCGATGACGAACGACACCGGCGAGACCGTGATCGTGCTCGGCTACGGTCAGGAGCCGTACCTCAAGTTCGAGGACGGAGGGGTCTACGAGAACGTGAACTCGCCCTCCCGGTATCTCAACCGCGATCGCTACGGCGGCGCAGAACCCGCCGGACGACCTCGTCGTCTCCGCGCCGCCCGAGTGGGAACGGGTCGCGGACGGCAACCGGTTCGAGTGGCACGACCATCGCATCCACTGGATGAGCGCCACCGATCCGCAGATCGTTCGCGACGACCGCGACTCCGACCACCACATCACCGACTGGTCCGTGCCGGTCGAGGTCGGCGGGGAGGCCGTGGCCGTGAACGGGAGCCTCGACTACTCGCCGCCGTCGGACTCGCGGAGCATCTGGCTCTACGGCGGGATCGGCGTCGCGGTGGCTCGCCGGCGCAGCGGGCGCGCTGTACGTCCGGCGGAGACGGGCGCCCTGACCGTTTCCCCCGGGCCGGCGTGACCCACCACGGCGATCCGTACGCGTGGAGCTGGGAGCCGTTCTTCCTGGCGCTCTGCGTGCTCGCGGCGGTCGTCTACGTGCTGGCTGTCCGCCGGGAGGAGGTGCGTCCGCTTCGCATCGTCTCGTTCTTCGCGGGGCTCCTGCTCATCGTCGCGGCGTTGAACTCGCCGATCGAGACGCTGGCCGTCCACTACCTGCTCCTCGTCCACCTGCTCCAGAACGTGATGATCGCCGACTGGGCCCCGCCGCTCCTCCTGCTGGGCCTGACGCCGGCGATGGTGGACGGACTGGTCCGGCGCGGCGGAAAGCCGCTGGCCGTGCTCACGCGCCCGAAGGTCGCGCTGCCGGTGTGGCTCGTGGGGTGGTACGCCATCCACTACGCCGGCTTCTACGACGCGGCGCTTCGCAACCACTGGCTCCTCTATGTGGAGCACGTCGCGCTGATCGCGATGGGGCTCCTCTTCTGGTGGCCCGTCATCTGCGGGAAGCCGAACCCGCTCTCGACGCTCGCCTCGCTCGGCTACCTCGCGGCCGCGTTCGTCGGCTCGGCGTTCCTCGGCCTCGCGCTCACGTTCGCAACGCGGCCGGTCTACGACTTCTACGAAACCGCTCCGCGCATCTGGGGGCTCACGGCGACCCAGGATCAGAACTACGCGGGCGTGCTCATGAACGCCGAGCAGGCGCTCGTCTTCCTCATCGCGATCGGCTACTTCGTGCTGCGCCTGATCGACGAGGACGACGATCTAGACCAGCTCGGACTCGTGGACGATCGCCGTGCAGCGGTTCTCCACGTACTCGAGCCCGCCGTCCTCGGCGATGCGCCGCGCCTCCGGGGAGACCAGGCCGAGCTGGAGCCACACGGCCTTCGCGCCGGCCGCCACCGCCTCGCGGGCCACGTCGGGGCAGGCGTCGGCGCGGCGGAAGACGTCCACGAGGTCGATCGGCTCGTCGATCTCCGCCAGCGAGCCGACGCACGGCACGCCGAGCACCTCGCGCACGAGCGGGCGCACCGGGCGGACGTCGTAGCCCTGCTCGAGCAGGTAGCGCATGACGCGGTTCGAGGGCCGCATCGGATTCGGCGACGCGCCGACCAGCGCGATCGTCTTCGCGCCTCCCAGGATCTCCGCCGGCGTGCGGCTCATGGGCGCAAGGCTATCCTCAGACCCATGGCCGATCGTCTCCGCGTCGCGTGCGTCCAGCTCTCCGCCCGCGCCGAGAAGTCCGAGAACATCGCGACCGCCGAGAGCCTCGTGGCCGAGGCGGCCTCCGACGGCGCCGAGCTCGTCGCCCTGCCGGAGAAGTGGAACGCGTTCGGCTCGGTCGAGACGATGCGCGCCGCCGCCGAGCCGCTCGAGGGCGGCGAGACGGTCGAGCGCGATGGCGGGCTGGGCCCGCAAGCACGGGATCACGATCGTGGGCGGCTCGATCACCGAGAGCCGCGACGGGCGCGAGAAGCTCTCGAACACCTGCGTCGTCTTCTCCCCCGAGGGCGAGATCGCGGCCGTCTACCGCAAGATCCACCTCTTCGACGTCGAGGTCGGCGGGCTCGTCTACCGCGAGTCGGAGGCCGAGGAGCCCGGCGACGAGAGCGTGGTCGTCGAGACCGCGGGGTGGGAGACGGGCCTCACGATCTGCTACGACCTGCGCTTCCCGGAGCTCTTCCGCAAGCTCGCGCTCGACGGCGCCGAGCTGATCACCGTTCCCGCCGCCTTCACGCTCGCGACCGGCAAGGACCACTGGGAGCTCCTCCTGCGCGCGCGGGCGGTCGAGAACCAGTGCTACGTCGCGGCGCCGAACCAGTGGGGCATCACGCACGACGGCAAGGCGGCGTACGGGCGCTCGATCATCGTCGATCCCTGGGGGACCGTGCTCGCGACCGCGCCCGACGAGGACTGCGTGATCGTCGCCGACCTCGACCGGGACCGGATGCGCTCGATCCGCAGCTTCCTCCCGTCGCTCGCGAACCGCCGGCCCGTCGCGTACTGAGTTGCCCCTCCGCGCCGTCCTCTTCGACGTCGACTTCACGCTGGCGAAGCCAGGGCCGCTGCTCGGCGGACCCGGCTATCGCGACGCGGCCGCCGTCTACGGGCTCGAGCTCGAACCCGACCGGTATCCGGCCGCGCGCGCCGAGGCGCTCCAGGATCTCCGCCGCCATCCCGAGCTCGACCACGACGAGGAGATCTGGGTGCGCTTCACCGAGGACATCCTGCGCGGCATGGGCGCCGAGGGCCCCGCGATCCGGGCGATCGCGCTCCAGATCACGCGCGGCTGGGAGCGCCACGAGAACTTCGAGCTCTACGAGGACGCACTGCCGACCCTGGCCGAGCTGCGCGCCCGCGGCCTCAAGCTCGGCCTCATCTCGAACACGAACCGCGACCTGGCCGCGTTCGTGCGCCACTTCGAGATCGACGTCGACGCGTGGATCTCCTCGGGGAGCCACGGCAAGGTGAAGCCGAGCCCGACCATCTTCCGCGCGGTGCTCGAGCTGCTCGAGGTCGAGCCGGGCGAGGCGGCGATGATCGGCGACTCCCTCTCGGACGACGTCGAGGGCGCCCGGGCGCTCGGCCTGCAGGCGTTCCTCCTCGACCGCGAGGGGCGCTACCCGGAGCGCGACGACGCGCTGGCGAGCCTCGGCGAGCTGCCGGCCGCGCTCACAGACACGGATTGAGCTCCGGGCGCATGAGCCCGAACCCCCAGAGCGACCCGGCGTAGACGTAGAAGACGCTGACCGCGTCCTCGTCGGGGGCGAGGATGGCCGTGTAGCCGTCGCACTCCCGTTCCTCGGAGACGACGAGGTCGCCCGGCACCTCGTCCTCGGGATCCCCGAGCGTGAGCCCGTCCGGCGTCGTCCAGCCCTCCGGCTTCCAGATGGTGAAGAGCTGCACCGCGACGCCGTCCTCGAAGATCGCGCCGGCGCCCTCGCGGCGCGAACGGCACCGAGTTGAAGTACCACGTCTCGACCGTGCACTCGAGGCAGACGCCGTGCTTCGGGCCCCACGCGGCGAGCACCTCCTCCTGCGTCATCCCGAGCGTGACGCCGCCGAGCGACTGCCCGGGGACGAAGACGCCCCTGGCCGGAGGAGCCGACCCCGCAGGCAGCGCGAGCGCCGCCGCGACGAGCGCGACCGCGACGAGCGTGAAGAGACGCATCTGCCTACCGGGCGAGGAGCGCCGGCGCCCAGGCCGTGATCGGCGAGGCGTCGCCGTCCTTGCCGTTCAGGTCGCGGTATCCGAGCGCGTGCTCGGCCTGCATCATCTTGTGGATCTGCGTCGTGCCCTCGTAGATGATCGGCGCGCGCGCGTTGCGGAAATGGCGCTCGACGCCGTACTCCGCGGAGTAGCCGTACGCGCCGTGCACCTGGATCGCGAGGTGCGCCGCCTTGAAGGCCGACTCGGTCGCGTGCCACTTGGCGAGGCTCGTCTCCCGCGTGTTGCGAACGCCCTGGTCCTTGAGCCACGCGGCCTGCATGACGAGGAGCTTCGACGTCTCGTAGCCGAGCACCATCTCGGCGATCATGTCCTGCACGAACTGGTGCTTGCCGATCGGCTTGCCGAAGGTCTGGCGCTCGCGCGCGTACGCGACGGAGGCCTCGATGCAGGCGGCGATCACGCCGCACGCGCCGGCCGCGACCGTGAAGCGGCCCTGGTCGAGCCCGTACATGGCGATCTCGAAGCCCTGGCCCTCCTCGCCGAGGAGGTTCTCGGCCGGGACCTCGACGTTCTCGAAGAAGAGCTCGCCCGGTCGAGCCGGCCCAGATGCCGAGCTTGTTCTCCGTGTCCACGGCCGAGACGCCGTCCCAGCCGGTCTCGACGATGAACGCCGAGATGCCCTTGTGCTTCGCATCCGGGTCGGTCTTCGCGAAGACGACCGCGTGGTCGGCGACCGACGCGTACGAGATCCAGTTCTTCTGGCCGTTCAGGACGTAGGAGTCGCCTTCGCGGCGCGCATTCGTCAGCATCGCGGCGACGTCGGAGCCGGCGGCGGGCTCGGTCAGCCCGAAACATGCGATCGCGGTTCCGCGCGCCTGCGGGGTCAGGTAGCGCTCCTTCTGCTCCTCGTTCGCGTACTTGAGGAGCGCCAGCGAGTTCAGCCCGACGTGGACGGAGATGAGCGTGCGAAACGCGGCCTCGCCGCGCTCGATCTCCTCGCACACGAGCGCCTCGGAGACGAAGTCGAGACCGGCGCCGCCGTACTCCTCCGGGATGACCATTCCGAGCAGGCCGAGCTCGGCCATGCCCTCGATGATCCCCATGTCGAGATGGTGGGCGATGTCGTTCTCGATCGCGTTCGGCAGCACCCGCTCGTCGACGAATTGACGGACGGTTGCCTGGATCGCGCGCTGCTCCGGTGTGAGCGAAAAGTCCACGGAACTAGTCTACGGCCGTGCTCTTCGCAGCGTTCGCACAGGCGGCCGTCGCGGCGCTCGGTTTCGGGGCGCCCGCGGACGCCGATCCGCTCGCCGGGCTGTCGGCGCGCCACAAGGCCGCGCTCGTCGTCGTCTCGACGGTCCCGAAGGCGCCGCGCGGGCGCGGCGGGCATCCTCGTGCAGCGGTGGAATCTCTCGGAGCCGCGCCCGAAGAACGTGCTCGTCGTTCGTCGACCAGGAGGGCGGGGAGGTCCGCGCGTTCTCGACCCTGCCTCCGGCGTCGCCCGCGTCCTCGTACCGGACGAAGGCCGCGGCGCGAAACGCCGGGCGCGCGACGGCCCGGGCGCTGCGCCGGAGAGGCGTTCACGGCGACTTCGCACCGGTGCTCGACCTGAAGACCGGGCCGCTCGGGTCGCGGCACTTCTCCCGGCCCGCGCTCGGCCTCGCGTTCGCGCGCGGGCTGGCGGACGGAGGGGCGATCGGCTGCGTCAAGCACTTCCCCGGCCTCGGGACGGCGCCCGTCTCGACCGACCTCGAGCCGCGTGTGAAGGCGCGCCTCGTCCCGAAGGAGCTGGCGGCGTTCCGGGCCGCGATCGACGCCGGCGTCCCGTGCGTGATGACGAGCCACGCGTTCTACCGGGAGCTCGGGCCGCGCCGGGCGGTCGCGAATCCGAACACCTACAAGCGCTTACGGGCCATGGGCTTCGAGGGCGTCGCGATCACCGACTCGCTCTCGATCGTCCAGACCGGAGACTGGACCCGGCGCTGGGCGGTGCAGGCGATGCGCGCGGGCGCCGACCTCGTCCTCTTCACGAGCAGCAAGGACGCGCGCGAGGCCGTCGCCGCGCTCGTTCCGCTGGCGGAGAAGGGCCTGCTCGACGAGCACGTCCGGCGCGTGCTCGAGCTGCGCGCGCAGGCCGGGCTCGAGCCGCCGCGCCGCTGGTAGTTCCCATGTAAGGAAAACGCTGGCGCGGCTAGTCTTCCGACGGTGGAACGAGAGGGTGGAAGCGCATTGGGAGCGGCAACTGCGGAGCCGCCGCCCAGGCCGGTACGGAAGCGCAAGAAAAGCCGTGGCAAACAGGTCGTCGTCGCGGTGCGGTCCGTGCCCTGGAAGCGCATCGTCGTCTGGACGAGCGCGCTCGTCCTCTTCTTCGGCGTCACGGTGGGCGTGCTCTTCGCGGGCTCGAGCGACGAGATCGCCGCGGGCGTGACCGTCGCCGGCGTCGACGTCTCGGGGATGAGCCAGAGCGAGGCGGCGGCATTCCTCGCCGAGGAGTACGAGTCGGTCGCGTCGAAGCCCCTCGTCGTCACCGTCGCGGGGAAGTCGTTCGAGATCGCGCCGGCCGACGTCGAGGCCGAGGTCGACTGGAACCGCTTCGCCGCGGAGGCCCAGGACGAGGGCGCGTGGCCGATGCCGTTCCGCGGGATCAAGCGCCTCGTCGTGCGCCTGACGGGCGCGGACGTCGATCCGGCCGCCGAGGTCTACGAGCCCGCGCTGGCCGCGAAGCTGGACGCGATCGCGAAGGGCTACGACCGCCCCGGCCGCAATGCCGCCATCGAGCTCGACGGGCTCGACCCGGTGCTCGTCGAGGCGCGCGAGGGCCGTGCGCTGAACCGGCGCGAGGCGGGCGATTCCATCGTGCACGAGCTCGCGCATTTCGAGCGGACGCCGGTCGCGCTGCCCGTCTCGGTCGCGCAGCCCGAGGTGACGAGCGAGGAGCTGGCGCCGGTCATGGATCAGGTCCGGACGGCCCTTTCCGGCTCGGTTCGCTTCGGCTGGAAGAACGCGCACTGGGTCGTGCGGCCCCAGCAGATGGCGGGGCTCCTTCGCCTTCCGGCCGACGGGCGCTCCGAGCTCGGGGTCGGCGGGCCCGAGGCGAACCGGTACTTCAACGGTCTCGCCCGTGCGGTCAACCGCAGGCCGAAGGAGGCGTCGTTCAGGGTCGCCGCCGACGGGGTGCACGTGCGCGTCGTCCCGAGCGGCGCCGGGCGCAAGCTCGACGCGGCCGCGACCGCGAAGGCGCTCCTCGCCGGCGCGCTCTCCACGCAGCGCCGGGAGGCCAGCCTCGTCGTCGTCGAGTCGCCGCCGGCGCTGACGACCGCGAAGGCGAAGGCCATGGGGATCACGCGCGTGCTCGCGTCCTTCTACACGCCGTACTCGGGCACGTTCGACCGCATCACCAACCTCAAGCTCGCCACGCGCCTCATCAACGGGACGACGCTCGCCGGCGGGCAGACCTTCTCCTTCAACGACGTCGTCGGCCCGCGCACCGAGAAGCGCGGCTTCCGCATGGCGCCGACGATCATGGACAACGAGTACCAGGACGCCTTCGGCGGCGGCGTCTCCCAGGTCGCCACGACCGTCTTCAACGCCGCGTGGGAGGCCGGGCTCGACCTGACCGTGCGCCGCGCGCACAGCCTCTACATCAGCCGCTATCCGCTCGGCCGCGACGCGACCGTGAACTACCCGGACGTGAACCTCGAGTTCATCAACGACACGAAGAACTGGATCGTCATGCGCGGCGAGAACGGCGACACGGGGATCACGATCCGCATCCTCGGCGCGCCGACCAACCGCCACGTCGAGAGCGTCGCCGGGCCCGCTGAAGTCGACGGGCAAGCCGAAGGTCGAGCGCGTCCCCGACCCGACCATGCACGTGGGCGAGAAGGTCGTCGAGGACCCGGGCGAGCCGTCGCGCCAGGTCACGGTCACCCGCACCGTCTACCAGGGCGACAAGGTGCTCTACGAGGAGACGTTCACGACCTCGTACCACTCGGAGCCGCGGATCGTTCGCGTCGGGACGATCCCGGTCGCGCCGCCGCCGCCCCCGCCGCCTGCGAATCCTCCGGCGCCGCCACCTCCACCTCCGGGAACCGGTGGGACGACCACCGGGCCGACGACGACCAATCCTGGCCGCGCTGATGACGCGCCGGCGCTAGGCTTCTCCCACGCTACTGGCGTTTCCGCGGCGCGGATCTCGTCGGCGAGCCAGCCGGGCATCCGCACGGGCGAGAGCGACTCTGCGCCCACCGTGGCGTGGCTCGTCCAGCCGTCGGCCACCGACCTCGCCGTCGCGCTCGATCGCGTACTCGAAGCGGAAGCGCGCGCGGAGCCTCTCCGGATCGGGCACGCGCACCCAGATCCGCAGCCGGTCGTCGAAGCGGCATGGTGCGCGGTAGCGGACGTGGGTCTCGAGCGTCACCGCCTCGACGCCGCTCTCGATGAGCCCCTTGTAGCCGCCGCGGAAGCGGGCGAGGTAGGCGACGCGGGCCACCTCGAACCAGTTCAGGTAGACGGCGTTGTTCGCGATCCCCTGCGCGTCGGTCTCGCTGAAGCGGACGCTGAGATCCTCGGAGAAGCGAAAGCCGTCCACGGCCGGGAACTTTCGCAGCGTTCGCCCGGTCAGAGCAACCACGATGAGAAAAACACTCCCGTTCCTCGTGCTTGCGTGCGCCGCCCTCCTACTCGCCGTCGGGTGCTCCGGCTCCGACGACGCCGGCGACTCCGCCGGCGCCGCGACGGCCGGAGCGATGGAAGGCCCGGTGGTCGACGAAGACTCCTCCGCCGGCGGAGGCGAGGACGTCGCCGTCGTCGCGCCGGGCGTGCCGCCCGATCGGCGAGAAGGTGATCCAGAACGCGTCGATCCGCCTGTCGGTCGCGCGCGGCGACTTCGACGACGCGATCCGGGAGGCGCGGGCGATCGCAGCCGGCGCCGGCGGGTTCGTGGTCAGCTCGGAGTCGAGCCAGCCGAAGCCGGGCAAGCCGACGCGCGGCTCGATCGTCGTCCGCGTGCCGGCGAAGGCCTACGTGACCTCGCTCGCCTCGCTCGAGTCGCTGGGGCGCCTGGAGAGCGAGCAGGAGACCTCGACCGAGGTCACGGCGGAGTACGTCGACCTCCAGTCGCGCGTGCGTCACCTCGAGGCGGTCGAGCGCCAGCTGCTCGCGCTGCTCGCAGAAGGCCGACACGGTGCAGTCCGCGCTCGCGGTGCAGTCGAACCTGAACGACACGCAGCTCCAGCTCGAGGAGGCCCGGGGACGGCTGCGCTACCTCGACGACCAGACCTCGTACGCGACCATCTCGATCGTGCTCGGCGAGCGCGTGGCTCCGGTCGCCGCGTCGAGCGACGGCGGGATCGTGGACGCCTGGAGCGACGGCGCGCAGGCCTTCCTCGCGGTCGCGGCCTGGACGTTCGTCGCCGTCGCGACGATCGCGCCGCTCGCGCTGCTCGCCGGCCTCGTGCTCGCCGCCGTGTGGTTCGCTCGCCGCCGTCGCGTCCGCACCGCCTGAACCGGCGTGTCGGCCCGCGCCTTCGTGGGTATTGTCCAGTCGAGACCCACGAAGGAGACGTATGGCAGACAGCAAGAACAACTCGGATGCAACCGTTCTCGGCCGGCTCGCCAGCGCCGGCGAAGAGGCCGTGACGCGCCTCCTCGAGGAGATGGGCAAGAACCCGCGCGTGACCGAGGCGCTCGGAAAGGTCGTGTCCGCGAAGGGCACCGTGGACGAGAAGACCCGGCAGACGCTCCGCCAGGTGGGACTCGCCGCCGCCGACGAGATCAAGGATCTCCGCCTGAACCTGGAGAAGCTCGAGAAGCGCCTCGCGAAGCTCGAGGGCACTCCGGCGAAGAAGCCCGCCGCCAAGAAGCCGGCCGCGAAGAAGCCCGCGGCAGCCGCCGCCAAGAAGCCCGCCGCGGCGAAGAAGCCGGCCGCCAAGAAGCCGGCCGCGAAGAAGACTCCGCCCGCCTAGCCCGGCAAGCTTGGGGACGAACGGCGCCTGGAACGGGCCCGTCGCGACGACGACCTGGTCGGCTGTGATCGTCCGTCCGTCGACCTCGAGGACGAAGCGCCCGCCCTTGTGAGAAAGCCTGCGCACGTTGCTGTTGAGCTCGATCGGGAGCTCAAAGGTCTCCGCGTAGCGCTCGAGATATTCGATCACGTCGTCGCGGGTGGGGTAGCCGTCGGGGTCACCCGGGAACGGGAGACCGGGCAAGGCGCTGTAGCGCCGCGGCGTGAAGAGCGTCAGCGAGTCCCAGCGCTCCCGCCATGCGGGCGCAACTGAACCGCTTCGCTCGAGGACGACGAACTGTCGTCGTTGCTGGGCCAGGTAGTAGCCCATCGTGAGCCCCGCCTGGCCTGCGCCGATGACGACGACCTCGTGGTCGGAGGTCTGTTCAGCGCGTGGTTGAAGTTCGCCCGCTGCCTCGCTCACCTTCGTGGTTCCTTCCCCATGCGACGAGACGCTGTTCCTTCCTCAACTCGGACCCTACTCGGCCAGCAGTTTGCCCGCCGAACTCGTCGCCGACCGGCTCGGGATCGCCTAGGGAACGCGGAGCTTCAGCGCGTTCGGCACGACGCTGAAGACGATCGGCGTCGTCCCCGGCTGCTCGCCGTCCAGCGTGATCGGGAGCGTCTCGTCGGCGTCGATCGCGACCGTCTTGCCCGCGCAGCGTCTCCACCTTCTTGTGGCGGACGTGCGTGCCGCGGTACATCTTGGGAACCGTGAGCACGAAGTCGGCCTTGTTCACGTCTCCGATCAGGAGCGCGTCGAGCAGGCCGTCGTCCGGTTCGGCGTCGGGCGTCACCTTCATACCGCCGGCGGCGTACCGGCCGATCGTCGCGAGCACCTCGAGCATCGGGCCCGAGCGCTCCTCGTCGTCCACGCGTACGGTCATCTGGCTCGGCGACCAGCGCATGAACACGGTCGTCGTCGCCCAGAAGAAGGAGACGCGCCCGCCGAACGCCTTCGAGGACGTGTCCGCGCGCCGGGCGATCGCGCCGCTGATCCCGGCGCCGCCGAAGTTCGCGAACCACGACTCGGCCTCGGCGCCGTCCCAGGCCAGGTAGCGCGCATGGCCGACGTCGATCGTCCGGACGACGCCGTCGCGCGCGATCGCGAGCGCCTTGTCGAGGTCGCCCGGGATCTTGAACGTGCGCATGTAGTCCTTGCCCGTGCCGCGCGGAAGGATCGCCAGCTCGACGTCGCGGTTGCCCGCCCGCATGAGGCCGTTCACGGTCTCGAACACGGTCCCGTCGCCGCCGACCGCGATCACCATGCGTGCGCCGTCGTTCGCGGCCCGCTCGGCCAGATCGGCGATCTCGCCGGCCTTCGTCGAGATGAACGCGTCGCCGTCGAGGTCGGCGGCGGCCGCGCGGCGCGCGATCTCGGGCCAGCGGCGGCCCGTCGATCCGCCCGCGGACGCCGGATTGACGACGAACGCGATGTCCGTCACTGCGTGACGGTGCCGAGCGCGAGCTCGGTCATCTGGTCCACCGCGGCGCGCAGCTCGTCGTCCGTGATCCGCTTGAACTCGCCCTCGACGATCACGTCGCTGACCGTGAGCAGACAGCCCGCCTGCACCTTGCGCAGGGCGCCGACGGTGAAGAGGACGGCGGCCTCCATCTCGACGGCGAGGATGCCGCGGTCCGACCAGCGCTGGGCGCGGCCGGTGTCCGGGTCGTAGAAGACGTCGCTCGAGACGATCGGGCCGACGCGCACGCGCTTCCCCAGCTCCTTGGCCGAGTGGACGGCCGCGTGGACGAGCTCGAAGTCCGCGGTGGGTGCATGCGGCTCGCCGCCGACGTAGTGGCGCGCGGTTCCGTCCGCGGGGACGGCGGAGAGCGCGACGATCAGGTCGCCGAGCTCGAGGTCCGGCTGGAGCCCGCCGCAGGTGCCGACGCGGAGCAGGCGCTTCACGCCGAGCTGGATGAGCTCCTCGATCACGATCGCCGCGGACGGGCAGCCCATCCCGGTCGACTGCACCGAGACCGGCTTGCCGTTGAACGTTCCCGTGTACCCGAGCATCCCGCGCTCCGAGTTCCGCTGCTGGACGTCCGAGAGGAACGTCTCGGCGATGTACTTGGCCCGCAGCGGGTCTCCCGGGAGAAGGCAGGCCTCGGCGTAGTCGCCCTCGTTGGCTCGCACGTGGATCGGCATGGCGGCAGCCTAACTTGCCTGCCGAGCAGGGGTATGTTCCTCCCGTGCCGCGGCTCGTACGCTCGCCCGATCTCCACCGGATCCTCGCGTTCTGCGCGGGCGACCCGGTCGAGCGCGTGTTCCTCGAGGACGTCGCCCGGCGCGGGCTCGGGCGTTTCGCCGGGTTGGCCGAGGAGGGCGGCAAGCTGACGGCGCTCTGCCACGTCGGCGCGAACGTCGTCCCGTCCGGCCCGCAGACCGCGGAGTTCGCCGATCTCGCCGTCGAGGGCGAGCCGCGGATGATCGTGGGCGAGGAGCGGGCGGTGACCGAGCTCTGGGACGCGATCGGCCGGCGGCTTCCCACCCCGGCGGACGACCGCCCCGGCCAGCCCGTGTACGTGCTCGACACGCCGCCGCCGCCGGGGGAGAGCGGGCTGCGGGCGGCGACGCTCGACGATCTCGACCTGATCGTTCCCGCCGCGGCCGACGCGTACTACGAGGAGGTCGGGATCGACGCCTACGGCCGCGACCCGTCGCTCTTCGAGTGGCGCACGCGCGCGCAGATCGAGCAGGGCCGAAGCTGGATCTGGCGGGAGGAAGGCCACGTGCTCTTCAAGGCGGAGGCGTCCGCGTGGACGCACCGCGCCGTCCAGCTCCAGCAGGTCTGGGTCGAGCCCGCCCTGCGCGGCCGCGGCTACGCCAAGCGCGCCCTCGCCGACCTGTGCCGCCTGCTCCTCGAGCAGACGCCGCAGGTGTGCCTCTTCGTCCGCCCCGAGAACGACCCCGCGCTCGCGCTCTACGACTCGATCGGGATGCAGCGGACGATCACGTACCGCTCGCTCATCTTCGCCTGAGCGTGCCGAACGAGGGACACCCCGACGGGGGTGGCACGGTGCCCCTTCTCCACGGATGCTTTGCGTCGATGCGTCCCCTCGGCATCACTGCGGCTGTTCTTCTACTCGTGCTCGGACTCGGCTTTGCCGTCCTGGGCGGCGGCGCCGAGAGCGCGGAGGCTCACTCCTGCTCGGCGGTCGACAAGCGGTTCATCCAGACGGCGACCACGAACATGACAGGCGCTCTCGGTGTGGTCGGAGGGCTTCCGCAGGGGCGAGATCGGGGCCGACGAGGTCGCGAAGGAGGCCAAGGACGCGGCCAAGCGGGTCACCTACGTGAAGCCGCTCGATCCCGCGCTCAAGCAGTCGCAGAAGCTGATCGACGGGATGTTCCGCGAGTACAGCCGCGCAGTCACGCTCGCCGCGAAGGAGCGCGACAAGGCCGGCTTCCACATGCAGCGCTCGTACGGCCTCGCGAACTTCGCGCGCGACATCCTGCTCCAGGCCCAGCCGGAGCTCGCCAAGCGCGGCTGCGACGTAGCTCCGCTCCTCTAAGGGCCTCTCTAAGATGGCCGTGTGGACACGGCCGCTCTCCGCAGGCGCATCGAGGAGCACGTGCGCACGCACGACCTCGTTCCGGCGGGAGGCGACGTCCTCTGTCTCGTCTCCGGCGGCGCCGACTCCACCTGTCTCTGGCACGCGCTCGGCGCGCTCGGCTACCGCGTCGACGCGCTGCACGTGAACCACGAGCTCCGCGGGCGGGAGTCCGAGGAGGACGCCGCGTTCTGCGCCGAGCGGCTCGGCGCACGTGTCGTCGAGGCTCCCGGCCGCACCGAGGCCGAGCTGCGCGACCTGCGCTACGCGCTCGAGCCCGGCCGGCTGCGGGCGACCGGCCACACCGCCTCCGACCAGGTCGAGACGATCCTCTATCGCCTGGTCTCGAGCGGGACGACGACCGGGATCCGCGTGCGCCGCGACGACGGCGTCGTGCGCCCGCTCCTCACGGTGTGGCGCGACGAGACCGAGGCGTACTGCCGCGCCGAGGGCCTCGAGTTCCGTGTCGACTCGTCGAATGCCGAGACGCGCCGCGGGCTCATCCGCGACGAAGTGCTCCCGCTCCTGCGGCAGCTGCATCCCGCCGCCGAGCGGAACATCCTCGCCTCGCTCGAGCCGCCGGCCGAGCTGGCCGCTCCGGTCGAGCGCGCGCTCGCCGACCTCGTCTCCTCGCCGGCGGGCTCGAAGCGCGTCGACCTCGGGGACGGCGTCGTGGCCGTGCGCGAGTACGACCAGGTGTGGCTCGAGCGGGCGCCCGTCGCCCTCGACGGAGAGGTCCGCTGGGGCGGCTGGGTGCTCGCGTCGCAGCGTCCCGGGCTGCGCGTTCGAGGCTGGCGCGCGGGCGATCGCCTGGCAGGCCGCCGCAAGAAGGTTCAGGATCTGTTCGTGGATGCGAAGGTTCCCCGCTCGAAGCGCGAGGCCTGGCCGCTCGTCGTGCGCGGTGACGACGTCGTGACCGTGCCCGGCATCGCCTCGGCTCCGGGCTGGGAAGACGCCGTCAGCGCGCGGAGGGACGCGTAGTGCCCGTGCTTCCGGACGAGCTGCAAGCCGGCGTCGGCGAGATCCTGATCGACGAGGAGACGCTGCAGCACCGCATCGACGAGCTCGGCGCGGCGATCACCGAGGACTACCGCGGCAGCGATCTCCTGCTCGTCGGCGTGCTGAAAGGGGCCATCTTCTTCATGGCCGATCTGATGCGGCGGATCGCCCTCCCGTGCGAGGTCGACTTCATGGCGATCTCGAGCTACGGCGCGGGTGTGGACTCCTCCGGGGTCGTTCGGATCCTCAAGGACCTGGACGTCTCGGTCGAAGATCGGAATGTGCTCATCGTGGAGGACATCGTCGATTCGGGCCTCACGCTCTCGTACCTCGTGCGAAACCTCGAGGCGAGACGGCCGAAGTCCGTGGACATCTGCGCGCTCCTGGCCAAGCCGGAGCGGCGTGAGAACGAGGTCGACTGCCGCTACGTGGGCTTCGAGATCCCCAACCGTTTCGTGATCGGGTACGGCCTCGACTTCGCCGAGCGCTATCGCAATCTCCCCTACATCGGGGTGTTGCGAGACGACCTGATCGCGCAGGCTGAGGAGCACTGACCAGGCGCGGGGTGGCCTAGGCCCCCGCTGCTACCCTTCCTCCCAGGAGTCATGCCGTCTTGAGCCGATTTTTCCGTAGCGCGCTTTTTCCGCTGATCCTCATCGTGCTGCTCGTGTACCTGGCGTCGCAGACGCTTTTGCCGAGCAAGCCCGAGCGCGGGAAGATGGCCTACTCGACCCTGATCACGACGGTTCAGACCGAGCCGGAGACGGTGAAGGACGTCGTCTTCAACCCGAAGAGCAAGTCGATCGAGTCGACGGTCGACGGGAAGAAGTTCAAGACGAACTACCCGAGCGACCAGTCGCAGGCCGAGTTCCAGCAGGTCCTGCAGGAGAACGAGGTCGCCTTCGACTCGAAGGGCACCGGCGCGAATCCGTGGTGGTCGTTCCTCACGTACCTGCTGCCGTTCGTCCTCTTCTTCGGCTTCTGGATCTTCCTGATGAACCAGGTGCAGGGCGGCGGCTCGAAGGTGATGAGCTTCGGCAAGAGCCGCGCCAAGCGCATGGCGCCCGACTCGCCGAAGATCACCTTCAAGGACGTGGCCGGCGTGGACGAGGCGGTCGAGGAGCTCCAGGAGATCAAGGAGTTCCTGGAGAACCCGAAGAAGTTCCAGGCGCTCGGCGCGCGGATCCCCAAGGGCGTCCTGCTCTACGGGCCTCCGGGCACCGGGAAGACGCTGCTCGCGCGCTCGGTCGCCGGTGAGGCCGGCGTCCCGTTCTTCTCCATCTCCGGCTCCGACTTCGTCGAGATGTTCGTCGGCGTCGGCGCCTCGCGCGTGCGCGACCTCTTCGAGCAGGCGAAGCAGGCGAGCCCCTGCATCATCTTCATGGACGAGATCGACGCGGTCGGCCGCCATCGCGGCGCCGGCCTCGGCGGCGGCCACGACGAGCGCGAGCAGACGCTGAACCAGCTGCTCGTCGAGATGGACGGCTTCACGATGACGGACAACATCATCCTGATCGCCGCGACGAACCGCCCCGACATCCTCGATCCGGCGCTCCTTCGCCCGGGCCGCTTCGATCGCCAGATCGTGGTCGACCGTCCCGACCGGAACGGCCGCCGCAAGATCCTCGAGGTGCACACGAAGGGCAAGCCGCTCGACGCCGACATCGACCTCGACACCCTGGCCGCCGGAACCCCCGGGTTCACCGGCGCCGATCTCGCGAACCTCGTCAACGAGGCCGCCCTCCTCGCAGCGCGCCGCGGGCGCAAGACGATCGGCGAGCACGAGCTCGAGGAAGGGATCATGCGCGTCATCGCCGGGCCCGAGAAGAAGACGCGGCTCCTCTCCGAGCACGAGCGCAAGATCACGGCGTACCACGAGATGGGCCACGCGATCGTCGGGCACTACCTGCCGAACTGCGACGACGTCCACAAGATTTCGATCATCAGCCGCGGCCAGGCGCTCGGCTACACGATCTCGCTGCCGTCCGAGGACAAGTTCCTCACGACGCGCTCGGCGCTCATGGACCAGATGGGGATGACGCTCGGCGGCCGTGCGGCCGAGGAGCTCGTCTTCCACGAGGTCACGACCGGCGCCGCAAACGATCTCGAGAAGGTCACGTCGACGGCGAAGCACATGATCATGCGCTACGGGATGAGCGAGAAGCTCGGCCCGCGCGTGCTCGGCCGCAACCACGACCAGCCGTTCCTCGGTCGCGACATGGGCGGCGAGCCGGACTACTCCGAGGAGATCGCACGCGAGATCGACGACGAGATCCGCCGCGTCATCGAGGAGTCGCACGGCCGGGCGATCCAAGTGCTGAAGGAGCACATGGACGAGCTGCACCAGATCACGGAGCTGCTCATCGAGCGCGAGACGATCGACAAGGATCAGTTCGAGCGGCTGCTCGCAGGCGAGTCTCCCGAGACCGTCTTCGTCGAGCCGGAGAAGCCGTCCGAGCCCGAGCCCGACCCGGAGCCGGAGCGCAAGCCGCGCGCCGAGCCGAAGCCGCGCCCGTTCCCGCTGCCGGGCGCGACGATGCAGCCTCCGCCCGAGAGCGCGTAGCTCCCCGCGTGCGAGCGGCGCTGCTTCTCGCCGTGCTTTTCGCAGCCGGCTGCGGTGGCTCGACAACGACCGTCACGCGGAGCGAGACGGAGACCGTCACCGAGACGGATTCGGTCACGCAGACCGTCGAGACATCCGTCGGCCTGCCGGACGCCGTCGCCCAGACCTACGCCGAGCTTCTGGCGGCGGCCCGGTCCGGCGACTACGAGGCGCTGCGGCCGCTCATCCCGGACGACGAGTTCTCGTACACGTTCGGCCTGCCCGCGGAGGACGGGCCGATCGCCTACTGGCAGCAGGTGGACGAGACCTCGGACGAACGGACGATCGACATCCTGGCTCGCATTCTCGAGCTGCCCTACACGCTCAACCAGGGCACGTACGTGTGGCCGTTCGCCTACGACAAGCAGGAGGGCGACCTGAGCGCGCACGAGCGGGAGCTCCTGGGCGATCTCGCCGACGATTTCCAGCCCGAGAGCGGCTACCTCGGCTGGCGCGCAGGCATCGAGCCGGACGGGCGCTGGTCGTTCTTCATCGCCGGCGACTAGGACCGACCTCCCAGCCGGCCGCGACTCCGTCCCTCCTCACGCGCGCGCCCCACCCTGGGAGGGGAAGAACCACCCGCCACCCGCCTTCGACGGTACCCGGGAAATGCGCACGCGTCTGTGACGGAGCATGCCGATTCTGGAACGCGATCGTGCCGATTTCCGCACACGCCGCTGTTTGACAGGCGGGCCCGCCCGGTGGGAGGGTCGGAGGCGAGGTGTCCGCCGCAGACGTCTCAGAGCCGGCTCCGCCGGCGCGCCGCCCCAAGCTGGGTCTCGCCCTCTCCGGAGGCGGCTTCCGCGCCGCGTTTTTCCACGTGGGCGTCCTCGCGCGCATGGCCGAGCGCGGGCTCCTGCGCAAGGTCGAGGTCATCTCGACCGTGTCGGGCGGCTCGATCGTCGGTGCCCAGCTCTACCTGCACCTGAAGGATCTGCACGAGAACGTCCCGGCCGCGGAGATCACCGACGAGCACTACGTCAAGATCGTCGAGCACCTCGAGACGACCTTCCTCGCGGGTGTCGAGCAGCACGTGCGCGCGCTCGCGACCGCGAACCTCGCCAAGAACTGGCGGATGCGCCGCGCCGACTACTCGCGCTCGGACCGCCTCGGCGAGCTCTACGACGAGGTCTTCTACCGCCCCGCCTGGGACGAGCCGCTCTTCGGCCCGCCCGCGCCCAGGGAGAACCCGGACGGGATGGTGCAGGTGCGCGACCTGCTCGTTCGTCCCGTCGGCGCGGAGCCGGGCTTCAACCCGTTCCGCGACAACGCCCAGCGCGAGAACGCGCCCGTGCCCGTCCTCATCGTCAACGCCACCTCGCTGAACACCGGTCACGCGTGGCGCTTCGAGGCGGTGCGCATGGGCGAGTACCCGCGCGACGAGGAGTACTGGGTCGAGATCGACAAGAACAAGCGGCTCGAGGTCGACGGACTGGGAGAACATCGCTCCGCGCCAACGGAGCTTCGAGCTCGGGCTCGCCGTGGCCGCGTCGTCCTGCGTGCCGGGCCTCTTCCATCCGCTCGCCGTGTCCGGCCTCTTCCGCTACCGGATCGGGAAGAGCACGCGGGAGCTTCGCGTCCAGCTCGTCGACGGCGGCGTCCACGACAACCAGGGCGTCGGCACGCTCCTCGACGCGGGCTGCGAGCGCGTGATCGTCAGCGACGCGTCCGGCCAGATGGCCGACATGGACGAGCCGTCCACGCGGATCCCGGCCTCGGTCACGCGCTCGACGTCGGGGATCTACGGCGACCGCGTGCGGGAGGAGCAGCTCTCGGACGTTCGCCGCCAGCCGGGGCGCTCGGCGCTCATCCACCTCCGCAAGGGGCTGCCCGCGCTCGTCGTCCCGCCGGTGCCCGACGACAACCCCGACACGACGACGACGCCGGTCATGCGCGGGGCGGTGGCCTACGACGTCGCGCCGCGCGTCCAGCTCATGCTCTCGCAGGTGCGCACCGACCTCGACTCGTTCAGCGAGGTCGAGGCGCACTCGCTCGCGGGCTACGGCTACGCGATGAGCTCGGTCGAGCTGGAGGTGCCGGGCATCAAGGATCTCGCCGCGCCCGACCCCGACGCGACCGTCGGAAGCTGGGCCTTCACCCGCGTGCTCGACTACCTCCGCCGGCCGCCGGACCCGTTCCTGAAGCAGCTCGCTATCTCCCAGAAGCGGTTCCTGAAGCCGGTCAAGCTCAGCCTGCGAGCCAAGCTCCAGGCGGCGCTGGCGGCGCTCGTCGCGCTGGTCGTCATCGGCGGTCTCGTCGCGCTCGTCCTCTACCTGCTTCGCGACTGGCTGACCTCGGACACTCCGACCTGGGGCGCCGTCGTCGCGGTCCCCGGCTTCGCGCTCGTCGTGGCGGCGTTCGTCGTCCTCTACCTGAAGCGTGCGTTCCGCTCCCGCTCGCTCGCCGCCCTGTCGGAGTACCTCTACGGCCGGCTCAGCCCGGCGCTTCTTGCACTGCCGCTGTGGATCTTCGCGCGCTTCACGCTCCGCCAGCACAAGCTGTTCCTGAAGGCGGGGCGGATCGACGCGATCGACGCCGAAGTCGCCAAGGAATCCGGAGACGGCGCGTTGAAACCGTCCTCGACCGACAAGGAGGAAAGCACGTGAGCAACGACGGACCGCTTGGACAGCGACGCGGGATCGCGTTCGTGATCATCATCACGCTCATCACGCTCGGGATCTACAGCCTCTACTGGGTCTACAAGACGCAGGAGGAGATGAAGCAGCACACCGGCGAAGGGCTCGGTGGCGTTCTCGGCCTGGTCGTTTGGATCGTCGTCGGCGCGGTCAGCGCCTTCGTGATCCCGTCCGAGGTCGGGAAGATGCACGTGAAGGACGGCAGGGAGGCTCCCATCACCGGCTGGACCGGCCTCTGGCTCTTCCCGTTCGGGATCTTCCTCATCCCGGCCATCGTCTGGGTCGTAAAGGTGCAGGGCTCGCTCAACCGGTACTGGGAATCGAAGACCCCGGCCGCGCCCGCTCCGGCGTCGACCGCGACGGTCTAGCTCGATCGCAGCGCGGGCGGCCTCATTGCGGCCGTCCGCCCCGCGCCTGGAACACTTCCGGAGTGCTTTCGCTCGAGCAGCGCTTTCCCCGGCCCAGCGTCATGGGCATCGTCAACGTCACGCCGGACTCCTTCTCGGACGCGGGCGTGAATCTCGATCCCGCCGTCGCCGCGGCGAACGCGCGCAGGATGGTCGAGGACGGAGCCGCGCTCGTCGACGTCGGCGGCGAGTCGACGAGGCCCGGCGCCGGCGCCGTCGCGCTGGACGAGGAGCTGCGCCGCGTCGTTCCCGTCCTGGAGGCGATCGCCGGCGAGCTGCCGGTCTCGATCGACACGTCGAAGGCCGAGGTGGCCCGGCGCGCGCTCTCGCTCGGCGCGATCTTCGTGAACGACGTGACCGCGCTGCGCGGCGATCCCGAGCTCGCCGGAGTCGTCGCCGAGTCGGGCGCGTTCCTCTGCCTCATGCACATGCTCGGCGAGCCGCGGACGATGCAGGACGACCCACGCTACGACGACGTCGTCTCCGAGGTCGCGCGGTTTCTCGAGGAGCGGCTCGCGTTCGCGGTCGGCGAGGGGATTCCCGAGGAGCGGATCTGCCTCGACCCGGGCATCGGCTTCGGCAAGACCGTCGAGCACAACGTCGAGCTGATCGCGCGGCTCGGCGAGATCGCCGCCCTCGGCCGGCCCGTGGTGGTCGGTGCGTCCCGGAAGCGCTTCCTGGGACGGCTGCTCGGCGACACCGAGGCGACGACCGGTCCGGTCGCGGCCGGGATCGGCGCCGCCGTCACCGCCTACGAGCGCGGTGCGACGCTGCTCCGCGTGCACGACGTCCGTCCCCATGTCGAGGCCCTCGCCGTCGCGGCCGCGGTGGCGCCGTGAGCGGCGTGACCATCGAGATCCACGGCCTCGAGCTGCACGGGTTCCACGGCGTGCTCGAGGAGGAGCGGCGCGACGGCCAGACGTTCCTCTTCGACCTCGAGCTCGACGCCGACGTCGCGGGGGCGCGAAGCGACGACCTGGCCGGGACGATCGACTACCGGGAGATCGTCGCCTGCGTGCGCGAGATCTCGGACGGCCGCGCGTTCCAGCTGCTCGAGGCGCTCGCCGAGACGCTCGCCGACGCGCTGCTCGCACGGTTCCCGGTCTCCCGCGTCCGCGTGCGCGTGCGCAAGCCGCAGGTCCAGCTCGAGGCGCCGGTCGAGTACACGGCCGTGACCGTGGAACGAACTAGCTGACGTCGGCGAAGAACGCGAAGTCGACGTCGTCGAGCGGCGTGCCGCGGCACGAGTAGACGTCGCCGATCCAGCAGTTGTAGCGCGTGCTCGCGTTCGTGAGGACGAGCGTCACCTTGGAGGCGCTGCCGAAGTTCGGGACCGTGATCGTCCAGTTCGGTCCGCTGGGAACGGCGGCGATCTTCGTGACCACGCTGCCCGTCGTGACGACCGCGCTCGCGCGCGTGGTCACCGGGTCGTCCGGGAGGCTGAGCGTGAACGTCAGCGTCGAGCCCGCGGCCACACCCGACGGCGTGAAGTCGTAGTAGGAGTTCGAGAGGTGCGCGACCGGGACCGGGCTCAGAGCGATGCCGGCGTTCGTGACCGGCGTCGACGCGATCGGCCCTGGCTTCGGGTACTTCGAGCCCTCCGAGTAGAACGAGGCCGGCCGCAGGTTGCGGTAGCCGAAGTCGGCGAGCAGGTTCCCGAAGTTCGCGCCCAGATTCTCGAGCACGCGCACGGTTCCCTGGGCCGAGTACTCGTCCAGCGCGCCGGGCCGTGAGTCCACGCGCCCCCAGATCTTCCGGATGACGCCCGGGCCGAAGCGCTCGCTCAGGTAGCGCCAGTAGATCCAGACGCCGTAGTGGTAGCCCGAGTCGGTCTCGGAGAAGTCCGGGTTCTCGTGGTCGAGCGGCAGCCAGGCGTAGTCCGTGCCCAGCGGGCCGACCCTGAGGTACTGGCGGTTGTCGTTGACCGTGTCGTAGACCTCGTCCTCGATCCAGCCGGCCGTGCCTTCCATGAGCCAGAGGTCCTCGAGGAAGTCGTAGCCGTACTGGACGGCGTGGAAGAACTCGTGCGCGACGGTGACGCGCAGGGCCCTCGCGCCGTACGCGGCGCCGTTGAACTGGCGAGCGCGCGAAGTCGTCGTCGACCACGCAGTAGGCGGAGATGTCGCCGCGAGGCCCGCGGCTGGGATCGTCGGTGGTGCAGTAGCCGTAGAGCCCGATCGCGCCGACGTCGGCGACGTACACGTCGAGCTTCCCGTTCGGCCCGTGGTTCTTCGACTTCCGATCGGACTTCGGCGCGCGATAGCCCATGCGCCCGACCTCGACGCTCCACACGTAGGCCGTGACCTTGCGCGTCAGGTCGATCCAGTCGGGCACGCGGTTGCGGTTCTTGTCCTTCAGGCTCGGCGCGTCGCTCGTCTTCTCGACCCAGAAGACGCAGATCTTCGGGCCGCACTTGTTGCGTGCCTTCGCGCGGTACTTGCGGATGGAGTCGGTCGCGCTGGTCGGCCGGGCGAGCAGGCGCCGGGCGACGGCGCGCTCCGAGTACGAGAGCCGGTCGAGCCGGGCGACGAGGTCGCGGAGGATGATCGTCGCCTCGTAGCGCTCCGGCGTCTCGACGTCGCCGAACATGAGGCGGGCACGGACCGGCTCGGCGATCGCGCGCACCCGCTCGAGTGCGTACTGCGCCTCGGTGATCCGCCCGGCCTCGAACGCCTGGGCGATCCCGTCGGTTCCGGGCTGGATCCTGGGAAGCTGCGGCTTGAACGGCTGCGCCGCCTGCGCTCCGGCGGCGCCGATGCCGGTGCACACGAGCGCGGCGAGAAAGACCCCGAAGGTCCGCTGCATCCGAGTCTTGCGAGCGTGGGTATTCACGATGAAAAGGACGCGGCCTTCCGAGGCGCGTGCTCTCATGGTACTCCTGGCTTCGCGGACCGCCCGCGGTAGCGAAAGAACCTTTACGACCCCTTATGCGCGCCTTCATCGGACTCGGATCGAACCTCGGCGACCGCCACGCGACGATCGAGCGCGCCGTCGAGCTCCTCGGCGCCGCGACCGGCGTCCGCGTCCTCGCGGTGTCGTCGCTGCGCGAGACCGAGCCCTGGGGCTACACCGACCAGCCGGAGTTCCTGAACGGCGCGGTCGAGGTCGACACGGAGCTCCTGCCGCGCGGCGCTCCTCGCGGTGCTGAACAGGATCGAGGACGAGCTCGGGCGCGTGCGCGACCCGGCGCAGCAGTACGGCCCGCGGACGCTGGATCTCGACCTGCTGCTCTACGGCGAGGGGACGGTCGACGAGCCGGACCTCACGGTTCCGCACCCGCGCCTCGTCGAGCGGGCGTTCGCGCTGGAGCCGCTGCTCGAGCTCGATCCGTCGCTCACGATGCCGGACGGGACACGGCTGAAGGACATCCTCGGACGGGACCTGCTCGGTGGCCGCGCACCAGCGAGGCTGAGACATCTCAGTCCGGGTATGTCACACCTCGACGAGCTCGACGAGTTCGAAGCCGATCTCGAGCTCCGCCTCAAGAAGGAATACACGGCGGTCTTCAGCCTCTTCCGCTACTGCGTGGTCACGCAGGACTCGACGTACCTGTGCAACCGCCTCGACGTGAAGGTGCTGCCGCAGTCGACGCTACCCGTTCTTCCACGTGACCATGGAGGACGTCTGGGTCTGGGACAAGAACCGGCCGACGCGGATGATCCCGAAGGCCGAGGTGTACACGTCGAGCGACGTGACGATCGAGGAGCTCCGCGGCGAGGGCGAGGAGCCCACGATCACCGCGGAGGCGCTCGCCGAGCGGCTCGGCGAGACGCCAGCCCACCGACGACGAGTAGCCCCCTGCTCCTCACGGTCGACGTCGGCAACACGCAGACCGTGCTCGGTCTGTTCGAGGGCGAGCGCCTCGCCGAGCACTGGCGCGTCGCGACCGAGGCCGAGCGCACCGGCGACGAGCTCGGCGCCCTCGTCGGACGCCTGCTCGAGCTGCGCGACCTCGGCTTCGAGGAGATCTCCGGCGTCTGCCTCTCGACGACCGTCCCGGTGCTCGTCCGCGCCTACACCGAGTTCGCCGAGACCTACGCCGAGGCGCCGATCCTCGTCGTCGGCCCCGGGACGAAGACGGGTGTTCCCGTGCGCTACGACGATCCCCGCGAGGTCGGCCCGGACCGGGTCGTGAACGCGGTCGCCGCGCGCGAGCGCTACGGCGCGCCGTGCATCGTCGTCGACTTCGGGACGTCCACGAACTTCGACGCAATCTCAGCGGACGGCGAGTACGTCGGCGGCGTCCTCGCGCCCGGGATCGAGGTCTCGATGGAGGCCCTCTTCGCCCGGGCGGCCCGGCTCACGAAGGTCGACTTCGTCGCGCCCGACCGGGTCATCTCGGCGAACACGACCGCCGCGCTCCAGTCGGGCGTCGTCTTCGGCTTCGCCGGCCAGGTGGACGGGATCGTCACGCGCATGCGCGCCGAGCTCGGCGCCGAGGCACGGGTGATCGCGACGGGCGGCCTCGCCTCGCTGATCGCTCCGCACTCGGAGACGATCGAGCTCGTCGACGAGTTCCTGACGCTCGAAGGTCTGCGGCTCGTGTGGGATCGCGCCGAGAGCTAGTGCGGCCCGACGACGACCTGGTCTAGCTGGAGCCGCGTGAGCGGCGTCGTCCAGAGGTCCTGGATCCACGGGCGCCGCACCAGCATCGTGCGGCCGTAGAACACGGGCAGGATCGCAGCGCGCTCCGACACCCAGATCCGGTCGAGCTCGTGGTACAGGCGCATCCGCTCGTTCGTGTTCTCGAGATCGCGGGCGCGCTCGTAGATCTCCTCGATCTCGGCGTCCATGTAGAGCGGCCAGCCGCTCGCCTTGAAGAGGCCCCGGAAGAAGCCGTCGGGATCGGGGTAGTCGGCCGTCCAGCCCGAGAGCCACATGTGGTCGGTGTCCTCGATGTTCGAGCCCCAGAGGTGGCCCTCGATCAGCCGCACGTTGACTCGTGCGCCGAGCACCTCGCGCCACTGGTCGGCGAGCCCGTCGGCGAAGTCCTTCCAGATCGACGCGACGATCGACACCTCGGGGAGCCCCTTGCCCTCCGGGTAGCCGGCGTCCGCCAGGAGCTTGCGGGCGAGCTCCGGGTCGTAGGACGGGGCGACCTTGTGCGAGTGGCCCGGCATCGCCGGCGGGATCGCTCCGCCCTTCACCGCGGCGGTCACGAGGCCGTGCTGCGCCGGCTTCACGGTGTCGCGGTCGATCGCGTGCGAGAACGCCTTGCGCACGAGCTCGTTCGCGAACGGCCCCTTGTCGGTCCGGAAGCCGACGTAGGTCATCGAGAGCTCCGGCACGAGCTCGGTGACCGTGTTCTCGGCGTCGCGGGCGCCCGGGTCGTGCACGTGAAGCACGTCGTAGCGGCCGTCGATCCATTCCTTCACGGTCTCGCCGACGGGGCCCTTGGCGAAGTTGATCGCGATCTCCTTCACGTTGCCGCGCACGCCGACGAAGTGCGGGTTCGCCGAGAGCAGAGCACCGTCGTCGTTCAGCTCGGCGAGCACGAACGGCCCGTTCGAGACGAGGTTCTCCGGCTTGCGCCACGCGTCGCCGAGCGACTCGCAGGCGTGCTTCGGCCGCGGGTAGGCCCAGGTCGCCGCCAGGATGTAGGGGAAGTACGGGCGCGGCGCGCGCAGCCGTACCTCGAGCGTGCGGTCGTCGAGCGCCGTCGCCGACTCGATGTCCTCCAGGAGGAACGCGGTGACCGCCCGCTCCTCGCGGATCTTCGTCCACGCGTAGACGAAGTCCTCGGCCGTGACCGGCTCGCCGTCGCTCCAGCTGACGCCCTCCTTCAGGCGGAACAGGTACTCGAGCCCGTCGCTCGAGACGCGCATGTTGTCCGCCATCGCCGGGACGACGTTCAGCTCGCGGTCGACGACCAGGAGCCCCTGGAAGAGGTGCGAGATGAACTGGCCGCCCTCGGTCGTGTAGACGTCGCCCGGGGAGATCTCGTCGGGCGGCTGCGCCGCGGTCTCGACGCGGGCGGTGAGCTCGTAGCGTCGTGGGATCCTCGACCCGGCAGCAGAACGCCTCGTCGTAGGTCTTCTCCGCGTTCTCGAAGTCCGAGGCCAGGTGGTAGGCGAGCGCCATCTTGAAGAGCGTGTCGCGCGCGCGGCGCTCGTCGCCGAGGCGGGCGAGGAACGCGCGGGCCTTGCGGTAGTGCTCGAGCGCCTCCTGGTCGGCGTAGATCCGCCGGGCGGCGTCGCCGGCCGCGAGCAGGTACTCGACCGCCTTCTCCGGCTCGTCCGCCTCGCTGAAGTGGCGCGCGAGGAGCTCGTACACCTCCTCGCGCGAGTCCTTGTACAGATCCTCGAGCGCCTCGCCCACGCGCCGGTGCAGGTCGCGGCGGGTCGGCTCGACGAGCGTCGCGTAGGCCACCTCCTGGACGAGCCCGTGGCGGAACCGGTATTCGGGAGCCGGGCGGCGCCGCTTCTCCACGATCAGGTCGAGGCGCTGGAGCTCGAGGAGCGCGTCGCGCAGCTGGTCGTGGGGGACGAGCTTCTCGAGGAGCGGCAGCCCGAACGTGCGCCCGATCACCGCGGCGAGGCCGACCACCTCGCGGGTATCCGGCTCGAGCCGGTCGAGCCGGGCCTGGAGCGCGCCCTGGACGAGCGCCGGGAACGGCGAGGTCGTCCTGCCCGACGGCCAGCTTCCAGGCGCCGTTCGAGCGGGTCAGCGCGCCGCGCTCGACGAGGTCGCGCAGGGCCTCCTCGAGGAAGAACGGGTTGCCGCCCGCGCGCTCGACGAGGAGGTCCGAGACGGCCTCCGGGAGCTCGCCGTCGGCGGTGCGGTCGACCAGCATCTTCGACGCATCCGACGGAAGCGGCCGCAGCTCGATCTCGCGGTAGCGGTGCGGATGGAGCTGGCGGGCGCGCTCGCCGAGCCGCCAGGAGCGGTGCTCGCGCTCGGTGCGGTAGAGGAAGACGAGTCCGATCGCCGACTCCTCGGTCACGCGCAGCGTCTCCTCGAGGAGCTCGAGCGTCGACTCGTCGGCCCAGTGGAGATCCTCGAGGACGACGCAGAGCGGCTGCTCTTCCGAGAGCCGGTAGAGCAGGTCGGCGAAGACCTCGATCGTCTGGTGCTGGACGCTCTCGCGGTTCAGCTCGCGGATCTTCTCCGCCTCGTCGGGCTCGAGCGTCAGCCCCAGGAGGTTGGCGAGGAACGAGTAGGCGTCGTCGGCCTCGTCCCCGAAGAGCTCGGCGAGCTGCGCCTTCAGCTCGAGCCGCACGCGTGTCTCGGGCGTCGACGCGCCGACGCGCAGCCAGTCGCGGAGGAGGTCGCGGATGGGGGAGTAGGGGAAGCTCTGCGCGTACGAGACCGCCCGGCCCTCGATGAAGCGGATCACGTCGGTGTACTCGGAGCGGACCTCGTTCACGAGCCGCGTCTTGCCGATGCCGGCCTCGCCGATCACGGAGACGATCACGCCGCGTCCCTCGCGCAGGCCGTCCATCGTGCGCTCGAGCACGGTCAGCTCGAAGTCGCGGCCTACGAGCGGGCCGGTGGGCATCGCGCGCTCGGTCTCGCGCACGCCGCGAACGCGGAACGTGGTGACCGGGGACGCTCTTGCCGCGGAGCTCCTGCTCGCTGAGCTCCTCGAGCTCGAAGCAGCCTTCGGCCGAGCGGGCGGTCTCGGCGGCGATCGCAACCTCGCCGGCCGGCGCGACCTCCTGAAGCCGCGAGGCGACGTTGACCGTGTCGCCGAGCGCGTTCATCCGCTCGGCGATGTCGGCGCCGTCGTCGGCCGGGATGACGACCGGGCCGGTGTTCACGCCCACGCGCACGGAGAGCGTCGACGTCGTAGGCGTCGCGCACCTCCTCGGCGTAGCGGGCGATCGCGCGCTGGATCGCGAGCGCGGCCAGGACGGCGCGCTCGGAGTCGTCCTCGTGGGCGATCGGCGCGCCGAAGATGGCGAAGATCTCGTCCCCGACGCGCTGGACGACGGTGCCGTCGTAGCGGCGGATCTGGGTGGCCATGATCCGCAGCACCTCGTCCATCAGGAACTTCGAGCGCTCGGGCCCGAGGCGCTCTCCGATGCCCGTCGAGTTGACGACGTCGGCGATGAGAACCGAGACGATCCGCTTCTGGCCTGTGGCGACTGTTGCCATAGGCGAAGGGTACCCGGGCGAACCCCTGTTCCCGAAGCGGTTTACCCGCCTGCGTAGATCGAAACGGGGAGGTCGAGCGTCGTGTGCTCGACCGCCGGAACCTCGGCGCGCAGCGCGTCCAGGAGCTCGGCCGCGCCCGGTGCCGCCGCGAGCAGCCGTTCCTGCACCTCGCCGATCGTGGCGAGCTGGACGAGCTCCTGCTTGAACGGCTTCGGGAAGCGCCCGTGGCCGAGGAACCAGCCGTAGAACTTCTTCAGGAACCCGGTCGCGCGCTCCTCGCCCATCTCGCGCACGGTGTCCTCGATGAAGAAGAGCAGCTCGGCGACGACCTCCTCGCGGGACGGGCGGTGGCCGTTGCGGCCGGCGATCTCGGCGACCGTCCACGGATTGCCCTGCGCCGCGCGCCCGACCATGACCGCGGCCGCGCCGGTCTGCTCGAGCACCTCCTCCGCGCTCGCGCGCGAGACGATGTCGCCCGAGGCGATCACCGGGACGTCCACGAGCTCGACGAGCTCGGCGGTGAGCGAATGGTCGGCGGTGCCCGTGTACATCTGCTTGGCGGAGCGGGGGTGGAGCGTGAGCGCGGCCGCACCCGCCTCGACGAGCCGCGGGCCGACCGAGAGCGCGTCGCGCGAGCCGTTCGCGACGCCGCGGCGCATCTTCACCGTGACCGGGACGGAGACCGCCTCGGCCACGCTCGCGACGATCCGGCAGGCGTGCTCGGGATCGTCGAGGAGCGTCGCGCCCGCGCCGGTCTTCGTCACCTTGCGGACGGGGCAGCCGAAGTTGATGTCCACGATGTCGGCGCCTGCGGCCTCGACGAGCCGGGCCGCGTCCGCCATCGCGTCGGGGTCGGCGCCGAAGATCTGGACGGCCAGCGGATGCTCGTCCGCGCCGATCCGCAGGTAGCCGAGCGTGCGCTCGTTGCGGTGCTGGAGGCCGGCGCAGCTGACCATCTCGGAGCACACCAGTCCGGCTCCGAAACGGCGTCCCTGGCGGCGAAAGGCCTGCACGCTGACACCGGCCATCGGGGCGAGCACGATCCGGCCGTGAATCTCGACCGGGCCGATGCTCCAGGGTGCGTTCAGATCTACCTGCATTCAGGCAGGAAATCGTAGCCGAGGGCCGAACACGCGAGCCTTGACGCGCTCGCTATCATTCGCCGGCTCACGAACCCCTGGCTGGGGCTCGGACTGCGGAAATCGGAGTCTCGGAGGCTTGAAGTGAAAGACGTACTGCTCACTCCCGACGGCTTGAAAAAGCTGACGGAAGAGCTCGAATATCTGAAGACCGACAAGCGCCGCGAGGTCGCGGAGCGGATCAAGCACGCGCGCGAGTTCGGCGACATCTCCGAGAACTCGGAGTACGACGACGCGAAGAACGAGCAGGCGATGGTCGAGCAGAAGATCGCGCAGCTCGAGGAGCGCCTCGCGCGGGCGCAGCTGATCAAGCCGGAGGACGTGCCCAAGGGCGTCGTCGCGATCGGCATGAGCGTCCGCCTGCGGGACCTCGACGCGAACGAGACGGTCGAGTACTTCATCGTCGGCTCCGCGGAGGCGAACCCGGCGGAGCGCAAGCTCTCGAACGAGTCGCCGGTCGGCCGCGCGATCATCGGCCGCAAGAAGGGCGAGACCGTCGAGGTCGCGACCCCTCGCGGCTCCATGAAGTACAAGATCATGGACGTCAAAGCCGCGTAACTCCCGCAGGAAATCTCGCGCTGCGCGCATGCAATTTCCCGCGGCGAAGAGCTTCTTCCTAGAGGACGACGTTCGTGAACGAGGCCGGAGTGAATCCGGCCTCGCGGCATGCGGCGTTCTCCACGAAGCCGGTGGGTTGAGGCGGAAACGCACGAGCCCACTCGCCGAGCGCGTTTGCGCGCTTGGCCGGAAGGGACACCCGGGCTCGGACCAGACCGGCTCGGCGACTAGACTCGCGGCGCCATGCCGCAGCTTCCCAAGCGCTTTCCCGACCGGGATCGGATCGCCGACGTGCGCGCCGAGGCCGAGGCGCTCGAGCCCGGCGCCGAAGGGGCGGAGCAGCGTCGCCTCGCAGGCCGTGTCATGGGCCGCCGCGGGCACGGAAAGCTCGTCTTCCTGGACCTCGTCGACCGCTCCGGGCAGATCCAGCTCCTGTGCGCCGCCGACCGCTCCGGGCCCGTCGATCTCGACCTCGGCGACATCGTCGGCGTCGTCGGCCCGGCCACGAAGACGAAGCGCGGGGAGCCCTCGGTCGCCGTGGACGAGCTCGAGCTCCTGGCGAAGATCGACAGCCCGCTCCCCGACACGTACCACGGGCTCGTCGACGCGGAGACGCGCTATCGCAAGCGCTACCTCGACCTGCTCGTGAACGAGGACGCGCGCAAGGACTTCCTCATCCGAAGCCACATGGTCTCCGCCCTCCGGCGGAACCTCGACGCCGACGGCTTCGTCGAGGTCGAGACGCCGGTGCTCCAGCCGCGCTACGGCGGCGCGTTCGCAGCGCCGTTCACCACGCACTCGAACGAGCTCGGCCGGGACCTCTACCTGCGCATCGCGACCGAGCTCTACCTGAAGCGCCTGATCGTCGGCGGCCTCGAGCGGGTCTACGAGATCGGCAAGGACTTCCGCAACGAGAGCATCTCCTACAAGCACCAGCCCGAGTTCACGATGCTCGAGTGGTACGAGGCCTACGCCAACTACGAGGACACGATGGCGCGGATCGAGACCCTGGTCGACGCGGCCGCGCGCGAGGTCCTCGGCACGACGGCGGTCACGTTCCGCGGACACGAGATCGATCTCGCAGCCCCGTGGAAGCGCGTCTCGTTCGTCGCGGCTCTCACCGAGCACGGCGTCTGGTCGACGGACGAGGCCGAGCTGCGCTCTCTATTAGACGCGCGTGAAGTGGACACGAAGGCCGACAAGACCTGGGCGCAGCTCGTCGACCACGCGATCAGCCACTTCGTCGAGCCGAACCTGATCCAGCCGACGATCCTCTTCGACTATCCCATCGAGCTCTCCCCGTTCGCGCGCACGCGCGACGACGACGAGCGCACGGTCGAGCGCTTCGAGTACTTCGCCGGCGGCATGGAGCTCGGCAACGCCTACACGGAGATCAACACCGCAGCGGAGCAGGAGGAGCGCTTCCGCATGCAGCAGACCGAGCGGCAGGCGGGCGACTCGACCGCCGAGGAGGGCGACCCGGACTACGTCGAAGCGCTCTCCTACGGAATGCCGCCGACGGCCGGTTTGGGGCTCGGAATCGACCGGCTCGCGATGCTCTTCACGGGCCGCGAGACGATCCGCGACGTCATCCTCTTTCCCAGCCTCCGCGACAGGTAGCCTGCAAGCCTCGAACGAGGGACGGGCTGTATCCCTCGATCGGGGCATTTTTAGCGGCAAAGCACTTGAAGAACTCCCCCTTCTAGGGGAGAGTGTGAGACCTCAGGAGAGGGAGGGCGTCACCCCCCATGCGGCACGAGTGATCCGGGCGACACGGACGGGGTCCAGAAGTCCGTTTCGTGCCCGGGAGACGCCCTGAACGTACATAAGGTCGAGAGGAGAATCATGCTGCGGCACCGTGGGGTTGGGGTTAGTGCAACCAAGAAGTCGACGCTCGTCATGCTCGCGATCGGGCTGGCGCTGTTCGTCGTTGCAGGCGCGATCGCCGCGCGGGGCTCGTCCCCGCTCGGTCAGGACATCAAGACGCCGGTCGGTTCGCCGAAGCCGGCCGTCGCAAAGAGCAAGGCCGGCGCCGCCCAGGCGAGCGCCGGGAGTGCGAAAGCTTCAGGCGGCAGCGCATCCGCTGCGAAAGCCGCCTCGGCCGCCAAGAGCGGCAGCGTCAGCAGTTCCGCAGCAAGCTCGACGAGCGCCAGCTCGGCGAGTGTCGCCGCCTCCGAGGACGGGGCCGGCGCATCTTCCGACGAGCTCGCCTCCTCCGGGCTCGCGGCCGATTCCGGCCGCCTCACCGCCCGCGCGTCGGGCGGCCGTGGCGCGCTGACGTACGGCTACGTCAAGGGCAAGAAGTTCCACGATCTCAATGCGAACGGCGTGCGTGACTCCGGGGAGCCGTATCTCGAGAACTGGATCATCAAGGCCTACAAGGACACGGACGGCGACGGCATCAAGGACGCCGGCGAGACGACCGTCGGCGACCAGGACCAGACCGATCGCTTCGGCGGGTTCGAGCTCAGGCTCAGCGCCGGCAAGTAGGTCATCTGCGAGACGCAGCAGTCCGGCTGGACGCAGTCGCGCTCCCGCGAACACGAAGTGCGGGACGAGCTCGGGCGGCTGGTCGCTCACGGTCGTCGTGAACCAGAAGCACGAGGGCAAGGACTTCGGGAACTACAAGAAGGGCAAGGTCTCGGGCGAGAAGTTCCACGACAAGGACGCGGACGGGCAGGAGGACAACACCGAGCCCGGCCTCTCCGGCTGGACGATCAACGCGTACGCCGACACGAACGGCAACGGCGTGAAGGACGCGAGCGAGACCACGGTCGCCGCCACCACGGTCACCGGCTACGACGGCGACTACGAGCTCTACCTGAACCCCGGCAAGTACATCGTCTGCGAGGTTCAGCAGACGAACTGGGTGCAGTCGGTTCCGGCCAACTCGATCTGCGGCCCCGGCGCCGGCGGCTACGCCGTCACGATCGCCTCGGCCAGCTCGCAGTCGGTCCGCTCGGGCGATCGCCACGTCTTCACCGGCGATTACGGCTCGACCGGCAAGGACTTCGGGAACTACAAGAAGACCGGCAAGACCGGCAAGAAGTTCCACGACCTGAACGCGGACGGCGACAAGGACTCGAACGAGCCGTACCTCGCCGGCTGGACGATCAACGCGTACGTCGACTCGAACGGCGACGGCGACAAGGACGCCTCCGAGAACACGGTCGCGGGCTCCGCGGTCACCAACTCGAGCGGCGAGTTCACCATCTACCTCCCGACCGGCAAGTACATCCTCTGTGAGGTGCAGCAGTCCGGTTGGAGCCAGTCCGCTCCGGCGAACAACGTCTGCGGCACCGGGATCGGCGGCTACGCCGTCACGATCTCCGGCAGCGGCGCCTCGTCGCTTCGCAACGCCGGCCGCTCGGTCTTCACCGGCACGTACACGAACTACGACTTCGGCAACTACCGCAACGCCACCAAGTCGGGCATGAAGTTCCACGACCTCGACGCGGACGGCGTGAAGGACGCGGGCGAGCCGGGCCTCCAGGGCTGGACGATCACGGCCTACAAGGACACGGACGGCGACGGCATCAAGGACGCCGGCGAGACGTCGGTCGGCGCGAGCGCCGTGACCGACGCGAACGGCAACTACTCCATGAGCCTGAAGCCGGGCAAGTACGTCGTCTGCGAGACGCAGCAGGCCACCTGGACGCAGTCGTACCCCTCGGGCTCGATCTGCGGCAACGGCGGCGGCTGGGCGATCAACCTCGCCGCGGGCGACGTCGACTCGGGCAACGACTTCGGGAACTACAAGAAGGCCACGAAGTCGGGCACGAAGTTCCACGACCTCGACGCGGACGGTGTCAAGGACGCGGGCGAGGCCGGCCTTCCGGGCTGGGTCATCCGCGCCTACGCCGACACGAACGGCGACGGCACGCTCCAGGCCGGCGAGACGACCATCTCCGCCACGGCCACGACGGGTGCCGACGGCTCGTACTCCATGAGCCTGAACCCCGGCAAGTACGTGGTCTGCGAGGTCGCGCAGGCGAACTGGACGCAGTCCCTCCCGGCGAACACGAAGTGCTCGGCGATCGCCGGCCTCGCTCCGGGCGGGTACGGGATCACCCTCGCCTCGGGCGACGTGGACTCCGGCAACGACTTCGGCAACTTCCAGAAGGGCACGAAGTCGGGCATGAAGTTCAACGACCTGAACGGCAACGGCGTCAAGGACGCGGGCGAGCCGGGTCTCGCCGGCTGGACGATCACCGCGTACGTGGATGCGAACGGCAACGGCATCCGCGACGCCGGTGAGAACACCGTTGCGGCGACCCAGGTGACGGGCGCGGGCGGCACGTACAGCCTCAGCCTGAATCCCGGCAAGTACATCGTGTGCGAGACGCAGCAGGCCGGCTGGATCCAGACGTACCCGGCCAACAACGTCTGCGGCACCGGCCAGGGCGGCTGGGCGATCACGCTCAACTCCGGCCAGACGCACGCGAACAACGACTTCGGCAACAACATGCGGGCCACGAAGTCCGGCACCAAGTTCCACGACCTGAACGCCAACGGCGTGCGGGACGCGGGCGAGCCGGGCCTCCAGGGCTGGACGATCACGGCCTACGTGGACGTGAACGGCAACGGGATCAAGGACGCCGGCGACACGACGGTCGCCAACTCCGCGGTCACCGACGCGAACGGCAACTACTCGATGGGCCTCGACGCAGGCAAGTACATCGTCTGTGAGACCCAGCAGGCCGGCTGGACGCAGTCCTACCCGGCGAACGTCGCGTGCGCCGGCTTCGGCGGGTGGGGGATCACCCTCGCCGCGGGCGACAACGACACCGGCAACGACTTCGGCAACTGGCAGAAGGCCACGAAGACCGGCATGAAGTTCCACGACCTCGACGCCGACGGCGTCAAGGACGCGGGCGAGCCGGGCCTCGCGGGCTGGACGATCACCGCGTACGCCGATGCGAACGGCAACGGCCTTCGCGACGCCGGTGAGAACACGGTTGCGGCGACCCAGGTGACCGGCGCGGGCGGCACGTACAGCCTGAGCCTGAACCCCGGCAAGTACCTCGTCTGCGAGACGCTGCAGGCGAACTGGTTCCAGTCCTTCCCCGCCAACAACGTGTGCGGTGCGGGCCTGGGCGGCTGGGCGATCACGCTGACGTCGGGCCAGCTCGACTCCGACAACGACTTCGGGAACTACCAGAAGGCGACGAAGACGGGCACGAAGTTCAACGACCTGAACACGAACGGCGTCAAGGATCCGAATGAGCCGGGCCTCGCGGGCTGGGTCATTCGCGCCTACGCCGACACGAACGGCGACGGGACGCTCCAGGCGGGCGAGACCACGATCGCCGCATCGGCCACCACCGGTGCAGGCGGGACGTACTCGCTGAGCTTGAATCCCGGCAGGTACGTCGTCTGCGAGGTCGCGCAGGCGGGTTGGACGCAGTCCTTCCCGGCGAACACGAAGTGCACGGCCATCGCCGGCCTCGCGCCGGGCGGCTGGGGCATCACGCTGACCTCGGGCCAGATCGACGCCGACAACGACTTCGGCAACTGGCAGAACGCGACCAAGACGGGCATGAAGTTCCACGACCTGAACGCCAACGGCGTGAAGGACGCGGGCGAGCCCGGACTGGCCGGCTGGACGATCACGGCCTACGCCGACACGAACGGCAACGGCATCCGCGACGCGGGTGAGAACACCGTCGCGGCCACCACGGTCACCGGTGCGGGCGGCACGTACTCGCTGAGCCTCGCGCCCGGCAAGTACATCGTCTGCGAGACGCAGCAGGCCGGCTGGACGCAGTCCTACCCGGCGGGCAGCGCCTGCGGTGCGGGCCTCGGCGGCTGGGGCATCACGCTCGCGTCGGGCGACCTCGACTCGGGCAACGACTTCGGCAACTGGCAGAAGGCCACGAAGACGGGCATGAAGTTCCACGACCTCGACGCCGACGGTGTCAAGGACGCGGGCGAGCCCGGCCTTCCCGGCTGGACGATCACGGCCTACGCCGATGCGAACTCAAACGGCATCCGCGACGCGGGCGAGAACACCGTTGCGGCGACCCAGGTGACCGGCGCAGGCGGCACGTACAGCCTGAGCCTCAACCCGGGCCGCTACGTGGTCTGCGAGACGCAGCAGGCGGGTTGGACGCAGTCCTTCCCGGCGAACGCGGCCTGCGGTGCCGGCGCCGGCGGCTGGGGCATCAACCTCGCCTCGGGCGAGCTCGACTCCGGCAACGACTTCGGCAACTGGCAGAAGGCCACGAAGACGGGCATGAAGTTCAACGACCTCGACATGGACGGCGTCAAGGACGAGGGCGAGCCCGGACTCGCGGGCTGGACGATCACGGCCTACGTCGACGCGAACGGCAACGGCCTTCGCGACGCCGGCGAGAACACGGTCGCGGCCTCCGCGGTGACGGGCCAGGGCGGGACGTACTCGCTCAGCCTCGACCCGGGCCGCTACCTCGTCTGCGAGACGCAGCAGGCCGGCTGGACGCAGTCCTTCCCGGCGAACAACGTCTGCGGCACGGGCCAGGGCGGCTGGGCGATCACGCTCACGTCGGGCCAGCTCGACTCCGGCAACGACTTCGGCAACTTCCAGCAGGCCACGAAGACGGGCATGAAGTTCCACGACCTGAACGCCAACGGCGTGAAGGACGCGGGCGAGCCCGGTCTTCCCGGCTGGCAGATCTTCGCCTTCGTCGATGCGAACGGGAACGGCATCCGCGACAACGACGAGAACGTCCTCGGCGCCCAGGCTGTGACGGGCGAGGACGGCACGTACTCGCTGAGCCTGAAGCCCGGCAAGTACGTCGTCTGCGAGGCGCAGCAGGTCGGCTGGACGCAGTCCTTCCCGACCGGCGGCAACTGCGGCAACGGCTCCGGCTGGGCGATCGACCTCGCCGGCGGCCAGGTCGACTCGGGCAACGACTTCGGGAACTACCGCAAGGCGACGAAGTCGGGCCTGAAGTTCGAGGACATCGAACCGAAACGGCGTCCGCGACCAGGGTGAGCCCGTCCTCTCGGGCTGGGTCATCCGGGCCTACGGCGACACGAACGGCGACGGCACGCTCCAGGTGGGCGAGTCGACGATCGCGGCCTCGGCCACGACCGAACGCGTCGGGCGCGTACTCGCTCTCGCTGAATCCGGGCAAGTACGTGGTCTGCGAGGTCCTCCAGGGCGGTTGGACGCAGTCCCTGCCCGCGAACACGAAGTGCGTGGCGATCGCCGGGCTCGCTCCGGGCGGGTACGCGATCAGCCTCACGTCGGGCCAGGTCGAGGCGAACAACGACTTCGGCAACTGGCGTCAGCCCTTCCAGCCGCCGCGCGTCTGCCGGTCGCTGAAGCTGAACCGGCACCAGGCCTTCATCGGCCGCAAGGTCACCATCAAGGCCACCTGCCGCGACCAGCACGGCAAGGGCATGAAGAACGAGAAGGTGCTCGTTCAGGGCGCCGGCGTGAAGACGACGGCTCGGACGGACAAGAACGGCGTCGCGACCGTGACGATCACGCCCAAGAAGGTCGGCATCATCCGCTTCCGGGTCGTCGGCTCGCAGCGGTGCAAGGCGCAGATCGCGGTCCGCGGCCCGTTCCGGCCGCCGCTGACCGGGCGCGACGAGAACAAGAAACAGTAGGTCCTCCTAGATAGGCACGACGCCGACGCCCCGGAAACCCCGGGGCGTCGGCGCGTTGTCACTCGATTTGAGTAACTCGTCCCTCGAACGAGGGTCACTCGATCTGGAAGGCTTGAGCCCTCCTGCGAGGGAGCGGAAACCGGTCTCCGCGCGCCGATGCCAACGGCGTGAAGGGGAGTCGTCTCATCGCTGCGTTCGTCGCCGTCATCGCCCTGGGCGCGCTCTTCGCGTCGGGTGCCGCGGCCGCGCGAACGCATTGCTCGAAGTCGTACTCCTACGCGGGCCTCATCGGCGCGCACACGTCCCACGGCGTCCGCACGAACCTGACGGTCGTGAAGGATCCCGAAGTCCGCAACGGCCATGTCGCCGGCTGGGTCGGCGTCGGCGGTGTCGGCCTGGGCCCGAACGGCACGACCGAGTGGATCCAGGTCGGCTACAGCGGCTACTCCTGGGAAGACAGCACGCTCTACTACGAGGTCACGCGCCCGCACGGGTACCCGACGTACAAGGCCGTCATGAAGGTCGAGCCCGGCGAGACGCACAGCGTCGGCGTCGCCGAGATGCGCGGCCGCAAGAACTGGTGGCGCGTCTGGGTCGACGGCAAGGCCGTCTCCAAGCCGATCCACCTCCCCGGCAGCCACGGCGCCTGGGAGCCGGTCGCCACGGCCGAGAGCTGGAACGCCGACTCGGGCCGCTGCAACAGCTTCGCCTACCGCTTCTCGCGCGTCGCGTTCGCCACGCGGCCGAACCGCGGCTGGCGGCTCATGCGGAACGCGATGAAGCTCGAGGACTCGGGCTACCGCGTCACCCGCGTGAACGGCGGCTTCACCGCCCGCGGCGCGATCTAGCCGCCAGCAGGTACTCGCTAGCCAGTCCGGCCCACTCGCCGTACGGAGCGAGGAGCTCACGCGTGTCCTCGACCGTCGCAGGCGCGCCGGAGAGGCGCGAGCAGAGCCGGATGAGCCCGAGGTCGCCGACGAGCCCGTGGTCGAAGCGGCCGAGCCCGTAGAGCGAGATGACGCCGGCCGACCACGGGCCGAGACCGCGCTCGCGCTCGATCCGTCCCGCCGCGGCGGGCGCGCCCTTCAGCCGCTCCAGGTCGAAGTCGCGGGAGAGCCGGACGAGCGTGGCCGCCTTGCGCGCCGCGAGCCCGTGGCGGGCGAGCTCGGCCGGCGCGTAGCGCGCGAACGTCTCGCGCGTCGGCGGCAGCCGCAGCCCGTCGTGCTTCTCCGCGGAGACGGCCAGGAGACGCCGCTCGAGTCGCCGTGCCGCGCTCGCCTGGATGAGCTGGCCGCAGAGCGCCTTGAGGAGCGAGTGCGTCACCGTGGCCACGCGGAGCGGCCGCATTCCCTTGCGCTGTCGAATGGCCGGCCCGACGAGCGGGTCGTCGCCGAATTCCTCGACGAACGCTGCGTGCGAGTCGTCGGCGGCGAGCATGAAGCGCAGCGGCTCGACCGCGGCCTTCGTGCCCGTCGATCCGCGCCTCGAGCTTCCCGTCCGTCCGCTGCCACACGCGCGCGGTGACCGGTCTGCCCTCGACCTCGTACGCGAGCGTCAGGACTCCCTCCCGGAAGATGCGCGTGGCGTCGCTTCGGTGGCGTGCGCACTGGGCGAGGGAGTACGGCGGACGGGGCTCGATCGTCGTCTCCACCGCCATCTCGCGACCCTAGACAATTTGGTCTTGGTTAACCGGCCGTTATGGCCGATAGAAGGTTTCATGCGCGCTCGTTACCTCCCGACCACTTCGGTACCATGGGTTCTCGCGGTACGACCGGAAGGGGATTGAGGCGTTGTTCGAACGATTCACTGAACGCGCACGACAGGTCGTCGTTCTCGCACAAGACGAGGCGCGCGCCCTGAAGCACAACTACATCGGGACCGAGCACATCCTGCTCGGACTCCTCCGCGAGGAGGAGGGGCTCGCCGCGCGGGTCCTCGAAAGTCTCGACATCACGGTGGAGGAAGTCCGCGCCCAGGTCGCCCGGATCGTCGGGCAGGGCGACGAGGTCACCACCGGCCAGATTCCATTCACGCCGCGCGCCAAGAAGGTGCTCGAGCTGGCGCTGCGCGAGGCCCTGTCGCTGGGCCACAACTACATCGGAACCGAGCACATCCTCCTCGGCCTCGTGCGCGAGAACGAGGGTGTCGCGGCCCGCATCCTGCTCGACTTCGACGCGGACGCGGAAAAGATTCGCAACGAGATCATCCGGATGCTCTCCGGCCCCGGCCGGCGCCAGTCCGGCTCGGGCGGCGCGCCCGGCGAGAAGACGAAGAGCTCCAAGCTCCTCGACCAGTTCGGCCGCAACCTGACGAAGCTCGCCTCCGAGGGCAAGCTCGACCCGGTCGTCGGGCGCCAGACGGAGATCGAGCGCGTCATGCAGATCCTGTCGCGGCGCACGAAGAACAACCCGGTGCTGATCGGCGAGCCCGGCGTCGGCAAGACGGCCGTCGTCGAGGGCCTCGCCGCCCGCATCGCGACGAACCAGGTGCCCGAGCTCCTGAAGGGCAAGCAGATCTACACGCTCGACCTGGCCGCCCTGGTCGCGGGCTCGAAGTACCGCGGTGAGTTCGAGGAGCGCCTGAAGAAGGTCATGAAGGAGATCACCCAGCGCGGCGACATCGTCCTGTTCATCGACGAGCTCCACAATCTCGTCGGCGCGGGCGCGGCCGAGGGCGCCATCGACGCGGCCTCGATCCTGAAGCCGGCGCTGGCCCGCGGCGAGCTCCAGACGATCGGCGCGACGACGCTCGACGAGTACCGCAAGTACCTCGAGCGCGACGCCGCCCTCGAGCGGCGCTTCCAGCAGATCAAGGTGGACGAGCCGTCGGTGGACGACACCGTCCAGATCCTGCGCGGCCTGCGCGACCGCTACGAGGCGCACCACCGCTGCACGATCACCGACGACGCGCTCGCGGCGGCGGCCAGCCTGGCCGACCGCTACATCCAGGACCGCCACCTGCCGGACAAGGCCATCGACCTGGTCGACGAGGCCGCGTCCCGCATGCGCATCAAGACGATGACCGCTCCGCCGCGCTACCGCGAGCTCGAGGAAGAGATCGAGCGCGTGCGCGAGGAGAAGGAGAAGGCGATCGAGGACCAGGAGTTCGAGAAGGCCGCGAACCTGCGCGACAAGGAGCGCAAGCTCACGCAGAAGCGCCGCGACCTCGAGGAGAAGTGGCGCTCGTCCGAAGAGGTCGAGCAGCCCGAGATCGGCGAGGAGGAGATCGCCGACATCGTCTCCATGTGGACGGGCATCCCGGTCTTCAAGCTGACCGAGGCCGAGTCGCAGAAGCTCATCAAGATGGAGAACGAGCTGCACAAGCGCGTGATCGGCCAGGAGGAGGCGATCGTCGCCGTCTCCAAGTCGATCCGCCGCGCCCGCGCCGGCATCAAGGACCCGAAGCGCCCGACCGGCTCGTTCATCTTCCTCGGCCCCTCGGGCGTGGGGAAGACCGAGCTGGCGCGCACGCTCGCCGAGTTCCTGTTCGGCGACGAGGACGCGATGATCCAGGTGGACATGTCGGAGTACATGGAGAAGCACTCCGTGTCCCGGCTCGTCGGCTCGCCGCCCGGCTACATCGGCTACGACGAGGGCGGCCAGCTCACCGAGGCCGTGCGCCGCAAGCCGTACTCGGTCGTGCTCCTCGACGAGGTCGAGAAGGCGCACCCGGACGTGTTCAACATCCTGCTCCAGATCCTCGAGGACGGGAAGCTCACGGACGCCCAGGGCCGCAAGGTCGACTTCCGCAACACGATCGTGATCATGACGTCGAACATCGGCGCGGCCACGATCTCGAAGAACCAGTCGCTCGGCTTCGGCATCGGCGACGAGATGGGCCTCACGTACGACGAGATGAAGTCGCGGATCATGGGCGAGCTGAAGAAGGTCTTCCGCCCCGAGCTCCTGAACCGCATCGACGAGGTCATCGTCTTCCACAAGCTCTCGAAGGAAGAGATCACGGTCATCGTGGATCTCATGCTCAAGCGGCTGCGCGACCAGATGGTCGAGCACGAGACCGCGATCGAGCTGACCGACGACGCGAAGCAGCTCCTCGTGGAGAAGGGCTACGACCCGGCGATGGGCGCCCGGCCTCTGCGCCGCGCGATCCAGCGCCACATCGAGGATCCGCTCGCCGACTTCGTCCTCGGCCGCTCGCTCAAGCCGGGCTCGACGATCCTGGTCGACCGCAAGGAAGGCACGGACGACGTCGAGATCACGGTCATCGAGGGCCCCGAGCCCGAGAAGCGCGAGAAGGTCACCGTCCCCGCCGAGAAGCCGCAGGACTCGGGCGACGACGACCACTCCGGCGACGAGGAGTAGCCGTCCCTAGATAGCGAAAGCGGCCCCGAAGGGCCGCTTTCGACGTGCGGTTCTTGCCGGCTCGGCTAGGCCGGGCGATCTTCTTCGTCGTGCGTGTGTCCTTCGGCGGAATGGTCGGGCGGAGCGGGCTCGGCCGGAGCGGCCGGAGGAGCCGGAGGCTCGGGCGCAGCGGCGGGAGGCTCGGCCGGAGCGGCGGGAGGCGCGGGAGCCGCGGGGGCCGGGGGAGGCGTGGTCGCGGCCGGAGCGGACTCGCCGCCGCCGCCACCACCGGAGCCGCCCATGCTCGTGGCCTCGGTCTTGAGGTTGTCGATCCCGCCGGCTTCCTGGACCGAGAGCCAGGCTCCGACGGCGATCACGACCGCGAGTAGCAGGCCGATCCAGGCCCAGATCGTGCGGTACTCGTTGTCGGCGAGGATCTTGATGATCGTGAAGATCAGAATCAGGATCCCGAGCACCGCGCCGGTCATCGCGTCGGACACGGGCAGCTGGACGTCGGCTGCCGCGAGTCTCACCACGAGCCACGCGATGAGAACGATTACGAGCAGGCCCATGATCACACCGACGCCGTGCCACGCGTTGCGGGTCAGCTCGTCGCTCACACCGAGCTCCTCCGCGAATTCGGAACCGGGTCCGTCGTACTTCTGCCAGCTCAGGAAGCTGTCGATGAGGAGCAGAATGCTCCCGACGAACATGAGCTGGGTTCCGCGGGAGAGCGCCGAGAATCGTTCCATGCGGCCTGTCCTTTCTTGGTCTTCCGACCGACTGTTTTCGTAAGCCGGAACTTTCTAGGTAGTGCAAGTAAATAGCAAGCCAATCGGACACTGATTCGGCACGGTCGCCGTCATGCCTTGCGCCTAGACTCGATGTCGTGGCCAAGGCGGCGGCAATCCAGTACGCATGCTCGGAATGCGGGTACACGACCGGGAAGTGGCTCGGGCGCTGCTCCGCGTGCAACGCCTGGGGAACCCTGGTCGAGGAACGCGCCGCCGCCCCGTCGGGCCGGAAGGGCGCGGCGACGCAGGGCCGGCCCGTCCTACGGCTCGTCGAGGTGGAGGCCTCGGACGCCGCGCGCGTCACCACGGGTGTCCCCGAGCTCGACCGCGTCCTCGGCGGTGGGCTCGTGCCGGCGTCGCTCGTGCTCGTCTCGGGCGATCCGGGGATCGGCAAGTCGACCTTGCTCCTCATGGCGCTGCGCTCGATGAGCGCCGAGCGGCCGGTCGTGCTCGTCACGGGCGAGGAGTCCGCCCCGCAGGTGAAGCTGCGCGCCGACCGGCTCGGCGGCGCCGGCGACGTGCGCATCCTCGCGGAGACCAATCTGGACGAGGTCTGCGCCACGCTCGAGCGCGAGCGCCCCGAGGTGGCCGTGATCGACTCCGTGCAGACGCTCTACTCCCCGGAGCTCGGCTCGGCGCCCGGTTCGGTCGGCCAGGTGCGCGAGTCCGCGGCGCGGCTCTTGCGGCTGGCCAAGGAGGAGGGGATTGCCGTGTTCCTGGTCGGCCACGTCACCAAGGACGGCACCGTCGCCGGCCCGCGCGTCCTCGAGCACCTCGTCGACACGGTTCTCCAGTTCGAGGGCGACCGCTACCGCTCGCACCGGATTCTCCGGGCGGTCAAGAACCGCTTCGGATCGACGAACGAGCTCGGCGTGTTCGAGATGACCTCCGCGGGCCTCGTCGGGGTCGAAGACCCGTCGCTCGTCTTCGGCAAGGCCGCCGTCGGCGAGCCCGGATCGGCGATCGCGTGCGCGCTCGAGGGGACGCGCCCGATCGTGCTCGAGATCCAGGCACTCGTGTCCAAGTCGGATCTCGCGATGCCGCGGCGCGTCGCCACCGGTGTCGATCCCAAGCGTCTTTCCATGATCGTCGCGGTGCTGGGGCGGCACGCGAAGGTTGCGCTCGGCCAGGCCGACGTCTTCGTGAACGTCGCCGGCGGCGTGCGGATCGACGAGCCAGGCGCGGATCTGGCCGTGGCGGTGGCGATCGCCTCCGCGGCGCGCGGCGTCCCCGTTCGCCCGGGGGTCGCGTGCCTCGGCGAGATCGGTCTCACGGGCCGGCTGCGCCCGGTCGGGCAGATGGAGCGGCGCCTGTCGGAATGCGAGAAGCTCGGCCTCGTCGAGGCCGTCGTGCCGGAAGAGACGTTGCCTCATGGCAGAATGCGGCTCAGCTCCGCAGACACCCTGCGGCGCGCGATCTCTCTGGGACTCGATGCGGGCGGATCCACGGAAGGATAGGACCCTTCTCTCGGCACTGAGCCTCGTCTCGCCGGGGACCCCGCTGCGGGCCGGCATCGACGACATCATCCGCGCCCAGCTCGGCGCCCTGATCGTCGCGGGCGAGCCGAACGATCTCGCGTTCCTCTTCTCGGGCGGAATGCGGCTCGACCTGCCGCTCACGTCGCAGCTCCTCTACGAGCTGGCGAAGATGGACGGAGCGATCATCGTGAACGACGAGCTGACGAAGCTCGTCTACGCGAACGTCCAGCTGATGCCCGATCCGAAGATCGCTTCGGACGAGACGGGCACGCGGCATCGCACCGCCGAGCGCGTCGCGAAGCAGACCGGATCGCTCGTGATCTCGATCTCGCAGCAGCGCGAGACGGTCACGGTGTTCATCGGCGACCTGCGCTACCAGCTCGGCGAGATCTCCGACGTGCTCGCGAAGACGAACCAGGCGCTCGCGACGCTCGAGACCTACCGCACGCGGCTCGACCAGGGCCTCACGCGATTGACCGCGCTCGAGTTCCAGAGCGCGGTGATGCTCGACGACGTCCTCGTCGTGCTCCAGCGGGCCGAGATGACCACGCGCATGGCCTCCGAGATCGAGCGCAACCGCGTCGAGCTCGGCGAGGAGGGCCGGCTGATCCAGATGCAGCTCGACGAGCTGATGGAGGACGTGGCCCGGGAGAAGGCCGCGGTCGTCTACGACTACGAGCTCTCGGGCGATCCGAGCAACGCCGTCGGGGCGCTCGAGGCCCTCGGCGCGCTGCCGCACGAGCGCCTGGTCGAGTTCGACGAGATCGCCGTGCTCCTCGGCTACCCGAAGGAGGCGAATCCGCTCGATTTCACGGTCGCGCCGCGCGGATACCGGGTGCTCCAGCACATTCCGCGGCTACCCGAGTCGATCGTCCGCCATCTCGTCCGCGACTTCGGCGGACTCGACGCGGTCATCCGCGCCAGCCAGCGGGAGCTGGAGGCGGTCGAAGGCGTCGGCGCGGTGCGTGCGCGCGAGATCCGCGAGGGGCTGAGGCGCCTCCAGGAGCACAACCTTGTAGACCGGTACCTGCAGCTCTAGTCCACAAAAGTCCTGCACTTTGCCTCCGCGAGTGCCGTCCGTCACAAAAAGTCCTGGAAAGTTTGGCTTTTTCTGGCTTGTCTAGGTACAATTGACGGTCTTGGAGAGAGGTCGGGGCGTAGGCGTGCGCTCGTTTTCGAGAGGGAGGCAACTTGTACGAGATCGGCGATAAGGTCGTTTACCCCCACCACGGCGCAGGTGTTGTAGCGAAGAAGGAATCGCGCATCATCCTCGGTCAGAAGCGCGAATACCTGACCATCCAGATCCTGCACAACGACATGACGGTGAACGTGCCGTCCGAGAATTGCGACCGCGTCGGGCTCCGCAAGGTGATCGACGAGGAGATGGTGGAGCGGGTTCTCGTCGTCCTCCACGGTGACGGCACGAACATGCCGAAGAACTGGAATCGCCGGTTCAAGTACAACCGCGACAAGATGAAGACCGGCGACATCTTCGAGCTCGCCGAGGTCGTCCGGAACCTGTCGCTTCGCGACCAGGAGAAGGGCCTCTCGACCGGCGAGAAGCAGATGTTCGTGAAGGCCAAGAAGATCCTCGCTTCCGAGCTCATGTACGCCAAGGCCATGGACGAGGACGAGGCCGCCGCCTGGCTCGACGAAGTGCTCGGCACTCCGGTCCGCGCGGCCGTCGCGAGCTGAGCGCAGGAGAGCCGACCGGCGTCTGGGCCGTAGTCGTCGCGGCGGGCCGCGGCGAGCGTCTTGCTGTCGACCGGCCGAAGTCGTTCGCGAACCTCGGCGGTCGTCCGCTCCTGGCCGCGAGTCTCGAGCGGCTCGACGAATCCGACTGGATCGAGGCGATCGTCGTCGTCGCTCCCCCCGAGTGGGAGGAGCCCGCGATCCTGCTCGCCGAGGAGCTCGGCGCCGGCAAGGTGACCGCGGCCGTTCCCGGCGGCGAGACGCGCGCCGACTCGGTGCGCGCCGGGCTCGCCGAGGTGCCCGACGACGTCCCGGTCGTGCTCGTCCACGACGCTGCGCGGCCGTTCGTCAGCGAGGCGGTGGTCGAGCGCGTCATCGGTGCGCTGGACGGGGTCGACGGAGTCGCTCCCGCGCTTCCGCTTGCGGACACGGTGAAGGAGGCGGAAGGTGACGTCGTGACCGAGACGGTCGACCGCAGCGGGCTCTACGCGGTGCAGACGCCGCAGGCGTTCGTGACGTCCGTGCTCCGCTCGGCGATCGCGCGGGGCGAGGGGAGCGACTGCGCATCGTTCGTCGAGGCGGCAGGCGGCCGGGTTCGGCTCGTGGAAGGCGATCCCGCGCTCTTCAAGGTGACCACGCCGGCCGATCTCGCGCTGGCCGAGAGGCTGCTGGCGTCGTGACCGACCTGCGCATCGGGATGGGCGTCGACGCGCACGCGCTCTCCGGAACCAAGGTGCTGGTGCTCGGCGGAGTGGTGTTCCCCGGCGAGCACGGGCTGGTCGGGCATTCGGACGGGGATGTGCTCGCGCACGTCCTCATCGACGCCGTGCTCGGCGCGGCGGGGCTGGGGGACATCGGCTCGCTGTTTCCCTCCGACGATCCGGCCTGGGAAGGAGCTTCGTCGCTCGACCTGCTTCGGCGCGCCTACGACGACGTGCGCGCCGCAGGGTTCGAGCTGGCCAGCGCCGACTGCGTGCTGATCGGCGAGAAGCCGCGTATCGCCGACCATCGCGACGAGATGCGAGTGGCGCTGGCCGGCGCGATGGACGTCGATCCCGCCCTCGTGAACGTCCGCGCGACGACGACGGACGGCCTCGGGTTCACCGGGCCGCGGCGAGGGGCTTGCCGCTCAGGCGGTCGCGCTCGTCCCTCAGGCCGGCAACCTAGCTCGGCCGCCGACGACCTCGACCAGGCCGTCGCGTTCGAGCGCCGCGACTGCTTCGGCGTCTGCGGCGCGTCTCGCCCGCTGCCACCGCTCGCAGCGTTCGCGCGCGCCGCTGGCGGAACGAGCCCTCGAAACGGCTCTGCTTGCGCTGCGGCTCGTAGCGGCGGCCTCGTGACGGGCAGCCCGCGGAGAGTGGACACACCTCGCACCGCGGGACGCGCGCCAGGCACACCGTCGCGCCGAGATCGAAGAGCGCCTGCGCCGCCTCGGGGCCGAACTCGCCGCCGCGTGCGCTCGATGACGCGACCGACGTTCACGTCCACCGGAAGCACCGCCCGCCCGAACGCGAACGCTCCGACCGCGTCGGCGGTGTAGCGGCCGACGCCGGGGAGCTCCGTCAGATCCTCGGGCCAGCCCCGCGCGGCGACCACGCGCGCCGCCTCGTGCAACGCGACCGCGCGCCGGTTGTAGCCGAGCCCCTGCCAGGCCAGGATCACGTCGGCGCGTGACGCTGCCGCGAGCGCCTCGACCGTCGGCCAGCGCTCCAGCCACTCCTCCCAGCGCGGCACGACCCGCGAGACCTGCGTCTGCTGGAGCATCACCTCGCTGACGAGGATCGCGTACGGGTCGCGCGTTCCTCGCCAGGGCAGGTCGCGGCCATGCTCGCGATACCAGGCGAGAAGGGCCGCCTCCAAGCTCAGAGGCCGCGCTTCTGGCGGAGCCGGACGTAGCCGTAGACCGGCCAGGCGACGATCGGGACGAGAATGAGCGCAGCGATCCAGCCGAACTTGCCGCCGCTCGTGAGGCTCGTGTTCCTGAGCACGTCGGCGACGAACACGACCGTCAGGGCGAGGTAGATGAGGCCGGCTCCGATGTAGTACATGCACGCTCCTTGTCGGGGGTCGCCACGAGCCTAACGCCGGGACTATGCTCGCGCCGTGATCCGCGTCCGCTTCGCGCCCAGCCCCACGGGGTCCCTGCACATGGGGAGCGCGCTCACCGCGGTGGCGAACCGGCACTTCGCGGACGAGCACGGCGGTCACTTCATCCTGCGGATCGACGACACGGACGAAACGCGCACCGAGGCCGAGGCGGAGGAGGGGATCCTCGACGACCTCACCTGGCTCGGGATCGCCTGGGACGAGGGCCCGGTGCACCAGAGCAGGCGGGCCGTGCGCTACGCGGAAGTCGCCGAGCGGATGCTCGAGACCGGAGAGGCCGAGCGCGAGGAGGACGGTGCGGTGCGGTTCCGTGAAGAGCGACGACCGACGCTTCTGCGTGCCGACGGCCGGCCCACGTACCAGCTCGCTTCGGTCGTGGACGACGTCGACCTCGGCATCACGCACGTGATCCGCGGCACCGACCATCTCGACAACGCTCCGCTCCATGCGGCCCTGACGCGCGCGCTCGGCGCCGACCCGCCGGAGTACATCCACCACGGCCTGCTCCTCGGCCCCGACGGGACGAAGCTCTCGAAGCGCCACGGCGCGGCCTCGCTGGGCGATCTGCGCGAACGCGGCATCCCGGCCGAGGCGGTACGCGCCTACCTCGAGGAGCTGGGACTGCCGAAGCACGACGTCCACTACGACGAGCAGCGGCTGCGGCGCCTGGCCGTGGACGCGCTCGCGGCGCTCTCCGACGAGGAGCTGGCCGCGCGGGCCGACGCTCCCGTCGCATACGCGCCGGCGCTGCGCGGGGCGCGCGACCTCGCCGAGGCACGGGCGCTGGCCGAGCTCGTCTCCTCCGCCCCGGCACCCGGGCCGACGAAATCGCCGGACACCCTGGCCCGCTTCGCGGAGCTGAGGGCGGCCGCGCCGGAGACGCTCGACCTCGACGGAGCGGACGAGCTCCTCGGCGCACTCCGCGAGGGCGGCGCCGACCTGAGGGCGCTGCGACTGGCGCTCACCGGCGAGCCCCGCGGGCCGGAGCTCAGGGCCGTCATCGCCGCGCTTTCGCGCGACGAGGCGCTCGGCCGCGCCGCCGCTACTTCGTGAGCTCGGGCCCGACCGTCGTCGCGGTCGCAAGGAACGCCGCCACGGTGCCGGAAGCGTCGCCGCGGTCGCGCCGGCGGATCGCGACCAGCTGGGGCCGCGGCATGCGCGCGTCCGTGATCTCGATCAGCCGCAGCCGTCCCGCGGCGATCTCGTCCGCGACCGCGGTCTGGGGGAGGAGCGCGACGCCGAAGCCGAGCTCGACCATCTTCTTCGCCGCGTCGATCGCGTCGAGCTCCATGACGGCGTCGGGCTGCACGCCGGCCGTGCGGAAGAGCGTGTTCGTGAGCTCCGTGTAGCTCGACGTGCGGTCGAACTGGACGAGCTGCTCGCGCGCGATCTCCTCGAGGCGGATCTTCCCGCGCTCGGCGAACCGGTGGGACGGGTCGCAGACGAGCACGAGCCGGTCCTCGTAGAGCGGCGTCGAGACGATGTCGGGATGGCGCAGGACGCGCGTCAGCCCGAGGTCGACCTGCTCGCGCAGGACGAGGTCGAGCACTTCCTCGGAATGACCGGTGCGCACGCTCACGCGCACGCGCGGGTGCGCGGTGGCGAACTCCTTGAGCATCGTCGGCAGCGAGTAGGTCGAGAGCGCCGGGGCCGCGCCGAGCGCCAGCCGCCCGGCGCCGCCGCGCTCGAACGCGTTCACGATCTGCCGTCCGTCGCGAGAGTGACTCGAGCGCGCGCACGGCAAAGGGGAGGAAGGCCTCGCCCGCCTCGGTCAGCCGCATCCCGTGCGAGGTGCGGTGGAAGAGCTTGGCCGCCAGTTCCTCCTCCAGACGCTGAAGGCGCGAGGTCAGGGCCGGCTGTGTGACGAAGAGCGCGTCGGCCGCGCGGCTGACGCTGGCCGTCCGCGCAACCTCGACGAAACCCTGGACTTGAGAAATCTGCATATAACGGAATTCTATATTGCTGATCTACAGAAACGATTTGCTGGATAACACGGATCGGTCTAGCGTCATTCGGCATCGAGCAATCCAGGGAGGTTCGATGCGAGCAGACGCGACATACACGGCAACCGATATCGATGAGCTGGAGGCGCCGCAGAAGGCGTCCGTGATCGTGTTGAGCTCCGCGGAACTCAGTCCGTGCAACTGCCCGGACTTCTGCGAGCGTGATCACGATCTCGACTAGCCCCGCGGAGGTCCTCACCCCGGAGGCGCTCGCCTTCGTGGGCGAGCTCCACCGCCGGTTCGAGCCCCAGCGCAGGGAGCTGCTCGCGCTGCGGGCGGAACGCCAGGCGCGCCTCGACGCGGGCGAGCTGCCGGACTTCCTCCCCGAGACGCGGGAGGTGCGCGAGAGCGACTGGAAGGTGGCTCCCGTGCCGCACGATCTCCAGGACCGGCGCGTCGAGATCACCGGCCCGGTCGACCGCAAGATGGTCATCAACGCGCTCAACTCGGGCGCGCGCTGCTTCATGGCCGACTTCGAGGACGCGAACTCGCCGACGTGGCGCAACTGCGTCGAGGGCCAGGTGAACCTGACCGACGCGATCGAGCGCACGATCGAGCTCGACACGGGCGAGAAGACCTACCGTCTGAACGAGCGAGATCGCGACGCTGATCGTCCGCCCGCGCGGCTGGCATCTCGACGAGCGCAACGTCCCCGGCGGAGCGGTGTCCGCTTCGCTCTTCGACTTCGGGCTCTACCTGCATCGCAACGCGCACCGGCTCCTCGAGCGCGGCACCGGCCCGTACCTCTACCTGCCGAAGCTCGAGAGCCACCTCGAGGCGCGCCTCTGGAACGACGTCTTCGACTTCACGGAGGACACGCTCGGCCTCGACCGCGGGACGATCAAGGCGACCGTCCTCATCGAGACGATCCTCGCCGCGTTCGAGATGGAGGAGATCCTCTTCGAGCTGCGCGACCACATCGTCGGCCTGAACGCCGGCCGCTGGGACTACATCTTCAGCATCATCAAGAAGTTCCGCACGCGCCCCGAGTTCGTGCTCCCCGACCGGGCGCAGGTGACGATGACCGTGCCGTTCATGCGGGCGTACACGGAGCTGCTCGTGAAGACCTGCCACCGGCGCGGCGCCCACGCGATGGGCGGGATGGCCGCGTTCGTCCCGAGCCGGCGCGACGCCGAGGTGAACGAGCGCGCGTTCGCGAAGGTGGCGGAGGACAAGGAGCGCGAGGCGGGCGCCGGCTTCGACGGCACCTGGGTCGCGCACCCCGATCTCGTTCCGGTTGCTCTGCGCGAGTTCGACCTGGTTCTGGACGGCAGACCGAATCAGGTCGAGAGGCTGCGCGAGGAGGTCGACATTGCGGTGATCGACCTCCTCGACGTGGCCGTTCCCGGAGGCGAGATCACCGAGGAGGGCGTCGCGGGGAACGTCAGCGTCGGGATCCGCTATCTCGAGTCGTGGCTGCGCGGCGTGGGGGCGGTCGCGCTCGACAACCTGATGGAGGACGCCGCGACCGCGGAGATCGCGCGCTCCCAGATCTGGCAGTGGCTGCGGCACGGGCGGCTCGAGCGCGATCGCGTGGTCGCGCTCGAGGACGCCGCGCTCGCCGGCGTGGGCGAGGGCCGCTGGGACGACGCGCGCGCCGTGTTCGACCGCGTGGCGCTCGCAGACGACTTCGAAGAGTTCCTGACCTTGCCGGCCTACGACTACTTGGAGGGACACCGATGACGGGGTTTGCAGAGCAGGTGGAGGCGCTCGAGCGCCGCTGGGCGGAAGAGCGCTGGGCCGGGATCGAGCGCCCGTACACGGCCGAGGAGGTCGTGCGGCTGCGCGGCTCCGTCCAGGTCGAGCACACGCTCGCCCGGCGCGGGGCAGAGCGCCTCTGGTCGCTGCTCCACGACGAGGAGTACGTCGCTGCGCTCGGCGCGCTGTCGGGCGGTCAGGCCGTCCAGATGGTCAAGGCCGGCCTGAAGGCGATCTACCTCTCCGGCTGGCAGGTCGCGGCCGATGCGAACCTCGGCGAGAACGTGTACCCCGACCAGTCGCTCTACCCGGCGACGTCTGCGCCGGCGTTGGTTCGGCGCTTGAACAACGCCTTGCGGCGCGCCGACCAGATCGAGTGGGCCGAGGGCAACGGCGAGCGCGAGTGGCTCGCGCCGATCGTCGCGGACGCGGAGGCGGGCTTCGGCGGCGCGCTGAACGCGTTCGAGCTGATGAAGGGCTTCATCGAGGCCGGAGCTTCCGGGGTGCACTACGAGGATCAGCTCGCGTCCGAGAAGAAGTGCGGGCACCTCGGCGGCAAGGTGCTCGTGCCCGACGGCGCAGTTCGTGCGGACGCTGGTCGCGGCGCGGCTGGCCGCGGACGTGCTCGACGTTCCCACGGTCCTGTTCGCGCGCACCGACGCGCTCGCGGCGACGCTGCTCACGAGCGACGTGGACGAGCGCGACGCCGGTTTCGTGAACGGCGAGCGCACGTCGGAGGGGTTCTTCCAGGTGGAGTCGGGGATCGACTCGGCCATCGCGCGCGGTCTGGCCTACGCGCCGTTCGCCGACGTCCTGTGGTGCGAGACGTCGACGCCCGACCTCGACGAGGCCGAGATGTTCGCGGCCGCGATCCACGCGCAGTTCCCCGGCAAGCTCCTCGCCTACAACTGCTCGCCTTCGTTCAACTGGAAGCGGCATCTGGACGACGCGACGATCGCCGAGTTCCAGCAGCGCCTCGCGGCGATGGGCTACCGGTTCCAGTTCATCACGCTGGCCGGCTTCCACGCGCTGAACGCCGGGATGTTCGAGCTGGCCGGCGGCTACGCAGCGGAGGGCATGACCGCGTACGTGCGGCTGCAGGAGCGCGAGTTCGAGCTGGAGGAGGACGGCTACACGGCGACTCGCCACCAGCGCGAGGTCGGCGCCGGCTACTTCGACCTGGTCGCACAGGCGGTCTCGGGCGGCGAGAGCTCGACCCTCGCGCTCAAGGGCTCGACCGAAGAGGCGCAGTTCGAGCGGACGCACGCCTAGGCGTCGCGCCGCTCTCATCGTCCGAGGAAACGGCCACACCCCCACCCTGGGAGGGGCTGTGGCCCCCTTCCTGGCGGCCACCCGCATTCCCGAAGGGAGGGTAGCGCGCGACGGCGCACGACTTTCGCGCGGAAGCGGGCCGATTGCTGTGCCGAGTTCTTCGACAGGGCGGCGGTCGGCCGCCGACGCGCGGCCCGAGGTCTGCGAATCTACGGACGTGCGCATCTACAACTCGTTCACGCGCTCCAAGGAGGAGCTCCCCGCGCCGCCCGGTCCGATCGGGATGTACGTCTGCGGCCCGACGGTCTACCAGCGCATCCACGTCGGCAACGCGCGGCCCTACGTCGTCTTCCTCTGGATGCGGAACTGGCTGCGCGAGCACGGCTACGAGGCGAAGCTCGTCGAGAACGTCACCGACATCAACGACAAGATCTACGACGCCGCGCGCGCCGAGGGGATCCCGAGCGGCGAGCTCGCCGAGCGCGCGGCACGCTGGTACTTCGAGGACACCGACGGGCTCGGAATCGGCCGCCCCGACGTCGAGCCGCTCGCGACCGAGACGATCCCCGAGATCGTCGCGCTGATCGACGATCTCGTCGAGCGCGGGCTCGCGTACGAGTCGTCCGGCGACGTCTACTTCCGCGTCGGCGCCTTCCCCGAGTACGGCGCGCTCTCGGGCGCGAACCTCGACGACATGGTCTCGCAGGAGCCGGGCGACCTGAAGGAGGATCCCCGCGACTTCGCGCTCTGGAAGGCGAACAAGCCGCATGAGGACACGGCCTGGGACTCGCCGTGGGGCCGCGGCCGCCCGGGCTGGCACATCGAGTGCTCGGCGATGGCCGAGAAGCACCTGGGCCCCGAGTTCGAGCTGCACGGCGGCGGGCTCGACCTCCGCTTCCCGCACCACGAGAACGAGATCGCGCAGTCGCGCGGCGCCGGCCGCGGGTTCGCGCACATCTGGGCGCACAACGGGATGCTCGAGTTCGCCGGCGAGAAGATGGCCAAGTCGGTCGGCAACATCGTCTCGCTCCGCGAGGCGCTCGACCGCTGGGGCCGCGAGGCGATCCTGATCCTGTTCCTGGGCGCGCACTACCGCAGCCCGGTGGACTTCTCCGAGGACGCGATCGAGCAGGCGAAGGCGCAATGGGAGGACTTCCGCACGGCCTTTCGCGTCGCGGCCGTTCGCGGCGACGCTCCTTCCTGGGACGATTTCGCCGCGGCCCTCGACGACGACTTCAATACGTCCGCTGCGTTGGCGATCCTTCACGAGTGGCGTGCGTCCGGCCGACTCGAGGAACTGGCCCGCGGCCTTGCCCTCTTCGGGCTCGAGGCCGGCACCGACGCAGGCGAGGCGCCGGCGGAGATCGCCGCGCTCGCTGAGGCCCGCGAGGCGGCGCGGGCGGCGCGGGACTTCGACGAGGCCGACCGGCTGCGCGGCGAGATCGACGCGGCCGGCTGGGAGGTGCAGGACGTGGCGGACGGATACCGCCTGATCCCGAAGGCGTGACGCAGACCCGCGAGCTGGTCTACGGACGCCGTCCCGTCCACGAGGTGCTTCGCGCCGGCCGGCGCGAGGTGATCGAGGTGCTCGCGACCGAGCGGGCCCGGTCCTCGGAGCCGTGGCTCGAGGACGTGAAGCGGATCCGCACCGAGCCCGAGCGCGTCCTCACCGACGCGGCGCACACGCGCGACCACCAGGGCGTCGATCGCGTTCTGCGAGCCGTACCGCTACGTGGACGCCTACGAGCTGGCCGGCGGCGAGAAGCCGGTGATCGTCTGCCTCGACCAGGTGACCGACCCGCACAACCTCGGCGCGGTCTGCCGCAGCGCCGAGGCCGCGGGCGCGACCGGCGTCGTCGTCACCGAGCGCCGCTCCGCGCGCGTGACACCCGCGGTCTGCTCGGCGTCCGCCGGCGCGGTCGAGCACCTTCCGGTCGCGGTCGTGGTCAATCTCGCCCGCTACCTGGAGGAGACGAAGGGCGCCGACCTCTGGGCCTGGGCGACCGAGACCGAGGCGCAAACGCCCGTCTGGAGCGCGGATCTGACCACCGGCGTCTTCCTCGTGCTCGGCTCGGAGGGCCAGGGAATCCGCCCGAGCGTGCGCCGCGCCTGCGACGACGCGTTCTCGATTCCGCTCGCCGGCAAGGTGGAATCGCTGAACGTGAGCGTCGCGGCGGGCGTCGCGCTCTTCGAGGCCAGGCGCCAGCGCGGAGATGCCTGAGCCGACCCTCTACCTGGTCGACGGCTACAACCTGCTCCACGCCGGGTCGTTCGCCGATCGCGACGAGCTCGTGGATCTCCTGGCCGGACACGTCGCCCTGCACGGCGCGCGCGGCGTGGTCGTCTTCGACGGCGTGGGCGAGGACAACCGGATCGGCGCGCTCGAGATCCGTTACGCACAGCCTGCGGACGCGCTGCTCGAACAGCTGGCGGCGGAGCGCCGAAGCGAGGAGCGTGTGCTGCTGGTCTCCTCCGACCGCGCGATCCGCGAGACGGCCGGGCAGGAGGTGGCCCACCGCTCGTCGAAGGCCTTCGCCGGTGAGCTGACGGCCGCGAAAGCGGAGTCGCGCACCGTTCCGAGGACGGGAAAGACGAAGATCGAGGACGCGCTCGACGACGAAACGCGCGCCCGCCTCGAAGCCTGGCGCAGAAAGACCTCTTGACTTTTTCCACAGGTCGCTGCTAGCGTGCCGTCACCTTCAACCTGAGGGTTAGGGTTGCACCCGCCAGAGCAGCTCTCTCCTTCCCGCCGCCCAGGAGGCAAGCCATGCCCCGCCAGCAATTGGCTGCCGTACGACCAGCACGTACACCGGAACGACTTCAACGCGAGAGCGAAGACGTCCGTCTGGTCATCAAGGCCCGCAACGGCGACTCGGTCGCGCTCGACGCGCTGATCCGTCGCTACACGGGATTCGTGCGCCTCAAGGCGAGCTCGTACTTCATCGCCGGCGGCGAGTCGGACGACCTGATCCAGGAGGGCCTCATCGGCCTCTACAAGGCGGTCCGCGATTTCCGCACCGACAAGGAGACCTCGTTCCGCAGCTTCGCGGAGCTCTGCATCACGCGCCAGATCATCACGGCGATCAAGGCCGCGACCCGCTTCAAGCACCAGCCGCTGAACGGCTACGTCTCGTTCAGCCAGACGCCCGCGGGCCAGGAGGACGGCGACTGCACGCTCGGCGACGCGCTCCCGGGTCCCGGCGTCGACGATCCCGCGATCTGCGTCATCTCCACGGAGGAGCTCCAGAGCCTCGTCTTCACGCTCGGCACCGGCCTCTCGCCGCTCGAGACGGATGCGCTCCGCTACTACATGGAGGGCAACTCGTACGAGGAGATGGCCGAGCTGCTCGGCTGCGACACGAAGACGATCGACAACGCCCTCCAGCGGGTGAAGCGCAAGGTGCTCACACACCAGGAGTCGCGCCAGGTTCTCCTGTAGGAGCGGGCTACGATGCCGGTGCGCCGGTGTAGCTCAATTGGCAGAGCAGCGCTTTTGTAAGGCGAAGGTTGGAGGTTCGAGTCCTCTCACCGGCTCCTCTTAAGGTTCTTCGCGCGCGTGAAGTTAAATTGGAATACGGGGCGGTGTTTCGTTCGTTTCAGTGGTCATGAGACCGCTGAATGAGATTCGCACAGAGATCGACGAGGCGACCGAGCGGCGGCGCGAGCTTTGGGACGACCTCGCGGAGGGCTTGAACCCTGAGAAGTCGACCGAGGCTGCCGCGCTGACGCGGCGGATCGAGGAGCTCTGGGACGAGATGCGCATCGCCAAGGCCTACGTCCGCTACGGACCCTCGGACCAGATCATCACCCGCGCCCGGGCGCACGATCGCCTCGACCGCGAGGCGCGCCGGCTCCGCACGGCGGCGTAACCGCTCCCGCTCCCGCTAGGGTCGGCGGGCGAGTCGCCGTGCGCATTCTCCTCGTCTCATCGCTCTATCCCGGCCCGGACGATCCCGACTACGGGACGTTCGTGCGCAGCATCGCCGGGGAGCTCGAGGCGCAGGGGCACGAGGTCGTCCGCGGTCGTGACCGACCGGCGCGCGGGCGGACTCGGCAAGCAGGTCGGGTTCGCCTTGCGCGCCGCGCTGGGCGGCGATCCGGCACCGGCCCGACGTGGTCTACGCGCACTACCTCGTCCCGGCGGGAGCGATCGCGGCGGTGGCGTCGAGGCTCGCTCGTGCGCCGCTCGTCGTGACCGCGCACGGGCGCGACGTCCGGAACATCGGCGAGCTGCGCGGCGTCGAGCGGCTCACCCGGATGGCGGTGCGCCGCGCGTCGGCGATCATCGCCGTCTCGGAGTACCTGCGCGGCGAGCTGCTGCAAGAAGCTCCCCGAGGCGGACGGGCGGATCGAGGTCATCTCCGCCGGCGTCGACCTCGAGCGCTTCGCCCCGCGCGACGCGGAAGCAGCTCGCCGGGAGCTCGACTGGCGAGGCGGAGGCGCCGTACTTCCTCTGCGTCGGCACGCTCGACGAGCGCAAGAACGTGGTGCGGCTGGCCGAGGCGTTCGCGCGGCTCGGCCGCGGCTCGCTCGCGTTCGTCGGCGACGGCCCGGCGCGCGGAGCGGCTCGCCGGGATCCCGGGCCTGCGCCTGACCGGACGGCTCCCGCACGAGAAGGTCGCGACCTGGGTCGCCGCCTGCGACGTGCTCTGCCAGCCGAGCCTCGTCGAGCCGTTCGGCATCGCGCTCCTCGAGGGCATGGCGTCCGAGCGTTCCGTCGTCGCGACGCGGGTCGGCGGCCCGCCCGAGTTCGTTCCGCCCGAGGCCGGGGTGCTCGTCGATCCCGAGAGCGTCGACTCGATCGAGTCGGGCCTGCGCGCCGCCGCCGAGCTGCCCAGCCCGAACCCGGCCGCCCGCACCGCGGCCGCGAAGCACGACGTGAAGGTCGAGGCGCGGCGCATCGGGGAACTCCTCCAGAAGGTCACGAAGTGAGCCACCACCATCACCACGCGCCGACGCCCGGCGCCGACCGCCGGCTCCTCTGGATCTCGCTCGGCCTCCTGCTCGGCTTCATGGTGCTCGAGGTCGGAGCGGGGATCGCCGCCGACTCGCTCGCGCTCCTCGCCGACGCCGGGCACATGCTCACCGACGCGGCCGCGCTCGCCCTCGCGCTCTTCGCCCTGCATGCCGCGGCGCGGCCGGCCCGCGGCCCGTGGACGTTCGGCTTCGCCCGCGCCGAGATCCTCGCCGCGCAGGCCAACGGCATCGCGCTCGCGCTCATCGCCGTCTGGATCACCTACGAGGCGATTCGCCGCCTGATCGACCCGCCCGAGGTCGACGCCTGGATCGTCCTCCCGGTCGCGCTCGCCGGGATCGCCGTGAACGGGGTCATCATCGCGCTCCTCGCCCGGGCCGAGCGCAAGAGCCTGAACATCCGCGGCGCCTACCTCCACATCGCCACCGACGCCGCCGCGTTCGCGGGAACCGCGCTCGCCGCCGTCGTGATCCTCCTCACCGGCTGGAACCGCGTCGACGCGATCGCCTCGCTGCTCGTGGCTGCGCTCGCTGCCGCAGCGGCCTGGTCGCTCCTGCGCGACTCGGGCCGGATCTTCCTCGAGGGCGCGCCCGAGACCGCGCCGCCCGACGAGGTGGGCGAGGCGATCGTGGCGCACCCCGGCGTCGTCGAGACGCACGACCTCCACGTCTGGACGGTGACGAGCGGCTTCCCGGCACTCTCGGCCCACGTGCTCGTCGAGCCCGGCGCGGACTGCCACCGGATCCGCCTCGAGCTGGAGCAAATGCTGAACGAGCGCTTCGACCTGGATCACACGACACTTCAGGTCGATCACGTCGGCGTGCAGTCGGGGCTCGAGATTCAGCGCCGCTAACCGGCCAAAACTTGCCTTTTCTTCGCAAAACCGCGATAACGTCAAACCGATGGAGGCCGACGCCGTGACCGTCCTCATCGCCGACGACCACGATCTGTTCGCCGCGAGCCTCGAAGCGCTCCTCGGGACCGAGAAGGCGATCGACGTCGTGGGCCGTGCGTCGAACGGCGAGGAGGCAATGCTGCTGGCGTCCAAGACGAGGCCGGACGTCGTCCTCATGGACATCTCCATGCCGATCGTCGGCGGCTTCGACGCCGCACGCCAGATCCGCGAGGAGCTGCCCGAGACCTCCGTCCTCTTCCTCACGGGCTCGAACGCGCCGACCGACGTGGCCGAGGCGCGGGCGTCCGGCGGGGCCGGCTACGTGACGAAGGACAAGATCGCCTCCGACCTGCTCGGCGCGATCAGGTCGCTCAACGCGCGCGTGAGCTAGCTATCCTTTCGAGCCGTGGTCGGCTTTCTCGCAGCTCTTCAGGTCATCCTCTCGGTCGTCCTGGTCGTGCTCGTGCTCATGCATTCGGGCCGCGACTCGGGCTTCGGGGGCATGGGCTACACGCCGGCCTCGCAGGGCGGACAGCACATCGTCGAGCGGAACCTCACGCGGCTCACCGTGGTCGTCGCGATCATCTTCGCGATCAACTCGCTCGTGCTGTTCAAGGCGCTCGAGTAACTAGAGACCCGGCGGCGACCCGGTTCCGACGATCGTGAACGCCTCGGTGGCGACCGCCGGGACGAGCGACGCGTGCGGATACCGCTCGCCGTAGAAGTCGCTGGCGTTCGCGAGCGTGCGCTCGCTCGAGAGCCCCAGGATCCCGGCGCAGAGCGCGCCGAACGAGGTCGTGAAGCGCAGGTTGACGAGCGGTTTCGTCACGCGCCCGTCCTCGATCAGAAACGTTCCGTCGCGCGTCATGCCGGTGTAGATCGACTCGCGCCCGTCGACCGTGTTCACGTAGTGGAGCCGCGTGACGTAGATGCCGTCGCCGACCAGCTCGGCCAGCTCGTCGAGCGTGCTCGTCCCCGGGTCGACGAAGAGGTTGAACGCGACCGGCCCGTGCGTCTGGGCCGGAACCGGAAGCGCATGCCCGGTCGAGTCGCGGTCTTCCCGCGCGGCGGTGCGGCGGTCCCACACGACATCCCGGGCGACGCCCGCCTCGACGATCGCGACCGGCTGCTTGGGAACGCCCTCGAAGTCGAAGGCCTTGGGCATCCCGGACGGATCGCTCGCGACGTCGCGGATCGTCAGTCGCTCGTCGAAGACCTGCTCGCCGATCCGGCCGGAGAAGTAGCTCCGGCCCTCGATGAGCGCCAGCGCTCCGAGTGAGCTGAAGTTGAAGTAGGACAGGAGCTCGGCGAAGGCCCACGGGCTGAGCACGGCCCGGTGGGTTCCGGGTTCGATCCCCACGGGATCGCGCGTGCGCGCCGCGGTCTCGGCCGCCTGCCGCGCGACCGCGGCGGGGTCGAGGTCGCCGATCCGCCAGGCGGTCGCGTCCGCGTAGCCGGATGTCTCGGCGTCGCCGGCGAGGGCGAGGACGGTCGCGTCGGTGAGCGTCTGCGTCGCGGCGAGGCCGGTGGTCGAGGCGATCGCCAGCTCGGTGACGCCGCTGGTGACGTAGCCGTACATCCCGATCTCCGGTGCGGCGCCGATGGCGGTCCAGGCGCGCTCGGCGAGACCTTCGGGTGTGAGCGCCGCCGTCTCTTCGTCCCAGCCCTCGACCTCGGGGATCGTCGCCGCGGGAGCGAGTCCGGGGAACGCGGGGTCGGGCTGAGCCAGGTCGGCCGCCTCCTCGGCACGGCCGGCCGCTTCGCGCAGCCCGTCGTCGTCGACGCGGTTCGTGCGTCACCATTCCGACGCGGCCGTCCCGGACGACGCGCAGGGTCAGGATGGTGTCGTCGATGAGCGTCGGCTGGTGCACCGTGGACGCCGCGAAGCGGGCGAACCCGGAACGCTCGACCTGGACGAACGCCTCGACGTCGTCGCCGGTCGCCGCCCGGACTGCGCGGTCGGCGAGCTCGAGCGCGCTCACGAGCGCACGCCGACCTGGACGTTGCGAAACCGCGCCGGCGCGGCGCCGTGCGAGACGTGCGCGTGCTGGCCGGGCTGGCCCTTGCCGCAATTCGTCAGGCCGTACATCCGCCACTCCTCGGGTCCGGCGACGGCGTCGAGCGACGCCCAGAACGCCGGCGTCGCGCCGGTGTAGGTCGCGTCGCGGAGCATCCGCCCGAGCTTCCCGTTCTTGATCTCCCAGGCGATCTCGGTGCCGAACTGGAAGTTCAGCCGCCGGTCGTCGATCGACCAGCTCTTGTTCGTCGACATGAAGATCCCGTCGTCGACGTCCGCGAGGAGGTCCTCGAGCGATCCCTCGCCCGCCTCGAGGTGGAGGTTCGTCATGCGGACGAGCGGCATGCGGCTCCAGTTGTCGGCGCGCATCGAGCCTCCGCCGCCGGTCTCGCGCGAGCTCAGGAATCCGACGAGGACACCCTCGGCCACGATCGCCTCGCGGCGCGCGGCGACGCCCTCGTCGTCCCAGCCGAACGTGCCGAGCCCGCCGGGCGTCGTAGCGTCGGCGGTCACGTTCATGAGCTCCGAGCCGTAGCGAAGCGAGCCGAGATCGGCCGCGCTCACCCAGCTCGTCCCGGCATACGCCGCCTCGGTCCCGTGGATCCGGTCGAGCTCGGTCGGGTGGCCGACGGACTCGTGCATCTGGAGCTGCATCTGCTCCGCGTCGAGGACGACGGTCGTGACTCCCGAGGGGCAAGCGTCGGCCTGGAGGAGGGCCAGCGCCTCGTCCGCGACGCGCGGCGCCTCGCGCTCGAGGCCGAGCGACTCGACGTACTCCCAGCCGCCCTGCGCGCTCGAGCCGCCGTGGCTCGACGGGAAGCTCCGGGTCTGCACGCGGCCGTCGCCCACCGCGAGCGCGTCGATGCCGCCGCCGCATTCGACGATCTCCTGCAGGAGGCGCGAGCCCTCGGTCGAAGCGAAGGCCCGCCGCTCGCGCCGCGCTCGAACGGCCGCGCCGGTGATCTCGATGCCGGGCCGCGCGAGCTCCTCCTCCGCGGCCAGACAGACTCCGATCTTCTCCTCGAGGGAGACCTCGACCGGATCGCGCGCAAACGCTGTTCGGTACTCGCCTTCGAGCGCCGGCGCGGGCGCCAGCTCGACCCGCAGCGCTGCGTTACGTGCACTCGCGCGCGCGAAGGCGACCGCCCGGCCGGCGGCCTCCCGGGCGCCTTCAGAGGAGAGCCGAGGATCGCAGGCGAAGCCCCAGGCGCCGTCGACCAGGACGCGAACGCCGATCCCCTCGCTCTCAGAATCGGAGACCGACTCGACCGCCCGGTTCTTCGTCGAGACGTTCTGCGAGCGCCTCATCACCGCGCGCGCGTCGGCGTACGAGGCCCCTGCGGCGACCGCATCGGAGAGTGCTTTTTCGCACGTGTCGCGCATCGACGGGAAACCCTAGACGAGTCCCGCGTCGACGCTCGAAGACCTGCTGGACTCCGATGGATGAATGGTTTACCATCGGGGCCCCTTTTCCAGGAGCTTCTTCCGGAGGTCTGATCGCACATGCCCAAACTGCTTCGTATCTTTCTTCCGCTCGTTTTGGCGTCCCTCGTGCTCATCGCGATCGCGAGTGCGACGCCCCCGGCCGTACCCGAACAGATGACGGGTGGCTGGGCCAAGCCTCACATGGACGGCGACGCGCCCGGCCTGAACTCGTTCGGGCTCATCCCGGCTCAGCGCAGCGACAACATGGAGTGGGTCCAGACGATCGTCGGCGGTCCCGATTGGGATGGTCCGCGCACCGGCGGTGGCGGCTCCGCGAGCGACTGGGCGTTCCAGAAGATCAACGGCGTCCACTACGCCATCCAGGCCGACTACAACAACTTCCGCCTTCTCGACATCAGCAAGACCGACACGTGCACGAACCCCGCGACGGCGCGGCCTGCCGCGATGGGCGGGAACTGTGCGCCGGTCATCTCGGACAAGCCGTGTTTCGGCTCTCAGGGCGACATCGTCGTCCACGGGAACCTGCTGATCCGCGCACACGAAGGCACGCACAACGTTCCGAACGGCGATATCACCAAGACGTGTGACCTCGCAGGGAACGAGAACCAGCGTGTCGGCCTGAACAGCTTCGACGCGGATGGCGATTCGTTCGTGCTGACCCAGAACGGGCAGAACACGATCCCGATCGTCCGAGGGGAGAACAACACGGCCGCGGGCATCTCGGCCGCGCTCCAGGGCGGCAACGAGCAGCAGCAGGTCATCCTCACGGGGAACGACAACAACGGCGACTCGTTCACGCTGACGCACGGCGCGAACACGACGGCGCCGTTCGTCCGCGGCACGAACCAGACGCAGGCCGCGATCCAGAACGCGCTCCAGGGCATCAGCGAGGTGCAGACCGCCACGCTCACGGGCTATGACGGGACGGACTCGTTCACCCTGAGCTACAACGGCGGCGCGTCGTCGCACCCGATCGTCCGTGGTCAGAACAACACGACCCAGGGCATCCAGAACGCGCTCCAGGGGGGCAACGAGGTTCAGACCGTCACGCTGACGAACTTCAACCCGGCGACCGCGAACTTCCAGCTGCGGTTCAACGGCGGCTTCGCCGTCTCGCCGGTGATCGGTGCCGGCGGCCTCGCGTACACGGCGTTCAACCTCGACGCGGCCCTGAACGGCCTCGCAGGCTTCGCCGGCGGAGCGGCCACGTCGAACGTCACGAACGGCGGCTTCACGATCACGTTCAGCGGTGCGTCCGCGAACGCGAACACGAACGCGGTCGAGGTCATCAACTTCGCCGGCTGCCCGACCTGCACGGTTGCGAACCGCGAGACGGCTCGCGGTGGCGCTCCGGTCGCCAACTGGCCGACGGGTGGCACAGTGGCCATCGGCGGGCTCACCGACGCGAACTTCACGATGACGTTCGCCGGTGCCCATCAGGGTGCGAACGTCGCTCCGGTCACCGTGACGAACGGTGTCGGCGCGACCGGCGTTGTCGCCGAGACCACCGCGGGCAGCCCGGGCATCCTCCCGGTCGGCACGCAGGCCTCGTCCACGACCCCGACCGACGCCGGCTTCACGGTGACGTTCTCGGGTCTGGCAGCGAACAGCGATGTCGCCCCGCTCACCGTCACGAACCCGGTCGACACGGGCGGCGCTGCTGTGATGGCCGGCTCCGTGCGTGAGATCGTCAAGGGCACGGCCGGACGGCCGGGCTGGACGACGGGTGGCACCGCCACCGTCAGCACCCTGAGCGACACGGGCTTCAACGTGGTCTTCGCGGGCACGCTCGCGGCGGTCAACGTCGGCCCGCTCACCGTCACGAACACGACCGGTGACGTGACCAGCCTCGTCGAAGAGCTGATCGCCGGCTCCACCGGCGTCTCGATGCGCGGCGTCACGGTTCTCGACATCAGCGATCCGGTGAACCCGCGTGAGATCAAGGGTGTTCCGATGTGCGGTAACACCCACACCATCACCAAGTACTACGACGATGTCGCCGACAAGCTGTTCGTCATGGGCACCAGCGGCGGCAACACGGCGCAGCCGCAGTGGGGGCTTACCTGCCCGGCGTTCACGAGCCCCGACGGCAACGGCTTCACCGAGGTCGTAGAGGTTCCGATCGACCATCCCGAGAACTCGCGCGTCCGCCAGGACCTCCGGTTCTCGGTCGGCGGCGGCGGTAACTGCCACGACGTGAACGTGTTCGAAGAGCTGCACTTCATGGCAACCGCCTGCAGCGGTTCCGGCAACGCGCAGATCATCGACCTGACGAACGTCGCGCAGCCCGGCGGCACGGAGCTCATGTGGGCCCCGCCCGGCTTCACGTGGCCCGGCCTCCAGACCGTCCACTCCGCTGCGATCAGCTGGAGCGGCAAGTACGTCTACATCAACGGCGAGCCTGGTGGTGGCACGGGCGGCGAGTGCTCGTTCTCCGACGACACGAACAAGCCGCTGATCCACATCCTCGACCGCGTCACCGGCAACGTGGTGGGCCAGTGGGCCCTCCCGCGTCCGCAGCAGGAGGCCGCTCAGGAGAACTGCACGTCGCACACGATCAGCCTCGTCCCGTCGCTCGACCGCGATCTCATCGCCTGGTCGGGTTACATGGCCGGCGTGAGCGTGATCGACGTGACCAACCCGAAGGCGCCGCGCGAGATCGCGTTCGTCGACCAGCTGTTCTTCCCGAACACCGGCAACAGCGGCGCGGGCTGCTGGACGGGCTACTGGTACAACGACAAGCTGTGGTGCAACGAGCTCCAGTACGGTGCGCACGTCTTCACCGTCGACGAGCCGTGGTGGAAGCAGGCCATGACGTTCGACGAGCTCAACTCGCAGACGGCCACCAAGCTGATCCGTTGCCAGGTGTCCTTCACGGGCGGCCCGACGAAGGCCAAGAAGGCCGGCACGGTCAACGCGACCGTCAAGGTCTTCGGCCCCGCCCCGCTCCAGGCAGCTTGGGGCGCGACGGTCGAGGTCAGGGCACCCGGTTACTTCAAGTCCGTCAAGACGGGCGAGAACGGAACCGTGTCCATCACGGGCGTCAAGTCCACCGGCAAGGGCAAGCTGACGGTCACCGCTCCGAACATGAAGAACATGATCGGCTGCAGCGCTCCGTCGAAGAACATCGCCAAGGCCGCGACGGCCAAGAAGGCGAAGAAGTCCACCAAGGCGGTCAAGAGGTAGGGCAGACCGCCTAGGAAAAGGCACGTGCGATCAAGCGGGCCCGCTCTCTTCCTGGGAGAGCGGGCCCGCTGTCTTTGTGGGAACGAAAAGGGCGGCCCTCGGGCCGCCCTTCGTATGCGCTGGAGAGGACTTGAACCTCCACGACCCGTACGGGTCACAAGGCCCTCAACCTTGCGCGTCTACCAATTCCGCCACCAGCGCGCGGTCGCCCATTCTAGCCGTCGTTTGACGCCGTCCGAGTGGGTCGGTACCGTTACGAACGTACGTTCCCTACAGAGGAGCGAGTTCGATGCTCACAGCCCGGCAAACCGAGATCTACGAGTTCGTCACCAGCTACGTGGACGAGCGTGGTTATCCGCCGACCGTCCGTGAGATCGGGGAGGCCGTCGGCCTCGCCTCGCCCTCGACCGTGCACGCGCATCTTGCGAATCTGGAGCGCGCCGGACTGCTTCGGCGCGACCCGACGAAACCGCGCGCGCTCGAGCTGATCGGTCGCGACCGGCCCTCGCCTCAGGCGGGGCTGGCCGAGATCAGCGGCGTGCGCGTTCTTCCTCTCGTTGGTCAGATCGCGGCTGGCGGGCCGCTCCTGGCCGAGCAGAACGTGGAGGAACACCTCGCGGTCCCGGAGCTTCTCTCGTCCGGCGGGGACGAGTTCCTGCTCCGGGTCCGCGGGGACAGCATGATCGGCGCGGGAATCCTCGACCGCGACTACGTGGTCGTGCGGAAGCAGCAGACGGCCCGCGACGGCGACATCGTCGTGGCCCTCGCCGGCAGCGACGAGTCGACCGACGAGGCGACGGTGAAGCGGTACTTCCGCGAGAAGGGGCGCGTCCGGCTCCAGCCGGAGAACCCGGATCTCGAGGCGATGTACCCCGAGCACGTGAGCGTGCTCGGCAAGGTCGTCGGAGTCTTCCGGAGCGTCTGAGGTGAGCGGCGTGATCTCACTGAACCGCACGCTCGAGCAGGAGCTTCTGGCCCTCACCCGCGGCGCGAGCCTCGAGTGCCTGGCGTGCGGCGAGTTCGTGCTCCACACCGCGGACGGCGCCATCGAGTGCCCGCAGTGCCGCTCGCGGCTCGAAACCGGGGTCGTGCAGGTGCTCGCCGTGGACGGGCGCGCCGGCTAGACGCCGACGCTAGTCCTCGGAGCTGCGCTCGGTCTCGGCGCGCTCCTTGATCTCCTCGACGACCGTGGGATCCGCGAGCGTGGTCGTGTCGCCGAGCTCGCGCTGGTCGGCGACGTCCCGCAGCAGGCGGCGCATGATCTTCCCGGAGCGCGTCTTCGGTAGCTCCGGCGTGAAGACGATGTTCGACGGGCGCGCGATCTTCCCGATCTTCACGGCCACGTGGTCGCGGAGCTCCTCCATGCGCTCGACCGAGCCCTCCTCGCTCCCCTTGAGGGTGACGTAGGCGACGATCGCCTGGCCAGTCGTCGCGTCCGCGCGGCCGCACACCGCCGCCTCGGCGACGCTTGGATGGTCGACGAGCGCGCTCTCGACCTCGATCGTCGAGATCCGGTGGCCGGAGACGTTCATGACGTCGTCCACGCGGCCCATGAGCCAGAAGTCGCCGTCGGCGTCGCGCTTCGCGCCGTCGCCCGTGAAGTAGACGCCGGGGTAGCGGCTCCAGTAGGTCTCGACGTAGCGCTCGTGGTCGCCGTGGATTCCGCGGAGCATCGCCGGCCAGGGACGCCGGATCACGAGATAACCGCCTGACCCGTGGGGAACCTCGTTCCCCTCCTCGTCGACGACGGCCGCGTCGATCCCCGGGAACGGCTTCGTCGCCGAGCCGGGCTTCACGGTCGTGACTCCCGGGAGCGGCGTGATCGCGATCATCCCCGTCTCGGTCTGCCACCAGGTGTCGACCACGGGCGTCTTGCCGGCGCCGATCGTCTCGCGGTACCACATCCACGCCTCGGGGTTGATCGGCTCGCCGACCGAGCCGAGGAGCCGCAGCGAGGTCAGGTCATGCGCCTGCGCGTGCTCGGCGCCCCACTTCATGTGCGCCCGGATCGCCGTCGGCGCCGTGTAGAGGATGTCGACCTTGTAGCGCTCGACGATGTCCCACCAGCGCTCGCGGTCCGGGAAGTCGGGCGTGCCCTCGTAGAGCACCGAGGTCGTCCCGTTGCAGAGCGGCCCGTAGACGATGTAGCTGTGCCCGGTGACCCAGCCGATGTCGGCCGCGCACCAGTACACCGAGTCCGGCTTCACGTCGAAGATGTAGTGGTGCGTCGTCGCGACGCCGACGAGGTAGCCGGCGGTCGTGTGGACGATGCCCTTCGGCTTCGCGGTCGTGCCGCTCGTGTAGAGGAGGTAGAGGAGATCCTCCGAGTCCATCGGCTCGCACGGGCACGACTCGGGCTCCGAGCTCTGGCCGGCGGCGAGCGTGTCCCAGTCGCGGTCGCGGCCCTCGACGAGCCCCGGCCCGCCGCCGGTGCGCCGCGCGACCACGACCGTCTTCACGCCGGGGCTACGCTCGAGCGCCTCGTCGGCGTTCGCCTTGAGCGGGACGATGCCGCCCTTGCGCCAGCCCTCGTCCTGCGTGATCAGCACCTCGCAGCCCATGTCGTTCAGGCGGTCGGAGAGCGCGTCCGCGCTGAAGCCGCCGAAGACGACCGTGTGCGGCGCGCCGAGCCGCGCGCAGGCGAGCATCGCGATCGGGAGGCGCGGGATCATCCCCATGTAGATCCCGACCGGCGTGCCCTTGCGGACACCGATTGCCTTCAGTCCGTTGGCGAACCGCACGACCTCGTCCTGCAGGGCGGCGAACGTGATCGTCTCGAGCTCGCCCACCGGCTCGCCCTCCCAGTGGTACGCGACCTTGTCGCCGTCGCCCGCCTCGACGTGCCGGTCGACGCAGTTGAAGCAGACGTTCAGCTTGCCGCCGAGGTACCACTTCGCGTACGGCGGCTCCCATTCGGAGAGCGTCGTGAACGGCTCGAACCACGTGACGCGCTCGCGGCCCTCGGTCTCCCAGAACTCGTCGACGTCGCGCTCGTAGATGTCCGGCTGGGCGTTCGCCTGCGCGGAGAACTCGGGCGGCGGCGGGTAGCTGCGGTCCTCGGTGAAGAGCGCTTCGATCGCCTGCGGACGCGAATCCGAACTCATGGCGGAACGATAACCGGGCTACACTGGGAAGGCAGGCCGGGTGACCGCGGGCCGCGCAAGCGGCTCGAGGAAAGTCCGGACACCACAGGGCAGGACGCTGGGACATCCCAGGGGGCGAAAGCCGACGGAAAGTGGCACAGAAAAGAAACCGCCGGCGGCGAATCTCGCGAGACGCCGAAGGTAAGGGTGAAAAGGTGGGGTAAGAGCCCACCAGCGTCGTGGCGACACGACGGCTAGCCAAACCCCGTCCGGTGCAAGGCAGACAGGCTCCGTCGAGACGGCCCGTCTAGGAGCCGGGTAGCCGCAAAGATGGATGGTCACCCTCGACAGAATCCGGCTTACAGGCCTGCTAACGGAGAACGAGCCCCGGAAACGGGGCTCTTCTCTATGGACCGGCCCGGCTCCGATACGTTTGCCCGGTGCGGATCCTCGTCGACGCAGCGGAGGCGGCTCGGGTTGCGCGGGAGGTGTACGGCGTCGACGGGAGCGCGTCCCCGCTTCCCGGCGAGCGCGATCTGAACTTTCGTCTGCGCGCCGGTGACGACGAGTACGTATTGAAGTTCCATCCGCTCGAAGCGGATCCGGCCGAGCTCGCCCTCGCGACCGCGGCGCTCGAGCATGTGGCCGGGCTCACCGAGGCGCCGCGCCTCGTCCGGACGCCGGACGGCGAGTCCTTCGGCCGCAGCGGCGACCGCGTGGTCTCGCTCCTCACCTGGCTCGACGGCCGTCCGTGGGCCGAGTGCGGGCCGCACGGCGTGGAGCGGCGCGAGAGCCTCGGCCGTGCGGTCGCTCGCCTCGACCGGGCGCTCTCCGATTTTCGCCACCCGGCCGAGAACCGACCGCTCCTCTGGAACATGGCGCAGGCGTCGGAGCTGGCCGTTCACCTGGATCTCGTCGTGCCGGACCGCCAGCCCGCGGCACGCGAGATCTTCGAGCATCACGAGAGCGTCGTCGCGCCGAAGCTCGAGCGGCTGCCGCACCAGGTGATCCACAACGACGCGAACGAGCTGAACATCCTCGTCGGCGACGACGGGCTTGTGAGCGGGCTGATCGACTTCGGGGACGCCGTCTGGAGCCCGCGCGTGGCGGGACTCGCGGTCGCGTGCGCCTACGCGATGCTCGGCGAGCGCGAGCCGGTGCGCACGGTCGTCCCGGTGGTCGCCGGCTACGACGCCGAGTGGCCGCTGCGCCCCGAGGAGCTCGAGGTGCTCTTCGACCTGATCCGCCTGCGGCTGGCGATGAGCGTCGTCATGGCCGCCCGCCAGCACGCGGACGATCCCGAGAACGACTACCTGCTCGTCAGCCAGGACGGAGTCTCGCGCACGCTGGAGCTGCTCGCGGCGGAGAGCCGCGACCTGGCACATTTCCGGTTCCGCGACGCCTGCGGCTGGGACGCCGTGCCGTGGTCGCGGCACGTGCGGCAGTTCTTCGAGTCCGGACGGGCACGCCCGGCGCCTGTGCTCCCGGTCGACGTTTCCGGCGGCGACGCGGTCGTCCTCGATCTCGGGGCGGGCGGCTTCGACCCGCTCGACCCGGCCGAGCTCGCAGCCGCGTGCGCCGACATCGAGGAACGGATCGAGCGCGCCGGTGTCGAGTTCGCAATCGGGCTCTACCGCGAGGACCGAACGATCTACCGGGCGCCGCAGTTCGACCTCGGCGACGGGCGGCGCCGGTCGCTCCACATGGCCGCTCGACGTCTGGCTCGCCGCGGGCACGCCGGTGTTCGCCGCGCTGGACGGCGTCGTCGCCGTCGTCGCGGACAACCAGGCGCCGCTCGACTTCGGCGGCCTCGTCCTGCTGGAGCACCAAACCGACGAAGGCGTGCCGTTCTGGACGCTCTACGGCCATCTCGATCCCGAGTCGCTCGAGCTCGTACCCGGCGAGGCGGTAGCAGCGGGCGATCAGATCGCCCGCCTGGGCGATGTCGGGGTGAACGGCGGCTGGCCGCCGCACCTGCACCTCCAGCTCGTGACGTCGCTCTGCGATCTCGGCGCCGACGTTCCCGGCGTCGCGCCTCCCGACGAAGCGAGTCTCTGGGAGAGCATCAACCCGGACCCGAACCTCCTCATTCGCCGGCCCGACGGCGACGCAGCCCGCCTGACGCGACCGGCGCCGGAGATCGCGCGTCGCCGCCGCGGGAACCTCAGCGACGCGCTGAGCATCGCGTACCGCGAGCCGCTGCACATCGTCCGTGGGGAGGGCGCGTACCTCTACGACGACGTCGGGAACGCATGGCTCGACCTCGTCAACAACGTCGCCCATGTCGGCCATTGCCATCCGCGGGTCGTCGCGGCGGGCGACGCGGCAGATGGCCGTCCTCAACACGAACACGCGCTACCTGCACGGCTCGATCGTCGAGTACACCCACCGCCTCGCCGCCTCGTTGCCCGATCCCCTGCGGGTCGTCTTCCTCGTCAATTCCGGCTCGGAGGCCAACGATCTCGCGCTGCGGCTCGCGACCGCCCACACCGGACGCGACGACGTGCTCGTCCTCGACCACGCCTACCACGGCCACCTCTCGAGCACGGTCGCGCTGAGTCCGTACAAGTTCGCGGGGCCGGGCGGCCGCGGAAAGCCGGACACGACCCACGTCTGCGAGCTGCCCGATCCGTACCGAGGCCGCCTTCGCACGGACGAGTCGGATCTCGGCCCGCGCTACGCCGAGTCGGTCCGCGAGCAGGCCGACGCGCACGAGCCGGCCGCGTTCTTCGCCGAGTCACTGCCGAGCGTGGCCGGGCAGATCGTCCTGCCCGAGGGATACCTGGCGGCCGCCTTCGAGCACGTCCGCGCGGCCGGCGGCGTCTGCATCTCCGACGAGGTGCAGGTCGGGCTCGGCCGCGTCGGCGACCACATGTGGGGATTCGAGCTCCAGGGCGTGGTGCCGGACATCGTCACGCTCGGCAAGCCGATCGGGAACGGCCATCCGCTCGCCGCGGTCGTCACCACCCCGGAGATCGCCGCGTCGTTCGTGACCGGGATGGAGTACTTCAACACGTTCGGCGGCAACCCCGTGTCGTGCGAGATCGGGCTCGCGGTGCTCGACGTCATGCAGGACGAGGCGCTCCAGGCCAACGCGGCCGAGGTCGGTCGGCACCTGCTCACAGGGCTCCGCGACCTGGCCGCCCGCCATCCGCTGATCGGCGACGTCCGCGGCCACGGCCTCTTCATCGGCGTCGAGCTCAGCCTCGACCGGGAAGGCCGCTCGCCCGCGGCCGAGGCAGCCGAACAGGTCAAGGAGGCGATGAAGGCGCGCAGCGTTCTCATCTCCACGGACGGGCCGGACGAGAACGTGCTCAAGATCAAGCCGCCGCTGGTCCTGAGCGCAGACGACGCCGCCGTAGCGCTCGACGCGCTCGACGCGGCGCTCACCGAGACGGAAGCGCGCATGCCCTGAGCGGTGGTGCTCGTCTCCTTGTGGAGGCCGGCTCCGAACAGGAGAGAATGCCCGCATGGCCGAGGCCACCACCTACGGCGAGTATCCGGCCTGGACGCCGGAGACGCCGAAGTTCAAGCCGGTCCGGTTCATCGTCAACTGGGTGACGACCGGACTGGCGGTGCTCGTCACGGCGTGGATCCTCCCCGGAATCAGCGTCGAGGGCTTCGCCGGTGCGCTCGCGGTCGCAGTCGTGATCGGCGTCATGAACGCGCTGATCCCGCCCCTTGTCGCCGCGCTGCGCCTGCCGGTCATGGCGGCGCTCGGGTTCATCATCATCCTGCTGGTCGACGCCGCCATCATCTGGGCCGCGTCCGAGCTGACCGAGAACGCGATCGAGGTCGACTCGTTCTGGATCGCCCTCCTGGCCGCGATCGTGATCGCCGCGGTCACGATGATCCTCGAGATCATCTTCGGCACGAACGACGACGACGACTACGACCTGCGAGTCACCCGTCGCGTTGCGCGCCGCCAGGGCGTGCTCGAGCAGACCGATGTCCCGGGGATCATCTTCCTCGAGATCGACGGCCTCGGCTATCCGGTTCTTCAGCGCGCGATGCGCGACGGATCGGCGCCCGAGCTCTCCAAGTGGATCGACGACGGCACGCACCGGCTGGTCGAATGGGAGACCGATCTCTCGTCGCAGACAGGCGCGTCCCAGGCCGGGATCCTGCTCGGCTCGAACAAGGACATCCCCGCGTTTCGCTGGGTGGAGAAGGAGGAGGGACGCCTGCTCGCGGTCTCCGGGCCGGACGAGGTCGTCGAGGTCGAGGCGCGCCTCTCGACGGGAATCGGCCTGCTGCGCGACGGCGGCGCGAGCCGCGGCAACATCTTCTCCGGCGAGGCCGAGGCGACCATCCTGACGGTCGCGCGGCTCAAGGGCGACATCAAGGCGAACCCCGGCTACCGCGGCTTCTTCGCGAACGGCTACAACGTGACGAGCACGCTCGTTCTGATCGTGTGGGAGCTCTTCCTCGAGCTGACCGCGGCCGGACGCCAGCGACGGCGGAAGATCGTGCCGCGCGGACACCGGGGCGGCATCTATCCGCTGCTGCGCGCGGTGATGTGCGTCTTCGTCCGCGACCTGGTCGTGTCGGGGATCCTCCAGGACATGATGCGCGGCCGTCCCGTCATGTACGCGACGTTCGCGAGCTACGACGAGGTCGCGCACCACTCCGGGCTCGAACGGCCCGACACGCTCGAGGCGCTGCGCAAGGTCGACCAGCAGTTCGGGCGCATCGCGCGGGCGCGCCGCTACGCGCCGCGGCCGTACGAGATCGTCGTCCTCTCGGATCACGGGCAGACGCAGGGCGCGACCTTCAAGCAGCGCAACGGCTACGGCTTCGACGAGCTCGTGAACCGCAACATCACCGACGCCAAGGTCGGCGTGGTGCTCGGCGGCGACGAGCACGACAACACGGTCAACCAGGCGTTCGCCGAGGCGACGGGCACCTCGGCCGAGGACAAGCCCAAGAAGAAGGACAAGAAGGCGAAGAAGGAGCTCGGCGACGTCGTCGTCCTCGGCTCGGGCAACCTCGCGCTCGTCTACCTCATGGAGGAGAAGCGTCGCCTGACGCTAGAGGAGATCGACGAGCGCCATCCCAAGCTGATTCCGGCGCTGCGCGAGCACCCGCACGTCGGCTGGCTGCTCGTCCGCTCGTCCGAGCACGGCGCTGTCGCGCTCGGCGCGAACGGCGTGAACTACCTCGACGAGGACCGCGTCGAGGGCGAAGATCCGCTCGCGATCTTCCCGCCGAACGCGGCGCGGCATCTCAAGCGCACGGACTCGTTCTCGAACGTCGGCGACATCATGGTCGGGAGCTTCTACGACCCGATGCGCGACGAGGGCTGTGCCTTCGAGGAGCTGATCTCGTTCCACGGCGGCATGGGCGGCCCGCAGACGCGGGGGTTCATCCTCCATCCGGTCTCGCTGCCGGTTCCCGACGAGGAGATCATCGGCGCCGAAGAGGTGCACCACGTGCTCGACGCGTGGCGCTGGCACCTCCAGGGCGGCGAGCCGAAGCCGGCTACTCGGGCGTGACGTAGGCGGCGGTCAGCCCGCCGTCCACGAGGAACGTCGTCCCGTTCACGTACGAGGACTCGTCGCTCGCGAGGAAGAGCGCCGCGTTCGCGATCTCGCGCGCCTGCGCGAGCCGGCCCATCGGCAGGTGGATGCGCCGCCGCTCGTAGGCCGCCGGATCGTCCGAGAAGAGCCGCATGAGGAGCGGCGTCTCGACCGGGCCCGGGGCAGAGGGCGTTCACGCGCACGCCGCGGCGAGCGAACTCGACCGACAGCTCGCGGCTCATCGAGAGCACCGCGCCCTTCGAGGCCGTGTAGGAGATCTGCGACGTGGCGGCGCCCATGAGCGCCACGAACGACGCGACGTTGATGACCGAGCCGCCACCGCGCTCGAGGAGGCGCGGGATCCCGTGCTTGCAGCAGAGGTAGACGCCGTGCACGTTCACGTCCTGCACGCGCTGGAACGCGTCCGGCTCGGTGTCGAGAACCGACGCGTCGTCGGCGGGCATGATCCCGGCGTTGTTGTAGAGGACGTCGACGCCGCCGTAGCGCTCGGCCGTCGTCGCGTACATCGCCTCGACGCTCTCCGGGCTCGTCACGTCCGCCTGGAAGAAGAACGCGTCGCGGCACTCCGCCGCCGTCCGCTCGCCGGAGTCCGCATCCACGTCGGCGACGCAGACCTGCGCGCCCTCGGCCGAGAAGAGGAGCGCCGCCTCGCGCCCGATGCCGCCCGCCGCGCCGGTGATGACCGCGACCTTGCCGTCCAACCTGCCCATCTCAGACCTCCGTCGCCATGTAGACGTTCTTGACCTCCGAGTAGCCCGCGAGCGCCTGCATGCCGAGCTCGCGGCCGAAGCCCGACTGCTTGAACCCGCCGAACGGCGTCGAGACGCGCACCGACGAGTTCGAGTTGATCGAGAGGACGCCCGTCTCGAGGGCGCGCGCGACGCGCATCGCGCGCGCGCCGTTCTCCGTCCAGATCGAGCCCGAGAGCCCGTACGGCGTGTCGTTCGCGATGCGGATCGCGTCGGCCTCGTCGTCGAACGGGATCACCGCGGCGACCGGGCCGAAGACCTCCTCGCGCGCGACGCGGTCGTCGTTCGTCGCCTCGACGAGCGTGCACGGGAACCAGAAGCCCGGGCCGGCGGGCGTCTCGCCCTGGAAGAACGTGTCGCCGTCGACGAAGGACGAGACCGTCTCGCGGTGGGCGGCCGAGATGAGCGGGCCCATCTCGGTGTCCGACGACTCCGGGTCGCCGACGCGGATCGCCGCGGTCGAGGTCTCGAGCAGCCCGAGGAAGCGGTCGTAGACGGAGCGCTCGACGAGGACGCGCGACCGGGCGCAGCAGTCCTGGCCTGCGTTCCCGAACACGGCGCCCGGCGCGGCTGCGGCCGCGCGCTCCAGATCGGCGTCCGCGAAGACGACGTTCGCCGACTTGCCGCCGAGCTCGAGCGTGACGCGCTTGATCGTCGCGGCCGCGCCCTCCATGACGCCGCGTCCGACCTCGGTCGAGCCCGTGAAGCCGATCTTCGCGACGTCCGGATGCTCGACGAGCCGCTGGCCGACGACGCGGCCCGGCCCGACGACGACGTTCAGGACTCCTTCGGGAATCCCGGCCTCGAGCGCCAGCTCGCCGAGGCGCAGCGCCGTGAGCGGCGTCAGCTCGGCGGGCTTCAGGACGACCGTGTTCCCGCAGGCGAGCGCGGGGCCGAGCTTCCACGAGGCGATGTTCAGCGGGAAGTTCCAGGGCGTGATCAGCCCGACGACGCCGAGCGGCTCGCGGAAGGTCAGGTCGACGCCGCCCGCGACCGGGATCGTCTCGCCGTAGTGCTTGTCGATCGCGCCGGCGTAGAAGTGGAAGACGTCGGCGACCATGCCGACCTCGCCGCGGGAGTCGCCGATCGGCTTGCCGACGTTGCGCGTCTCGAGCAGCGCGAGCTCCTCGCCGTTCTCCTCCACGAGCGTGGCGAGGCGGCGGAGCAGCCGCGTGCGATCGCCGGGGGCGACGGCACGCCAGGCGGGATAGGCGGCCTTGGCGGCCGCGACGGCGCGGTCGGCGTCCTCGGCCGTGGCCGGAGGCAGCTCGGCGATCGTCTCCTCGGTGGCCGGGTTCAGAACCTCGATCATCGCGTGCGCTCGCGGTAGAGCTTCGCTTCCTCGACGAGCGCGCCGAAGAGCTTCGCGTCCTGCGTCACCTCCGGGTGCCAGAGCACGCCGAGCGCGAACGCGCGCGACGGGTCTTCGAGTCCCTCGACGGTTCCGTCGTCGGCCCAGGCGGTCTCGACGAGCCCGTCGCCGACGCGGCCGGGGGCCTGGTGGTGGTGCGACTTCACGGGCGTGCGGTCGCCGAGGATCGCGCCGAGGCGGCTGTCTGTGCTGACGGCGACCTCGTGCTGGGCGAAGACGCCGGGCGTCTCCTTGTGGCGCTCGTCGCCGACGACCTCGGGGAGGTGCTGGACGATGTCGCCGCCGCGCAGGACGTTGAGGATCTCGAGCCCGCGGCAGATCGCGAGCACCGGCATGTCGCGGGCGAGCGCCGCCTCCATGAGCGCGAGCTCGCCGCGGTCGCGCTCGGGGCGGATCCCGTTCGTCTCGGGATGCGACTCGGCGCCGTAGAGCGACGGGTCGAGGTCGGAGCCGCCGGAGAAGACGATCCCGTCGAGCGCGTCGAGCGTCTCCTCGACGCCGTCGGTCGAAGGCGGCACGAGGAGCGCGCGGCCACCGGCGGCCTCGACCGACTCGCACGTAGTTCAGCGGCACGAGCGCGGTCGGGACGTCCCAAGCGCCCCACTTGGCGTTCTCGGCGTAGGTGGTGATCCCGACGACGGGCTTGGTTCCGTTGCTGGAGTCGGCCATACGCGGACTTTACGCAGCCACGTCACTCACGCGCGCGACTGGTCGAACGCGGATGCGTAGGGGATGAACCACCCGCCACCCGCCTTCGACGGTACCGGGGAAGTGCGCGCGTGTCTGTGACGGAAGCGTGCCGATTCGTGCGCCGGTGTTCTCCACAGGGTCGAGGAGCGGCGACGGCGGAGCGAGCGAGCTAGCCGCGCTCGTACATGCGGCGCCGCTCGTAGTCCGTGACCACCGAGTCGAAGAGCCGCTGCTCGGTCTTCGCGTACGTCAGGTAGTGGTCGACCACGTCGTCGCCGAGCGTCTCGCGCGCCATCGTCCCCGACTCGAGCGCCTCGATCGCCTCGGCGAGCGAGTGGGGGAAGCGCGGCGCGTCCGACTCGTACGCGTTGCCCTCCAGCGGCGGCGGCAGCTCCAGCTCGTTCTCGATTCCGTTCAGCCCGGCGGCCAGAAGCGCCGCGACGCACAGGTACGGATTGGCGTCCGCGCCGGGGATCCGCGTCTCCGAGCGCAGCGACTGGCCGTGCCCGACGATGCGGAAGCCGCACGTGCGGTTGTCGTGGCCCCACGCGAGCGTCGTCGGCGCCCACGACCCGGCGGCGAAGCGCTTGTACGAGTTGATCGTCGGCGCGACGAAGACGGCCAGCTCGCGGAGTCCCGCGATGTGGCCGGCGAGGTAGCTCTTGAACGTCGGCGACTCGTCCGCGAACGCGTTCTTGCCGTCCGCCCAGAGGCTCGAGTGGACGTGGCACGAGTTGCCGATCCAGTCCTCGCGCGGCTTCGCCATGAACGTCAGCGAGCAGCCGTTCAGGTGCGCGAGCTCCTTGGCGCCGTTCTTGTAGATCGTGTGCCGGTCGGCGGCCTCGACCGCCTCGGCGTAGCGGAAGTTGATCTCGTGCTGGCCCGGCCAGGCCTCGCCCTTCGAGTACTCGACCGGGATCCCCGCGGCGTGCATCCCGTTGCGGACCTGGCGGATGAACGGCTCGTCGTAGGTGGTCGCGAGCACGTGGTAGTCCATGACGTACGGAACCGACGGCGTCAGGTTCTCGTAGCCCTTCGCGTGCGCCTCCTCGTAGGTCTCCTTCAGGAGGTAGAACTCGAGCTCGGTGCCGATCATCGGCTCGAAGCCCATCTCGCGTGCGCGTGCCACCTGCTTCTTCAGCACCTGGCGCGGCGACGGGAGCGATGTCGCTGCCGTCGTGCGAGGCGACGTCGCACAGGCACATGGCGGTCGCCTCGAGCCACGGGATCACGCGCAGCGTGCCGAGATCGGGCCTGAGGACGAAGTCGCCGTAGCCGAGCTCCCAGTTCGCCAGCGCGTAGCCGGGGACCGGATCCATGTCCATGTCGAGCGCCAGCAGGTAGTCGCAGGCCTCGACGCCGGACTCGGCCAGGTTCTCGCCGAGGAAGTGCTCGCCGTGGACGCGCTTGCCCATCAGGCGGCCCTGCATGTCGGTGAATGCGACGACGATCGTGTCGATCGAGCCGTCGGCGACCGCGGCTTCGAGCTCCTTCAGGCTCAGCATCGCGTGAGCTTAACCTGCGGCAGCGGTCTTGACATCCCATCCGGCGAGGCGTGTAAATAGCTCGCTATTCACCCATTGAGCGGAAGGAGTCACGCATGACCGCGGCAGATCCAGGTGCGCCAGGCCCGGCACCGGACTTTCTCGACGACGAAAAGACTCTGCACCGACTCGGCTACGCGCAGGAGCTCTTCCGCGCGATGGGCGGGTTCCAGAACTTCGCGATCTCGTTCACGATCATCTCGATCCTCGCGGGGTGTCTGACCTCCTACTACATCGCGTTCGGGCAAGGCGGCCCGATCGCCGTGAGCTGGGGCTGGCTCCTCGTCGGCCTCATGAGCACGATCGTCGCGCTCGCAATGGCGGAGATCGCCTCCGCGTTCCCGACCGCCGGCGGTCTCTACTACTGGTCGTCGAAGCTCGGCAGCCCGGCGTGGGGCTGGTTCACCGGCTGGTTCAACCTGATCGGGCAGATCGCCGTCACCGCCGCCATCGGGTACGGCCTCGCCACGTTCGGGACGGCGCTCTTCAACTTCTGGTTCGACTACCCGAACGAGAAGGAGTACATCTACCTCCTCTACGTCATCTTCCTCGCGGCGGCCGCGGCCCTGAACCTGCTGAAGGTCAGCGTGACCGCGCTCCTCAACACGGTCTCCGCGTACTGGCACATGGTCGGCGTGGTCGTGATCGTGGCGATCCTTCTGATCGTCCCCGACAACCACCAGTCCTTCTCGTACGTGTTCACGGAGACCGTGAACGCGTCGGGCTTCGGGGACGGCAAGACGACCGGCTTCGTGTTCATCTACGTCTTCCTCACCGGCCTGCTCATGGCGCAGTACACGATCACCGGGTTCGACGCCTCGGCGCACATGGCCGAGGAGACCCGGACCGCGTCGCGCTCGGCCGCGGTCGGCATGTACATGTCGGTCGTCGTCTCCGTGATCTTCGGCTTCGTGCTCCTGGTCGCGGTCACGTTGGCGATCCCGAGCACGCAGGGCGCGATCGAGAACATCGGGTTCCTCGTCCCGTGGAGCTGGGAGGAATCGATGAGCCAGGACTGGGCCGAGGCTCTGCTCTTCATCTGCGTCGTCGCGCAGTTCTTCTGCGTGACCGCGTCCGTGACCTCGGCCTCGCGCATGCTCTTCGCGTTCTCGCGCGACCGCGCGGTGCCCGGCCACCAGATGTGGAGCAAGGTCGGAAAGAACCGCGTGCCGCAGTTGTCCGTGCTCGCGATCGTCGTCCTCGCGGCGTTGATCATGGTGCCGGCGTACTGGAACTACCTGGTCGGCTACCTGGTCGGAACCGGCATCGCGGTCATCGGGCTGTACGTCGCGTTCATCCTCCCGGTGATCCTCCGGTTCCGGATGGGCGACAAGTTCGAGCCCGGCGCCTGGACGCTCGGGAAGCACTACAAGTGGATCGACACGATCGCGATCCTCTGGGTCGGGTTCATCGTGATCCTCTTCATGCTCCCGCCGTACAAGACGAGCGTCCCGTGGGATGCCGACTTCAGCTGGGAGGCGCTGAACTACGCGCCGATCCTCGTCGGCGGAGCGCTGCTCCTCTTCGGCGGCTGGTGGGTCATCTCGGCCCGCAACTGGTTCAAGGGTCCGGTCCGGCAGGGCACCGAGGAAGAGCTCGAGCGGATCGAGCAGGTCTACGAGTCCGGCGGCACCGTCCCCGGCGTCTAGACGGAATCGCGGATGGGCGCCTTGGCCTCGGCCGGGGCGCCCACCGTCCTTCGCGCGACCGGGCCGAGCGTCGCGCCCTGCAGGAGGATCGACGCGGCGGTGGCGACGAGCACCGTTCCCTCCACCTGCGCCGCCCCGTCGAGGTGGTCGAGCGCCGGATAGGCGGCGAGGAGCAGCGGCACCGCGCCCTTCAGACCGCCCCAGGAGACGAGCACGCGCTCGCCCCGGGTGAGCCCGCTGCCCACGGTTCCTGCGGCCGCGACGAGCGGACGGACGACGAAGACCGTCGCCGCGGTGAGCACGATCCCGTAGCCGAGCTCGTCCCAGCCGACCTGCGGCCGCGAACGCCGCGCCGAGCAGGCCGAAGATGAGCGGCTCCGCGACGGCGGAGGCCGTGTTGGCCGCGACGTGGTAGCTGCCGTCCTGCACCTTCCACGTGTCCGCGACGAGGAGCCCGGCGATGTAGACGGCGAGGAAGCCGCTGCCGTGGATCGACGCCGTCCCGGCGCCGACGAGCACCGCCGCCGCGACGAGGCCGACGCTCTGGAGGTCGTCCGCGATCTGCGGCGTCGCGCGCAGCACGCGGATCAGCACGAGGCCGGCGGCGATCCCGACGGCCGCGCCGATCCCCAGCTCCTTCGCGAAGCGGATGAAGGCGTCGCCGGTGCTCGAGCTCTCCGGCCCGAGGTAGGCGAGCGCCGCGACCATGAGCGAGATCCCGACCGGGTCGTTGAACCCCGACTCGCCCTCGAGGATCGTGCGTGCGCGCGTCTTCCCGCGGTTGCGCAGCACGGAGTACACCGCGGCGGGGTCGGTCGGGCTGAGAGCGATGGCGACGAGGCAGGCGAGCGCCCAGTCGAGCCCGAGCACGTAGTGGCCGACGAGCGCGAGCCCGCCCGCGGTCGCGGCGGTTCCCGGGCAGGCCGAGCAGGAGGATCGGCTGCGCCGAGCGCCGCCACGCCTTGAAGCCCGTCTGGAGCCCGCCCTGGAAGAGGATCGCGTAGAGCGCGAGCGTCCCGACCTGCTGGAGCTGCGAGCGAGCTCATGTCCTCGCCCGGGAAGACGCCGGTCGCGGCCGCGGCGATGCCGACGCGCGAGGAACGCCGCCGGGGCGGGCAGCCCGATCCGTCGCGGCGAGCGGCGCCACGGCCACCGCCACGACGACGAGCGCCGCGAAGGCGAAGAGATCCGGGAAGAAGTCGGTGTATGCGCTCATGGGCTGTCCGTTGCCGACCAGACTTCCCGGCGCACCGATCTCAGCCTACTCCTCGCCCAGATCTTCGGCGAGGAGCCCGCAGGCGTACGCGCGCCAGGCGATGTCGGGGGCGTGCATGAGGCCGTGCAGCGCCTCGCTCACGTGCGGCAGGCCCTTGGACTGGGCGGCCAGCTCGCGGAAGCCGTTCTCGAGCGAGATCTGCCGGTCGATCTCCCGGAGCTCCTCGGCCAGCTCGGCGACCGCCGGCCCGTTCAGGTCGAGCCCGCGGGACGGGATCGCCCCCGGCCGCGAGCCGAAGGAGCGCCCGCCGGGTCGCGCCGCGCCGTTCCGCCTCGTCGATCTCGACGTTCGCGCCCGCGACCGAGGCGAGCACGATGAGCGCCGTGGCGAGGCGGTCGGTCTCGGATCCGGTCTCGGCGGCCAGTCCCTCCTCGAGCGTGACGAGCCAGGGAGGCGCCACGGCTACGCCCGGATCCGCTCGCCGCTCGGATCGAAGAGCGGCTCCTCGGCGACCTCGCCCGCGATCCACTCGCCGAAGATCTCGACCTCGACCTCTTGTCCTGGCCCGGCTGCCTCCGACGGGACGTAGGCGTACGCGATCGAGCGCTCGACCGTGTAGCCGTAGCCGCCGCTGGTGACTCGCCCGGCGATCTCGCCGTCGATGCGCACCGGCTCCGAGCCGAGTGCCACGGAGCGCGGGTCTTCCAGCGCGATGCAGACGAGCCGTCGTTCCGGCTCCGGTGCCGCGGCGAGTGCCTCGCGCCCGACGAACTCGCCCTTGTCGGGCTTGACCGCGAAGCCGAGCCCGGCCTCGTACGGCGTGTCCTCGGGGGAGATGTCCGCGCCCCAGACGCGGTAGCCCTTCTCCAGGCGCAGCGAGTCGATCGCCTTGTAGCCGCCAGCGACGAGTCCGAGCCCGCGAGCCGGCCTCCCAGAGGCGGTCCCACAGGCGCCGCCCGAACTCGGCGGGGCAGTAGAGCTCCCAGCCGAGCTCGCCCGACGTAGGTGACGCGCACGGCGAGGCACGGCACGGGGCCGACCGACGATCTCCTGCGCGCGCATGTACGGGAACGAGAGATCCGCGTCGGTCAGCGGCTGGAGGATCTCGCGCGCGGCCGGGCCCCACAGGCCGAAGCACGCGAAGCGCGACGTCACGTCCTCGAGCTGCACCGCGCCGTCGTCGGGGAGGTGCGAGCGGATCCAGGCCAGGTCGTGCCGCCCGAACGCCGTGCCGGTGACGATGCGGAACCGCTCCTCGGCGAGCCGCGTGACCGTGAAGTCGCACTCGATCCCGCCCCTGCGGATTGAGCATCTGCGTGTACGTCACCTGGCCGACCTCGCGGGCGACGCGGTTGGCGCAGAGCCCTTCGAGGAACTCGGCCGCGCCCGAGCCGGTCGACGTCGAGCTTCGCGAACGACGTCTCGTCGAAGAGCGCCGCGGTCTCCCGGCAGGCGCGGTGCTCGGCGCCGATCGCGGGCGACCAGATCTTCCCGGCCCAGCCGCGCGGGCGCAGCGACTCGTCTCCGGCGGCCGCGTTCGACTCGAACCAGTTCGCCCGCTCCCACCCGGACTTCTCCCCGAAGGAGGCGCCGAGCTCGGCGAGCCGCTCGTAGGCGGGGGAGACCCGCAGCGGGCGCCCGGCGAGTCGCTCCTGGCCCGGGTACTTGACGTCGTAGTAGGTCGCGTAGCCCTCGACCGTGCGGGCGAGCGTGTACTCGCGGCTGCGGTAGTGCGGGCCGAAGCGGCGCGAGTCCATCTCCCAGGTGTCGAGCCCGGGCTGGCCCTCGACGATCCACTCGGCCATGAGCTGTCCCATCCCGCCGGCGCCCGCGAGCCCGTGCGCGCAGAACCCGGCCGCGACCCAGAAGCCGCGCACGTCCGACTCGCCGAGGATGAACTCGCCGTCCGGCGTGAACGCCTCGGGGCCGTTGATCAGCTTCACGACCTCGGCGTTCTCGAGCGAGGGCACGCGGACGATCGCGTTCGTCATGAGCTCCTCGAAGCGCTCCCAGTCCTCGGGGAGGAGCTTCCCGTTGAAGTCGGCGGGGATCCCGTCGAGCGACCACGGCGCCGGGTCGCGCTCGTAGCCGCCCATGACGAGCCCGCCGGACTCGCCGCGGAAGTAGACGAGGAGGCTCGGGTCGCGCATCGTCGGGACGTCGTGCGGCACGTCCATCGGCCGGGTGACGAGGTACTCGTGCGCCATCGGGACGACCGGCACCTCGACCCCGGCGAGCGCGCCGATCTCGCGTGCGAACATGCCGCCGGCGTTGATCACGATCTCCGTCTCGATCGAGCCCTTGTCGGTCTCGACCCCGGTGACGCGGCCGCGCTCGACGCCGATCGCGGTCACGCGCGTGTTCGTGTTGATCTCGGCGCCGCGGCGGCGCGCGCCCTCGGCGAGCGCGAACGTGAGCTGGCTCGGGTCGATGTAGCCGTCGGTCGGGAGGTACGCGGCGCCGAGCACGCCGTCGGTCGTCATCGGCGGGAACATCTCCTGCGCCCGTTCCGCCGAGACGAGCTCGAGCGGCAGCCCGAACGTCTTCGCCCAGCCGGCCTGGCGGGCGAGCTCCTCCATCCGCTCCTCGGAGGAGGCGAGCCGCAGCGACCCGACCTCGTTCCAGCCGGTCTCGAGCTCGACCTCCTCGCCCAGCGTCCGGTAGAGCTCGACCGAGTTCATCATCATCTTCGTGAGCGCCAGGGATCCGCGCAGCTGGCCGACCAGCCCGGCCGAGTGGAACGTCGAGCCGCTCGTCAGGTCGGCGCGCTCGACGAGGACGACGTCGTCCCAGCCGAGCCGCGCGAGCCAGTAGAGGATCGAGGCGCCGCCGACGCCGCCGCCGACGACGACCGCGCGCGCCTTCGATCTTCACCGGCCTTCGAGCGCCTGCCGGAACGAGTCGGTCGCCGCGGTGCGCTCGAGCCGCTCGAAGTGCTCGTCCGCGTAGGCGACGAAGTCGAAGTCGAGCTCCGAGATCGCCTGCTGGACGACGCCCCACATCGCCTCGCGGAAGTCCGACATGAAGGTCATGAGCTCGAGCGCGTCGAGATCGGCGCCGCGCACCTCGCCGAAGGTCTCCTCGAGGAGGAGCGCTCTTCTCGTCCGGCCCGAAGCCCTGGTTGACCGCGAAGTTCGCGAGGTCGAAGAACCGGTCGCCCATGCCCGCGTACTCCCAGTCCACGATGCGGAGCGCCGTCCGCCGTGGCGATGAAGTTCGCGCTCAGGAGGTCGTTGTGGCACGGGCGTGAGCGGCTGCGTCGCCGCGGGCGCGCTCGATGTCGGCCGCGGTCGAGTGCGCGCGTCTCGTACGCGGCCGGAATCGCGACGCCGCGCTCCGTCGGCGGTCGTCGCGGTACGTCTCGACGACGCGGAACGAGTCGAAGCGGCCCGGAACCTCGGGCCCCTCGTGGATGCAGCTTCAGCGCCCGTGCGGCCGCGCGCAGCGTGTCCGGCCGACGCAGATCCTCGGACGAGACCGGCCGGCCCTCGAGGAAGCGCGTCACGAGCCAGCCCTGCGGCTCGACGAAGCGGATCACCTCGGGCCCGACGCCGGCCTCGGCGGCCACGACCGACGCCCGGTACTCGCACTCGCGGTCGATGCCGAGCAGGTGGGTGTCGTTGCCGCCCAGCCGCAGCACGACGTTCTCGCCGTTCACCGAGAGGAGGAAGTTGCGGTTCGTGATGCCGCCGCCGAGCTCCTCGACGGTGACCTCCTGGCCCGGCCACAGCTCGTTGAGGATCTCTGTCAGTTCCATCCCGCGATCTTAGAACCCCTCCTGGCATGAAGCTTGAGTTCCCGCGTCGCGCTGGACGGCGCGAGGACGGCGTCCTCGGTTGCGCCCGTATTCCCGATACGGGCGCGCCCTGCGTCCTTGCCTCCCACCGTCCAGCGCAACGCAGAAACGAAGCGTCGTGCCACGAGAGGTTCCTAAACTGCGCCCGATGCTGGTCGAGCACCCCGAGTCCGTTGCGATCGTGACCTTCCAGGACGGAGCGCTGGTCACGGTCCTGCAGAAGCGCCCGGGCTCGCCGGAACGGACGGTCGAGCTCCCGTCGGGAAAGCTCGAGCCCGGCGAGACGCCGTTCGAGGCCGCCGTGCGCGAACTGGCGGAGGAGTGCGCCCTCGTCGCAGCGGACTGGCGCGAGGTCGGCGGCTTCTGGGCCGTGCCCGCGTACTCGACCGAGTTCGTCCACGTCTTCGAGGCCGGAGACGTGGCCCCGGCGCCCGAGCCGCTGGCGGCCGACGACGACGAGGACATCGAGGTGCGGCTCGTTCCGGCCGAGCGGGCGCTCGACGAGCTGTCGGACGCCGTCTCGATCGCCGCGTTCGCCGTGTGGCAGGCGTCGGCTTGATCCGCGCGGTCGTCTTCGACTTCAACGGCACGCTCTCCGACGACGAGCCGATCCTGTGCGAGGTCTGGCGGGAGATCGCGGCCGAGCACGGGCGGCCGCTCTCGAGCGAGGAGTACTTCGGGCAGCTCGCCGGGCTCTCCGATCCCGAGATCGCCGAGCGCTGGCTGGGCGGCGACGTCGACGCGCTCATGGCCGAGCGGGTGCGGCGCTACCGCGAGCGCGTGGCCGACGGCTCGACCGTGCGGCCGGAGATGCGGGACGTGGTGCGCTTTGCGGCCGAGCGCACTGCGGTCGCCGTCGTCTCGGGAGCGTCGCGCGTGGAGATCGAGCTCGTGCTCGGTGCCGCCGGGCTCCGCGACGCCGTGTCCACGATCGTCCCGGCCGAGGACGTGCGCGCGGGCAAGCCGGATCCCGAGGGCTACCTGCTCGCGCTGGAGCGCCTGGGCGTGGCGCCGGCGGAGGCGCTCGTCTTCGAGGACAGCGAGGCGGGCGTGCTCGCCGCGAAGGCGGCCGGAGCGCGGTGCATCGCCCTTCTCGGAACGGCGACTCCGGATCGCCTTCGGCCGCGGACGAGATCGTCGAGCGGATCGACGTCGCGCTGCTAGCGCGTGAGCTCGAGCCCGGCGCCCGCGGCGCGGGCGGCGTCGTGCACGCGGGCTGCGAAGGCCGCGTCGAGCGCTCCGATGCCGAGGTTCACGCAGGCGACCTTCGGCGGCAGGTCGCGGCGAAGCAGCGCCGCACCGACAGGCGCGGACGGGCTGGGCCAGCCGGTGAAGTGGCCCTGCTCGCGGTAGTACTCGAACTGCGCGACGTCGTCCGCGGCCACGAGCGTCGCGGCCTCGATCACCTCGCGCTCGATCATCGCGTCGAAGTCGATGGGGAGGACGAGCCACTCGTCGCCGAGCGCGTCCAGGCCGATCTGCGGCTTCGGGTCGTTCACGATCGGCGCCGCCGTGATCACGACCTGCGCGCCCTCCGCGGCCTCGGCGGGCGACCCGGCCGCCTCGACGTCGCCGAGGGAAGCGATCCGCTCGGGATGCGGGTCGTACGCGCGGATCCGCACGCCGGGGTTCAGCTCGCGCAGGAGCGCCGCGTGGAAGCGGCCCTGCTCGCCGCAGCCGACGATCGCCGCGGTCGTCCAGCCCTGCGGAGCCCAGCGGCGCACGCAGACGCCGCTGGCCGCCGCGGTGCGCGCCGCGGTGATCTCGGCGCCGTCCATGATCGCCGTCGGCAACCCCGTGTCGGCGTCGTTCAGGACGATGAGCCCCGAGATGTAGGGAAGCCCGCGCGAGGTGTTCTCCGGGTAGCCCGACACCCACTTGAGCGCCGCGATATCGCCGTCCTCGAGGTACGCCGGCATGGCGTGGATGAACGCGTCCGGCCGCGGGTGCACGCCCGGCTTGGGCGGCAGCTCGACGCGCCCGGCGGCGACGGCGCGGTACGTCTCCTCGACGAGGTCGAGCTGCTCGGTCGCCGGCGGCAGAAGCGCCGAGACCTCCGCGCGCGAGAGATAGAGGATCGAGCTCACGCGCGGTCGGCGACGCGCAGCGGCTCGATCAGGAAGATGACGCGATCCTCGTCCGGCTTGTGACCCTGGTAGCTGTCGGCGTCGGTGTACTTGCGCGCGAGCGCGTCGATGTGGTCGTTCGGCTCGTCGCCGCCCTCGACGATCCCGACCACGCGGCCGCGGATGTCGCTCTTCACGTACGCGTCGTCTCGGTCCGCGATCGAGATGGCCACGCGCGGATCGTTGCGCATGTTCCGGTCCTTCGTCCGCCCGGTGGCCGTGTTCACGCGGATCGTGTCGCCGTCGCGGTCGATCCACACGGGGGAGACCTGCGGGGCGCCGTCGGGATCGAGCGTCGCGAGGTAGGCGAAGTTCGGCGCGTCGATCAGCGCACGGCATTTCTCGGTCAGCTCGGCCATCGGTTCCTCCTGTCGCTTGCCCGGCCAACGCTACCCATGAGCGTCTAGCCTGCGCCGGGATGATTCGAGTCTGTGTCGCGGGATCGACCGGGTGGACGGGATCCGCCGTCGCCGCCGCGATCGAGGCCGCCGACGACCTAGAGCTCGTCGCCGGGGTCGCGCGGAGCGGCGGCACGCACGCCTCGGTGGCCGAGGCGCTGGACGCCGTCGAGGCCGACGTCGTCGTCGACTACACGCACGCCGAGGCGGTCAAGGCGAACGTCCTCGCCGCGCTCGAGCGCAAGGTCGCGGTGGTCGTCGGCTCGAGCGGCCTGACGGCGGACGACTACGCCGAGATCGATTCACGCGCGCGCGAGGCGGAGGTCGGCGTGATCGCGGCCGGGAACTTCTCGATCCTCGCGGCGACGCTCCTGCGTATCTCGCGCGAGGCGGCGAAGCACGCAGGCGCCTGGGAGATCGTCGACTACGCGAGCGCCACGAAGCCCGACGTCCCCAGCGGCACCGCGCGCGAGTTGGCGGAGCAGCTCGGCGAGGTGCGACAGCCGGCGCTGGGCAAGGAGATCGCGTCGCTCCTCGGGCCCACGGAGGCGCGCGGCGCAACGGTGGCCGGCTCGCAGATCCACTCGGTGCGGCTCCCGAGCTTCGTCGTCTCCACGGAGATCGTCTTCGCCGCGCCCGGCGAGCGGCTCTCGATCCGTCACGACGCGGGGGAGAGCCCGGAGCCGTACGTCGCCGGAACGCTCCTGGCCGTGCGCGCGGTCGGCGACCGCGTCGGCCTCACCCGCGGCCTCGACGCTCTCCTCGACTGATGCTCCTCAACGGCGTCCGCGTGGTCGCGTGCGAGATCGGGCTCGCCGGGCCGCTCTGCACGCGCCTCCTCGCCGACCTCGGCGCCGACGTGGTCAAGGTCGAGGCGCCGGAGGGCGGCGACGTCACCCGCGGCTGGGACACGATCGCGAACGGCGTCTCGTCGGCGTTCGTCTGGGTGAACCGCGGCAAGCGGAGCGTCGCGCTCGACGTGCGCGATCCGGCGAACCGCGACGAGGTCGAGCGCCTGGTCGCCTCCGCGGACGTCTTCCTCCAGAACTTCGCCCCCGGCTGGGCGGCGCGCGTCGGCCTCGACGAGCCGACCGTGCGCGCGCTCAAGCCCGACGTCGTCTACGTGGACATCTCGGGCTACGGCCCCGACGGCCCGTACGCGCACCGCAACGCCTACGACCTGATCGTCCAGGGCGAGACCGGGCTCATGTCGATCACGGGCACGCCGGAGGAGCCGGCGCGGCTCGGCGTCTCGGCCTGCGATCTCTCGACCGGCTCGTATGCCGCGATCGCCACGCTCGCCGCGCTCGTGCGCCGCGGCCAGACCGGGGAGGGGGCGCACGTGCAGATCTCCCTCTTCGACGTCGCGCTCGACTGGCTCGGCTACTTCCCGCACCTCTGGTGGCACCGCGAGGAGCTGCCGCCGCGCACCGGCCTGCGCCATCCGCTCTTCTGCCCGTACGGCCCGCTGCCCGCCGCCGACCGCCTCGTCTCGGTCGCCGTCCTCTCGCCGGATCACTGGCGGACGTTCTGCACCGACGTGCTCGAGCGTCCCGACCTCCTCGAGGACGAGCGCTACGCGACCAACGAGCAGCGCGTCGCAGGTGCGCGACGAGCTCGAGCCGATCCTGGCCGAGGTCTTCGGCGAACGCACCGCCGCCGAGTGGGAGGAGCGCCTCGCGGCCGCGGGCATCCCCTTCGGCTCGGTGAACGACGTCTCCGACGTGCTCGCCCATCCGCAGCTCGCGGCCAGCGGGCTCGTCACCGAGATCGGCTCGCCCGCGGGCCCGATCCCGACGATCGGCGCGCCGTTCCTCGTGGACGGCGTCCGCCCCGAGGTCGGCGCCGTTCCGGACCTCGGCGAGCACACCGAGAATCCGATGTGACGAATCCGCGGGCCGGCGCCGTACAGTCGACGATGCGTCTCGTTGCTCTCGCATTCGTTCTCGCCCTGGCGCTCGCCGCGTCGGGCTGCGGCGCGGCCGACGAGGCCGCCGACGAAACCCCGGAGGCCGCGCCCGAGAACGCATCCTTGAACGTGGAGCAGGTGCTCGACACGAGCGGCCCGATGTTCATCGAGGGCTACCTGTGGGCGCTCGAGATCGTCGACGCCGACGGCACGACGGTCTTCGAGGACGACCTCGAAGGGACGGAGCACGCCGAGGAGCTTCCGGCCGGGACGTACACGGTGCGAAGCGCGATGAAGCCGTGCATGGGCAACTGCGGCTACGTCGATCCGCCGGTGAACGAGTGCGAGGAAGAGATCGAGCTCGTCGCGCCCTCGACGTCGGTCGAGATCAGCCAGGCCGCGGACCGCGCCTGCACCATCACCGTCTCGTAGCGACCCTCATGGGAGAATCCGGCCATGCCGGGTTCCGGTCTCGCCGCACAGCCGGGGCTCGCGCTCGAGCGAATCGACGCGCGCGCCCGCACGGAGAACTTCCCTGTCGTCTCGTTCCTCGCCCCGCGCGAGGCACGACCGCACCTGAAGGCGATCTACGGATTCGCGCGGCTCGTGGACACGATCGGCGACGAGGCGGAGGGCGATCGCGCGGCGCTCCTCGCCGAGCTCGAGCGCGAGCTCGACGGCCCGCCGGCGACCGAGATCATGCGCCGGCTGCACGAGACGATCGCGGCGTGCGGCTCTTCCGCGTGAGCCGTTCGCGCGCCTGATCGAGGCCAACCGCATCGACCAGCGCGTCACCCGCTACGAGACCTGGGACGACCTGCGCGGCTACTGCTCGTACTCCGCAGAGCCGGTCGGGCGGCTGGTGCTCGGCGTCTACGGACGGCGCCGAGCCGGAGCTCGTGGAGCTGAGCGACGACGTCTGCACCGGGCTCCAGCTCGTGAACTTCCTCCAGGACCTGCCGCGCGATCTCGAGCTCGGGCGCGTGTACATCCCGCAGGAGGATCTGCGCCGCTTCGCCGTGGTCGACGCCGACCTCGCCGGGCCGTGGAGCGAGCGCGTCGCGGCGCTCGGCGAGTTCGAGGCGGCGCGGGCGCGCGCGCTCCTGGAGCGCGGCTTCCCGCTGGTCGACGCGCTCGGCGGTCGTGAGGGCCGCTCGGTCGCGCTCTTCGTCCGCGGCGGGCTCGCAGCCCTGGATGCTCTCGCGCGCGCGAGGTACGACGTGTTCTCGAGCCGTCCGTCGCCCTCGCGGTTCCGGCTCGCCCGCCTGGCCGTTCGCGAGCTCGTCCGATGAACACCGACGCCGCCTACGCGGAGGTCGTTCGCATCACGCGCAGCGAGGCCCGCAGCTTCGCGTGGGGAATCCGCGTGCTCCCGCGCGCGAAGCGCGAAGCCGTGTCGGCGCTCTACGCGTTCGCGCGACGGGTGGACGACGTCGCCGACGATCCTGCGCTCGGCCCGGACGAGCGCCGCGTCCAGCTCGAGGCGTGCCGTTCGAGCCTCACCCACGAGCCCGGCGACGATCCGGTGCTCGTCGCGCTCGCCGACGTGATCGACCGCTACGGCGTGCGGGTCGCCGACCTCGACGATCTCGTGCGCGGCGGGCTCATGGACGTGGACACGACCCGCTACGCCTCCTGGGACGACCTCCGCGGCTACTGCCTCCTCGTCGCCGGCTCCGTGGGTGCCGCGTGCGCGGACGTCTACGGTCCGAGCGACCCGGCCGCGGCGCGACCGCTCGCGCAGACGCTCGGGCTCGCCCTCCAGCAGATCAACATCATGCGCGACGTCCCCGAGGATCTCCGGCTCGGCCGCGTCTACCTGCCGCAGGACGAGCTCGAGCGCTTCGGCGTCACCGAGGCCGACCTCGCGGCGGGTCGCACCGGCCCCGAGTGGCGCGCCCTGATGGAGCACCAGGCCGCCCGCGCCGACGCGCTCCTCGCCGAAGGCCTCGAGCTGCTTCCGCTGCTCGACCGCCGCAGCCGGCTCGGCGTCCGCTCCTTCGCGGGCGCGTACGCGGGACTGCTCTCCACGATGCGCGCGACCGGCTTCGACGTGTTCTCCTCCCGGCCGAGCCTGTCGACGGCTGCGAAGCTCCGTGCCATGGTGAGCGTCAGATGAAGGCGACCGTCGTCGGAGGGGGGCTGGCCGGGATCGCGGCCGCGCTCGAGCTTGCGGACGCGGGGCACGAGGTCACGCTGGTCGAGGCCAGGCCCACGCTCGGCGGTGCCGTGCAGACGCTCCCGGAGCGCGAGGGCGATCCGCCGCCGCCCCCCGACAACGGCCAGCACATCGCGCTCGGCTGCTGCACCGCCTACCTCGATCTCCTCGACCGGATCGGCCAGGCCGGAGCGATCCGGCGCACGCCGCTCGCGCTCCCCGTGATCGCGGAGAACGGCCGGGTGTCGCTCATCCGGCCGGGCGCGCTCGCGCTCCTGCGCTACCGGCACGTCGGCCTGCGCGACCGGGTCGCGATCGGCCGCATCGCTCGGATGCTCGGCCGGCTCGACCCCGACGAGCACGACGACAAGACGTTCGCCGACCTGCTCCGTGAGCACGGCTCCACCGAGCATGGCGATCGAGCGCTTCTGGGACGTCTTCATGCGCCCGGCGCTCAACCTGCCCGCCGCCGAGGTGAGCGCGGCCCCGGCGCTCTTCACGCTCCAGACGGCGCTCCTCGCCGGCGGAGGCGCGAGCGACCTCGTGCTCCCGGAGGCCCCGCTCGGCGCGATCCACGGCGACGCGGCGGCGGAGGCGCTCGCAGCGGCGAGGGCACACATACGTACACGCGCGCGTGCGATGGAGATCGAGGGCACTGCGGTCGTCCTCGCCGGCGGAGAGAGGATCGAAGGCGACGGCGTCGTCCTGGCGCTGCCGCACGAGGAGAGCGCCGAGCTGCTCGGCGAGCCCGCGCCCGCGCTCGAGGACTCGCCGATCGTGAGCGTCCACATCGTCTTCGACCGCCAGATCCTCCGGTTCACGCTCGCGGCGCTCCTGGGCAGTCACGCGCACTGGGTGTTCGACCGCGGCCGGCTGACCCGGAGCGAGCCGCGCGACGGCCAGTACCTCACCGTCGTGTCGAGCGGCGTGCCCGAGCTCCTCGACATCCGCGGCCGCGAGCTGGTGGAGATCGTCGCCGGCGAGCTGACGTCGCGGCTCGGACGGGCCGAGGTTCTCTGGTCGCGGGTGAGCCGCGAGCCGGCGGCGACCTTCGCGGCGCGACCGGGAACCGCTGCCCTGCGCGCCGGTGCGGAGACGGGCCGCCCGGGCGTGGTGCGCGCCGGCGCCTGGACGGCGACGGGCTGGCCGGCGACGATGGAGAGCGCCGTGCGCAGCGGCCGCCACGCCGCCGAGCTGCTCAGCCGCTGAGGCCGTCGAGCGTCGCGCCGACGAGCCCGGGCAGCGTCTGCGGGTCGTAGCCGCCTTCCAGCACCAGCGCGATCCGGTCGCAGAGCGCACCGGCCCGGGAGGCGAGCTCGCGGAATCCGGCCTCGGTCACGTCCATTCCGGCGAGCGGGTCGCCGAAGGCGGCGTCGAACCCGGCCGAGACGAGCAGGAGGTCGGGCGCGAACGATGCGATCGCCGGCTCGACGATTCGCTCCATCGCGTCCACGTACTCGTCGTCGCCGCAGCCGGCCGAGAGGGGGACGTTCACGGTGGTCGCATCGCCGTCTCCGGGCCCGCCCGTGCCGGGGTAGAACGGCCACTGGTGCAGCGAGACGAAGAGCACCGAGTCGTCTCCGCGGAAGATCGCGTCGGTGCCGTTCCCGTGATGGACGTCCCAGTCGAGGATGGCCACACGTGCGAGCCCGAGCTCGCGCTGGGCGAACCGCGCGGCGATGGCCACGTTGTTGAAAAGGCAGAACCCCATCGCCCGGTCGTGAAGCGCGTGATGCCCTGGGGGACGAACGAGCGCGAATCCGCCGATTCGAACCGCCTCGAGGGCGCAACCCGCGGCGAGAAGCGCCGCCTCGTAGCTCGTCGGCGTGACCACCGTATCGGGGTCGACGAGGACGGAAGTCCCCTGCTTCTGACAGGTTTCTGATCGCCTCCACGTAGGTCGGCTCGTGGCACGCGTGGATGTCCTCGAGGCTCGCCGGGGAACCCTCGACGAAGTCCGGAAACGCGGCCTGGAGCGCTTCGATCCGGGCGCCGTTTTCGGGGTGCGGCGCGGTCGGGTGAAGCCGCGCCAGCGAGCGGTGGCCCACGAGCCTCACGGGGGTCTCGTTCCGGTCGAAAATGGGTGTCGGAGAAGTCATGAGGTGTGCCTAGACGCGGCGCTTGCAGTGGTTTACCATCGGGCCCCCTTCTTTTTACGACACCGGAGGTGACATCGCCCATGCGACGGCTTCTTCGCCTGGCGCTTCCGCTCGGCCTACTGGCCGCGCTTGCCGTCCCGACCAGCGCTCTCGCGCAGGTCACAGTCTCGACCAATTCCAGCGGCGGCCTTGCGCTGCTCGCCTCGTCGCCGACTGGACGCGATACGACTGCGTTCACCGGAAACACGACGCTGAACAGCAGTTGGATCACGAATCTCTCAGGCGCTGATGCCCGCGTAGCGAGCTTCGGTGATGGGATCTCCGGCCCGGGCATCCCGGGTGGTACCGCGACGATCTCGACCGCGATCCGCTCCGGCGGCACCGTGGCCGGCAACACGATCGCCGCGGCCAACGCGACGCCTCCCGGCGCAACCGAGTCCGGGAGCACGGTCACGATCAACATGACCACCCCGCACAACCTCGTGACGGGTGACTCCGTGGTCATCGCCGGCGTCGCCGTTGGTGGATACAACGGCACGTTCACGGTGACGGACACCCCGACGATCACGTCGTTCACGTACACGAACGCGGCCGTCGGCCTGGCCAACTCGGGCGGCGGCACCGCTACCGGCCCGAACCCGGGCCTCAGCGAGGTCGGGAACACCGTCACGGTTCGCCTCGGCGCGTTCGACCACAACCTCGTGGTCGGCCACAGCGTGACGATCACCGGTGCCGGCAACGCTCTCTACAACGGCACGTGGACCGTGACCGGGACGCCCTCGAGCTCCTCGTTCACGTTCACGCACCCGACCTCGGGCATCGCGTCCGCCTGGGGCGGAACGGTGACGCCGTTCGCGACCTTCCTGACCGCGGCTCCGCACGGGCTCTCCGTCGGCTCGACCGTGATCATCGAGGGCGTCGCGACCGCGGGCTACAACGGCACCTTCACGGTGCTGACGGTGCCCTCGGCGACCACCTTCACGACTTCTTCAGTCGCACAGCTTCTGCCCTCCGGTGGAGGCACGGCGTCGACCCAGACCACCGTCACCGGTGTGGGCACGCCTGCGAACGCACTCATCGACCCGCTCGGGCTCGACAACAGCATCCTCTGGGAGACGAAGGCTCTTCCGGCTGATGCGGGCGATGGAACCTCCATCACCTACAACGACCCGGGTGGACTCGCCGCCACGCTCGGCGCTTCGGTGACCGGCGATGACATCACCATCAACCTCGGCCGAGCATTCGTCGGCGCGAACGCGTCGAACAACATCGCCGCATCTCCGGGCGGCGCGACCGAGGCCGGCAACACCGTGACGATCACGACGACCGCTGCGCACAACCTGCACGTCGGTCAGACCGTCACGATCGCCGGGGTCGCCGAAGCCGGCTACAACGGCACCTTCGAGGTGCTGACGACGCCGTCGACGACGACGTTCACCTACACGAACCCGACGGCGGGCCTCGCAGGCTCCGGCGGCGGCACCGTCCAGGGCAGCGGCATCCAGGCCGTGACCGCCCCGGGTGCCGGCGGCACGATCACTGCTGCGAGCCACGCGGTCTCGACCGTGACGATCACGACGATCGCCGCGCACAACCTCAAGGTTGGGCAGGCCGTCACGATCTCGGGTCTGTCCGTGGCCGCCTACAACGGAACCTTCCAGGTCGCTTCGATTCCGTCGTCGACGACGTTCACGTACGCGACGCTGGCGGGCCTCACCCCGTTCGCGCCGCTGAACGGTCTGTTCTCGGTAGCGGCATCCCCGAACGGCGCGACTCAGTCGGTGCCCGTAGCCGCGTCGCCCAACGGCGCGCTCCAGACGTTCGCAATCGCGGCGTCCCCGACGGGTGCGACCGAGACCGGCAACACCGTCACGATCACGACGACCGGAAACCACCACTTCCTGGTCGGCGAGAGCGTGACGATCGCCGGCGTGACCGACGTCGGGTACAACGGCACGTTCACGATCGACTCGGTTCCGAACGCGACCTCGTTCACGTACACGAACCCGACGGCGGGCCTCGCGGCCTCCGGCGGCGGCACCGTGACGAGCGGCAAGGTCACGATCACGACGACCGCCCCGCACAACCTGATCGCCGGCAACAACGCGATCCTCGCGGGCATCGGCGTGGCCGGCTTCAACGGCACGTTCCTCATCACCTCGGTGCCGTCGCCGACCACGTTCACCTACACGAACCCGACCACGGGCCTCGCCAACTCCGGCGGCGGCATCGCGGGAGGCAACACGCTCGTCACGCTGACGACCACCGCGGCGCACAGCTTCACGCCCGGCGACTCGATCACCGTGTCCGGCGTCGGTGTGGCCGGCTACAACGGCACCTTCACCGTCTCCACGGTTCCGAGCTCGACGACGCTGACCTACAACGCGGCAGCCCCCGGCCTCGCCAACTCGGGCGGCGGAACGGTTGCCGAGTCGGTCGGTGGAACCGCGACGGGTCTGAGCGGTGCCAGCGAGGTCGGCAACACGGTCACGATCCAGACGCGGGCCGCTCACGGCCTGCAGGTCGGCCAGAGCGTCACGCTCGACGGCGTTCTCGTCGCCGGCTACAACGGCACGTGGACCGTGACCGGCGTCCCGACGACGACCTCGTTCACCTACACCAACCCGACGGCCGGACTGGCCGCTTCGGGTGGCGGACAGGTCTACACCGTCACGACCACGGCAGCGGCGCTCATCACCGCCGCCAACGGTGGCGCCGGTGACTTCGCACCTGTGGCCGCTCTGGTCACCGCGACGGCGTCGGGTACGACGACCGGCCGCCTCGCGGGCGTTGCCAACACGCCGTTCACGAACGGCGACAACGACACCATCCAGCTGAGCCAGCCCGCTTCGGCCACGGCCTCGGGCGTGAACTTCTCGCTCAGCAGCGCACGACGGAACGGCGACATGGCCTTCTGGGACGAGACGCTCGTCCAGGGCAGCGATCGCGGTTTCCGCCTCTACGACATCTCGAACCCGGCCTCGCCGGCGCTCCAGAGCGACTTCTCGTGTAACGGCGCGTCGGGTGACGTCTCGGTCTGGGAGAACCTCGTGTTCCGCTCGGTCGACGTCCCGCAGACGACGAGCGCGTGCGCGGGCAGTGCTGACCAGTACTGGAAGACGACCGGTGGTAACCACACCGCGACTGCCCAGTCGACGCGGATCACCCCCGGCTTCGAGGGCATCCGCATCATCGACATCTCCAACCCGTCGGCTCCGTCGTTCGTAGCCGGTGTCGCGACGGACTGTGGTTCGTTCACCCACACGCTCGTTCCGGACGTCGCGAACGACCGGGTGCTGCTCTACGTCTCGTCGTTCCCGAACGCTGCGATCGACGCGACTCCGACGACCTTCGGGAACACCTGCGAGCTTCTCGCACCCGGGTCGCCGGCGGCTCCGAACCAGATCTCGGGCCATGACAAGCTGACGATCGTCGAGGTTCCCCTCGACAACCCGTCGGCGGCGCATGTCCTCGACGAGGTCACGCTCGGGCTGAAGGGCTACAACTCGTTCTTCGCACACATCCCGGGTTACACGGGTGACTACAACAACACGCCTGGCTACAAGGGCTGCCACGACATCGCCGTTTCCATGGCGACGGATACCGCTGCGGCTGCCTGTGTCACCGAGGGCGTGACGCTCGACATCAGCGATCCGGCCGCACCGACCGTCGAGGATCACTTCGTGAACCCCGACATCGATCTCTGCGCGACCGGTGTGTACCGCTGGGCCGGAGGAACCTCCTCGCAGGCCGCCACCCCGAACTGCATGTGGGGCACGGCGATGTTCACCTACGACGGCAAGCGCATCATCTGGGGCAACACGGCCTCGGGTCACGCCGGCTGTGGGAGCAACTCCGCCACGGTTGCCCTCTCGTGCAACCCGCGTGGAAACACGAACGTGAGCGTCGACCGGTTCTACGACGGCCAGTCGACCTCCAACGAGTGCGAGACCGGTGCTGGTACTGCTCCGGTTCGCTCGCCGTACAACCGCGCAGCGTTCTGGATGAACGACGCGGCTGACGCGAGCTGGCCGATCTCCCAGACGAAGATCCCGTACTCAATCGACGCGAGCGTGAACCGCTACGAGCTCTACTCGGGCCAGGGGTGCAGCGCATCCCTCGGGAACGTCGTCCCGGTCAACGGCAAGTACGTCCTGCCGCTGTCCTGGCACATCGGCGGCATGAACGTCGTCGACTGGACGAATCACCTGAGCCCGACCGAGCTCGGCTGGTTCGACGTGAACACGTCGTTCGCAGAGGGCACGGCCAACGCCAACCCGCTCAACCGGCCCGCCGGTAACTCGGCGCTCAAGTCGAACGCGGTGGCGTCGTACTGGTACAACGGCTACATCTACGTGTCGAACGAGGCACCGGCGTACGGAAGCTGGTACCCGGCCGGAAGCCGTGGGCTCGAGGTCTTCCAGCTGACCGACGCCTCGGTGTCCGGCGCCTTCGACCTGCCGCACCTGAACCCGCAGACCCAGGAGAGCCTGCTGACCTGCTCCATCGCGATCAGCGGTTCGCCCGAAGGTCAACTCCAAGCGGACGATCAAGGCCACCGTCAAGGTCATGGGCCAGCCCGTGAAGGGTGCAGTCGTCAAGGGCAAGACGAGCGGCTTCAACGGCTCGAAGACGACGCCCGCCAACGGGGTTGTGTCCTTCTCCGTCAAGCCGAAGAAGGGCGCCAAGACCCTGACGTTCTCCGTCGCCGCACAGCCGAACATGCTCGGCTGCTCGAAGGCCAAGAACGTCGCCAAGTAACAACCGGTAGTGAAACTCGGATCAGGTGTGTCCCGCCCTCACCGGCGGGGCACACCGGTCCGTCAGAAGGGGAACGAGGGCGCCGAGAGGCGTCCTCGTCGTTTCAGGGACTAGGCGCGGACGAGCGTGGAGTCCGGAATGTCCGGAACCGGCGCGTCGTACTGGAGCCGCGCGATGTGGAGGTACGTCCGCAGCGCGTCCGCCTCGTCGGAGAAGCGCCCGGCCTCGAGCGCGGCGTCGAGCGTGCCGTACTGCGTGAGGATCAGCGCGGCGCGCTTGGCGCCGATCCCGCGCGCGCCGGGGATGCGGTCCGACGGATCGCCGCGCAGGGCGATGAAGTCGGGCACCTGTGCCGGGGAGACGCCGTAGCGCTCGAACACCTCCGCGGGCCCGACCCGGTCGAGCTCGCGCACGCCGCGGCGCGGAAGGAGCAGCGTCGTCGTCTCGCTGGCGAGCTGGAACATGTCGCGGTCGCTCGTGAGGACGAGCGACGTGCCGCCGCGATCCTCCTCGGCGCTCGCCGCGGCCGCGAGGAAGTCGTCCGCCTCGAACCCGGGCGCCTTCGCCCACTGGAACCCGAGGCTCGTCACGAGCGTCGGGGAGCCGGTCGAGCTGGTCGGTGAGGTCGGGCGGGAAGTCGCGGCCGCTCTGGTAGTCGGGCAGGAGCTCGTTGCGGTAGGTCGGTAGGGCGCCGACCCGACCGAGACCGTCCCCGACCGTGTCGAAGCCGACGAACACCGCGCGCGGCTGCTCGGCCTCCCACACGTTCGTGAGCATGTTGCGAAAGCCGACCACCATGTTCGCCTGCCGGCCTTCCGCGTCCTTGATCGAGGACGGAAGCGCGTGGTAGGCCCGGTGGGCCAGCGAGTCCCCGTCGACCACGAGGAGCGGCCTCGCAGGAAGGAACTCGCTCATGGGGCCAGTATTGCGGCTTTCCCTCTTAGCTATCGTGCCTTCAGATGAGTAAGACCCTAGTAATCGCAGAGAAGCCGTCCGTCGGGCGCGATCTCGCGAACGCGCTTCCGGGCGCGTTCGCGAAGGACGACGCCTACCTCGAGTCGGACGACTACGTCATCACGTGGGCCGTCGGGCACCTCGTGGAGCTGGCCGAGCCGGACGACTACGACGAGCGCCTGAAGAAGTGGCGCATGGCCGACCTCCCGATCATCCCCGAGGAGTTCAAGCTGAAGCCGCGCGACGCGAAGGGCAAGAAGCAGCTGAACGTGATCCACAAGCTGCTGAAGCGCGCCGACATCGATCACGTCATCAACGCCTGCGACTCCGGGCGCGAGGGCGAGCTGATCTTCGCGTACATCTGGGAGACCGCCGGCGTCGACAAGCCCGTCGAGCGCCTCTGGATCTCGAGCATGACGAAGCAGGCGATCGGCGAGGGCTTCGAGAAGCTCCGTCCGGGCGAGTCGATGGCGCCGCTCGAGCGCGCCGCCAGGTCCCGTTCCGAGGCCGACTGGCTGGTCGGCATGAATGCCACACGCGCGGGAACCATCCGCGGCCGTGCCTGGGTGGGCGGAGTCGTCTCCCTGGGCCGCGTCCAGACGCCGACCCTCGCGCTGATGGTGAAGCGCGAGCGCGAGATCCAGGCGTTCGTCCCCGAGCCGTACTGGCTCGTCCACGGGACGTTCGAGGCGCCGAGTCGCGCCGGCTACGAGGGAATGTGGTTCGAGGGCGACGAGACGCGCCTGAAGGACGGCGTGCGCGCGGACGAGATCGTCAAGAAGGTCTCCGGCAAGGACGGCACGGTCGCGTCGGTCGAGCGCAAGGAGCAGAGCGAGCGCTCACCGCTCCTGTACGACCTGACGAGCCTCCAGCGCGATGCGAACCGCCGCTTCGGCTTCTCGGCCCGCAGGACGCTCCAGGCGGCCCAGTCGCTCTACGAGGACAAGAAGGCGCTCACGTACCCGCGCACGAGCTCCCGGTACCTGACGGGCGACATGGTGCCCTTCCTCAAGCCGACGGCCGAGACGCTCGTTCCGATCTCCGACTACGCACCGCACGCGCGGTTCGTCATGGAGCTGAAGGAGCTCCCGCTCTCGCGGGTCGTGAACGACGCGCGCGTCGACGACCACCACGCGATCATCCCCACCGACGTCGAGCACAACGTCTCGTCGTTCAGCGACGACGAGCGCCGGATCTTCGACCTCGTCGCGCGGCGGTTCCTCGCCGTGTTCCATCCGGCCGCCCGCTACGAGCGCACGACGGTCGTCACCGAGATCGAGAGCGAGCAGTTCCGCACCCGCGGCAAGGTGACGCTCGAGGCCGGCTGGCGCGGCGTGTACGGCATCGAGGCCGACGACAAGGCGAACGGCCGCTCCGATGAGGACGCCGAGGGCGGCGAGCTGCCGCGCCTCGAGGAAGGCATGACGATCCGCTGCGTCGAGGCCGTGAGCGAGGCGAAGGAGACGAAGCCGCCGCCCCGCTACTCCGAGGCGACGCTCCTCTCCGCCATGGAGACCGCCGGCAAGCTGATCGGCGACGAGGAGCTCCGCGAGGCGATGAAGGACAGCGGCCTGGGAACGCCGGCCACGCGCGCCGAGGTGATCGAGACGCTCATCCGCCGCGAGTACATCGAGCGCGTCTCCAAGGAGCTCCTCCCGACACCAAAGGGTCTCCAGGTGGTGTCGATGCTGGAGGACCATCCGCTGCTCTCTCCGGAGCTGACGGGCGACTGGGAGAAGCGGCTGCGCGACATCGAGCACGGAACCGGCGACCGCGACAAGTTCATGAAGGGCATCGAGGACTTCACCCGCAAGACGGTCGAGCAGATCGCCGCGCTCGACAAGGAGAAGCTCCGGCCCGAGCGCGCCGAGCTGGGCCTGTGCCCGCGCTGCGGCGCCGTGACCGGCGAGATCATCCGCGAGAACTCCCGCGCATACGGCTGCACGAGCTGGAAAAGCCGCGAGGAGCCTGGCTGCGGCTTCGTGATCTGGAAGCAGGTCGCGGGGCGGACGATCACGCCGGAGGTCGCGCGCCAGCTGCTCGAGGAGGGGAGGACCAAGGAGGTTCTCTCCGGGTTCCGCTCGAAGAACAAGAAGCCGTTTCGCGCTCGCCTTGTCATGAACGAGGACGGGAAGGTCGAATTCGACTTCCCCGAGCGTGCCCCGGCAGCGGCCGGCGCCGGCGCGACCGAGGAGTAACGACGTCCGGTCCGGGGTACGTTAATCCCCGGTTAAGAGGGACGTATTTCCCTTCTCACGCTAGGGAATCAGTCGTACGCTGCGAACGTTTACTCAGTCGTGAGCACAAGTACGACTTTGCGAAAGGATCATTTGAGCGACCACACCACCCAGGAACTTCTTGAGACCACCCAGGCCCGTTCTCTCGTAGAGAACGCGGAGGAGCGCGGCTACATCGAGCCGGCTGAGCTCGAGGCGCTTGCGCTCGAGCTCGAGCTCGGCGATCAGGACGTCGCGGACCTCACGCAGGAACTGGAGACTCTGGGCCATGAGATCGGCGCTCCGCGCGAGGAGCCGGCCGAGCCGGCCCACATCTCTCCCGGTGCCGTTATCGGCGCCGGCGACAGCCTGCAGCTCTTCCTCGCCGACGTCGGCCGCCACAAGCTGCTGACGGCGTCCGAGGAGGTCACGCTCGCCAAGCGCATCGAGAAGGGCGACCTGCTCGCAAAGCGCCGCATGATCGAGTCCAACCTTCGTCTCGTCGTGTCGATCGCCAAGGGCTACCGCGGCCTCGGCGTCCCGTTCCTGGATCTGATCCAGGAGGGCACGCTCGGCCTGAACCGCGCAGTCGAGAAGTTCGACTGGCGCCGTGGCTTCAAGTTCTCGACCTACGCGACCTGGTGGATCCGCCAGTCGGTGCAGCGCGCCGTCGCGAACAACGCGCGCACGATCCGCGTTCCCGTCCACGTCGTCGAGCGGCAGCAGAAGCTCAGCCGGGCCGCACGCCGGCTCGAGGTCGAGCTCGGCCGCGAGGCGACGAAGGAGGAGCTCGCGGAGGCGACCGGTCTTCCGCTCCAGCATGTCGAGGAGGCGCTCGGTGCCGCGCAGGCTTCCGTGTCGCTGAACCAGAACGTCGGTGCCGACGACGAGGGCGAGCTGGGAGACCTGTTCGCCGATCGTGAGGCTCCGGATCCGTTCGACGAGGCCGAGGAGTCGCTGCGCAAGCAGGGCGTCCGTCGCGCTCTCGACGCTCTTCCGGAGCGTGAGCGCCGGATTCTCGAGCTTCGCTTCGGCTTCGAAGGCGATCCCTGGACGCTCGAGGCGATCGGACACGAGCTCGGTCTCACCCGCGAGCGGGTGCGCCAGCTCGAGGCACAGGCGCTTGCGCGACTTGCTGCAATCCGTGACCTCGCGTCCGTCGCAGCGGCCTAAACCGCTCGAATCCTAGAAATGAGGCGGTCGACCTCACCCCGTCGGGGGTAGGTCGGCCTCCCTCGTTCTAGGGTATGGAGGCGGGTGTTTCGCGCCGACACCAAGCTTCGAGATGGACGCTGCTGAGCGCAAAGACATCCTGAACCGATACCTCGAGCACTCTCGTACGTTCGACGAGGTGGCGGCGCGGCGCGAGAGCGCCGGCCAGTCCGCCGAGGTCATTCAGTTCACCACGCCGATGCGTGAGCTCGAGCAGGAGCCCACGAATCGCGAGATCGAAGTCCTCCAGCTGATCTCAGAGGGCCTCGTGAACCGCGAGATCGGTCAGCGCCTTTTCCTCTCCGAGGAGACGGTCAAGTCGCATGTGCGCCATCTCCTGGCGAAGCTTCAGGGCCGCAGTCGCGCCCACGCCGTGGCCATCGGTTTCCGCCGCGGCCTGATCGCCTAAGAACTTCCAGGGACGCCTGAGCGGCGTCTACCCGGCAGAGCTAGCAGTACTGCGGGTTTTCCACACCTTGTGGATATCCCTCATCGGAGGGATGTCAACAAATGTGGAAACCCGCAGACTGCGAAGGCTTCTACCAGCTCCTACCGGATCTAACTGCGAAGCTCAGCATGAAAAACTCTACGAGGCGCATCGCTTCACGATCTCCTCTCTTGGACACAACGGCTTGCCAAGAGTATCACCCTTTTGGGGGAGATTTCAACAGATCTCCGGGGACCGTGATTTCTGCTGTTTCGAGGCTATCTTCGTGTGATTCAACGAGTGCACATATATGCGGCGCTGCTGGTGGCCTCCGCGGTCGCGCTGTCGCGCTGCTCTGGGACCTCGGCTTTGTGATCGAAGCCCCGTGGTGGGCAGTCGCAGCTCTGGTCGCCATGGCGGCGATCGCCGAGAAGCAGAGCGTTCGTATTGGCCCAAATACGGAAATGTCGGTGGCTGCGCTGCCGATTCTGTTCGCCGCTGTAGCGTACGACCCGCTTGTGGCGATGATCGTCGGCGGCGGTTCGGTTCTCGTTGTTCTCGGCCGGCCGTACACAAGATGGGTTGTCTGGACGGCGAGTCGGTCGCTAGCCGGTGCAGCGGCAGGGCTCGCCGCCTTCGCGGTACTTGATGGCAGAGAGGCGTTCGGCTGGCTGCTTCTTGCCGTGGTAGCCGCTGCCCTTGCCGAAGGGATCTGCGACATGCTCCTGAACTCGTCTGACCGTCGCGATCAGAGGTAGTGGCTCGTTCTCCGAACACGATGTGGCCCATGGGCCGACTCCTTCTTCGCGCGCTTCCGTTCTACGCACCCATGGTGGCCGCGCTGGTGTATGCGTACGTGGAGATTTCGCCGTGGACTTTCGTCTTCTTCGCGGTTCCGGCACTTGCTGCTCAGAGCCTGCTTGTCCTGTATCAGAACCAGCGCGTTCTGACAGAGACGGTGATTGCCGCGAACATTCGGCTTGAGGCCGCCAGCCTGTCGTTTGCTTCCGGTCTCGTCGCAGCGCTGGACGCTCGAGATCACTACACCGCGGGGCACTCCGCGGCCGTGGCGGTCTACGCCCGAGATATCGCGCGTCGGATGGGGCTGTCGAACGACGAGCAGCAGCTTGCGAACCTGGCGGGCTTGCTCCATGACATCGGCAAGGTCGGACTCCCTCCCGGCATCCTCGAGAAAGCAGGACCACTGACTCCCGAGGAACGTCGTGAGATGGAACTTCACTCCGTTATCGGTGAGCGCATTCTCGGGCGTGTCGACGACTACTCGGAGGTAGCGCGAATGGTTCGCCACCATCACGAGCGGATCGACGGAGCCGGGTACCCGACGGGCTCAAGGGTGAAGACATTCCACTGGTCGCGCGGATCATCACCGTTGCGGATGCGTACGGTGCGATGACCTCGGCACGTTCGTATCGGAATGCGCTGCCGAGCAGAACTGCGCGCGAACGACTATGGGAGGGATCCGGCACTCAGTTCGACCCGGCGGTCGTTGAGGCGTTCGACGCAGTCCTCTCCGAGGTACCGCTCGATACCGCCGAGCCCGCATATGCAAGTGCGTCCGCAGACCTTCTCGGTGGCGCGCTGCAACTTTCACATGCGCGGGTAGCAGCTATGCCGCAGTAAGTCTGCGGCGACTTGGAGCCGACGGCTTCGGGATCGGGCGACGTCGATCGCTACACCGCTAGGCATTCGGACGCAGTTGCTCGGGGCGCCACGACCGCCGTGCAATAGTCACTCCCGAGCGCTCAGCGTTCTCCGTTCCATGTGGACACGTGCATCGAGCCTGCACTCGCGAGTTCCTTCTAACGCCTGAACGAGAAAGCAAGTGCGGCCTCGAGGCGATTCGTCGCCCCGAGTTTCTTGAGGATGTTGTGCACATGAACCTTGGCCGTACTGTGGCTAATGAACAGACGCCTCGCGATTTCGGCGTTCGTGCAGCCTTCCGAAATCAAACCCCAGACCTCGAGTTCGCGCTTCGTCAAGCCATAGGGTCGGCCTTCCTGGTCGGCGGACCCGAGATGCCCTCTGCGGGTCACATCGCTTCAAGGTCTCGCTGGCGAATGCTCCAGCGATTGGATCGCTAGCGACGAGCGGAAGAATTGCGGGCACGGCCCGAGCCGCAAGCACGAATGAGTCAAGGAAGTCTCGTTGATACTGAGCTTTCAGTACGTCGATCGCGTTCTGCCGACCGGCGTCCTCGTCCACTGCGAGGGTCGCGACAACGGTCGTCCATTCCGTGATTGTCACGGTCTCGATCGTCGCCGCGAGTTCCAGCGCCTGCTCGGAAGATGAACCTGCGGTGCTACCGTCGCCCGCGGCAGCCGCAGCGAGAGAATGAAGCGCTTGGTACTGCGCCAGGTAGATCCTGAATGAATCGGGATCGGCGGGCCTCCAGCTCTCTATCGGCGCGACCCTCTCAAACAATCCCTTCGAGAGATTCAGGCGTGCCGCGAGGATCCGGGCTTCGACGGCGAGGTACGGATCCTCGTGGCGCGTGGAAATGACGAAGAGTTCCTCAGTAAGTTCTTGGCACTTCGCGAAACGCCCGAGTCCGAGTTCAGCGTGTGCTTTGACTGCAGTGCAGAATCCGTCTGCGAACTCAAGGTGGTGTTTAGTGCAAACGCGAAGCACACGATCGACTAGAGCGTGCGCCGTGACATAGTCGCCGCGCCCAATCGCGACGTAACAGAAGTTGACCATCGCACCGCTCGAGATCAGCGGATCGGCGTCATCAGAAGGCTCGCGGATGAGCGGGCTAAGAGTCTGCCATAGGCCTGCGTAGGACCCGCGCTGAAAGGCGAGCTGCGCCTCGCCCGACGCGATCCGGAGCCTGTCGTCGATGCTCGAGTCCGAGGAGGCGACGAAATCGGCGAGATATGCCGGTAGCTCAGGGAGATTGAGTTCTCTAGCGGCCGAGAAGCGACGCCAGAGCGCGTCCTTTCTCTCCGCGGTCGGCAACGTGTCGAGTCGTGCCATCTCCAGCGAATCGAGCGCTCGCCGAGGGTCACTTACGAAATAGTAGGCCTGGCCCGCCAAGAACATGAGCCGCCGGCCGGAACGCAGTTTCAGGCAACCGAGCAACGTGATCCGCGACTAGCGCTGCTTCACGGAATCGGCCGAGTCTTGTCAGCATTCCGCCTCGTGCCAGGAGGAGAGCAGGTCGGTGTTCGACTTCCGCTCCGAGCTTTGCTAGCCACGAAGACAGGAGCTCAAGGCGTCCCGTTCGGAGGAATGTCGGAGCGGCTTGCTCAAGGAGGTCGCCGAGCAGGCGATGACTGAATCCGGTCGCGAGTCGAAGGGCCTCATCCCATTGCTCGCGGCGGATTGTGTAGTTGACGGTCCGCTGTTGAAGCCGATGCAGTTCTTCCGGAGCGAGCATGGCGTTCGCTCGAGAACAGAGGAACTCTCGAAGAAGCGGGTGAAACGCAAGTGCGTCGGGGGCTCCTCCGATCAATCCGCGGGATGCCAGATGCTCAAGCATTCCTGCGGGATCCTTTGTATCGATCACGTCCCGCGCGAAGACTGCGTCGAAGGTGGACGGTAGGGCGGCAGCCAGCATGAACGCTTGGACGTCCTCGGGCTGGCTGAGAAGCACCTCCTCGGCGAGGTATCGGAAGACCACGCCGGACACCGAGACTTCCGGAAGTCTCGGCCGAAATCTCAAGAGTCGCGAGGGCGAGGAGCGCGGGCCATCCTTGCGCCTTCGTCATCAGGTGCTTGCGCAGAGGCTGACGGATGGTCTGCGAGGAGTTCGTGCGCCTCTGCGGGAGTCATCGCAAGCTGCTCGTGGCTCAGCTCCAACACATCCGTTTCGAGGAGCCGACGCGTGGTCGCCCAAGTAGGACGCTGCCTCGTCGTGACGAGCAGGCGGATCGAGGTGAGGGCGAGCAGCCAGTCGACGAACTCCTCGGCCGCCTTCGACGGCATCAGGAGGTGGTAGTCGTCGATCACGAGCCACGCGCCGGCGGGCCACTCGGCCAGGTCTTCGGCCATCAGCTCCCCGAGGGCCGGGACGATGTTCTGCGGGGCGTCGCCCATGCGTACGCGCCTGCGGAGTCGGTCGCCGGCGCCGGGCATGAAGTGGTTCAAGGAGTCCGCGATTCCGACCGAGGCCGCGGCGACGTCGGCCGACGCGTTCGTCGCCCGGTACCACGCAACGTGCTCGGTCTCCTGGAGCCACTCGGCGGCCAGAGCTGTCTTGCCGTACCCGGCCGGCGCGTGGAGCAGGATGACCTGCGCGCTGGACTTGTCGAGCGTCCGCGTGAGACGCGGGCGTTTCACATGGCGCGCGAAGAGGGGCGGAAGGCCAGGGTTCGGGGTCAGGGCGCCGAGCATAGTGCGCGCACCCCGGCTGCGCCATTGTCCTTCGGGGAGGGAGCCCGCGCCCGTCGTCGCCGCGACGGACGGGCGCGTGTCTGCTCCCCTCGTGGCTAGCTCGGTGCCGTCGTCCCTGCGCCTGCGGCGCCGGTGCCCGTGAGGACGTCCAAGTCGTGCGGGTCCTCTCCGGTCGCCTCCCTGTAGGCGGCCGGAATGTGACGCCGGCGGGACACGCGGAGCTTCACCCGCAGCGTGTCCGAGTGCGCTTTCGCCGTGCGTGGCGAAATGCCGAGCCTGTCCGCGATCTCCAGGTTCGAGCACCCCTGCGAGATGAGGTGAACCACCTGGCGCTGGCGGAGCGTGAACCGCTCCTTTTCGACTGTCAGCATGCCGCCCATCCTCGCCAAGGCCGCGCCCGGCCGCCATTGACCGCCCGGCGTATCTTGTTGGCTAAACCGAGGGAGGAGCGCCGAGATCGACGAACGGCGTCTCGCGGACGAGGATCCGGCCGGCCTCGGCGTCGACCGACTCGATCGCGTCCATGCGGACGATCGTCGCGCCCGACTCCGTGCGAACCGACAGTCCCCAGGGCCGGTCCCAGCGCGCGCTGAACTCGTAGAGGGGAGTGAGGATCTCGCCGACGAGCCCGTCGGCGGTCTCGACCCGCATGCCGGCACAGTTGAGCAACCAAGCACGCTCGGTCCTGTCGATCGTCTTCCTGGGTGCCAAATCCCCGTCCATCCCGCGCCTTTTCCTCCTTCCCCCGTCGTCCTCAGGTTATGCGTCCGAACGGGGGGAGCGTTATCCCTGAACGGGGGGACTTCGGATGTGTCATCCTGCTGCCAGGAGGCAGGAACTCACTCGATTGAGTGGGCTGAGAACACCACCGGCGCGACGATGGTTCAACTACCCCTCATGCCTATCCAAACGACCTCCCAGCGAAGGAGCGCGGAAGGGGCGAGCAGCGCCCGCCCCTCCCAACGCTTTGGTGCCTACGCCCAGGGTGTGCCGCCAACGAACGCGGCGACAGACCCGAGAACGGCGCACAGCACAGCAAGCCGCAACTTCATCGGGATCGTCCTTTCGTGTCGGACTTATGAGGACTCGACGATCCCGGGCCCGGAGTCGGCCCAGAGTATATAGCGGAGGAGTCAGTTGCCGAGAACAAAGTCAACGCACGTTGACGATCCTCATTCCGTCGGGGTTCGTCTCAAGGAGGCCCGCGAAGCGGCCGGCCTGAGCCAGCGCCAGCTCGCGTTCCCCGGGTGCTCCTCCGCCTACATCTCGCGCATCGAGGCGGGGACGAGGACTCCCTCCCTCCAGGTGCTGCAGCTGCTCGGCCAGCATCTCGGCGTGAGCGGCGAGTTCCTCGCGACCGGCCAGGCGGGATCGGCCTACCAGGAGGATCTCCTCTCGCAGGCCGAGTTCGCGATGCGCTTCGACGATCTCGACACGGCGCAGAAGCTCCTCGACGAGGCGCTCGAGGAAGCGGCGAATCCGCGGTCGCGCGGGCGTGCGCTCGAAGGGCTCGGCCAGCTCGCGTTCCGGCGCGGCGATCCGCGTGCGGCCGCCGACTACCTCGAGCAGGCGCTCGAGGCCTACGGCGCCGACGTCGTCGACCATCCGAAGCTCGCCGACACGCTCGGCCGCTCGTACGCGATGCTCGGCGACCTGAACGGATCGATCCAGGTGTTCGACAAGTGCCTCGCGGATGCGCAGCGCCGCCGCGACCGGGTCGAGGCGTCGAGGTTCGGCGTCCTGCTCGGGAACGCGCTCATCGACGCGGCCGACTTCGAGCGCGCCGAGGCGCTTCTGGCACAGACCTTCGACGTCGTCGAGGAGTTGCGCGACCCACTCCTCCACGCGCGTCTCTACTGGCTCGAGTCGCGCCTGCACGCCGAGCAGGACGACTCGGTACGGGCGGCGCAGTACGCGCGCAAGGCGCTCGCGATCATCGAGATGACCGAGGACCGCTCCTACGCGGCCCGCGCGCACCAGCTGCTCGCGCACATCGAGCTCGACAACAACCATCCCGCCGAGGCGCTCGAGGTGCTCGAGCAGGGGCGGGAGCTGACCAACGAGCTGAGCGAGCTCGAGCGGGCCCAGTACCGCCTCGAGGAGGCGCGTGCGCTCGCGGGCCTCGGCCGGGTGGACGAGGCCGCCTCGCTCGCGATGGAGGTCTCAGGCGTGATCGCCGGCGCGAACGTCGAGGACGCCGGGCGCAGCTACACGCTGCTCGCCGACCTCTTCGCGCAGATCGGCGACACGGCCCGGGCGAGCGAGCTGTACGAGCTGGCCGCCGAGATGCTCGAGACGAACCCGAACCGGTATCTCGTGCGCGTGTACCGCCGGCACGCGGAGCTGCTCGAGGAGCAGGGCAAGACGACCGAGGCGATGGAGTACCTGAAGAAGGCCGTCGCGATCGGCGAGTTCGAGCAGCCGAAGCTCCGCTTGCCGCGGCTCTCGACCACCGCGGTTCCGGCGCGCCCGAAGAGCTAGCGAAGCCGCTGGAAGGCGGAATCGTGGCCGAGCTCGTTCGCGGCCTGCGCCTCGTCCTCGGTCAGCGCGCCGACGCGTAGCAGCAGGTTCAGCTCGTCGCGCAGGTGCGTGCGCATCATCTCGGGCCCGTCCGTCGCGACCGTGAAGCGCACACCGCGGTCGAGGAACGTCCGGAACGTGTCGCGGACCGCGGCCTCGTCCGGCAGGGCGCGCGTGAGCAGGTTGGAGCTGGGGCAGAGCTCGAGGATCGTCCCGGCGTCGCGCAGCGCGGCCATCGTGTCCTCGCTCTGCGCGGCCAGGATCCCGTGCCCGATCCGGTCCGGCCGCAGGTACTCGACGACCTCGTCGATCTCGGCGACCGCCGGTCTCGCCCTCCTCGCCGACGTGGATGGTGACGCCGAGCCCGGCCTCGCGCGCGGTCTCGATGAGCGGCGCGAGCTCGCGGTACGGGTAGTGGCCCGGCGCGGGGCGCGGGCCGGCGATGTCGACGCCGACGACGCCGCGGCTTCGGTAGCGGATCGCCTTGTCGACGATGATCTCGTTCTGCTCCTGCGTGAAGGTGCGATCCATCATCAGGATGAGGCCGGCGCGGACCTGCGGGTACTCGAGGCTCGCGCGGTCGAGGCCGCGGGCGGCGGCCATGATGATGTGGTCGAGGTCGCGCTCGCCGCCGCGGTTTCGCTTCATCGGGTTGAAGCGCACCTCGAGCGTCGTGATGTTCTGCTTTCGGTAGGCGCCGCCGATCGCGCCGTGGACGGAGCGCTCGACCGCGAGCGGGCTCGACTGGATGAGCTCCGTCCACTGGTAGATCGCGTCGAGCTGGGGGAGCCCGTCGACGCCGCGCGGGTCGACCGAGATCAGGTCGACGAAGTCCCAGAAGTCCTTGACCGGGAGCGCGATGCCCTGCTCGTGCGCCAGCGTCCACATGACCGCCGGATCGACCGAGCCGCCGAGGTGCGTGTGGAGCTCCGCGAGCCCACGGCGACCGATCCCGTCGACGGCCGACGTGTGCGCGGCGGACTCGGCGATCGCCATGCCGCCGAGTCTACGCGGAGTACCCGCAGGGACGCGAGAGAGGCTCCTGCAAGCCCCTCTCGTGCCCTCCGGCGAGGTCCGCTGACCGGTTACGCGGCGCGCGCGCTCGTGAGCCGCGCGATCGCCGCGGTGATGCTCGCGTCTTTGGCCGAGGGGCGTACGACCGGCTTCTTCTGCGGAGCCGGCTTGGGAACGCTCTGAGTGATGAAGAGTGCCGCCATGGGATGAATTGTCGGCGCGTCGATGCCTTTTGGAAGCACCCGAAAGGGTGAGTGTCAGCGGGCGGTCACAGCGGCCGCAAGCGCTGTCCCAGCCACGCGATCCGGTATCTCCGCCAGGCGTTCGAGCGGCTCCGCCGAGTACACGAAACGGAGGCAGCGGGCCGCCACGGGACCGCCCCAGCCGGTCATCGGCGTCGCCGCGATCGCGGCCTCCTCGAGCAGGATCCGCGACGCCTCTGCGGGCGTGAAGCCGAGCGAGTCCACGTCGATCAGCAGCGACCAGCCGCCGCCGGGGCTGATCACCGGCCAGCCGGCGAGCCCTTCGAGAATGACGTCGCGACGGCGCTCCAGCTCGGCGGTGCACTCGGCGACGTGGCCCTGGTCGCCGCGCAGGACGGCCGCCGCGGCGAACCGTGCGAGCGCGACCGGCATCACCGTGTTGTAGACGGCCACCTGCCGGGCCATCGTGATCGCGTCGCGCGGGCCGGCGACCCAGCCGACGCGCCAGCCGATCATCCGGTGCTCCTTCGAGAGCGAGCCGACCACGTACGTCCGCTCGGCCATCCCCTCGAACTGGAGCGGGTGGACGAGCTCGCGGCCGTCGTAGAGGAGCGCCTCCATCGCCGCGTCGTAGACGAGCGTCAGGTCGTGCTCGCGGCAGAGGTCGCACGCGAGCGCCCAGTCCTCCCGCGTGAAGGTTCCGCCCGACGGCATCGACGGGCTCATGAGCACCATGGCCGTCGTCTTCGGGCCGACCGCCGCGGCGAACGCGTCCTGGTCGAGGCGCCACCGGCCGTCCTCTACGACGGAACGGTGCGAAGACCGGCGTGCCGCTCGCGAGGCGGATCCGGTTCACGATGCCCGCGTACGTCGGATCGGTGACGACGACCTCGTCGCCGGGGTCGGTGATCGCGAGGAGCGCGTTGAAGATCCCCGTCATCCCGCCGGTCGTGATCACGAGCTCGGTCTCGGGGTCGTAGCGGTGACCCGTTCGCGCCGCCGTGAAGTCGGCGATCGCCGCGCGCAGGTCGAGGTCGCCCTCGAGCGGGAGCCAGCTGTTGGACTCGGGCCGGCCGAGCGACGCCTCCGTCTCGACGAGCGCCTCGGGCGGGAGCGGCAGGTTCGTGTCCAGGTTCTCGAGCCGCAGCACCGAGCGGCTCGGATCGGCGGCCTCGACCCGCTCCGCCGCAGCCGCGACGACGTCCAGGCCGATCCCGCCGATATCTGCCAAACGCTGCGCACGCTTCACGGGCGCAGCTTCTCAAAGACGGTTCCGAACCGGAAGGACGGATAGGGTTCCGCGGGTGAAGGTCGGGATCGTCGTGCCGTTTTCCTGGTCCTTCTGGGGCGGCGTCCCCGAGCATGCGGAGCATCAGGCACGCGCTCTCCATGACCTCGGGCACGACGCGCGGATCGTCATCGGCCACGATCCGCCCGGACGTCTCACGAGGATGCTGCACCCCCGCGAGGGGCGCCACGAGCGGCCGCCCGACTACGTCATCCCGATCGGCCGCTCGGTGATCGTGCCGGCGAACGGATCGCTCTCGAACATCGTCCTCACGCCGCAGTCGATGCCGCGGATTCGGCGGGTGTTCGCCGAGGAGCGCTTCGACGTGATCCATGTCCACGAGCCGCTCGCGCCGATCGTCTCCTTCTACGCGCTCACCCGCGCCGACGTGCCGATCGTCTCCACGTCGCACAGCTCGGGCGACTCGATGCGCTGGAACCCGGTCGCGAAGGCGTTCTTCGGCTGCGCCATCGACCGGATCGACCACAAGATCGCCGTGTCGGAGCGGGCGCGCGATTCCGCGCTTCCGATCCTCGGCGACCCGATCGAGGTGCTGCCGAACGGCGTGGTCATCCCGCCCGAGGCCGATCCCGCGGGGCGCGAGCCGCACGTCGTCTTCATCGGTCGCCACGAGCCGCGCAAGGGCCTCGCGGTGCTGCTGCGCGCCTGGCCCGAGGTCGCGCGGAAGACCGGGGCGCGCCTGCGCGTTGTCGGAGCTGACCCGCTTTCCGTCAAATGGCTCATGCGCCGGAACGGCCTCGACGACACGAACATCGACCTGCTCGGCTCGATTCCGGAGCAGCCGCTCACCGACGAGCTTCTCAGAGCGCGCGTCCTCGCCGCGCCGTCGATCGGCCGCGAGAGCTTCGGCATGGTGCTCACGCGCGCGTTCGCGTGCGCGACGCCGGTCGTCGCCTCCGACATCGAGGGCTACCGCGAGGTCGCCAATCCGGACACGGGGATTCTCGTGCCTCCGGACGATCCGGACGCGCTCGCGGCGGCGCTCGTCGAGCTGCTCTCCGACGAGGAGCGCCGCGTGCGGCTCGGCGCCGCCGCCCGACGGCAGGCCGAGGAGCGCTACTCGTGGGCGCGCGTGGCCGGACGGCTCGAGGAGATCTACACCGGTCTGACGAGCAAGGTCGCGGTGGCCGCATGAGATACGTCCCGCGGTCGCGTCCCTGGCGCCTGGCGATCGTGATCGGCGTGCTCGCCGGGGCGATCGCGCTCGTCCTGTGGCGGCTCGACATCAACATCGTCCGGCACGCGTTCGAGCTGGTCACCTGGCGCTGGGTCGTCATCGCAGTGCTCCTGAACCTGGCCTCGATCATCGTGCGGTCGATCGCCTGGGAGATCGTGATCGACGAGGCCGTCCAGCCCCCGTGCCCCCGTAGTCGCGACGTGTTCGCGGCGTTCAGCGTCGGCCTTCTCGGGAACGCCGCGCTTCCGGGCCGCGTGGGCGAGGTCGCCCGCATCGTCGTGCTCACGCGGCGCATGCGCGGCCGGCCGGGTCTCTGGGCGACCCTGACCGGAACCGTCTTCGCGCACCGGCTCTTCGACGTCGTCGCCGCGTCGACGCTCGTGATCTACGTCGTCTACGCGGCGAAGATCCCGCAGTGGGCGAGGCCGGCCCTCGCCATCGCGCTCGGCGTGGGCTTCGGCCTTCTCGATCATGTCGCTGATCATCGCCCGGCGGACACCGCGCGGCGGCGTCGACGACGTCGGCCCGGTTCGGCGCGTGCTCCGCCTTGCGCGCTACGGCCTGACCGTGATGAAGCGCCCGGTCCCGGCGATCGCCGCGCTCTGCTTCCAGCTCGTCGGCTGGACGACGCAGCTTCTCGCCGTGTGGACGATGTTCTACGCGTTCGGGATCGACGGGACGATCACGATGGCCGCGCTCGTCCTGGTGATCATGAACCTGGTCATGGTCTTTCCGCTCTGGCCGGGGAACGTCGGTCTCGTCCAGGCCGCGATCGCGCTGTCACTGCTCCCGTACGGGGTCAGCTACGGCCGCGGCTTCGCTTACGGGATCGGCCTCCAGGCCGTCGAGGTCTCGGTCGGCGTCGCTCTGGGCTTCGTCTTCCTTGCGCGCGAGGGCTTCTCGTTCGCGATGCTCCGCCGGATGCCCGAGGTCACCGACCTCGAAGTGGACGAGCGCGTCGAGCGAATCGCCTAGCGGCTACATCGGCGGCCGGTCGTACGGGTCGTTCGAGACCGTCGTGGTCGTGCGGCGTGTTCCGTAGCCGCCCCAGGTCGACCAGAACACCAGGGAGAGCAGAGCCCGAAGCCGCCGACGATCACGAGAATGAGGCCGACCATGTTGATGTCGATGCCTTGGACGGTTGCGTTCACGGCCAGCCACAGGATGAGGCCGAGTGTGATCAGAAAGAGGCTTGCGCCGATGCCCATTTGGTCCTCCAGGGATTGGGTACCGGCACTGGGTGCCCGATTCGGGCGAACGCTAAGCCTGGGCGGTCTGGGCGGCGCGCAGCCGGCGGGCCAGGCTGCACAGGAGCTTCCACGCGAGCTCGGGGTGCTCCTCGACGAACGGGCGGAACTCCCACGGCGTGAGGAATGCGACCTTCAGATCCTCGGCCGCGATGATCGAGGCCGACCGCGTGCCGTCGTCCATGATCGCCATCTCGCCGAAGTAGTCGCTCGGGCCGAGCGTCGCCTTCTCGGCGCCGCCGACGCTCACGGTCGCCGTGCCGTCCTCGATGACGAAGAAGCTCGTGCCGGTCGAGCCTTCCTCGACGACGGTGTCGCCGGCCTTGAACGTCCGCTCGGCGAACCGGTCGCCCAGCCGCTCGAGCTCGGCGTCGGAGAGGTCGGCGAAAAGCCAGACCTTGCGGAGCTCCTCTGCGGGGACTCTGGGCATGGCGCGATTCTAGTGCCTGGAAGGAATGTGCCGCGAGCGCCCAGAAATGTCCCGCAATGCGCGCGAATCCGGCGTATGCGGGTCAGGTCGACCCGGCGCTCTCCTGGACCGAGCAGGAGCTGCCGGAGCGCGAGCGCACGAAGCACGTCCACCGGCTCCATCCGTACCTGGGCAAGTTCGTGCCGCAGCTCGCCGAGGTGTTCCTGCGCCGCTACGCGAAGCCGGGCCAGCTCGTGTGGGATCCGTTCGCCGGCTCGGGGACGACGCTCGTCGAGGCCAACGCGCTGGGCCTGCGCGCCGCCGGCTGCGACCTGAGCGCGTTCAACTGCCTCCTCACTCGCGTGAAGACGGCGGAGTACGACCCGGCCGAGCTGCTCGGCGACTTGGTCGTGGTCTCGGAAGAATTGGACGGGGTCGACATCGGAGCGGGGGGCTCCGGCTACCTGGAGCGCTGGTTCGCGCCGCAGACGCTCGCCGAGCTGGCGGCGTTCCGCGCGCAGATCGAGCACACCGCCTATCCGGATCTGTGGAGCGTGGTGCTCTCGCGCGCCGCGCGCTCGGCGCGATTGACGCGTCATGACGACCTGGACTTCCCGCGCGAGCCCGTGCGGGGCGAGTACTTCTGCCACAAGCACCGGCGCGTCTGCCGTCCCGTCGGCGAGGCGCGGAAGTTCCTCCGCCGCTACGCCCGCGACTCGGCGCAGCGGGTGCAGGAGTTCGGCGACCTGCGCACCGACAACGCGGTCACGGTCGTCCAGGGCGACTCGCGCGAGGTCGATCCGCCCGGGCCGGTCGATCTCGTCTTCACGTCGCCGCCGTATCCGGGCCTCATCGACTACCACGAGCAGCACGCGTACGCGTTCGAGCTGCTCGGCCTCGACCGCCGCGACCCGGAGGAGATCGGGCGCGGCATGACCGGGTACTCGCGACTCGATCGCCGCCGTGCTGCGCCGCGCCAAGCGGTCGCTGCGTCCGGGCGGCCGCGTCGTCATCGTCGTGAACGACTCGCGCGGCCTCTACGACGGGATCCTCGCCGCGGCCGGTCTTGCGGCTCGAGGAGCGCGTGCTGCGCGAGGTCAATCGCCGCACGGGCCGCCGGGCCGGCGCGTACTACGAAGAGGTCCTGGTCGCGACTCCCTGAATGCCCGGCCGCACGAGCGGGTGGTGAGCCGGGAAGGCGACCTCTCCGAGGCCTGACGTATCGAATCCCGCGGCCGCGATCGCGGCGCGGGTGTCGCGGTTCAGGTGGCAGTTGCCAGCGAGTTTCCGGTGGACGCCGGTGAGGCGATCCTGCCAGCGTGCCCGGCGTCCCGATCCGCGCACGTGCTCGAGGACGACGAACCGGCCGCCAGGGCGCAGGACGCGGTCGATCTCGGCGAGCGCGCGGGGCGGATCGTCGACCGAGCACAGGACGAACGTCGAAACCACGGCGTCGAAGCTCGCGTCCGGGAACGGGAGCGACTCCACCCGGCCGTCGACGAGCTCGACCGGAACGCTCGCCTCGGCGATCTTCGCCGGCAGCCGCTTCGCCATGCCCGGATCGGGCTCGAGCGCTACGACTCGTTCGGCCGCGTGCGTAGTGGCGCAGGTTCGCTCCGGTTCCGGCGCCGATCTCGAGGATCTCGCCTTCGACCTCCGCGAGGAGCTCGTGCCGCAACGCGCCCAGCTGACCGTGCTCCGCGCGCCGGGAGAAGAGGTCGTAGAGCCGGCCGTTCACGCGTCCGGGCGCGTGGACTCGGCGCGCTTGGCGAGCTCCTCGACCGCGCCCTGCGCCGCATCGAGCTTGCCGAGACAGATCGCGTAGAGCTCCTCGCCGCGCTTCCACAGCGCGATCGCCTCGTCGAGGCCGGGCTTTCCGCTCTCCAGCTCGGCGACGATCTTCTCCAGCTCCTCGCGCGCCTGCTCGAAGGTCGGCTCGGTCACCGGATCTCCTCGACGCGCGCGCCGAAGCCGCCGTCGGCCAGCTCGACGTCGACCCGCGCGCCCGCGGCCAATGTCGCAGCGTTGCGGACGATTCCGTCGTCGGCGCGGACGATCGCGTAGCCGCGCTCGAGCGTCGACCGCGGCGAGAGCGTGCGCAGGCGCGCCGCGACCGCATCGAGCGCCTCCCGGCGCCGCTCGACCAGCACCGCCGGTGCCTTCAGGAGCCGGGCGCGGTCGGCGACGAGCCGTTCGCGCGCCCGGGCGAACGTGCGGGTTCCCTCGCGGGCGAGCGAGCCGTGGAGGACGCCGAGCCGCTCGGACGCGCCCGTGACCTTGCGGGTCGTCTCCCGCTGGAGCGCGGCTCGCAGGCCGGCCAGCCCTGCGCGCAGCTCACCTTCGTCGGGCACGACCAGCCGCGCGGCAGCGGTCGGCGTCGAGGCCCGCGCATCCGCCGCGAGATCGCAGAGCGGCGTGTCCTGCTCGTGTCCCACGGCCGAGACCACCGGAACGGAGCACCCGGCCACCGCGCGCACGACCTGCTCGGCGCTGAAGGGGAGGAGATCTTCGAAGCTCCCGCCGCCGCGGGCGAGGACGATCACGTCGATCTCCGGCTCGGCCGCGAGCGTCTCGAGCGCCGCGGCGATGAGCGCCGGCGCCCGCGGACCCTGCACGGCGGTCTCGGAGACGAGGATCCGCGCGGCCGGAAACCGCGTTCCCACCGCGGTCACGAAGTCGCGCTTGGCCGCGGCCTCGGCGCCGGTCAGCAGCCCGATCCGGCGAGGGAGGAGCGGCAGCGAGCGCTTGCGCTCCTCGGCGAAGAGCCCTTCCGCGGCGAGGGTCTGGCGCAGCCGCTCGATTCGCGCGGCGAGCGCGCCCAGGCCGACCGGCTCCAGCGAGAGCGCCCGGAGGCGGAACGTACCGCGCGCCGCGTAGAGCTCGGGCCGGCCGAAGACCTGGATGGAGGCGCCGTCGGCGAGCTCGACCCGCAGCGCGTCGAACGTGGCGCGCGGCATCGAGACCGGCAGGCACGAGCCGTCAGCGGGATCCTTGAGCGTGAAGAACACGCTCTGCCAGCCCGGCTGGCGGCGGAACTCGGTCACCTCGCCCTCGACCCAGAGCGTGGGCAGGCGCGCGAGCCAGTCGGCGACGCCGCGGTTGAACGCCGACACCGCGTAGACCTTGCGGTCTTCCTGGATGGTCGGCTCGGTCACCCGAGCAATGTAACGGGCTAGACCAGGATCTCGGCGGCCAGCTCGGGGCTGCAGCCGCGCTCGGTGACGAGCGTCACCGCGTCGTGCAGGTCGGCGCTCGAGCGGGCGACCCGCTCCGCGAGCGGAAGCGGATATCCGGCCTCGGCGAGCACGTGGAGGCGCCAGCTCTCCACCTTGGATCGCTCGTCCAGGTCACGCCCGACTGTGGTGGTCTGCTCCATCACGTCGTCCATCGCAATCGATGGTTCGTCTCCCATGTCGCCGGTGGTTCGTTCTCTCCGAGACGATCCCTGCTCAATTTGGTTAGCCGTCCGAGTGGATTGATCGTTCGAACCGCTCGAGCCTAACGGACATCTGCTGTTCCAAACGGGCTTCGGCCTGATTCAGTGACTCGGCCAGACGGTCGCTCATCTGGCGGAGCCGCTCGGCCGCGACCTCCTGCTGGGCGTCCGCCGAGCGGGTGATGTCGCCGATCCGCCGCTCGAGCCGTGACGCCGCCGCCTTCGCGGCCTCGTCGATGCGCTCGGCGATCTGGCGTTCCGCCTGGTGGGCGAACTGCTGCATCGCCTTCTCCAGTTCGTGGGAGAGGCGCTGCGCGGATTTCTCGCGAGACTCCTTGATCTGGCCGTCGAAGCGCTTCTCGGCCTCGTCGACGAGCCGCTGCGTCGCGCGTTCGAGCGACCGCTCGAGGCTCTGGCGCTGGCGGCGCTCGATGTCCTCGAAGGACCCCTGGATCCGGGTATTCGCGTCCGCCTCCTCCCGTTCGATCTGCTCGCGGACGCTGCGCTCCTGTTCGCGGAGCCGCTGCATGATCTCGGTGAGCTGGCGGCGGTTCTCCTCGGCGTAGACCTCGATCTCCGCCTGGCCGGCCTCGAACGACTCGCGGCCGACCTGCTCGAGCTCGGCGCGGAGCCTCTGGAGCGCGGTCTGCTGCTCTTCCGTCGCGGTGCGGAGGTAATCCGAGTCGGCGGCCAACCGGGCTTCGTACGCCTTGATCGCCTCGGCCTGGCGCTGGGCGAGCGCGTTCAGCCGGGTCTCGAGGCCGCGCTGGCCGCGGTCGAGGTCGGCCGCCCAGGCGGTGAGGCGCTGCTCCAGCTGCTCCTGGATCTGCTCGATCGCGCTCGCGAGCTCGGCGCGGGCGCGGTCGGCCTGGCGGGCAACCATGTCGCGCCGCTCGATCGTCAGCTTGCGCTCCTGCTGGCTGAGCGCGTGCCCGGCGTTCGCGCGCTCGCGCTGGAGCGTGCGGTCGAACGCCTCCGACTGCTCCTTGGCGTGCGCATCGAGCACCGCGGCGATGTGGTCCTGTCCGGCCTTGATGAGCTGCTCCTGGGTCCGAATCGCCGAAAGCCCGCGCGCCAGTGCGTAGAGCCCGGCCTCGGCGATCGTCGCGCCGAGCAGGCCCGCCGCCGCCAGCGCGACCGCGCCGCGATCGGTGAATTCCTCGAACGAGTTGACGCCGAACGCGACGAGCGCGACGGCCGCTGCCGTCCCGAGGGCGGCGGTGAGGATGAGGAGCGTGCGCTCGGAGATCCGGCCGAGCGCCACGAGCAGGAACGAGACGGCCACGACGGCGAATCCCGCGACGAAGACGGCTCCGAAGACGATCTCCATCGTGGAATCGTACGGCGTCAGGACGAGGAAGCCGAGGGCGCGGGGGCCGCGCTCGTGTCGCCGAGGCGTTCCTGGACCGCGCGGGCCACCCGTGCGGCGAGCAGATCGGACGATTCGCCCGCGCCGCCGCCGGTGTAGGTCATGACGACGGCGATGAAGGCGCCGCGCGGCGTGTAGACGAGCCCGGCGTCGTGGCGCGCGTCGCTGACCCAGCCCGCCTTGTGCGCGACGATCGCCCGCTTGCCGAGCAGGCGGTCGATCTTTCCGTGATCCGAGGAGTGCGCGAGGTACCAGAGGATCGCGCGCGCGTCGCTCGCCTCGAAGGTGCCCTCCAGGTTGAGCAGCGGTCCCTGGCCCTGCGCGGCGAGGTGGATCAAGCGGTAGAGCTGCGCAAGATCCCAGGCGGACGTGTACTTGCCCTCGAACTCGGGCTGCGACTCGGTCTCGAGCGGGATCGGCCGGCCGGTGGAGGCGATGAGGAACCCGCCGTAGAGCTGGGAGTCGTCGAGGTCGAGCGCGCCGAGCGTGCGGTTCACCTGGTCGGCGCCGCCCGACTCGCTCGAGCCGATCCAGCGCAGGAGCGCGTTCGCGGACTCGTTGTCCGAGTCCACGAGCATGTCGCGCAGGAGCACGTCGAGATCCGTGTTCTCGGTGGGACGGTCCGAGAGGACGCGGAGGAACTCGATCGCGATCGCGAGCTTCACCGTCGACGCCGCCGGGAAGCGGGCGGTCGCGTTCCACGCCGCGCCGGCGCCCGACTGGAGGTTCTCGACGTACACGGCCGAGATCGCCGGGAAGTCGTCCACGAGCTCGTCGACCGCGGCGGCGAGGCTCGCGTCCTCGTAGGTCTCCTCGGCGACGGGAGCGTCGTCGGCGGGTAGGCCGAGCACCTTCTCGATCTTTGTGTTGGCCGAATTGCCGAGCGCGTCCTCGGCGACCACCTCGATCGTCGCGTCGCGCGGCGGCAGGTCCACCTGGAGCTCGAACTCCTTGCCGTCGGCCCGCGCGGCGCCCTTCTCCTTGCCGTTCACGCGCACGACGATGCGGTACGTGCCGGGTCCCACCGTCCCGGAAATGCGCCCGAACGACGCCTCGCGGGCGGCGGGTGCGACGAGTGCGGGCGGGTCCACATTGGCGGGTAGCTCGGGCGCGAGCGCGAAGGCCATCGGGATATTGTGCTGGTGTGGGGCTCGCGGAGGACATTTCAACCGCGCGGGCCGCGGCGGCGGGGTATGCGGACGACGGGGAGGAGCTGGTCGGAGTCGTCCCCACGGAGCCGTCGCCGGGGCGGCGTGTCTACCTCTGCGCGTTCCAGTCGGGGGAGGAGCGGAAGTGGCTCGCAATCGATGTCCGCGGCGCTGCGGTGACCGAGCGCCGTCTCGTCCGCGAGGCCGTTTCCATCGCCGCGCTCTGCGAGCTGGCCGAGGAGAACGCGGGCGGCGGCGACGTGCCGCAGGTGCGCCTGCGGCTGGAGGAGATCCGCCTCGCCGACAACCCCGAGGGAATCGAGGGCGCCGAGGAGGCGGCGGCGGCGCTCGAGGCGGCGATCGAGCCGGAGCCGCGGGTGGCGAGCGGCGCTTACCTCGACGCGATCGGCGCGGCCGCGGCACGCTTGGAGCGTGCACTGGGAGACAACGGCTCGCCGTTCGCCGAGGCGATGAAGTCAGGCATCGGCGCGGCCGAGGAGCTTTCGAACGAGGTCGAGCGCGGCTACAAGGCCGCTCTCGAATGAGAAAGGAGCATTGATGGAAGGTGGATTCGGATTCCCGTTCGGCGGCGACCCGGACGACCTGATGCGCTCGCTGCGCGAGTTCGCCGAGCAGCAGAGCGAGGCGGTGGCCGAGTCGCAGCGCGAGCAGTTCGCGACGCTGACCCTGAACACCGCGGTCGAGCTGACCGCCGCGGCGCTCGGGCAGATGGAGGTGACGGGTTCCTCCGACGAGCAGGCGGTCGCGCTGCGCGACGCCATGCGCGTCCTGTTCCCGGAGTCGGTCGCACTCGTGTCGGCGGCCCGTCAGGGCTTCATGCGCGAGAGCGGCGGCGGGACCTAGGCCAGGATCGAGTAGCCGCCGTCGAGCACGATCGTCTGGCCGCGGATCATCGTCGCCTGCGGGGAGGCGAGGAACTCGACGGCGTCGGCGACGTCCTCCGGGTCGACCAGCCGGCCTGCGGGGGTGCGCTCGCGGAACGTGGCGAGCATCCCCTCACGGTCGGGGAAGTGGTCGAGCGCGCCGGTCTCCACGAGCCCGGCCGAGACGCAGTTGACGCGGATGTCGTCCGGCGCGAGCTCGACCGCGAGGTAGCGGACGAGCGACTCGATCGACGCCTTGGAGGTGCCGACGAGCGAGTAGTTGTCGAGCACGCGGTCGGAGCCGAGGCTCGAGATCGCGACGATCGAGCTGCCCTCGGGCATGGCGGGCGCGGCGTGCCGCGCGAGCGTGAAGAGCGCGCGCGCGTTCGCGTTCATCGTCCAGTCCCAGTGCTTCTCCGTCAGTTCGGCGATCGGCCTGATCACGCCCGTCGCCGCGTTCGAGACGAGGACGTTCAGCGCGCCGGCGGCCTCGATGATCTCGCGTGCGTTGTCGGGATCGCCGAGGTTGCCGCGCAGGACGAGCGCCTCGGCGCCGGCGGCGCGGATCTCCTCGGCGGTCGCCTCGGCCGCCTTGTCGTTTCGCAGGTAGCTGATCGCGACCTGGCGCGCGCCCGCGGCCGCGAAGCGGAGCGCGATCGCGCGGCCGATCCCGCGCGTGCCGCCGGTTACGAGGACGTTCGCGCCCTGGAAGCTCACGGGTGGTCGGGCGCCGTCGTAGCCGGGGCGCTGCTCGGGAGGCTCGACCAGCCTGCGCGCGTCCTCGGCTCGAGCGGGCCCTCCTCGGCCTTCGACGACGCGTGCCCGAGGCGGTCGAGGAGCGCGATCTTCTCCTCCGCGTAGACGCGGGTCGGGTGGCCCGGCGGGAGGTCTTCGACGAGCGCCTTCACGCGGGCGCGGATCTGGTAGGCGAAGTGCGGCGTCGCCGGTCCGACGAGGTAGTCGATGTCGTCCGTGGTCGGCTCGGCCATGGGCGCGACTTTACCGCCGGATCTAGACTCCTGCGGCCGGCCCGCACAGGCCGGCAAACAGACAGGAGGCGCTTCATGTCGCTCCGTTCCATCTTTTCCGACGCGTTGAGGAAGGCAAAAGGCAAGGAGCCCAAGGGCGATGTGGACGTGAAGTCCCTCGGCACCATGGGCTCGGTGCCGGAAGGGTACAAGGGCTCGTTCGACCCTCTCAGGCCGGCGCCGGAGTCCGATGCCGGGAAGGGGATCGACCACGGTGGCGTGCCCCCGGCCGGGAATACCGAGGTCGCTTCGGCCGATCCGGAGGAGGGTGGAGAGGCGACACCGACGCCGGACCCCAGCGCCGGGAAGGTGATCGACCGTGGTGACGTGTCCCCGGGCGGGCCGCCCAAGGTCGCATCGGGCGACCCGGAAGAGGGCGGCGAGGTGATCCGGCCCTAGCTCGGGTCAGACCCCGGCCCTGGCGGGAAGCGACACGGCTAGTGTCCGGGCGCCGTGCGCAACCGCATCCCTCCTGACGTCCTGCTCCTCGTCACGGTCCTGTTCTGGAGCTTCAACTTCACGGTCGTCAAGTACGCGCTGACGCACGGGTGGGAGCCGCTCACCTACTCGTCGGTGCGCTTCGCGCTCGGCGCGGCGATCTTCTCCAGCTTCACGCTCGCGCGTGAGCACACGCTCCGCGTCCAGCGCCGCGACATCCTGCTGCTCGTCGTTGCGGCGATGCTCGGGATCTTCCTGAACCAGGTGACGTTCGCCTACTCGGTGCGACTCACGACCGCGTCGACGGTCGCGCTCCTCTTCGGGACGCTCCCGATCTTCGTCGCGCTCGTCTCCCGCGCGTTCGGGCTCGAGCGGCTCGGCCTGAGGCACTGGATGGCCGCCGTCGTCTCGTTCTTCGGCGTCGGGTTAGTCGCAGCAGGCGCGGCGAGCGGCTTCGTCGGGAACCTCAAGGGCGTCACGCTCGGCCTGATCGCCTCGGCCACCTGGGCCGCGTACTCGGTCGCGATGGGCCCGCTCATGCGCCGCTACTCGCCGTACCGCATCAGCGCGTTCGTCCTGATCGTCGGCTCGATCCCGCTGCTCGTCGCCTCGGCGCACCAGGTCGTGACGCAGGACTGGGCCGAGCTCACGACGCTCGCCTGGGCGTGCTTCTTCTACAGCCTGTTCTTCAGCCTGGTCTTCACGAACATCATGTGGTTCACCGCGATCGACCGGGTCGGAGCGGCGCGCTCGTCGCTCTACGCGAACCTCCAGCCGTTCCTCGGCGCCATCTGGGCGCTGCTCGTCCTCTCGGAGACGATGACCTGGCTCCAGGTCGTCGGCGGCGTCGTGATCGCCGGCGGGATCTTCCTCGCTCGCGGCCAGAGAGCCGCCCGCGCCCTCGCCCGACTGAAGAGGCCGCCTCGGGGCGAAGCCTGAGCCGCCGGGCCGCGCTGAACGACGCGATGCCGCGTCCTCGGTTGCGCCCGTATTACCAATACGACCGCGCCCTGCGTCCTTGCCTCGCGTCGTCCAACACACCCCGACGGCGAGGCGTCGCCCCGAAACGGCCTCTATGCTCGGCTCATGGCCGAGCGCGCTCTCATCCTCGATTTCGACGGCACGATCACGGAGCAGGACCTGCTCGACGCGATCGCGACGCGCTTCGGCGACGAGGACGTCTTCTCCGAGCTCGAGGGCGGCCTCCTCGGCGGGGAGCTGCCGCTCCACGAGGTGATCCGCCGGGAGTTCGCGCCGGTCAAGGCGCCGCTCGCCGAGGTCGTCGACTGGGTGCTCGCGAACGCGAAGACGCGGCCCGGCTTCGCCGAGCTGATCCGTGAGGCGCGCGAGCGCGGCTACGAGGTGACGGTCGTCTCCTCGGGCTTCAAGGAGCTGATCGAGCCCGTGCTGGAGCGAGAGGGCCTCGGCGACCTGCCGCTCGTCGCGAGCTCGGCCGACCCCGACCCCACGGGCTGGAAGATCACGTTCCAGGACGAGGACGATCTGTCCCGTGTGCGGCCAGGCCTGCAAGCGCGCGTCGGTGCAGGCGCTCACGAACGGGAGCAAGCTCGTCTACGTCGGCGACGGCTACTCCGACCGGTGCGCCGCGGAGCTCGCCGACCACGTCTTCGCCCGCACCGGGCTCGCGCGCTACTTCGACGCGAAGGGTCTCGACTACGTGCCGTTCGAGGATTTCCACGACATCGTCAGGGCGCTTCCGTGAGCGAGCCGCGACCAGCGGACCGAAGACGCGCTCGAGGTCGACCTCGAGACGATGCGCGCGCTCGGCTACCGGATGGTCGACCTGCTCGTCGACCGCACCGCCGGCCTCGACGAGAGCAAGGTGTGGCGCGGCGCGTCAAGGGCGGAGATGGAGTCGCGCCTGCGCGAGGGCCCGCCCGCTGGGCCGACCGATGCGGCGGAGCTCTTCCGCCGGCTCGAGACCGACGTGCTCCCGTTCACCGGCCAGCACGACCATCCGCGCTTCTTCGGCTACACGCCGAGCTGCCCCACCTGGCCGGGGATCCTCGGAGACTTCCTCGCGAGCGGCGCGAACGTCTTCGCCGGAACCTGGCTCCAGTCGGCCGGCCCGAGCACGCTCGAGCTGATCGTCATCGACTGGTTCCGCCAGTGGATCGGCTACGGCGGACGAGCCTCCGGGATCCTTGTCCCGGGCGGATCGCTCGCCAACCTGACGGCGGTCGCGTGCGCGCGCGAGACGCAGGCGGGCGGGCGCGCCGAGAACACGGTCGTCTACGTCACCTCGCAGGTGCACTCGTCGGTCACGCGCGCCTTCCAGGTGCTCGGGGTGAAGCCGGAGCAGGTGCGCTCGATCGGCGTGGACGAGCACCTGCGGATGCGGCCCGACGCGCTGGCCGCGGCGATCGAGGCGGACGTCCAGGGTGGCCGGCAGCCGTTCATGGTCGTGGCCACGGCCGGGACGACGAACACCGGCGCGATCGACCCGATCGCCGAGATCTCGGCCGTCTGCTCCGACCACGACGTCTGGCTCCACGTGGACGCGGCGTACGGCGGGTTCGCGATGCTCACCGACCGCGGGCGCGGGTGGCTCGCCGGCATCGACCAGGCGGACTCGGTCGCGCTCGATCCGCACAAGTGGCTCTACCAGCCGTACGAGTGCGGCTGCCTGATCGTCCGCGACGGTCCGCTGCTCGCCCAGGCCTTCCACGTGATGCCGGACTACCTCCAGGACACGGCCGTCGGCGGCGTCGAGGTGAACTTCGCCGACCGCGGCATCCAGCTCACGCGCGCGGCCCGCGCGCTGAAGCTCTGGCTCTCGCTCCAGTACTTCGGCGTGGACGCGTTCCGCGATGCGATCGACCGCTCGCTCGACCTGGCCGTCTTCGCGCAGGAGCGCATCGAGGCCGCGGAGGAGCTCGAGCTGCTCTCGCCGGCGACGCTGGGGATCGTCTGCTTCCGCCGCCGGCCGGCCGGGGTGGACGACGAGCCCGAGCTCGAGGCGCTCAACACCGATCTCGTGCGCCGCTTCGCCGAGAGCGGCGAGGGGCTCATCTCGTCCACGCGGATCGACGGGAGCTATTCGATGCGGATGTGCATCCTGAACCACCGCACCCGGGCGGAGGACATCGAGCGAACGCTCGGCTGGCTCGAGTCCGCGGCCCTCGGTCGCGCCTAGCTCCTCGCGCGAGTTACATCGGGTTCCCGATCCCGCCCGCCTACGGCGTAGAGCCTACTCCCCGAAAACGCGCAGAGCATGCGCGTTTGCGCCGAACGGCGCGCGAAGGTGTGACGGAACACGCGTAGCCTGGGCGCGTGTTCGTCGCGCTCCCCGAGCCGTTCGACTTCGCGCTCACGACCGAGCGCTTCCGCGCGTTCGGCGACGACCTCGCGAACCGCTGGGTCGACGGGCGGCTCGTCCGTGTCCTCGACGGCCGCGAGGTCGCGATCGGCCCGGCGGACGGCGGCGTCGAGATCGACGTGCCGGCGCCCGACGAGGTGCGCCGCTTCCTCGGCGCCGGGTTCGATCTCTCGCCGCTCGCCGCGACCGAGGATCCTGTTCTGGCGCGGCTTGTCGAGGAGCTCCGGGGTCTGCGCCCCGCTCAGGTTCCGGACCCGGTCGAGGCGCTCGTCACCGCGATCACCTCGCAGCAGATCTCGCTGCGCGCGGCGGCGGCGATCCGGGGACGGCTGATCCGGGCGCTCGGCGTCGAGCACGAGCGCGTCTGGGCGTTCCCGACGCGGGAGCGGCTCGCGTCGGCCGAGCCCGACGAGCTGATCGCGCTCGGCTTCTCGCGGAGCAAGGCCGCGTACACGGTCGGCCTCGCCCGCAGCGACGTCGACTTCCACGCCCTCGCCGCCCTTCCCGACGAGGAGGTGAAGCGCGAGCTCGTCACCCTGCCGGGGATCGGCGAATGGACGGCCGACTGGTTCCTCGCACGCCATCTGGGCCGCGTCGACGCCTGGCCGGCCGGCGACCTCGCGCTGCGCAAGGTCGTGTCCGCGTTCTACCTCGACGGACGCTCCGTGACGATCGACGAGGTGCGCCGCTTCGGCGACCGCTTCGCCGGCTACCGCAACCTCGCGGCGCACTACCTCCTGGTCGGCGCGCGGGTCGAGCGCGCGACGTAGGGTTCCGGCGATGCCGTACCAGGCACGCATCGACGAGCAGCCCACCGACGACGCCCTGCGCGAGCTGGCCGAGGCCGCGCGCGCGGCCGGCGAGGAGCACATCCTCATCGAGACCTCGCACGACGCCGGCGACGCGTGGATCCGCGCCGGGTTCAGCGAGGTGACGCGCATCCTCACGGCGCCCGTCGAGGCGATCGAGAGCCATCTGGGCGGCGCGCACGAGCCGTCGCTCGGCTCGATCCACGTCCAGTCCGACGACCTCGACGCGGTCACGAGGGCCGTGCGCCAGTTCGTCCCGCGGCTGCCCGGAGGATCGCAGGGAAGCGTCGTCGTTCCGCCGCGCGACGGATGGACGTCGGTCTACGACGAGCTCTGCGACCGCGAGCCCGAGATGCTCCGTCGCCTCGCCCGCGAGCTCTCCGACCGGATGGGCGCGTTCGTCGTCGCGATCGGCGCGGAGGAGAACTCGGTCGTCCGCTACGTCGCGCTCGAGCGAGGACGCGTCGTGGACGAGTACCTCTCCGTCCCCGAGTACTACGGCTCGCTGCCGCCGGGCGACGTGATCGCCTTCGGCGCCAACCCGCGCCTCATGGCCCGGCTCACCGGCGCCGACCCCGACGCGGTGCGCGAGACGGCCCGCACCGGCCGCTCGCCCGAGGAGCTGCCGCCCGCGCGCGAGCTGCTCGCCGAGATCGCGACGCTCTTCGCGCTCCCCGGTGGGACGCACGGCTATCCCGAGGCCCGCGAGGCCGAGGGCGCGATCGACCTGCCGCGCTAGTGCCCGACTCGCAACGGCCGGCGCTCGCGGAGTCCCTCGTGGTCTGGGCGCTGCTCGGCCTGAGCGCGCTCGCCGTGCTCGTCACCTACTCGCGCCTTCCGCCGGAGGAGCTCTGGAACGTGAGTGTCGACGGCTTCCCGGGCGGGCTCGGCCGCGTCCTCGTCCTCACGAACTTCCCGATGGCGCTCGCGGCGATCGCGCTCGCCGCCCTCGCCGCCGAGCGGCTCCGCACGCAGTGGGGCGACCGGCTCGCGCTCGCCGTCGTCCCGCTCGCGCTCGTGGCCGCGATTCCGGGCGTCGTCGAGGCCGACGACCTGGACGCGAAGCTCGTGAACGTCGTCCCCGCGTGCGGCGTGCTCCTCGCGGTGGCGCTCACGATCGCCGCGGTCGTGCGGCACGGCGTCGGGAGCCCCCCGCGCCGCGTCCCCTACGACTGGTTCCGGGTCGGGATCGCCGCCTGCCTGCTCGTCGCCGCCATCCCGTGGATCGGCGCCGAGCTCGGCGTCTACCTGAGCCTCGGCGGGATCTTCGAGGCGTCGCGCGTCGTGCCCGAGCCGGGGCACCCGAACCTGGCCGCCGTGCACCTCGGCCACCACCACGGCACCGACGGCGTGCTGCTCTCGCTCACCGCGCTCCTCCTGACGCGCGAGCTGGGGAGAATCGCCCGGCCGCGCCTTCGCACCGCGCTGACCGCGTACCTCTCGCTGATGCTCGCGTACGGCCTCGCGAACACGCTCGACGACTTCTGGCTCGAGCAGGTCGTGAAGCGCGGTGCGTCCGATTTCGAGTTCCCGGGGATGCTCAAGCCGACCGTCTCGGTGGCGTGGCTCCTTATCCTCTTGCTCGCCGCCGGGATCTACGCTCTCCTTCGCCGACCCAGCCGATGAGCCGACCACACGTCCTTCTCCTCCACGCCTTCCCGCTCGACTCGCGGATGTGGGACGGCGTGCGCGCCGGGCTCGAGGCCGACGGCTGGACGGTGCACGCGCCCGAGCTCGGAGACGGCGACACGATGGCCGCGTGGGCGTCGTCGGTGCTCGGCGCCGCGGACGGTCCGATCGTGCCGGTCGGGAGCTCGATGGGCGGCTACCTCGCGTTCGAGCTGTGGCGGCAGGCCCCCGAGCGGATCGCCGGACTCGCGCTCGTCGGCACGCGGCCCGGCGCCGACTCGCCGGAGGCGCGCGAAGCCCGCGAGGCGACGCTGCGGCTGCTGGCCGACGGCGGCATCGCGGCGCTCTGGGAGCAGATGGAGCCGAAGCTGACCGCCGGGCCCGTCGACGGTCTCGCGCCGAACCGCGACGAGACCCGAGTCGCGAACGCCGTGAAGGCGATCCGCGACCGCGAGGACTCGACCGCGCTCCTGGCGGAGATCGACGTGCCCGTGCTCGTCGTCGCCGGCGAGAAGGACGCGCTCATCCCGCCCGCCGAGTCCGAGGCCATGGCGGCCGCGTTGCCGAGCGCCAGGCTCGTGCTCATGCCCGACACGGGCCACCTCCCGCCGGTCGAGCGCCCGGACGAGCTCGCGGCCGAGCTGCTCGCCTTCCTCGAGGAGATCGCATGACCGGGGACGAGCTCGCGGCCCTGCTCGCCGACGACGCGGTGAACCTCGTCGACGTCCGCACGCCGACCGAGTACGACGGCACGGCCGGCCACCACTGCGATCCCGTCCAGGGGCACATCCCGGGCGCCGTCAACATCGAGCTCGAGGAGCTCCTCCACGCCGACCGCCGCAAGGAGCTGGACGCGCTCCTCGAGTCGCGCGGGATCGACCGGGGGAAGCCGATCGTCGTCTACTGCCACTCGGGGTCGCGCTCCGGAATCGCCGCGACCGCGCTGACGAGTTCCGGCATCGAGGCCGTGAACTACCACGGCTCGTGGCACGAGTGGTCGCGCCGCTAGGCCGCGACGCGCCCGGCCGACACGTAGCCGAGAAAGCCGCGCGCGAGCCCGCGGCCGATCTCGTTCCACCGGTCGATGTTCTGGGCCACTGCGGCCCGCGCCTCGTCCTGGTCGAACCCGAGGGCGATCGCGTCCGGGTCGGTGTCGTAGCTCGAGATCCAGCCGTTGCAGATCTCGGACGTGACCTCGGCGTGGAACTGCGTGCCCCAGGCGCTGTCCCCGAGCCGGTAGGCCTGGAGGCAGACCGGGCTCGTCGCGAGCTCGACCGCGCCGGGCGGAAGATCCGAGCAGTAGCTGTGCCACTGGTACGCCGTGAAGCGCGACGGCAGCGAGCCGAGGACGGGGTCGGTCGCGGCCGCCTCGGTCGTCTCGACCTCGTACCAGCCGATCTCGGGCTCGGACACGCGTGAGACCGTGCCGCCGCTGACGGCGGCGAGGAGCTGGCTCCCGAGGCAGATCCCGAGGAGCGGAACGCCCGCGTCGAGGAGGTCCGGAGATCGCGTGCCGCTCCTCGCTCAGCCAGGGATGCCCGTCGACCTCGTGGACGTTCATCGAGCCGCCCATGACGAGCGCGCCGTCGTAGCTTCCGAGTGGGTGGGCCGGAGGATCTCCGAGCGCGTAGCTGCGGATCTCGTGCTCGACGCCGGCGGCCTCGATCTCCTCCCCGAGCACGCCCGGGCCGGCGTCGCGTCCGTGGATCAGGGTCAGAATCCGCATGGACTCAGCTTAGTGCCCTCGCGCGCAAAGAGGACTGCAGTTCGGCCGCGGCCGAACCGGGCTCGCCGTCGCCGACGCGGCGCGCCGTCGAGCGCGACGACCGGCATGACCTCGCGCACCGAGGAGGACGTGAACGCCTCGTCCGCTCCGGCCAGCTCGGCGAGCGGAAACGCGCCTTCGCGGATCTCGTACCCGAGCGCGGCCGCCTCCTCGAGCAGCGTCGCCCGGGTGACGCCGGCGAGGATCCCGAGGTCGAGCGCGGGGGTGAAGAGCGTGCGCTCCCGTCGCCACCAGATGTTCGTGACCGGGCCTTCGAGGACGACGTCGCCCTGGCCGAGGAAGACCGCGTCGTCGGCGCCGCGCCGCTTCGCCTCGGCCTCTGCGGCCATGTTCACCGCGTAGCTCGTCGACTTCACGCCGCCGAGCATCCACGGCGCGTCGGTGCGCTCGGCCGCCTCCATCGCCAGCGGGATCGAGGCGAGCTTCAGGCCCTGCGCGCGGCGCTCGTCGAGGCCCGGCCGGGAGCGACGAGACGAGCGCGAGACCGGTCGGCTCGTCGGTGTCCTCGCGTCCGGCCGTCCAGTAGAGGCGGAGCACCGCCTCGTCCTCACCCGCGGCTGCGAGCGCCTGGGCGGCGAGTTCCTCGAGGCCGTCCAGCGGCGGCAGCCCGATGCGCTCGGCCGATGCCGCGAGCCGGTCGAGGTGATCCGCGAGCCGGAACGGACGCCCGGCGTAGACCCGCGCGGTCTCGAAGGCGGCGCGTCCGCGGAGGAAGCCCTGGTCGTCGGCGTGGAGAACCGGCTCGTCCGCCGCCACGACGCCCCGGCCGCGGACGGCGACGGCGAGGAGCGTCACGCGGGCACCGCGGTGCGGCTGCCGACGCGGGCGAGCAGCGGCCGCGCCTTGACCCAGGACTCCTCGATCTCCTCGTCGGGATCCGAGTCCCAGACGATCCCGCCGCCGACCCAGAGGTGGATGCGTCCCGCGGCGAGCGCGAAGGTGCGGATCGTGAGCGCGAGGTCGAAGTCGCCGTTGGGGTAGATCGTCCCGAGTGCGCCCATCGACGCGCCGCGGCCGACCGGCTCGAGCGCGGCGATCAGGTCGACTGCGGCGATCTTCGGCGCGCCCGTGATCGAGCCGCCGGGGAACGTGGCGCGGAGGATCTCCGGGAGCGTCACGCCCTCGCGGAGCGTCCCCTCGACGGTCGAGACGAGGTGCGCGACGCCGGCCAGCGGCTCCTCGGCCATGAGCTCGGGCCAGCGAACCGAGCCTGGCTCGCACACGCGCGCGAGGTCGTTTCGCTCGAGGTCGACGATCATCGTGTGCTCGGCCGCGTCCTTCTCGGAGTCGTGCAGCTCGGCGGCGTCGTCGAGCGGTCGCGTCCCCTTGATCGGGCGCGTCGTCAGCGTGCGGCCGCGGCGCGAGAGGAAGAGCTCCGGCGAGGCGGAGACGATCGCCCAGCCGTCGCCCTCGAGCGGCGCGGGGTGGAGCGGGTCGAGCGGCGCGAGGCGTCGCGGCCAGTCCGGCGGCGTTGCCGCGAAACGGCGCCGACAGGTGCTGGACGAGGTTCACCTGGTAGACGTCGCCGCGCTCGATCGCCGAGCGCACGGCGCGGATTGCCTGGCCGTAGTCGTCCGGGTGCCAGGTGTGCTCCCACGAGCCGATCTCGATCTCCTGCGGCGCGGCGGGCGCCCGGCCGATGCGGCAGGCGGCGAGCGGCAGCGCGCACGGCTCGGCCGGCGCGGGCAGGCTCAGCCGCCGCAGCCCGTCGGAGATCCGGTAGCCGAAGTACACGTCGGCGGGCTGCGTCCCGCCGTAGAAGCCGGCGTCGTCCAGATACTCCGCGACCGCGTCGAACGGATCCCGTTGCGTCCCAGACCTCGAGCACGGGCGTAACGCTAGTCGTTCGAGCCGCGCTTGCGGGCGTCCGAAACGGCCATGAGGGGGGTCTGACCCCTGTCGTGTCCCGAGCGGCCATGTCCAGGACTCGCAAACGCGCATGAGCCCAGGATGTGGGCGAGCGCACCCGGGACATGTCCGGGGTCTGACCCCTGACGTGCCCGGAACGGACCGGCAGTGCGCGGTCCAGGGGCGCTCGTAGAATCGCCGCATGGACGACCGCCCGATCGGCATCTTCGACTCCGGCGCGGGCGGGCTCACCGTTCTCCACGAGTGCCTCGTCACGCTGCCCGCCGAGGACTTCGTCTACCTCGGCGACGGCGCGCGCTGCCCGTACGGCCCGCGCTCCGCGGACGAGGTGCAGACGTTCGCGCTCGAGCTCGGCACCTACCTCGAGCGCCAGGGCGTCAAGCTGATCGCCGCCGCCTGCAACACCGCCACCGCCGTCGCGCTTCCGCTCCTCCAGGAGCAGCTCACGGTGCCGGTCGTCGGCGTGCTCACGCCCGAGGCCCACGCCGCCGTGCAGGCGACGCGCAACCGCCGCATCGGCGTGCTCGCCACCGAGGGAACCGTCGCCAGCGGCCGCTACGCCGACGTCATCCACTCGCTCGACGCGGGCGTGACGGTCACCGAGATCGCCTGCCCGCGCCTCGTCCCGCTGATCGAGGGGAACGCCGGAACCGAGGAGCTCTTCGCCGCCGTGCGCGACTACGCGGCGCCGCTCAAGGAGGCCGGCGTCGACACGGTCGTCCTCGGCTGCACGCACTACCCGCTCCTGCGCCCGCTCTTCGAGCGCATCTTCGGCCGCGCGACGACGCTCGTCTTCTCCGCCGACGAGACCGCCCGCGAGGTCGCCGAGACGCTCGCCCGCAAGGGGATCGGCAACGACCCGGCTCGCGAAGGCGCAACGACGTTCCTCACCACCGGGGAGGCCGGCGACTTCGCCAAGCTCGGCGAGCGGTTCCTCCAGCTTCCCGTCCGCTCCGTTCGCACGGTCTCCCTGAACGATCTAGCGTTGGAGCCCGCATGAGAGACGGTCGAGCACCGAACGAGCTGCGCCCCGTCGAGATCGTCCCGGACTTCCTCGAGAACGCCGACGGCTCGGCGCTCATCTCCATCGGGTCCACGCGCGTGCTGTGTACGGCGACCGTCGAGGACGGGATCCCGCGCTGGCTCGAGGGCAAGGGCGAGGGCTGGCTCACGGCCGAGTACGGGATGCTCCCCGCGTCCACCGGCGAGCGGATGCGCCGCGAGGCGAGCGCCGGCCGCCAGAAGGGACGCACGGTCGAGATCCAGCGCCTCATCGGCCGGTCGATCCGCGGCGGCTACGACCTGAAGAACCTCGGCGAGCGCACGCTCTGGCTCGACTGCGACGTCCTCCAGGCCGACGGCGGCACGCGCACCGCGGCGGTCTCGGGCGCCTGGGTCGCGCTCGTCCTCGCCGCGCGCAAGAAGGGCTTCACGGAGCCGCCCGAGCAGATCGCGGCCGTCTCGCTCGGCATCGTGGCCGACGAGCTGCTCCTCGACCTCGACTACCGCGAGGACTCCTCCGCCGACGTCGACATGAACGTCGTCATGACCGGCGGCGGGCGCCTGATCGACATCCAGGCGACGGCCGAGCGGGAGCCGTTCACGCACGAGCGGCTCGGCGACATGGTTGCGCTCGCGCGCGAGGGGATCGAGCAGATCGCCGCGGTGCAGCGCTCCGTCGTCGCGTGAGACTCGTCCTCGTCTCCGAGAACCCGAACAAGGCGCGCGAGCTCGGCGACGCGCTTCCCGGCTGGACGGTCGAGCGCTGGCAGGGCCCGCCGCTGCCGCCCGAGACCGGCGAGACCTTCCGCGACAACGCGCGCGGCAAGGCGCTTCACGGCCGTGCCGAGGGCGATCCGGACGCGTGGATGGCCGGCGAGGACTCCGGCCTCGAGGTCGGCGCGCTCGGCGGCGCGCCCGGGATCTTCTCGGCCCGCTACGCGGGGGCGGACGCGACCGACGAGGCCAACGTGGAGAAGCTCCTGACGGCGCTCCGAGGCGTCGAGGAACGCCGGGCGCGCTACGTCTGCGAGCTGGTCGCGCTCGCCCCCGACGGCGCCGAGATCGCCGTGCAACGGGACGCTCGCAGGCTCGATCGCCGAGGAGCGGAAGGGCGGCGAGGGCTTCGGCTACGACCCGGTTTTCGTCCCGGACGGCGAGACGCTGACGGTCGCGGAGCTCGGAAACGCGTGGAAGTCGCGTCACAGCCACCGCGCCCGGGCGGCGCAGGCGCTGGCGGTCGCATTAGGCGTCGGTCGCGCCGGATCGTTAGATTTCTCCTGTGCTGTTCTCACACGACACCAAGGTCGAGTCGCTCGGCCGCGCTCCGCTCTTCAGCGATCTGTCCAAGGACGAGCTCGCGCAGCTTGCGAAGGCGACCGAGGATCTCGAGGTCGAAGCGGGCCGTGTGCTCTGCCGCGAAGGCGAGCTGGCGCAGGAGTTCTTCGTGATCATCGAAGGCGACGCCGAGGTCACGAAGGGCGACCAGAAGCTCGGAACGCTGGGCGACGGCGACTTCTTCGGCGAGATCGCGCTGATCGTGGACATCCCGCGCACCGCGACCGTGACGGCGGCCACGCCGCTGCGGTTCTTCGTGCTCTCGCGCCAGTCGTTCTGGAGCATGATCGACGGGATGCCCGGGGTGGAGCGCAAGATCCTCCAGGCGCTCGCCAAGCGCGCTCTCGCGACCACTGACGACGAGCTCTAGGCCAGGCCCTTAGGCGGTTCGTCCGGCTGCTTGCGCCCGTGCGCGAGGTACCAGTTGACCTCTGCGCCGAGCACGACCACGTTCGCCATCAGGTAGATCCAGACGAGCAGCAGGAGCAGCCCGCCGAACGCCTGGAGCGAGGCGAGGTCGCCGCTCCCCCATACGAAGAGCGGGAGCACCTGGAACGTCGCCTGGAGCACCACCGCCGCGAAGAGCGCGCCCGGGAACGTCTCCCGCCATGGGATGCGCGCGTTCGTGAGCAGCGTGTAGAGGCTCCACAGGACCCCGAGGAGGAGCGCGGTCGAGAGCGCGATGCCCCACAGGTAGGCGAGCGTGCCGCCGAAGCGGCCGGAGTCCTGCGCCAGGTTCACCCCGATCGTCCCGATCACGAGCGCGACGAAGAGCACGGCGAGGCCTGCGGCGGTGAGCACGAAGACGAGCGCCTTCTGCCGGACGAACGGGCGGTTCTGGAGCCCGTAGACGATGTTCAGCGCCGACTCGACCACGCTGAAGAAGCCCGAGCGCCGCCCAGATCAGCGTGATCCCGCCGACGATGCCGAGCTCGGCCGCGCTCCCCTGGATGTCCTCGACGACGCTCGACGAGCCGCTCGACCGAGCTCGCCGGGAAGGCGCGCTGGAGCTGCTCGATCAGGTAGCTGGACTCGTCCGGCGTGCCCGCGAGCCCGATCAGCGAGAGCGCGAGGAAGAGGATCGGGACGAAGGCGAGCAGCGCGAAGTAGGCGATCATCGCGGCGAGGTGCGTCCCGCGGTCGGCGAGGAACTTTCCGAGCACGGGAGTCGGCCTGCGCCACCGCACGAGTGTAGAAGCAGTCCCTGCTAGGTTCCGGCGCATGGACGCAGCCGCAGCGCTCGCCGATCTCACCTCCGTTTCCTCGCAGGTGCGCGCGGCCGTCCTCATCGGCCCGCGTGGAGGTGTGCTCGCCTCGACTCTCGAGGACGGTGACACGACCGCATCCGCTGCGCTCGCGCTCGTGGAGGCGGCCGAGGAGACGAGCGGCCGGACCGGGCTCACCGACCTCGTCGTCTCCACGGACGGCGGCGCGGTGTTCGTCGTGCGCGAGAGCGGCAGGACGCTCGCCGCGACCACGGATCCGGACCCGACCGTCGGGCTCGTCCTCTACGACCTGCGCGCCGCACTGCGGGCGACCGACAAGCCGAAGCCGCGCAAGAAGGCCGCCGATGCGTAAGGCGCGCTGGGCGTTCGTCACGGCCGCGGGTGTGGCCGCGATCGCGTACGTGCGCCGCTCCCGGGAGGGCTCGCGCGAGCGCGCCGAGCTCTACTTCGACGACGGCTCGATGGTCTCGCTCGCCGCGGGCTCGCGCGAAGGGGAGCGGCTCGTGCTGCTCGCCCGCGCGGTGCTCGGGACGACCAGGTGACCGACGCCGAGCTCGCCGCGCTCCTCAAGGAGCGCGCCTACCTCGAGGGCGACTTCGTCCTGCGCTCCGGACGCCGCTCGCGCTACTACCTGGACAAGTACCGCTTCGAGACGCATCCCGACCTGCTGCGGGCTCTCGGCGAGCGGATCGCCGAGCGGGCCCTCGCCCTGGAGGAGCGCCCCGATCTCCTCGCAGGGCCTGAGCTGGGCGCCGTCGCGCTTGCCGCCGCGGGCTCCCTGGCATCCGGCCTGCCGTTCCTCATCGTCCGCAAGGACGCCAAGGGATACGGCACGGAGAACCGGATCGAGGGCGTTTTCGAGGCCGGCCAGAGCGTTTGCCTGGTCGAGGACGTCGTCACCACCGGCGGTGCGGCCATCTCTGCCGTCCGAGCCCTGAGAGAAGCTGGGCTCGTGTGTAACGCCGCAATTTGCATAGTTGATCGAGAGGAAGGAGGGGAGGGTGCCTTCGCCGAAGAGTCCGTGCGGCTCGAGGCGCTCTTCCGCGCCAGCGAGATCACCGGGGCGTGAACCCCGCAACCCGCTTGGTTGCGTGCTTGTAAGCCCCACTGTTACGGTTCCGAGCCTGTTCTACGAAATCGAAATAGGAGGAGAGGGAAGTGGCAGTCACCAAGTCAGAGTTCGTCGATAGCGTCGCGGCGAAGGCCGGTCTCTCGAAGCGTGACGCGGCCGCGGCCGTGGATGCGTTTCTCGAGTCGGTCCAGGAGACGCTCGTGAGTGGCGAAGCCGTCACGTTCACGGGTTTCGGCAAGTTCTCTCCGCAGCACCGCAATGCACGTCAGGGCGTCAATCCGCGGACGGGCGAGCGCGTCATGATCGCCGCCGCGACCGTCCCGAAGTTCTCGGCCGGCAGCGCGCTCAAGGCCGCTCTCAAGGCCAGCTAGTCGGTCCCACCCCTCTTCCACCGATCCTCGGAGGCCGCCGCAAGGCGGCCTCCGTCGTTGTGGTCTGGTGGTACGAGCCTGAGCCGCAGAACCAGACTCGCCCGGGGCCGGGGTCTAGCTATACGAACATACGTTCTGTCATGCTGACGGGGTGCAACTCCGTCTGGATGCCGCGGATCGGCTCGTCGAGCTCGTCGAGGAACGGCGCGGGCCCGTGCCCGGCGGCGGATGCGGCGCGCTCGCTCTTCGCGCTCGCGAGCGCCCCGGCCGGGCTGGCGCGCTCGCTGCTCGGCGAGGTGGTCGAGTCGGACGCGCGGCTCGTCTGGACGGGCGCGCACGTCGCGCTCGCCGGCGCCGAGGCGGAGGATCTTCCGCTCGAGGCGGCGACCTTCGTCGTCGTCGACCTCGAGACGACGGGGCTCTCGGCCCGTACCTCCGAGATCTGCGAGATCGGTGCCGTACGGGTCCGTGGGCTCGAGACGGCCGGGACGTTCGAGACGTTCGTCCGCCCACGCGGTCCGCTCGGCCCGGCGATCACGCAGCTGACCGGGATCCGCGACGCCGACCTGCGCGGGGCGCCGGCCGTCGACGTGGCCATGCGCCGCTTCCTCGCGTTCGCCGGCGACTGCGTGCTCGTCGCGCACAACGCCCGCTTCGACATGTCGTTCCTCGACCGCGCCGTCGACCGGATGGAGTCGCGCCGCCTGGCCGCGCCGGTGCTCGACACGGTTCCGCTCGCCCGGGCGCTCCTCGAACGGGAGGGCCGGGCGCACGAGTCTCGCATCGCTGTCGCGGTTCTTCGGGACGTCCGTCCAGCCGTGCCACCGCGCGCTCGCCGACGCGGAGGCGACGGCCGAGATCCTCGTGGCCCTGATCGGGATGGCGCAGGAGCGCGGCGCGCGGACGGTGGCCGATCTCCAGCGGATCGCGTCACCGCGGGCGCGGCAGGCCCACGACAAGCGCTCGCTCGCGTTCGGCGCGCCCACGCGGCCCGGCGTCTACCTCTTCCGCGGCCCCGGCGACCAGGTGCTCTACGTCGGCCGTGCGCGGAACCTGCGGACGCGGCTTCGCTCGTACTTCGGCACCGAGCGCCAGCGCCCGGCCGTCGAGGCGGCGCTCGCCGCGCTCGAGCGGATCGAGTGGCGCGTCCTCGGCTCGGAGGTCGAGGCGGCGATCGAGGAGCTGCGGCTGATCCGCGAGTTCCGTCCCCCGGGGAATGCTCGCGGGCTGCGCCCCGACCGCTACGCCTACCTCGAGCGCCGCGACGACGGGATCCGGCTCGCGAAGGAGCCGACCGCGCTCGGCCCGCTGAAGAGCCGCCGCCGCGCGGAGCTGACCGTGCGCGCGCTCGCCCAGGCGACGCCCGAGGAGCTCGACCGGCTCAGCGCCGGCGCACCGCTCGCCGGGGTTCGCGCGGCGCCTGACCCGGCTCGCAGCCGCGCAGCGCTACGAGGACGCGGCGCGCCTGCGCGACCGGCTGTCCGCGCTCGAGGCGGCGATCGCCGACCTGCGCGAGCTCGAACGGCTGCGCGCGCTCCAGGTCTGCCTGCTCCTGCCGGCGCTCGACGACGGGTTCCGCACGGCCGTCTTCGTCGCGGGCGGCCGCATCGCCGCGATGCGACACCTCGCGCGACACGCCGGTGCGGCAGTCGAGGCTGCCGCCGGGGTCGCCGAAGCGCAGCGCTCCGCTGCGAACCCTTCCATCGCTCCCGAGGACGCCGACGACCTGCTCTGCCTGGCGACGTTCATCCGCCGCCCGCCGCCGGAGCTGCGCGTCCTACCGCTGGATCCGCGAAGGATTGCCGCCGCCTGCCGCGGGTTAAGCTCCGTCCATGCAGCAAGAGCTCGACGCGGGCCCGCGGCACTCGGTCGTCTCATTCGGCGACCGCGTGGCAGACGCCGTCGAGCGCAAGCGCAGCCAGATCGTCCTCGGCATCGATCCGCGCGCCGACCTCCTGCCGCTCGAGCTTCGCGCCGGCGCCCACGCGAGCCGGGCCGCCGCCGCCGAGGCCTGCGCACGCTTCTCCCGCGGACTCGTGGACGCCACCGCGCCGTACGTCGTGGGCGTGAAGGTGCAGCTCGCGTTCTTCGAGGCGCTCGGCGCCGACGGCATGCACGCCTTCGAGGAGACGTGCGAGTACGCGCGGAACGCCGGCCTCTTCGTGATCGCCGACGGAAAGCGCGGCGACATCGGCTCGACCGCCCGCGCCTACGCGGACGCCTACCTCCAGGGGACGGAGGGCGCCGATCCGCCCGTCGACGCGCTCACGGTCAATCCGTACATGGGCGCCGACTCGATCGAGCCGTTCCTCACCGCCTGCCGGCGGGCCGGGACCGGGATCTTCTGCCTCGTGAAGACGTCGAACTCGGGCAGCGCCGACGTGCAGGACCTGACCCTCTCGGACAAGCGTCCCGTCTGGCACCACGTCGCCGAGCTGGTCGCGGCCTGGGGCGAGGATCTGAACGGCGAGCGCGGCCTGTCCAGCGTCGGCGCGGTCGTCGGCGCGACGTATCCCCGCTCGGTCGGCGAGGCGCGGCGCCTCATGCCGCAGGCGATCCTGCTCCTACCGGGCATCGGCGCCCAGGGCGCGACCCCGGCCGATGTGGCCCGCGCGTTCACGAGCGGGCCGGCCAGCGCGCTCGTGCCCGTGTCTCGCAGCGTCATCTATGCGTTCAAGGTAGACGGCGCCGATTGGCGCACAGCGGCCGCGGCCGAGGCGGCGCGCCTTCAACGAGAGGTCTGGGCGGCATCCGGATGGTGAAAGAGCGCGACGAGTCCGAGCATCGCACCTCCTGGGGCCCGCGCCTGCTCGCGCCCCTCGCGTTCTTCGCGGCCGTGACCGTGCTCGCGCTCCTCGTCTCGAGCTCGCTGAACGCCCCGGAGAAGACGGAGGCCGCGGGCCCCACCGGCAGCTTCGCGACCACGCCGACGAGCACGGGGACGACGACGATCGGCAATCCCAAGAAGCGCAAGAACTACGTGATCAAGTCCGGCGACACGCTCGAGGCGATCGCGCTGCGCTTCGACACGACCGTCGACGACCTGATCGCGCTCAACCCGAACATCGAAGCGAACGCGCTCGAGCCGGGAACGAAGATCAGGATCCAGTAAGTCGGGCTCGACGAAAGAAGCCTGAGCCCCCAGGCACCCTGGAGACGAGGCTCCTTCCGTCAATCCCTCCGGCGCGCCGCATCGACGGCGCGGCGCGTGGCGTAGACGCCGGCGAGCGCGACCGTCAGGAGCGGATTCCCGCGCGTGCGTACGCGGACCGCGCCGGCCTCGACCTCGCGCGGCGTGACCTCGTTCCCGGCGTCCCCGGGCGGGAAGCCGAGCGACACGATCCGCGCCTGCGCCTCGCGCTCCTCGCCCTTCCAGACGAAGAGCCGTGTCGGCCGCAGGTCGAAGCCCGCCGAGTGCCCCGAGCTGGAGCTCGAGCGAGCGCTCACCGCTCTGCGTGGTCTCGAGCTCCTGTCCCATGGACGGATTGTAGGCGCCGGTACCATCCAGGTTCGTGCGGCGCCTCCTGCTGTTTCTTCTTGCCGCGTGCGTCGCGCTTGTCGTCGCCGCCCCCTCGATCGCCGGGCCTCCGCCCGAGGTCGACGCGAACTCGTACCTGGTCGCGAACGCGAAGACGGGCGAGCTCCTCGCGGGCGCGCACGAGGACGACCGGGTGCAGATCGCGAGCATCACCAAGCTCATGACCGCGCTCGTCGTGCTCGAGCACGCGAAGCCGAGCGATGAGGTGCGGGTCAACGCGCGCTCGTCCACGGTCGGCGAGTCGAGCATCGACCTGGCGCCCGGGGAACGCCTGACCGTGCGCGACCTGCTCGCGGCGGCGCTCATCCAGAGCGCCAACGACTCGGCGTTCGCGCTCGCGGCGCACGTCGGCGGCACCGTCCCCGGGTTCGTCGGGATGATGAACGCGAAGGCAGCCGAGCTCGGCCTCGAGAACACCCATTTCGTGCGGCCGGACGGGCTCGACGTGCCGGGGCACTACTCCTCGGCCGACGACGTCCTCGTGCTGGCCCAGGCGGCGATGCAGAAGCCGCTCATCCGCAAGCTCGTGCGCAAGCGCACCGACGCGATCGCCGGCGGGCGGACGCTGCACACCTGGAACGACCTGCTCGGCCGCTACCGCGGGCTCTACGGGGTGAAGACGGGTCACACGGACGACGCCGGCTGGTGCGAGGTCGCGGTCGCGCGGCGCGACGGGGTCGTCCTCTACACGGTCGTGCTCGGGAGCCCGGAGCGAGCGGGCCGCAACGCCGACCTGCGCGAGCTCCTCGACTGGGGCTTCGACCAGTACGGCCGCCGGCAGGTCGTCGACCCGGCCCGGACCTACGCGAGCGCGGAGATTCCGTTCTCCGAGGAGATGCTTCCACTGGTGGCGGCGAAGGGCGCTTCCGCGGTGCTGCCGCTCGACCGGCCGCTCGTCGAGACGGTCGTCGCGCCCGCGATGGTGAGCCTCCCGGTGCGCAAGGGCCAGAAGCTCGGGGAGATCCTCGTCATGGACAACGGCAAGCTCGTCGCACGCCGCGCGCTGGTGGCCGCCGAGGATGTCGAGGCGCCCGGATTGGCCGAGAAGGCGGGCTGGTACTCTGGCCACGCTCTCTCCGAGGCCGGGGACACGATTAGCAACCTTTTCGGATCCATCTTTTGATCGTCACCGTCACCCTGAACGCCGCCATGGATCGCACGCTGCTCGTGCCGAGCTTCCAGCTCGGGCACCGGCATCGCGCGAGCAGCGCGTTCGGCAGCGCCGGCGGAAAAGGCGTCAACGTCGCCCGTGCGCTGCGGCGTCTCGGCGTCCCCGTCGTCTGCACCGGCTTCGTCGGCGGACAGAGCGGCACGCAGATCGCCGAGAGCCTGACCGGCGAGGGGATCCTGAACGACTTCGTCCGCATCGAGGACAACTCGCGGACGTCCATCGCGGTGCTCGACCCGCTCTCCGACCAGTACACGGAGATCAACGAGTGGGGCCCCGAGGTGACCGAGGCCGAGCTCGACGCGCTGCGCGAGAAGCTCGCCTACCTGACGCAGGGCGCCGAGTACGTCGTCCTGGCCGGCTCGTTGCCGCGCGGCGTCGACGCCTCGTTCTACGCCGAGCTCGTGCGCGACCTGAACCGCCGGCAGATCCTCACGGTGCTCGACACCGAGGGCGAGCCGCTGCGCCTGGGCGTCGAGGCCGAGCCGCATCTCGTCTCCCCGAACGTGCGTGAGGCGGAGGAGCTCGTCGGCCACGAGTTCAACGACGCGGACGACCTGACCGCCGGGCTCGAGGAGATCGCCGAGCTGGGCGCGCGCAACGTCCTCATCTCGATCGAGGCCGGCTGCTACGCGCTGGTGCGCGACGACCGCGAGGCGCATCGCGTCCGCGGCTCGGCGCCGCGCCTCGAGGCGGTCTCGAGGATCGGCGCGGGCGACACGCTCCTCGCAGGCTTCCTCGCCGGCCGGGTGGCCGGACGCAGCGTCGACGATTCGGTCCGCGACGCCGTCGCGGCAGGTGCTGCATCGGTGCTCGAGGCCGGGCCGGGCCGGTTCGATCCGGCCGAGGCCACGCGGCTTGCGGCGCTCGTCTCGGTCGAGCCGCTCGCGCCCGTCGCCCAGGACGCCTGACGTCCCTGGGCATTGATACAGTCGCTGGGGATGAGAGTTCTCGCGAAAACTCCCGTCCCTGAGCCCAGGCACACACGGTCCGCCTGGGTTTTTTGCATCCTGGGGGTAGAGACCTAGCGTGGAAGTCGAGATCGGGCTCGGCAAGAAGGCGCGTCAGGCCTACGGCTTCGACGACATCGCCATCGTCCCGTCCAGGCGCACGCGCGACCCGGACGACGTGGACATCGGCTGGAAGCTCGGCGACCACCTGCTCGAGCTGCCGCTCCTCGCATCCGCGATGGACGGGGTCGTCTCGCCGCGCACCGCCGTGGAGATCGGCAAGCTCGGCGGGCTCGGCGTCCTCAATCTCGAGGGAATCTTCTCGCGGTACGCCGACGCGGACTCCCAGCTCGAGAAGGTGGCCAAGTTCTCGCCGGGCGAGGCGACGCGCGGCATGCAGAAGATCTACGCGAAGGCGATCGACCCCGAGCTGATGGCGCGCCGCGTGCGCGAGATCAAGGACGGCGGCGTCCTCGCCGCGTGCGCGCTGACGCCGCAGCGCGTCGAGGAGTACTACCCGATCGCCCGCGAGGCGGGGCTCGACGTCCTCGTCATCCAGGGGACGGTCGTCTCGGCCGAGCACGTCTCGGCGAACGGCGGCGCGCTCAACCTGAAGGAGTTCATCGCGAGCCTCGACATCCCCGTGGTCGTCGGCGGCTGCGCGTCGTACCACTCGGCGCTCCACCTCATGCGCACGGGCGCGGAGGGCGTGCTCGTCGGCGTCGGCCCCGGAGCCGCCTGCACCACGCGCGGCGTGCTCGGCGTCGGCGTCCCCCAGGCGACCGCGATCGCGGACGCCTCGGCCGCGCGGGCCCAGCACCTCCTGGACACGACCCGCTACGTGAACGTGATCGCCGACGGCGGCATGCGCACCGGCGGCGACATCTCCAAGGCGGTCGCGTGCGGCGCCGACGCGGTCATGATCGGCTCGCCGCTCGCCCGCGCCGAGGGCGCGCCGGGCAAGGGCTACCACTGGGGCATGGCCACGTTCCATCCCACGCTTCCCCGCGGCGCCCGCGTGAAGGTCGAGCCGGCCGGGACGCTCACCGAGATCCTCGTCGGCCCCGCGCGCGAGAACGACGGGACGCTGAACCTGATGGGTGCGCTCCGCACGTCGATGGCGACCTGCGGCTACGAGAACATCCATGAGTTCCAGCGCGCCGAGATCGCGCTCGCCCCTTCGATCAAGACCGAGGGGAAGATCGCTCCAGCAGGCGCAGAAGATCGGTATGGGATAAGACATGGGGGAAACCGGGTTTCCCCCATGGACCCCCTCCGCCGCATCGCTTCGCTCGCGGAAGGCACACAAGTGACCGAAGCAGTCATCCCGTTCCCGGCCAAGGAGCCGGGGCCAGAGGAAAGACCCGTCCTGGTCGTCGACCTGGGCGGCCAGTACTCGCAGCTGATCGCGCGCCGTGTGCGCGAGGCGCGCGTCTACTCCGAGCTCGTCCCGTACACGATCTCCCCGGCCGCAGCGGCCGCGCGCAAGCCGCTCGCGCTGATCCTCTCGGGCGGCCCCGCGTCGGTCTACGCGGACGGCGCACCGCACATCGACCCCGGCCTCTACGAGCTGGGCGTCCCGGTGCTCGGCATCTGTTACGGGATGCAGCTCATGGCGCTCGACCTCGGCGGCGCCGTCGAACGGACCGACCGCGCCGAGTTCGGCCGCACCGAGCTCGAGGCCGAGCGCGACAGCGCCCTCTTCGCGGATCTCCCCGAGGAGCAGACCTGCTGGATGAGCCACCGCGACTCCGTGTCGGAGCCGCCGACCGGCGCCCGCGTCGTCGGCGGGTCGCCGAACGCGCCCATCTCGGCGTTCGAGTCGCCCGAGCGCGGGCTCTACGCCGTGCAGTTCCACCCCGAGGTCGCGCACACGCCGCACGGCCAGGACATCCTCAAGAACTTCCTCTACACGGTCGCCGAGGCGCCTCCCGCGTGGACGGCCGCGGCGGTGATCGAGGAGGAGACGGCGCGCATCCGCGAGCAGGTCGGCGGCGAGCGGCTCCTGTGCGCGCTTGTCGGGCGGGGTCGATTCCGCAGTGGCCGCGCTTGCTCGCCTACAAGGCGGTCGGCGACCAGCTCACCTGCGTCTTCGTCGACCACGGCTTCCTGCGCAAGAACGAGGCCGAGCAGGTCGTCGAGACGTTCGGCTCGCACTTCCAGGTGCCGCTCGTCCACGTCGACGCGCGCGAGCGCTTCCTCGCGCGGCTCGGCCGGCGTCACCGATCCGGAGGAGAAGCGCACGCGCATCGGCGAGGAGTTCATCCGCGTCTTCGAGGAGGAGGCCGGCAAGCTCGGCGCGATCGAGTACCTCGTGCAGGGGACGCTCTACTCGGACGTGATCGAGTCGGGCGGCTCGGGCTCGAGCGAGGGCGTGGCGGCGAAGATCAAGTCGCACCACAACGTCGGCGGGCTCCCGGAGGACATCAGCTTCGATCTCGTCGAGCCGCTGCGGATGCTCTTCAAGGACGAGGTGCGCCGCGTCGGCGAGGAGCTCGGGCTTGCCCGAGGCGATGGTCTGGCGTCAGCCGTTCCCGGGCCCGGGCCTCGCGATCCGGATCATCGGCGACGTCACCGAGGAGCGGCTCGCGATCCTGCGCGAGGCGGACGCGGTGCTCCAGGAGGAGATCCGCCGCGCCGGCCTCTACCGCGACCTGTGGCAGAGCTTCGCCGTGCTGCCGGCGATCCGGTCGGTCGGCGTCCAGGGCGACGAGCGGACGTACGCGTACCCGATCGTCATCCGCGCGGTCACCTCGGAGGACGCGATGACCGCGGACTGGGCGCGCCTGCCCTACGAGCTGCTCGAGACGATCTCGAACCGGATCATCAACGAGATCCCCGGCGTGAACCGCGTGGCGCTCGACCTGAGCTCGAAGCCGCCCGCGACGATCGAGTGGGAGTAAGCGGCGCAAGTCTCCTGGCCTCGGCCGGTGAACCGTCGATCGGCCACCGACGCTAGGGCCGCGCGAGAATCCGTTGCCCGCAATCGCCAATGTCGCCCCGCTGTGCCGTAGCCGTAGGCTGGTCAGTGGGCGGCGGGTGGAAAATATCCCCACCCTGGGCGGGGATATGGACCCTTGGAGCGCGCGCGGGTAGCCCGGCGGCCTGCTCGGGCCTAGGCCTTGTCCGCAGCCTCCTCGGCCTCTTCGCCGTGCTCGACGATGTCGCCCTCGCGGAACAGCACCTTCTCGAGCGCGGCGCGCCACTTCGCGTTCTTGCGCGTGAGGAACTCGAGATCCATGGCGAAGTGCTTGAACTCCTCCTGCTGCGCGTTGACCATGATCGCCTTCGCCTCGGCGTCCTTCTCGAGCGAGATCCGCTGCTCGTACCAGCCGATCGCCTCCGCCTCCTCGATCAGCGACGTGCACATCCGCGCGAACGTCCGCGTCTCCTGCGACAGCTCGTCGGCCGGCTCGTGGTACTGGTCGAAGCCCATGCGTCCTCCTTACTCGGTTGGCTCGAGCTCTACCTCGGGGTAGAGCACGCGAATCTCGTCGATGTACGCCGCCAGCCGCTCGGCCAGCTCGGCGCTCTCCAGCTCGACCACGTTCTCGGCGTTCATCTCCCCGGAGCGGGACAGGTTGTAGCTCCCGACGAACACCGTGTCGTCACAGACCGTGACCTTCGCGTGCATGAAGTCGTGGATCCCGCCCTCGGGCCGCCACGCCGACGATCGCTTCCCGGTGAACCCGCGCGCGAGGGCGCGCTGGAGCAGCGGCAGCTTCCAGAAGATGTTGCCGTTGTTGTGCCACTCGTGCACGACGCCGCGCAGCTGCGTCTGGTCGACGACGCCGGCGAGATCGAGCTCCTCCTCGGACGAAACCTGGGCGAGGGCTCCGAGCACGGGTGCCGTCGTGATCACCGGCGAGGCGATCCGGACGCGCCGCTTGGCCCGGCAGATCGCGCGGGCGATGCGGGCGGAGAGATCTTCGCCGTTTCCCGGCGTGAACCAGACGCGCACCGGCGTCCCGTCGATGCCGACCGTCTTCGGTTCCACGAACCCGGTCTGCTCGACGATCTCGTGCGTCCAGATCTGCTCGAAGTCCTCCGTGAACCCTGCGGCCACCTCGGCGCCGTCGACGGTGAGAACGACGTTCTCCTGCACCGTGAACGAGTCGTCGGTCCAGTTCAGCGAGCCGGTCCAGACGCTCTCGCCGTCGCGGACCACGTACTTGTGGTGCATGAGATCCGGGATCCCCGAGATCGCCTTGTGCGGGACGCCGAGCGCGGCGATCAGGGTGACGTCGGGCTCGGGCGGCGGCGGAACGGGGATCGGGTTGCGGTGATCGACGTTGTAGACGATCCGCACCGCGACCCCGCGTTCGTGCGCTGCCTTGATCGCGCCGCCGACGATCTCCGCCGTCTCCGGCGCGAGGTGGAAGTCGTAGTGCGCGAGGTCGAGCGACCGGCTGGCGCCGGCGAGAAACTCGGCGATCGTCTCCGCGACGTCCGTGGCCGTCTGGCCGCCCTGGCGGTACGTGCGGAGCTCGATCACGCGGAGTGCTAGCGGCGCCGTGCGGCGAAGATGAGCCCGGCTGCGAGGCCGAACGCGGCGGCGACCACGAACGGTCGCGCGTCGACGATCGGCTTGAAGCTGGTCTGCCCGTCCTTGATCTCGACGTAGCCGATCGCGGACGCGGACGCTCCGCCGCCGCCACCGGTTCCCTCGCCCTCGTCGCCCTGGCCGCTGCCGCCGCCGAAGCCCCATGCGGCGCGCGCGACCGGGATCACCGTGACGCCCTCGCGCTCCACCGGCTCGCCGAACACGGTCTGCGCGCCGACCTTGGCGCCGATCCGCTCGGCCAGATCCTGGACGAATCCGTTCTCCACCATCGTTCCCCTCCTAGTTCGCTTCCTCGACAGTCTTCCAGCAAGCTACCTACCGATGACGGCCGATCTCCAACGAACCGTTCGCCGCAACACGATCCTGCTCGCGGCGACCATGGCCGTGACCTCGGGAGCGCTCCAGCTGGTCGCGGCCCTCGCGTCGACGACCTTCGTGCTCGCCACCGGATTCGAAGGCCTGCTCGGACTCGGGCCGGCCATCTTCCTCGCCAGCGCGGCGTGCGCCGCGCTCCCCGCCGGACGGGCGATGGACCGCCTGGGCCGCATTCCGGTCATCGCCACCGGGTTCGTCCTCGGCGCGGCGGGAGGGCTCGTGACCGCGGTCTCCGCCGGTGCGTCCTCGGGGATCGGCGTCGTCATCGGCTTCTTCCTGATCGGAAGCGCGACCGGCACCGTGACGCTCTCGCGCGCGGCCGGCGGCGACATGTACCCGCCCGAGCGCCGCGCCCGCGGCATCTCGTACGTCCTCAGCGGCTCGGTCGTCGGCGCGCTCTTCGGGCCCTTCGTCTTCAGTCCGCTCTTCGCCGGGAAGGGGCTCGAGCCGTCCGAGCTCGTCGCGCCGTGGGTCACCGCGGGGGTCCTGATGCTGGTCGGGCTGTCGATCGTCGTCTTCGTCCGGCCCGACCCGAAGAAGATCGCGGAGCGGCTCGGAACGGCAACCGGCCCCACGGGTCCGGCGGCGCCGCTGCGGACGATCCTCGGCCGTCCGGGCGTTCCGACCGCCCTGTTGGCCGCGGTGGCCTCGTTCGCCGTGATGGTCGTCGTCATGAACCTGACCGGCTACGCGGTCGTCCACGAGCACCACCACGAGCAGCGCGACGTCTACCCGATCATCGGCGCGCACGTCTTCGGGATGTTCGCGCTCGTGCTCGTGGTCGGCCGGATCGTCGACCGGCTCGGGGCCACGCCGACGCTCGTCGCGGGGCTCCTGATCGAGTCGGTCTCGTGCCTCGGGCTCATCTGGGCCTCGAGCGTCGCCGGGCACGCGGTGCTGCTCTTCGGCCTCGGCCTCGGCTGGAACCTCGCATTCGTCTCGGCCACGACGACGCTCGTGAACTGCGCCGCGCCGAGCGAGCGCGGCAAGCTCGTCGGGTTCAGCGACCTCCTGTCGGGCCTCACCGGCGCCTCGCTCGCGCTGCTCGGCGGCTGGGCGCTCCAGGCGGAGGGCGCGCTCGCGCTCGGAGCGGGTGCGGCGGCGATCGCGCTCCTTCCGGCAATCGTGATCGCGACGAAATCGACGTGGCGCCGCCCGGCGGCCGAGCCAGCATAGAATCGCCCGCATGGACGAAACCACCGTACGAGAGAGCGCAAACGCGCATGCACAGGCGATCGTCGCCGGCGACCTCGGCCGGGCCGGCAGCGACCTGAGCCCCGAGGCGATGGAGAGCGCCGGAACGGTCATGAAGCAGATGCCGCGCCCCGTCACGGCCGCCGAGGTCGTCTCGGTCGAGTCCGACGGCGACGCGATGGTCTGCCGCATCCTCTATTCCGGCGACGAGAGCGAGGCCACGGTCGCCTCGCGCTGGCAGGAACGAAACGGTGAGCCGAAGATCGTGCTGCTCACCCTCGAAGACAGCTGAACCCGTGACTCTTGCTACCATCCTGCGGGTCGGCGGATGCCTTTCCGCCGCTTTTTTGTGATGAAAACCTGGACAGCGAAAAAGGGCGAGATCGAGCGCCGCTGGTACGTCGTAGACGCCGAGGGCCAGACCCTGGGCCGTCTCGCCACGCGCATCGCGGACACGTTGCGCGGCAAGAAGAAGCCGACGTACACGCCCCATGTCGACTCCGGCGACTTCGTCGTGGTCGTGAACGCCGAGAAGATCTCCGTCACGGGGAAGAAGCTCGACGACAAGCGCTACTACCGCCACTCGGGCTACCCGGGCGGCATCAGGTCGCGCACGCTGCGCGAGCAGCTCGACCGGCAGCCGACCGAGGTCATTCGCGGCGCCGTCAAGGGGATGCTCCCGCGCAACAAGCTCGCGCGGCGCCAGATCGTCAAGCTCAAGGTCTACGCAGGTCCGAACCATCCGCACGAGGCACAGAACCCGGAGGCACTTCCCGAATGAGCGAACTCGCGCAGTACCGCGGCACCGGCAAGCGGAAGACCTCGGTCGCCCGCGTCATCCTCCGTCCCGGCGACGGAACCTGGTGGGTGAACGGCCGCAGCCTCGAGGAGTACTTCCCGCGCGCCTCGCAGCGCATGATCGCGACGGCTCCGCTTCGGGTCGCCGAGGCCGAGGACCGCTTCGACGTCCGTGTCCGCATCCACGGCGGCGGCACGTCCGGCCAGGCCGGCGCGCTTCGCCACGGACTCGCCCGCGCGCTCGTCGAGACCGATCCGGAGCTTCGCACCGCTCTCAAGCGCGAGGGCTTCCTGAAGCGCGACGCCCGCATCGTCGAGCGCAAGAAGGCCGGTCTCCGCAAGGCCCGCAAGGCGCCGCAGTACTCCAAGCGCTGATCCGGCCGCCCGCGCCGATCCTCTAGGTTCTCAAGATGCCCGGCAGCCGCATGTACTTCGGAACCGACGGCGTGCGCGGAGTCGTCGGCGAGGGCCTCACCGAGGACGTCGTTCGCCGGCTCGGATTCGCCTTTGCCCGCTGGACGGACGGCGCATCCGTGCTCATCGGGCGCGACACCCGCGGGTCCGGCCCGGCGATCGAGGCCGCGCTCGCCGAGGGCCTCTCCGCCGGCGGATCGAAGGTCACTGCTCGGCGGCGTCCTGCCGACCCCCGCGGTCGCGCTGCTCGCCGAGGAGTGCGGCGCGGTCGTGTCCGCCTCGCACAATCCGCCCGAGTACAACGGCGTGAAGCTCTTCGCTCCCGACGGCCGCAAGCTCACCGACGAGGAGGAGCTCGAGATCGAGGCGCTCTTCGCCGACCCCGGCGGGCCCGGCGCGCCGCCCGTCGCCGACGACTCGCTCGCACGCGCTACGCAGACCTCGTGGTCGAGCGCTTCGGCGCCCCGCTCGACGGCCTCCGGATCGCCTGCGACTCGGCCAACGGCGCGTTCAGCGCGATCGCGCCGGGCGTGCTCGAGCGTCTGGGCGCGACGGTGACGTCGATCGGCGACGCGCCCGACGGGGCGAACATCAACTCCGGCTGCGGCGCGACGCACCCCGAGGCGCTGGCCGAGCTCGTCCGCGGCGGCGAGTTCGACCTCGGCGTCGCCTTCGACGGCGACGGAGACCGCGTGGTCGCCGTCGACGCAGACGGAAACGCCATGGACGGCGACGGCATCCTGGCCGTGCTTGCGCTGCACCTCGGCGTCGACCTCGTCGCGGTCACGACGATGACGAACCTCGGCTTCCACAAGCTGATGGCCGACCACGGGATCCGCACGGTCACGACCGACGTGGGCGACCGCTACGTGCTCGAGGCGCTCCACCGCGAGGGCGGCAAGCTCGGCGGCGAGCAGTCGGGCCACATCGCCTGGCTCGACGGGCACACGACCGGGGACGGACTGGTCGCGGCGGTGCTCCTCGCGCGCGCCGTCGTCGAGTCCGGACGCACCCTCGCCGACCTCGGTTCGGCGCTCGTCCGCTTCCCGCAGGCGCGGCGCGACGTCCCCGTGCGAAACAAGGATTTGACCCCGGAGATCGTGGCCGAGGTCGAGCGCTTGAACCAGGAACTGGGCGACAGCGGACGGGTGCTCGTGCAGGCCGTCGGGAACCGAGCCGGTGGTTCGGGTCTTGGCCGAAGTCGGAAACCACCAATATGGCTCAAGATCTCTGTGCTACCATCGCCGACCTCGTTTCAATAGACCTCTCTTAGCGGCCGCCGCAGCCTCTGCGCCGGGCGAGGTCTTGGACGAGATGTCCCGAAGAAAGGCTGTCCCTATGTGCGGAATCATCGGATACGTGGGTTCCAGGGAAGCCAAGCCCTTGATCATCGCCGGGCTCGAGCGCCTCGAGTACCGCGGCTACGACTCGGCCGGCGTCGGCCTGCTCGAGGACGGCGGGCTCGAATACGTCCGCGCGGTCGGCAATCTCGGGAACCTCAAGGCGGCGGTCGAGCCGAACGGCTCCCACACGCACACGGGCGTCGGTCACACGCGCTGGGCCACGCACGGCAAGGTCTCCGAGGAGAACGCGCACCCGCTCGAAGGCTGCAATCCGGGCGAGGTCTCGATCGCGCTGAACGGGATCGTCGAGAACTTCCGCGAGCTGAAGGAGAGCCTCGAGGCCGAGGGCCACGTCTTCTCGTCCGAGACGGACGCCGAGGTGGTCACGCACCTCATCGAGCGCCACTACGGCGGCGACCTGCTGGACGCCGTCCGCGTCGTCTACAAGCAGCTCGAGGGCCATTTCGCGTTCGTGGTCATCCACAAGGAGCATCCGGACCTGCTCGTCGGCGCGCGGCTCCAGTGCCCGCTGGTCGTCGGCGTGGGCGACGGGGAGATGTTCCTGGCGTCGTCGATCGCCGCGTTCCAGCGCGAGACCTCGCGCGTGAAGCTGATCGAGGACGGCGAGGTCGTCGAGATCACGCCGGCCGGCGCGCGGTTCGTCTCCACCGACGACGAGGAGCGCGACCGCGACGAGCTGATCATCGAGTGGGACGACGAGTCGGCCGAGCGCCAGGGCTACGAGACGTTCATGCTCAAGGAGATCTACGAGCAGCCGTACGCCGTCGAGCGCACGCTCGAGGAGTACATCGTCGACGGCGAGGTCAAGGTCGATCTCGGGCTCTCGGACGAGGAGCTGGCCGGCATCGAGCGCGTGCTCATCCTCGCCTGCGGCACCGCGTACCACGCGGGCGTCGTGGGCCGGTACGCGATCGAGGAGTGGGCCCGCATCCCGTGCGAGTTCGACGTCGCGAGCGAGTGGATCTACCGCAACCCGGTCGTCCCCAAGGGCACGCTCGTGATCGGGATCTCCCAGTCGGGAGAGACCCGCGACACGGTTCAGGCGGTGCAGCTCGCGAAGGAGCTCGGAGCGCACACGGTCGCGGTCACGAACCTCCAGGGCACGCAGCTCACCCGCGAGGCGGCGAGCGTCGTCTACACGCGCGCCGGGATGGAGATGGGCGTCGCGGCGACGAAGACCTTCACGACGCAGGTGATCGTGCTGTTCCTGCTCGGGCTTCGCCTGGCGGACGCGCGCGGCACGCTCGCCGCCGAGGAGATCGGAAGCCTCGTCGCCGAGCTCCAGGGCCTGCCCATGAAGATGGAGACCTTCCTCGACACGCGCCATCCGATCGAGGAGATCGCGAAGCGCCACTGGGACGAGGACTTCTTCCTCTACCTCGGCCGCCACGTCGGCCTGCCGGTCGCGCTCGAGGGTGCGCTCAAGCTGAAGGAGATCTCGTACATCCCGACCGAGGCCTACTCGGCCGGCGAGATGAAGCACGGGCCGATCGCGCTGCTCGAGGACGACACGCCGGTCGTCTGCGTCGCGACCGACTCGCACGTCTACGAGAAGATCGTCTCGAACATCCAGGAAGTCCGGGCCCGCGGCGCCTCGGTGATCGCAATCGCCACCGACGGGAACGAGGACGTCCAGCACTACGCCGACGACGTCATCTTCGTCCCGCGCACGCACCCGTTCCTGCAGGCGCCGCTGGCCGTCATTCCCTTGCAGCTGCTGGCGTACCGCATCGCGCGCCTGCGCGGCCTGAACGTCGATCAGCCGCGCAACCTGGCGAAGACCGTCACAGTCGAGTAGCAGCCGGCTGTCGGCCCGGTTCGGCGCTCGTGCCCGTGGATGGGTCGGCACGGATTCGTCACGTTTCGTGACAGACACGTGCGCTTGTTCTGCTTAGGCTTTCAGCCGTAGGCGGGAGGGACAGGGACACCCGAAGTAACACGGGCGCGCGCGACTGCGGTTATCGAGCCGCTAGCCGTCGTCGGAGGGAGGCGGGCGGCGAAGCCGCTTCGTCGTCGCGCGCTGCTTCTTCGTGTCGAGGCGGCGCTCCCTTCGCGGCCTTCGTTGGCTTGGTGGGTCGCCGATTGCGCGGGATCTTCAGCGCCTCCCGCAGCTGCGCCTCCAGCCGCTCCAGCGCCAGCTCACGGTTGCGCGACTGGCTGCGCTCGTCCTGGGCGATCGCGCGCACGACCGGGCCGAGCTTCGTGACCAGCCGGCGTTTCTGCGCGTCCGAGAGCGTGGCCGACGCCTCGACGTCGAACACGGCCTCGACGCGCGTCTCGGTCTTCTGCGCGTGCTGGCCGCCCGGCCCGCTCGAGCGCGACGTGCGCAGCTCGACCTCCGCGAGCGGAAGCACGACGCTCGGCGTCACCTGCAGGCCGTCCGCTATTTGACGCCCACCTCCGCCTCGCCCTCGTACACGTCGAATTCGCCGACGCGGACGCTCACGTTCAGGGTCCAGGTGCCGGCGATCGAGAGATCCGCGTCTTTCACCGTGTACTCGGTCTCGCCGGACTTCACCGCCGTGTAGTCGAGCGGGCCGATCTGCTGGCTCGGCAGCGACGCGGAGACGGTCACCTCGGTCGGAGGGTCGCCATGGACGATCTCGATGACGATGTCGTTCGGCCCGGCCGTGCCCGGCTCCAGCTTCAGCTCCAGGTGGTACGGGCCTGTGATGATCGTCGCGGTTCCTTTGGGAACCTGCGTCGCCTCGGCCGCGGCCTGCGCCTTCGCGGGCGGCTCCGAGACGAGCACCGCCGTCACGCCGACGATCAGCGCCATGATCGCGAGCTCGGCGCCGGTCATCCGCAGGAAGCGCTGGCGCTGCGCGGCGGTCGACTGCCCGGCCTTGAGGCGCGGGACGAAGCGGTTGTTGAAGAGCCCGATGAGGAGCAGCGGCGTGACGAGCGCGATCTTCGCGATGAGCAGCTGCCCGTAGGTCGTGTTGAAGAGCGCGTCCCAGGTGCGGATCTGGAGGTAGCCGTTCAGCGTTCCCGCCACGATCAGCGCCGCGACCGAGATCACCGCTGCGGCGGAGAAGCGCGGCACGCAGCGCATCGCGAGCGGCCAGCGGCCATCGGTCGCGAGGAGCAGCGCCAGGACGACGAACGCGAGCCCGCCGACCCACACGCACGCGGCTGCGACGTGGACGACGTCGAGGACGAACGAGGCGTTGCCGCTCACCGACGCGTGGCCCGAGAGCGCCGGGATCATCGTGAGCCCGGCCGCCGGGAAGAGCGCCGCCTCCTCGTACGTGCGGTACTTCGCCGGGATCCGCGGCGCGAAGATGGCGAACACGCAGAGCGCCGCCGCGAGCACGGTGCGCGCGACCATCACGTGCCCGAAGCGCGTGTCGAGCACTTCGGACGCGATGTTCCAGTGCAGCGCCTGGCCGATCCCGAATCCCTCCGCGGCCGCGCCCTGGAGGACGATCGTCACCGGTCCGAGCAGCGCCAGGAGGCCCGAGGCGCCGGCGACGACGTACCAGAGCTTGCGCCGCACCGGCTGCTGGGCGTCCCGCAGGAAGAGCAGCAGCGCGACGACGCCGCCGACCGAGAGGAAGAGCGCGACGAAGCCGACGAAGCGCACGACGTCGTAGGAGCGCGCGACCGATGTCGGCGTGGAGGCCGTCAAGTCCGGGATGGGGCGAGGGTTTGCCGAGGCCTCTACGACGTGGAAGACGAATGCGCCGCGGATCGGATGCGTGTCGGCCGAGACGATGCTCCAGGCGACCGTGTACGTCCCCGGGGCAAGATCGGGGTTCAGCGCGATCGCGACCGTCTTGTCGTCCGGTCGCTCGAGCGCACCCTGGTCGACCCGCTCGCCGGAGTTGTTGAAGACGCGAACGCCGCCGAACGCGGTCTCGACCGGCTCGCTGTAGCTGATCGTCACCTGCGCCGGCGAGGTCGGGACGACCTCGTTGTTCTCCGGGCTCGTCGAGACGACCGTCGCGTGGGCCATGGCCGCCGGGGCCGCGACGAGCGCGGCCAGCGCAACCGCGAGCCTCACCGCGAAGCGGCGCGTCCCTCGGGATCGAAATCTGGGGGTCAGCACGTTCTGGGCTCTCCTTCTGCTCGGCGCGCCTGGGCGGCGCGCGTCCTCAGGGTCGGAGAAGCGCCGGTGGGCCCCGCTCGCCGTAGCCGAGCGCGAGCGCCGGCAGGGAGGGGACGAGAGCCGTCCAGGCGGGCTGCGTGGTGATTCGTGCGGCGCGGCGCCGCGGTTCGAAACCGTCGAGCGCCCGCACCACGGCGATCGCGGTCGCGAGCACGACCCGGACGAGCCAGAGCGCGAGCAGCGCAATCGGAAGCTGGAGCAGCAGGCCGAGCACGAACGACGCCTCGGGCATGGTCGTGAGCGCGCCCGTGTGGAAGACGCGCCCGATCTGCTCCTGGGCGGCGAAGCCGAGCGGCGGAACGAGCGCGACGAGCCAGTACGGCGGGCGCATCCGAACGCCTCGCCGGACGCTCAGGAGCGCGATTCCGATCAGGGCCACGAGCGCGATCGCGCCGCAGAGCGCCGCGCAGGCGTACCAGGCGATCGGTGCGTGCGAGACCGGCTGGACGTGGTCGTGCCCGGCCGGCGTCGCCAGGCGGTAGACGAGGCCATGCGCGGCAAGGCTCCCCGCCGCGATGAGCGGAAGCGGCGAAAGCCAGAGGGCGCGCCGGATCATGCCCGGTCAATGGTACGAAACGCCTTCCCGCACACGCAACGAACCGGTCTACACTCGCCGCATGGCGGTGCTTCTCGACATCGACGGCGTGCTGCACGTCTCCGGCGAGGCGATTCCGGGCGCGGCCGAGGCCGTGCAGACGCTGCGTGACTCCGGGGAGCCGCTGCGCTTCGTCACGAACAACACGGTTCAGTCGCGGGCCGAGATCGCCGTCATGCTCGACGGCCTGGGGATCGCCGCGGACGAGGACGAGATCTCGACCACCGGCGTCGCGGCCGCGCAGCTCCTCGCGGGATCGCGCGTACTTCCCGCTGACCGTGCGGGCGATCCACGACGATCTCGCCGAGCACGTCGAGCTCGTTGATTCGGACGCGGACGTCGTGCTCGTGGGCGGCGCCGACGAGAACGGCGAGGCCGACGAGATGTTCGCGTGGCCGCGCCTGAACGCCGCGTTCGGCGAGCTCGAGCGGGGCGCCCGGCTCGTTTGCCTGCACCGCAACCGCTGGTGGCAGACGGCGGACGGCCCGCTGCTCGACTCGGGCGCCGTCGTCGCTGGGCTCGAGTACGCCGCGGGCGTCGAGGCCGAGCTGGTCGGCAAGCCGAGCGCCGCGTACTTCGAGACCGCGCTGGCCGCGCTCGGAGCCGAGCCGGGCGACACGACGATGGTCGGCGACGACCTCGAAGCGGATCTCTCCATGGCGCAGAAGCTGGGCCTTCGCGGCGTCCTCGTCCGCACGGGGAAGTTCCGCGAGGACGCGCTCGCCGCCGCCGATCCCAAGCCCGACGCCGTGATCGACTCGATCGCCGACCTCCCGGAGCTCCTCGCATGAGAGTCGGCGTCGACCTGATCGAGATCGGGCGCATCCGCGCGGCACTGGCCCGTCCGGGATTCCGCGAGCGCGTCTTCACCGAGGCCGAGCGCACCTACTGCGACTCGCGCCCGAATCCGGCGCAGCACTACGCCGGTCGCTTCGCCGCCAAGGAGGCGATCGGCAAGGCGCTCGGCTGCGGCGTCCATTTCACCTGGCGCGAGATCGAGATCGCCGGCCGGCCGAAGCCCGGCGTGAACCTGTCGGGCTGGACGAAGGACTGGAGCGAGCGCGTCGGCGCGGGCTCGATCGACCTCTCGATGACGCATTCGAAGGAGCTCGCCGCCGCGATCTGCGTCGTGGCGGACGCGTGAGCGTCGATCCGCTCTACACCGCCGCCGAGATGCGGGCGGCCGAGGAGGCCTACGCGGGGCCGACGCTCGAGCTGATGGAGCGGGCGGGCGCCGCGACGGCCGAGATCGCGCTCGAGCGGTATCCCGGCGCGGCGCACTTCACCGTCTGGTGCGGGACGGGCGCGAACGGCGGCGACGGGTTCGTGGTCGCGCGCCACCTCGCGAAAGCGGGCCGCGAGGCCGAGATCCTGCTCGTCGGGGAGGAGGAGAAGATCGCCGGCGATGCCGCCGAGATGCTCGCGCAGGCGCGCAAGGCGCGGATTCCCGTCGTCGCTGCGCCGTCGTCCCCCGACGTCGCGGTCGACGCGATCTTCGGCACCGGGTTCTCCGGGGCGCCGCGCCGCGAGGCCGCTGCGCAGATCGGCGAGATCAAGCGGCTCGGCATCCCGGTCGTGTCCGTCGACGTGCCCTCGGGGGTCGACGCCTCCACGGGGATCGTCCCCGGCGGCGCCGTCGACGCAGATGTCACCGTGACATTCCACGGACGCAAGGTCGGGCACGCGGTCGGGCCAGGCCGCTACCGGTGCGGCGAGATCGTCGTCGCCGACATCGGACTGACCGCCGGCGGGCGGACGAAGAACGGGCTCGTCACGAAGGAGATCCTCGGGGAGGTCCCGCGGCGCGGACCGCTCGACCACAAGTACAGCGCGGGGCACGTCGTGGTCGTCGGCGGCTCCCCGGGGCTGACCGGGGCGCCGTACCTGAGCGCCGAGGCCGCGATGCGCGCCGGCGCGGGATACGTCCGCGCGGTCGTGCCGGAGTCGCTCGCGGGCGCGTTCGCGCAGCGTTTCGTCGAGGTGACGCTCTCGGCCGCGCCGGACGAGGACGGGCTGCTCGGGACGGAAGCGCTCGAGGTCGTGCTCGCCGCGGCCGAGTCCGCGGACGCCTTGGCCATCGGGCCCGGGCTCGGCCGCAGCGACGAGACCCGCGAGCTGGTGCGGCTCGTGCTCGACCGGGTGGAGCGGCCGCTCGTCCTCGACGGGGACGGGCTGTGGGCCGTGACCGGACACCTCGAATGGGTCTTCACGCGCGACGCGCCGACGGTGCTCACGCCGCACGCGGGCGAGCTCGGGCGGCTGCTCGGGCGCGAATCCTCGTGGGTCGATACGCACCGGCTCGAGGCGGCGGGGGGCGCGGCCGACGACGCGGGCGCCGTCGTCCTGCTCAAGGGCGCCGATTCACTGGTCGCGGCGTCGGGTCGCGGCGTGCTCGTCGGCGATCTCGGTACGCCCGGGCTCGCCAGTGCCGGAACCGGAGACGTGCTCACGGGCGTCGTGGCAGCGTTTCTCGCCAAGGGGATGGAGGCGCAACGCGCGGCCGCGGCCGCCTCGGCGACGTGCGGCCTCGCGGCCCGCGACGCCGCGATCCTGCACGGCGAGGCGGGCCTCATCGCCCGCGACGTGATCGACTCGCTCTCCCCGGTGCTCTCTCGGTGATGTCTGAACACGCCTCCGCGTCCGGCGTCACGCGACGCAACGGGCGCGCCGCGGCGTCGTGGAGAATCCGCGCATGACGGAGCGCTCGGTTGTGACCGTCGACCTCGGCGCGCTGCGGGCGAACGTCCGCGTGCTGACGGGCTGCCGTCGCGCCTGCCGAGCTCTGGGCCGTGGTCAAGGCGGATGCGTACGGGCACGGCTCGGTCGACTGCTCCCGCGCGGCGCTCGAAGAAGGCGCAGCGGCTCTCTGCGTCGTCACGACGGCGGAGGGCGCCGCGTTGCGCCGCGAGTTCCCCGATGCGCGGATCCTCGTCATGGGGCCGCTCTTCGGCGACGCGGACACTCGCGCGTGAGGCCGATCTCGAGGTCGCGGTGTCCACGCCCGAGATTCCCGGCGGATTGCGGGTGCATCTGAAGGTCGACACGGGCATGGGGCGTTACGGCATGACGCCGGAGGAGGCGCTTGCCGTGCCGCGTGACCGCGTCGTGGGCCTGATGAGCCACCTCGCCACCGCGGACGGCGACGAGGCGTTCGTGCGTGAGCAGCTCGACGTGTTCTCGGGGCTCGCCGCGGAGATCGGTGTCCCTGCCCACATCGCATCGAGTGCCGCGGCGCTCCGCTTCCCGGAGGCGCGCTTCGACGCTGCGCGCTGCGGCGTGGCGCTCTACGGTCTCTCGCCGTTCGGCGACGATCCGGCCGCGCACGGGCTCGAGCCGGTGCTCTCGTGGCGGAGCCACGTGGCGCAGGCGAAGACGCTCGCTCCGGGCGAGAGCACCGGGTACGGCCGGCGGTTCGTCGCGGAGGAGCCGACGCGAATCGGGCTCGTCCCCGTCGGCTACGCGGACGGCTTCCGCCGCGGCCTGACCGGCACGGAGATCGCGGTCGGAGGCATCCGGCGCCGCGTGCTCGGGACGGTGTCCATGGACTCGATCGCGGTCGAGCTCGGCGACGAGGCCGAAGGGGCGCCCGTGGCTCTGATCGGCGACGGCGTGCTCGCCGAGGAGCATGCGCGCGTGCTCGGGACGATCAACTACGAGGTGACGTGCGGCATCCGCACGCCGCCCGAGCGCGCGGTCCGGAGGGTCGTCGATGGATGACGCACCGCTTCTGGCCGCGGCCGGGGAGGAGGCGTACCTCGTTGGCGGCGTGATCCGGGACCAGCTGCTCGGTCGCGCCGTACTCGACGTCGACGTGGCGTGCGCCGAGCCCGAAGCGGCCGCGCGGACGTATGCGGGCGCGCAGGGCGGGGCGGTCGTGCCCCTCTCGGAGCGCCACGGCGCCTGGCGCGTCGCGTACCGGGACGGGCACACGGTCGACTTCACGCCGCTGCGCGGGACGATCGCGGACGACCTCGCCACGCGCGACTTCACCGTCAATGCGATCGCGCGGCGTCTCGGGACGACCGACGCGATCGATCCGCTCGGCGGCGTCCCGGATCTCGGCACGAAGACGCTGCGGGCGGTCACCGACGGCGTGTTCCGCGCGGATCCGCTGCGGTTGCTCCGTGCGGTGCGGCTCGAGGACGAGCTCGGCTTCCGCCTGGACGAGGAGACCGAGGCGCTCGTCCGCCGCGACGCGGAGCTCGTGGCCGAACCGGCCGGCGAGCGCGTGCTCGGCGAGCTCGAGCGTCTCTCTTCCGCCGGCTTCCGCCGGCTGGACGAGCTCGGGTTGCTTCGTCCGCTTGGCGGCGACGTGGCTCGGCTCGACGAGGTCGACGCGGCCGACCATCCGTCCTACGCGCTGGTGGTCGTCCTCGGCGACGCGATTCATGAGCCTCCCGGCGTCGAACGAGACGAAGCGGTTCGCGTCGGTGCTGGCGCGGGCCGAGCCGCCGGCGGACGACTCGCCGCGCGCGATCTACCGCTTCCGCCGGGCGACGGAGCCGTGGGCGCTGGAGGCGCTCGCGTACCTGCGGGCGGGCGCGTTCGTCGACGCCGTGCTGGCCGCCCGCGCGTCGGATCCGTCCGAGCCGCTCCTGCGCGGCGACGAGCTCGGCATCGAGGCGGGGCCGGAAATCGGGCGTCTCCTCGATCTCGTGGCGGAGGAACGAGCCGCCGGAACGATCTCGACGCGAGAGCAAGCCCTGGAGCTCGTCCGCCGCGAGCAAAAGTAGCTCCTGAGCAGGACTTTCCCGATCCGCTTAAGGTGCTCCCCCGGGGGACCCCCCTGTGCAGACGCCCCGCGTTCAGCCTATACGCGAACGTTGACGTGTGATGCGCGGAAGTGTGCCGAGACTGTGCCGGCTAGCTGGGCGCCCACTTGACCGTGCAGCCGACCGGCGGGGTCTCCGCCACGTCCGGCGCGCGGCCGGCGAGCACCGCGTCGAGCGCATTCGCGGAGCCACGGATCGGCGCCCTTCGCGTCGCCGTGATCCGAGTCCGGCGCGCCGTGGTAGACGAGCCGGTGCTCCCGGTCGAACAGGAACACCTCGGGCGTGCGAGACGCTCCGTACGCCTCGGCGACGTCCTGCGACTCGTCCCGCAGGAACGGGAACACGAAGCCCTCCTCGGCGGCGCGCACGACCATCGCGTCGAACGTGTCGCCCGCGTGGTGGTTCGAGTTCACGGCGACGACGCCGGCACGGCCCGTGTAGTCGCGCGCGATCGCATTCAGCCGCCCGTCCCACGCGACCACGTACGGGCAGTGGCAGCACGAGAAGACGACCGCGACCGGAGTGCCCTCGTAGTCGGCGAGCGAATGCTCGACGCCGTCGACGCCCGGGAGCGTGAAGCCGGGAGCCGCGTCGCCGATGGAAAGCTGTGCCATGCCCGCGATGCTAGCTGCCAGCGGTTGCGAACGCGCGCGGTGAAACGCCCGAGCGACGCCGGTGCGATCCCCTGCGCCGCGCCCGCCAGCCGGAAGACCCGCGGCGTGACGACCTCGCGCCGGTTCTTGTCCACCGCGCGCAGGATCGTGGCCGCGACCTCGTCGGGCATGACCACGAGATGGCGCCCGAAGCGGCTCGCGAGCGCCTTGTCCTGCGGAAAGCCCTCGGTCGGCACGGGGCCGGGATTGATCGCGTGCATGCGGATCCCGCGCGGCTCGAGCTCGTAGCCGACGCTGCGCGCGAACGCGAGCTGCGCGTGCTTCGAGGCCGAGTACGGGCCCGGACGTGAGCGGTACCGCCGTCCCCGCGACCGACGCCACGACCACGACGTCGGACGGCGCACCCGCCTCGAGCAGCGGCAGAAACGCCCGCAGCCCCCACACGCTGCCGAGGAAGTTCACGTCGGTCACGAGCTCGATCCGCTCCGGCGGCAGCTCGAGGAACCCGCCGCCGCCGGGGATGCCGGAGTTGAGCATGAGGAGCCCGATCGCCGAGTGCCGCTCCGCGACGCGAGCCGCCGCGTCGTCGACCGATGCCGCGGTCCGAGACGTCGCAGACCTCGAACTCGCCGTCGATCTCCGCAGCGACCGCTTCGAGCCGCTCGCGGCCGCGCGCGAGCAGCACGCAGCGCCACCCACGACGGGCGAGAGCGCGAGCAGTGGCGGCGCCGATTCCGCTCGATCCTCCGGTGATGACGGCCACGGGCATGGGCGGGAGTATCCCCGTAGACTCCCGCGCGGTGCCTGACTTCCAGGGAAAGCGCGGGCTCGTCCTCGGTGTCGCCAACCGGCGCTCGATCGCCTGGGCGATCGCGCAGCGCCTGGCCGAAGGCGGTGCCAGTCTCGCGTTCACCTACCAGGGCGAGCGCATCGAGAAGGGCGTCCGCGAGCTGGCCGAGTCGGTCGGGAGCCCGCTCATCACCGAGTGCGACGTCCGCTCCGACGAGAGCATCGACGCGCTCTTCGCGCAGGTCTCGGAGACGTTCGGCGGCGAGCTCGACCTGCTCGTCCACTCGGTCGCCTTCGCCGACGCGCGCGACCTCGAGGGACGCTTCACCGACACGCCGCGCGACCGGTTCTGGCTCGCGGTCGACGTGTCCGCCTACTCGCTCGTCGCCTGCGCCCGCGCGGCCGAGCCGCTGATGGAGAAGGCGGGCGGCGGCTCGATCGTCACGATGACCTACCTCGGCGGCGAGCGCGCCGTGCCGCACTACAACGTGATGGGCGTGGCCAAGGCGACCCTCGACTCGTCGGTCAAGTACCTCGCGTGGGATCTCGGCCAGAAGTCGATCCGCGTGAACGCCGTCTCGGCCGGCCCGGTGCGGACGCTGGCCGCCCGCTCGATCGCCGGCTTCCCGACCATGGAGGCGATCGTCGAGGAGCGCTCGCCGCTCCACCGGCCGATCGAGGCCGACGACGTCGGCGGCGCGGCCGCCTACCTCCTCTCGGAGGACGCGAAGAACGTGACCGGGACGACGCTCTACGTCGACTCGGGCTATCACGCCATGGGGATGTAGTTGGGCGCCGAGGCGCGCCTCCAGGAGCTCGGCATCGAGCTGCCGCCGGTGCTCGAGCCGGCGGCGAACTTCGCGAACTTCGTCCGGACGGGGAACCTCATCTACACGTCCGGCACCGTCCCGACGCTCCCGAACGGCGAGTTCGCCACCGGCAAGGTCGGCCTCGACGTCACGACCGCCGAGGCCGCGGAGCATGCCCGGCTCGCCGGGCTGAACATCCTCGCGATCCTGCGGAACGAGCTCGGCGATCTCGACCGCGTCGTGCGGGTCGTGAAGCTGCTCGGGATGGTGAACGCGGTGCCCGACTTCCGCGAGCAGTCCTACGTGATCAACGGGTGCTCCGACCTCTTCGTCGACGTGTTCGGCGAGAAGCACGCCCGCTCGGCGGTGGGCATGGGCAGCCTGCCGTTCGGGATCACGGTCGAGATCGAGGCGATCGTCGAGGTCGAGTGAGGGCCGCTCTCATCCGTGCGGTGGGCGCGCTCGCGGAGCTGGGAGAGGCACCGGAGCCGGACGGCGAGACGATCGAGGTCCTCGCCGCTCCGATCAACCCGATCGACCTCGCGGTGTCGCGCGGCGTGCTCGCCACCGGACATCCCGAGCTGCCCTACGTCCCCGGCTGCGAGGCCGTCGGCCGCACCGCCGACGGGCGCGTCGTCTGGATCTTCGGCGGCTCGCTCGGCCGCACGACGCAGGGCGCGATGGCCGAACGCGCGCCGGTGGGAGACGCGCACGCGATCGAGGTGCCCGAAGGCGCCGACCCCGGGTTGGCCGCCGGCGCTGGGGATCGCCGGGCTCGCCGGCTGGCTCCCGCTCGCGTGGCGCGCGCCGCTGCGCGGCGGCGAGAACGTGCTCGTGCTCGGCGCGACCGGCTCGGTCGGGCTCGTCGCCGTGCAGGCGGCGAAGATCCTCGGTGCGGCCCGGGTGGTCGCCGCCGGGCGCGACGCCGCGGGGCTCGAGCGCGCGGCCGAGTGCGGCGCCGACGCGACGCTGCGGCTCGACGAGGCCGACGATCTGGTCGCCGCGTTCAAGGACGCATTCGGCGGCGAAGGGCCCGAGCTACGTCTTCGATCCGCTCTGGGGCGAGCCGGCAGCGGCGGCGATCCAGGCGGCGGCGCCGCACGCGACGATCGTCAATCTCGGCCAGTCTGCGGGCGCGACCTCGGAGCTCGCCTCGGCGGCCGTTCGGTTCAAGAGCCTCTCCATCCTCGGCCACACGAACTTCGCCGTGCCGGCGGACGAGCTCGCGGAGCACTACCGCCGGCTCGTGGGCCTCGCGATGACGGGAGAGATCCGCCTCGACGTGGAGCGGATACCGCTCGACCAGGTCGCCGACGCGTGGCGCCGCCAGGCGGAAGGAGCCGGAGCAAAGCTCGTGCTTTTACCTTGATCTCGCGCTGATCGCCGCGATCGCCTGCGCGGCGCTGGTCGTGGTCGTCATGCGCATGCAGGCGACCTAGTGCTAGGGAAACCGCGAGGTCTCGGGGTTCAGGTCGAGCCGTCCGCCGTCGCGGCACTCCGGCGGGACGACGTACGCCGCGCCCGCGCCGCTTCTCAGGGCGTTCTCGGCGAGCTGCTGGCTCATCATCTGGCTCGCCCGCTCCTCCGACAGGCCGAAGCGCTGACCGAGGACGATGCCCGACTGGAACGCGAAGCACTCGGTCTCGCCCTCGTTCGCGACACCCCGAAGGTGCCAGGCCTCGTGCGCGAGGACGGCGATGGAGCGGGCCGTCTGGCTGCCGTTCACCTCGTTCTTGAACGCCAGGCGGTAGAGGTCGTCGCAGCGCTCCGGCGTCAGGTACGCGACGTCGCCGCCGACCTGCGCCGCTCCGTCCGCGTGCTGGACGACGCCGACGTGCTCGCCCGCCTCGTCGCACTCCACCGTGACCGGCTTGTCCGCGATCGCGGACGCCTCGACGGCGAACCGCTCGGTCGCCTTCGCCTGGTCCGACTCGTCGACGCCGTCCCAGCCCGTGCGGCTGTCCGTGATCCAGAAGGCGAACGCGAGCGCGGCCAGCACGGCGCCCGCGGCCACCAGCCGCCGCCACGGACGGCGCCGGTACGGGGCGGCGGGAGGCAGCTCGATCTCGTTCGGCTCGCCGTCCGACCAGAGCTCGTCCTCCTCCTCGTAGGCGTAGCCGTAGAGCTCCTGGTCGACCGGCTGCGGCCCGCGGTTCGGCGGTCCGGGCGGCTCGGCGCGGATCGCGCCGACGAAGAAGTTCAGCTCGAGCCCGACGAGGATGAGGAACGGGATCCAGATCGGCACGGTGGCGCGCAGCCAGTACGGGCCGAAGAGGAGGACGAGGAGGAGCACGACGAGCCCCGCGCGCAGGATGAACGCAGGGTTGCGCAGCGGATTGTCGTCGTCCATCGAGCGACCGTAGCGTGCGGGCCGCGGGCGGCGGCTAATCGACTACGACTTTGAAGAGCGGCTCGAGCGACTCCCAGCGCGCGAGCTCGCAGCCGTTCGCCTTGCTGAACTCCGCGTCGATCTCCTCGCCCTCGAACGTCCCGTAGACGCGCGCCTGTTCAGGGCCGCCGAAGATCATCGTGCACGCCATGTCGTCCGGAACCGGCTCGAGCGCCTCGGGATGCGCGGCCAGCTGGCGCGCACGCCTCGGCCGAGAGCGGGTTGCTGCCGCCGACCGGGTCGCACTCGAGCGTGGTCGTCTGGGTGACGCCGTGGTCGAAGCCGGTCTGGGCGACCTCGATCGTCAGCGACGTCGCGGGCTCCTCGGAGTTCGTCGGCGCGGCCGCCGTCGTGCCTGCGCCGGGGCTCGTCTCCGTGGACTCCTCCGTGCCGCAGCCGGCGACGGCGAGCGCGAGCAGCAGCGCGACGAGAGCCGGCTTCACGAGCCGTGCTCCCGCGCCGCGGCGACCATCTCGTCCATGTCGGGCACCTCGCCCGGAGCATAGAGCCGCGTCCAGCGCACCGTCCGGTCGCCGCCGACGAGGAAGCACGAGCGCTGCGCGACGTCCGAGAGCCCGCGGAACTCGTGAGCGATGTCGAACGCGTGGATCGCCTCGGCCTCCCAGTCGCAGAGGAGCGGGATCTCGAGGTCGAGCGCCTCGCGCCAGGCGACGTGCGACCAGGGGCTGTCGCGCGACACCCCGAACGGCGAGTAGCCGGCCGCCTCGAGGTCCTCGCGCCGGTCGCGCAGGAGCAGCAGCTCGTCCGTGCAGGTCGCAGACCAGTCGAAGAGGTAGAAGAGCAGCAGAATCCCCTCGCCCGGCGGCGTCAGATCGTGCAGGCGGACCGACTCGCCCGGGGCGGCGAGCAAGGTCGGATTCGGTGCGCGTCTCCCCGGCGGCGATCACGCGGCCACCGGCTCGAGCTCGACGTCCTCGGTCGCGTCGGCGATCTCGCGGACGACCTCGGCGATGTCGCGGTTCGCGTTGTAGATGCGGCGCTGCCGGTCGGCGCTGTTTCCGCGCGCGAGGATGTCCGCGATGCCGGCGAGCTCCCGGTCGGAGCCGAGCTCGACCGCGTGCGGCTCGATCTCGCGGAGCGTCCGGCGGATGAGCTGCGCCACCGGAACGCGGTTCCGCCGTCCGGTGACGAGGTCCATCACGGGCGCCTCGAGCCCGTAGCGGCCGGCGAGCCACTTGTTCTCGGTCACGAGCATCCGGTGGAAGGTCGGGAGCTGCTGGCCGGCGTCGTAGGCGTCGCAGTAGCGCTTCACGAGGGCCTGAATGTACGCGGCGATGGCGACGGCGTCGTCCACCCGCGTGACCGCGTCCATCACCCGCACCTCGAGCGTGCCCCACTTGGGATGCGGGCGGATGTCCCACCAGATGTGCGTGTAGTCGGCGATGCAGCCGGTCTTCTCGAGCTGGCCGACGACGCGCGCGTACTCCTCGTAGTCGGCGAACCGCGGCGGCACGCCCGAGCGCGGGAACGCGGCGAAGACCATCTGGCGCGTCGACTCGAGGCCGGTCAGCTCGCCGCGCCAGAACGGGGAGGAGGCCGACAGCGCCAGCAGCTCCCCGAGGTGGTTCAGCATCGCGGTGAGGACGGCGATGCACTTGTCCGGCCCGTCGACGGCGACGTGGACGTGCATCCCGAAGATCAGCTCGCGGCGGGCGACGTACTGGAGCTGGTCGACGAGCGCGCGGTAGCGGTCGCGCGCGGTGATCCGCTGGCGCTCGAAGAGGCTGAACGGATGCGTCCCGGCCGAGCCGACGCGCAGGCCTTCCTTGCGGCCGAGCCCGGTCACGTATCCGCGCAGCCGGCGCAGCTCGGAGTCGATGTCGCTCGCCGTGTGGCAGACGGGCGTCGAGATCTCGATCACCGACTGCATGAGCTCGGGCGAGACGCGCGCGACGAACTCCTCCTCGTGGATGCGGGAGAGCACCGTGTCGATGTGCTGCACGAGGTCGAACGTCTCGGGGTCGAGGAGCATGTACTCCTCCTCGACGCCCAGCGTGAACGGGTCGCCTACGCCGAACTTGTGCTCGAGAACGCTGCCCCCTTCCGCGAAGCTTTCGCCGGTGATCGACGGCGGGTAGAGCGGCCTGGTGGATTCTGTCGATTCCGGCAAGTTCGACTCCTCGTCTGCGCGTAGTATCGCCCGCCGTGGACGCGCTCGCCCTCATGGACGCCTGGCCGGTGGAGAACGCGGCTGTCGGCGTGGTTTCGGCGGAGGGCGTGCTGGCCCGGCGCGGCGCGGAGGATCGGGTGTTTCCCTGGGCCTCCGTGACCAAACTCGTGACCGCGGGCGCGGTGCTCGTCGCGGCCGAGGAGGGGATCGTGGAGCTGGACGAGCCGGCCGGGCCGCCCGGGGCGACGCTGCGGCACCTGCTCTCGCACGCGTCCGGGCTTCCGCTCGACGGCGAGCGTCCGCTGACCGGGCCCGGGACTCGGCGGATCTACTCGAACACGGGAATCGAGCTGGCGGCCGCGCTGGTTGCCGAGCGCGCCGAGATGCCGTTCGCGGAGTACCTGGCCGCGGCGGTGCTCGAGCCGGTCGGGATGACGGCTTCGCTGGAGGGCTCGCCCGCGTGGGGCCTGTCCGGGTCGGTGGCGGATCTGCTGGCGTTCGGGCGGGAGTTGCTCGCGCCTCGGTTCCTGGCGGAGGAGACGCTCGCCGAGGCCGCGACGGTCGCGTTCCCCGGGCTCGCCGGCGTGCTCCCCGGGTACGGGCGGCAGGATCCGAACGACTGGGGGCTCGGGTTCGAGCTGCGCGACGGCAAGGCGCCGCACTGGACGGGCGCGCGAAACTCGCCGCGCACGTTCGGCCACTTCGGCCGCGCGGGGACGTTCCTGTGGGTCGATCCCGAGGCAGGGCTCGCGTGCGCGTGCCTCACCGACCGCGACTTCGGCGACTGGTCGCGGGAAGCATGGCCGGCGTTCTCGGACGCGGTGCTCGAGTCGTTCGGCGGCGCCGCTACTCCGTGAAGAGCGGGCGCAGGAACTCGTCGAACGTCGCCCGGTCGCAGCTCGCGACCGTCGCCGGCGTGACCGCCTCGACCGTGGCCGTGCGCGAGACGTCCATGAGGAGCGCCACCTCGCCGAAGTAGGCGCCGGGCTTCAGGACGGTGCGTTCGCCGAGCTCGTCCTGCACCGCGCGAAGGAGCCCGCCGATGACGACGTAGAAGCGGTCGCCGTCCTCGCCCTGCGAGACGATCCGCTCGCCCGGTGCGACGTCGCGCCGCTCCATCCGCTCGCCGAGCTTCGCCAGCACTTCTCCGGGCAGCCCGGCGAGAAGCCCGACCTGGGCGAGCTCGTGCGCGGTCGCGGACTGGTGCCTCACGCCGCGATCCTACGGAACCGCCATTCTCGACCGATCAGGTAGAGAACGACGGATCGCCGATTTCCGCACCAACGCTGGCGAAACGACCCCGGGCACGGCCGTTCGGGCCATGCCCGGGGTCAGACCCCCAACATGGCCCGAATGGACACGGGCCGTTCGTAGCGCGAGAGGGCTAGGCGCCGTCTTCGACGAGGCCGAGCGCTCGCTCGAGCGCGCCCTTGGGCTGTGCGCCGAGGGCGCCGGCAACCGGCTCGCCGTCCTTGAAGAGGACGATCGTCGGGATGCTCATGATCCCGTAGCGCTGCGCGATCGCGGGCTGCTCGTCGATGTTCACCTTCACGAGCCGAAGCTCGTCGGCGCGCTCCTCGGCGATCTGGTCGAGGGCGGGAGCGACCATGTGGCACGGGCCGCACCACTCAGCCCAGAAATCCACGATCACGGGCTTCTCGCTGCCCAGCACCTCGGTTTCGAATGTCGTCTCGGTCGCTTCCACTGCCTGTGTTGCCACGGTTTCCTCCTGTTGATTGTCTCCTTCTGAAACGTCCGGGCCGCGGCGAAAAGTCCCGCGTCTAGACTCCGTTTCCCCATGTTCAGGCCGCTTCCGCCCGTGCCCGACCATCCCGCCCTCGAGGAGGAGATCCTCGCCTGGTGGGAGGAGCGGCAAACGTTCAACCGGCTGCGCGAGCAGAACGCCGAAGGCCCGGTCTGGAGCTTCGTCGACGGCCCGGTCACGGCGAACAAGACGCTCGGCGTCCACACCGCCTGGGGCCGCACGCTGAAGGACGTCTTCCAGCGCTACAAGGGCCTGCGCGGCTTCCATCAGCGCTACCAGAACGGGTTCGACTGCCAGGGCCTCTGGATCGAGGTCGGCGTCGAGCGCGAGCTCGGCCTCAACTCGAAGCACGAGATCGAGGAGTACGGCCTCGCCGAGTTCTCACGCCGCTGCCGCGAGAAGGTCGTCTGGTCGGCCGGCGAGATCACGCGCGGCTGCGTCCGCCTGGGCCAGTGGATGGACTGGGGCAACGACTACTTCACCTTCTCGGACACGAACATCGAGTACATCTGGGGCTTCCTCAAGCGCATGCACGAGCAGGGCTACCTGTACCTCGGCCACCGCTCGACCGAGTGGTGCCCGCGCTGCGGCACGTCGATCTCCGCGCACGAGCTGGTCGGGAGCTACGAGGACCGCATCGACCCGTCCCTCTTCGTCCGCCTGCCGCTGACCGACCGTCCGGGCGAGGCGCTCGCCGTCTGGACGACCACGCCGTGGACGCTGCCCGCCAACGTCGCCGCCGCCGTGCATCCCGACGGAGGAGTACGGCCGGCGCGAGAACGGCGAGTGGGTCGCGGTGCGCCGCCATCCCGACGAGCAGCTCGAGGATCGCCGCCCCGGCGCCGAGCTCGTCGGCTGGCGCTACGAGGGCCCGTTCGACGACCTGCCCGCCGCGGCCGGCGTCGAGCACCGCGTCATCCCGTGGGACGACGTCTCGATGGACGAGGGCACCGGGATCGTCCACATCGCGCCGGGCTGCGGCTCGGAGGACTTCGAGCTCTCGCGCGTCAACGATCTCGCCGTGCTCACGCCGGTCGACGAGGCCGGGCGCTTCTACCCCGACTACGGCTGGCTGCACGGGCTCGGCACCGCCGAGGCGGCCGACCAGCTCGTCGCCGACCTCGCCGAGCGCGGACGCCTGATCGACGCGGGCACGATCGAGCACCGCTTCCCGTTCTGCTGGCGCTGCCACACGCCGCTCATCTTCCGGATCTCCGACGACTGGTTCATCGCCGTCGAGGAGCTGCGCCCGAAGCTCATCGACGCCAACGCGACGATCGACTGGACGCCCGAGTACTTCGGCAAGCGGATGGACGACTGGCTCCGCAACCTCGGCGACTGGAACATCTCGCGCCGGCGCTTCTTCGGCCTGCCGCTGCCGTTCTATCCGTGCGGCGAGTGCGGGCATCTGACCGTCGTCGGCTCCAAGGGCGAGCTGTCCGAGAAGGCGACCGGCGGGCTGGAGCAGCTCGAGGAGCTCCATCGCCCGTGGGTGGACGAGGTGACGATCCGCTGCGACGGCTGCGGGGCCGACGGGGTGCGCCGGGTCGTCGAGGTGGGGGACGTGTGGCTCGACGCCGGCATCGTCCCGTTCTCGACGCTCGGCTGGCAGAACCCGGAGTTCATCGAGGGCGGCTACGCGACCGGGGCGTCGAAGGGGCTCTCGACCGCCGACCTGCCCGACCACGAGCACTGGGAGACGTGGTTTCCGGCCGACTGGGTGACCGAGATGCGCGAGCAGATCCGGCTGTGGTTCTACTCGCAGCTCTTCATGTCGGTCGCGCTCGTGGGCAAGGCGCCGTTCAAGTCGGCGCTCGGCTACGAGAAGATGCTCGACGAGCACGGCCGCGAGATGCACGGCTCCTGGGGGAACCTGATCCCGGCCGAGGACGCGTTCTCGCGCATGGGCGCGGACGTGATGCGCTGGCAGTTCTGCACGCAGCCGCCCGACCGCAACCTGCTCTTCGGCTACGGGCCGGCGCACGAGATCAAGCGGCGGCTCCTGACCTTCTGGAACTCGGTGCGGTTCCTCTGCGACTACGGGAACATCGAGGGCTTCGAGCCGCGCTACGCCGATCTCTCGAGGCTCGAGGACGTGGAGCTGACGCTGCTCGACCGTTGGCTCCTCGCGCGCACCGACGCGCTGGTCGCCGAGACGACCGAGGCGTACGAGGCGCAGCTTTCGTACCGCGTCGTCGAGGGCGTTCGAGGCGTTCGTGGACGACCTCTCGAACTGGTACATCCGCCGCTCGCGCCGGCGCTTCTACGACTACGACGACGCGGCGTTTCGCACGCTCTGGACGGCGATCGTCCAGTCGTTGCGGGTGATCGCGCCGATCATGCCGTTCCTCTCCGAGCATCTCTGGCAGGCGCTCGTCGCGGAGCGGTGCTCAGACGCTCCCGAGAGCGTCCATCTGGCCGGCTGGCCCGAGGTGCGTGCGGTGGATACGGAGCTGCTCGACGGAATGGCCGAGGCGCGCGCCGTCGCCGAGCTCGGCCGGCGCGCCCGCGACGGGGCGGGACTGAAGCTCCGCCAGCCGCTCGGTCGCGCGGTCGTTCAGGGCGCGACGCGGGCCGGCGAGCACGCGGACACGATCCGCGACGAGCTGCGCGTGAAGGAGCTCGAGTTCGGCGAGGTGGACGCGACCGAGCTGCGCGTGAAGCCGAACCTGCCGGTGCTCGGGCCGCGGCTCGGGAAGGAGCTGGGCGCCGTGCGGGCCGCGCTGGCCGCGGGCGAGTTCGAGGAGCTCGACGGCGGCGGGTTCCGCGTCGGCGGCCATGACCTGGCGGCAGACGACGTGCTCGTCGAGCGCGTCGGCCGCGAGGGCTGGGCGGTCGAGTCGCAGGACGGCGTCACCGTCGCGATCGACACGGAGCTCGACGACGAGCTGCGGCTCGAGGGCCGCGTGCTCGACCTGATCCACTCGGTGAACCTGATGCGCAAGGAGGCCGGGCTCGAGGTGACCGACCGGATCGTGCTCACGGTTCCCGCGGACGACGATCTCCTGCGCCACGCGGACTGGATCAAGGCGGAGACGCTGGCCGAGCGCCTCGAGCCGGGCGCCGAGCTCGGCGTGGCGAAGGCCTAGCGCGCCCTCGCCGACCCTGTGAATACGATCGGCACGAACTCGGCACGCCGGCGGCGCGATCTCCGGGCTACGCTGACCGAGGGTCCGAACGACGGTCCCCACCCTGGGTGGGTCGTAGTGCGTTAACGCGGGCGTGGATGCGCCGCGCGCTTTCGCGCGTCGTGTCCGTTTAGTCAACCGCGAGTGACGAGGACAGGTCGCGATAGGCGTCGGCCTGTGCGAGCAACTCCCTGCCCTTTCGCTCGAGAGCCTCGACTGCGTCGGCGCCCGCAGGCCAGCGCAGCGGCGGCTCCGCCTCATCGACGAGGGTGACGAGAGCCTTCGCGAGCTTGGCCGGATCGCCACCCTGCTTGCCGCTCATCGCCTCCCAGGCGAGGACGGGTCTGGGCGGTGCGTTCGGCGTAGTCCTCGATCGAGAGGTCGGCATAGGCGGTGGATTCCTTCGTGAGCAGCTCGGTACGGAAGAAGCCCGGCTCCACGATCGTGGTGCGAATGCCGAACGGCTCGACTTCGAACTTCAGCGACTCCATCCAGCCCTCCCCCGAACTTCGAGGCGGCGTAGGCGTCGAGCAGCTTCCCGCGCGGCCGGGAGATCGTGGGTGGCCCGAGCGCTGCTGGCGCCTGGCGATCGCCGGGTGACCGTTCATCGGCCCGATCAGCTGGTTCGCCGGCGGCCGGCCTTCGACCTCTCCGGAGAGCTCATCGCCCACGTTCTCGCACGACCGGCAGCTCCGGGGCGTCTTCGACCGCCGCGGCCGCCGCCACCCGGTCTCCGCGACTCGTTCTTCCTCGTCGGCTAGGCGACCGAAGCGGCCGCGGCCGAGCGGCGGATTTCGACCGGGAGCTTGAAGGTGACGTCCTCGGTCTCGTCCGTGAACGGCTCCACGTCGGTGACGCCGCGCTCGCGGAACCAGTCGATCACGCGGTCGACGAGCCGCTCGGGAGCGGATGCGCCCGACGTGACGCCGAGCGTCTCGACGCCCTCGAGCCACGTCTCGTCGATCTCGGTCTCGTCGTCGATCAGGTGCGACTGCGACGCCGGCGGCTCGCGCCACCTCGACGAGCCGGTTCGAGTTCGAGCTGTTGCGCGAGCCGATCACGAGCAGCAGCTGGATCTCCTTCAGCATCGCCTTCACGGCGCGCTGGCGGTTCGTGGTCGCGTAACAGATGTCTTCCTTCTTCGGCGCCTCGATCCAGGGGAAGCGCCGGCGCAGCACGTCGATGACCTCGTTCGTCTCGTCCACCGAGAGCGTCGTCTGCGTGATGTACGAGAGCTTCTCCGCGTGCGCGAGGTCGACGGTCTCCGCGTCCTCGGGTGACTCGACGAGGACGATCGCCTCGGGCGCCTCGCCCATCGTGCCCTCGACCTCCTCGTGACCCTCGTGCCCGATGAGGACGATCGTGTAGCCGCGCTTCGCGTAGTGCCGCGCCTCCGCGTGCACCTTGGTGACGAGCGGACAGGTCGCGTCGATCGTCTTCAGGCCTTGCGCCTCGGAGTTCTTGTGGACCGACGGCGCGACGCCGTGCGCGGAGAAGACGACCGTCGCTCCCGCGGGCACGTCGGTCTCGCTCTCGACGAAGATCGCGCCGCGCTCCTCGAGGTCGCGGACGACATGGAGGTTGTGGACGATCTGCTTCCGCACGTAGACGGGCGCGCCCCACATGTCGAGCGCGCGCTCGACCGTGTCGACGGCGCGCTCGACGCCTGCGCAGTAGCCGCGCGGCGATGCGAGGAGGATCCGTTTCACCATGGATCTCATGGTATCCACGTGGTTCCGCAGCCCGATGAACTGAGCGGAAGGCCCGCCGCTGGGGGGGTGTAGCAGCGGGCCCTCCGCATCGCTCACCGCGGCGTTTCTCGGCCAGGACAACCGGCCGCGGCTCGCATCGTCCAGTGGCCGAACGCTATCCCGCGTGCCAGGCCGTGCCAATAGGCCGAACGGCCTATCTTCGGCGCCGCTCTATCATCGGAGGAGATGACCGATATCCGGTTCGCGCGCCACGAGTTCGCAACACCCTCGATCACCGTTGCCCTGGGCCGGGCCGAGGATCCGCGCGAGGCGGTCGATGTCTTCCTGGATGCGGTGGCAGGTATCGCGGATGCGGACGTGCTCGCGCTCGCGCTCGCCGACGAGGAGGCCGACCGCGCGTCCGGGTTCGCCATCCGCGGCGGCGACGAGACATGGTTCCGGAGCGTCTCGATCGATCTCGCGAACGACATCGGCGGGATCGCCACCGTGGCCCGCGAGCGGATCGCCTTCACGGTCTACGACGCGGCCGCCGCCGCGAACGTCAACCAGCATCTCGTGGAGGCGCTGAACGTGAAGAGCGCCGCCTTCGTGCCGATGACCGCGGAGGAGCGCTTCGTCGGCGCGCTCGTTGTCGCGTCCTGCACGGACCGCCGTCATTTCCCAACCGAGCTCGTGGAGGCGATCCAGCGCCTCGCGGACGAGACGGCGCCGGTCTTGCGGCGGATGCGCTCCGCCGACGCGCTCCGGCGCGCTCTCGAGCGCGAGCGTCTCGTGGGCGAAATCGCGCGCAAGGTTCGCTCGGAGCTCGACCTCGACGACGTGCTCGACGTCGCGGTGGGCGAGATCGGACGCGGTCTCGGTGTCGCGCGCTGCTTCATCCGGCTTGGCACCTCACCCGAGGGAGCTCCCGTCCGCGCCGAATGGGCCGCGCCGGGGATCGAGCCGATCGGGACGACCGTGCCGGAGCGGCTCGCGGTGTCGAACCTCGCGCTCCGAGAGAGCCGCACGATCGCGATCGGCGACATCGAGGACGCGCCGGCGCTGGATGACGAGACGCTCGGGGGGCGCGCAGCACTCACAGCTCTCGGGACGAAGGCCGCACTCGCAACCCCCGTTCTCGTCTTCGACCAGCAGGTCGGCGTCTTCTCGCTTCACCGCACTCACACCGGTGCGTGGTCGGCCAACGACATCGCGATCGCCGAAACCGTTGCCGGCGAGGTCGGCGTTGCGATCCACGTTGCCCGGCTCCTCACCGACGACGAGCGCCAGGCGCGCATCCAGCTCGGGTTCTTCCGGATCGCCGAGGTGCTCGGCTCGCCGCTCACGCTCGGCCAGACGCTCGACGCGCTCGCGCGCGCGGCCGCGGAGGCGCTCGGCGGCGACGCGGCGTTCGTGCTCGAGCCCGCCGGCTCGCTGCTCCGGCTCGCCGGCTCCTACGAGCTGCCGCCCAAGCTGGCCGCGGCGCTGGCCGAGGGCATACCGGCCGCGCAGACGCCACTCGCCGACGCGGGCCGCAAGGGCCGGATGGTGGTGAGCTCGCTCCGCGACGACGACCGGTTCGATCCGGCCGCGCGGGAGCTCCTCACCAAGAGCGGCTACGCATCGCTTTGCGCCGCGCCGGTCGCCCGCGGAGAGAGCGACTTCGCCTCGGTCGTCGTCGTCTTCAAGGCCGACCACGAGTTCACCGACGACGATCTCACCGTCGCCGGCCATCTCAGCGACGCGGCGCGCGGCGCGCTCGAGCGCAGCGAGCTGTACGAGTCCGAACGGCGGGGGCGCATGCTGTCGGACTACCTCGCGACGGTCGGCGCGCGCCTCGTCACCGGCCTCTCGCCCGAGCGCGTGACGGAGGAGATCGCGATCGCGGCGCGTGAGCTGCTCGCTGCCGACGCCGCCGTCGTCCGCACGCTCGTGGGCGACGAGCTGGTCGTGGTGGCCGGATCCGGTGAGCGGGCCGCAGAGGCCGTCGGCACGCGGTCGAGCTCGGGCGCGGGCCTCCTCGGCGACGTGGCGCAGTCGCGCAGCCCCGGACAGGTCGAGGACATCCTGGCGGCGCCCAGGCTCGCCTCCGAGGACACGCTGCTCACGCACGGCATGGCCGCCTCCTCGGTCGTGCCGATGCCCGGGCCGGGGAGGCCTCGGCGGAATGCTGAGCGTCTACTCGGCGACGCCGCGTGCCTGGCGCACGGACGAGACGCAGGCGCTCGCCGCTCTTGCCGCGATGGCCTCGGCCGCTCTCGCGAACGCGGAGCTCTACCGCAGCGTGGCCGAGGAGAAGGAGCGAAGCGAGGCGATTCTCGGGAACATCGCCGACGGCATCGTCGCGGTCGACCGCGACGGGACGATCGTCCTCTGGAACGCGACCGCGGCGCAGATCACCGGCGTCCCCGCGAGCGAGGCGGTCGGCCGGCGGGTCGCCGAGACGCTCCAGCGCGAGCTCGAAAGCGGCGACGAGCGCCCCGCGGGCGAGCGCGAGGTCGCGATCCTGCGCGGCGGCGACGAGGTCTGGCTCTCGCTGACGGAGGCGGTCATGCACGACGACTCCGGCGCGGTCGCGGGCCGGGTCTTCGCGTTCCGCGACGTGTCGGCCGAGCGCGCCGTCGAGACGATGAAGTCCGAGTTCGTCGCGGCCGTCTCGCACGAGCTGCGCACACCCCTCACCTCGATCTACGGCTTCGCGGAGACGCTCATGCGCCAGGACGTCCAGTTCGAGGAGACCGACCGGGCCACGTTCCTCGGGTACATCGCGTCCGAGTCGGAACGGCTCATCCGCATCGTCGACGACCTCCTGAACGTCGCGCGGCTCGAAGCGGGCACGCTCGGGCTCGACCTCGGCCCGGTCGACCTCGGCGAGGTCGTCGCGGGCGTCGTGAAGAGCGAGCCGAAGACCGGGCACCGGTTCGACGTCGACGTTCCCGCCGGGCTGGTCGCGCTGGCCGATCGAGGACGGCTCGGCGAGGTCGTCCATCACCTCGTCGCGAACGCGATCAAGCTCTCGCCCCCGGGCGGGACGATCACGATCGCTGGGCCGCGCGCGCTCCGACACGGTCGAGCTGCGGGTCGTCGACGAGGGGGCGGGAATCGCGCTCGCCGACCGCAAGCGGCTCTTCACGAAGCTCTTCCACGGCGCCGAAGGCGGGCCGGACCCGGAGGGCGGAACGGGCGTCGGCCTCTTCCTCGCCCGCGGTCTCGTGGCCGCGATGCGCGGCCGCCTCTGGGTCGAGTCGGAGGAGAAGGGCTCGAGCTTCGTGTTCGAGCTGCCCGCTTCGAACCAGGGTGCGTCGGGTAGGCGGGGCTAATAGTGACGAAGGTCCTGGTTGTCGACGACGAAGCGCCCCTGCGCCTTCTCTGCCGCGCAAACCTCGAGGCGGAAGGCTTCGAGGTCGTCGAGGCCGCCACCGGACGGGCCGGACTCGAGGCCGCGCGCGCCGAGCGTCCCGACCTGATCCTCCTCGACGTGATGATGCCCGGCGTCGACGGCTGGACGGTCGCCGAGGAGCTGCTCGCCGACGATGCGACCGAGGCGATACCGATCGTCTTCCTCACCGCCCGCGCGGACGTGCGCGACCAGGCGCGTGGGATCGACCTCGGCGGCGTCGACTACGTGACCAAGCCGTTCAACCCGCTCGAGCTGGCGACCGTCCTCGAAAACGTCGTGGACGCGGTTGCGCGTGGCGAGCGCGAGCAGCTGCGGGCCGACCGCGTCGCCGAGCTGCGCGAGATCTTCGAAGTTCGCTAGCCCGGGGCAGCCACGCGCGCGGTCGTCGCGATCGCGACCCCGCCGAGCACGAGCAGCGCGCCGACGATCTGCACCGCCGTGAGCTCCTCGCCGAGCCACGCGTACGCGACGACCGCGGCCACGACCGGCTCGAGCATCCCGAAGATCGTCACGCGCGTCGCCGGCACGTAGTGGAGCGCCGTGACGAGCAGGCAGAACGGGACGACCGTGCCGAAGACGATGACGTACCCGATGAGCCCGCCCACGGGCGCCTCGTACTCGGCGAGCCGCCCGAGGAGCGACGACGCGCCGTCCACCTTGTCCCACGGGAACGTCCACCACGGCTGGAAGAGCCCCCAGAAGACCGCCGCGAAGGCGAAGCCCCAGGCGAGGAGCGAGAACGCGTCGCGCCCCTGCTTGAGGCCGTGCTCGGCCATGAGGACGTAGGCCGCGTAGGTGGTCGCGCTCGCGAGTCCGGCGAGGAGCCCGATGCCGTCGAGCGTGAGCCCGCTCCAGACGCCCGCGACGAGCATGACGCCGACGAGGCAGAGGCCGATCGCGACCCAGATCCGGCGGCGCACGTCCTCGTGACCCGCGTACCGCGCCCAGAGCGCGACGAGCACCGGCGTGAGCGCGTTGATGACGAGCGCGATGCCGATCGCGAGCCGCTCGATCGCGACGAAGTAGAAGAACTGGACGAGCGCGAGGCTGGCGCCGAAGCAGACGAGGAACGCGAGCTCGCCGCGGCTGACCCTGAGCGAGCGCGGCGCGAAGACGAGCACCGCGCCCATGAGGAGGAGCGCCGAGCCGGTCGCCCGGACCTCCGCGAGCCGGTACGCCGAGAGGTCGGCCGACTGGAGGATGACCTTGGCCACGGGGGCGTTCAGCGACCAGAGCAGGATCGCCGACGTGACGAGCGTGAACCCGAGCAGCGGCCGCATTTCGCGGGCAGGTTCGGGAGGAATCGGCTGGTAGGGGGCGTCCACGGGCGACCGCGCAGGTTACTGGCCGCGTAAGAGGCCGGTAATGAATTCGCAAGGCCGATCTTTCGGCCCAAACCGGGTGGTACATTTGGTCAGAACCTGTGCTACGACGCGGTTAGAGAGGCGTATGCGCAATCACGCAGAGGTACGAGAAGGTGGTCTGAAGCGGCTCGCCTGGATCCTTTTGGCGATGTCGTTCTTCGCATTCCTCATGCTGGCGCAGCCGACGCAGGCGCAGGCCCAGATCGTCTGTCCGAACAACAGCCAGAACCTGCTTCCGCCCGGCAAGACCCAGTGCCGGCCGATCTGCGAGACGCCGACCACAGCGCTCACGGCCGCGAGCACGGGTCTCGGTACCGGAACCTTCAACGCGACCGCGAAGAACAAGTACGAGCCGGGGTTCTACACCTACAAGGGCAGCACCGAGTGCGCCGAGCCGAGACGAGTCGCGAACGACCTGGGACGTGAAGATGTTCTGCGCGCAGAACATCGAGTTCCACTGCATCCACTGGCATACGCCGCCGCTGACGCCGCCCGGCGTCGGAGAGCCGATTCCGGCCACGGTGCTGCTGACGCGCGACGGCCGATTCCGGCTCCGAGTTCCACGGCTGGTCGTCGAACTGCGAGCCGTCGCTGACGGTCGCGGTGGCGCGAACGGTCTGCTCGCTGCTCATGGACCAGCCGCGGACCGCAACCGCAACGTTCGGAGACCACGCCGGACCTGGCGGCGCCGTCCGCGCCGGTCCTGACGGTCACGAGGCTCAGCGGGACGACCGTCAAGCTCGACTGGACCGCGTCGACCGACGAGACGTGGCTCGGCGGATACGAGATCTACCGGAACGGAAGCCTGTACGCGGCCAGGGCGCGCGCCTCGAGCGCGACGACGACGCTCACCCTCGGGAACCAGCTCTGCAAGACGACGTACAACTGGCAGGTCGTCGCGTTCGATTCCGAGAACGAGGCGCCGAGCAACACCGCGCCGGTCAACATGGGCACGCAGTGCCCGAAGCCGCCGCCGCCCGGCACCCAGCTCCACATCTGGCCGCCGAAGGTCACGCGCCAGAAGACCGCCTTCTTCCACTGGGGCGTGCTCTGGAAGAGCGGCCAGCAGCGCGGCAAGGTCAGCTACCAGTGCAAGTTCGACAACCAGAAGCGGTGGAGGCAGTGCTCTCCCGGCAAGACGTACAAGCGGATCAAGCCGGGCAAGCACACCTTCCGCGTCCGCGCAGGAAGCACGGGCGGCTGGGACAAGACGCCGGCGACCTGGCGCTGGACCGTCAAGAGATAACTAGGCGACTTCGCGGAGCTCGACCGAGCCGGACGCGGGCATCTCGACGGTGATCGTCGTGCCGACGCCTTCCTCGCTCTCGACCGACACGCGGCCGCCGTGCGCCTCCGAGATCGCCTGGACGATCACGAGGCCGAGACCCGTCCCCTGAATCGCGGCCCGGCGCGCGTTGGACGTGCGGAAGAAGCGTTCGAAGAGATGCTCCTGCTCGTCCGCGGGGATCCCGATGCCCGAGTCGGCGACCTCGAGGAGCACGCCGCGCTGCGTCGTCCGGGTGCGCACGACGACCGAGCCGCCTGACGTCGTGAACTTGATCGCGTTCGAGACCAGGTTGTCGACGAGCTGGGAGAGGCGCGCGGGATCGCCGGAGAGGCGCGTCGTCTCCGCATGGAGCTCGAGCTCCACCTGCTGCTCGTCCGCGTGCGGCTGCGCGCCCTGAACGGCCTCGGCGGCGATCGCCCCGAGATCGACGTCCTCGCGCTCGACCGACATGCGGCCGGCATCCACCTGCGCGACGAAGAGGAGGTCGCTGACGAGCTGGAGCAGGCGCTGCGAGTTGCGCTGCACGACCTCCAGGTACTTCTGGTGGTTCTCGCTGAGCTCGTCGCGATCGTCGAGCACGAGATCGAGGTAGCCGCGGATCGACGTCAGCGGCGTGCGCAGCTCGTGTGACACGAGCCCGACGAACTCGTCCTTCAGGGAGTCGAGCTGGCGCAGGTGCTCGTTCTGCTGCTCCAGCACCTCCTCGGCGCGGCGGCGCTCGACCACGCGGCCGAGGACGGCGCCGACGTTCGTGACGGCGCCGAGCACGCGATTGTCCGGGGGAGTGGGGTGCGGGGAGTAGAACTCGACCGCCGCGACGACCTCGCCGCCGACGACGACGGGGAACGCGAGTGCGCTGCGCAGGCCGAACTCGGCCGCCTGCTGCCAGCGGATGGGCAGGTCGTCGGCGACCGGGTCGACGAGCCACACGGCCTGCTTGGAGCTCAGCACGCGTCCGAGGTAGCCGGTCTCGGTGCGGAAGACGTGCTCGCCCGTGGCCGCGCGAAACGCAGCGCCGGCGGCGGGGTCGTCCGCGTGCCAGATCCCGGTCGACACGAGCCCGTCGCCGCGGCGGGTCAGCGCATGGCCGATCGTGAAGTCCGACTGCGCGCACACCTCGTCGACGCAGGCGCGCAGCGCCTCCTCGAGCTCGTGCGCCTCGTTCGCGGCGACCGCGACGCTCTGGAGGATCTTGAGGAGCCCGGTCTGCGTCTCGACCTCGGCCTCGGCGCGCTTGCGCTCGGTGATGTCCACGAGCACGCCGTCGATCCAGAGCACCTCGCCGCGCCGGCCGTACGCGGCCTGGCCCTTGTCGAGCACCCAGCGCACGCCGCCGTCGGCATGGATGATCCGGTACTCGTACTCGAACGGCTCGCGCGCCTCGATCTTCCGCGTGATGTGCGCGTTGAACTCGGCCTCGTCGTCGGGATGCTCGATCGTGTCGAAGCTCTGGCGGCGCGTCCGGGTGAAGTCGGAGACCGGGTAGCCGGTGATCGCCTCGATCTCCTCGCTCACGAAGTCGATCATCCAGCCGCTCCCGTACTCGCACCGGTACACGGCGCCGGGCACGTTCGAGACGAGCGTGCGGAGCTTGCGCTCGCTCTCGACGAGGCCCTTCTGAGCCCTGAGGCTCTCGCGGCGCACGACCTGGGCGCGGAGGATGAAGCAGACCACGGCCACGACCGCGAGCGCGGCGGGGATGTGGTTGTAGTCGTCCGGAGCGGCCAGGCTCACGATGACGAGCCCGAGCGTGCCGATCGCCGGGGCGAGGACGCGCGGGCCGCTGTCGTCGAAGCGCACGAGGCGCGGGGTCACGTCGATCGCCTTGGCGCGGCAGAGCGCGGCCCAGGCGGCGGCGATGAAGCCGACCGTCCAGAAGGCGTCCCACGGCGGCGCGGCGACGACGAGCGACTGCGCCGTGTAGGCCGGGTAGGTCGCGGCCGCGAGCGCGAGGTACGGCTGCGCGACGCCGAAGCCCCACATGTTCGGGGAGGACAGGCGTGGACGCTCGAGGTCGAGCATCTGGAGCCCGACGAGCGCAAGCAGGAGGTAGAGCATCGGGTAGCCGAGGAGCAGGACCTCGTCGTGGGTGAACTCGTTCAGCTCGTGCGGGCTGAGGAAGCGCGCGATGATCGAGACGAGGAGGACGACCGGGATCGCGTCCAGCAGGAAGAGCCCGAACGAGAGCCCCTTCGGCGCGTCGTAGGCGATCGACGCGATCGCGATCACGGGGACGAGGAACCAGGCGATGTCGCCGACGCCCTCGAGGTTCGGCAGGTCGCCCTTCACCGAGACGAGCCGCGCGAGCGCGCCGGTGAACCAGACGGCGCACGCGATCGCCCAGAAGACCCAGGCGCGGCGGAGGCTTCGGTCGTGCGTCCAGACGGCGACGGCGACGGCGGTCGCGAGGGCGATGCCCGACGCGACGAGCCACGCGCTCCCGACGAGGATCGGCTCGAGGTCGCGCGAGGCGAACGGGGCGAGGGCGTGCAGCGCCGCCGCGGTCACCGTGGCGACGACGAACGCGGCGACGAAGAAGACGCGCGGGAAGGGCTTCTCGCGGAAGCGCTCGTCGATGATCGCCGTCACCGGATCATCCCTCCCCGGATGGCCGTGGCCACGGCCTGCGTGCGCGTCGAGGCGCCGAGCCGCTCGCAGGCCTTCTGGACGTGGGTGCGGACGGTCTCGCCGCTGATCCCGAGCTTGCCGCCGATCTCGTCGTTTCCGAGCCCTTCGGCGAGGAGCCGCAGGACGTCCTGCTCGCGGCCGGTGAGCGGCGAGTTGGCGCGGCGCGGCTGCATGAGCGCGCGGGCTGCCAGGGTCGCGTCGACGTACTTTCGTCCGGCCGCGGCCGCCTCGACGGCGCGCAGGATGTCGTCGAGCGGCGCCTCCTTGAGGATGACGCCGGCGCCGCCGGCGCGGATGACGTCCCCGGCCAGGTTGTCGCCGGCCTCGGCCGTGTAGACGATCACCTCGGTCGTGGGCGAGACCTCGCGGATGCGCGAGACGAGCTCGGTTCCGCAGAGCTTCGGCATGCGGAAGTCGACGAGCGCCACGTCGGGGTTCGTCGTCGCGGCGAGCGCTGCGGCCTCCTCGCCGTCGGAGGCGACGCCGACCAGCTCGACCCCGTGCGACTCGAGCAGGTCGGAGACGGCGACGACGACGCCGGGGTGATCGTCGGCTACGAGGCAGCGCAGCGTCATGCGGCGAGCAGCGCGCGCACGCGCGTTCCGAGTTCGGCGAGGGTGTCCTCGCCCTTCACGACGTAGTCGGAGGCCCCGCGGCGAAACGCCTCGACGGCGACGCGCTCGGAGCCCTCGCCGGTCATGACGAGCACCGGCATCTGGGGGAAGGAGTCGAGGAGGCGCTCGAGGAGGTCGAGCCCGCTCCCGTCCGGAAGGTTGTTGTCGAGCACGGCGAGCGACCAGGACGATTCGGCCGACAGCCTCACGGCGCTCGCGATGTCGAGCGCGTGGACGACGCGGACGTCGTCGACGGTGCGGCTGATCGTCTCGCTCACGAGGCCGGCGAGATCGGCGTCGTCCTCGACGAGGAGGACGGAGCGCTGGCGGTGCGGCACCGGGGCGACCGTCTCGGAGAGCGCCGCGGCAACAGCCGCGACGAGCTCGGCGGTCGCGAACGGCTTCACGACGACGCTGCTCGCGCCGAGGGCGCGCGCCTGCGCGAGATTCCCGGTCGTGCCGGCGCCGGTGACGAGCACGACGGGCAGCGTGGGATTGGACGCGCGCACCCGCTCGAAGCAGCTCGAGTCCGGAGAGCCCGGGCATGACGAGGTCGCTGACGACGAGGTCCGGGGCGTCGGCGGCGATCCGCTCGAGCCCTGCCTCGGCGCGGTCGACCGCTGAGACCGTGTAGCCGGCGTCCTCGAGCATCTCGACGATCAGGGCGCGGACGATGTCCTCGTCCTCGATGACCAGCACGCGCTCGCTCACGCGGCCTCCTCGAAGAGCGGCAGGCGGAGCGTGAACTCCGCGCCGCCGCCGGGGGGCGAGGCGGCGACGAGCGTGCCGCCGTGCGAGACGGCGATCGACTGGCTGAGCGCGAGGCCGAGCCCGGTGCCGCCGAGCTCGCGCTTGGTCGTGAAGAACGGGTCGAAGATCCGCTCGATCTCGTCCTCGGGGATGCCGGGGCCGGTGTCGCGGACGCGGACGAGCGCATGCAGGCCGTCGCGCTCGAGCTCGATCGTGACGGTGCCGGAGTCGCGCATCGCCTGCTGCGCGTTCGTCATGAGGTTCAGGACGATCTGCTTCAGCTGGCCCGTGCTCGCCTCCACGTAGAGCGGCTCGTCGGCGTAGCGCTCGACGAGCTCGATCTCCTTGCGCAGCGACGTGCGGCGGACGAGATCGAGGGTGCGTGCGAGGACGTCGCGCATGGCGACCCGCTCGAACTCGTCCGATCGTTCACGCGCGAAATCCAGGAGCGCGCGGACGACGTCCTTGATCTCGAGGCCGGTCTGCTGGACCAGCTCGAGGCGCTCGAACTGCTTCGTGCCGCGCTCGGCGTCCTTCAGCATGAACTCGACGAGGCCGAGGATCGCGAAGAGGGGATTGTTGATCTCGTGCGCGACACCGGCCGCGAGCTCGCCGATCGCCGCGAGCTTGCCGCTCTGGACGATCTGCTGCTCGAACCGGCGGCGCTCGCTCAGGTCGCTGATCAGGCGGACGGTCGCAACCGGCGCGCCGCCGTCCTCGCGGACGACGAGCGGCGTGATCTCGACGGGGACGAGGCGTCCGTCCTTGCGGCGCAGGAGCCCGTCCGCGATCGCCGGCTCGTCGGCGTCGAAGTCGAGCTCGGGCACCTCGGCCTCCCACGAGTAGGGGGCGGTCGCGCCGAGGAGCTCCTCCGGCGCGTGGCCGACGAGCTCGCCGAACGCACGGTTGGCCGAGAGGATCTCGCCGGTCGCGGGATGCGTGACGACGACGGCGGTCGGAAGCGCCTCGAAGAGCTGCTCGAGGAGGCGCTCGGTGAGGAGCCTGCGGTTGTGCTCGTCCGTGATGTCGCGGAAGGTCGTGACCGTCCCGCGCACCTCGCGCTCCTCGACGATCGGCGCCGCGGTTCCCTCGAAGACGCGCTCGACGCCGTCCGCGCGCCGGATCCGGACCCGGTACGGAACCGGGCGGGCGAGCGTCCGGGCCTGCTCGGTCGGAAGCGAGCGCGGTGAGAGCTGGTTCCCGTCGAGATCGAAGACGGCGACGAGTCCCTGGCCCTCGTTGGGGTCGTAGCCGGGCTCGAGCCCGAGGAGCTTTCGGCCGGTCAGATTGACGCGGTTGACGCCGTCGACCTCGATCCAGACGCCGTCGCCGACCCACTGGAGCACGGCGTCGAGCGCCGACCCCTGATCGAGGGTCGGCTGGTCGTCGGGCCACTCGTCTACGGCCGGGGCGGCGGCCGTGAAATGACGGGTCATCACTGTAGGGTTACGGCGTTTCGGCGCGCTTTATCGATCCCCATTGGCGCGCGACCTTCGTACCCCGACCGGGGGATGCCCTTGCCGCCGTCAGAACCGTCCGAGAGCCGTCCGATCACCTGCCTGGTCGCGGACGACCATCCGGCGATGGTGGAGGCGATCTGCGAGGTCCTCGGCGCCGACGGAATCGAGATCGTCGGCCGTGCGGTCGACGGCGAGGAGGCGTTCGCGAAGATCGAGACGCGCCGGCCCGACGTCGTCGTCATGGATCTCCGCATGCCGCGGGTTTCCGGGATCGAGACGACGCGCCAGGTGGTGAAGTCCGTTCCCGAGACGGGGGTGCTGCTCTACACGGCCTACGGCGACCGGGCGCTGCTCACGGAGGCGATCGACGCGGGCGCCCGCGGGTTCGTCCTGAAGGAGGCTCCGCTCGCGGATCTGGTCCGCGCGGTGCGCCTCGTCGCGGACGGCGGGACGTACGTCGATCCGGTCCTGGCGGGCGCACTGACGACCGCGACCGCGACGGAGAAGATCCCGACGCTGACGCAGCGGGAGCGCGACGTGCTGCGCCTCCTGGCGGACGGCTGCTCGAACGAGGAGATCGGCAAGCGGCTCTTCATCTCCCCGGAGACCGTCCGCACGCACGTGCGCAAGACGATGGCCAAGCTGGACGCGGATACCCGGACGCAGGCGGTTGCGACCGCGCTGCGCCAGTCGCTGATCGCCTAGTCGGGACGGCGAGATTCGAACTCGCGGCCTCCGCGTCCCAAACGCGGTGCTCTAACCAGGCTGAGCTACGTCCCGTTACGGAGCATCGTAGACCGGCGCGGCGGCCGACCCGCTCGGCCGGCGCTCACGGAGGCACTGGGTTCGGAGCTCCGGCGGAAATTGTCAGGGAGCCGCGAAGCGGCGGCCAGATTTCTGCCGGCTACAGCGCCGTTTGGGACGCGGAGGCCGCGAGTTCGAATCTCGCCGTCCCGATGGTCGAAGGGTCGGCTAGAGCTCTGAGCCGACCCGAGTCTTCATCTCGGGCGTCTCGGGTGCTTCGCGGTACGGGTGCTCGTCGGGCGCGTCTTCCTCGTGGTAGACGCTCTCGGCGTTCACGGCCCAGATGTCGTGGTTCTGCCCGAGCACCGCGTTCTCGACGGCGCGCACGGCCGTGAGCATCGAGTGATCCGAGTTGTTGTAGCGGTGGAGCCCGTTGCGGCCGACCTGCTGGAGGTTGTCGATTCCCTCGAGCCAGTCGCGGATCACGTCCACGCGCTCGGCGTAGTCGACGTCGTACATCGGATACGCCTTGGGAACCCGAACCGCGTAGCCGCGCTCGATCTTCGACTCCTCGACGAGCCCCAGCTGCACGAGCTCGCGGGTTGCGAGCGCGACCAGATCCTCGTCCTTCATCGTCCAGAGGTCGTCGCCGGCGAAGCAGAAGTACTCGAGGCCGACGCAGGCCTTGGACGGATCCGGGACCATCCACGGGCTCCAGGCGCGGTAGTTCTGGATGCGCCCGACGCGGACGTCCGGCTCGTGGATGTAGATCCAGTTGTCCGGGAAGAGGTCCTCGCCGTCGAGGACGAGCGCGACGGTGAGGAAGTCGCGGTAGCGAAGACCGCTCGCGGCGTCCTGCACGCCGACCGGGCGCCGCGGGGCTCGCCATGTCGACCGTCGCGCGCAAGGGCAGCGACGAGATCACATGGCCCGGCTCGAACGTCCGGCCGCCGGCGACGATCTCCCTGACGCGGCCGTCGTCGGTGACGATCTGCTCGACGGGCGTGTCCAGCAGCACCTCGCCGCCGAGCGCGCGGATGTCGTCGGTCATCGTCTCCCACATCTGGCCCGGCCCGTAGCGCGGGTAGTGGAACTCCTGGATGAGGCTCTTCACCTTGTTGCCCTCGTTGCCGAAGAACGCCGCCTTCGCCGCGCTCATGAACGAGAGCCCCTTGATGCGCTGCGCGGCCCATTCGGCGCGCAGCTCGGACGTCGGCACGCCCCAGACCTTCTCGGTGTAGGAGCGGAAGAAGAGCTCGAAGAGCCGGCGCCCGAAGCGGTTCGTGACCCAGTCCTCGAGGCTCTCCTCCGGCTTGATCGGCCGGATCTTCGCCTTCGCGTACGAGGCCATCACGCGCGCGAGCTCGACGGCGCCGAGCTTCTTGATCACGTCCGGCCCGCGCAGCGGATAGTCGAGGAACTTGCGGTTCCAGTAGATGCGCGACATGCGCGGCCGCAGGAGGAACTCGTCCTGCATGACCTCGTGCCAGAGGTGCTCGACCTCCTTCGACTTCGTGAAGAAGCGATGGCCGCCGAGGTCGAAGCGGTAGCCGTCGCGCTCGACCGTCTTCGCGAGACCGCCCACCTGGTTCTCCGACTCGAGCACGACGACGGGGAGCCCGCGCTTGGCGAGCAGGTAGCCGGCGGTCAGGCCGGCCGGGCCCGCGCCGAGCACGACCGTCGGCTTGGACGAGGAGGTCGGCGGCGCCGGTTCGGGTGTCTCGGTGACAGACGAAGTCATGGCGTGGCTGCTTGCCTACCCGTCCTCGGTCTTTTCGAAGATCTCGAGGATGAGCGGCCGGCGGACAGGGCCAGTGTACGGGGGAACGTATTGCGCCGTCCGCTCGAAGCGGTCGTCGGCGGCCATGGCGACGTACCACTCGCTCGAGCGCTTCGCCACGAGGCTCGTCCACGGAGCGCTCCACGGGCGCGGGTCGCGCACGCGGGGGCGGATCATGACGACGCGGCCTCCGACCGGCAGCGCGTCGAGCATCGGCTCGAGCGTGTTCTCGGCGGTCGCGTCCTCGAGCTCGTCCTGCACGTCGCGCCAGTCCATGATCCGCGTGTCGGCGAACGGGCCGAGCGGCGACGCCCACTCGTGGTCGCGCCCGAGGTAGTACGCGAGCACCGGAACCTGCTCCGGCTGCGTGGAGATGACCAGGTCGCCGGGCCGGATCTCGTCCCTGTAGAGCTCGCCGAGCACGTTCGCGTTCGACTTCAGGCCTGTCGGCTGGAACGAGACCCAGAAGACGAGGACGACGGCGAGCGCGACCAGGCCGAGCCGTCCGGCACGGGGGACGAGCGCGGCGCAGAGGAGCAGCACCGGGCCGACGAGCACGCCGAGATACCGGTTCGCCCACGCCGGCGCGAACTGGGACGACATCCAGGCGATCGTGAGCGTTCCGGCGGCGAGCGTGAACGACGCGAGGATGGCCGTGCGGGCCGGGGAAGGACGGGCCCGCCGGGCGAGCGCGACGAGGCCGACGCCGCCTGCGAGGACGATCGCGATCACCGCGCCCTGGCCGCTCAGCACGACCAGGAATCCCTCCGCGAGCTGCGCGAACCCCGGCGTGGTCGACCACGGCGCGCCGGTGTGCTGCGCCTGCGAGATCAGGGTCGGCACCCAGGGCAGGTACGCGATCCCGACGGCGCCGAAGGCGAGCGCGCCGTCCTTCAGGAGCGCCCGGCGGTCATCGGACATCTTGAGGATCAAGGCGAAGGCGACGAGCGCGCCGGCCGTGAAGAAGAGCGCCCAGTTGTGCGTGTAGACCATGACGATCAGGAGCCCCGCGAACACCGGCAGGTAGCCGCGGCGGCGGAACGCGAACGCGTGCAGGAACGCGGCCGCCGTGAGGATCGAGAGGAAGCTCAGGAACGCGTACATCCGCGTCTCCTGCGCGTAGATCGTCAGGTACGGGTTGAACGCGGCGAGCGCGGCCGCGGCCCAGCCGGCGCGGCGGCCGAAGAGGCTCCAGCCGGCCCAGAGCGCCGCCGGGATCGCGGCGAGCGCGAAGAGGATCGAGAACGCGTGCGTCGCCTCGACGCCCGAGCCGAAGAGCGCGATCCAGACGTGGAGGAGCATGTAGTAGAGCGGCGGCGATCCGTCCTGGACGAGCACGCCGGGGATGTCCGAGAGCGGATACGAGGCGATCCCGACCGAGAGGCCCTCGTCGATCCAGAACGGGCCGTGGAGGTCGCGCGTACGCACGAAGAGCGACGCGCAGACGAGCGCGGCGAGCGCGACCGCACCGAGCGCGGTCGGATGTCTCCGGGCGAGGTCCCTCACGCGGACGAGCCGCTCAGCCGGGCGGCCCGGAGGCGCGACCAGCCGCCGTAGTGCGAGACGAGGAAGCCGAGGCCGACGACGGTGATGGGGACGAAGAGCACGAACCGGAGCATGACGAGGTAGGCGAGCGCGTCGGAGCCGGACGCGTCCAGCGAGCCGCAGGCGAAGACGACCGCGGCGTCGAACGTCCCGACGTAGCCGGGCGCGGCCGGGATGAGCGCGAAGAGGTTCGTGAGCGCCATGACGTAGAGCGCGTCCCCGAAGTTGAAGTCGAGGTTCACCGCGCGGGCGACGGCGAGGTAGACCGACGCCTCGAGGAGCCAGACGGCGAGCGAGAGGACGAGGAGCCCGCCGCCGTGGACGCTCGCCAGGTTCTTCGAGGGCGCTGCCAGCGGGCGGAGGATCTCGCGCGCGCGACCGAGCGCGCCGGTGCGCCGCGCCCAGACGTAGGTCGAGACCAGCACGATCGCCGCGGCCGCGAGGCCGATCGCGGCGAAGAGCACGACGCGGCCCTCGGGGATCTCCGCGTCGCGGACGAACACGAGGACGACCGCCACGAGGACGAGGGCGAGCGCGACCGCGTCGAGCAGCCGCTCCGCGACGACCGTTCCGAGCACGTTGCGCTTGCGCGTCGCGGCGATGGGAGCGAGGAGGAAGGCGCGCAGCACGTCGCCGCTTCGCGCCGGGAGCACGTTGTTCCCCATGTAGCCGACCGTCGTCAGCCGGTACGTGTCCGGCCGGCCGGCGTGGATCTCGGCGCGGCGGACGATCCGGTGCCAGCGCTCCGCCCGGGCGAGCGTGGCGAGGCAGTAGAGCCCGAGCGCCGCGACGAGGGCGAGCGCGTCGTTGCGCGTGCGGGGGAGCTCCGGCGGCTCCTGGCGCGTGGCCCACCAGATGACGGCGCCGAGGGCGACGACCGACACGGCGACCTGCGCGGCCAGGACGCCTCGTTTCATCGCCAGGGGAATCCGTTCGCGTAGGTCAGCTCGGTCGCGGTCCCGTCCCGGACGGCGAAGAAGCGCAGGTTCACCTCGCCGCCGTCGCCGACGAGGCTCTGCGGCAGGTCGAAGACGAAGCCGGAGCGCCCGAGTCCGGGGTAGCGCTTGGCGAGGTCGGACCGCCCGATCCCCGGCGTGCCGGAGTGGACGAGCTCGCCGTCGGCGAAGACGAGCACCCGGTCCGCCGGCGCGTGCGACTCGACGTCGCCGGCCCAGCCGCCGAAGCGCACCGCGTCGCGCTCGAAGAACCAGTCCTCGACGGACCCCTCGGTCCCCGGGGCGATCGGGATCGGCTCGCCCTCGGACGTGGCGATCTCCGTCTCGGTGAGCGTGTACTCGGGCTGTGCGCCCGTGCCGCCGAGCGCCTGCAGCGCCGGTTCCCCGTCCTGCTCGGTGACCGCGTAGACCTGCACGTCGTTCGCGCCCTCCTGGAACGCCGACTCGGGCACGTAGGAGGAGAACACGATCGACCCGTTCGAGTCGAAGCTCTGCCCGACGCCGGCGATCGTCCCGTTCACCGCGACGACGAGCCGGATCCCCTCGCGCGCGTCCTCTCCGGAGATCCCGCCGGAGATGTGCGCGGGCACGAGCGCCGAGTCGAGGTCGACCGAGCGCAGGAGCGGCTCGCCGTCGATCGACGCCGTCAGGTCTTCGGCGTCCACGGAAGGAAGCGTGTCGGGTGCGGCGCCCACGAGCCCGGCGTCCGCGCCGAAGGCGTAGAGGCCGTCCTGGCTTTGCGCGCCGAAGAGGTGGAGCTTGCGGATGAGCGTCTCGTTGCGCTGCTCGATCACGTCGGCCGCGGGCGCGGAGACCGGCTCGCCGACGCGCTGGCGCACCTCGACCGTCTGGTCGTCGTTCGCGCGGTCGTACACCGACTCGCCGTCGACCTCGAACGGCAGCGGCTCGCCCAGCGCGGCCGCGATCGAGGGGAGGATGTCGACCGTGCGCACGGTGCGGTCGACGATCAGGCCCAGGTGCTCCTCCGGGCGCTTGATGATGAGCGGCACGTTGGCGATGTCCCCGATGTTCGTCTCGGTGATCCCGCGGCGGCGGTCGTTCGGCTTGAAGGCGACCCCGTGGTCGGCGGTGACCACGATCAGCGACTTCTCGTAGAGCCCCGCGTCCTCCAGGCGGTCGATCAGATCGCCGAGAAGGCGATCGACGAGCCCGGTCTGGAGGAGGTGCCGCTGCCAGCCCTGCTGGACGAGGAAGTCGTTACCGCCCCAGCCGTCGTCGGCGAGCCCGTCGATGCCGAGCGCGTCGCCGTACTGGCGGCCGGACGGCAGGAAGCGCCAGGGCGAATGCGGGAGCATCGCGTGGAGGAAGAAGAGCGTCGGCTCCTCGGTCGCCTCGATCGTCTGCACGTACTGCTCCATCTGGAACCGCTGGTCCTGCCAGAGCTGGCGTCCGACGGCCTGGTCGATGTCGGCGTCGTTGCGCACGGCGAGCGGCTTGGCGGCGAGCTCGGCCTCGGCGTGCTCCTTGCCGAAGTCCTGCCACGTCTCCGTCACCGAGGGGAGGTTCTTCGAGATCCCGTCCGGCAGGACGACGTGCCCGTAGACGACGGCGAGGTCCTCGCTCAGCGAGCTCATCCGCGCCGGGAAGGAGTCGCGCGTGCGCGGGCACAGGTCGGTCGGGCAGAGCTGCGTGACCGGCTCGAAGACGTGCATCGTCGTACGCGCCGCTCGCGCCCAGGAACGTGAAGAGGTTGTTCGGGTGGTCCGAGTAGAGCGGCAGCGCGCCCTGGTCCGGGATCGTGCCGCGTCAGGATCGCGGGGACGGCCTCGGTCGTGTGCTCGTGCACGGTCGTCGCGTTGCGAAACCAGGTCCCGTCCTTGGCGAGCTTGGAGAAGTTCGGGTAGCGCACCGGGTCGATCTCGGCGTGCTGGTCCATGAGGGAGCTCGCCGGGAGCTCGTCGAAGACGACCATGACCACGGGCGCCGTCGCCGTGATGTCCGTGACCGCGCTCGCGTGCGCCTCGGACTCGAGCGAGAGCTTGTCGAGCGGCGAGTTGATGAGGAAGAGCGCGAGGAAGGCGAGCGGCGCGGGCCCGAGGACGGTCAGGAACGTCTGCACGCCCTTCCGCTTGGCGTAGGCGACCGCGAGCCCGGCTCCGGCCGCGGCCGCGATGAGGAACGAGAGCCAGGGCGAGAGGTCGGCCGAGCGCTTCAGCGCCTGGAGCGCGACAAGCGCCGCGAGGCCGGCGCAGAAGGCGAGGTGGAGCCCGGTCTGGATCCGCGGGCCGACGAGCCCGCCGAGCACCTCGATTCCGAGGAGGAGCGCCGGCGGGATGAGGATGAGCCCGAGGGCGAGCGCCAGGATGTCCCAGGTCGTCGAGCCGCGCACGACGAAGAACTCGGGCGTGTCGCCGAGGAGATCGAAGAGCGGCTGCGCCACGGCGAACGCGGACAGCACGAAGAGGTGGAGGCCGCGAACGGCGACCTGCTGGGGACGATGGATGCGCACGCCGCCACGTAGTTTGGCTCGCCTTTCCATGCTCCGTCAGTACCTAGGCCTCGTCTTCAAGGAAACGCAACATGCAGAAGGCGAAGGCGGCGAAGAAGACGATCGCCTCCGACCCCGACATGATCACGCCCGCGATCTGCTGGTCCTGGAGCGGGGTCAGGCCCCAGATGCGGTGCGCGTCCTCGTAGAAGCCGTAGACGGGATCGGGAAGCAGCGTGAGGAGCAGCGAGATCGGGCTCGCGAGGAGAAACGCCGCGAAGACGTACGCGGCGCGCTTCCCCCAGTCGAGCGCATGCGGCGCGTCCTGCACCACGCACCACCAGAGGAGCGCGCCCGTGACGAGGTAGGCGATGTGCTCGAGCGCGAGCAGGCCGTGGTTTCGCAGCGCGGCGTCGTACACCGCAGGGACGTGCCAGACCGCGTAGGTCGCGAGCCAGAGCGGCAGCGCGACGAGCGGGTGCGTGAGCGCGCGCATCACGGAGTTCGCGGTGAGCCGCTCGGCCAGCGCGGGCGCGAGCCCGCCGACGAGCAGCGCGGGAGCCCATTCCGCGAGCACGACGTTCTGGAGCAGGTGCGCCGAGAGCAGGTAGTGGAGCGAGATGGTCGAGAGCGGGCTGAGGAGCGCCGCGGCGACGAGCAGAAGCCCGGTCGCCCCGACCGCGGCCCGCGCGCGTGAGACGGGATAGGCGCGCCATGCGATCGCGTACGACGACGACGAGCGCCCCGACGATCGCGATCTCACCCCAGGCGAAGTGCCAGCTCCAAGGCGAGTGTGCCACCGCCGCACCGTAACGCTACGATCGAAGAACGCGGGTGTAGCTCAGTTGGTAGAGCGTCAGCCTTCCAAGCTGAATGTCGCCGGTTCGAGCCCGGTCGCCCGCTTTCACAACTCACGGCGCCGATCGTCGTCATTAACCTCGACGACGTGAGTGAGATCAGTCGCAAGCGGTTTCTTGCGGGCGCGGTTCCTGCTGTTGCGTCGCTGCCGCTTGCCCAGCAGATGCTCGGAAACCACGCCGGGCTGATGGAGCGCGACCAGCAGGCGCCGGACGACAACCCGCACGCGCACGGCGCCGACGGCGTGATCGCGGCGGCGGACGACGAGATCCGCCTGCTCGTCCCGCCCAAGCCGACGACGCCGAAGGAAGGGCGCGTCCGCGAGTTCGAGCTCGTCGCGCGCGAGTCGAAGCTGAAGCTCCTCGAGGACGTCGAGTTCGACGCATGGACGTACAACGGGAACGTCCCCGGGCCGATCGTCCGCGCCGCGCACGACGACCAGCTGAGCGTCACGTTCACGAACGAGACGCCGCATCCGCACTCGATCCACTTCCACGGGACGCACCGGCCGAAGATGGACGGCTCGCTCGATCCCGTCCCGCCCGGATCGACCTTCTTCTACGACCTGGCCGCACGGCCGTGGGGGCTGCACCTCTACCACTGCCACACGCAGCCGCTCGCCGGCCACATCGCCAAGGGCCTGTACGGAGCGCTGATCATCGACCCCCCTAAGCCGAGGCCAAGAGCGCAGGAGCTCGTCCTCATGATGAGCGGCTTCGACACGAACGGCGACGGGACGAACGAGCTCTACGCCTACAACGGGCGCCCGTTCCAGTACGAGCGCCGGCCGATCGTCGTGCGCCGCAACCTGCCCGTGCGCGTCTACCTCGTGAACGTGACCGAGTACGAGCCCGTCGTCTCGTTCCACCTCCACAGCGCCTTCTTCAAGCTCTTCCGAACCGGAACCGGCGACCAGTTCGAATACACGGACACCGTCACGCTCGGGCAAGGCGAGCGGGCCATCGTCGAGATCGAGTTCGAGGATCGGGGGCTCTACATGTTCCACGCGCACCAGTCGCACCTCGCCGACAAGGGGCTCATGGGCTGGTTCCAGGTCGTGAACGAGGACGACCCGCCGCCCGTCATCGGCTTCACCGGCGGCTACGCGGACGAGTTCGGCGACTGCGCGCCCTGCCTCGGCCAGGTCGGCGCCAAGGCACTCTTGAAGTACTAGATGCTCGTCCTTCTCCTCGTAGCGTTCGTCGCCGGGATCGTCACGGCGCTCTCGCCGTGCGTGCTGCCGGTGCTCCCGGTGATCCTCGCCGGGGGAACGACCGGGAACGAGCGGCAGCCGTACGCGATCGTCGCCGGGCTCGTCGTCAGCTTCACCGTCTTCACGCTGACCGCGACGGCGGTGCTCTCGGCGCTCGGCCTGCCGGACGACCTGCTGCGGAACATCGCGATCGTCGTCGTGGCGCTCGTCGGGCTCTCGCTGCTCTGGCCTCGGCTCGGCCAGGCGTTCGAGCGGCCGTTCGCGCGCTTCTCGCGGCTCGACTCGCGCCGGGCGGGCGGCGGGTTCCTGCTCGGCATCTGTCTCGGGCTCGTCTTCACCCCGTGCGCGGGGCCGGTGATCGGCGCCGTCGCGACGGTGGCGGCGACGCAGGATCTCTCGCTCGACGCGGTGCTCGTCACGCTGGCGTACGCGCTCGGCGCGGGCCTCGTCCTGCTCGGGATCGCGATCGCCGGCCGGCGCGGGCTGGCGCTGCCGCGGTTCAAGACGGCCGCGCCGATGATCCGCCGGGCGCTCGGCGGCGCCGTCCTCCTGGTGGCGATCCTCATGGCCTTCAACGTGGACACGCGCCTGCAAACGAACCTCCCCGAGTACACGCAGGCGCTCCAGCGCCTCGAGAACTCCGACGACGTGAAGTCGCGCCTCGACGACATCGCCCCCGGGCGTGACGAGGTCGTGGCGGACGGCGGAGAGCTCGGCGACGGCGGCCCCGCGCCCGAGTTCGCCGGGGTCGAGGGCTGGATCAACTCCGACCCGCTCACGATCGAAGGGCTGCGGGGCAAGGTCGTCCTCATCGACTTCTGGACGTACTCGTGCATCAACTGCCTGCGCACGCTCCCGTACATCAAGAAGTGGGACGAGACCTACCGCGACAAGGGGCTCGTCATCGTCGGCGTCCACACGCCCGAGTTCGCCTTCGAGCGCGAGCGGTCGAACGTGGAGAGCGCCGTGCGGCGGCTCGGGCTGGCCTATCCGGTCGCGCTCGATCCCGACTTCGGCACCTGGGAGGCCTGGCAGAACCGCTACTGGCCGGCGAAGTACCTGATCGACCGCTCGGGCCGCATCCGCTTCGCGCACTTCGGCGAGGGCGAGTACGAGGAGACCGAGGAGGCGATCCGGGAGCTCCTGGCCGAGCCCGACCTGCCGGCGCTCGTCTCGAACGACGTCGACGCGGAGACGCCCGGCGACGTCCAGACGCCCGAGACGTACCTCGGCGCCGAGCGGCTCCAGGGCTACTACGGCAGCCCGATCGCGGCGAACCGCCTGACCGAGTACCAGTTCGCCGAGACGGTTCCGGCGAACGGCGTCTCGTACTCGGGCTTCTGGACCGTGGAGGGCGAGCGGATCGTCGCGGGCGACAACGCGCGGCTCCAGCTGCGCTACTGGGCGGCGAACGCGAACCTCGTGCTCGGCACGGACGGCAAGCCCGGCACGGTCCAGGTGCTCCTCGACGGCAAGCCGGTGAAGACGGTCACCGTGGACAAGGACGATCTCTACCGCCTGACCGATCTCCCGGAGGCCGGCGAGCACCTGCTCGAGCTGCGCTTCTCGCCCGGCGTCGAGGCGTACGCCTTCACGTTCGGCTAGCGGATCCTCCAGGTCCTCTTGGCCGGCGTTCGGTCGGCGTTGCCGGCCTTGTCGGTCGCGACGACCTGGAACGTGTGCGAGCCCTTCTTGAGCCGCTTGTAGGTCTTCGGCGACTTGCAGCTTCGTCCACGGGCCCTTGTCGAGCTTGCACCTGAACGTGGATCCGGTCTCGGTGGAGGAGAACCTGAACGTCGCGGTCTTGGCCTTCGTCGACTTCGCCGGGCCCTTGCCGATCGTCGCGTTGGGCGCCTTCGTGTCGACCAGCCACGCGCGCGAGGTGGCCGCGGACGTGTTGCCGGCGAGGTCGGTCGCCTGCACCTGGAACGTGTGCGCGCCCTGGCCCAGCCCGGCGAAGACCGCCGGCGACGTGCAGGCGGCGAACGCTCCTCCGTCGAGGCTGCACGAGAAGGCGACGCCGGCCTCCGTGCTCGAGAACGCGATGGTTGCGCCGGTGGCCGCGACCGTTCCCGCGGGGCCGGAGTCGATCGCCGGGAGCGGCGGCGGAGCCGTGTCCACGACGAAGACCCGGCTCGCCGGGCCCGCGTCCGCGTTGCCCGCCTGGTCGACCGCTCGGACGGCGAACGTGTGGTCGCCGTCGGCCAGAGCCGCGGTGGTGAGCGGCGAGCTGCAGGCGGCGAACGCCGCAGCGTCCACACGGCACTGGAACGTGCCCGCCTCGTTGCTCGAGAACGTGAAGGTCGGCGTCGTGTCGTTCCCCGGGCTCGCCGGACCCGGGTCGAGCGTCGTCTGGGGCGCCTGCGTGTCCACGGTGAACGAGCGCGTGGCAGGGGTCGCGTCCGTGTTCCCGGCCTGGTCGGTCGCGCGCACGTCGACCGTGTGGGCGCCGTCGCCCAAGGCGGCCGAGGTGAACGGTGATACTGCAGGTGGCGAAGGCTGCGGCATCGACGCGGCACTGGAACGTCGACGTCTCACTGCCGGAGAACGCAAACGTGGGCGTGGAGTCGTTCGTCGGCCCGGATGGGCCGGCGCCGATCGTCGTGTCCGGGGCGGTCGTGTCGACCGTGAACGAGTGCCTCTCCGGGGTCGAATCCGTATTGCCGTCCTCGTCCGTTGCGAGCACGTCGAACGTGTGGGGGCCCTCACCGAGCGTCGCCGCGGTGAACGGCGAGCTGCACGACGCGAAGGCGCCGGCGTCCACACGGCACTGGAACGTCGACGTCTCGTTGGCGGAGAAGGTGAAGGTCGGCGTCGTGTCGTTCGTGAACGCGGGCGGGCCCGAGTCGATCGCCGTCTGGGGCGCGACGGTGTCGACCGCGAACGAGCGGCTCGCCGGGGTCGGATCCGTGTTGCCGAATGCGTCGGTCGCGCGCACCTCGAAGGTGTAGGAACCGTCGGCCAGGGCGGCGGTCGTGTGCGGCGAGCTGCAGGCGGCGAATGCTGCGGCGTCCACCCGGCACTGGAAGGTCCCGGCCTCGCTGCTCGAGAACGTGAAGGTCGGCGTCGGGTCGGCGACCGGGCCGGACGGGCCCGTGTCGATCGTCGTGTTCGGAGCCGTCACGTCCACGGACGCCACGGCGCTCCCGACGTTCAGCCGGCCGCCGCTCGCGACGTTCAGGCCGGCGCGGATCGACCGTGGCCAGGAGGATCGTCCGCACCTGGGCCGGGGTGAGCGCCGGGTTGCGGGCGAGGACGAGCGCCGCTGCGCCCGTGACGTGGGGCGCCGCCATCGACGTCCCGTTGAGGTTGCGGTAGTCGCCCGCCGGCGGGAGGCGACGCGAGGCACTTGAACGTGATGTTGTCGAGCTGCGCTCCGTCGTCCTGGCCGGAGCCGTTGCTCGTGAGGCGGAACAGCAGGAAGACATTCGGCCTTCCGTCGAAGGTCCCGAGCTCCGTGTAGAACGGCCAGAAGCCGGGCTCGGTGATCCCGGTCCAGCCGGCTTGAGCCGTGTACGGCCCACCGAACGCCGTCGACGCGTAGATGCTGAAGACGTCGCCGGGCTGCGTCTCGAGATGCATGTAGTAGCCGAGCGAGCACCCGGCCCGGCCCGTGAGATTCGTTCCGGAGATCGAGCGGATCTGCGAGTCGGTGCTCGCCGAGTAGTCCCCGGCCGGCGAGTCGCTGAGCGCGAACGTCCCGAAGGCGCCGGGCGTCTGCTGTCCCCAGATCGGATGGCCGGCCGGCGCGACCTGGACGCCCCAGCGCGCGCTGAAGAGCGTCGGCGTGTCTTCGAAGCCGTCCGCTGCGACGGTCGTGAACGTGGGGATCGTGCTGTATGTCCCGACCCCGGGCGCGGCCAGGTCGACGCTCGTCGCTCCGTAGTTCGAGAAGCTCGCCCTTGCGTCGTTCTGGTCGGTCGCGGCGACGCAGACGATCCTCGTCGTGGCGTAGTTGCACGGGTACTGGGGCAGCGCGTCGTTGTTGTCGCCGACGCCGTCGACGCCGCCGTTCCCGGCCGAGAACACGAACAGCGTGTTCGCGCACGCCGCGGACGTGATCGCGTCGAAGATCGCCTGGGAGAACCCGAGTCCCGCCGAAGCTCCCGTTCACGACCCGGGCGCCGTTCGCGCACGCGTACTGGATCGCGCCGAGGATGGCGCTGTCGGGGAGTCCGCCGGCGGCGTTGCCCGCGCGCAGCGGCATGATCGAGACCCTCCAGTTCACGCCGGTGACGCCGAGCGCGTTGTTGCCGCGCGCCCCGATCGTCCCGGCGACGTGCGAGCCGTGCTCGTTGGCGTCGAGCGGCACGTTGTCGTTCGAGACGAAGTCCCAGCCGTGCGTGTCGTCGACGAACCCGTTGCCGTCGGAGTCGCCGCCTCCCGGCGGATCGTCGTTCGTCCAGATGTTGTCCGCGAGGTCGGGATGGTCGTACGCGACTCCGGTGTCGATCACGCCGACCACGATGTCCGGGCTGCCGGTGGTGAGATCCCAGGCCTCGGGCGCGTCGATGTCCTTGTCGCTCGCCTGGCTGAGACCCCAGAGCTGGCCGAAGCTCGTGTCGTTCGGGATCGCCGCTGTGCGGCGAACGTAGTTCGGCTCGGCGTAGGCGACGTCGGGGTCGGCCTCGAAGGCTGCGATCGCCGCCTCGACGGAGGATCCGTCCGGAAGCTCGACGAGCTCGGTGCGCGGCAGCGCAAGCGTCTCCGCGATCGTCGCGTCCTGGTCGCGCACGGCGTCGAGGCGCTCGGCGCGTGTCGTACCGGGGGCGAAGCGAACGATCACCTGGTTCGGGACGATCTCGGCGCCGGCGAGCTGCGCTCCGTGGACGAGGCCCGGGCCGCCGCTGCCTGCCGAGGCGGGAACGAACGCGGACGCCGCGGTCAGCGTGAGCAGGCCAGCAAGCCGCCAGGCGCCTCTGGACATGCTGGAAAGTGTCCCAGCTTGCGCCCTTCGGTACTACCTAGCCGATCTTCCAGGTCTTCTTGGCCGGAGTTCCGTCCACGTTCCCGGTCTTGTCGGTGGCCCTGACCTGGAACGTGTGCGAGCCCTTCTTCAGGTTCTTGTAGGTCTTCGGCGACTTGCAGGTCTTCCACGCGCCCTTGTCGAGCTTGCACTTGAACGTGGAGCCGGGCTCGGTGGACGAGAACTTGAGCGTCGCCTTCTTCGCCTTGGTCGACTTCCGCGGACCGCCGGTGATCTTCGTCTGCGGCGCGAGCGTGTCGACCGTCCAGGAGCGCGAGGCCGCGGCCGAGGTGTTGGCGGACGCGTCCGACGCCCGCACCTCGATGGTGTGCGCGCCCTGGGCGAGGCCCGTGAGGACGAGGGGCGACGAGCAGGCGCCGAGAACCCGGCTGCGTCGACGTTGCACTCGAACGTGACGCCGGCCTCGGTGTCCGAGAACGAGAAGGTGGCGCCGGTCGACCTGACCGTTCCCGACGGGCCCGAGTCGATCGACGGAACCGGCGGGGCCGTGATGTCGACCGATGCGACCGCCGCCCGGACGTTCAGCCGGCCGCCGGTGACGATCGAACCGCTGAGGCTCGCGACCGGGTCGACCGTGGCGAGGAGGATCGTGCGCACCTCCGCCGGCGTGAGGGACGGGTCGCGCGCCCAGAACGAGCGCCGCGGCGCCGGCGACGTGCGGGGAGGCCATCGACGTGCCGTTCAGGTTCTCGTACTCGCCCGCCGGCGGAGGGGTGCCGACGCACTTGATGGCCACGTCGTCGACGTGCGCGCCGTCGGAGACGTTGACGTCCGCATTGCTGGTCAGCCGGAAGCGGAGGAACACGGACGCCGCCCCGTCGTAGTCGGCCATCTCCTCCGTGAACCCGAAGAACTTGTCGCCCGTCGATCCCTGCCAGCCGCCGCTCGTGACGTCGACGAAGGGGCCCACGGCCGAGGTCGCCGCGTAGATCCGGAGGAGGTCGCCGGTGAACGTCGAGAGGTGCAGGAAGTAGTCGAGCGAGCAGACGCGGCGGCCGGTCAGGTTCGCGGAGATGAGCGACGTGATCTGCGAGTCCGTGCTGATCCGCGTAGTTGCCGGTCGGCGAGTCGCTCAGGCTGTACGTGCCGCCGCCCTCGTAGACGAGGTTCTGCTGGCCCCAGAGCGGATGGCCCGCCGGTGCGGTCTGGCCGCCCCAGCGCGTCGGGAAGAGCGTCGGCGTGTCCTCGAACCCGTCGATGAGGAGGTTGTTGTACGTCGGCGTCGAGCTGAAGATTCCGACACCGGGAGCGGCCAGGTCGACGCTGTTCGGGCCGATGTTCGAGAAGCTTGCTCTCCCGTCGTTCTGATCCGTGGCCGCGACGCAGACGATCCTCGGCGTGTCGTAGTTGCAGGGGTACTGCGGGAACGAGTCGTTGTTGTCGCCGACGCCGTCCGAGCCGCCGTTCCCGGCTGCGAAGACGAACAGCGTGTTCGCGCACTCCGTCGAGTTGATCGCAGTGAGCGTCGCGGTGGAGGACCCGCTGCCGCCGAAGCTGCCGTTCACCACGCGGGCGCCGTTCGAGCAGGCGTAGTAGATCGAGCTGATGATCGCGCTGTTCGGGAGGCTCCCGCCGGCGTCGCCTGCGCGCAGCGGCATGATCGACACCTGCCAGTTGACGCCGGTGATGCCGAGCGAGTTGTTGCCGCGCGCGCCGATCGTCCCGGCGACGTGCGTCCCGTGGTGGTTCGCGTCGAGCGGGACGTTGTCGCCCTGGAAGAAGTCCCAGCCGTGCGTGTCGTCGATCTGGCCGTTGGCGTCGTCGTCGACGTTGTCGCCCGTGTCGTCGTCGTTCGTCCAGATGTTCTGCGCCGAGATCCGGGTGGTCGTAGGCGACCCCGGTGTCGATCACGGCGACGATGATGCTCGAGCTGCCGGTGGTGAGGTCCCAGGCCTCGGGCGCGTCGATGTCCTTGTCGCTCACCTGGCTGAGCCCCCAGAGCTGCCCGAAGTTCGTGTCGTTCGGGACCGCGGAGATCTCGTAGAGGAAGTTCGGCTCGGCATAGGCGACGTCGGGGTTCTGCTCGAGCTCGGCGATCGCCTCGGCGACGGACACTCCGGCGTCGAGCTCGAGAAGCTCGGTGCGGGCGGTTCCCAGCGATTCGGCTTCCGCTGCGCCCGCGTCGTCCGCGGCCGCGTGGCGCTCGGCCCGCGTGGTGCCGGCCGTGTAGCGGACGATCACCTGGCCGGGGACGTATGCGTCGCCCGCGGCGCGGCTGAGCGTCGGCACCGGCGCGGCCGAGGTGGCGATCGAGAGGACGAGCGCCGAAGCCGCCGTCAGGCCGAAGAGCACCGAGCCACGCCGCAGTGTCCGCGCCATGAGCGGGCTACTTGATGACTTTCCAGGTCTTCTTGGACGGAGTCGCGTCGGTGTTCCCGAACGAGTCGACTGCCGCGACCTGGAACGTGTGCTTGCCGAGCTTGAGCTTCTTGTAGGTCTTCCCGGTCTTGCAGGTCGTCCAGGCGCCCTTGTCGAGCTTGCACCTGAAGGTCGAGCCGGGCTCGGACGACGTGAACTTGAAGATCGCCGTCTTGCTCTTCGTCTTCGCCTTCGGCGCGCTCTTCAACGCCGTGTTCGGCTTCGTCAGGTCGATGAGCGGCATCGCGGTGGCCACGTTCAGGCGTCCGGCGGTGACGACCTTCCCGGCGAGGCCGGCGACCGGGTCGACCGTGCTGAGGAGGAGCGAGCGGACCTTGGACGGAGGCATCGCCGGGTTGCGCGCCAGGAGGAGCGCGGCGGCGCCGGCGACGTGCGGGCTCGCCATCGACGTGCCGTTCAGGTTCTGGTACTCGCCGGCGGGCGGCGGCGTGGCGAGGCAGCGCAGGTTCAGATCCTCGACGCGGACGCCGTTCAGGTTGTTGATCGAGTCCGACGTCAGGCGCAGGCGCAGGAACGTGTTGAGGCCCTCGAAGACGTCGAAGTCGGCCGTGTCCGGGATCCAGGTGGTCGGCCCGGTCGCACCGGACCAGCCGCCGGTCATGTCGAACCACGGTCCGGCGGCGTTCGTCGCGGCCTCGATCCGGAAGAAGTCGAAGTCGAGCTCGGTGTCGAGGTTGAAGACGTAGTCGAGGACGCAGCCGGTCCGGCCGGCGAGGCTCGTCCCGCTCAGCGTGCGGAGGCTCGTGTCGCTGTTCGCGGTGTAGTTGCCGACCGGGGTGTCGCTCGCCGAGAAGTTCGGCAGCGAGTGGTAGCTGAAGTTCTCCTGGCCCCAGAGACCGGTTCCCACCCAGCGGGTCGAGAACAGCGTGGGCACGTTCTCGAAGTCGTCGAACCTGAGGCTCGAGAAGCTCGGCATCGCGCTGTAGATGCCGACGCCCGGCGCGGCGAGGTCGACGTGCGTGTCGCCGAAGTTGGAGAACCCGGCGATCGTGTCGTTCTGGTCGGTCGCGGCCACGCAGATGATCCGCGTCGTCGGGTAGCTGCACGGGAACGTCGGCGTCGTGTCGTTGTCGTCGCCGATGCCGTCGTCGCCGCCGTTCCCCGCCGCGAAGACGAAGAGCGTGTTGGCGCACGCGGCCGAGTTGATCGCGGCCTGCGTGGCGGTGCTGAAGTTGGACCCGCCGAAGCTGCCGTTCACGACGCGCGCCTTCTTGGCGCAGGCGTACTGGATGGCGCTGATGATCGCGCTCGACGAGAGGCTCCCGAGAGCGTCGCCTGCGCGGAGGGCCATGATCGAGACGTCCCAGTTCACGCCGGTGATCCCGAGGGAGTTGTTGCCCTGGGCGCCGATCGTCCCGGCGACGTGCGTTCCGTGGTCGCTCGGGTCGAACGGGGCGTTGTCGTTCTGCACGAAGTCCCAGCCGCGCACGTCGTCGACCCTGCCGTTTCGGTCCTGGTCGCCGCCGCCGGGCGGATCGCCCGGGTTGACCCACATGTTCGGCGCGAGATCCGGATGGTTGAAGGTGACGCCGGAGTCGATCACGGCGACGACGATCTCTCGAGCTGCCCGTGGTCGTGTCCCAGGCCTCGGGCGCGTCGATGTCCTTGTCGCTCACCTGGTTCAGGCCCCAGAGCTGCGCGAAGTTCGTGTCGTTCGGGAGCGCGCTCGTGTGGTAGACGAAGTTCGGCTCGGCGTACGCGACGGACGGCTCGTCCTCGAGCGCGTCGACGGCCTCGTCGACCGAGGTGCCGGCGGGCAGGTCGACGAGCAGCGTCTGCGCTCCGAGCGACCGGACGGCGGTCATCCCCTGCGTCCTCAGAACGGCGCGCCGCCCCGTCCGCGTCACGCCGGCCGCGTAGCCGACGATCACCTGGCCGGGGACGTACTCGGCCGAGCGGGTGTTGTGCAGCGTGGGGCCGGACGAGGGCGCGGGCGTGCTCGAGCCCGACACTGCGAGTACGAGTGCCGAGGTCGCTGCGAGCGTGAGGAGGGCGGCCAGTCGCCGGGACGTTCTGGGCACGTCCCGGAGTGTCGCAACTTGTTGCGGGCGCGACAACCCCCGGACGGTCTAGTCGCTACGTAATTTTCCAGGTCTTCTTCGCGGGAGTTTTGTCCAGGTTTCCGTACTTGTCCGTCGCCGCGACCTGGAACGTGTGCGAGCCCTTCTTCAGCTTCTTGTAGGCCTTGCCGGTCTTGCACGTGGCCCAGGCGCCCTTGTCGAGCTTGCACTTGAAGGTCGAAGCGGGCTCGGTGGACGTGAACTTGAAGGTCGCCGTGGTCGCCTTCCCGGTCTTCGGGCCGGCCGTGATCTTCGTGTTCGGCGGGACCGAGTCGACCGCCCAGGCGCGGGTGGCGCCTGCCCGACAGGTTCCCGGCGGCGTCCTTGGCGCGGACCTCGAACGAGTGGGCGCCGTTCGCGAGCCCGGAGTAGACGGTCGGCGAGGAGCACGTCACGAAGGCTCCGCCGTCGCGGCGGCACTCGAAGGTCGCGCCCGCTTCGCCCGTGAACCCGAAGGACGCGGTCGTGGCGCCGACCGTCGCCGACGGGCCGCTCGTGATCGTCGGGATCGGCGGAACCGTCGTGTCGACCGTCCAGTTCCGCGTGGCCGCCGCCGAGGTGTTCTCGAGCGCGTCCTTGGCGCGGACCTCGAAGGAGTGCGCGCCCTCGGCGAGAGCCGTGAAGTCGACCGGCGACGTGCAGACCGCGAAGGCGGCCGCGTCGAGCCGGCACTCGAACGTGACGCCGGCCTCGGTGTCGGAGAAGGCGAACGACGCGTCCGTGGAGGAGACGCTTCCGGTCGGCCCGGCGCTGAACGTCGGAACCGGCGGTGCGGCCGTGTCGACCGACCAGGCGCGCGTGGCCGAGGCCGTGTTCCCGGCGGCGTCCTTCGCGCGCACCTCGTAGGAGTGCGCGCCCTGCGCGAGGCCCGAGAGGTTGGCGGGGGAGGTGCAGACCGGCGAACGCGCCCGTGTCGAGCTTGCACTCGAACGTCACGCCGGCCTCGGTGTCGGAGAACGTGAACGTCGCGCCCGTCGAGGCGACCGTGCCGGTCGGGCCGGAGTCGATCGTCGGCACCGGCGGCGCGACGGTGTCGACCGTCCAGTTGCGCGTGGTCGTCGTCGAGGTGTTCCCGACGGAGTCCTTGGCCCGCACCTGGAAGGAGTGGGCGCCCTCGGCGAGCCCGGTCGTGGCGGCCGGCGTGGTGCAGACGTCGAACGCGGCCGCGTCGTAGCGGCACTCGAACGTCACGCCGGCCTCGGTGTCCGTGAAGCCGATGCTCGCCGAGGTGGACGAGACGAAGGAGCCTTCGGCCGGGCCCGAGCCGATCGACGGCGCGGGCGGCGCGACCGTGTCGGCCGTCCAGGTGCGCGAGGTCGTGCCGGAGGTGTTCCCGACCGAGTCCTTCGCCCGGACCTGGAACGTGTGCGAGCCCTGCGCGAGGCTGGAGAAGGAGCTCGGCGAGGTGCACTCGGCGAACGCGGCCGCGTCGAGGCGGCACTCGAGCACGGCGCCGCCTTCCGTGTCCGAGTACGTGAAGTCCGCGTCGGTCGAGGCGACCGTGCCCGTGGGGCCGGAGTCGATCGTGGGATCCGGCGGGGCGACCGTGTCGACCGTCCACGTGCGCGAGACCGTGCCCGACGCGTTCCCGGCGGCGTCCGTGGCGCGCAGGTCGAACGTGTGGGCGCCCTGGCCGAGGCTCGTGTAGCTCTTCGGCGACGAGCAGGCCGCGTACGACCCGCCGTCGACGCGGCACTCGAGCGTCTCGGTGCCGCTGAACCCGAACGCGGCCGAAGTGGAGGCGACGGTTCCGGTCGGGCCCGAGTCGATGCTCGGATCGGCGGGCGCGACCGTGTCGGCCGTCCAGGTGCGCGAGGTCGTCGCGGACGTGTTGTCCACGGAGTCCTTCGCCCGGACCTGGAAGGTGTGGGAGCCCTGCGCGAGACCGGTGTAGTCGGCCGGCGAGGTGCAGACGGCGAACGGATCCGAGTCGAGGCGGCACTCCAGCACGACGCCGGCCTCGGTGTCGGAGAACGTGAGGCTCGCGTCGGTCGAGGAGACGGCGCCGGTCGGGCCGGAGTCGATCGTCGGCGCGGGCGGCGCGACGGTATCGGCGGTCCACGTGCGCGAGGCCGCGGCCGAGGTGTTGCCCGCGGCGTCCGAGGCGCGGACGTCGAAGGTGTGCGAGCCCTGCGCGAGACCGGTGTAGTCGGCCGGCGAGGTGCAGGCGCCGTAGCTTCCGGCGTCCACGCGGCACTCGAACGTCACGCCGCCTTCCGTGTCGGAGAAGGCCAGCGAGGCGGCGGTCGAGGCGACGGTGCCGCTCGGGCCGGAGTCGATCGACGGCACCGGCGGCGCGACCGTGTCGGCCGTCCAGGTGCGCGAGGTCGTCGCGGACGTGTTGTCCACGGCGTCCTTGGCGCGGACGTCGAAGGTGTGCGAGCCCTGGCCGAGGCCGGTGTAGTCGACCGGGGAGGTGCAGACGGCGAACGGATCCGTGTCGAGGCGGCACTCGAGGATCGCGCCGGCCTCGGTGTCGGAGATCGCGAAGGTGGCCGCGAGGGAGGAGACCGAGCCGGACGGGCCCGAGTCGATCGTCGGCGCGGGCGGGGCGACGGTGTCCACGGTCCACGTGCGCGAGGCGACCTCGGACATGTTCCCGGCGAGGTCCGACGCGCGGACGTCGAAGGTGTGGGATCCCTGCGCGAGATCCGTGTAGTCGACCGGCGAGGTGCAGCTCGCGTACGCGGCGCCGTCGATCCGGCACTCGACGATCTCGGTGGCGGTGAACGCGAACGTCGCCGAGGTGGAGGCGAAGGTTCCGCTCGGGCCGGAGTCGATCGTCGGCGTGGGCGGTGCGACCGTGTCGACCGTCCAGGTGCGCGAGGCGGCCGGCGAGGTCGTTCCCCGCGGCGTCCTTCGCGCGCATCTGGAACGTGTGCGATCGCCCTGGTCGAGGCTCGTCAGGTCGACCGGCGAGACGCAGGGTCGCGAACGGGTCGCCGTCGAGCTTGCACTCGAAGTCGAGGCCGCTCTCGACGTTCGAGAAGGCGAACGTCGCCGCGGTCGAGGCGACGAGGCCGGTCGGGCCCGGAGTCGATCGTCGGCGCGACCGGTTCGACCGTGTCCACCGTCCAGGTGCGGGAGGCGGGATCGGAGACGCTGCCGAGGCCGTTCACGGCAGTGCACCTGGAACGTGTGCGGGCCCTGCGCGAGGCTCGAGTAGTCCGTCGGCGACGAGCAGACGGCGAACGGCGCCGCGTCGAGGCTGCACTCGAGCGTCGTCCCGCCCTCGACGTCGGTGAACGTGAAGCTCGCATCCGTCGAGGAGACCGCGCCCGAGGGGCCGGAGTCGATCGTCGGCGTGTCCACGAGCGAGACGATCCAGGGGCGCGTGGTCGCGGGCGAGGGGTTCCCGGCTGCGTCCTTCGAGCGGACGTCGAGCGTGTGGGGAGCCTCGCTCAGGCCGTTGTAGACCGCGGGCGAGGTGCAGGCGGAGTAGGCGCCGCCGTCGAGGCTGCACTCGAAGGTGAGCCCGCTCTCGACGTTCGAGAACGTGAAGGTCGCGGTCGTGGACGAGACGGCGCCGGTCGGGCCGGAGTCGATCGTCGGCGCGACCGGGGCCACCGTGTCCACGGTCCACACGCGCGTGGTCGTGTCGGACGGGCCGACCGGGGAGGTCGCGCGGACGCGGAAGGTGTGCTCGCCCTCGGCGAGGCCGGTGTAGTCGACCGGCGAGACGCACGGCGCGAACGTCGCGGCGTCGAGGCGGCACTCGAGCGCGTCGCCTTCGCCGGTGAACTCGAACGTGGCGCTCGTGGACGAGACCGAGCCGGACGGGCCGAGCCGATCGTCGGCGCGGGGGGCAGGACGGCGTGCTCGACCGCGTCGAGCGCGTCGAGCCGCGCGCCGGTCGCGACGAGCGGCACGGGATTGGAGAAGGCGGGCACCGGGTCGGCGGTCCCGAGGATGATGCTGCGCGTCTGCGCGACGGTCAGCGCCGGGTTCCGCGCGATCATGAGCGCGGCGACGCCGGAGACCTGCGGCGCGGCCATCGAGGTTCCGTCGAGGCGATCGTAGGTCTCGACGCCCGGATCGAGGCAGACCGCGCCGACCGCGTCGAGGAAGGCCCCGTCGCCGACCTCGTCGTCGTTGTTCGCGTCGAGCTGGAGCTTCAGGTAGACCGCCGGGACGCCGTCGAACATCGAGAGGTCGTCCTGGACGAGGACGAACTCGTCGCTCGGGTCGATGCTCCAGAGCGAGACGATCTCGGTCGAGATCGACGCGGGCACGTTGGTCGTGCCGCCGAAGATCCGCAGGAAGTCTCCGCCGTCGTCGATGTCGTGGCGCAGGTCGTACTGGAGGAAGCAGCCGCGCTTTCCGGTCAGGTTCGCGAACGCGGCGTCGTTCACGATCTGGTTGAGACTGTTCTTCACGTACGGGACGGGCGTCGCTCCGATCGGGGGCGAGTCGGCGAGGCTGAACGTCGCGGCCGACTGGAACTGGCCCGTGCGGCCCCAGAGCTGGCCGCCGTTCGTGGTGGTCGGAAGGGCCCAGCGGGCGCCGAAGCCGGGATCCTCGAAGCTCTCGAGCTGGCCGACGAAGTCCCACGCGGGGAAGGTCGAGAAGATGTCGGTGCCGGGCGCCGCGATGTCGACGCTCGTCGCGCCGTAGTTCGAGAAGCTCGCGCGCCCGTCGAGCTCGGTCGACGCGGCGACGCAGATGATCCGGGCGCTGTCGTAGGCGCACGGGTACTCGAGCGGCCCTGCGGTGTCCATGTTCACGCCGTCGTTTCCGGCGGCGAAGACGAAGAGGGTGTTGGCGCAGACGGGCGCGTTGATCGCGTCGAGCTCGGCCTGCGAGAACCCGGGCCCGCCGAAGCTGCCGTTCACGACGCGCGCGCCGTTCTGGCAGGCGTAGGTGTAGGCGGCGATCGTGTCCGAGGAGTCGAACGACCCGTAGAAGTCGCCGGCGCGCACCGGCATGAGCGAGACGTCCCAGTTCACGCCCGGGAGGCCGAGGTTGTTGTTGCCCTTGGCGCCGATCGTCCCGGCCACGTGGGTGCCGTGAAGGTGGAAGTCGAGCGGGGCGGCGTCCTCCTGGACGAAGTCCCAGCCGTGCGTGTCGTCGACGAAGCCGTTGCCGTCGGAGTCGCCGCCGCCCGCCGGGTCGTCGTTCGTCCAGATGTTCGCCGCGAGGTCGGGGTGGTCGTAGGCGACGCCCGTGTCGATCACGGCCACGATCACGCTGGAGCTGCCGGTCGCGAGATCCCAGGCCGCGGGCATGCCCATCTTCGGCAGCGCCCAGAGCTCCGGGTACTCGGGGTCGTTCGGGATGACCGCCGCCTCGCGCTCGAAGTTCGGCTCCGCGTAGGCGACGTCGGGGTTCGCCTCGAGCGTGCCGACCGCCTCGCCGACCTCGACGTCCTCGGGGAGGTCCACGACCTGCATCCGGGGGAGGAGCGTCGCGTCGACGGTCGCGTCGACCTCGCTCGAGCGCGTCGCCTCGCTCGGCCGCCGTCGTGCCCGCCTTGAAGCGGACGATGACCTGGCCGTTCGCAAGCGTTGTCTCCGGGACCGCCCGGCCGACGCTCGCGGGCGCGTTCACGCGCTTCGCGGCATGGGGTTCGGCCGCGCTGGAGCCGCCCGCCCCGATGGCGAGAAGGACGATCCCTGAGAGCGTCAGGCCAAGCCGCAGCACGTGTTTGGGCACCACACTGGGTTTCGCCCTCCCGGAGGGCGGTCTAGACCCCCTTTAGGGGCTGTCTGACCTCGCTGTGAGACTTGTGTTCATGCCCGAACAAGCAACTCGCGTGGTCGTCGTCAGGCCGCGGACCGTGCTCCAGATCCTCGGGATCGTGCTGCTCGTCTTCTTCGCGCTGTCGCTCGTCTACCTGGCGTGGCACGTCATCACGTGGATCCTGATCGCGCTGTTCCTCGCGGCCGCGCTCAATCCGGCGGTCGAGTTCCTGATCCGGCGCGGGATCCGGCGGGGTATGGCGGCGGGGATCGTGTTCGTCGCGACGCTCCTCGCGCTCACCGGGCTCGGCTTCCTCGTCATACCGCCGCTCGTCTCCCAGATCCGCGACTTCATCGAGGCCGTCCCCGATCTCATCGACGACCTGACCAAGGGACGCGGCCCGCTCGGATTCCTGGAGCGCGACTACCAGATCGTCGAGCGCGTGCGCGAGGCGATCGAGGAGCACGGCCTCGGCGGCGTTCTCGGCGTCACCGAGCCGGCGGTCGCCGTGGCGAAGAGCGTCGTGACCGCCGTCGTCGGCGCGGTCACGATCGCGTTCCTCACCTTCTTCATGCTCCTCGAGGGCCCGACGACGGTCCAGCGGTTCCTCGGACTCCTCCCGAAGACGATGGCCGTCCGGTGGGAGCGCGTCGGCGGCGAGATCTACAAGACGATCGGCGGCTACGTCACCGGGAACCTCGCCATCAGCCTGATCGCCGGCATCGCCGCAACGATCGTCCTCCTGCTGGTCGACTCGAAGTACGCGGTCGCGCTCGGCGTGGTCGTCGCGGTGCTCGACCTGATCCCGCTCGCCGGCGCCACGCTCGCCGCGATCATCGTGACCGCGGTGGTCGGGGTGGAGCTCGGCTGGGTCCAGGCGGTGATCGTCGCGATCTTCTTCGTCTGCTACCAGCAGCTCGAAAACCACGTGCTCCAGCCGCTCGTCTACGGGCGGACGGTGCAGCTCTCGCCGCTCCTCGTGCTGATCGCGGTGCTGATCGGCGCCGAGCTGGCGGGGATCCTCGGCGCGCTCGTCGCGATCCCGGTCGCCGGTTCCATCCAGGCGATCCTGCGCGAGATCCTCGAGTACCAGCGCGAGCGCCGCGCCGCTTCGGCCTAGCCGTCTAGAGCCCGGGGTAGCGCTCGACGTTCTTGATCGAGTCGACCGTGCGGTCGCGGTAGCCCTGGTCGTAGCCGGTGCCGCCGTCGAGCCAGTCGCGGGCGCCGTCGTAGCCGTAGAGCGTGTCGCGGCCGGGTCCGCCGAAGAGGCGGTCGTTCCCTGCGTCGCCCTGGATGCGGTCGTTGCCCTTGCCGCCCTTGAGGATGTCGTTTCCGGAGAGGCCGGCGAGGATGTCGTTGCCGCCGTACCCGCAGATCACGTCCTTGCGCGACGTCCCGAGGAGCTGGTCGGCCCCGTTCGTGCCCTTGATCGTGCACTTCACGGCACCGTGCGCGCTGGCGGCGACCGGCCCCCAGGCGATCACGAGTGCTGTGAGAAAGAAGCCGAACCCTGAGAGCAGAACGCGAAGTCGCATGACGATTCCCTTCGTGCGCCGCAATCAGTTGTGCACGGAGGAAATCGGCATGCGAGGCCGCGATCGGCCATCCCTCGAACTGCGTCCCCCGCGCGCGTGAGACGAGAAGCGGCCCGTGGACGGCCCTTTCGGACCGCCCACGGGCCGGCCAGGTCTAGATCGCGGCTTCGGTCGAGCCGGTGCGCCGGCGGCGCGAGAGTGCGCCGAGGGCGAACATCAGGAGACCGAGGGCGAGCCCGCCCAGAAGCGGGCCCTTGCCGGACGTGCCGCTGACGTTCGCGGCCTCGTCGATGCAGGACGTAGCCGAGCCGTCTCCGTCGCCGCCGGAGCCGCCGGTCGAGCCGGCGCCGCTCGCGGAGTCGTCGTCGCCGGTGTCGCGCGGCGTCGTCGTGCCGGTGCCGTTGCCGCCGGCGCCTTCACATTCGAGGTCGAGGGCGACGCTCGGAGAGAGCGCCACGTCGATGCACCGCGGGAGGTCGGGAAGTCCGGGAACGGCCGTGTCGCCGTCGCCGTCGCCCCGTCGTTGTTCCCTCCGCCGTCGTTCCCGTCACCGTCGCCGGGCGTGCCGCCGCCCGAGCCGCACTCGCCCAGGCTCGCGGCGAGGCCGGCGTTCGCGGAGCCGCCGCCCAGGACGCCGCCGATGCACGAGACCTTGAGGATGCCTCCGATTCCAGGCGTCGGGCCGGCCGTGGCCGTGCCTTCGCCCGTCCCGGGCACGACGATGCCCTGGTCGCCGGTGGCGTCGGTGTTGCCCTTCACCTCGATCGTCCCGATCGTGACGGGGACGTTGCCATCGTCACCGCTGCTCGGATCGAGAATGGAAACCTGTCCGAACGCGGGGACGCACAGCGCTGCCATTGCAACCGCGATGACCGCGGTGATGGTCGTGGTGCGCATCCAGTTCATTTGGTTGCCTCCTTCGAGATCTGAGATCCCGGTTGTGTGTTACGAGGACCCGGCCGAGGCCGGATACATGCGCCGAATCACTCGAACGGGGTAGGGCCGGCGCAGCCCGGGATGAGAGCTGCGCCGGCCGTGGGATCGGCGGGTCGGAACGACGCGAGGATTCGCCTGACCGCAGGGATCAGAAAGGCGACCATCGTCAGCCCGCCACCTGCGCGACTTCCAGGGTGCGTACGGCCGTTTGGGAGGTACGGACGGCTGCCCGGCCGGCGCTCCCTGGATCGCGTAGAGCCGCTCGAATCGCTCGAGCGAGATGGATAGGAGTGAACGGCCGGACGAGGCACGTGTCCGGCGCGGAGATCGGTGCTGCGTCTTCGTGACCGGCGATGTAGACGACCGGGATGCCCCCGAGCCTGCTCGCGAGCTCGTCGCCCGGATCCGCCTCCACGTCGGTGACGGCCACGTCGATCGTCTCGTAGGCGGCCAGCTCGAGCGCTTCCGCCGGGCCGCTCGCCGAGAGGATCCGGTAGCCGTAGTGCTCGAGCGCCAGGCCGAGCGACTCGCGCACCTCGGGATCGTCCTCGACGAGGAGCACCGTCTCGAGGCCGTGGTCGGCGGTGAGGAGCTCCTCGGGCGCCGGCGCGGTGAGGACGGCCGGGCGCGCGGCGAGCGGGAGGACGACGCTGAACGTCGTTCCCACGCCGGGCTCGCTCTCGACGTCGATCTGGCCGCCGTTTCCGACGACGAGGTCGTGGACGATCGACAGGCCGAGCCCGGTGCCGTGCTCGTCGTCCTTCGTCGAGAAGAACGGATCGAAGACGCGGGCGAGCGTGGACTCGTCCATGCCGCTGCCCGTGTCGGTGACGCGGAGCTCGACCGCATGCTCGCCGGCGTGCGTCTCGAGGCGGATCGTCCCGCCGTCGGGCTGCGCGTCGCGGGCGTTCAGGGCCAGGTTGAGGACGATCAGCTCGAGCTGCGTCCGGTCGGCCAGGACGGTGGCGGGCCGGTCGCTCCGCGTATGCGTGAGCTCGAGGCCGCCGTCGAGCAGCGGGTCGATCATCGCCGCGACGCTCGCGAGGAGGTCGTCGAGGTCGAGGATCGCCGGCTCGAGGGTCTCGTGCCGGCCGAAGGCGAGGAGCTCGCGGAGGATCCGCGTCGCGTCGCCGCAGGCCTGCTCGATCGCCGCCACCTCGGTCTCCACGGCCGGACCGACGCGGTCCTTGGCGAGCGACGCGTGGGTGCGGATGATGAGGACGAGGTTCCCGAAGTCGTGGGCGATGCCGCTCGCGAGCCGCCCCATGACCTCCATCTTGGCCGCGCGGGTGAGCCGTTCCTCGAGCTTCGTCCGGGCGCTGACGTCGGCCGCGAGGAGCAGCCGGCCGCCCGCATGGAAGCCGTCGCCGGCGAGCGGCGCGGTGTAGAGCGCCGTCGAGACCGGAGACTCGTTCTTGCGGCTGCAGTCGAGCTCGTGGCCGTTCAGCGGAGCGTCGGCCATGACGCGCTCGAAGAGATGCCCGACGCTCTTGCCCGCGGCCGCCATGGGGAGGCGCTGACCCGCCACCTCGTCCCGCGACCAGCCGAAGAGCCGCTCGGCGCCGGCCGACCAGCCGCGGACCTGTCCGCGGGAGTCGAGCTCCACGACCGCGAGCGGAGACGCCTCGAGGACGGCCTCGAGCCGATCGATCACCGCGACGAGCCGCGCCTTCAGGAGCGCCACGGTCGTCGCGGCGACGATGAGCGCACCGCTCGCGATCAGGAGCCGGACGGGACTGGGCGAGCCGGCGGGCGCCGCGTACTCGACCACCGCGTAGCACGCCAGCACGAGCCCGAGCTGGATCATCCAGCCCGAGTGCCCGAAGAAGTACGCGGCGTAGAGAGCGACCCAGAAGTAGAAGAACTCGTACGCGTCCGCTCCGCCGACGTAGAGCGCGGTGCTCGCCAGCAGCGTGCCGCCGGCGCAGAGGAGCTCGAACGCCATGACGGGCAGACGGTCGAACGCGATCGAGCGGGACGAGCGAGAACGCAATCGCGGTGAGCGCGGTCGCGGCGAGCGCGGCTTCGTTGCGCGGCTGCTCGGTCGGAAGGGTCAGCGACACGAGCGCGAGCAGGCCGCCGACGGCGAAGAGGTAGAACGCCGCCCGGGCCATCGCCGGGCGCTCGTCACGCTCGCCGGATCCGCTCAGGCGGAGCCGCTCGCGCAGCGACGGCCGGGCATGGACATGACCGTGTCGGTGGAGGCGAACTTCAGCATGTCCGCCTCCTCACGCGATGATGTGCTGTCGGAGCGCCAGGGCCACCGCTTCGGTGCGGGTGCCGACGCCGAGCTTGGCCATCACCGTGGCGAGCCTCTTCTGGACGGTGTGTCCCGAGAGGAAGATCCGCTCTCCGACCTCGTCGTTCGTGAGGCCGTCGGCGACGAGCCGAAGCAGCTCGCGCTCGGTTGCCGTGAGAAGGCGGGCGACGCCCGACTCCATGAGTGCTCCGGCGAACGCCGGATCGACGTAGCAGCCGCCGGAGCCGACGACCTCGATCGCGCGGGCGAGCTCGCAGAGCGGGGCCTCCTTGAGGACGAACCCGCGTGCGCCCGCGTCGAGCGCTGCGGTCGCCTGTCCGAGCTCGGCGTGGCCGGTGAAGATGATCACCGCGGTGTCGGGCGCGACCTTGCGGATCGAGTTCGCGGCGACGGCGCCGCTCAGGTTGGGCAGGCCGAGGTCGACGAGCGCGACCTGCGGCTGCTGCTCGGCGATCCGGGCGAGCGCGTCACGGCCCTCGATCGCGCGGGCGACGATCTCGATGCCCCTCGCCTCGAGGTAGGCACACACCGCCTGGAGGACGACCGGGTGGTCGTCGGCGACGACGCACGTGGTGCGCTCCAGCTCCGGCATGGGGAGCAGCTCCACGCCACCCGGCCGGTAGTCGCTCTCGAACGAGAAATCCTCTGCATATCCGCGCATTTGGCACCCCTTCGTTCGTGTTCGTATCGCTAAAGGGGGCGCAACCTGGAAAAACTTGCGCGGCGTTTTCGCGGATCACTCGAACGAGGGGCGCCCGGCCGCATCCCTGCGGGCCCGGCGGCGTCCCTCATCCGCGCCGCCGGGTGCTCCAAGAGAGGGGATCTGCGCGAAACGAGGATTGGCACGGCGTTTTTCAGGGGTACCGTGCGAATAGGCACATGAGCTCAGCGTCCCTGCACGAGGTTCCGCTTCCCAAGACTGCGCCCGCCGGGGGTGCGGCCGAGGCAGCCGCGTCGCTCTACGAGCGCTACCACGACCGGGTCTACGGCTTCTGCCTCTACCAGCTCGGCAACCGCGAGGAGGCCGAGGACGCCACGCAGACGACGTTCCTCTCCGCGCTGCGCGCGCTCGAGCGCGGGGTCGTCCCGCAGATGGAGGCCAACTGGCTCTTCACGATCGCCCGGAACACCTGCCGCGGTCGGTTCCGCACGCGCGGCCTCGCGCGCGAGCGCGAGACGCTCAGCGATCCTCACCTGCTCGAGGGTGTGGCGCCCGCTCACGAGGCCGCCGGCGATCAGCTCTTCTCGCTCGAGGACGCGCTGGCCGACATGCCGGAGCAGCAGCGGCGCGCGATCATCCTGCGCGAATGGCGCGGCTGCTCCTACGCCGAGATCGCCGACGAGCTCGAACTGTCCGCTCCGGCGGTCGAGACGCTGATCTTCCGCGCGCGCCGCTCGCTGGCGCAGCGCCTCGAGCATCCGCCCATCCCGGCGAAGCGTGCCGGGATCCTCTCGGGCTTCGGCTCGCTCTTCACCGGGCTCAAGGCGTCGCTCGGACTGGGCACGGCCGCAAAGGCCGGGCTCGCCGTTTCGGCCGCCGTCGTGGCGATCGGAATCGGCGTCCCGTCGGACGTGCCGCAGCGGCCCATGCACACTCCGCCGGTCGTCGACGTGCCGCTGACGACTCCGGTCGCGACGGCGCCCTCGGCCGGCGTGTTCAGCCCGGACGAGAAGGGCCCGAGGATCCATCCGCCGACGAAGTCGAAGCCGCGCGCCGAACAGAGCCCAGCCAGCCGGTGACCGGCCCCGTCGGCGGCGTGCTCGACCCGATCGTGGGCGGCGGAACCGGCATCATCGATCCCGAGCGGCCCGTCGGCTCGATCGTCGACACGGTGAACGGCACCGTCGGCGGCGTCACGGACACGGTGGACGACGTCGTCGACGACGTGGTGGACGGCGTGAATCCGCTGCTGCCGCCCGAGCTGCAGCTCCCGGACATCGATCTGCCGCCGCTCGGGCTCCAGTAGCTTCCGCTCGCCGCGCAAGGTTTTCGCGGCACGGGCGTCCTTAGGTGTGGATCGCGTGGCTCGCCTCGGGCGAGTGTGCTTCGTCGACGCGATCCGGGCGGTAGGACCCCACCGCCCGCCGATCCCTGACGGAGGCGGCCCGGAAGGCCGCCTCCGCCGTACTCGGGCTCTAGCTTCCGAGCGCGAGGACGCCGAGGTCGATCGGAAGCTCCGGGAGCTCGATCGGGAGACCGGCGACCGGATCGGTCGTCGCGGGGGGTGCCTCGGGCGTGGTCGGCTTCGCCGGCGGCGCCTTGACGGCCGGGGCCTTCGGCGGGTTCGAGCTTCGCGTGGCCGGACGCGTTGCCCTGTAGGCCACCGTCTCGACCTTCGCCTGCTTCTGCGCCCGCTGCTTCTTCTGCTTGGGCGGGACGCTCACGAGCGCCGGGGGGTTGCCGGGGAGCGCGTCGACGCTCGGCGCGACCGACCCGTTGCCGCCGCCCTGGAAGTCGGCGGATGAGTACGCAAGAAACGCTGCGACCGCGATGGCGGCCAGCGCGATCGGCGCGAGCCGGAACGACGGCATCCGCCTGCGCGTCGGGGAGGAAGCCGGTGCGGTTCGCAGGCGATCCTTGTCCTTGAGCGGTCCCGAATGGCTCTGACCGTCGGTGAGCAACGCGTCGATGAGCGTCCAGACGGCGGGGCCCGAGGTCGTCTCCGGCGTGTCGCGTGTCGGCATTGACGATCTCCTTTCGCTTGGGAGTACGACTCCCATGAAGATCGGATCGCGCGGCGCGTGGGGCGATGGCGCCGTAGCCAATTCGAGGTGCCTCGATCGCCTACGCCGATTCACCCGCCTGCGCAAGTTTTTCGCGCCTGCCCACTCCTTGTTCCTAGAGCGCGGGACGCCTCGCGGCACACCCGTCTCGCGCTCCAGGCGGTGGCACGCCAAAACCACCACCTGTCGGTCCAGAAGGCGGGGGCGGCTTCGCGCAGCCGCTCCCGCCGCTGGGCCCGCTCGTCCGCCGCGCCCGCCTCGTGCGGCGCGGTAGTCTTTCTCAATCCCGTCGACGCGCGGGAAGGGAATCACCTGCGTGGGCCCGGTTCAAGAACGCAGCCGAGACCGACATGGCGGGCTCGGCTCAGGAGGCTCTCGGAGCGAGCGCTCTTAAGGAGGGGGCCCACGGGGGAAACCCGGTTTCCCCCGTGTCTAATGCGCCTGGGAGGATTCGAACCTCCGACCCGCGGATTAGAAGTCCGCCGCTCTGTCCACTGAGCTACAGGCGCCCGCGTGGCGACGGTAGCAGCGGCGCTAGGATGACTCTTGCGCGGTGGCGGTAGCTCAGTTGGTAGAGCCCCGGGTTGTGGTCCCGGTTGTCGTGGGTTCGAGTCCCATCCGCCACCTCTCCGGTCGTGCGCTACTCGGCCCAGATCTGGGCCAGGTGCACGACCGTCGCGACGGCGGCGCCGAGGTCGGCCACGCAGACCCACTCGGAGCGGCTGTGGAAGTCGTGGCCGCCGGTGGGGAGGTTCGGCGTCGGCAGGCCGCGCTCGGAGAGCCTCGATCCGTCGGTGCCGCCGCGGATCTCGTGGAGCGTCGGCTCGATCCCGGTGCGCCGCACGGCCTCGATCGCCTTGTCGAGCACGTGCGGATGGTCGTCGAGGTAGTCCTTCATGTTCCGGTACTGCTCCGTCACCTCGATCTCGACCGAGGAGCCCGGGTACGCCGCGACCGCCTCGTCGGCGAGCCGGCGCACGAGCTGCTCCTTCTCCTCGAGCGAGTCGTCGTCGAAGGCGCGCAGGATCATGACCAGCGTGAAGACCTCGCTGTTGCCGGACGCCCGCCACGGGTGCACGAAGCCGTCGCGGCCCTCGGTCGTCTCCGGCGAGAGCGAGTCGGCCGGCAGCGCCGCGACGAAGTGGGCGGCGGCCTTGAGGGCGTTCACGAGCCGGTCCTTCGCGTAGCCGGGGTGGACGGCGACGCCGGTGAACGTGATCTTCGCCTCGCGCGCGGTCCAGGTCTCGTTCTCGATCTCGCCCGCCGTGGAGCCGTCGAGCGTGTAGGCGGCGTCCGCGCCGAGGGCGTCCAGCTCGAGTTCGTCGGTGCCGGTCCCGATCTCCTCGTCGCGCGTGAAGCAGATCCGGATCGGCCCGTGCTCGATCTCCGGATGCGCGAGCAGGTACTCGGCGGCGGCCATGATCGCCGCGACGCCGGCCTTGTCGTCGGCGCCGAGCAGCGTCGTGCCGTCGCTCGTGACGAGCTCGTGCCCGACGTGGTCGAGGAGCTTCGGGCTCACCTCGGGGTCGAGCGCGATCGCGGGATCGCCCGGCAACGGCACGCGGCTCCCGTCGTAGCGGATCACCTGCGGCTGGACGTTGTCGCCCGGTGCGTCCGGCGCGACGTCGACGTGGGCGAGGAACGCGACCGTCGGGACGTCGCGCTCGACGGTGGCCGGCACGGTCGCGAGGACGTAGCCCTCGTCGTTCAGGAAGGCGTCGTCGAGCCCGAGCTCGTGCAGCTCCTCCACGAGCAGGCGGGAGAGGTCGAGCTGCTTCGCCGTCGACGGGACCGTGTCCGAGGTCGGATCGGCCTGCGTGTCGATCCGCGCGTAGCGGATGAACCGCTCGAGCGCGCCGGGCGCGGTCTCGCGGGCGAGGTCGGAGCGGAAGCCGTCGTCCGTCACGCGACGCGGTACTTGACGTGGGTTGCGCCCGGGGTGGAGACCGCGCGCACGACCTCGAGCTTCGGCGGGCTCGCGCCCAGGTTGTCGAAGAGGCGGACGCCGCCGCCGAGCACCTTGGGGGCGATGTGTACCTCGAGCTCGTCGACGAGCCCGGCCGCGAGGTACTGCTGGATGAGGCTGCCGCCGCCGGCCAGGAAGACGTCCTTGTCCTCCGCGGCGGCGCGGGCCTGCTCGAGCGCCGCCTCGATCCCGTCCGTGACGAAGTGGAACGTCGTGCCGCCCTTCATCTCGAGCGGCTCGCGCGCGTGGTGCGTGAGCACGAAGACCGGCACCTGGAACGGCGGCTCGTCGCCCCACCAGCCGGTGGGGTTCGGGTCGTCCGACCACGCTGCCGGGACCGAAGCCGCCGCTGAACATGTTCCGGCCCATGATCTGCGCGCCGATGTTCTCGATCGACTCCGCGATGATGTCCGAGTCGACGCCCTCCTCGCCGCCCTCGCGTCCGTGCCGCTCCCGCCAGGCGCGAGTGGCGATTCCCCATTCGTGCAGCTCTTCGCCGCCCTCGCCGAGCGGCACCTCGAGCGTCGGATTCGGCCCGGCGACGTAGCCGTCCAGGGACATCGAGATTCCGGCTCTCACCTTTCCCATGCGTCCGATCCTTCCACAACTGAGACAATCGCGAACCGATGAGCCTCGCCGACTTCGACCGCGTTCCGCTCACGTTCGGGCCGTCGCCGGTGCATCGGCTCGAGCGGCTGAGCGAGCACCTGGGCGGCGAGGTCGAGATCTGGGCCAAGCGCGAGGACGTGAGCTCGGGCCTCGCCTACGGCGGGAACAAGGTGCGCAAGCTCGAGTACCTCGTTGCCGATGCGCTCGCCCAGGGCTGCGACACGCTCGTCTCGATCGGCGGCGTCCAGTCGAACCACACGCGCCAGGTCGCCGCGGTCGCCGCGCACCTCGGCCTCGGCTGCGTCCTCGTCCAGGAGCACTGGGTGGACTGGGACGATCCCGTCTACGACAAGGTCGGGAACATCCTCCTGTCGCGGATCATGGGCGCCGACGTGCGGCTCGACGCGGCCGGCTTCGACATCGGGATCAGGCCGAGCTGGGAGGACGCGCTCGAGTCGGTGCGCGAGCGCGGCGGCAAGCCGTATCCGATCCCGGCGGGCGCGTCGGACCATCCGCTCGGCGGGCTCGGCTTCGCGCGCTGGGCCGAGGAGGTCGCGGAGCAGGAGGCGGAGCTCGGCGTGTTCTTCGACACGATCGTCGTCTGCGCGGTCACCGGGTCGACACACGCTGGGATGGTCGCCGGATTCGCGCTGCAGGAGGCGGAGCGCGCGGTGCTCGGGATCGACGGCTCGGCGACCGTGGAGCAGACGTGGGAGCAGATCGCGCGCATCGCGCGGTTCACCGCCGAGGCGATCGGCCTGGGGCGCGAGCTCGCCGACGAGGAGATCGTGCTCCTCGACGAGTGGCACGCCGGGATCTACGGGATCCCGGACGAGAAGACGATCGAGGCGATCCGCCTGTGCGCGCGGCTCGAGGGCGTCATCACCGACCCGGTGTACGAGGGCAAGTCCATGGCGGCGCTCATCGATCTCGTCCGCGACGGCCGCATCGCGCCGGGCTCGCGCGTCCTCTACGCCCACCTCGGCGGCCAGCCGGCCCTGAACGGCTACGCCGGCGCGTTCGCCTGTACGTCGCAGGGTCAGGGGGCGGCGGGTAGGTTTCGGGCATGGCCGAGGAGCTCACCGAGCGGATCGTCGTCTTCGGGGAGGAGCTGCGGCTCGACCCGCCGCTTCCCGATCTCCTCGTCGCCGCCCAGGGACACCTGGAGGAGCTCCGCGCCCGCTGGGGCGACGTGCTTCCGGCGGGCGAGCGGTTCGAGCTGATGAGCGAGGCGCTCGACGAGCTCGACGCTGCCCTCGAGAGCGTCCGGGTCGCCCGTGAGCGGCTCGGGCGGATCGAGGCGCACCTCACCCGCTCGTTCGATCTCGCTCTCGCACGGCTGCGCTCGGCCGAGCGCGACCTCGACGCCGAATGACCACGGCCGCCGAGCCGACCGTCGCGCAGCCGCGCGTCCGGGTCGTCTTCGGCGCTCTGCTCCTCGTCGTTCTCCTCGCCGCGCTCGACCAGACGATCGTCTCGACCGCGCTGCCCACGATCGTCGGCGAGCTCGGCGGCGTCGAGCACCTCTCCTGGGTCGTGACCGCGTACCTGCTCGGCGCGACCGTGGTGACGCCGCTCTACGGAAAGCTCGGCGACCAGTACGGCCGCAAGCTGATGCTGCAGTCGGCGATCCTCATCTTCCTGCTCGGCTCGGCGCTCTGCGGGCTCGCGCAGGACATGCCGCAGCTGATCGCGTTCCGCGCCATCCAGGGCGTCGGCGGCGGCGGGCTCATGGTCACCGCGATCGCCAGTGTGGGCGACATCGTCCCGCCGCGCGAGCGCGGCCGCTACCAGGGGATGTTCGGCGCCGTCTTCGGCATCGCGACGATCATCGGACCGCTCGCGGGCGGATTCATCGTCGAGCACCTCTCCTGGCGCTGGATCTTCTACGTGAACATCCCGATCGGCGCCGTCGCGTTCGCGGTCGTCGCGATCGTCCTCCAGGCCCCGTCTTCGCGCCGCCGGCACACGATCGACTACCTCGGCGCGGCCCTGCTTGCGATGGCGCTCACGTCGATCGTCCTCTTCACGAGCCTCGGCGGGACGACCCTCGGCTGGAGCTCGCCGACGATCGTCTTGCTGGCCGTCCTCGGCGCGCTCGGGGTGGCGGGGTTCCTTGCCGTGGAGCGCCGCGCCGCCGAGCCGATCCTTCCGCTCGTCCTCTTCAGGAACCGCGTCTTCTCGGTCGCAAGCGCGATCGGGTTCATCGTCGGGCTTGCGCTCTTCGGCTCGATCACGTACCTGCCGCTCTACCTCCAGATCGCCAAGGGCCAGAGCCCGGCCGAGTCGGGGCTCCAGCTCCTGCCGCTCATGGCCGGCCTGCTCGTCGCGTCGATCGGAAGCGGCCAGCTGATCTCGCGGATCGGGCGGTATCGCGTCTTCCCGATCGTCGGGACGGCGCTCATGACGGTCGCGCTGGCGCTGCTGTCGCGGATCACGGAGGACACGAGCCTCTTCGTCGTCGACGCCTACATGCTGCTGCTCGGATTCGGCCTCGGGTTCGTCATGCAGGTGCTCGTCCTCGCCGTCCAGAACGCGGTCGACTACACGCTGCTCGGGCGTCGCGACCTCGGGGGCCACGCTCTTCCGCTCGATCGGCGGCTCGATCGGCGTGTCGCTCTTCGGCGCGATCTTCGCCAGCCAGCTCGCGACGAATCTCGCGTCGCGCGTTCCACCCGGTGCGCCGAGGCCCGAGGCGACCGACCCGGCCACGATCGCGGCGCTCCCCGATGCCGTGCACGCTGCCTATGTCGAGGCATTCGCGACGTCGATCCGGCCCGTGTTCCTCGCGGCGGCGTTCATCTCGGCGGTCGCGTTCGTCCTCACCTGGTTCCTCGAGGAGCTTCCACTACGCCGCACCGTCGAGCGCGGAGGGGATCGGCGAGAGCTTCGCGTCACCGCGCTCCGACGATTCGTTCGAGGAGATCGTGCGCTCGCTCTCGGTGCTGACCGAACGCGAGAACCGCTGGAGCGCCTACGCCGGTCTCGCCGAGCGGGCCGGTGTGGAGGTCAGCCCGGCGGGGGCGTGGGTGCTCATCCGGCTCGGCGACGGAGACATGCCCACCGTGGCACCCGAGCAGCTGGCCGGGCCGCTACTCGAGCTGCGCGGCCTCGGCTGCGTAGTCACCGGGGCGCGGCTGACCGACGCGGGTCGCGCGGCGCACGATCGTCTCGTCGGTGCGCGTGAACGGCGGATCGCCGAGCTTCTCGACGGCTGGGAGCCAGAGCGCCACGCGGAGCTCGAAGAGGTCGTCGCAGGATTCGCGCGCGACCTCGCCGCCGAGATGCCGCGCGACCCGGGCTAGGGACGCGGCTGCTTGCGAACAGCGTCGCGGGCGCGGCTGGCCGCGTCGGCGACCTTCGGTCCGTGTTCCTTCACGACGCGCGCGGCCTTCGGGCCGTGCGTCTTCGCGAGCATCGCCGCGGTGATCAGCATCTGCCGTCGGTGACGCCGCGGAATGAGCCGCCACCCGCGCGTGAGGAGGAAGTACAGCTTGATCACGGCCTTCTCCTACCCGTCCGTCTCGCCAGCGGAACCCGGTCGGCTCGAGCGCCGGCGCCATCGGGCTCGACGGCAGGCCCGGTCCGGGACTCGAGAGGTTGAACCCGCCCGGCGCGACGTCGTTCGGCGTGTCGGGATGGAAGACGGAGGCGAGGTACTGGATCTGCCCGCGGCCGGGCCCGAGCTCGAACTGCCCGCCGCCGTACGCGCCGATCCGATGCTCCTCGCAGTAGTCGTAGGCGTCGCAGCAGCGCGCTGCAGGCTCCCGAACCGCGACGGCTTCACGTTCACGGTCTTCGGCGGCCACTCGAGCGCCTCGATGTCGGCGACCGAGTGGATGATCGCGTCCCACGTGACCCGGTCGCGGACTCGTTCCAACACGGGCTTCGTCTCGGGCGTCACGTCCGGATCCTCGATCCAGGCGTCGGGAAAGGCATCGATCACGCGGCGGTAGAGGTCGACGTCGGGGGCCTGGTCGACGACCGTGCCCTTGTACTGCCCCTTGAGGTCGATCGAGTCGACCGCGCCGAGCTCGCGCAGCTCCTCGATCAGCTCGTCCGTCCACTCGCTGGTGGCGTCGAGCTTGAACTTCATGTCCGGGTAGTTCTCGAGGATCCCGCGGACGGGCGCGCTCGTCGGCTCCTCGCCGAGTCGCATCGACACGACGAAGTTCAGCGGCTTGGCCTCGCGCCCGAGCGCCTCGGTCAGCGGGATTCCGGCCTGGCGGAGCGCGAGATCCAGGGCGGCGCTCTCGAAGCCCCAGCGCCGGTAGATGCGGTAGACGTCGCGGTCCGGCGGCTGCGGAAACGTGTCGAGCCCGCCGATCAGATCGGAGAAGGAGCCGACCGTGTACGAGCCGGCGAGCGGCAGGAACGCGCCCGCCTCCTGGTGGCGCAGCTGGTCGTCGCCGTCGTAGGTGACGTCCTCGCCGACGCCTTCCTCGCCGCCGCCCGCGAGCTTGATCACGGTGGTGTGGCGGGTGAATCCGCTCGACACGTCGAGGACGAGCCCCTCGAGCGAATACGAGTCGATCTCCACGGGCAGGTCGCGTAGCAAGTCGTAGGTCGCCATCGCGGGGAAGTCTGCCCGAAGACTCTTAGGAACCGCTTCAGCCCGGTCTCATCCGCCTCTTACGCCCGGCTGGTCTCCTTCGCGCATCGCATGAGCACCGCTCTCCTCTCCCCGTCGAATGCCCCCTCCGTCGCAATCCCGCGGAGGGGGCAGGCGGACGTCGAGCGGCTCCTCGCCGAGTTGCGCCGCCTCGTCGGAGAGCACGACGCCGCGGCCGACCGGCTGCGCTGGCAGATCGCCGAGGCGGTCAAGGCCGACCTGGCGCGCCAAGCCGGGTGAGTGGCCCCGGGAGGAATCGAACCTCCGCGCGCAGGTTCGAAGCCTGCCGCTCTATCCACTGAGCTACGGGGCCGGGCGAATCCAGTGTAGTCCCGGGGTTCCCGCGTCCCTTTCGGCCATGCTGGGGGTCTGACCCCGGACATGGCCTTTCGCTCAGCGCTCGCGCTCGGCGGCGGCGTTCACCTCGGCGCCGAGGAGGAGCGCGAGGCTCGAGAGCCACAGCCACGTGAGGACGACGATCACGCCGGCCAGCGAGCCCCAGGCCTTGTTGTACGAGCCGAACTGGTTCACGTAGAACGCGAATCCGGCCGAGGCGACGATCCAGATCCCGATCGCGACCACGGCCCCCGGCGTGACGAACCGAAGCTGCCGCGGATCGACGTCCGGACCCAGGTAGAGCACGGCGCCGAAGGTGAGGAAGAGGCCGCCGAGGAGGATCGGCCACTGGACGACCCACCAGAGCCATCCGACCGCCGTCTCCGCGCCGAGCTGGTCGCCGAGCCAGGCCGAGAGCAGCGGCCCGACGACGAGCAGGCCGACGAGCAGCGCGAGCGCGACGAAGACCCAGCCGAGCATGAACAGCGCCAGGAACCGGCGCCGCACGTACGACCGCGTCTCGTCCCGTCCGTACACGCGGTTCAGGCCGCGCATCAGCGCGCCCATCGCGCTCGTCGCCGTCCAGAGCGCGAGCGCGGCGCCGACGACGATCATCGCGACGCCGCCGCTCGTGTTGTCGAGCGTGCGCGTGAGCGAGTCGCCGAGGAGCGCGACCGTCTCCTCGGGGACGACCGTGTCCAACCGGTCGAGCAGCCTGTCGACGGTGTCCTCGCCGGCGAGCACGGTGAAGAGCCCGAGCGTCACGAGGCCGATCGCCGGGATGGCCAGGAAGGCGTAGTAGGTGAGCGCGGCGGCGATGTCGGTCACCTCGTGCTCCCTGGCCGACTTGACGGCGCTGCGGATCACCTTCTTCCAGGAGAGATCCCTGAGGCCGCCCATCGGAGGGACGCTAGCCCATTACGCTTCGGGGGAAACGCGGGCGTGGCGGAACTGGTAGACGCGGCGGGTTTAGGTCCCGTTGGGCGAAAGCCCTTAGAGGTTCGAGTCCTCTCGCCCGCATCGGTACTCGCCGCAGCCAGGCGCGACGCTGGCAGAATGGGCCGGGCCGTGAAGACGACCGTCGAAGAGCTCCCCGAAAACCGCGTTCGCCTCGCGGTCGAAGTCTCCGAGCACGACGTCGCGCACGCCTTCGAGCACGCCGCCACCGACCTCGCCGCCAACACGCGGATCCCGGGGTTCCGGCCGGGCCATGCTCCGCTCGCCGTCGTCACCGCGCGGATCGGACGCGACGCCGTGTGGGACGAGGCCGTCCGCGGCCACCTCGACGGCTGGTTTTGGAACGCGGCCGACGAGGCGGGCATCCAGGCGGTCAGCGCTCCCGAGGTCGAGCTGGGCGAGGTGCCCGGCGAGGGCGAGCCCTTCCAGTTCACGGCAACTGTGGCCGTCCTCACGAAGCCCGAGGTCGGCGAGTGGGCGGGGCTCGAGGTGCCGAAGGCCGAGCCCGAGGTTCCCCAGGAGATCGTCGACGCGGAGCTCGAGGAGCTCCGGCGCACGGTGGCCGAGCTCGTCCCGGTCGACCGTCCCGCCCAGGAGGGCGACACCGTCGTCGTCGACCTCGAGGGCGAGCAGGTCGGCACGCAGCGCGACTACGTGACCGAGGTGGGGAGCGGACGGCTGATCGACGAGCTCGACGACGCGCTTCCCGGCATGGCCGCGGGCGAGGCGAAGACCGTCGTCCTCGCGCTGCCGGACGAGGCGACCACGGACGTCCTCATGACCCTCAAGGAGATCAAGGAGCCGGTGCTCCCGGAGATCGACGACGACCTGGCCAAGTCCGCGAGCGAGTTCGACACGCTCGCCGAGCTGCGCGCCGAGATCGAGGAGCGCCTGCACGAGTCGATCGCCGACGAGGCCGAGGCGGCGTTTCGCGAGTCGGCCGTCGACGCGCTCGTCGACGCGACTTCGTTCGACGTTCCCGGCTCGCTGGTCGACCGGCGCGCGTCCGAGCTCTTCAACGGGCTCGCGCGCTCGCTCGCCCAGCGCGGCATCGGCGTCGAGACCTATCTGGCCACGACGAACCAGTCGCAGGAGGAAGTCGCCATGCGCCTGCGGGCGCAGGCCGAACGGGCGATCCGCCGCGAGCTCGTGCTCGACGCGGTCGCCGACAAGCTCGGCATCGAGATCACGGACGAGGAGCTCGAGGCGTTCGTCCGCGAGCAGTCCGAAGCGGTCGGCGACGACCCCGAAACGACACTCGCAACCCTTCGTGAGCGCGGCGCCCTCGAGGCCCTGCGCACCGACCTGAGAATGAGAAAAGCACTCGACGAGATCGCGGCCGGCGTGACGCCGATTCCGGTGGAACTTGCCCAGGCCCGCGAGAAACTCTGGACCCCGGAGAAGGAGAAGAGCACGTCCGGGATGAACATTTGGACCCCAGGCAGCGAGGAGGAACGTACGACATGAGTCCCCTGATCCCGATGGTGGTCGAGCAGACATCGCGCGGCGAGCGCGCGTTCGACATCTACTCGCGCCTTCTGAACGAGCGCATCATCTTCCTCGGGACCCCGATCGACGATCAGATCGCGAATCTCATCATCGCGCAGCTGATCCATCTCGAATCGGAGGATCCCGACAAGGACATCTCGATCTACATCAACTCGCCGGGCGGCTCGGTGTACGCCGGCCTCGCGGTGTACGACACGATGCAGTACATCAAGCCGCAGATCCAGACCGTGTGCGTCGGCATGGCGATGTCGATGGGCGCGGTGCTCCTCGCCGGCGGAGCCCAGGGCAAGCGCATGGCGCTGCCGAACTCGAAGATCCTGATCCACCAGGTCTCGAGCGGCTTCCAGGGCCAGGCGACGGACATCGAGATCCAGGCGCGCGAGGTCATCAACATCAAGCGCCGCCTGGAGGAGATCCTCGCCGAGCACACCGGCCAGGAGACCGAGAAGGTTTCCAAGGACATGGAGCGCGACTACTTCATGACCGCGCAGGAGGCCAAGGAGTACGGAATCATCGATACCGTCCAGACCCAGCGCGGCGCCGGAGTCGCCGCCGTAGCCTGATCCCCCTAGGCGTAACCGCCAAGACCCGCTACAAGGTTAAGCAGACATGGCCCGAGCGACCGACGGAAACGAACAGCTCCTCTGCAGCTTCTGCGGCAAGAGCCAGCGGCAGGTCAAGAAGCTGATCGCCGGTCCCGGCGTCTACATCTGCGACGAGTGCATCGATCTCTGCAACGAGATCATCGACGAGGAGCTCACCGCTCCCGCGCAGCTCGATCTCGACAACCTGCCGCGCCCGAAGGAGATCTACGAGGTCCTGAACGACTACGTGGTCGGCCAGGAGGAGGCGAAGCGCACCCTCTCGGTCGCGGTCTACAACCACTACAAGCGCGTCCAGATGGCGATCGGCGAGGGCGAGGTCGAGCTCGCCAAGTCGAACATCCTCCTGCTCGGCCCGACCGGCTGCGGCAAGACGCTCCTGGCGCAGACGCTGGCGCGGATCCTGAACGTGCCGTTCGCGATCGCCGACGCGACCGCGCTCACCGAGGCCGGCTACGTCGGCGAGGACGTCGAGAACATCCTCCTCAAGCTGATCCAGGCGGCCGACTTCGACGTGAAGAAGGCCGAGACCGGGATCATCTACATCGACGAGGTCGACAAGATCGCGCGCAAGGCGGACAACCCGTCGATCACGCGCGACGTGTCGGGCGAGGGCGTGCAGCAGGCGCTCCTGAAGATCCTCGAGGGGACGGTCGCGAGCGTGCCGCCGCAGGGCGGGCGCAAGCATCCGCACCAGGAGTTCCTCTCGATCGACACGACGAACATCCTCTTCATCTGCGGCGGCGCCTTCGCCGGCCTGGAGAAGATCATCGGCAAGCGGATCGGCAAGAACGCGGTCGGCTTCGGCGCCGACATCAAGTCGCGCAAGGACACGGTCGGTGAGGAGCTGCACGCCAAGGTGATGCCGGAGGATCTCCTCGGCTACGGCCTCATCCCCGAGTTCATCGGCCGGCTGCCCGTCGTCTCGGCCGTCCACCAGCTGACGAAGGAAGACCTCGTCCAGATCCTCCTCGAGCCGAAGAACGCGCTCGTCAAGCAGTACCAGCGGTTCTTCAACTACGACTCGATCGAGCTGATCTTCACCGAGGACGCCCTCTGGGAGATCGCCGACAAGGCGCTCGAGCGCGAGACCGGCGCCCGCGGCCTGCGCTCGATCATCGAGCACGCGCTCCTCGACGTCATGTTCGAGCTTCCGTCGCGCACCGACGTGAACAAGTGCGTGATCACGAAGGAGACGATCGAGAAGCACCTGCGCCCGACCCTCGTGACCGAGGGCGGCCGCTCCGAAGAGCCCGAAGAGCTGGCCGAAGAGTCCGCCTAGCCGGCTCGCCGTCGCTCGGTCGTGTCCCTCCGGGCACGACGGACTAGCGGCGCCCAGTCGACCGACGCGACCTCGACCGGGGCCTTGAGGCCCTTCAGCTCGATCGTCCGTGGGTCGGAGCTGCCGGATCTCGAGACCCTCGACGCTCGCGGTCGTCACGAGGATCTCGCGGCCCTCCGCGGCGGAGCCGACACGCGCGGCCGCATGCACTCCCCGGCCGCGATAGTCGCTCCCCTGCTGGAGCGCACCGTCGGTGTGGACGCCGATCCGGACGTCGAACACGAACTCCTGGTCGACCGCGCGCTGGACGGCCTGCGCCGCCTGCACCGCGTCGCCCGGCTCGTCGAAGGCCGCGAAGAACCCGTCCCCGGTGTGATCGACGACCTGGCCCGAGTGGTCGCGGAAGATCGCGCGGAGCGTGTCGTCGTGCCGGCGCATGATCGTCGCCCACTGGCGGTCGTCCATCGTGTCGAGGAGCTCGGTGGACTTCACGATGTCGGTGAAGAGGAACGTCTTGCGGACTTCCCGCGACGTATCCCGGCCGAGCTCGGCGGCGACGCGCTCGGCGTCCCGAACGGCCTCGAGCCGCTCGAAGCGCGCGGCGGCCGCCTGGAGCTCCCAGAGAGCGGTCTCCTCGTCCTCCTCGGCCCGGGCGAGCAGGCCGAGCCGTTCGCGCGCCCGAGCGACGTCGTAGGTGGCGCCCGTCGCGTCCCAGAGCCGGCGGGCCTCGCGGAAGTCGGCGAATGCCTTGTCGGTCTCGCCGAGCTGCTGTCTAACCGAGCCGATGGCGAAGGAGGCGACCGCCTTGAGCGCCGAAGTCTCGTACACGTCGGCAGCCTCGGCGAGCTCGCCCGCGTACGTCTCCGCGCGTTCGACAGCGCCGTTCGCAAGCGCGATCTCCACCGCAGCCGGGAGCAGACGCGCGCGTGCGGCGACGGAGAGCCGGTCGTCGGAGAGCGCCCGCGTGACCGAGACCAAAGCGCCCTCGGCGCTGCCTTGGGCGAGACGGAGCAGCGAGAGCCCGGGCTCGGGCGTCGAGCCGTACTCGTCCGCCTGGCGGAAGCTCGCCTCTGCCGCGTCGAGGTCGCCGAGCCGCAGACGGATGTCGCCGAGCTCGTAGAACGCCGCGCCGGCGATGGCTGGAGACCACTCGCGAAGCTCGTCGCCGGCGCGGCCCGCCTCGTCCTCGGCCTCGCGGAGCTGGCCCTTGAACTTGAGGATCTCTGCGTGGTTCACGCGGCACATGCCGGGGTAGCCCGCGAGGCCTCCCTCGGAGCAGAAGTTGTGCGCGAGGTCGGTCCATTCCCGCGCCCGGTCGTAGTCCGCCGCGTCGCGGCACACGCCGATCGTGTTGCAGTAGACGGCCATCGTCGAGAACTGGTCGAGCTCGCCGCCGACCGCGGCCGCGCCTGCCTCGTCGAGGAGGGTTCGTCCCTCGGCGACGTTGCCGAGCACGATGAGCGCCATCCCGCGCCGTTGAAGCGCGCGCATCTCGAGACTCCGGTCGCCGAGCCGGCGGCCGATGTCCTCGGCCCGACTCGCCAGCTCGAGCGTCCGCTCGGCGTCGTGGGCGACGAACGTGAGCATGCTCTCCTCGAGGGCGAGGTAGCCGTGCACGCGCGCCTCGGGCTCGTCCGCGACGAGCCGCTTGGCCCGGCCGAGCCATCCGTTCGCGACGGCGGGCTGGTTCTTCGCGGACGAGTAGTAGTGGACGAGGAGAATCGCCGCCGACGCCGCGCCGATCGCGTCGTCCTCCTCGACGTACGCGGCGTAGGCGCGCTCGAAGGTCGGGACCGCCTCGACCGCGCGGCCGGTCCAGAGGGCCGCGTCGGCGAGGAGGAGCAGATCCTCGCCGCCGAGTGGATCCTCACGGTCGGCCTCGGAGAGAAGCTCGTAGGCCGATTGCCAGTCGCGCCGGGCCGCCGCGTCGCGCGCGGCCTGCTGCGGATCCTCGGCGACGCGGGTCACTGCCAGCTGATCGAGACGACTTGTGCCGGCTCGGCTATGCCTTTCAGCTCGACCGAACGGGTGTTCTTCACCGAGTAGCGGATCGCCGTGTCGGCGAGCGTGTCCGAGCTGGCGAGGATCTCGCCCGCGCCCGCGAGCGCCCCGATCCGCGCCGCCGCGTGGACGCCCTGTCCGCCGTAGTCGCCCTCGTCCTTCGCGAACGCGCCGCCCGCGTGCAACCCGACCCGCACGTCCGGCGCGACGCCCTCGTACGCGTCCAGTGCCCGCTGCACCGAGACGGCCGCCTCGACCGCCGCCGCGGGGGAGTCGAACGCCGCGAAGAACCCGTCGCCGGTCTGCTTGATCACGTCGCCGCCCTCCGCCTGGAGCAGCTCGCGGAGCGTCCGGTCGTGCCAGGCGAGGAGCTTCTCCCACTTCGCCTCGCCGAGCGCCTCGGCCAGCTTGGTCGAGTCGACGATGTCCGTGAACATGAACGTCCGGGTGACCGGAACCTCGCCGAGGAGCTCGGACACGCGCTGCGCGTCGAGCACTGCGCCGAGCCGCTGGAACGTCGAGCGGGCGGCGGTCAGCTCCTCGATCGCCGCGTCCTCGTCGCCGACCTTTCGCAGCGCGAGCCCGAGGTGCGTCTGCGCCTCGGCGGTCTCGTACGGGATCCCGACCTCGCGCCAGATCTCGACCGCGCGCTCGAGCTTCTTCACGGCGGCGGCTGCGTCGCCTTCGGCGAGTCGGATCTCGCCCCAGGCGAGGTAGACGCTCGCCTCGAACGCGGGCGTGCGGGCGTCTCCGACCCGGAACATCTCGGTCAGCTCGTCGAGCTCCGTCGCCGCCTCACGGGCGGTCTTGAGATCGCCGGCCGCGAGCGAGATCTCGATCTGCGCCGGCAGCCGCCGGATCACGCTGATCGGATCGCCCTCCACCTCCATCGCACGCGTGATCGCGGACACGGCCGCGTCGACCTTGCCCTGCGCCAGCCGCAGGAGTGCGAGCCCGGGCTGCGGGCTGCGGCCCCATTCCTTCGCCTTCTGGTACGCCTCCTCGGCGGCCGCGAAGTCGCCGCGGCGCCGGCGGATCTCGCCGATCTCGTAGAAGCCGGCCGCGGTCGTCCACGCGTCGAAGCCCTGGAGCTCCTCGCAGGCCTGCACGGCCTGCTCCTCGGCGCCGGCCCAGTCGCCCTGGAGGCGCTTGACCGTCGCGTGGTGCACGCGGCAGGCGCCGGGGAAGCCCTTGACGTCCATGCCGTCGCACCAGCGCTTCGCCGCCGTCGTCCACTCGGACGCGCGGCGGTAGTCGCCGACGCCGTTGCACGACGTGATGGTCACGCAGTAGACCCAGCCGGTCGAAAGCGGCCGCAGCTCGCCGCTCACGGCGGACGCGGTCGCCTCGTCGAGCAGCGCGAGACCCTCCGAGGCCTCGCCGCGAAGGACGAGCGCCCGTCCCTTGGTGACGAGCGCGAGCGCCTGGAGGTCCGGGCTCTCGAACCGGGTCGCGATCTCGTGCGCCGCCTCGGCCTTCGCGATCGCCTCGCCGAGGTCGGTCGCGAGCGCGTTCATCCCCTGGAACAGCGCGAGGTACCCGTGCTCGAGCGATTCGGGCTCGCCTTCGAGCAGCCGCTCGGCCTTGGCGAACCAACCCTGGGAGACGGCGAGGTCGGCCTTGCCGAAGAAGTCGCCCGAGAGGACGAGTGCGATCTGCGCCGCCCGCAGCTTGTCGCCCTGCTTCAGGAACGTGGCGTGCGCGCGCTCGCGCAGCCCGATCGCCTCGTCCAGGTTGCCCAGCCACCACGCGGCCTCGGCGAGCATCTCGAGGTCGTCCCCGTTCAGCTCCGACTGGGCCGGCTTGAGCGTGTCGTACGCCTCGCGCCAGGCACCGCGAGCGGCGGCCTCGCGGCCGGCTGCAAGCGGATCGTCGACGAGCTGGGTCATCGGGCCTCGGGCAGATTCTACGTCCGTAGAATCGACAGACCGTGGACACGCTGTACCGCCCAGAAGGAGTGGAGGAGCGCTGGCAGCGGACGTGGGAGGAGGAAGGCCTCTACAACGCCGACCCCGACCCGTCCAGGCCGACGTTCGTCGACGCCCATCCGCCGCCCAACGTGACGGGCGAGCTGCACATGGGCCACGCCCTCCAGCTGGCGCTCGGCGACGCGCTCTGCCGGCTCAAGCGGATGCAGGGCTACAACGTCCTCTTCCAGCCCGGCTACGACCATGCCGGCATCTCGACGCAGAACGCGGTCGAGAAGCATCTGCGCACCGAGGGGAAGACGCGCCAGGATCTCGGCCGCGAGGCGTTCGAGGCCCGCGTCTGGGAGTGGCTGCGCGAGTACGGCGGCAAGATCATGACCCAGTTCCGCCGCATGGGCGCCTCGTTGGATTACAGGCGCGAGCGGTTCACGATGGACGACGGCTACGTCCGCGCGGTCATGCGCGCGTTCGTCCACCTGTACGACAAGGGCTGGATCTACCGGGCGAACCGGATCATCAACTGGTGCCCGTTCCACCAGACGTCGCTCTCCGACCTCGAGCTCGTCCACGCCGAGCGCGACGACGCGCTGACCACGATCCGCTACCCGTTCGTGGACGGCTCGGGCTACGTCGCGATCGCGACCGCGCGGCCGGCGACGATCCCCGCCGACGTCGCCGTGGCCGTCCATCCGGACGACCCGCGCTACACCGACGCGATCGGCAAGGAGGTGATCGTCCCGTTCGTCGAGCGGCCCGTGCTCGTGATCGCCGACGAGCGCGTCGACCCCGAGTTCGGCACCGGCGCGCTCAAGGTGACGCCCGGCCACGACCAGAAGGACTTCGAGATCGGCCGCGCCCACGCGCTCCCCGAGCCGATGTGCATCGGGCCCGACGGCCGCATGAACGACCACGTCCCCGAGCTCGCCGGCCTCACCCAGGAGGAGGCGGCCGAGAAGATCGTCGCCTGGTGCAAGGAGCGCGACCTCCTCGAGAAGCGCGAGGCCTACCGGCACACCGTGGCGCTTTGCGAGCGGTGCGAGAGCCGCATCGAGCCGCTGATCTCGCTCCAGTGGTGGTGCTCGATGGACGAGCTGAAGAAGCCGGCGATGCGCGCGCTCGAGACCCGCACGGTGCGCTTCCATCCCGAGTCGCAGCACCGCTACGCCTACGACTCGCTCGAGAACGCGCCCGACTGGTGCATCTCGCGCCAGCTCTGGTGGGGCCACCGGCTCCCGATCTGGGAGTGCCCGGACGGCCACCTGACCGTGCGCGACACCGATCCGGACGCGTGCGGCGACTGCGGCTCGACCGAGCTCGTGCGCTCCGACGACGTGCTCGACACCTGGTTCTCGTCGGCGCTCTGGCCGTTCGCGACGCTCGGCTGGCCCGACTCGACGCCCGACCTCCAGGCGTTCTATCCCGGCCATCTCCAGACGACCGCGCGCGAGATCATCCGCCTCTGGGAGAACCGGATGCTCTTCATGGGCCTCGAGCTCATGGGCGAGATCCCGTTCGAGGACGTGATCATCCACTCGACCGTGCTCGCGCCCGACGGACGGCGCATGTCGAAGAGCCTCGGCACCGGCATCGACCCGCTCGACGTGATCGCCGACCACGGCACGGACGCCGTGCGCTACGGGCTCCTGAAGATGTCCTCGACGCAGGACGTGCGCTTCTCCTACGGCGCGGTCGAGGAGGGGCGAAAGCTCGCGAACAAGCTCTGGAACGTGAGCCGGCTCATCCTCGGGAACGCCGAGGGCGTCGCGCCCGCCTTGCAGCCCGCCGAGGTGGAGGAGCGCTGGATCCTGGCGCGCATCGACGCGACGGCGCGCGAGGTCGGCGACGCGGTCGAGTCGTTCGAGTTCGCCCGCGCGGTGAACGCCGTCTACCGGCTCACGTTCGACGACTTCTGCGACTGGTACGCGGAGGCGATCAAGCCGCGGCTCTACGAGAAGGACACGGCCGCCGGGGCGACCGCGCTGGTCGCGCTCGAGCGTCTGCTCGCCCTCCTGCACCCGATCATGCCGCACGTCACCGAGGAGATCTGGACGAACCTCCCCGCGCGAAAGACCCGCCTCATCGTGTCGCCGTGGCCCGAGCCGAGCGGCGACTACGACGCCGACGCCCACGCGCTCCAACGTGTTCAGGATGCCGTTGCGATCGTAAGGCGCAGCGGCGTGCGCGTGACCCTCTCCGACGACGAGCGCCGGATCTTCGAGGCCGTCGAGCGGCGCGCGCCCGCCGAGACCGACGGGAACGCGGCCGCCGAGATCGCCCGCCTCGAGGGCGAGGTCGCGCGCGGCGAGAAGATGCTCTCCAACGACCGGTTCGTCGCGAACGCCGATCCGGAGGTGGTCGAGGCCGAGCGGGAGAAGCTCGACCGCTACCGCCGCGAGCTCGATGCGCTCCGATCGTGAGTGGCTGGAGAGCCTCGAGCTCTTCGGCATGCAGCTCGGGCTCGACCGCATGCGGGCGCTGCTCGCGCGGCTCGGCGACCCGCAGCGCGCGTTTCGCTCCATCCACGTCGTCGGCACGAACGGCAAGACGAGCGTCACGCGGATGACCGAGGCGCTGCTCCTCGCCGAAGGGCTCTCCGTGGGCGCGTTCACCTCCCCGCACGTGACGACCTGGGCCGAGCGGATCCGCGTCGACGGCGAGGATGCGGATCTCGATGCCGCGCTCGCGCGGGTGCAGGCCCGATGCCGAGGAGCTCGGCGCGACGCAGTTCGAGGTGCTCGCCGCCGCCGCGTTCGCGGAGTTCGCCGCGCGCGGGGTCGACGTCGCGGTCGTCGAGGCCGGCCTGGGCGGGCGGCTCGACGCGACCAACGTCCTCGACGCGCCCGTCGTCGTACTGACGAACGTGGCGCTCGAGCACACCGAGCATCTCGGGACCACGCGCGAGGAGATCGCCGCCGAGAAGCTCGCGGTCGTCCGGCCCGGCGCGACGCTCGTCCTCGGCGAGCCCGAGTGGGGCGAGGGACTCCACGGCGAGTCGAACGAGGAGCTCGCGGTGCTCGCCGCCTCGGCGCTCCTCGGCCGCCCGGTCGACCCAGCTGCGGCGCGCGACGTCCTCGTGCCCGGCCGGCTCGAGCAGGTCGGCGACGCGCCGCTCGAGCTCTGGGACGGCGCCCACAACGTCGCGGGCGTCGACTACGTTCTCGCGCGTCTTCCCGAAGCCGACGAATGGACGTTCGTGGTCTCGATCCTCGCCGACAAGGACGCCGACTCGATGCTCGCCAGGCTGGCCGCGTTCGGCCGTCGCGCGGTCGTCACCTCGTCGGGCCACGCGCGCGCCGTTCCGGCAGACGAGCTCGCGCGCATCGCCGGCCGGCACTTCTCCGAGGTCGAGACGGTGGCCGACCCGGCCGAGGCCGTCGCGCGGGCGCGCACGCTCGCGGGCCCGTCCGGAGCCGTCCTCGTCACCGGCTCTCTCACCCTGATCGCTCGTCTTGCCGCTGTCCGACCGGCGTACGTACGATGGGTCACGTAGGAGAGCGAGTCAGCGTCTTCGTGCTCGCGGCGATCGTGCTCACCGCGGTCGTGGCGCTCGCGTTCGGCGCAGGCTGGCTCGTCGGAAAGATGATTCTGTGAGCGCGCATTCGATTCTCTTCCTCCAGACCACCACCGACGAAGACGCGTTCGGGTCGGTCAGCGACTTCTTCGACTCGGAGGTCTGGCTCCTCGCGCGCAACGTCACGCTCTTCTTCGTCGTCGTCTTCTGGCTGGCGACGGCCTTCTGGGTCTACAAGGACGCCAAGCGCCGCATCGAGGATCCGTGGCTGCTCGCGATGGCCGTCGCGCTCGGCCTGTTCCCGCCCTTCGTCGGGCCGCTCATCTACATGCTCTTCCGCCCGCCGGAGTACATCGAGGACGTGCGCGAGCGCGAGCTCGAGATCAAGGCGATGGAGGACGGCCTCGGCGGCGACCGCTGCCCGGTGTGCCGCGCCGACATCGACTCGACCTTCCTCGTCTGCCCCGTCTGCACGACGAAGCTGAAGGCCGCCTGCCGCCGCTGCTCGGCGCCGCTCGAGCCGCTCTGGCAGATCTGCCCGTACTGCGAGACGCCGGTCGAGTCGCCGCGCGTCGTCGAAACGCTCTAGCCTCCGAGCCGATGAACCTCGCGCTCGCAGCGGCCGAGCAGAGCACGGCCTTGACGGTCGTGTTCGCCGTCGTGCTGGCACTCGGCTGGATCACGCTCGGGGTCGTCTGCTGGATCTTCTGGCGCGCGAAGAAGCGCGAAGACACCGCGCGGTTGGAGGCCGCGAACCGATGGCCGAACGCACCCTCTTCCTGATCAAGCCCGACGCCGTGGAGCGCAAGCTGACCGGCGAGATCCTCAAGCGCATGGAGGATCGTGGCCTCACGATCCGCGCGGCGAAGCTCCTGACCGTCGACCGCGACCTCGCCGAGACGCACTACGCCGAGCACTCGGAGAAGCCGTTCTTCGGCGAGCTCGTCGACTTCATCACGTCGGCGCCGACGCTGGCGCTCGTGCTCGAGGGCGAGTCGGCGATCCCCGTCGTCCGCACCACGATGGGCGGCACGAATCCTGTCGACGCGGCACCGGGCACGATCCGCGGCGACCTCGCGCTCGCGATGCCGAACAACCTCGTCCACGGATCGGATTCCCCGGAGTCGGCGGCGCGTGAGATCGCGCTCTGGTTCCCCGACCTTGACTGACGGCTCGATCGAGAAGAACGCCGCCGCCTGGGACGTCTACGCGGCCGACTACCTCGCCGCCGGGCGGCGAAACTGGGAGTCGAACGAACCCGACTGGGGCATCTGGAGCATCCCCGAGTCCGAGGTCGGCCTCCTGCCCGAGGTGGACGGGCTCGACGTCGTCGAGCTGGGCTGCGGAACCGGGTACGTGTCCTCGTGGGTCGCGCGGCGCGGCGGCCGGCCGGTCGGCGTCGACCCGTCGACCGCGCAGCTCGAGAACGCGCGGCGCTTCCAGGAGGAGTTCGGAGTCTCGTTCCCCCTGGTCCAGGCCGGCGCCGAGTACGGTGCCGCTGCCGGACGCGTCGTTCGACCTCGCGATCTCGGAGTACGGGGCGAGCCTCTGGGCCGATCCGGCGCTCTGGATCCCCGAGGCGGCGCGGCTTCTGCGGCCCGGTGGGCGGCTCGTGTTCCTGCGGACCTCGCCGCTCCTCGTGCTGTGCTCGCCGCGGGACGGAAGCATCCCGGTCCGGGCGGAGCTCCAGGCGCCGCAGTTCGGCGGGCTCGGCCGGATCGAGTGGCCGGGCGAGGACGGCGTCGAGTACGTGGTGTCGCACGCCGAGATGATCCGGCTGCTCGTGTCGAGCGGGTTCGTCGTCGAGGAGCTCCGCGAGCTCCAGGCGCCGGAGGGCGGCGACTCGGGCCAGTGGGACTTCGTGACGCTCGAATGGGCGCGGCAGTGGCCGTGCGAGGAGGTCTGGAAGGCGCGCAAGCGCGGCGTGATCGCGCTCGCGTCGACGTCGCCGCAGCGCCGGGCGATCCTGGAGCAGCTCGGGATTCCGTTCGAGGTCGTCGCGCCCGGCGTACGACGAGGCCGCGTGGCCGGGCGCATCTCCTTTGGAGCACGCGCGCGGGAAGGCGCGGTCGGTCGCCGGGGAGCTCGTGCTCGGCGTGGACACGACGGTCGTGCTCGACGGGGACGCGCTCGGCAAGCCGGCGGATGCGGTCGAGGCGCGAGCGATGCTCGGGCGGCTCGCCGGGCGGACGCATGCGGTGGTCTCGGGGCTCTGCCTGGTCGGGCCCGGGTGGGAGGAGGCGGTCGAGGCGACGACGCTCGTGACGTTTCGCGATGTCGGCGGGCCCGCGCTCGACGCATACGTGGCGTGCGGCGAGTGGGAGGGGCGCGCGGGTGCGTACGCGATCCAGGGCCGCGGAGCCGCGCTCGTCGAGCGGATCGAAGGCGACTACCTGAACGTCGTCGGCCTCCCGGCGGCGGCGCTCCTCGGCGTGCTCGAGCGCCGCTTCCCGAAACAGCCGTGACGGGTAGACCGTAGAGCGAAAACCCTGCAACAGCTAGACTTCCGCGCCTGAATGGGCATCTGGAGGTACATGAGCGGTCTCGGCGGCCGGGAGATCGCTGTTGACCTCGGCACGGCTAACACCCTCGTCTACGTGCGCGGCCGCGGAATCGTTCTGTCCGAGCCGTCGGTGGTCGCGATCGACCAGCGCACCGGCGAGGTCCATGCCGTCGGCGTCGAAGCGAAGCGGATGCTGGGCCGCACGCCCGGCACGATCTCCGCGATCCGCCCGCTGAAGGACGGCGTCATCGCCGACTTCGACGTGACCGAGCAGATGCTCCGCCACTTCATCCAGAAGGTGAACCACAACCGCTTCGCGCACCCGCGCGTGATCGTCTGCGTCCCGAGCGGCGTCACCGGCGTGGAGAAGCGCGCCGTGGAGGAGGCGACCCTCAGCGCCGGAGCGCGCCAGGCCTACCTGATCGAGGAGCCGATGGCCGCCGCGATCGGCGCCGGGCTGCCCGTCTCCGAGCCGACCGGGAACATGATCGTGGACATCGGCGGCGGCACGACCGAGGTCGCCGTGATCTCGCTCGGAGGCATCGTCGTCAGCCAGTCGATCCGCGTCGGCGGCGACGAGATGGACGAGGCGATCATGGCCCACATCAAGAAGGAGTACAAACTCCTGATCGGCCAGCAGACGGCCGAGGAGCTGAAGCTCGAGATCGGCTCGGCCTGGGAGCTGCGCGAGGAGGTTCGCGCCGAGGTGCGCGGGCGCGACATGCTCACCGGCCTGCCGAAGACGATCGTGATCACGTCCGAGGAGCTACGGCGTGCGCTCGACGATCCGGTCAACCAGATCCTCGACGCGATCAAGTCGACCCTCGACAAGACGCCACCTGAATTGGCGGCCGACATCATGGACCGCGGCATCGTGCTCGCCGGCGGCGGGGCCCTTCTCTCCGGCCTCGACGTGCGCCTGCGCGAGGAGACGCTGATGCCGGTCCACCTCGCCGAGTCCCCGCTCACCTGCGTCGCGGTCGGGTCCGGGAAGAGCCTCGAGGAGTTCGAGGCGATTCACCGTTCCGCCAAGGCCCGACAGCGCAACGGCCGCCGGAGGTAGCGCCTGTGTCGAGCGTCTGCCTTTCCGCATACGCGGCTAGGATGTAGTTCCCGTGCCCCGGCCTCGCACCGCACGGATCCCTCTCGTTCGTTCGTCCGCTTCTCGCACCGAGCGTTCGCGTAGCCGTGACCGGAAACCGAACCGCGCGCGCCTCGTCGCGTTCGCGCTCGTGCTCGTCTCGCTCGCGCTCGTGACCGTCTATTTCCGCGAGTCCTCGGACGGCGCCCTGCACGGCACGCAGCGCATCGGCATCAGCGTCCTCGCCCCGTTCGAGATCGCCGGCGAGCGCGTCGCGCAGCCGTTCCAGGACGCCTACGGCTGGACCGCCGACGTCCTCTCGGCCAAGGAGGAGAACGCCAAGCTCGAGAAGGAGGTCCGGGATCTCCGCCAGCGGGTGATCATCAACGCGACCGCGGCGGAGGAGAACGAGAACTTCCGCCAGCTCCTCAAGTTCCGCGACGGCCCGCGCTTCCCCAGGGACTACGAGGGCGTCGCGACCCGCGTGTTCGTCGAGCCGCAGACGGTCTTCCGCCAGGACGTGCTCGTCGCCGCCGGCTCGAACGACGGCATCGAGGTCGACGATCCGGTCGTCCTCCCGCAGGGCCTCGTCGGCACCGTGACCGAGGTCGCGCCGAGCGAGTCGAAGGTGCGCCTCCTCACCGACCAGCGCAGCGCCGCCTCGGCCTACGTGCTCGGAACGGGCGCGGCGGGCGTCGTGCTGCGCGGCATGAGCTCCGGCTCGCTGATCCTCGACCGGGTGCAGAAGGACGAGGAGGTCAACGTCGGCGACATCGTCGTCACCGCCGGATCGAACATCGGGCGCTTCGAGTCGCTCTTCCCGCGCGACATCCCGATCTGCCGAGTTACCAGCGTGTCTCAGCGCGACATCGACACCTTCAAGAGCATCCAGTGCACGCCGCTCGTCGACTTCTCGTCGCTCAACGAGGTGATCGTGCTCGTCCCGAAGGGCCGGTCGTGAACGCCGCCGACGTCGTCAAGACCGCCGTGGTGATGCTCGTCGCCGCGCTCGTGCAGATCAGCTTCGTGACGCCGATCTCGATCGCCGGCGGACACGCCGACCTGCTGCTCGTCGTGCTCGTCTCGCTCGCGCTGCTTCGCGGCCCGATGCTCGGCGCCGTCGGAGGGTTCTGGGCCGGCTTCGTGCTCGACATCGGGACGATGGCGCCGCTCGGCCTGAGCTCGCTCGTCCTCACGCTCGCGGGCTACTGGACGGGCCGCTTCGGCGAGGCGACCACGCGCAACTCGCCCCATCCGCCGCTCATCGCCGCGGCGCTCGCGACCGTCTGGGTCGCGGTCGGCTCGGCGGTCTTCAACTTCATGCTCGGCCAGAGCGTCCCGGCCGGGGAGCTCTTCGGGCACGTGCTCCTGCCCAGCCTGGCGCTGAACGTCCTGATCGCCTACCCGGTCTACAAGCTCGTCGGGCGGATCTTCAAGACGGACGCGCGCGACCGAAGGGAGCCGGCAACTGTCTAGCCAGCAACTCCCCGGATTCCTGCCGCGCGACCCCCGCGTCGAGGAGCCGTACCGGCTGACGCCGCAGACGGCGCTTCGCATCGCCATCCTCGGCGCGATCGCGATCGCGCTCTTCGCGGCGCTCTTCCTCCGTCTCTGGGCGCTCCAGGTCATCTCCGGCGAGCGCTACCTGGCCGAGGCGCAGAACAACCAGGTGCGCAGCGCCAGGGTCGAGGCGAGCCGCGGGACGATCGTCGATCGCAACGGCAACCTGCTCGTCTCGAACCAGGCGGCGACGTCGGTCCAGCTCTGGCCGGCCACGATCCGCGACATGCCGCCGCCGGAGCAGCTGGCGATGTTCCGCAAGCTCGCGCCGCTCCTCGGGCTGAAGGTCGGCGAGATCCAGCGGGCGATGCGAAGGCACCGCGACGACCCGCTCACGCCGGTCACGATCAAGACGGCCGTGAGGAACGCGAAGGTGCTCTACCTGCTCGAGCACCAGGCCGAGTTCCCCGGCGTCGAGCTCGCGCAGACCGAGCTTCGCCGCTACGACCAGGGCGACCTCGCGGCGCAGCTCCTCGGCTACGTGTCCGAGATCTCTCCCGAGCAGCTGAAGCAGCTCGAGAAGAAGGGCTACGCGGCCGGCGACCGGATCGGCCAGACGGGGATCGAGTCGGCCTACGACCTGAACCTGCGCGGCACGCCGGGGATCAGCGAGGTGCGCGTGGACGCGCTCGGCCAGGTGACGAGCGACCGCCAGTTCAGCCGCGCGCCCGAGGCCGGGTACTCCGTGAAGCTGACACTCGACGCGGGCCTGCAGAGCGCCGCGGAGAGCGCGCTCAGGTACGGCGTCAATCTGGCGCACGAAGACGGGGAGTGGGCCGCGAACGGCGGCGCCATCGTGGCCATGGATCCGAACACGGGCGAAGTGCTCGCGCTCGCGTCGAACCCGACGTTCGACCCGTCCGTCTACGTGGGCCGGGTCGAGTCGAAGGATCTGAAGCGGCTCGCCGCCCCGGCCGCGAACTACCCGACGCTGAACCGCGCCGTCGCCGGGCTCTATCCGCCGGGCTCCACGTTCAAGCCGGTCACCGCGCTCGCGGGGATCCAGGAGGGCCTGCTCAACCCGTCCAGCCCGATCCAGTGCACCGGCCAGATCGAGATCGGCCGCGACAAGCAGGTCTTCAAGAACTGGGATCCGACGAAGAACGAGCCGATGACGCTCACGACGGCGCTCGCGAACTCGTGCGACACCTACTTCTACGAGGTGGCGCTGCGCGCGTACGAGCGGCCCGACTCGCCGATCCAGAAGTGGGCGCGCACGATGGGCTTCGGCGTCTCGACCGGGATCGACGTCGGCCCCGAGTCGGACGGCCTCGTGCCGACGCCCGCGTGGCGCAAGCGCCATTTCAAGGATCCGCGCGAGCAGGTCTGGACGAACGGCGACTCGGTACAGCTCGGGATCGGACAGGGCGATCTGCTCGTCACGCCGCTCCAGATGACGCGCCTCTACGCGATGCTCGCGAACGGCGGCAAGCTCGTCGAGCCGCGCGTCGTCAAGGCGATCGAGCAGAACAACACCGAGGGCGCGGCGCCGCTCGTCGTCCGCCCGTTCATCGCGCCGAAGCCGGTCGACCTCGGCATCGACCCGGCCGCGATCCAGGTCGTCCAGGACGGGCTCTACGACGCGACGCACGCCTCCTACGGGACGTCCACGAACGTGTTCGCCGACTTCCCGTACCCGATCTCGGGCAAGACCGGCACCGCGGAGAAGTTCGTCCAGCTGCCCGGCTTCGCGGGCCTCCGCGACCAGTCGTGGTGGTGCGGCTGGGGCCCGTCCGAGAAGGCCGAGCTCGTCGTCTGCGCGCTGATCGAGAACGGCGGCCACGGCGGCACCGCCGCCGCACCGGCGGCGCTCAAGCTGTTCGAGCACTACTTCCAGGTCCCGGCCGGCTCGTACGAGACCGGCGTGGTGGAGTCGCGACTGATGGCCGTCCGAGTCGAACAGCGGCGCAGCGGCGCCCCGTGGACGGCGGAGGTCGCGGGCATGGTGCGCCACCTCGACTTCGTCCTCCTCGCCGCCGTCGCCGGCCTGGTCGTCTACGGGCTCTCGGTGCTCGGCTCGGTGTCGCGCAACGACGTCCCCGGCGAGCCCGACTACTACGTCGTGCGCCAGTACGTGAACGTGGCGCTCGGCGTGATCGCGCTGCTCGTCCTCTCCTTCATGAACCCGGAGCGGTTCAAGGCGATGCGCCGGCCGTTCTACGGCTTCCTGCTCGTCACGCTCGTCGCCGTGCTCGTCGTCGCCGACACGACCCGCGGAACGCGCCGCTGGATCGACATCGGCTTCTTCCAGTTCCAGCCCTCCGAGCTCGGCAAGGTGCTGATGATCCTGGTGATCGCCGGCTTCCTGGCCGAGCGCTCGCGCCAGATCGCCGAGTGGCGCACGACGTTCGGCGCGGTCGTGCTCACCGCTATCCCGGCCGTGCTCGTCTTCATGGAGCCCGACTTCGGAACCGCGCTCGTCTACGCGGCCATCCTCGGCGCGGCGCTCTTCATCGCCGGGACGCGCTGGTCGCAGCTCGCGGTGCTCGCGGCGGTCGGCGTGCTGTCGCTCGCGTCGATCGCGTGGTTTCTCCCGTCGATGGGCGTCGACGTGCTCCAGCCGTACCAGGTGGAGCGCCTCACCGGCTTCCTGAATCCGGACAGCGCGCCCGACAGCGCGACCTACAACATCGTCCAGTCCGAGACCGCCGTCGGCGCGGGCGGCGTCACCGGCCGGGGCGTCGCGAACGCGACCCAGACGAACCTGAACTACCTGCCGGAGCACTCGACCGACTTCATCTTCTCGTCGCTCGCCGAGCAGCGCGGCTTCGTCGGCGGCGCGCTCCTCCTGATCCTCTACGGCCTCGTCGTCTGGCGCGGCCTGCGGACGATCTCGATCGCGCCGAGCCTCTTCACCGCGGTCGTCGCCGGCGGGATCGTGCTCGCGTTCACGATGCAGGTGTTCGTGAACGTCGGCATGACGATCGGGATCGCCCCGATCACCGGCATCCCGCTCCCGTTCGTGAGCTACGGCGGGAGCTCGATGATCGCCACGCTCGCGATGATGGGCCTGCTCCAGGCGATCCACGTGCGCGGCAAGCTCGACGGCCGACCCTAGGCCCGGTCGGTCCGTCCGGTCCAGGTCCTAGCGTTCCGAGGCATGACATTCGAGAACATCCTCGAAGCGGACGAGGCGCTCGCGATCGAAGAGGCCGATGCCTGGTTCGAATACCTCGAGGCGATTCGTTCCCATTCGGCGAACGAGCGCTACGACGAGGTCGAGCCGTGGGCCTGGGCGAGGCTGAGTCAGCGACTGCGGATCGTGGAGGTCGAGCGCGGAAGACTGCGCCCGGCCGCGGCCTAGAGACAAGCCGCTGCTACCCTGTGGAAAGAACGTCACGGGGAGCACCGAGCCCGGATCGGGCGAGCGGGAATCCCGACGTTCCATTTGTTTATCGATGATTTTTGAGGCTGACACGCCCGCGACGCGCGCCCCTGACACGGGTGCAGCGCCGACCGGTGTGCGCCTGAAAGGAGAACACCGTGCTCCAGTGGTTTCGCAAGAAGCCGCGGTCCGCGGAAGGGGCGCCCTCGCCGGCTGCACCTTCCCAACCGCAAGCAGTAGAACGCACCGGTCAGTCTGACCCTGCGAAGACCGGCCCCGACGGCCGACCGAAGCGCCGTCGCGGCAACCGAGGCGGCCGCGGACGCAAGCGTCCCGGCGACGCCTCCGCGACGGTAGCCGTCGCCGAGAAGACCGCCAAGCCCTCGACGAGAGGGAAGGCCGAGGAGAAGAAGCCGCAGCGCCGGCGAAGCCAGACGCGCCGCACGTCGTCGACCGGCTCGCGAGCCGCGCTCGCGGACGTCAAGAAGGAGATCTACGTCTCGGTCGAGGTCATGGAACAGACCGTCGCCGTCGTCGAGGACGGCGTCCCCGCCGAGGTCTACCTCGAGCGCCCGGGCCGCCGCTCGATCGCCGGCAACATCTACAAGGGCGTCGTCGACAACGTGCTTCCCGGCATGGAGGCGTCGTTCGTCGACATCGGCATCGGACGCAACGGGTTCCTCTACGTGGACGAGATCGTCGTCCCGGAGCTCGAGGGCAAGCGCCACGGCCGCCGCATCCAGGAGCTCGTCCAGCGCGGCCAGGAGGTGCTCGTCCAGGCGGTCAAGGACCCGATGGGGACGAAGGGCGCCAGGCTCACCACGGAGATCTCGCTGCCCGGCCGCTTCCTCGTCTACACGCCGTTCGGCGAGGGGATCGGCATCTCGCGCCGCCTCGAGGACGCCGAGCGCGAGCGCCTGAAGTCGATCTCGAAGCAGCTCGACCTGCCCGAGGGCGGGATCATCATCCGCACCGCCGCCGAGGGCGCGACCAAGGAGGAGCTCGAGGGCGACCTCGCGCTGCTCGCCAAGCTCTGGTCGACGCTCAAGGGCCGCGCCGCCCGCACCGAGGGGCCGGCGCTCGTCTACCAGGAGGCCGAGCTTCCGCTGCGGATCGTGCGCGACCTCTTCATCCGCGACTTCGAGCGCGTCGTCGTCGACCACGAGCGCACCTACCGGCGGATCGTCGGCTACCTGAAGCGCACGTCGCGCGACCTCGCCGACCGCGTCGAGCTCTACGACGGCAAGGAGCCGCTGCTCGAGAAGTGCGGCGTCGAGGAGGCCGTGAAATCCACGCTGCGCCGCCGCGTCGACCTCCCCTCGGGCGGCTACCTGATCTTCGACTACGCCGAGGCGTTCACGGTCGTCGACGTGAACACGGGCCGCTTCGTCGGCGCGCGCGGCAAGTCGAGCGGCGCCCGGCTCGAGGACACGATCACGAAGAACAACCTCGAGGCGGTCTCCGAGGTCGTGCGCCAGCTGCGGCTGCGCGACATCGGCGGGATCATCGTCATCGACTTCATCGACATGGCGAACCCGAAGAACCGCGCCCAGGTCGAGGACGCGCTGAAGAACGAGCTCGAGAAGGACCGCACGAAGACCTACGTCGTCGAGATCTCGCCGCTCGGCCTCGTCGAGATGACGCGTCAGAACGTCACCGACGGCCCGCGCGAGATCCTCACGCACAAGTGCCCGACCTGCACGGGCGACGGCATCGTCGTCTCGGAGGAGACCTACGCGGTCGACGCCGAGCGGCGCATCCGGCGTCTCGTCCACGAGTCGCGCCACCAGGCGTTCGCGATCGAGCTTCCTTCGCGCGTCGCCGGGATCCTGATCGGCCCGGGCGCCTCGCGCCTCGACGAGCTCGAGGCGGAGACCAGCCGGCGGCTGTTCTTCGAGACGCGTGACGACCTGCCCGCGTCCCATTTCGCCGTGCTCGACCGCGGCCCGGTCTCGAGGCTCGAGGGCAAGGCGCTCCCGGTCACGAAGGGCCAGGAGCTCGACGTGAAGCTCGAGGACGTCCATCTCTCCTCCGACGGGGACGCGATCGCCCGCGTGAACGGCTACGTGATCGCCGTCGCGGGCGCGAAGGACCGGATCGGCAAGACGGTCAAGGTGAAGATCGAGCGCGCCACGCGCACGGTCGCGTACGCGACGCTCGCCGGCGCCGACGCGGCCGGCGAGGCGCCGATCGAGGCCGGCACCGAGCTCGACCGTGAGGACGCGGGCGTGGCGATGACGCCGAAGCGAAGCCGGGGTTCCCGCGGCGGCCGCGGCCGCGGCAAGAAGCCTGCGGCCGAGGGCGCCGAGGCCAAGGTCGACGCAGCGACCGAGAAGCCCAAGCAGAAGCAGACGCCGCACCGCCAAGCCGAAGGCGAAGCCCGAGGAGCCCAAGGCGGCCGAGGTGACCCCGGCCGAGGGCGAGTCCTCGGACGAGACGCCCAAGCCGAAGAAGAAGACGCGCCGTGGATCCCGCGGCGGGCGCAACCGCAAGAAGAAGCCCGCAGCCGCGACCACCGCAGAGTCGACGAACGGCGCCGAGCCCGCGGCCGAGGCCGCTCCGGCCGAGCCCGCCGTCGAGCCGGCGGCCGAGACGAACGGCGCCGATCCCGAGGCGAAGCCGCGCAAGAAGACGCGCCGAGGCTCGCGCGGCGGCCGCAACCGCAAGAAGAAGCCCGCCGTCCCGGTCGATGGCGACACGCCGGCCGAAACCCCGGCCGCGGAGCCGCTCGCTCCTGTTGCCGTCGATGATGAGGAGTCCGGCGAGCCGATCAATATTCGATGAGCGCACCTCCGGCTGGGCGCCGCAGGGTCGAATTCGGTGCTTGGTGCCCGCCCTCCCCGAAGACACGCCCATCGGATATCAATCGGCTAGACTTTTCGGCTGAGCGGGCGTGAGCCCGCTCGTTCTACGGAGCAGACCATGACCTACGCAGTGATCGCACTCTCAGGCAAGCAGCATCGCGTCCGCGAGGGCGAATGGCTGCTCGTGGACCGGGTTCCGCACGACGAGGGCGCGACGTTTTCGCCTGACGTGCTCCTGGTGGGAGGCGACGGCGACGTGAAGCTCGGCGCCGACGCGAAGGTCGCAGTCCAGGCGATCGTGGTCGAGCATCTGCTCGGCAAGAAGGTCGTCGTCGGCAAGCACCGCCAGCGCACCGGCTACCGGCGCCGCAACGGCCATCGCTCGAGGCTCTCGAAGATCGAGATCACGTCGATCGGCGCGGCAGCTCCGAAGCGCGCCCCGGCGAAGAAGGCCGAGACCGCGGAGGAGAAGCCGAAGGCCGCAGCGAAGCCGAAGGCGGCCGCGAAGCCGAAGGCGACCGCGAAGCCCAAGGCCGCGGCGAAGCCGAAGACCGCAGCGAAGCCGAAGGCTCCGGCCCGCAAGCCCGCCGCGAAGAAGACCGAAGGGAAGGACGAGTAATGGCGCACAAGAAGGGACTCGGCTCCTCCAAGAACGGGCGCGACTCCGAGTCCAAGCGGCTCGGCGTCAAGATGTTCGACGGCCAGGAGATCACGGGCGGGATGATCATCGTCCGGCAGCGCGGCACGAGGTTCCGCGCCGGCGAGGGCACCGGCCTGGGCCGCGACCACACGATCTTTGCGACCCGCGACGGGCGCGTCTCGTTCCGCACGTCGGCCTCGGGCCGCACCGTCTCGGTCGTCTAGCCGAGCGGGGCGTTAGCCCGGTGTTCCACGATCGCGCGCGCATCAACGTCGTGGGTGGCCGCGGCGGTGACGGCTGCCTGAGCTTCCGCCGGGAGAAGTACGTGCCCGAAGGGCGGCCCGGACGGCGGCGACGGAGGGAAGGGCGGCGACGTCGTGCTGCTCGCGGACCCGGACCGCCGCGACCTGTCGTTCTTCTCCCGCAAGCACCACTTCGAGGCCAAGCGCGGCCGCCACGGCGAAGGCTCCAACAAGCGCGGCGCCGAGGGCGAGTCGATCGAGCTGCACGTCCCCGTCGGGACGCAGGTGTTCGACGAGGAGGGGCGGCTGATCGCCGACCTCGCGCACCCGGGCGCGCGGACGCTCCTGGCGCGCGGCGGGCTCGGCGGGCACGGCAACAAGCGCTTCGCGACGCCGACCGAACAGGCCCCGCGCCTCGCCGAGGTCGGCCAGGCCGCGGAGGAGGGGACGTACGAGCTGCGGCTGAAGCTCCTCGCCGACGCGGCGCTGCTCGGCTTCCCGAACGCCGGCAAGTCGTCGCTCCTGCGCCGCATCTCGAACGCGAAGCCGAAGGTGGCCGAGTACCCGTTCACGACGCTCGCGCCTGTCTTGGGGACGGTCGAAGCCGGCGACGGACGGCAGCTCACCGTGGCGGACGTTCCGGGACTCGTCGAGGGCGCGAGCGAGGGGATCGGCCTTGGCCACGAGTTCCTGGCGCACCTCGAGCGCGCGCGGCTCTTCCTCCACGTGATCGACGTGACCGAGGACGTTGCGGAGCAGTTCCATGCGATCGACCGCGAGCTGGCCGCGTACGGCGCCGGGCTCGCCGGGCGGCCGCAGATCGTCGTGCTGAACAAGCTCGACCTGCTGCCCGAGGCGATCGGCTTCCCGGTGTCGGATCCGCGCGTGCTCGAGGTGGTCGCCGTCTCGGCCGCGACGGGCGCCGGGATCGACGAGCTGCGCCGCGCGCTGTTCGAGCACGTTCCGGCCGAAGCGCCCGTGCTGGAGCGGAGCGCTCCCACCGACGACGAGCTCGCGGACTTCCTCGTCTATCGCCCGAAGCCGCCGCGCCGGCGTCCGTACCGGATCTTCCGCACCGACCGGCGGCTACCGGGTCACGGGCCCGGCGGCGGAGGAGCTCGATCCGCGATGCGCTGCGCGAGGCCCTGCGCACCGCGGGCGCGAAGCCGGGCGATGCCGTCACCGTCGGCGAGGAGACGTTCAGTCGTGACTGCATGTCACAGCTGCGGCACACGCTCCGTGAACCACACGCGCGGCATTTCCGGAGTTACGCTCGAACCTGGGGGTGCTGACCACAGGGGGGTCCCCGGGGGAGCACCTACTGAAGCCCGGTGGACATGTCCGGAACGGCCATGGCCGTAGGGCTCCTCGGAGGCACGTTCGACCCGCCGCACAACGGGCATGTCGCGCTGGCGCGCCGGGCGATCGAGGCGCTCGGGCTCGACAGGCTGATCGTGGTCGTCGTCGGCGAGGCGCCGCACAAGCCGGTCGAGACGGACGCCGAGACCCGGTTCCGCCTGGCCGAGGCCGCCTTCGCGGACATCCCCGGCGTGGAGCTCTCGCGGCACGAGCTCGACGAGGAAGGCCCTTCGTACACGGTCGACACCGCCCGCTGGGCGAACGAGCGCTACGGCGACGTCCTCTTCGTCGTCGGCGCGGACGAGTTCGCCGACTTCCCCGATTGGCGCGAGCCGCACGGCGATCCTCGACGCACGTGCGTCTCGCAGTGGCAACGAGGCCCGGAACCGACCGGGCGCGCATCGACGCCGCCGAGGAGCGCCTGGCCCGTCCCGACCGGATCGTCGAGTTCGAGCTCGACCCGATCCCGGTGTCATCGCGCGACATCCGCGAGCGCGTCTCCCGCGGCGAGCGCGTGGACGACCTCGTCCCCGAAGCGGTCGCGCAGCTCATCGGCGAGCTCGGTCTCTATCGAGCTACCCTGTAGACTGATGTTCACCTCGAAGCCAGCGGCCCTCTGACGCCGCTCGACTACGCCCAGCGGATCGCCGGGATCGCCCAGGAGAAGCTGGCGACCGACACGACGATCCTCGATATGCGGCCCGTGTGCTCGTACACGGACTACTTCGTCATCTGCACGGGCGCGAACCCGCGCCAGACGAAGTCGATCTACGACGAGGTGCACTTCCGCATGAAGCAGGATTTGGAGCTGATCCCGCGCAACGTGGCGGGCGTCTCGCCGGGCTCGTGGATCCTCGCCGACTACCTCGACGTCGTCCTGCACGTGTTCACGGAGGAAGCGCGGGACTTCTACCGCCTCGAGGAGCTCTGGGGCGACGTCCCGTCGGTCGAGATCGCGGCCGCGCGCTAACCTTTCACCCACGGGGCCATAGCTCAGCTGGGAGAGCGTCTGGCTGGCAGCCAGAAGGTCGCGGGTTCGAATCCCGCTGGCTCCATTCGATCGGTTCCGCGGCGGCGGAACAATGCGGAACCCGGGGCGGTCGAAGCGGCATGGGAGTGACGCGCGACCCGATCTGTGGCGTAGTACTCCTATGAACGCGTTCGCATCGCCCTGGACAGGGGCGCGATCGACTCGGAGGCCGTTCGCCGAGGTCGCCGAGGAGCACCTCGACGACGTGCGTCGCTTCCTCGTCTTCTTCACCGGCGACGCGGGGCTCGCGGACGACCTGACGGCCGAGACGTTCGAGCGCGCGTCTGCGCCGCTGGAAGCGCTACGACCCGCGGCGCGGGCCCGAGCTGCCGTGGCTCTGCGCCGTCGCGCGACGGGTGGCGCTCGACCATTTCCGCTCGGAATCCCGGCGGCGCGGGCGCGAGCAGCGCTACGCGGCCGAGGAGTCGTACGTCGAAGACATGGAGCCGGTCGGCTTCTCGCCCGAGTTGGCGACCGCACTGGCGACGCTGAGCGCCGGCGAGCGCGAGGTGATCGTGTTGCGGATCGTGCTCGAGATGGACGCGGACACGGCTGCGCGCGTGCTCGGAATCGGACGCACCGCCTGCTCGATGCGGCTTTCACGGGCGCTCGGCAAGCTCGGAGAAAGGATGGAATCCCATGCGATCGCCTGAGATCGAACCCGCACGGCTCGAGCGTCTGCTCGCCGGCTTCGCGCCCGAGACGGCGCAGGAGGCGATCCTCCAGGGGCTCGTCCGCGAGCTGCGCGGCGGCATGGCCGAGGCGCCGCTGGCGCTGCGGGAGCGCGTGCGGATGATCTGCGATCCCGTGTCGCCGCGGCGGGTGTTCGTGACCCGGCGGCGGCTCGTCGCAGTGGCGCTCATGGCGGTGCTCGTCGCGGTCGTCGGTGCGGTCGCGCTCAGTGGCGGAGGCGAGACGCGACTCCGCCGCGCCGGCAGTCCGAGAGCTTGCTGCCTCCGAGAGCAGCTCTCCGGTCAGCCGTCGTCCCACAGTCGGAGGAGCTGAACGACGCTGCGCGCGCGAACGGGCTCGAGCTCGAAGCCGCTGGAGTGGCCACGGCCGACGCATCCAAGGCGGGAACGATCTTCGAGACCGCGCCGTCGTCCCGAGCGCAGGACGTGAAGATGACGATGGCGATCCGCGTGCCGGACGCCGACGCGCTCTCCGACGCGACGAACGCCGCGCTTGCGCTGACGACCGAGCTGGGCGGCCATGTCGCCGCGTCGAACGTCGACACGGATGGCTCCAGTGGCGAGGCGCAGCTCCGCCTGAGCATCCCCGTCGGGAAGGTCGAGGATGCGGTCGTCCGGCTCTCCGCGCTCGGGACGATCACGCATCAGAACGTGCAGACCGTCGACCTTCAGGGGCGGCTGGACTCGCGCGCGAAGCAGGTCGAGCGGATTCAGCGGGCGATCGTGGCCGACGAGCTGCGGCTCGCGAGCGGCACGCTCACCGCGGAGGAGAAGCTCCTGACCGAGCTGCGTCTCGCCGGGAATCGCGCCGACCTGCGCGAGGTTCGCCGCGTGCGGGCCCTCCTCGCCAAGCAGGCCGCGAACGCCGAGCTGGCGCTCACGCTGCGCACGGGTTCGGAGCCGGCCGGCTCCGACGACGATCAGGGCGGCGTCGCGGGCGCGGTCGACGACGGGTTCGCGTTCCTCGCCGCCGCCGGCACCGTCGCGTTGCTCGTCTTCATCGCGGCGAGCCCGTTGCATCGTGCTTGCGATTCTGGCGTGGATCCTCCTCCGCACTCGCCGCCGGCGGATCGAGGCGACGAGTCCTCGACCAGCCGCGCCCCGGCGCGCCCCGCACGGCACCCCCCGCATCGAAATAGCTGCCCGGGACTGGGGATCGTCCGGCACAGATCCGGCACGGTCCCGCGCACCACACGCGCGAACGTGCGCGATACGCTCAGGCGCGAGGGGTGCCCTAGCCGGGGTCCCCCGGGGGACAGCGAAATCGGGCTCCGCTAGACTCGAATCAGATGACGAGCCTCGCCCTTACGAGCTTCAGGGGAACCTAGCGAGCGGCAGCCGCCGGTCGCCCAGTCATCCCTGAGCCTCTCGCACGAGAGGCTTTTTCGTATCTGGAGACGAATAGACCAATGGACATGAAGCGCTACGACCCGAAGACGATCGAGCCCAAGTGGCAGGAGACCTGGAAGCGCGAGGGCGCCTTCCACGTCCCGAACCCGGGCGAGCCCGGCGCGCCCGAGATGGGCGCGAAGACCTACGTGCTCGAGATGCTCCCGTACCCCTCGGGCGAGCTCCACATGGGACACGTGCGCAACTACATGCTCGGCGAGATCGTCGCGCAATTCCGGCGCCGCAACGGGGCCGCCGTCCTGCGCCCGATGGGCTTCGACGCGTTCGGCCTGCCGGCGGAGAACGCCGCCATCCGCGAGGGCGGCCATCCGCGCGACGTGACCGAGCGCAACATCGCCTCGATCCGCGCGCAGATGGAGCGCATGGGCTGGGCGATCGACTGGGACCGCGTCTTCTCCACGCACGAGCCCGAGTACTACCGCTGGACGCAATGGCTCTTCCTCCGCTTCTTCGAGCGCGGCCTCGCCTACCAAAAGGAGGCCCCGGTCAAGTGGTGCCCGAACGACCAGACCGTCCTCGCGAACGAGCAGGTGATCGACGGCCGCTGCGAGCGCTGCGGGCACGAGGTCGAGGCCAAGAACCTGGAGCAGTGGTTCTTCCGGATCACCGACTACGCGGACGTGCTGCTCGACGAGATGTCGCTGCTCGAGTCCTGGCCCGAGCGCGTGCTGACGATGCAGCGCAACTGGATCGGCCGCTCCGAGGGCGCCGAGCTGCTCTTCCATTCCGTCGAGCTCGACGAGGACATCCCGGTCTTCACGACGCGGCCGGACACGATCTTCGGCGCCACGTTCTTCGTGGTCGCGCCCGAGCACCCACTCGTCCCGGCCCTGGTCGCAGGCAGCGAGCAAGAGCGGGAGGTGCTCGAGTACGTTCGCCACGCTGGGGCCCGGACCGCGGTCGAGCGCGAGGAGAAGGAGAAGGACGGCGTCTTCACCGGCCGCCACGTCGAGAACCCCGCGACCGGCGAGCGGATGCCGATCTGGGTCGCCGACTACGTGCTCATGGAGTACGGCACCGGCGCGATCATGGGCGTCCCCGCGCACGACGAGCGCGACTTCGCCTTCGCGGAGAAGTACGACCTGCCCGTGCGCACCGTTGTCGCGCCGGCCGACGGCGCCGAGGGCCCGGTCGCGCAGGAGGGCGCGTTCATCGAGCACTCCGAGAACGAGGTGCTCGTCAACTCGAGCGACTTCACGCGGGCTCTCCGCCGCGAGGCCAAGGAGCAGATCGTCCGCTGGCTCGAGTCCGAGGGCCGCGGCCACGCGAAGGTCGGCTACCGGCTGCGCGACTGGCTCCTCTCCCGCCAGCGCTACTGGGGCTGCCCGATCCCGGTCGTCCACTGCCCCGAGTGCGGGATCGTCGCCGTGCCGGACGACCAGCTGCCCGTCGTGCTCCCCGAGGTGACGGATTACCTGCCGAAGGGCCGCTCGCCGCTCGCGGCCGCGGAGGACTGGGTCAACACGACCTGCCCGCAGTGCGGTGGCGCGGCGAAGCGCGAGACCGACACGATGGACACCTTCGTCGACTCGGCCTGGTACTTCATCCGGTACGCGGACTCGAAGAACGACGAACGCGCCGTTCGACCGCGCGATCGCCGATTTCTGGCTGCCGGTCAACCAGTACATCGGCGGAATCGAGCACGCGATCCTCCACCTGATGTACGCGCGCTTCTTCACGAAGGTGATGGAGGAGCTCGGCCTGGTCGGCTTCCGCGAGCCGTTCGCGCGGCTCTTCACGCAGGGGATGCTGCACCGGCACGGCGCCAAGATGTCCAAGTCGAAGGGGAACGTGATCACCCCGGACGAGTACGTCGACCGCTACGGCGCCGACGCGGTGCGGATGTACCTGCTGTTCATCGGCCCGGTCGAGCAGGACGCGGAGTGGCAGGACTCGGGCTTCGAGGGGATCGTCCGCTTCCTGCACCGGCTCTGGCGCGCCGTCATGGAGCAGTGCGCGAAGCCTCCGCTGGACGGGCCGGTTCCGGACACGGCGCTCGCACGGAAGGCGCACGAGACGATCGCGAAGGTGACCGACGACATCGGCCGGCGCTTCGCCCTGAACACGCCGATCGCGGCGGTGATGGAGCTCGTGAACGACCTCACCAAGACGCCCGGCGATCCGGCGGGGCGCTTCGCGGCCGAGACGGCCGTGTCCCTGATCCAGCCGTACGCGTCGCACATCGCCGAGGAGCTCTGGGTCGAGCTGGGCCACGAGCGGCTCTGGGAGGAGCCGTGGCCGAAGGCGGATCAGGCGTTCCTCGAGCACGACACGTTCGAGCTCGTCGTCCAGGTGAACGGCAAGGTACGCGGCCGCGTCGAGGTCGGCGCCGGGCTCACGGAGGACGAGCTCGTGGCCGCCGCGCGGGAATTGCCCCGCGTTCAGGAGCTCGTGGACGGCAAGGAGCTGCAGAAGGCGATCGTCGTCCCGCGCAAGCTCGTGAACCTCGTCGTCTGAGGGTTTCGCGGGCGGCCGATGGTGCTCGGGTTTCGACGGTGGAGAAACCGGCACGAAACCGACACGATTCCGTGCGCCACGCGTGCGAATTCCGCGGCTACGCTGAAATTGGGGGGACCCACCCCGCGAGACGCGCGCGTGCGCGAGAACAGGAATCTCACCGTCGCGTCCGTACCATGAGTTCATGCCCTACGGCCGTCTGATTTCGAGAGGCCGGGCCCGGTGAGCTTCGATCTCCTCGTCCTCGTGGCCGTCGCGCTCTTCGCCGTCGCCGGCTACATGCGCGGCTTCACCGCGCAGGTGATCTCGCTCCTCGGCGTCGCGGCCGGCCTGGTCGTCGGCGCGTGGCTCGCGCCGCACCTGCTCCCGGAGAAGAGCGCCGACTGGCTGCCGCTCGCGACGCTCGTCGGGGCCGCCGCGGGCGCGATGGCGTTCGGGTTCGGCGCCGGTCGCCTTGCGGCAGGCGCGCAGGTGAGCATCCTCCGCGTCCCTGGTCTCGGAGTCGTCGACCGGATCGGCGGCGCCGTCGTCGGCGGTCTGCTCGCGCTTGCGTTCGCCTGGGCGCTTGCAGTGCTCCTGCTCCAGCAGCCGTCGCTCGGCCTGCGCAAGGCGGTGCAGCGCTCGGTCGTCCTGCCGGCGCTCGTCGACGTTCTTCCGCCCGACTCGGTGCTGAGCACGCTCGAGGGGATCGACCCGCTGCCGGTTCTCCCGCAGCTCGTGCCGCGCGACCTGCCTCCGCCGGACAAGAGCGTCCTGCGAAGCCCCGGTGCACGCGCGGCCGCGGCGAGCGTCGTGAAGATCGAGGGAACGTCGTGCGGGCTCGGGATCCAGGGCTCCGGCTGGGTCGTCCGCGGCGACCTCGTCGCGACCAACGCGCACGTGATCTCCGGCCAGCGCGACACGCGGGTGCTGACGCCCGACGGCGACCGGCTCGACGCGGTGATCGTCTACCGCGACCCCGGGGACGACGTCGCGATCCTGCGCGTGAACGGACTCACGACCGCGCCGCTCGCCACCCACGAGTCGGCGAACGCGCCACTGTCGGTCGTGCTGCTCGGCTACCCGGGTGACGGCGCGCTCGTCGCGGTTCCCGCGACCGCGGGAGCGCCGCGCCGGATGCTCGTCCCGAACGCCGACGGGGGAGGGGTCGGTCTGCGGCGCGTCACGCCGCTGCGCGGCAAGGTGCGGCGAGGCGAGAGCGGCGGCCCTGCGGTCGACGCCAAGGGCCAGGTCGTGGCGATGATCTTCGGCGGGTCGAGGAACGGAAACGATGGCTTCGCGGTTCCGGTCGAGACCGTGCTCGACGCGATCGACGGACGTCTCGCCCCGGTCGATCCGGGCCCCTGCGCGGGCTAGCTCGCTCTTCGCTCCGATTCGTGGCGAAGTCGTCACGAAGTCGGCACACCTCGTGACAGTTCCGCGCGTCTTCTCCCGCCACAGTGGAGTCGATGGACATGCCTTCGATCTCCCGGGCCCGCGCGCTCGCGTACGCGACGGTTGCGCTGCTCGCCCTCGTGGTCGGGGCGCGGTTCCTCGAGCGGGGCGATGCGGCGCCGGCGGGCGGCGGCGCGAAGGCGGTCGCGATCGAGGCGGAGGCGCCCGCTGCGCGCCAGGTGGTCGTGCATGTGGTCGGCGCGGTCGCGACCCCCGGTCTGTATCAGCTGGACGAGGGGAGCCGGATCGACGACGCCATCCGGAAGGCCGGCGGCGCGACGCCGAAGGCGGCGCTCGATCTCGTCAACCTCGCGTCTCCGGTCGCCGACGGGCAGCAGGTGCTGGTGCCGAAGAAGGGCGACGCGGTGGCCGCCGGTTCGGCGCCGGGCGCAGCGGCCGGGGCGGGCCAGCGCGTCCATCTGAACTCCGCGACGCTCGAGCAGCTCGATTCGCTTCCCGGCGTGGGGCCGGTTACCGCGCAAGGGATCGTGGATTACCGCACCGAGCACGGCGCATTCCAGTCCGTCGAGGAGCTGGACGCGGTCCCCGGGATCGGACCGGCCCGGCTCGAGCGCCTGAAGGAGCTGGTCGACCTGTGATGCGCGTACGCGCTCCCCACGTGCTCGTTGGCTCGCTCTGCGCAGGGCTGGGCGCGTCGCTCGCAGTACGCCTGGGCCTAGCGGCGGCGATCGTCGCGGCGCTGGCCGTGCTCTGCGCTCCGTTCGTGACAGGCGCGCAGCGACTGATCGCGCTCGCGCTCGGACTCGCGCTCCTCGGTGTGTGGTGGGGCTCGGCCCGGCTGGACGAGCTCGACCGAAGTGCGCTCGCCACCCGTGTCGGCGAGGCCGGTCTCGCTCGCGTCGAGGTGACCGGGCCTGCGCGGAGCGGGAAGTTCGCTGTCCGCGTGCCGGTTCGCGTCACGCGATTCGACCGGGCGGCGTTCGACGAGCCCGCACGTCTGGAGCTTCCCCTCGGCCGGTCTCCGCCGCAGGGCGCCATCCTGGAGATCGTCGCGACGCTGGACGCGCCGGAATCGGCGGACTCGGACGGCGGCTACGACGAGGCCGAGTACCTGGGCCGGCAGGGCGTCCACACGATCCTGCGGGCCGGAGCGTTCCGTCAGATCGGACGGCGCGGCGGCGTCCTCGGCGTCACCGATGGGCTGCGCCGCTGGCTGGCGGCGTCGATGGCGCCTGGGCTGAAGGGCGAACGCCGGGCGGTGATCGGCGGGATCGTCCTCGGCGAGGACGAGCGACTCGGCGAGCCGCTCCGCGACGACTTCAAGACGTCGGGCTTGTACCACCTCCTGGCGGTGTCCGGCCAAAACGTCGCGTACGTCGTCGGCGGAATCCTGCTGGCCGCGTGGGTCGCGGGCGTGCGGCGACGAATCGGACACCTCGCCGCGGTCGCCGGCGTGCTCGCGTACACGGGCGCGGTCGGCTGGCAACCGTCCGTCGTTCGCGCATGCGTCGCCGGACTGCTCGTCTCGCTCGCGTGGCTCGCGTCGCGCCCGTCGGACCGCTGGTACTTCCTGCTCGTCGGGGCCGCTGTCCTCCTCGCGGTCAATCCGTACACGCTCCTCGAGCCTGGCTTCCAGCTCTCGTTCGTCGCTGTCGCCGCGATCTTCGTCGTCGTCCCGAGAATCGAGCGCAGGCTCGAGGGCTACCCGCTGCGGCCGAAGGTCGCCCAGGGCCTTGCGCTCTCGATCGGCTGCGGCCTCGTCACGGCGCCGGTGCTCTGGCTCCACTTCGGCGCGATCCCCGCCTACACGGTGCTCGCGAATGCGCTCGCCGCGCCGGTCGTACCGCTCCTCCTCGGTTTCGCGCTCATCTGTGCGGTTCTGGACCCCGTTCTGCCGTCGGCCGCGTTCGCGCTCGCCTGGCTGAACGGCTGGCTCGCCGCGTACCTGGCCTGGTGCGCCGAGTTCGTCGCAGGTCTGCCGCACGCGCGGGTTGCGTCCCGCGGAGCCCTGGCCGTCGTCGCGCTCGTCGGGGCAGCGGCATTCGTCGCGGCCAGGCTCCGGTCGCAGCGCGGGCCGCGGACCGCCGCACTCGCACTCATGGTCGTTGCCCTCGTCGCCGGATGGCGCGTCTGGATCGTCGACGAGAACGCCGAGGCGGCACCTCCGGCAGGTCTGCGCGTGACGTTCCTCGACGTCGGCCAGGGCGACGGGACGCTGCTCCAGGTTCCCGAGGGCGCGATCCTCGTCGACGAGGGCCCGCCCGAGGCCGACGTCGCCGAGCAACTCGACGACCTGGGCGTCCGCCATCTCGCTGCGCTCGTTCTCACGCATCCAGAGCGCGACCACGTCGGCGGTGCGAAAGCCGTGCTCGACGCGCTGGAGGTCGATCTCGTCCTCGACCCCGGCATCCCGAACGAGAGCCCCGAGGAATCCGCCGCGCTCCGGGCCGCCCGTGCCCATCGCGTGCAGGTCGTGATCGCGCGCGCGGGACAGACGTATCGCCTCGGCGCGCTCGAGCTCCGCGTTCTCTGGCCGGACGCGCCCGGCCCCGTAGGGGGCGACCCGAACGAGCACGCGATCGTTCTCGTCGCGACCTACGGGAGCACCGACGTTCTCCTGACCGCCGACGCCGAGTCGACCGTGACCGTCCCGCTCGGCCCGCCGGACGTGGAGATCCTCAAGGTCGCGCACCACGGCTCCGCCGACCCGGCCCTGCCGGAGTTCCTGAGGCGGACGACTCCGGGCATCGCCGTCATCTCGGTCGGGCGCGGCAACACCTACGGCCATCCGACGCCGGAGACGCTGGCCGCGCTGGCGGCCGCGCGGGGGCTCACGGTTCTCCGAACCGACGAGAACGGACGAGTCGTCGTCGAGTCCGACGGGCGGCACCTCACCGTCCACAGCCAGCGGGGACCGTGAATATGCTCGCACCATGTCGAGCGAAGAGCTGCGCCTCGTCTACCTCATGCTCGGGAGCGACCGGCCGAAGATCCGCCGCGCGCTCGTCCGGCTCCGGGGCCGGTTCCCGGAGGAAGCGGTCGAGCTCCTCTCCGCGGACACGGCCGCGGGCGCGGATGCGGTCGCCGCCTGCAACTCCCTCGGGCTCTTCGGAGCCGGCGGCGCGAATCTCGTCGTCGTCGAGGGAGTGGAACGGTGGAAGGCGGACGACGCGGACGCGGTCGCGTCCTACCTCGCCGACCCGTCGCCCGACAGCGTTCTCGCGCTGATCGCCGAAGGCGCGCTGAAACACGCGGCCCTGGTGGCCGCGTGCGAGAAGGCGGGCAAGGTGCTCTCCTTCGACGTCCCGAAGCCGAAGGATCCGTCCGTCTGGGTTCGCTCCGAATTCGAGCGGCTGGGCGTCCGCGCGGACGGGGACGCATCGCGTGCGCTCGTGGAGATCGTCGGCGACGACGTGATCGAGCTCGAAACCGAAATCGAGAAGATCGCCACCTGGGCCGCGGGTGAACCTGTGGGCCGGCGCGAGGTCGAGCTCCTGGCGGTCACGTCCGGAGAGATGCTCCCCTGGACGCTTACCGACGCCTGGGGAGCGCGCGACCTGCCAGGGCGTCCTCGGAGCTTGCGAGACGCTCCTGGACCGCCGAACCAGGGAGCCGTTCGGCATCGCCGCCCTGCTGGCCGGCTACGTCAGCCGAGTCCGCGTCGCGCAGGCGGTCTCCGAGGAAGGCCTGGGATCGGCCGAGGTCGCCAAGCGGCTCAAGATGAAGGAGTACCCGGCGAGGAAGCTCATCTCCTTCGCGCGCAACTACACGCGCGAGGAGCTCGACGCTGCCGTGGTCCGGCTCGCCGAGCTCGACGCGGCGCTCAAGGGTGCAAGCCGGCTCCCGGCCGAGCTCGAGCTCGAGCGGGCGCTCGTGGAGATCACGGCGCCGCGCGTCGGCGCACCCGCATAGCCCGCCGCGCCCGAGACGCGCACCCGCAGACCGGTTGCGCAGTCCGGGACGTGCATCTAGGGTCGAAGAACTGCGGATGGCGATGCCCTCCAGGGGCAGATGGTGAGCACAAACGGGATGCGAAAACGATGGTTGCTGCTGTCGCTGGCCGCGCTGTGCGCGGTCGCTCTCGGCTTGGCCGAACGATCGAGCGCCGGCGAGATCGACTGCGGCGCACCTTCCGCCCTCACCGAGCCCGCCGGCTACGCGGAGGCCTGCCCGACGCCCGAGACCGAGCCGCGGCCGGCGCAGGCGGGCGGGGGCGTGTTCGCGGCTACGAGCTTCGCGTTCGCCCACGACATCGGCCCGCTCACGAACAACTTCGTCCGTCATCGGCTGAACGACTTCGACGGGCAGATCGCGCTCGGCCTGAACACGCGGCTCATCTTCGGCTACGACTTCGACCCGCACGCGACGACGCTCTACGCGCTCGACAGCGTGACCAACCAGCTCGGCACGATGACCCTCACGAACGGCGCGTTCACGAGCATCGGCACCGCGACGCCGCTCACGGGACACACGTGGTCGGCGCTCACCATCCATCCGAGAACCGGCCGCGCCTTCGCGACGAGCGGAAACACCGTCACGACCGCGCTGTACACGATCAACCTCAAGACCGCGGCCGCCACGCTGGTCGACGTCGAGACGACCACGGGCATCGTCGTCGCCGCCTCGATCAACTGCGACGGTGCGATGTACGTCCACGACGTCAGCCGCGACAGCATCTTCCGGATGAACCCGAAGACGGCGGCCGTCACGTTCGTCGGGGCGACCGGCGTGAACTCCAACTTCGCGCAGGGCATGGACTTCGACAACGAGACCGGCACGCTCTACGCCTGGACGTACCAGGGCGCCGGCGCGAACCAGTACGGGACGTTCAACCTGACGACCGGCGACCTGACGCCGCTCGAAACGAACGATCCCGAGGGTGAGTTCGAAGGCGCGACGCAGACGACCTGTCCGCCGCCGAACACGCGGATCACGAAGGCGCCGAAGAAGCAGACGTCCAAGCGCCGGGCCGAGTTCCGCTTCGTGTCGTCGTTTCCGGGCTCGCGGTTCCAGTGCCGCCTCGACCGCAAGCCGTTCCGCAACTGCTCGTCGCCCTATCGCCCGACCGTGAAGCCGGGCCGCCACACGTTCCGGGTCCGGTCGATCGATCCCGTGGGACATCAGGACGCAACGCCCGCGTCCTTCGGCTGGAGGGTGACCCGCTAGCTCTTGGGGCCGGCGACGAGGCGCGCCGCCTGCGACTTCTTGCGCGCCGTCTTCGCGGGATGGATCGCCCCGCGGGAGGCCGCCCGGTCGAGCCACTTGACCAGGTCGCGGTGGGCCGCGCCGATCGTGTCCTTGTCGCCGTCGTGCACGGCGGTCTCGAGCCGCTTGTAGAGCGTCTTCGCGGTCGAGCGCCAGCGCAGGTTCTGCATCCGCTCGCGGGCGGCGCTTCGAACTCGGCGCTCCTGTTGCTTGATATTCGGCATAGGCGTAAAAGTGCGCGGACTCGATGCCGCGCGAAGGGCATCGTACCAGCCGTTCCAAGCTGGGAGCGCGCTTCCCCGGCGGCTCCGGGCGGCCTCTCTCCTACGATCCGCGCATGGGAACGCCCGCCGACGAGCCGCCCGGACCGGACGTTCCGCCCCCTAGCAGCCGCCGCCGGCTCGCGAGCTCGGCCGCGATCTTCTCGTTCGCCACCGGCCTCTCGCGGATCCTCGGCCTCGTCCGCGAGATCGTCGTGCGCCGCTACTTCGGCGTCGAGGGCTCGATCAACACGTTCACGGTCGCGTTCCAGCTCCCGAACCTGCTCCGCTCGCTCGTCGCCGACGCTGCGCTCTCGGCGGCGTTCGTCCCCGTCTTCAGCGAGCTGCTCGAGAAGGGGAAGGCGCTGCGCGCCTGGCGGGTCGCCTCCACGGTCTTCTGGCTCGTGCTGCTCGGCCTCGGCGGCATCACCGCGCTCTTCATGCTCCTCGCGCCGTGGCTCATGAAGCCGTTCGGCTACGAGGGCGAGCAGGCCGAGCTCGTCGTGACGCTCTCGCGGATCCTCTTCCCGACCGTCGTCCTCCTCGGGCTCTCGGGGATCGTCGTCGGGATCCTGAACAGCTACGACCACTTCACCGTTCCCGCGCTCGCGCCGGTGGCGTGGAACCTCGTGATCATCCTCGGCGTCGCGATCGGCGTCCCGCGCGCGGACAACGACACGGACGCGCTCTACATCTACGCCGGGGCCGTCCTCGTCGCGACGGTCGTCCAGTTCCTGCTCCCGCTGCCGTGGCTGCGCGGCCGCGACGACCGGCTGCGCGCGGCGATCGACGTTCGCGACCCCGCCGTCCGGCGGATCTTCGTGCTGATGCTCCCGGTGACGCTCGGGCTCGGGCTCATCAACTTCAACCAGGTCATCAACACGTTCTTCGCCGCGCGCTACATCGACCCGGAGCTCGCGCCGGCGTCGATCGAGGCGGCGTTCCGGATCTACATGCTCCCGCAGGGGATCTTCTCGGTCGCGATCGCCACCGTGCTCTTCCCGTCGATGTCGCGCCTGGCCGCGCGCGGCGACTCGGACGGCCTGCGCTCGACCGTCTCCCTCGGCCTGCGCCAGGTCGGCTTCACGCTGCTCCCCGCGAGCGCGATCGGCGCCGTGCTCGCCGTTCCGGTCGTGCGGCTCCTCTACCAGCGCGGCGCCTTCGGGCCCGACCAGACCGACGTGGTCGCCTACGCGCTCATCGCGTTCGCGCTCGGCCTCACGTTCAACGGGACGATGCTGATGCTGAACCGCGCGTTCTTCTCGCTCCAGTCGCCGTGGATCCCGACCTGGGTCGCGCTCGGCAACCTCGGCTTCCAGGTCGTCCTCGACATCGCGTTCTTCCGGTTCGGCGTGTGGGGGATCCCGCTCGCCACGTCACTCGTGAACGTGGCCGGAACCGGCGCGCTGATCATCCTCTTCCGCCGCCGCATCGGCTCGGTCGAAGGCCGGCGGATCCTGGATACGTACGGCCGCACGCTCGTCGCCTCGATCGTCACCGCGGGAGTCGCCTACGGCGTCTGGTACCTGCTCGACGAGACGCTCGGACGCTCGGGCTGGGCGCAGATCGCCTCCGTCGGGATCGCCGTGCTCGCTGCGACGGCTGCGTTCCTCGGGGCGGCCCGTATCCTTCGGATCAGGGAGCTCGACACCATTCTCGCCCTCGTCAGGCGCTCCCGAACCTCATCATGAGCCTCGATCGCATCCGCAACTTCTCCATCGTCGCGCACATCGACCACGGCAAGTCGACGCTCGCCGACCGCATCCTCGAGCTGACCTCGACGCTCACGAAGCGGGAGATGCGCGAGCAGGTGCTCGACTCGATGGATCTCGAGCGCGAGCGCGGCATCACGATCAAGGCGCAGGCCGTCCGCGTCGAGTGGAAGGGCCACCAGCTGAACCTGATCGACACGCCCGGCCACGTCGACTTCACCTACGAGGTCTCGCGCGCGCTCCAGGCGTGCGAGGGCGCGCTCCTCCTCGTCGACGCGGCGCAGGGAATCCAGGCGCAGACGCTCGCGAACGCCTACCTGGCGATCGAGAACAACCTCGAGATCGTGCCGGTGGTGAACAAGATCGACCTGCCGTCGGCGAGCCCGGACGAAGCGGCGGCCGAGGTCGCGGAGCTCGTCGGCGAAGACCCCGCGAACGTGCTGCGCATCTCCGCGAAGACCGGAATCGGCGTCGAGGACGTGCTCGACGCGATCGTCGAGCGGATCCCGGCGCCCGAGGGCGATCCCGATCGGCGCCCGCGCGAGCGCTCATCTTCGACTCGGCGTACGACCAGTACCGCGGCGTCGTCGCATTCGTGCGCGTGATCGACGGTGCGTTCTCCCCGCGGGAGAAGCTCCGCGCGATGGCGCAGGGCACCACCTTCGAGGTCGAGGAGCTCGGCGCGTTCGCGCCCGACCGCCGTGCGACCAAGACGCTCTCGGCCGGCGAGGTCGGCTACGTCATCACCGGCCTGAAGGACGTGAGCCGCCTGCGCGTCGGCGACACGCTGACGAGCGACGAACGCTCCGCGTCCGAGCCGCTGCCCGGCTACAAGGAGGTCAAGCCGACCGTCTTCGCCGGTCTCTTCCCGACGGAGTCGGACGAGTACCCGGAGCTGCGCGACGCGCTCGAGAAGCTGAAGCTGAACGACTCCTCGCTCTTCTACGAGCCGGAGACGTCGCAGGCGCTCGGCTTCGGCTTCCGCTGCGGGTTCCTCGGGATCCTCCACATGGAGATCGTGCGCGAGCGGCTCGAGCGCGAGTACGAGCTCGACCTGCTCGTGACCGCGCCGAACGTCGCCTACCGCGTGCGGACGAAGGCGGGGCAAGAGGTCGAGGTGCACAACCCGTCCGACTTCCCGGCCGAGGTCGAGGAGGTGGCCGAGCCGTACATCCGCGCGTCGATCATCGTCCCCAAGGAGCACGTCGGCGCCGTCATGGAGCTGAACACCGAGCGCCGCGGCCGGTTCCACCACATGGAGTACCTGAGCGAGGAGCGGGTGCATGCTCGCCTACGACCTGCCGCTCGGCGAGATCGTCTACGACTACTACGACCAGCTGAAGTCGCGGACGAAGGGCTACGCGAGCTTCGACTACGACGTGGTCGGATTCCAGCCGGGCGAGCTCGTGCGCGTGGACATCATGCTCGCCGGCGACACCGTGGACGCGCTCTCGATCATCGTCCACCGCGACGGCGCCTACGCGCGCGGCCGCGCCCTGGTCGACCGGCTGCGCCAGGAGATCCCGCGGCAGATGTTCGACGTCCCCGTGCAGGCGGCGATCGGGTCGCGGGTGATCGCGCGCGAGACGATCAAGGCGAAGCGGAAGGACGTGCTCGCCAAGTGCTACGGCGGCGACATCACGCGCAAGCGGAAGCTGATCGAGCGCCAGAAGAAGGGCAAGAAGCGCATGAAGCAGGTCGGGATCGTCGAGGTGCCGCAGGAGGCGTTCCTCGCCGTGCTCGACCTGAACGGGGAGCGGTCGAAGTGAGCGGCGTCCGCCATCTCTACGTCCACATGCCGTTCTGCACGCACCGATGCGGCTACTGCGACTTCGTCACGGTCGTCGGGCGCGGGGAGGAGCACGGCGGGTACGTGTCGGCGCTTCTCGCGGAGCTCGAGTTGGAGCGTGGCGTGCTCGCGCCGCGGCTCGAGACTGTCTTCTTGGGCGGGGGCACTCCGACGTTCACAGCGCCCGATGCTCTGGAGCGGCTGCTCGAGGCGCTCCCGGACGCGGACGAGGTCACCGTCGAGGCGAACCCCGAGACGGTCACGCCCGAGCTGGCCGCGCTTCTGGCGCGAAACCGTGTCAATCGCGTGTCGCTCGGCGCACAGTCGTTCGACACGTCCCTTCTGGACGTGCTGGAGCGGCGCTGCGGGCCTGACGACGTCCGTCGCGCGGTCGCACGTTCTGAGGGACGCCGGTCTCGAGAACATCTCGCTCGATCTCCTCTACGGCATCCCGGGCCAGACCTCCGCCGGGCTGGACGCGGACATCGAGGAAGCGCTCGCGCTGGCGCCCGAGCACATCTCCTACTACGAGCTCGAGGCGAAGCCGGGGACGCGCTTCACGCACGCGCACGGGGACGAGCTCGGCCGCCAGGCGGAGGCGATGGAGGGCTACTTCGAGCGGGTCGTCGAGGCGCTCGTCGGCGCCGGCTACCGCTGGTACGAGACGGCCAACTTCTGCCGTCCCGGGCGGGAGGCGCGGCACAACCTGGGCTACTGGCTCGGCCGCGACTACCTGGGCGTCGGGATCGGGGCCGTGTCCACGGTCGGCGCGCGCCGGTGGCGGAACGCGCCGAGCCTCGCGCGCTACGTCGCGGCGCTCGGGCAGGGCGAAGCGCCGCCGCGTGAGCTGGAGGAGCTCGACACGGCGACGAAGCTCACGGAGCGCCTGATGCTGGGCCTGCGCCTCGACCGTCCGCTCCCGTTCGCCGACGTTGCGGACGCGGTGGAACCGGACGCGCTGGAGCGGCTCGAGTCCCTCGGCCTCGCGGAGCGGCGCGACGGCGGGCTGCAGCTGACCGAGCGTGGGCGCTTCCTCGGTGGCGCGGTCACGGCCGAGCTGATGGCCGTCGAGCCGGCCTGAGCGACTACCCTTCGTCCATGGACGAGGCCGAACGAGTCCTGATCCTGAGCCTCCGCCAGGAGGAGATCCTCGCGCGCGTGGTCGAGGGCTACGTGGCCACCGGCGCGCCCGTGGGCTCGAAGACCCTGGTCGAGCGCGCCGGCGTCGAGGCGTCGCCGTCCACCGTTCGGAACGAGCTCGCAGTGCTGGAGGAGCACGGTCTCCTGACGCACCCGCACACCTCCGCAGGGCGTGTTCCGACGGACACGGGCTACCGCGCCTACGTCGATCGCGTCCTGGGGCGGCTCGAGCCGAGGCCGGCGTCCGCGCTCCGTCTGAACCTCCCGGAAGCGCAGAGCCACGTCGACGAGGCGCTCCGCGCGACCACGGACGCGCTCGCCCAGGTCACGCACCTGCTGGCGCTCGTGTCCGCGCCGCCGCTCGAGACGACCAGCGTCCGCCACGTCGAGGTGATCCTGCTCCAGCCGCAGCTCGTCATGGCCGTCGTGATCACGTCCACCGGCGGGATCTCCAAGCGGATCTTCGCCTTCACCGAGCCCGTCGATTCCGGCCTCGCCGAGTGGGCGCACATGTACCTGAACGAGCAGGTCACCGGACTCCAGCTCGGTGCCCGGCAGCTCAGGGCCCGTTTCGAGGATCCCGAGCTGGCCCCGCGCGAGCGCGAGTTCCTCGCCGAGCTTGCACCCGCGTTCACGGAGCTCGTCGAAGACGGAGAGCAGAGCCTCTTCGTCGGCGGCGCCGCCGGGCTCCTGGACGAGTTCCGCCAGGAGGATCTCCGCGGCTACCGGCGCCTCCTCGAGGTGCTGGAGCAGCGCGCCGAGCTGCTCGAGCTCATGCGCGCGAACCTCAGCTCCAAGGCGCCGTTCGTCCGCGTCGGCTCCGAGTTCGAGGACCCCGACCTACGCACGATCTCGCTCGTGGCCGCGCCCTACGGCCTGCGCCATCGCAACCTCGGCACGGTCAGCCTGCTCGGCCCGACCCGAATGGACTACGCCCGCGCCATCGAGGTCGTCCGCTCCGCGGCGCACGAGCTCTCGCTCTTCGTCGAGGACATCTACGAGGAGTAGCGCCGCGAGGCGCCGTCCTCTATGTCGATCCTGGCGTCTCCGTGGATCACCTCCTGGTGCTCGCTGACGTCGTCGCGTTCGGGTTCTCGGAGTCAACCGCCACCTCGGTGACACCGATATCCGCCCTCACTCGAAGCTAGCGGGCAAATCCGCGCAGAACGCGCACGAAATGCGCCAACTTCCGCACGGAACCGTCACAACTCACGCACGGTCCGAACCCCGGCGGCGGCGCCGAACCCGCCGAGTACCCTTCGGGCCATGGCCTCGGTCAAACGCGACTACTACGAGGTGCTGCGGGTTTCGCGCACCGCGGAGCAGGCGGAGATCAAGAAATCGTTTCGCCGGCTCGCCCGCGAGCTGCACCCCGACGTCTCCGACGAGCCCGACGCGGAGGAGCGCTTCCGCGAGGTCGCCGAGGCCTACGAGGTGCTCTCCAAGCCGGAGACGCGCCAGCAGTACGACCGCTTCGGTCACGACGGGCTTCGCAACGGCGGCTTCCGCCCGACGACCTTCGACTTCACGAGCCTCGGGGACATCTTCTCGGCGCTCTTCGGCGAGGACATCTTCGGCGCGGGCGCCACGCGCTCGGCGCACGGCGGCGACATCCTGGTCGAGACCGAGATCGAGCTGGTCGAGGCGGCGGAGGGGGTCACGCGCGAGGTCGAGTACCCCGTGTCGCTTCCGTGCGAGGTCTGTGACGGAACCGGCGCGGAGCCGGGAACGACGCCCGAGACCTGTCCGACCTGCGGCGGCTCCGGCCGGCTCCAGGCGGTCTCGAATTCGCCCTTCGGCCAGTTCATCCGGACGCAGGCCTGCGGCACGTGCGGCGGCTCGGGCCAGACGATCACGCACCCGTGCCAGGTCTGCGCGGGCGACGGTCGCGTCACGACCGAACGCACGGTCGAGGTCGAGGTCCCGCCGGGGATCCACGACGGCCAGCGCATCCGTCTCGCCGGCGAGGGGCACGCGGGCATGCTCGGCGGGCGCTCCGGCGACCTCTACGTGCTCGTCCGCGTCCGCCGCGACGAGCGGCTCGTGCGCGACGGCAACGACATCCTCTCGGCGCTCGACCTGACCATGACCCAGGCTGCGTTGGGCGGCGTGTTTTCCGTGCCGACGCTCGACGGCGACCACGAGCTCGACGTGAAGCCCGGCGCCCAGCCCGGCGACGTCCAGGTGCTGCGCGGGAAGGGGATGCCCGTGCTCCAGGGCTTCGGCCGCGGCGACCACCGGATCGTCTTCAACGTCTCCGTGCCGCGGCGGCTCTCCGACGAGCAGCGCGACCTCCTCGGCCGATTCGAGGACGCTGAGCGGCGACGACACCTATAAGCGCGACGGGAGCTTCCTCGAGAAGCTCCGCGCCGCGTTCCGCTGACCGACGGCCTTCGCCGGGTGTCCGTCCGCGTCGCGGCCGAGCGCGGGGAGGAAGCGCGGGCGCGCTTCGTCGAGCTCTGCCCGGGCGGGTTCGAGGAGTCCGAGGGAGATCCGCTCCAGCTCACGGCCTACACGGACGCGGACGGCGAGGCCCGCCTCCGCACAGCCTTTCCAGATGCGGCCAGCGAGCCCGTCGAGCCCGGCTGGGAGGACGCGTGGCGCGCGTTCCACAAGCCGGTGCGGATCGGCCCGCTCTGGGTCGGCCCGCCCTGGCTCGAGCCCGACGCGGACGCACTCGCCGTGGTCATCGATCCCGGCCAGGCGTTCGGCACCGGTGCGCACGCGACGACGCGGCTCTGCCTGGAGCTGCTCCTCGACGCTCCGCGCGGGAGCCTCCTCGACCTCGGCTGTGGCTCGGGCGTGCTCGCGATCGCCGCGGCGAAGCTCGGCTTCGCGCCCGTCACGGCGCTCGACGTGGACGAGGTCGCGGTCGGGATCGCGCGCGAGAACGCGCACCGAAACGGTGTCGAGATCGAGCTCCGCGCAGCCGATGCCTTGAGGGATGACCTGCCGCAGACGGACATCGCCGTCGCGAACATCGAGCTCGGCCCGGTGACGACGCTCGCCGCACGCGTGCGCGCGAGCACCTGGATCGCATCCGGGTATCGCCCGCACGACCCGCTCGACCTGCCCGGCTGGCGGAGCGTCGAGCGCCGCGAGTCCGACGGCTGGGCGGCCGACCGCCTGGAGCGTGCGTGATCCCGCCCACGGGCTGGTGGCGCTTCGGCGCCTGGATCTTCGCGGGCGCGCTCACGCTTTTTGCGTGGCTCACGGGCTTCTCGATCGGCCTCTTCCTCCTGCCGTTCGCCGTCCTCGCCATCTGGCTCGTCGCGCGAAAGAGCCGGATCTGGCCGGAGATCCTCGGAATGGTCGGCGGCGCAGGCGTCATCCTGATCGTGATCGCCGCGATCAACCACGAAGGGCCAGGTTGTCGCACGACCGAGGAGGCCGGCGGGATCACGGTCACGTGCGGCGGCAGCCTCGATCCGATGCCGTGGCTCGTCGGCGGCGTCGCGCTCCTCGCCGTGGCGCCGCTGCTCTACGCGCTTGTGCGCCGGCGTGTCGTGAATCCGGCATAGCGGCGTTACCATCGCGCGGATGGGCACGTTCTCCACGCGCTTTCTCGGCTGCAAGGTCTCGCAGACCGACGTCCAGGCGATCCGTGAGCGGCTGATCGCGGACGGCCACGTCGAGACCGCGCGGCGAGGCCGACGTCGCGATCGTGAACGCGTGCTGCGTCACGCACGAGGCGGTGCGGAAGTCCCGCCAGGCGGCGCGGCAGGCGTCCCGAAGAGCGAGCCGCGTCTACGTCACCGGCTGCGGCGCGAACCTGCCGGGCGCGTGGGAGGGACTCCCCGACGAGGTCAAGGTCGTCGCGCTGCCGAGCGAGCGCACCGCCGAGTTCGTCGCGGGCGACGTCGGCGCGGTCGGCTGCGTGCGCGACGACGTCGGGCTCGACCGGATCCGCGCGTTCGTGAAGGTGCAGGACGGCTGCAGCTTCTCGTGCGCGTTCTGCGTCGTCCCGCAGGTACGCGGCGCCTCTCGGTCGCGCCCCGGCCGAGCGCGTGCTCGCCGAGATCGAGCGCCGCGTCGCCCAGGGGAACCGCGAGGTCGTCCTGACCGGGATCAACCTCGGCTGCTACCGCGACCGCGACGCCGGGCTCGACCTGCCGGGCCTCGTCCGCGCCGCGGGAGCCACGCCCGGTCTCGCGCGCCTGCGCCTCTCCTCGGTCGAGGTGAACCACGTGACGCCGGCAGCTCGTCCAGGCGATGCGCGAGACGCCGACCGTCGCCCGCCACCTGCACGTGCCGCTCCAGTCCGGCGACGACGGCGTGCTCAAGGCGATGAAGCGCCGCTACACCGCCGCAGACCTATCTGCGGCGTGTCGCTCTCGCGGACGGCTTCAACCTCACGACCGACGCGATCGTCGGCTTCCCGGCCGAGGACGAGGCCGCGTTCACCGCGACGCTGCGGCTCGTCGAACACGCCGGGATCACCAAGGTCCACGTCTTCCCGTACTCGCCGCGACCCGGCACGGACACGGCCGAAAACGACACCGTTCCGCCGCCAGTGAAGCGCGACCGCGGCGCCCGCCTGCGCGCAGCGAGCGACGCCGCCTGCCGCCGCCGCTGGGCCGCAGCGGCTGGGAACCGAGGACACCGTTTTGGTCGACCGCCCAGGAATTGGCTACGGAGACGATTACACTCCCTGGCTCGTCGATGCCGCAGTCGGCGACCTCGTGCGCGTCCGCGCCGAGCGGGTGGTGGAGGAGGGAATCGTCGGTGTCGCAGCCTGACTGTCTCTTCTGCGGACTCGTCGCGAACGGCGATCACGTCCGCAGCGCCGACGGCTTCGTGGCCGTCCGCGACATCGCGCCCAAGGCGGACGTGCACCTGCTCGTCATCCCCGAGCGCCACGTCCCGACGTTCCGCGAGGTCGGCGAGTTCCCGGCGGAGGAGTCGAAGGCGATGCTCGAGTTCGTCGCCGACACGGCCCGCGAGGCCGGCCTGGAGGACTACCGCGTGATCGTCAACGTGGGGCCGGGCGGCGGGCAGACCGTCTTCCATCTCCACTGGCACGTCCTGGGCGGCCCCGACCTCGGAGGATTCGAATGACGACGCTCATCGTTGAGCTCGAAGAGGACCTGACCGAGGCGATCAAGGGCGGCGACGAGTCGCGGCGCGACACGCTGCGCCTGATCCTGTCGGAGCTTCGCCTGGCCGAGAAGGAGCTGCAGCGCCCGCTCGACGAGAGCGAGGAGCTCCAGGTGCTCCAGCGCGAGCGCAAGAAGCGCGTCGAGGCGGCGCAGGCCTTCCGCGACGCCGGCCGCGACGAGCAGGCCGACCAGGAAGAGGACGAGCTCGAGGTGATCGAGGACTACATGCCCGAGCCGATCTCCGAGGACGAGCTGGAGCAGATCGTCGACGACGCGATCGCCGAGACCGGCGCCACGTCGCTTCGGGATCTCGGCCGCGTCATGGCCGACGTCATGCCGCAGGTCGCCGGCCGCGCGGACGGGTCGACCGTCAGCGCGTTCGTGCGCGAGAAGCTCGCCTAGGCGGCCGCTCCGGCTCCGGCACGGGCGCCGGGATGAGCGGCCAGCTGAACGTCTGCTCGACCAGGTGCACGGGGTCGTGCCAGTAGCGCAGGTTCGCCATCCACTCCTCGTCCTTGATCGAGTCGAGGATGACCGGGATGCGCGGCATCTGCGGCGTTCCCTCGGAGCAGGGGAGGATCTTCAGGAACGTCTCGAGCTCGCCGCGGTTCTTCGCCTCGAAGTGCGTCTGCTCGAGGTCGGTCGCCGTGCGGATCCCGAAGGCGCGCAGGCGGATCATCGAGGCCGAGCGCGAGTCCTCGTTCGACGCCTCGCTCGAGCCGACGTGCAGGTAGAGGATCGACTGGTCGATCCAGTCGACGAGGCGCGGGGCGGGGATGCGCGTCTGGAGCATCAGCTCGATCAGGTCGTAGTGGGCGAGCCCTTCGACGTTCGAGACGCCCTCGTCGAGGAGCCGGGCGCGGTCGTACAGGTCGATCCCCTCGATGTTCGTCAGCGGCTCCGGCTCGGCGATGCCTCGTCCGAAGGCCGCCCCGACCGAGCTCTTGTTCAGGTACTCCTGGATGCCGACGAGCGCCGTCTCGGGGACGATCCCGGCCGCGAAGGCGAGCACGAGGATGTACGGCTCGTCGTCGGCCCCGGGCATGACCTGGAGCACCATCGCGAGGATCGTGACCAGGAGGATCCGGATCGTGATCTGCGTGTACGTCTTCGGCCGCAGGTCGCCGCGGGCGTAGCCGCGCTGGATCAGCTGGAGGGCGAAGAAGTAGGCGCCGAGGAAGCCGAAGATGAGCGCCGAGCGCTGCGGGCTGGAAGAGCGCGAGGACGCCGACGCGGTCGCTGATCACGTGCACGTCCTGGTTCAGGAGCGTCACGAGCCAGCCGAACGTGATCACGACCGTCGCGATCATGACCGGCGAGCGCCGGCCCGGGAGGAGCCGTCCCTGGCCGCGGCCCGACGTCGCGCCGTAGGTCTCGCCGAGGAGCGTCCCGTACTTGGCGCGGACGTCGGCCAGCGTGTCCACGGACGGGTCGAGGCGGAACATGTGCCGCTCGAACTGCTCGCGCAGCGTCCGCAGCTGCTGGCGGTCGAAGAGGAAGTAGAGAAGCGCCGGCAGGAGCGAGGCGGCCGACATGAAGACGAGCTGCAACGCGCGTCCGAACAACGTGAAGTCGACGTTCGCCCGCGGGATCGTGTTGTCGAAGTAGGCCCCCTGGACGAGGTCGTCCACGCCTCCCGGGAAGTAGATGGCGGCGCCCGGCAGGACGATGCCGACGAGGATCACGATCGAGAGGGCTGCGAGCTGCGCGCTCCAGCGGGCGGCGGCGCGCCCGCCGCTTCGGGCCACGCCGAAGGCGATCATCGTGCCGATGAGGAGCGCGATCGCGCCTGCCGATCCAGAACCACATCGCCTGGAAGACGAACCCGGCGATCACGTAGGCGGCGAGCACCCAGAAACCGCCGCCGACGATCGCCGCGTCGCGGGTCGAGGTCTCGGGCGGCGGGCAGGCGACGATGCACTGGCGCTCGAGCTCGCGCAGGTCGTCCTCGAAGAGCTTCAGGTCATCGTCCGCGATCCGGCGGCGCTCGAGCGGCGAGAGGACGAGCACCTCGCCGGTCGCGGCGGTGACGACGAGCGCGCTTGTTCGTCTCGTTCACGACCAGCTGCCCGGCCTGGTCGGAAGCGGCGGACGTTCCGCGTCCGGCCGCCATGTCCGCGGTCGCCGCCGTGGCGATCACCTGCTCGGTCTGCGAGTCGGCGATTCCCGGTCGGCGGAAGCCCGTGCTTGCGCTGCACCTCGCGCACGGCCGCCTCGGTCGCGGGCCCGAACTCGCCGTCCTCGGGGCCGCTGTAGACGCCGAGCTCCTTCAGCACCGACTGGAGCGTGCGGACGGCGTCGCCCTTCGTCCCGGCACCGAGCCCAGGCTTGGGCGCGCCGTTGGTTTGCGGCTCGGACTTCATGCGGCGATCTGGGGTGTTGCTTGCGGCGGCATGGAACTGTGTTGCCGACTAACCCTCCCACCCGGCTTCGGGACTGTCAATCCCGGCCCAGGCGGCGACTACACTTCGTGTATTGCAGGAAGTTCTCTCGGTTTCCAATCAGGTTGCGGCCGAGCTGGCGACCGTCGACGACGCGGTTTTGACCCGTGTTCGCGATCGCCTCGGCTGCACTGTCCTCCTGCGCGGAAACCGGCTGACGCTCGAGGGTGACGACGACGAACGTCGTCGAGGCGCGCGTCGTGATCGGCGAGCTCGTCGACCTCGTCGAGGACGGCCACGCGATCGGCGCCGGAACCGTGGACGCCGTCCTGGCCGCCCTGGAGGAGAGCCGCGACCTGCGCGACGTCTTCGACGACGTCGTCTGGCGCCACCGCGGCAAGAAGATCACGCCGAAGACGCTGAACCAGAAGCGCTACGCCGACGCGATCCGCAGCTCGACGATCACGTTCGGGATCGGCCCGGCCGGAACCGGCAAGACCTACCTCGCGATGGCCCTCGCCGTCGCCGCGCTCGCCGACCGGGAGGTCAGCCGGATCATCCTCACGCGCCCCGCGGTCGAGGCCGGCGAGCGGCTCGGCTTCCTGCCCGGGCGACATGCTCGCGAAGGTCGACCCGTACCTGCGGCCGCTCTACGACGCGCTCCACGACATGCTCGACGCCGACCGCGTGGCCGGGCACATGGACCGCGGGACGATCGAGGTCGCGCCGCTCGCGTTCATGCGCGGCCGCACGCTGAACGACTCCTTCGTGATCCTCGACGAGGCGCAGAACACGACGCCCGAGCAGATGCACATGTTCCTCACGCGGCTCGGCTTCGGCTCGAAGATCGTCGTCACCGGCGACGTGACGCAGATCGACCTGCCGCGCGAGCAGACCTCCGGCCTCGTGCGCGTGCGCGAGATCCTCAAGGACGTGGAGGGAATCGATTTCGTCGAGCTCGGAAACCAGGACGTCGTGCGCCACGTCCTGGTGCAGCGGATCGTCGAGGCCTACAAGCAGCACGCCGACGGAGGACGGCGCGTGATCGCCGTGGAGGTCGAAAACCGCAGCGGCGTCGACGTCGAGAGCGAGGCCGCGATCGCGCTCGCGCAGGCGACGCTCGCCGCCGAGGGGATCGAGGACGGCGACCTCGGCATCGCGTTCGTGGACGCGGACGAAAGTCGCGCGCTGAAGCGCGAGCACCTCGGGATCGACGAGGCCGCCGACGTGCTCTCGTTCCCGATCGACGAGCGGGAGCCCCTCGCCGACGGGGTTCCGCGCCAGCTCGGCGACGTCGTCCTCTGCCCGCAGGTCGTGGGCGAGGAGTGGCGCGCGCCGCTCGTCCACGGGCTCCTGCACCTGCTCGGCTACGACCACGGCGCCGAGATGGAGCGCCGCGAAGCGGAGCTGGTCGCGTCATGAGCCAGCGCCAGCGCCGTCCGAGCATCCGGCCGGTCGAGCCGCCCGAGCTCGAGTTCGAGCTGCCGCCGCGCATCGAGACGCGCAAGCGCCCGCACTCGCTGCTCCTCAGCTTCAACTACGCGATCGAGGGCGTCATCCACGTCCTGCGCCGCGAGCGCAACATGCGCGTCCACTTCCTGCTCGCGACCGTGATCCTCGTGCTCGCGTTCGCCTACGACGTCTCGAAGGTCGAGCTCATGGCGCTCCTCATCGCGATCTCGTTCGTCCTCATCGCCGAGATGCTGAACACGGCGGTCGAGGAGATGATCGACCTGACGACCAAGGCCTACGACCCGCGCGCGAAGATCGCCAAGGACGTCGCCGCCGGCGCCGTGCTCATCGCCGCGGTCGTCGCCGGCACGATCGGCTACCTCATCTTCATCGACCGGATCCGCTCGCCGACGTACCACCTCGTCAACGAGGTGCGGGCGATCCCGGCCAACCTGACGATCATCGCGCTCGCGCTCACGGTGATCGTGGTCATCGCCGTGAAGGCGGTCACCGGGCGCGGGACGCCGCTCTCCGGCGGGCTCCCGTCCGGGCACGCCGCGGTCGCGTTCGGCGGCTGGATGGCGATCACGCTCGTCGTCGCGGACTTCCAGCACCGCGTGCTCGTCTCGACGCTCGCGTTCCTCATGGCGTTCCTCGTCGCCCAGACCCGCGTGGAGTCGGGGATCCACTCGGTGCGCGAGGTCGTCTTCGGCGGCCTCATCGGGACGCTCGTCACGCTGATCCTCTTCCAGGCGCTCACATGACCGGCCAGGAGCTCTACGAGCAGGCGGTCGTCGCTGCGAACAACGCGTACGCGCCGTACTCGAAGTTCCACGTCGGCGCGGCGCTGCTCCTGCGCGACGGCTCGGTCGTCACCGGCGTGAACGTGGAGAACGCGTCCTATCCGCTCGGGATCTGCGCCGAGCGCGCGGCGATCTCGCGCGCGGTGGGCGACGGCCTGAAGCCGGGAGGGATCGAGGCGCTCGCGATCACCGCGTCGCCGTGCGGTGGCTGCCGGCAGTGGATGGTCGAGTTCCAGATCGAGCGCGTGCTGTTTCCGATCGACGGGAAGCTGGCCCAGCGAACGCCGGCCGAGCTGCTTCCCGACTCCTTCGAGTTTTGAGAAGCGGCTTCGTCGCAGTCGCCGGCCGGCCGAACGTCGGCAAGTCGACGCTCGTGAACGCGCTCTGCGGCGGCAAGGTCGCGATCGTCTCCGACAAGCCGCAGACGACGCGGCGGCGGATCATGGGCGTCGTGAACGGCGACGGCTACCAGCTCGTCCTCGCCGACCTGCCCGGCTTCCAGCGCCCGCGCGACCCGCTCACCGAGCGGATGCAGAGGACCGTCGACTCCGTCCTTCGAGGACGTCGACGCGGTGCTGTTCGTGCTCTCCGCGGACGAGGAGATCGGCGGCGGCGACCGCTTCATCGCCCAGCGCGTCTTCGGCGGGCCCGTCCCGGTCGTGATCGCGCTGAACAAGGTCGACCGCGTCGATCCGAACCGCATCGCCGTGCAGATCGCGAACGCCGCCGCGCTCGGCGACTTCCACGCGCTCCACCCGGTGAGCGCGAAGACCGAGGACGGCGTCGGACGCCCTGCGCGACGAGCTGGCCGCGCTCCTTCCGGAGGGCCCCGCGTACTTCCCGGCCGACGAGATCACCGACCTCTCCGTCGAGGATCGCATCGCCGAGCTCGTCCGCGAGAAGGCGCTCCACCTGACGAAGGAGGAGGTCCCGCACGCCGTGACGGTCGAGGTGGCCGAGATCGAGGGCGACCGGATCTCCTGCGTGATCTACGTCGAAACGGCGTCCCAAAAGGGGATCCTGGTCGGCAAGGGCGGCTCTATGATCAAGGAGATCGGCTCGCGGGCACGGCCCGAGATCGAGCACCTGCTCGGTGCGCAGGTCTTTCTCGAGCTGATGGTGAAGGTACGACCCCGCTGGCGCCGTGACGAGGCGATGCTCTCGCGGCTCGGACTCTGAGGAGGAGACATCGCTGCACTGACGCCCGACCAGTTCGAGACCCGGCTCCGCGACTACATGGTCGAGAGCTCGGAGGAGACCCGCGCCGTGCGCGTGGGCGAGAAGGAGACGAGCGAGTACGCCGCCATCGTCGAGCGCTACGCGGACCTGTTCACGCGCGAGCAGTACGACGCGCTGGCCGGCGACGACGAGCGGGTGACGCGCCTGCGCGAGGCGTGCAAGGACGGCGTCGTGTCGCTCGAGCTCGCGACCGCCTACGACGAGCTCCAGAACGCGATGCTGGCCGCGCGGATCGAGTTCCGCGGCGAGGAGATGCCGCTGCGAAACGCCCAGGCCCAGGTCGCGCTCGAGGACGACTACGCCGCGCGCGAGGAGCTCGGGCGCATCTCCGGCGACAAGTCCGCCGAGTTCAACGACGGCCGGCTCGACCTGATGCGCCGCGGCGAGGCGTTCGAGTCCGACCTCACCGGCCAGACCGATCCGATCGCGCGAAGCGAAGAGCTGAAGGCGATCGACCTCCACGAGCTCTCCGGCGTGCTCGAGCGCACCGCGGCCGCGCAGACCGAGTCGTTCGGGCAGCTGCGCGACAAGTGGCTCGACCGGATCCTCGGCCCCGAGCGCGAGGACGAGCCGTCCTCGTACCACATCGCCTACGTCCGCCGGATGTCCCCGCTCGCCGACGTGTACTCGAAGGAGCGCGCCGTCGAGGTCTGCCTCGAGACGCTCACGAAGATCGGGTTCGACCTCGCGGCCGAGTCGCGGATCAAGCTCGACCTCGACGACCGCCCGCAGAAGAACCCGCGCGCCTGCGTGATCGCGGCCGACCCGCCGTCGGTCGTCCACCTGATCACGCGCGCCCAGGGCGGCATCCACGACTACCAGGCGTTCCTGCACGAGGCCGGCCACGCGCTCCACTACGCGGGCTGCGACCCCGACCTCTCGTACACGTTCCGCCGGCTTTCGCGCGACCACGCGCTGACCGAGATCTACTCCTTCCTGATCGAGTCGATCACCCGCGAGCCGGCCTGGCACGCGGCGTACTTCGGCCTCGACGAGGAGACGGCGCGCGAGAACGCCGAGGCGACGCGGTTCCTCGAGGCGATCCTCTTCCGCCGCTACGCGGCCAAGCTCGGCTACGAGCTCGACCTCTGGGGCGACTTCGAGCACGCGACCGACTACTCGGGCGTGTACGAGGAGAAGCTCCGCGCCGCGACGGGCGTCCGCTACCGCGCCGACAACTACCTCGCCGACCTCGACGAGGGCTTCTACTCGGCCGACTACCTGCGCGCCTGGATCCGCACGGCGCAGGTCCGCGACTACCTCCGCGCGGAGATCGGCGAGGACTGGTGGGCGCGCCCGGAGACGGGCGAGTTCCTGCGCACGCTCTTCCTCCAGGGCACGAAGCCGTCCAGCGAGGACGTGGCCGCACAGGTCGGCTACGACCCGCTCGACACGGCGCCGCTGCTCTCAGAACTGTCGGTTAGGGCAAACTGGAAGGCATGGCGCAAGCGCCGGCATTGCCAGGCGGGTTCGAGCTTCCGCTCGAGCCCAGGCTCCCACGGGTCGGATCGGTCGACCAGGTGGCCGTCGAAGAGCGCGCGGCCTCACTCGCGCGGCGCTCGATCAAGCGCGAGTCGAAGATGTTCGCGCTCGACCTCGTCGTGCGGATGATCGACCTGACGACGCTCGAGGGCGCCGACACGCCCGGCAAGGTCGCGGCGCTCGCGTCGAAGGCGGCGCACCCCGATCCGGCGGACGCGACCGTGCCCTCCGTCGCGGCGCTCTGCATCTATCCCGACCTGATCCCGGTCGCGCGCGAGCGGCTCGACGGCACGTCCGTCGCCGTCGCCGCCGTCGCCACCGCCTTCCCGTCCGGGCGCTCGCCGCTCGACCTCAAGGTGGAGGAGGCCCGGCGCGCGGTCGAGGCCGGCGCCGACGAGATCGACATGGTCATCGACCGCGGCGCGTTCCTCTCCGGCAAGTACGCGAAGGTCTACGAGGAAGTCCGCCAGGTGAAGGAGGCCTGCGGCGACGCGCACCTCAAGGTGATCCTCGAGACCGGCGAGCTCGGCACGTACGACAACGTCCGCCGCGCCGGGCTCCTCTCGATCGCCGGCGGCGCGGACTTCATCAAGACCTCCACGGGCAAGACGAGCCCGGCCGCGACGCTGCCGGTCACGCTGGTCATGCTCGAGACCGTGCGCGACGTCTACGAGGAGACCGGCCGCAAGGTCGGCGTCAAGGCGGCGGGTGGCATTCGCCGCTCGAAGGAGGCGATCGCCTACCTCGTCACCGTGAACGAGACGCTCGGCCCCGAGTGGCTGACGCCGGATCTCTTCCGCTTCGGCGCGTCCTCGCTCCTGAACGACGTCCTGCTCCAGATCCGCAAGCAGAAGACCGGGCGCTACCAGAACCCGGACTACTTCACGCTGGACTGACCCCTACGATGGCTGCCGCATGAGCGACGTCGAGAAACGCAAGGACCGCTCCCCGGTTCCGTCGGCGTTCGACTACGCGCCGGCGCCGGAGTCGCGCGACATCGTCCACCTGGAGAAGCGCTACGGCCTGTTCGTCGGCGGCGACTGGGTCGAGCCGCTCTCCAAGGAGATCCAGCCGACGATCAGCCCGGCGACCGAGGAGCCGCTGGCCGAGGTGGCCTACGCCGGCGCCGAGGACGTGGACGTCGCAGTCGCGGCCGCCAGAGACGCCTTCCAGAACGGCTGGTCCGACCTCCCGGTCACCGAGCGGGCCAAGTACCTCTTCCGCATCGCGCGCCTCCTCCAGGAGCGCTCGCGCGAGTTCGCGGTGCTCGAGTCGCTCGACGGCGGCAAGCCGATCAAGGAGTCGCGCGACGTCGACCTTCCGCTCGCGGCGGCGCACTTCTTCTACTACGCCGGCTGGGCGGACAAGCTCGAGTACGCCTTCCCGAACCGGACGCCGAAGCCGGTCGGGGTCGCCGCGCAGGTGATCCCGTGGAACTTCCCGCTCCTCATGCTCTCGTGGAAGATCGCGCCCGCCCTGGCGGCCGGGAACACGGTCGTGCTGAAGCCGGCCGAGACGACGCCGCTCACGGCGCTCCTCTTCTGCGACGTGCTCCGCCAGGCGGGCCTGCCGCCGGGCGTCGTGAACGTGATCACCGGCGACGGCCGCGCGGGCGCCGCGCTCGTCAAGCACCCGGACGTCGACAAGGTCGCCTTCACCGGCTCGACCGACGTCGGCAAGGAGATCCAGCGCGCCATCGCCGGCTCGGGCAAGAAGCTGACGCTCGAGCTCGGCGGCAAGGCGGCGAACATCATCTTCGACGACGCCGCGCTCGACCAGGCGGTCGAGGGGATCGTCAACGGGATCTACTTCAACCAGGGCCACGTGTGCTGCGCGGGCTCGCGGCTCCTCGTGCAGGAGTCGGTCGCCGAGGAGGTCGTCGCGAAGCTGAAGCGCCGCATGGGCACGCTGCGCGTCGGCGATCCGCTGGACAAGAACACCGACGTCGGCGCGATCAACTCCAAGGAGCAGCTCGAGCGGATCAAGGCGCTCGTGAAGAGCGGGGAGGAGGAGGGCGCGGAGATCTACCAGCCGCCGTGCGTCCTCCCGGAGAAGGGCTGGTGGTTCCCGCCGACCGTCTTCACCGAGGTCGCGCAGAGCTACCGGATCGCGCAGGAGGAGATCTTCGGCCCGGTGCTCTCGGTGCTCACGTTCCGCACGCCGGACGAGGCGGTCGAGAAGGCGAACAACACCGCGTTCGGCCTCTCCGCCGGCGTCTGGACGGAGAAGGGCTCGCGCATCCTCTGGATGGCGCAGCGCCTCCGCGCCGGGGTCGTGTGGGCGAACACGTTCAACCGCTTCGATCCGGCCTCGCCGTTCGGCGGCTACAAGGAGTCCGGCTTCGGCCGCGAGGGCGGACGGCACGGTCTGGAGCCGTACATGAGGTTCGACGATGAGTGACCGGCTGCCCGTCGCCAAGACCGCGAAGCTGTTCGTGGGCGGCGCGTTCGTGCGCTCCGAGTCGGGCCGCACGTACGAGGTCGAGGGCGCGAACGTCGCGCTCGGCTCCCGCAAGGATCTCCGCGACGCCGTGCGCGTCGCCCGCGGCGCGCTCCCCGGCTGGGCGGGCGCGACGGCGTACAACCGCGGCCAGGTGCTCTACCGCGTGGCCGAGATGCTCGAGGGCCGCCGCGCCGAGTTCGCCGAGCTGTCCGGGGACGAGGACGCCGGCGCCGCCATCGATCGCTGGGTTTGGTACGCCGGGTGGGCGGACAAGCTCGCGCAGGTGCTCGGCTCTTCGAATCCCGTCGCGGGTCCGTACTTCAACTTCACCGTGCCCGAGCCGGTGGGCGTCGTCGGCGTGGTCGCGCCGGAGGAGCCGCCGCTCGACGGCCTCGTTTCGCGCCTCGCGCCGGTGCTCGCGGGCGGCAACACGGCGGTCGTGATCGCCTCCGAGTCCCATCCGCTCGCCGCCGCCTCGCTGGCCGAGGTGCTCGCGACCTCGGACGTCCCGGCGGGCGTCGTCAACATCCTCACCGGCCGCAAGGAGGAGCTCACCCCCGTGCTGGCCGGCCATCTCGACGTGAACGCGCTCGACCTCGCGGGAGCGACCGGCGACACGGCCGAGCTCGAGCGCCTCGCCGCCGACAACGTGAAGCGCGTCGTCCGGAACGGCCAGGGACAATCCCCGTGGCATGTGGCGGCGTTCCTCGAGATGAAGACGGTCTGGCACCCGATCGGCGTATGAGCCGCTTCCGACAGGCGATCTCCGAGGGCGACGGCATCTCGGTCATTCCCGTGCTCACCGGAGCCGTGGAGGAACAGGCCGCGCTCGCGGAGGAATCCGGCGCCGAGGCGGTCGCGGTCGCCGAGGCCGACGTGGCCCGCGCCGCGGGCTCGACGTCGCTCCCGGTGCTGGCACGAACCGGGCTCGAAGGCGTGGCCGAGGCAGGCGGCGACGCCTGCGTGCTCGCCTCCGACGAGACGCTCCCCGAGCAGCACGAGCGCGCCCGGGAGCTTGGCCTCGACTGTGTCGTCGACGTGACGAACGAGGAAGCGCTCCAGGCGGTTCTCGAGCACGTCGACCCGGACATCTTCCTGCTCTCCGAGCGCGACCGCGACGACGAGGAGGAGGACTTCGAGCGCACGCTCGACCTGCTCGCCGACGTCCCGGCCGGCAAGCTCGTGATCTCCGACGCGCGCGTAGGCGCGCGTGAGCAAGTGGTCGCCCTCGAGCGAGCCGGCGTGGACGCGATCCTCGTCTCCGGCGATCTCCTCGGCCCCGAGTTCGCCACGACGCTCGCCGAGCTCACCGGCCGCGCGTAGCCAACTTCTGGGTGCCATCCGCGTCCTCTAGGACGACCCTGGGAGGCGGATGCGCGTACGGATCGGCTCTGCGGCAGTACTGACCGCGCTCGCGCTGGCCGGGTGCAGCTCGGGAGGCGAAGACGCGGGGACGACGAGCGCCGCGGCCGAGCCTCCGCCGCCGACGACCACGGTCAAGATCGTCTCCGAGCTTCCGCTCCAGGGCTCGCCGAGCGAGCAGACCGCCTCGATGGTGCAGGCGATCGAGCTCTACCTCGAGCAGATCGACCACCGCGTCGGCGACACCGCGATCTACTACCAGTCGCGTGACACGTCCCATCTTGGCTCGGCGCCGTTCGACAACGCCGGCTGCCTGATCGCCGCGCAACCAGCTCGCCGAGGAAGAGGAGGTCGTCGGCGTCATCGGGCCGTTCAGCTCCGGCTGCGCCAAGCTGATGCTGCGAGTCGCTCAACGAGGAGTCGCTGGCGATGATCAGCCCGTCCAACTCGTACGACGGGCTGACCCGCGAAGCGCCGAACAACGCGAAGGGCGAGCCCGGCGTCTACTACCCGACCGGCGCGCGCACGTACGCCCGGCTCGTTCCCACCGACGTCGCCCAGGGCGTCGCCGGCGCCGAGGCGATGGCCTCGCTCGGCGCGACGAAGGCCTGCGTGCTCGACGACGGAACCGAGTACGGCAAGGCGGTCGCCGACGGATTCGCGCAGGCCGCCGGGGACTTCGGGCTCGGCGTCGTGTGCCGGACGAGCTGGCGGCCGAAGCCGGCCGGAGCCGACTACCTCGGCCTCATGGAGCGCGTGAAGGCATCCGGCGCGGACGGGGTCTACCTCGGCGGCGTCTCCGACGACGGCGGGGCTGAGTTGATCCGCGACAAGGTCACGGAGCTCGGCGACAACGAGGCCGTGAAGCTCATGGTCTCCGACGGCTTCCTGGTGGACGAGCTCTTCGACGACGCGGGCGCGGCCAACCTCGAGGGCGCGTATGCGACCTCGCCGGTCGTGATGACGAACGGACTCACGGGCCCGGGCAAGGTGTTCGCGGCGGACTACGCGGAGAAGTACGGCGAGCCGCCGGCGCTGTACGCCCCGTACGCGGTCGCGGCCGCTCGAGGTGCTCGTCGACGCGATCGGCCGCTCGGACGGAACGCGTGCCGACATCGCCGCGAAGATGCTCGAGACGAGGTTCGACGAGGGAATCCTCGGCCCGACGTCGTTCGACGCGAACGGCGACCGAGTCGACGCGCCCGTTCCGCTCTTCGAGGCTCGCGACGGGGCCTGGATTTACGTCGACTGAGAGGGCCTGGCGAAACGAGCCTTGAGCCGCCGGGCCGCGCTGAACGGCGCGAGGACGGCGTCCTCAGTCGCGCCCGTATCCGCTGGATACGAACACTCCCTGCGTCCTTGCCTCGCACCGCCCATCGCACCCCGACGGGAAGGCACGTTCCGCCAAGCCCTCTAGTCCGTCGTGGTCGGCGTCGAGGTGGTCGGCGCGAGCGGGTTGTCGAGCACCTCGTCGTTGCGCGGCTCGAGGCCGAGGGCGAGGGCGATGTTGCGGTCCGCCTCGCGCACCGCGAGCTCCCCTTGCACGGCGAGGTTGGTGCCCGTGACTGCGAGGTCTCCGACCTTCTCCTGGTTGTTCCCCTGCTCGAGGAACGGATCGTCTCCGGCGATGGTCAGCATCTGCTCGAAGTACGTGAGGCTCTTCCGCGTGTCGGCGAGGCCGTTCTCGAGATCGTTCGCATCGCCGGCGATCTTCGAGATCTCGCCGAGGTCGCGGGCTGCCTCGATCTCCGCCTCGAGGGCCTTGTCGATCGCCTTGACCGCGGCGAGTCCGTCGTCCGCCGCCGCCAGAACCGCGTCGCGATCCTCCGCGACCGCGGCCTCGTTGATGTCCGCGATCGCCTGCCGAAGCTGCGACTCCGCCTCGTTGCGCGCGTCCTCGAGCTGGCGGTAGGTGTTGTAGGCCGCGACCCCCGGGGCCGGCTCCTCGTCACCGCACGCGGTCGCGCCGACGAGCACGGCGAGGGAAATCAGGATGAGCGCGGTGAGCTTCGGCACTAGCCGAAGAATGCACGCGCGACGTCGTACCAGTCCGGGGGAACCGACTTCAGCTCCGCGACCGCGTCGGCCAGGGGCACGGCCACGATGGCGTCGCCCTGGAGCGCGGCCATCATCCCGAACTGCCGTGCCTCGACGAGATCGGCGGCCTTGAGGCCGTAGCGCGTCGCGAGCACGCGGTCGCGCGGGGTGGGGGTTCCGCCCCGCTGGACGTGGCCGAGCACGGTCACCCGCGTCTCGTAGCCGGTGCGCTCCTCGATCTCCCGGGCGAGCTGGTCGCCGACGCCGCCCAGGCGGACGTGGCCGAACTCGTCGCCGCCCTCCTGCGTCACCTGGCGGCGCTCGCCGGACGCGTACGTGAGCTCGTAGCCCTCGCTGACGACCACGATCGAGAAGTCCTTGCCGCGGCTGTGCCGGTGCTGGATCTCCTCGCAGCACTCCTCGACGGTCATCGGCTGCTCGGGGATGAGGATCACGTCGGCGCCGCCGGCGATGCCGCTCATGACCGCGATCCAGCCGGTGTGCCGGCCCATGACCTCGACGACCATGACGCGGTTGTGCGACTCCGCCGTCGTGTGCAGACGGTCGATCGCCTCGGTCGCGATCGTCACCGCCGTGTCGAACCCGAAGGTGTAGTCCGTGGAGGACAGGTCGTTGTCGATCGTCTTCGGAACGCCGACCACGGGGAACTCGTGCTCGGCGTACAGGCGCGCCGCGACGCCGAGCGTGTCCTCGCCGCCGATCGCGACGAGCGCGGTCGAGGCCGGCGTCGGCGAAGTGCTTGAGCACCGCCTCGGGCCCGCCTTCGGTCTTGTACGGGTTCGTCCGGGTGGTGCCGATGATCGTGCCGCCGCGCGGCAGGATCCCGGAGATCTCGCGCTGGCCGATCTCCATGAACTTGCCCTCGACGAGCCCGCGCCAGCCCGCGCGAACGCCCACGACCTCGGCGCCCCGGTCGAGCGATCGCCGCGCCACGGCGCGGATGACCGCGTTCAATCCCGGGCAGTCGCCGCCCCCGGTGAGGACTCCAACTCTGTCGGTCACTTGTCTTCTAACTTCGGCAGTGGATCCTCGTCTTCTCCGTCACAACGACTCGGGAGCTGTAGTGAGGGGAGTACCAATGCCGAAGGCGGGAATCGAACCCGCACGGGGCCAGGCCCCACTGGATTTTGAGTCCAGCGCGTCTTCCAGTTCCGCCACTTCGGCGCGGCGACATGGCAATCGTAACCGGACGGGCTTGATGCCTGTCCGCTGCGGCGTCATAATTGCCCACCCACAAGGAGCGGTTCAGCCTGGCGTGAGTTCGGGTCCCGCTCGGATACCCCTTCCAGGGCGGTGCTCGCCAGGTGCAGCGCCGAGCAAAAGTCGGGCGAATGAGGAGGCGCAGTGAAGAGAAGGACAGTTATGGCAGTGCTCGTACTGCTGGTCGGCGCGTTTGCGTTCATGGCCGTTGGCTGTGGCGATGACGACGACCGGCGGGCACGGGCGGCGGCGCGGCCACGGGCGACACGGGCGGCGAGCCGCAGACGGCAAAGATCGTGTCCGACCTGCCGCTGCAGGGCTCGTCGGCGGGTCAGACGGAGACGATGGTCAACGCCATCAAGCTCTACCTGAGCCAGATCGACAACACGGCAGGCAATTTCACGATCGAGTACGAGTCGTTCGATGACTCGACCGCCGCCAAGGGCGCGTGGGACGAGGCGACGTGTGCCGCGAATGCGCGGAACTACGTCGAGGACGAGACGATCCTCGGTGTGATCGGAACGTTCAACTCCGGTTGCGCGAAGATCGAGGTACCGATCGCGAACGAGGCTTCCCTCGCGTACGTCAGCCCGGCCAACACGGCCGTCGGCCTGACGCACCAGGGCCCGGGCTCCGAGCCCGGCGAGCCGGACAAGTACTACCCGAGCGGAACGCGCAACTACACGCGCGTCGTCGCCTCGGACGACTTCCAGGGCCAGATCGACGCCACGTACATGGCGGAGGAGCTGGGAGTCACGAAGGTCTACATCCTGGACGACAAGGACGCCTACGGTAAGGGCGTTGCAGACGCATTCGAGATCGCCGCACCCGACGCGGGTCTCGAGGTCGTCGGACACACCGGCTGGGATGCGGCCGCTCAGAACTACAAGGCACTCATGACGCAGGTCAAGGCGTCCGGTGCCGACGGCATCTACATCGGCGGTATCTCCGACTTCAACGGTGGCCAGGTCGTCAAGGACAAGGTCGAGGTCGTTGGGTCGAACGAGGAAGTTCCGCTGATGGCATCTGACGGCTTCGTCGTCGCCTCGCTCTTCGAAGAGGCCGGCGCGGACGTCGTCGAGGGCATGTACGGCAGTGCTCCCGTCCTGAACCCGGAGGATCTCACGGGCGCAGGCGCATCGTTCCTCGAGGCCTACACGGCTGAGTACGGCGACCCGGAGGTCTACACGGCCTACGGCGCCGCTGCAGCGCAGGCTCTCGTCGACGCGATCGGCCGTTCCGACGGCACGCGCGAGGACGTCGTGGCGAAGCTGTTCGAGACGAACATCACGGACGGCATCGTCGGTCCCATGTCCTTCAACGCTGACGGTGATCCTGAGAACGGCCTGATCTCCATCTTCAAGGCTGAGGGTGGAAATTGGACGTTCGTCCAGGCACAGCAGCTGGGCGAGTAACGCAAGATCGATAGACCGAATGGAGAGGCCGGTTTCGACCGGCCTCTCCATTCATAATCCCCCTCACCATGACGACCACAGTCACCCACGAGCTTCCGACTCGGAGGCTGCCGCCGACCTCCCAGCTGATCTTGTGGGCATTCGGCGCGCTGCTCCTCGCCGGTGCGGGGTTCTGGCTGATCGGCAACGCGATCGAGTCGCCGTCCCGGTTCCTCGAGGTGACGCTGATCGGCTTCACGAACGGCTCGATCTACGCGCTCGTGGCGCTGGGCTACACGCTCGTCTACGGAATCATCGAGCTCATCAACTTCGCCCACGGCGACAACTTCATGCTGGGGACGTTCCAGACCCAGACGATCGTCACGCAGGGCGAGTTCCAGATCCCGCTCTTTCCGACGACGCTGATCCTCGGGATCCCGCTCGGGACGACGGCCACGGCGGCCTCGTCCGGAGGCCAGCGGGCCTGGACGGTCTTCTGCTGCGTCATCTTTTCCATGCTCTTCTGCATGGTCATCAACGTTTCGATCGAGCGGATCGGCTACAAGCCATTGCGAAACCAGCCACGGCTGGCGCCGCTGATCACGGCGATCGGCTTCTCGTTCATCCTCCAGGACGTCGGTCTCATCTGGAAGGACGCCGGGCCCCAGCCGACGCCGAACATCCTTCCCACCGGCGACATCTTCACGTGGAAGGACGCGAGCTACTCGTGGAAGGAGTTCATCGTGGTCGCGATCACGATTCCGCTCCTCCTCGTGCTCACGTACCTCGTGCGCAGCACGCGCTCCGGCAAGGCGATGCGCGCCACCGCTCAGGACCGTGACGCCTCGGCGATGATGGGAATCAACGTCAACCGCACGATCTCGTTCACCTTCGCGCTCGGCGGCGCGCTGGCCGGAGCGGCCGGCGCGATCTACGCGCTCTACGTCGGCGTTTCGAAGTTCGACACGGGGTTCCGCCTCGGGCTCTACGCGTTCACCGCGGCCGTTCTCGGCGGCATCGGCAACCTGACCGGCGCCGTGCTCGGCGGCGTCCTCCTCGGGCTCATCGCCGCCTACAACGAGGGCTTCGGCGACGCCCGCTGGACGACCACGATCGTCTTCTCGATCCTCATCCTGATCCTCGTCTTCCGCCCGTCGGGTCTCCTCGGCGAGCAGGTGCCGGAGGGCCAGTGACCGACGCGCCCGTAGCAGCAGACGCTCCCAAGCCGAGCGAGCCGCCCAAGAAGCGGAAGAACCGCCAGAGGAACGGCCTCATCATCGCGGGCGTCGCGATCGTCCTCGCCTTCACGTTCCCGTACTGGGCGCAGGGCGACAGCCTCTTCGGCTTCAGCTCGCCGCTCGACACGATCTTCGTCGACAAGCTCGGGATCACGAGCGACACGCTGTTCGTCATGGCCGTCTACGTCATGCTCGCGCTCGGCCTGAACATCGTGGTCGGCTTCGCGGGACTGCTCGACCTCGGCTACGTGGCGTTCTTCGCGCTGGGCGCGTACACGCTCGGCTGGTTCGGCTCCGGGCTCTTCAACAACCGGAACGTCCACTTCGCGGACACCGCCGTCGCGGAGGTGCCCGGCATCCACCTGAGCTTCTGGGTCGTCATGATCCTGGCCGGGCTCATCTGCGCGCTCGCCGGCATCATCATCGGCTGGCCGACCTTGCGGCTGCGTGGCGACTACCTCGCGATCGTCACCCTGGGCTTCGGCGAGATCATCCCGGACGTCTTCCGAAACGGCGACGCGTTCCCGGTTCCGCAGGGACTCCAGGGCGCGCCCCCGTTCCTCGACTTCCAAAACGAGAACCTGACGAACGGCGTGCGCGGGATCACGCAGCTCGACCGCCCGGGCTTCGGCCAGACCCTGAGCGATGCGACGAGCGGACTTCTGCCCGACCGCTACACGTCGCTCCCGAGCGAGCTCAAGCCGTGGTTCTGGACGATCCTGATCATGACCCTGCTCACGATCTTCGTGAACCTGCGCCTGCGCGACTCGAAGATGGGCCGCGCCTGGATCGCGGTTCGCGAGGACGAGATCGCCGCGTCGGCCATGGGCGTCCCGCTCATGCGGACGAAGCTCTGGTCCTACGGGATCGGCGCCGTCTTCGGCGGCTTCGCCGGCGCCCTGTACGGATCGTTCATCAACGGCATCTTCCCGACGAGCTTCTCGTTCCAGATCTCCGTCATCGTGCTCGTCATGGTGATCGTCGGCGGCATGGGCAACATCTGGGGAGTCATCCTGGGCGCCTGCGTGATCTCGTGGCTCAACCAGGTCGGCCTGACGAAGATCGGCGACGGGATCAACAGCGTCATCTCGGATACCGGGAGCGACTACGTCGTGAACATTCCGCAGTACAAGTTCGGCATCCTCGGCGGCCTGCTGGTCGTCATGATGCTGTTCCGTCCCGAAGGCCTCATCCCGAGCGGCCGCCGCAAGGCGGAGTTCGACGAGGGCGAGGGAACCGCCAACCTCTACGACGCGAGTCACAGTGGCTGAGAACGGAAACATCCTCGAAGCGATCAAGGTCCGGAAGGAGTTCGGCGGCCTCATCGCGGTCAATGACGTGGACTTCTCGATTCCGAAGGGCGCGATCGTCAGCCTCATCGGCCCGAACGGCGCCGGCAAGACGACCTTCTTCAACATCCTGACGGGCGTCTACAAGCCGACGTCGGGCGGCGTGGTCTTCCAGGGCGAGCTCGTCTCGGGCCTGCCGCCGCACAAGGTGACGGCGATGGGGATGGCGCGGACCTTCCAGAACATCCGGCTCTTCCACAACATGACCTCGGTCGAGAACGTGCTCGTCGCGATGCACAGCCGCATCAAGGGCGGCGTGTGGCGCTCCATCTTCCGGACGCCCGCGCTGCGCCGCGAGGAGGCGGAGGCGCTCCAGCGCGCCCGCGAGCTGCTCGCCTACTCCGGCCTGAAGCGCGTGGACAACGAGTACGCGAAGAACCTCTCCTACGGCGACCAGCGGCGGCTCGAGGTCGCGCGTGCGCTCGCCACCGAGCCGCAGCTGCTGCTCCTCGACGAGCCGACCGCCGGCATGAACCCCGAGGAGACCGCGAACTTCACCGACTTCGTCGCGAAGCTGCGCCGTGAGGAGAACATCACCGTGCTCCTGATCGAGCACGACATGCGCGTCGTCATGGGCATCTCCGACCGCGTGACGGTGCTCGACTACGGCGAGAAGATCGCCGAGGGCGAGCCGAAGGACGTCCAGAAGGACGAGCGGGTCATCACGGCCTACCTCGGAGCGGGGGCGACCCAGTGAACATCCCAGGGCGCAAGCAGAACGGCGACACCCCGAAGGGCGAGGTCTCGATGCCGGTGGCCGCCGACGGCCGCAAGGTCATCCTCAAGCTGGACGAGATCGAGGTCTTCTACGGCACGATCCAGGCGCTCAAGGGCGTCTCGCTCGAGGTGCGCGAGGGCGAGGTCGTGACGCTCATCGGCTCGAACGGCGCCGGCAAGTCGACGACGCTGCGCTCGATCAACGGGCTGAACCACCCGCGCGAGGGCTCGATCATGTTCAACGGCGTCGACATCACGTCGACCGCGCCGCACGAGATCGTCGCCATGGGGATCTCCCAGTCCCCGGAAGGCCGCCACGTCTTCACGCGCATGAGCGTGTACGAGAACCTCGAGATGGGCGCCTACCAGCGCTCCGACGCGCCGAAGGCCGAGCTTCAGGAGGACCTCGACCGCGTCTTCACGCTCTTCCCGCGGCTCGCCGAGCGGCGCACGCAGAAGGCCGGGACGATGTCCGGCGGCGAGCAGCAGATGCTCGCGATGGGCCGCGCGCTCATGGCCCGCCCGAAGCTCCTCCTCCTGGACGAGCCGTCGATGGGCCTCGCTCCGATCTTCGTCGAGAAGATCTTCGAGATCATCGTGGAGATCAACTCGCAGGGAACGCCGATCCTGCTCGTCGAGCAGAACGCCCTCATGGCGCTCGACGTCGCGAACCGCGGGCTACGTCCTCGAGACCGGCCACGTGGCCCTCGCGGACGACGCGAAGCTGCTCCGCGACAACGAGCAGGTCCGCAAGACGTACCTCGGCGAAGACTGATCTCGTCCCGCCTCTAAGGTTCCCGGTGTGTCGCCGAAGACGCTCACCGGAGTCGAGCTCGACCTGAACGACGCACCCGCGCGCGACTCCGAGCTCTTCCTCGTCGACGGCAACAACCTCGCCTACCGCGCCTTCTTCGCGCTGCCCGAGGAGCTGATCACGAGCGACGGCTTCCCGACGAACGCGCTGCTCGGGTTCACGAACATGCTCTTCAAGCTCCTCTCGGACTACAAGCCGAAAGGCGTCGCCGTCGCCTGGGACACCCGGCCCGTCCACCGCAAGGAGCTCGCGCCCGAGTACAAGATCGACCGCAAGCCGATGCCTGACCTCCTGCGGGAGCAGTTCCCGCACTTCAAGCCGATCGTCGAGGCCTTCGGCTACGTGAACCTCGAGTTCGAGGGCTGGGAGGCGGACGACGTGATCGCCACCCTGGCCACGCGAGCCGACGAGGCGGGCGTCAAGACGACCGTCGTCTCGACCGACCGGGACGCGTTCCAGCTCGTCTCGGACAACATCGCGCTGATGATGACCCCGCGCGGGGTGGCGGACGTCCAGGTCTACACGCCGGAGCGGGTGCTCGCGCGCTACGGGATCGGCCCCGAGCTCATTCCGGACTTCATCGGGCTCAAGGGGGACACCTCGGACAACATCCCGGGCGTTCCCGGGATCGGCGACAAGACGGCCGGCCAGCTGCTCGCGCAGTACGGCTCGCTCGAGGCGGTGCTCGAGCACACCGCCGAGCTCTCGCCGGCGCGCCGCAAGAACCTGGAGGAGCATGCCGACCAGGCGCGCGCGTCGAAGGTGCTCGCGACCATGCGGCGCGATCTCGAGCTCGACGCCGACCCGGCCGCGCTCGTCCTCTCTCCGCCGGACCGCTCGCAGCTGAAGGAGATCTTCCGGCGCTTCGAGTTCCGCAACCTGCTCGGCCGCATCGACGTGATCGACGAGGCGCTTCCCGCCGCCGAGGCCGTTCCCGTCGAGGGCGTCGGGGTTCCCTGGCGGGAAGAGCTGGTCGCGCCGGCCGTGGACGGCGAGATCGCGCTGGCCGCGGAGGACGGCCGTGCCGCGCTGGCGCTGCCGGACGGCTCGGTCGCGCTCGTCCCGGCGCCGGTCGATCTCGGGGACGCGAAGGTCACGGTGCACGACGCCAAGGCCGCGCGCGTCGAGGCAAACGACGACACGCTCCTCCTCGCCTACCTCATCGAGCCCGGCCGGGCGACGTACGCGCTGGACGACCTCGCGGCCGAGTACGGCGTCGAGCTCCAGCCCGAGCCGGCGACCGACGAGGAGACCGCCGCTCTGGTCCGCCGTGCCGCGGCGACGCTTCGCCTTGCCGCGCCGATGCGCGGCCGGGTCGCGGAGCGCGGCATGGAGCCGCTCTACCGCGAGATCGAGCTGCCGCTGACCCGCGTGCTCGCCGCGATGGAGGACGCGGGCGTGAAGATCGACACGTACCGCATGGGCGAGATCACCGCCCGGCTCGCCGACCGCGTCGAGGAGCTCGAGGCCCGCGCCCACGAGCTGGCCGGGGAGGAGTTCATGCTCGGCTCGACGCAGCAGGTTGCGCGCGTCCTCTTCGAGCAGCTCGGCCTCACCGCCGGGCGCAAGGGCAAGACGGGCTACTCGACCGACGCGAAGGTGCTCCGCACGATCCGCGACGAGCACGAGATCGTCCCGGTGCTCGAGGAGTGGCGCGAGTACTCGAAGCTCCTCAACACCTACCTCGGGCCGCTGCCGAGCCTCATCTCCGCCGACGACGCCCGGCTGCACACGACCTTCAACCAGGCGGTCGCGTCGACGGGACGCCTCTCCACCACGAATCCGAACCTCCAGTCGATCCCGATCCGCACCGAGCTGGGGAGGGAGATCCGCAGCGCGTTCATCGCCGAGCCCGGCCACCGGCTCGTCTCGGCCGACTACTCCCAGGTCGAGCTGCGGATCCTCGCGCACGTCTCCGGGCGAGCCGAAGCTCCGCGAGGCGTACGAGCGCGGGGAGGACGTCCACGCGGCGACGGCGTCCGAGGTGCTCGGAATCCCGCAGGCCGAGCTGACGAAGGACCAGCGCAACGTGGCCAAGATGGTCAACTTCGGGATCATCTACGGCATCTCGTCGTACGGGCTCTCCGAGAACCTCGAGATCCCGCGCGAGGAGGCGCAGACCTACATCGACACGTACCTGGCCCGCTTCCCGCACGTGCAGGACTTCATCGCGCGCACCGTTGAGCAGGCGACGCGCGACGGCTACGTGACGACGCTCTTCGGCCGGCGCCGCCCGATTCCGGAGCTGAAGGCGCAGAACCGCCAGACGCGCTCACTCGGCGAGCGGCTGGCCGTGAACTCGGTCATGCAGGGGACGGCCGCGGACGTGATCAAGAAGGCCATGGTCTCGATCCACGAGCGGCTGCGCGCCGAGGGCCGCGCCGCGCGGCTCGTCCTCCAGGTGCACGACGAGCTCCTGATCGAGGCGCCCGAGGTCGAGGTCTCCGCGGCGAAGGCGATCCTCAGGGAGGAGATGGTCGCCGCGTACCCGCTCGACCCGCCGCTCGGCGTCGACGTCGGCGTCGGCGACGACTGGGCCGAGGCGAAGAGCTAGCCGCGCCACTCGAGCTGCGCGGCCGTCGCCGGCCACTGGAGCCGCTCGCCGAGCTCGCTCGCCTGCGAACCGGGTGAACACGATTCCGTCCTCGCCTGCGACCGCGAGCCACTCTCCGTCCGGAGACCACGCCGGCGGAGAACCCGGGGATCTGCGCGACGACGCTTGGGTCGCACAGGAGAGACGACCGCGAAGCCGAGCGTGGTGGGGACGGCGACGAGGCACGTGTCCGGGCTCACCACCGGCGCACTGCCGGTCCAGTCGCGGGCAGGTCGATCGACGCCGTGGACGCGTCGCCGACGAACCGCTCGAGGTGCCACCCTCGACCGACACCACCGAGTCGTCCGTCCCGAACCTGGCCCACGTGACCGGCGTCCCGGTCGATGACGACCGTCGTCGCGCCGACGGCCAGACCTCTGGACCGCTGCCCGGGCCAGCCTTTCGTCCAGCGTGTACGCGATCGGGCAGAAACTCCAGGAGCCGGCCGTCGCCGAGCATCTCGAGCTCGATGCCGGTGTTCGGGGAGTCGCACCAGGCGAGGTGTCGGCCGTCGGGGCTCCAGAGGGGAGCGGTCGCAGCGCCGATCGGAAACGACCCGAACGTCGTCCCCGGGATGCGCGAGGTCGCGACGCGGAAGAAGCCCTCGCTGAGGACCTCCCCGAAGGCGATGCGTGACCGACCTTGGGCGCCCAGAAGCCGCGGCAGTCGGTCACGAAGCGGGTCGGCGGCCGCGGCCGTCCGGACGTGAGCCCGATCGTCCGAACGCGGCAGTCGTCGGCGTCGACGTACGTGAGCACGCCGCGCAGCTCGCCCGTGGGCCAGTCGGCGGGCGCGTCCTCCTGGGGCGCGGGGCCGGTGTCCGTCGTGGTCGTCGTCGGGGGCGGCTCCTCGGTGACCGTCGGTATCGTCGGCGCCACGCGGGTCGTGGTCGTCTCGCATCCGCGCAGGGAATCCACCAGCGCCAGGCCTCCGACCAGGAGGACGAGGCCGATGACCGCCGGAGTAGCGAGCCCGCGTCCGTTCACGGGCTCATTGTCGCTAGCTCGTGCTCCAGGCGAGCGCGAATGCCCGCGCCGGCCAGATGATCGTCTCGCCGCCGTGGTCGGCGCGGCGGAACACGATCATCTGGGAGTCGGCGATCGCGAGCCACTCGCCGTCGGGCGACCACGCGGCCGCATGCCCGCTGAGCGCGGTCCGCCCGCGGCCGGAGCACAGGTCGATCAGGTCGATGCCCGACTCGGCGGGCACCGCGACCGAGCACGTGTCGGGACTCGCGACCGGCGGCTCGCCGCTCCAGTCGTTCGGCAGGGTGAAGAAGCCCGCCGGCTGTCCGTTCTCGTAGCGCCGCAGCAGCCGTTTGGCGAGCACGACGAACGAGCCGTTCGTGCCGAACCGCGCCCAGACGATCGGCGCGGGCGCGCGCGCGAGCGTGGTCGTGCCGAGCACGAGCCGGCGTCCCTCGGCGTGCACGAGGTTGCCCTGCGGCGTGTACGCGAGCGGACAGAACGGAAGCCGACGGGCCTTGCCGAGCACCTCGCGCTCGACGCCCTGGCGGCGGTCGCACCAGGCGACCCGCTGCCCGTCGAGCTCCCACACGAGCGGCGTCGTGGAGGTGTAGTGGCCGTAGTCGCGCGGTCCCTGGCCTGTGTCGGAGATCTGGATCAGGAAGCGCCGTCGCGCGACGTCGTCGACCTCGTAGGCGAGACGTGCGCTCACGCGAGGTCCCCAGAACCCGCCGCAGTTCGTCTGATACTCGGTGAGCGGCCGCTCGCGCCCGCCGGCGAGGCCGATCGAGCGGATGCGGCACGAGTCGGCGTCGACGAAGCTGAGAACGCCCGGGATATCGCCTTGGGGCCAGCCTTCCGGCGCCTCTTCCTGGGGCGCGGGCCCGTCCGTCGAAGTCGTCGTCGGGGGCGTCGTCTCGGCGGTCGGAGGCGGCGGCGTTGCCTCGGTTCCCGACGTCTCGCAGCCACGCACGGAGTCGACCAGCGCGAGCCCGCCGACCACGAGCACGAGGCCCACGGCCGCAGTTGTCAGGAAGTCGCGTGGATTCAAGGTTTCGTGGCTATACTTCCCCGCTCACCTGATGCAGAGCGAGACGGTTATAGAAGCAGACCACACAAAGTCTGAGGAAGATTTCTGGATTATCGGTCCGGACGGTGACCGTATTCCGGATTACGACTCGACCTTTCCCATCATCAATGAAGGAGAGGTCGTCAGCGGCACCGTCGTCCGGGTGGACAAGGACGAGGTGCTCGTCGACATCGGCTACAAGTCCGAAGGCGTCATCCCGGTTTCCGAGCTGTCGATCCGCCGCTCGGTCGATCCGGCCGACGAGGTCTCGCTCGGCGACCAGATCGACGCGCTCGTGCTCACGAAGGAGGACGCCGAAGGGCGCCTGATCCTGTCGAAGAAGCGCGCGCGCTTCGAGATGGCGTGGAAGAAGATCGAGGGCGCCGCCGAGACCGGCGAGCCCGTCGAGGGCATCGTGATCGAGGTCGTCAAGGGCGGTCTCATCCTCGACCTCGGCGTGCGCGGCTTCCTGCCCGCCTCGCTCGTGGACATCCGCCGCGTCCAGGACCTGGACGAGTTCCTCGGCAAGACGCTTCGCTCCAAGGTGATCGAGCTCAATCGCAGCCGCAACAACGTGGTGCTGTCGCGGCGCGCAGTGCTCGAGGAGGAGCGCAAGGACGCCCGCCAGGCGATCCTCGACCGCCTCTCGCCGGGCGACGTCGTCACCGGCACGATCTCGAACATCGTCGACTTCGGCGCGTTCGTCGACCTCGACGGGATCGACGGCCTCATCCACATCTCCGAGCTCTCCTGGAGCCACGTGAACCATCCGTCCGAGGTGCTCGACATCGGCCAGGAGGTCGAGGTCAAGGTGCTCGACATCGACCGCGACCGGCAGCGCATCTCGCTCGGGCTGAAGCAGACCCAGAGCGACCCGTGGCAGCAGGTCGTCGACGCGTACTCCGAGAACGACGTCGTCGAGGGGCGCGTGACGAAGGTGGTCACGTTCGGCGCCTTCGTCGAGATCCTCCCGGGCGTCGAGGGCTCGTGCACATCTCCGAGCTTGCGCACCACCACGTCGAGAACCCGCGCGAGATCGTGAACCAGGGCGACACGGTGAAGGCCCAGATCATCGAGATGGACGCCGAGCGCCGGCGCCTCTCGCTCTCGCTGAAGCGGCTCGAGGAAGGTGGCGAGGAGACCGTCTACTCCACCGAGACCGACGGCGACCAGCCGGCCGAGTCCGAGGCTGAGGCCTCCATCGAGGCAGAGGCCGAAGGCCCCGCCGAGATCGAGGCCGAGGTCGAAGCGGAAGTCGCAGCCGAGGTCGAGGCCGAAGCCGAGCCCGAAGCGGTTGTCGAAGCCGAAGCCGCCGTCGAGGACGAGGTCGAAACCGAGCTCGAGGCCGAGGTCGAGGCGGAAGCCGAAGCGATCGCCGAAGAGCCCGACGAAGAGCCCGCTGCCGAGCCCGCCGAGGGCGAGGACGATCCCAGCTAGCTCGTCCCGGCGCCCGGTCGCAGTCGCAATCACAGGGGCGATCGGCGCGGGGAAGAGCGAATTGCTGCACGCGTTCGCGCGGCAGGGCGCGGCCACGATCTCGAGCGACGAGATCGTCCACCGGCTGCTCCGCGAGAACGAGGCGGTGAAGGCGGCGATCGTCGACCGGCTCGGGCCGAACGTGCTCGGCGACGACGGCGAGATCAACCGCGGCCGCGTGGCCGAGCGCGTCTTCCACGACCGCGACGCGCTCACCGTGGCTCGAAGGGCTGCTCCACCCGCCCGTCGTCGGGACGTACCTGGCCTGGCGCGAGGAGCTGGCCCGGCTGGACGATCCTCCCGCGGTCTGCGTGACCGAGGTGCCGCTCCTCTACGAGGTGGGCGGGGACAAGCAGTTCGACGCGGTGGTGGTCGTGACCGCTTCGCCCGAGGTGCGCGCCGCTCGGCTGGGACGCTCGGTCTCGGACCGCGAGGAGCGGCTGATCCCGGAGGAGGAGAAGATCGCGCGCGCCGGCTTCGTCATCGAGAACAACGGGTCGCTCGACCACCTCGACGCCGCCGCGTCCGACGTGATCCGCAGGCTGACCGGGAAGGAATGACGAAGATCATCGCAGCCGTCGCCGCGCTGCTCGTGCTCGCGGCCGGCTCGGTTCTCTACCTGGAGAAGACGAAGCCGACCTGGTACGCGCAGCTGCGCTACCCGCTGGCGTACGAGCACATCGTCGTCGGCCACGCCGAGAACTACGACCTCGACCCGGCGCTCCTGGCCGCGGTCATCTACCGCGAGAGCAAGTTCGATCCGCGGGCCGAGTCGTCCTCGGGCGCGATCGGGCTGATGCAGCTCCTGCCGGACACGGCGGAGGGGATCGCCGTCCACACGGGCGGCAACGAGTTCGTGGTCGAGGATCTCTACGACCCCGAGATCAACGTGCGCTACGGGTCGTTCTACCTCCGCCGGCTGATCCGCAAGTACGACGACGAGCGGCTCGCGCTCGCCGCGTACAACGCCGGCCAGACCAACGTGGACGAGTGGATCGAAAACGACGAGGGCATCGCCTTCCCCGAGACGGAGGAGTACGTCGAGGACGTGCTCGAGCTGCGGGATGTCTACCGACGCGCCTACGACGACGAGCTCCGGCCTTGACCCGCTCGCTTCCGCGGTGGAAATCGCAGTAACCTCGAGCGCCGCTTCAGCGGCTGACCGAGAAGAGGCGGAGGCGAGAATGGAACGCACAGGAGCGACGAGGGGAGGCACGCTGCGCAGGCTGGTCGGCCCGCGCGTCCGTCCGCGCGGGCTGCTGTCGCCCGCGGCTCACATCGTCGTCCTGTCGGCGTTCGCGGTCGCGCAGCCGCTCTACTACCTCTTCTCCAAGAACGCCGAGTTCTTCGCCGTGCGCGGCTCGACGCCGTCCGACATCGTCGTGTTCACGCTCGCGATCCTGCTGCTGCCGCCCGCCGTCCTTCTCCTGATCGAATGGCTGGCCGCGTTCATCGGCGAGCGCGTCTGGTGGGTCGTCCACGTGCTCTTCGTCGCCGGGCTCTCGTCGCTCGTCCTGCTCCTGGGAGAGAAGCGCTTCGCCGAGAACGCAGGCACGTCGCTGGTCGTCCTCGCCGCTCTCGTGGGCGCCGCCGCCGCCTTCGCCTACGTTCGCCTGGCGACCGTTCGTTCGTTCCTCACGATCCTCTTGCCGGCGCCGTTCATCTTTGCGGCGCTCTTCCTCTTCCACTCGCCGGTCACCCCCCTTCTCCATGTGGACGAGACACCGGTCGAGGTCGCGGCGGTCGATTCGAACACCCCTGTCGTGTTCATCATGTTCGACGAGCTGAGCACGTCCGGACTCCTCGGTGCGGACGGCCAGCTGAACGCCGAGCGCTTCCCCAACTTCGCCGAACTGGCCGGGGACGCGACCTTCTACCGGCAGGCGACGACCGTCCACGCGTTCACCGAGCACGCGGTCCCCTCGGCGCTCACCGGAAACCTGCCGGACCAGGGCGAGCTGCCGATCTACGCCAACCACCGCCAGAACCTCTTCACCCTGCTCGGCGACGGCTACCGCCTGCGCGTGCGCGAGTCGCTCACGCACCTCTGTCCCGTCGGCCTGTGCAAGCCGACCCAGGTGGAGCCGCTCGGCGATCGTCTGACGTCGCTCGCGTCGGATACGGGGCTCGTGTACCTCCACGTCCTCCTGCCGCACTCGTTGGCGCTAGGCCTCCCGCCGGTCGACCAGACCTGGCGGGACTTCGGGGGACTGCGCGTCGCCTCCGGAAAGGGCCGGGCCAGAGCCGCCGTGAGCGAGTGCGCGCCGATCTGCGGCTCGGTGCGATCGATGTCCGGGTCGCAGCCGCGGTCGCTGCACTACCTGCACGTGCAGGTTCCGCACATCCCGTGGCGCTACCTGCCGTCGGGCAAGCACTACGTCGGGGACACGCACGTCATCCCCGGCCTCGACGACCGTACCTGGGCGAACGATCCCTTCCTGGTCGCGCAGGGGTACGAGCGGTATCTCCTCCAGGTGGGCTACACCGACCGGGTGCTCGGGGTCGTCCTGCGGCGCCTGCACAAGACCGGGCTCTACGACAAGGCGCTCGTGGTCGTCATGGCGGACCACGGCGTGAGCTTCACGCCCGGCCTGCCGCGCAGAGACCCAACCGCCGAGACGATGCACGACCTCGCGTTCGTGCCGTTGTTCGTCAAGCTGCCGGAGCAGACGGAGGGCGAAGTCCAGGACGGGTTCGTGCGGACGATCGACGTGCTCCCGACGATCACCGACGTGCTCGGGATCAGCACCCCGGAGCCGATGGACGGGCGCTCGCTCCTCGAAGGCGAGCCGGAGGCGGACGGGGTCGTGCGGATCCAGGGAAAGGCGGGAGAGAAGTTCGAGGCGCCGCTCAGTCGGCTCCTCACCGAGCGCGACGCCGTCGTGGCTCACTGGACCGGCCTCTTCGGAAGCGGCGGCTGGGATCAGATGCACCGCGCCGGGCCCAGGAGCTACCTCGTCGGCAAGCCGCTCGAATCCTTGAACGTCGGCAGCGCCGCGCAGGCGCGCGTCCAGCTCGACGGCCGGGTGGTTCTCGCCGCCTACGACCCGGAGGGCCAGGTCTCGCCCGCGTGGATCACGGGCCGGGTCGCCGGCGTCGCCAGTGGAACGGATCTGGCGGTCGCCGTGAACGGGACCGTCGTCGCGACGACGAAGACGTACCGTTCGACCGGCGGCGGGATCCGCCTGGCCGTCTTCGTGCCGGAGAGCTCGCTCGTGGCGGGAGAGAACGAGGTCGAGATCCTGGTCGTGGCGGCCGACGGCTCACTCTCCCGGATCGCCTTCCACCTGCCTGTGAGCGTCCTGCCTCCGGAGGGAGCGGGCCACGAGGTCAGGGTCTTCGCGTTGAGCGGGGACAGCGCGGCCGAGCTCGACCGCTCCCGCACGTTCCCCTGGGCTAGTAGCTAGCGCCTACCTGCTGCGGCGTACCTGCTCGCAGTCGCGCGCGACGACGTCGCGCTTGTCTGCGAGCACGAGATCGCGCCCGTGGCCGCAGACGATCCGGTCGCGGGTGTGGTCGCGCGCGAGGAAGATGTCGTCGCTCGGCCCGCCGTCGAGGTGATCCTGGCCGGGCCCGCCGTCGATCCGGTCCGGGCCTGCGCCGCCGACGAGCCGGTCGTTGCCGGTTCCACCGCGGATCACGTCGTTCCCGCCGCGGCCCTGGAGCACCTCGCTCGCCTTTCGCCCGCAGATCGTCTCGGCTGCCCCCGTGCCCACGACGGTCGTCGCGCCCAGCGCGGGCTCGACCGTGCAGAGCCAGGAGAGGTCGAACCCGGGCGGCGACGGATTGCAGAGCCGGTGCACGTCGGCGCGCAGGCCGAGCTTCGTCGCGCGCAGCGCCGGGTCGGAGGCGCGGTTCACGAGCTCCGCCGGATCGGCGAGCAGGTCGTAGAGCTCCTCCTCGTGCGTCGCGTAGACGACGTACTTGTACTGATGGGTGCGCACCGCGCAGTAGGTGGGAACCTCCGCGGAGATGCCGCCCGACGCCTGCAGGTGCTCGATCACGAGGCGGGTGCGCCAGGGCGGCGTGGCGCCGGCGAGGAGCGGCAGGAGGCTCTTGCCCTCGGCCGCGGGGGCCGCGACTCCGGCGAGTGCGGCGAAGGTCGGAGCGAGGTCGACGTTGCCGACGAGCTCGTCGTTCGTCCCGGGCCCGCCGAGCATCGCGTCGTAGCGGATCATGAGCGGCAGCCGGATCGACTCCTCGTAGGCCGATTCCTTGCGGTTCCACAGACGGTGCTCGCCCAGGAGCAGTCCGTTGTCGGAGGCGAAGACGACCATCGTGTTCGCGAGCTTGCCGGACGCGGCGAGCGTGTCCAGGATCGCCGCGACGCCGTCGTCGACCGCCATCTGGGACTCGAGCTGCTTCTGGCGGAACGCGTCGATCGTGTGCTCGTTGTCGGCGGTGACCGGCTGGCGCTTTCGCACCCAGGACGGCTTGTCGTTCACGTCCGGCTCGCCGAACGAGGCCGGGCGAAACGGCTCGATTCCGTCCAGCGTGCCCAGGTAGCGCGCGGGCGGAGTGGCCGGCGAGTGCGGCGCGTACGGTGCGTAGACGAGGAAGAACGGGTCGTCGCCGGTTCCGTCCACGAAGCTGACCGCCTCGCGCGCGAACAGGTCGGTCGAGTAGTCGCTCTCGTCTGTGGAGTAGAGAACGTTCAGCCCGTCCACGCCGACGCGGATTCCGTAGTAGCCGCCGTTGAAGCCGAACCAGCGGTCCCAGCCCGGCGGGACGAACCAGCGGCTGATCGACGGTGGCTGCCACACGTTCCCGTAGCCGTTCAGGTACTTGCCGATGAAGCCGGTGCGGTAGCCGGCCGAGTCGAGCCAGGTGGCGATCGTCGACGAGTCGTCGAACCAGCCCACGCCGCCGTACGGCGGGCCGTTCCCGTAGACGCCCGTCGAGTGCGAATAGCGCCCCGTGAGGATCGTCGCGCGGCTCGGGCAGCAGAGCGGATTGACGGCGAACGCGTTCGTGAACGTGATCCCGTGCCCGGCGATCTCGTTCTGCACGGTCGGCATGACCGAGGAGACGGTGTCCCAGCGCTGGTCGTCGGTGAGGATCAGGACGATGTTCGGCCGCGCGGCGTTGGCGATTCCGGGCACCGCTACGCACGCGCAGACGAGCGCAAGTCCGAAAAAGCTGCTGATACGACGACCCATGTGTTACGAGGAGCCGTTCGAGTGTACGGGCGAACCCGGCGCACGTCGCCCCCCAACTGCGTGGCTACGATGGCCCGATGGCGGCCTTCGAGGTCAACAGCGCGTACTCGCCGACCGGCGACCAGCCGGAGGCCGTCTCCACGCTGACCGAGTCGGTCTCGACGGGCAACCGCTTCCAGACGCTCCTGGGCGCGACCGGGACCGGCAAGACGGCGGCGATGGCGTGGACGATCGAGAGGCTCCAGCGTCCGGCGCTCGTGATCGCGCACAACAAGACGCTGGCCGCGCAGCTCTGCAACGAGTTCCGGGAGTTCTTCCCACAGAACGCGGTCGAGTACTTCGTCTCCTACTACGACTACTACCAGCCCGAGGCGTACGTCCCGCAGGCCGATCTCTACATCGAGAAGGACTCGTCGGTGAACGACGACATCGACCGGCTGCGCCACGCGGCCACGAGCGCGCTCCTCACCCGCCGCGACGTCGTCATCGTCGCCTCGGTCTCGTGCATCTACGGGATCGGCTCGCCCGAGGCCTACGAGGAGAAGACGGTGCTGCTCGCGCTCGACCAGGAGGTCGACCGCGACGCGCTCCTGCGCAAGCTCGTGGACATCCAGTACTCGCGCAACGACTCGTACCTCGGCCGCGGCCGCTTCCGCGTGCGCGGCGACGTGATCGAGGTGCAGCCGGCGTCGATGGAGTCGGCGTACCGCATCTCGCTCTTCGGGGACGAGGTGGAGCAGATCACGCACTTCGACCCGGTCTCGGGCGAGATCTACTCGAAGCTCGAGCACCTGATGATCTTCCCGGCCACGCAGTACGTGACCGACAAGGACACGATCGAGCGCTCGATCGGCGCGATCAAGCACGAGCTCCAGGAGCAGGTGAAGCAGTTCGACTCCGAGGGCAAGCTGCTCGAGTCGCACCGCATCCGGCAGCGCACCGAGTACGACATGGAGATGCTGCGCGAGCTCGGCTACTGCAACGGGATCGAGAACTACTCGCGGATCCTCGACGACCGTCCGGCCGGCTCGCCGCCGAACACGCTGCTCGACTTCTTCCCGGACGACTACGTGGTCTTCGTGGACGAGTCGCACCAGACCGTGCCGCAGATCGGCGGCATGTACGAGGGCGACCGCTCGCGCAAGCAGACGCTCGTCGACTACGGCTTCCGGCTCCCGTCGGCGCTCGACAACCGGCCGCTGCGCTTCGACGAGTTCCTCGAGCGCACGCCGACGCTCGTCTTCGTCTCCGCGACGCCGGGGCCGTTCGAGACGGGCCACTCGGCGGTGATCGCCGAGCAGATCATCCGCCCGACGGGGATCGTCGACCCGCCGATCGAGCTTCGCCCGACGCTGAACCAGATCGACGACCTGATGAACGAGGTGCGCCGCCGCGAGGAGGTGGGGGAGCGCACGCTCGTCACGACGCTGACGAAGAAGATGGCCGAGGACCTGACCGACTACCTGCTCGAGTCGGGCCTCAAGGCGCGCTACCTGCACTCCGAGATCGACACGCTCGAGCGGATCCAGATCATCCGCGAGCTGCGCCTCGGCGAGTACGACGTGCTCGTCGGCGTGAACCTCCTCCGCGAAGGGCTCGACCTGCCCGAGGTGTCGCTCGTCGCGATCCTCGACGCCGACAAGGAGGGCTTCCTGCGCGGCAAGACGGCGCTCATCCAGACGGTCGGCCGTGCTGCGCGCAACACGAACGGCAAGGTGCTCATGTACGCGGACAAGGTGACGGACGCGATGCGCGGCGCGATCGACGAGACCGACCGCCGCCGCGAGATCCAGCTCGCCTACAACGCGGAGCACGGGATCACGCCCGAGACGATCATCAAGGGCGTCTCCGACATCGCCGAGTTCCTCTCACTGGAGTCGCCGAACGTCCCGGGCAAGCGTCGCCGGGCGCCGAAGACCGAGGGCATGACGCGCGAGGAGACCGAGAAGCTCGCGGTCACGCTCGAGGAGGAGATGCTCGTCGCGGCCGAGGAGCTGCGGTTCGAGTACGCCGCGAAGCTGCGCGACGAGATCAAGGCGCTACGGCGCGAGCTCGATGCTCAAGCCGAACCGGCTAGTCGATAACGAAGCCGACGAGGATGCTCGTGACCTTGCCGTGGTAGAGGCGGAAGACGGTCACGCGTGCACCGGGAACGCCCTTGCCCTTCTGGCAGAGGGTCGGCGTGATGCAGTGCAGCTTGGTCACGCCCGCCTTCAGCTGAGCGCGCGTCGACCCGACGTGGACGCCGTGCGGCGTCAGCTCGGCCTTCCGCGTCGTCTTCACCGCGGTCGCGGACGCCTCGCCCTGGAAGGTCACCCAGAGCCGGCGGTACTTGAAGACCGTGTAGGAGCCGAACTCGTTCGTGCCGTGCGTCGTCTTCGTCGGAGCGCCGAGCACGCCGGTCACCTGCGCCTTGCTCATCCCGAGCTTCACGCCGGCGATCGACTTGCCCGGGACGATCGCGGCGCCGGCCGGAGCGGCCGCGGCAAGCGAGGCGATTGCGAGTGCGAAGACGAGGAAACGCTGCATCCGTACGAGGCTAGCGGCTGGTGACGACGCGGTGTCGCTTTGGGCTCCGGGTTTCCCAAAGCCACTCCACGCGTTATGGTCGGCCGAAGTCCGACTTGAGGGGAGACGAATATGAGACGGAAGTTCCGTTCGCGGCGGGGAATTCCGGCCGCGTTGACACTCGCGTCCTTGTTGCTCATCGGGGGATCCGTTTCGACGGGTCTCGCGGGGGCGACCGGCTCGCACGGCGGCGGGGGCCATGGATCGAAGATCGCCCCCGTGATCATGTTCGCCGCAGACGGTATGCGGCCCGACAAGGTCGAGTTCTACGCCGACCGGGGCTACATGCCCACCATGAAGAAGCTGATGCGCCAGGGCGTGACCGGCAAGAACGGTCTCGTGCAGGGCTTCCCGCCCAACACCGGCGTCGGCTGGTACACGCTCTCGACCGGCACGTGGCCGGGTGAGCACGGCTCGACGAACAACACCTTCCATCGCGTCGGGGAAGGGAACTTCAACAACTCGACGAGCTTCGCGACCACCGGAATCCTCCAGGCCGACCACATCGCGCAGGCCGCAGAGCGCGAGGGCAAGACGGTCGTCTCGATGGAGTGGGTCGGCTCGCGCAACCTCGTTCCGGCCCTCCAGGGCCCCGTCGTCGACTTCCGCTCGTTCTTCTCGCGGAGAGGCGTCGCCCTGAACTTCGACCTTCCGGGCCAGCCGGGGCTCGCGAACACGTTCGGCGTCGACTACCAGCGCTTCGACCTCGACGCCGCGGCGGGGTGGACGAACGTCCCCACCTCCTACAGCCCGGCGAAGCAGGAGATCATGACGGTCACGACGACGAACGCCGCCGTGAACCCGACGCGGATCTACGACCTCTACATCTACGACTCGCGCAACAACGGGAAGACCGACTACGACAGCGTGTGGGTCGTCCCGTCCGAAGCGGCCAAGAACGGCGCCTCGGCCGTTGCGAAGCTGAAGCAGGGCCAGTGGGCCGACGTGAAGGTGAGCCTCATCGGCACCCGCGCGGGCCAGACCGCCGGCCTCTACATCAAGGCCGTCGACATCGCCAAGGATCTCTCGAAGTTCCGCATGTACTTCACCTCCGTGGGCCGCGTGAACGCGACCTACAACGGGTGCGCGTGCGCGGCGACGTTCGAGGAGACCCTCGCGTCGCAGTTCCCGACCTCGACCGCCGCGGACTTCGCGCCGCTCGAGGCGGGGATCGTGGACGAGGACACGTACGTGGAGCAGGGCCTCAAGTGGGCCGACGCCCATCAGGCGTACCTCCGCTACATCCTCGGCCACAAGTCCGGGCAGCTCGGGGTCGATCCCGACCTCGCGCTCGTCGGCGTGCCCACGACGGACGAGTTCCAGCACCAGTTCATGGGCCTCGTCACGCGCACGGACATGGACGGCGACCCGAACCCGTACTACGACGACCTGACGAACGACGACGTCCCCGACGGCCGCGTTTCGATCCGCCGGGCGTACATCCGCTCCGCGTACCAGGAGGCCGACGAGACGCTCGACCTCACGCAGGACCTGATCAAGAAGGACGCGAACACGTTCGTCTCCTCCGATCACGGCTTCGCGCCGCAGTGGTACGCGGTGAACGCCGGCAAGGTCCTCATGGACGCCGGGCTGCAGGCGACCGAGCAGACCGGGAACTGCCGCGTGGGCGGCGCTCCGACGCTCGCCAAGGCCTGTTACGCAGGCGGCGCGGCGCAGATCTACATCCCGGTCGTGGGACGCGATCCGGGCGGCACCGTTGCGGTCGCGAACTACGAGACGGTCCGCAACCAGATCATCGCGGCGTTCCAGAACCTGACCGACCCGGCCAATCCGGGGAAGCAGGTCGTGCTGAAGATCCTGAAGAAGGAGGAGCTCTCGAACGTGGACGGCTCGATGTCGCTCCACCCGAGCCGCTCCGGGGACGTGGTCGTGGTTCTCAGGCCGCCGTACCAGTTCGACGCGGCGACCGTGGGCCAGCGGATCGCGTTCTCGCAGTTCTTCGGCCAGCACGGCTACCTGCCGAACCTGGTCGATCTCAAGCACAACGTGAACATGCACGCGACCTTCATCGCCAGCGGCCCGAACATCGACCGCGACGACGACAAGGTGAAGGGCGTCCGGGCGGTCGACATCGCCCCGACGGTCGCGTACCTGATGGACATCGCAGGCCCGCAGAACGCGCGCGGGAAGATCCTCACGAAGATCGTCGAGGGGACGCGTGATCTCGAGGAGATCACGATCCTGAACGTCAGCGACTGGCACGCCCAGCTGACGCCGCTCGCGGAGACGGCCGACAACGTGTCCAGCGCCGGTGCGCTGAACCCGACGTTCCCGATCGCGGGCGCGGCGTTCATCGACACCTGGTGGGACATGTACTCGGCCGAAGCGGCCGGCGGCGTCCTCAAGGTCGCCGGCGGCGATTCGTTCGGCGGTGCGACGCCACCGATCTCGAACTTCTTCGAGGACAGACCGGCGGTCGAGATCATGAACATGATGGGCTTCGACGCCGAGGCGGTCGGAAACCACAGCTTCGACCGCGGGGAGCAGTTCCTGCGAAACGAGCTGATTCCGCTCGCCGACTTCCCGGTCCTCTCGGCCAACGTCGTCTTCCCGAACGGGCTGACGCCGGCCGAGTGGGATCCGTCGGCCACCTACTGGGTGAGCGGCGAGAAGGTCGGGATCGTCGGCTTCACGACCGAGGCGACTCCGGAACTGCTCTTCCCGGGCCGGCTCGGGCCGTTCGAGGTCCGTGAGGTCGTCCCGAACGTGCAGGCGGAGATCAACCGCCTGCGCTGGAAGGGCGTGAAGACGATCGTCGCCCTCGGCCACGAGGGAGCGAACGAAGGCACCCTCAGCAACCCGAGCGGGCCGCTCATCGACATCGCGGACGCGCTCACGGGCGCCGACGTGGTCATGGGCGACCACAACGACGTCCAGGTCCTCGCGACCAGGGCGAACGGCACGCTCGTGACCGAGAACCGCGGCAAGGGCCTCCGGTTCACCCGCGTCCGGCTCCTCGTGGACGAGGACACGGGCAAGGTCGAGTACAAGACGGCCGACTTCCACAAGCCGTGGAACATCGGCATCGCGCCCGATCCGGCCATCCAGGCGAAGATCGACGAGCTGAACGCGGCGCTCGCGCCGATCTTCAGCACGCAGATCGGCGTCTCGACGCGGGCAATTCCGCGCTCCGACTCGTGTGGGCGTGCGGACGGGCGGCTCTGCGAGTCGCTGGTCGGCGACACCGTCACCGACTCGATGCGGACGGCCTACGGCACCGACTTCGCGATCACGAACTCGGGCGGCCTCCGCGCCGACCTGACGTGTCCGACCTCGGACATCGCCGGCGACTTCTGCGCGCCGTTCACACCGCCTCCGTACCCGATCACGCGCGGCCAGAACTTCGCCGTGCTGCCGTTCGGGAACATCGTGGTGACGATGTCCGTGAACGGGGCGGAGCTGAAGACGATGCTCGAGAACGGCGTGTCGTCGATGCCCGCCGCGAACGGGCGCTTCCCGCAGGTCTCCGGGCTCTGCTTCACCTACAACATCGCGGCAGCGGTCGGAAGCCGCGTGACCGGGGCCGTACGGCAGGCAGCGGACGGAACCTGCACCGGCGCAGCGGTCGATCTGACGGCGGCGGCGAACTACACGATCGCCCAGAACGACTTCACCGCGAACGGCGGTGACGGGTACCCGAACTTCGCGAGCCGCATGGTTACGCAGGACTTCATGGAACAGGTGCTCGCGGACTTCATCACGGCTCGGACGCCGATCTCTCCGGCGATCCAGGGCCGCATCAAGTGCACGACGAGCGGGGCGGCGGTCTGCCCCCCGATCACGGCTCCGTAGGAGCTTCGCGGAACGGGCCGCTCAGTTCGCGCTGAGCGGCCCGGCGCCGCGTGGAAACCGGCGGTCGGCGATCTGCGTCCAGCCCGCGCCGTTCCAGGCGTAGGTGAGGGCGCGGATCGTCGTCTCGTCGATGTCGAACCGATGCAGACCGCGCACCTCGCCGCGGCGCTTCGGCCTCGGATGGCCGAGACCGGGAGCGGTGGCGACGATCGAGCGCTCCTTCTCCCGACTGGAACTCGCGGCGCTCGACGATCGAGCTCTGGTGCGCGTGACCCGAGAGGACGAGCTCCGCTCCCGCCTGCGCCAATCCGTCGAGGACGTGTCCGCGGTGCGCGACCGGCCGCTTGGCCGTGCGCCACGGCGGGCTGGCGAGCTGGTGGTGGAGCGCGACGATCCGAGCCGCACCCGCCGGGGCCTCGGCGAACGCCGCGGCCGCGCGGCCGATCTGCTCGTCTGCGAGCCCGCCGGCCTGCCGCCGCCACGCGCGCACCGAGTTGAGCCCGCAGGCGACGATCCGCTCCGAGCGGTAGACGGGCTCCGTCACGGGCCACTCGGCGGCGAACGCCTCGAAGGTGTGGGTGTACCGGCCCGGGGGCAGCATCGGAATGTCGTGATTGCCGGGAACGACCAGGAGCGGCTTCTCCAGCGAGTGCAGGAGCGCTGCCGCGCGGGCGTGCTGGCCGGGCTGGTTGCGGTGCGTCAGGTCGCCGCTACAGACGACGAGCTCCGGATCGACCTCCAAAACGAGGTCGCGGAGCGCCGATTCGATCAGGGGCTCTTCCGCCGTGCCGGCGTGCAGGTCGGAAACATGGAGAACCCGCACCGGCCACATCTGGCTCTGAGACTACAATGTGAGCATGGCTGAAGAATCCAACGAGCTCTTCGACGACATCTACGTCGGGCTGCGCGCCGGGGCGGCAGGCCGCAAGAAGCGGCGCGGGGAACCGCTTTCGCCGGAAGAGAAGGACGCGCTCGGACGCTGGGAGCGCATGGACGGCGCGAGGAAGGCCGTTGCCGTCGGCGGGTTCGCCATCGGCACGTTCGGCCTCGGCTTCACCATCGGCGGACTCGTGTTCCGCCGCTGGCGCAAGGCCTAGGTAGGGGTCCCGCCCGCGTTGCCGAACGGCGACGTATGCGGAAATACCTGGAACCCGGGGAGGACGTGCGGCTGGACGACCGGCCCCACGCGGCTGCGCTCGTGCGCCCGTTCTTCCGCGCCGCGTTCTTCGCGGCCATCGGTGCCGCGCTCGCGTACTTCGGCCGGACCGAGCTCTGGGCCCTCGCGCCCGGCACGATCGCGTTCGTGCTCGCGGCCTGGATCGCCGTCCGCTCCGTCCTGGCCTGGGATCGCACCCGGCTCGTGGTCACGAGCCGGAAGCTCCTCGTCGTCCACGGCGTGCTGCGCCGCCGGGCCGTCGCAGCGGCGCTGACGCCGGGCGAGCCGATCGAGATCGACCGCAGCCTCGTCGGGCGGATGCTCGGCTACGGCACCGTGATCGCCGGGAATCTCGAGGTGCCGTACGTGCCCGATCCGGGCCGCCTGCACTTAGCTCCCAATCGAACATGCGTTCGTCCGGGGCCAAAGCTAGACTGACCTGGCATGGCTGCCGATGAGCTTGTCGTCCACGGCGCCCGCGAGCACAACCTGAAGGACATCGATGTCCGCCTGCCGCGGAATGCGCTGATCTGCGTCACGGGCCTCTCCGGCTCGGGCAAGTCCTCGCTTGCCTTCGACACGATCTACGCGGAGGGGCAGCGGCGCTACGTCGAGTCGCTCTCGGCCTACGCGCGCCAGTTCCTCCAGATGATGGAGAAGCCCGACGTGGACTCGATCGACGGGCTCTCGCCGGCCATCTCGATCGACCAGAAGACGACCTCGAGGAACCCGCGCTCCACGGTGGGCACGGTCACGGAGATCTACGACTACCTGCGCCTGCTCTACGCGCGGATCGGCAAGCCGCACTGCCCCGAGTGCGGACGCCCGATCGCCGGGCAGTCGGTGCAGCAGATCGTCGACCAGGTGCTCCAGCTCCCCGAGGGGACGAAGTTCACGGTCAACGCTCCTGTCGTCCGTGACCGGAAAGGCGAGTACAAGGACGTCTTCGAGCACCTGCGCGGCGAGGGCTTCACGCGCGTGAAGGTGGACGGCGAGCAGCGCCAGCTCGAGGAGGAGATCGAGCTCGACAAGAAGCTCAAGCACACGATCGAGGTCGTGGTCGACCGGCTCGTCCTCAAGGAGGACATCCGCCACCGGCTGACCGACTCGGTCGAGACGGCGCTCGCGCTCGCCGACCGGCTCGTCGTGATCGACGTGATCGACGGCAAGCCGCTGACCTTCTCGGAGCGGTTCGCGTGCCCGTTCCACGGCGTCGGGCTGCCCGAGCTCGAGCCGAGGGTCTTCTCGTTCAACTCGCCGCACGGCGCCTGCCCGCGCTGCACCGGGCTCGGCCACCAGCAGGAGATCGACCCCGACCTGCTCGTCCCCGATCCGACGCTCTCGATCGCCGACGGCGCGCTCGTGCCGTGGTCGCTCGGCTGGTCGTCGAACTTCTACGACGCGGTCATCGAGGCGATCGGCGACCGCTACGAGATCGACCTCGTCGAGGCCGTGGTGCGACCTGACCGACGAGGAGCGCAACCGCTTCCTCCTCGGCACCGGCGGCGAGAAGATCTACGTGAACTACCGCAACCGGATGGGGCGCAAGCGCTCGTACATGCTCGCGTTCGAGGGGATCGTCGAGAGCCTCCAGAAGCGCTACCGAGACACGGACTCCCAGCAGCAGCGCGAGCGGATCGAGGAGTACATGGCGCTGCGGCCCTGCCCGGAGTGCAAGGGCGCGCGGCTCAAGCCGGAGGTGCTCGGCGTCACGATCGGCGACCGCAACATCCACGACTTCACGCGCATGTCGGTGCAGCGGGCGCTCATGTTCCTCGACGAGCTCGGCCTCTCGAAGCAGGACTCGCTGATCGGCGAGCGGATCGTGAAGGAGATCCGCGAGCGGCTCACGTTCCTCGACAACGTCGGCGTCGGCTACCTGGCGCTCGACCGCGCGTCGGCGACGCTCTCGGGCGGCGAGGCGCAGCGGCTGCGGCTCGCGACGCAGATCGGCTCGCAGCTCGTCGGCGTCCTCTACATCCTCGACGAGCCGTCGATCGGCCTGCACCAGCGCGACAACGGGCGGCTCATCGAGACGCTCGAGCGGCTGCGCGACCTCGGCAACACCGTGCTCGTGGTCGAGCACGACGAGCAGATGATGCGCTCGGCCGACCACCTGGTCGACATGGGCCCGGGCGCCGGCGAGCACGGCGGCCGCGTCGTCGCCGAGGGCACGGCCAAGCAGGTCGAGCGGAATCCCGAGTCGGTCACGGGCGCGTTCCTCTCGGGCCAGCGGACGATCGCCGTCCCGCCGCGCCGCACCGAGGACTTCGGCTCCTTCTGGGTGCGCGGCGCGAGCATGCACAACCTGAAGGGCATCGACGTCGAGTTCCCGCTCGGGAAGTTCGTCTGCGTGACGGGCGTCTCCGGCTCCGGGAAGTCGACGCTCGTGAACGAGATCGTGCTGAAGACGCTCTCGAACCGCCTCCACCGGGCGCGGGTGAAGCCCGGCGACCACGTCGAGTTCGACGGGGTCGAGCACTTCGACAAGGTGATCGACGTCGACCAGTCGCCGATCGGGCGCACGCCGCGCTCGAACCCGGCCACCTACGCGGATCTCTTCACCGCGATCCGCGACCTCTACTCGCAGACGCAGGACGCGAAGGTGCGCGGCTACAAGCCCGGGCGGTTCTCGTTCAACGTGCGCGGCGGCCGCTGCGAGACGTGCAAGGGCGACGGGACGATCAAGATCGAGATGCACTTCCTCCCGGACGTCTACGTCCCGTGCGAGACGTGCAAGGGCGCGCGCTACAACCGCGAGACGCTCGAGGTGCGCTTCAAGGGGAAGTCGATCGCGGACGTGCTCGCGATGTCGGTCGAGGAGGCGCTCGCGTTCTTCGCCAAGATCCCGAAGATCCGCCGGCGCCTCCAGACGCTGCACGACGTCGGGCTCGACTACGTGAAGCTCGGCCAGCCGGCCACGACGCTCTCGGGCGGCGAGGCGCAGCGCGTGAAGCTCGCCAAGGAGCTCTCGAAGATCGCGACCGGGCGGACGCTCTACATCCTGGACGAGCCGACGACGGGCCTCCACTTCGCCGACATCGAGAAGCTCCTCGAGGTGCTCCAGCGCCTGGTCGACGCGGGGAACACGGTGCTCGTGATCGAGCACAACCTCGACGTGATCAAGCAGGCCGACTGGGTGATCGATCTCGGCCCCGAGGGCGGCGAGGCCGGTGGAGAGGTGCTCGTCGCGGGCACGCCCGAGGACGTCGCGCGGGTCGACGCGAGCCACACCGGCAAGTTCCTGCGCGAGCTGCTCGCGGCAGCGGCCGAGCCTGCCGCGGCCTAGGTCCTAGTAGCCGCGGGCTTCCCAGTGGAGCTGCATGCCGACCGTCAGTCCCTGGGCGGCGTTGTCCGAGCGGAGCTTGACCTCGAACTTGTACGTGTGCCTCTCGTTGTTCGTCCAGCGCTCACGGTCGGCCTGGGCCGGCTCGTCGTCGGCGCTCTCGAACGTGAGCGGGAACTCCGAGAGGAGATCCTTGAAGATCACGCCTGAGCCGTCGCCGAGGTAGTTCGTCGTGTCGGCCTTGAAGTCGGCGCACGAGCCGTTCGTCGCCGACGGGGACGTGCCGCGCGTGACCTTGAAGTCGATGTAGTTGTCGAGCCCGGTGCCGGTGAGGATCCCGTAGAGCCGCACGCGCGCGGACGGGTTGCCGTTGTACTTGATCGTCACGCACTTCACGACGGTCTTTCCACCGCCCACGTTCGGGAGCTTGAAGAGCGCCTTGCCGCCGTCGCTGCGCGAGAGCTTCGGGGGGCCGTCGGTAGACCGGGGTCGGCGGGAGGGCTCGGCTGGGGCGACGGAGGCGCAGGGGGAGCCGGCGGCGCGGGAGGCGCGGGCGGCGTCGGCTGGGGGGACGGAGGCGTGTAGCTCGGGGGATTCGGGTTGTAGGTCGGCGGCGACGGCGGCGTCACCGGGGGCAGCGGAATGCCGCCGGAGTTCGGCGTCGTCGTGGTCGGCGGGATCGGCTCGCCGGGAGTCTCGATCTGGCCCGTCGTCGTGACCGGGTTCGTCGTCGGGCAGGCCGCGCCGTTCGCCTCGGTTCCGGGCGTGCACTCGCTCGACCCGGTGCCGGCCTCGTTGCCGCCGGCGAGGGCGACCGCGACGAGCAGCGGGATGACGAGGATCGAGAGCAGGATCGCGAGCCAGCGCCGCCGCCGGTGCTCCTCGTCCTCGGGGTAGGGAGCCGCGGGCCGCGACGTGTAGTACGGGTCGTCCGGCTGCTCGTCAGCGGGACCGTGGATCTCGGGGCCGTCGTAGCCGGTCACGGCTAGCCCGTCCCCATCCCGGCGTTGTAGTGGTCGAGGATGTCGCCCGCCGAGAGCGGCTGGTTGTAGACCGCGACCTCGTCGATGTATCCGCGCCAGTAGCGCCCGGCCGTCTGGCCGTTCTCGGCGATCCTGACCGGGCTGCCGTTCGTGTTGGGATTCCCGGTGATCGTCGCCGTCGCGTCGAGGACGCCGTTGATGTAGATCTGCTTGGTCGTGCCGTTGCGGACGACGACGATGTGGATCCAGGCGCCGCTGTTGATGTTCGCGGTCCCGGCGAGCGTCGTCGCCGTGGTGCCGTTCGTCAGCCAAGCCGGCGTGTTGGTGCCGCCGTTGCGCTGAACGGCCCAGCTCGTCGTGGAGCCCTTGCCGATGACCGTCGCGTTGTTCACCGAGAGCGTCGCGGACTGGATCCAGGCCTCGATCGTGCTGTTCCCGGCGAAGTCGAGCGACGCGCTGTCCGGGATCTGCACGTACTCGTTCGTGACGCCGTTGTTGAACCGGACCGAGTTGCCGGCGTCCCCGACCAGCGCCGTGCCCTGGTTCAGCGTCGGCGTGTTCGTGTACGTGCCGTTGTTCGTTCCCTGGTCGTCGTCGGCGAGCGTTCCGGCCGTCTCGTCGAGCCGCCAGTAGCTGACGAGGCCGGTGGTGGCGTGGACGACCTCGTCGTAGCGCTCGATCGCGACGTTGAAGTTGGTCGCGCCGCTCGTGTGCGAGGCGTTGTCGTTCGCCGTGACCGTGTACGCGTAGTTCGTGCCCGTGTTCAGCGGCGTGTTCGCCGTCAGCACGGCCGAGCGGTACGAGTAGGAGACCGCGTTCACCGTCCAGGGGCCGCCGGCCGTCGTCAGGGCGACCGCGGTCTGGCCGGTGTCGAACGAGCTCAGGTTGGCCGCGACCGAGGAGATTCCGCTGGCCGGGTTGCCGGCGTCGGTGGCGTTCGCGTAGACGTAGTACTGGCCGCCCTGGCGGATCTTGCCGGGGGTGAGCCCGGAGGTCTTGGCGATGATCGAGCCGGTCACCGTCGGGTTGGAGAGATCCGGGGCGGCCGAGAACGTGCTCGCGTTCGAGGTGATCGAGCTGAAGGCGGCCCACGCGACGGTGGCCGCGCCGAGCGCGACGAAGATCGCGCAGACGATGGTGGCGACGCGCATCACTGGTTCCGCGCCTCCCACCTGAAGGTGGCCGTGGCCGAGAGGCCCTCGACGGCGTTCGTGTTCGCCATGCGTGACCTCGAACCGGTACGAGTGGTTCTCCGGGTTCGTCCAGACCTCGGCCGTGCGCGCCGTGTCGTAGTGGGACGCCACGGTGGCCGCGGACAGCGCCACGTTGTAGACGGCGACCTCGTCGAGACGGCCGGCGTAGTAGTTCGCCGCAGTCTGGAGCCGGCCGAAGTCGATGTTCGCGGAGGCGGTCAGCGCATTCGTGTTGCCCGTGCCGGTCGCGACCTGCGCGCCGTCGACGTAGAGGATGAGCGCGCCGGACGCGCGCACACGCGTGAAGACGACGTGGTGCCAGTTGCCGTCATTCAGCCCCGTGCCCGACTGGAGGGTGGTGTCCGCGTTCCCCGTTCCCGCGAGGACGCGGCCGTTCGAGTTCAGCGAGACGCCGAAGTCGTTGGTCGTCCCGGCCGTGTTCGCGTCGACGAGCCCCGCGCCCGACTGCCAGGTCGTCCCGGTTCCGATCCCCTGCGTGGAGTTGAACCAGAACTCGAGCGAGAAGTTGTCCGAGACCTGGCGCGCGGTGCGCATGTAGTCGTTCACGCCGTCGAAGTTCAGCGCGACGCTCGAGTCTCCCGGGATCGCGCCGCCGCCGGTCGTCGGGCCGCCGCTCGGGAATCCGTGGTTCGTGCCGACCGAGTCGAAGCCGTTCGTCGTGTCGTAGACCTGGAAGTTGTCGAGGTGCAGCCCGGTGGTGTTCGAGACGGTCACCGCGGAGCCGGGCGAGCCGAGCCGGACGCCGGGGAAGCCGGCCGCCGTGACGGCGTTGTCCGTCACGGAGACGCGCTGGACGCCGTCCACCCAGAGGCTGATCGTCGTGCCGACCATCTGAAGGCGGACGCGGTAGTTGGTTCCCGCCGTGATCGTCTGGGCGAAGGTGCCGAGCTGCGTCTGGGTGCCGTTGACGTCCTTGTAGAGCTGCCACTGGGAGTTGCCCGCGGTCGTCGAGTACAGGTAGCGCGCCAGGTACCAGGTGCCGGTGCCGGTGAGGACGGAGTTGTCGTAGCGCCCGAGGATCCCGATCGCGTCGTTGTTGATGAGCGTCTTCGCGTGGACGTCCGCCTCGATCGCGTAGTCGGCGCTCGACGTGGCCGGCGAGATGTAGACGGCGACGGCGTTGCCGTTCTTCCGGACCCGGTTCTCGTTCGTGAGGACCGCGTCCTGCTCGGAGAGGACCGTCTGCGTCCACGTGGCGTTCTGCTCGCCCGCGTGCGCCTCGAGGAGCGTTCCGGCGGCGCCCGTCATGGTGTCGTTCGTGTAGACGGCGGACGCCGGGTCGAACCGGTACTGGTTGACGATCCCGGCCGTTCCGGAGACGGTCGTCCCGTAGTTCGACGAGCCGCTGCACGTCCAGTCCTGGATGCCGGCGGCGTACGTCGTCGGGTAGTTCGAGAGCAGGCCGTCGTAGAGCACGCCGGCGCCCTTGCCGTAGAAGTCGCAGGTGTCCGGCGTGAAGCCGGCGCAGGAGCGGAAGGACGGCGACGGGTCGGTGCCGCGCGTGACCTTGAGCGTGAGGAAGGGGGAGAGCGCGCCCGTGACGTCCGCGTAGTGCTTCACGGTCGCCGGCAGCGAGCCCGAGTACGAGGCGCGGATGCAGCCCGAGTCGGTCGCGCCGGGGTTGGCCGCCGAAAGGGAGAGGACGGCGCCGTTCGCGTCGTTGTCGGTGAGGATCACCGAGCCGGAGCCGAACGAGCTGCCGGTGTTGCCGGTGGTCGCGAAGAAGGCGGCGTGGATCACGCCGACGGCCGTCCCGGCGAGGCCGGCGACGACCATGACGATCAGGAACTTGCGGAGACGCCTACCGCGCGGACGCATCGGCGGGCTCCTTGGAGTCGTCTTCGTCGTCGGTGCTCCAGAGACGGCGCAGCTCGAGCCCCGCGAGCAGGATCAGCGGGAGGACGAGGAATGCGAGCCGTCCGAACTTGCTGCCGAGCCGGTTCGTCAGGTACCCGATCTTCGGCACGTGGTACTGGGCCTTGCCGATCGTCCCGTTGCGGGCGATCTGCCAGCGCTCGACGCCGGTGTTCGCGTCGCCCTTGGTGACGAACGCGACGCCTTCCGGCAGGACGCGCATCTGGATGACCCGGTGCGACAGAAGCCGCTCGGCGTTCTCCGGGTCGCGGAAGCTGATGACGTCCCCGACCTTCGCCTCGAGGGGCGAGATGGTCTTGACGACGATGACGTCGCCGGTCGCGATGGTCGGCTCCATGCTCCCCGAGAGGACGGTGAACGAGTGCATCCCGAACGCCAGGGGGAGCGCGACCGCGGCCGCGATCGTCGCCGCGAAGCCGGCCACGAAGAGGCAGGCGATCCGCACGATGCGACCGACCGTTGAACGACGAACGCGGGCGTCCCACGCCCGCGCATATGCCGCGGAGATGTCGTGTGACGTCGTCACGGAGGTCACGAGTTACGCGCCTCCCAGGTGAACGAGGCGGTTCCCGTCTGGTTCTGCGCTGCGTTGTTGTCCTGCAACGTGATCGTGTAGCGGTACGAGTGGAACTCGTTGAGCGTCCAGCTCTCCGGGGTGCCCGTGATGGGGTCGACGACCCCGGTCGCCCAGTCGGTTCCGAACGCGTTCAGTGCGCCCTGGTAGATGACGCCGGCGCCCTGGCCGATGTAGTTCGTCGCGTCGGGGGTGAATCCGGCACAGGAATCGAAGGACGGCGACGGGTCCGTCCCGCGCGTGATCGTGAGCGTGAGGTACGGCGCGAGCCCGCCGCTCGAGGCGCCGTAGAGGTGCACATTCGCTGCGAGGGAACCCGTGTAGGTCACCCGCACGCAACTCGAGTCGGCGTCGCCGGGCTTCGCGTTCGCGAGGCTCAGCATTGCCGTCGAGGAGTCGTTGTCCGTGATCGACACCGTGCCGGAGGCGAACGAGTTGCCGGTGTTCGTCGTCGTCGCCGTGTAGGCCGAGTAGACGCCGAAGCTGGCAAGACCGAGCGCTGCGCAGAGAGCGGTGAGGAAGAGCAGCTTGGTGCGGCCCGTCCGCTTCCGCCGTGCAGGCCGCTGGGCCTTCACGCCGCCGTCGGTGTGAGTGATCTGGATTGAGAGTCTCATGTGCTTGGTGTGGTTACGAGTTCCAGCTTCACCTGCTCGGAGCGCCCGCCCCACGACTCATCTGTCGCGGTGCCGGGGATCCAAGCGAGGATCTGCAGATCTGACGTCTCGTGGCTCTCGAGAGCGAAGGCCGGGGTTCCGGCTCGAAGCTGCCCGAGCGACCCTTCGAAGAGCGTCCCGCCTCCGGTCATGACCCTGACGCTGAGCGACTCGTCGAGTTCGCCCGTCGCCGGGATGGCCTGAAGACGGAGGTCGAGCTTGCCGCCTGTCGCGTTCCGGATCTCGAAGGCTCGCGCTACGCCCTGTTCCGAATCCGTCGCTCGGATGGCTACCGCTTCGTCCGAGCCCGTGGTCGTCGCGATTGCGATGTCCAGGGACGGTGCTACGAGGAGGGCGACATCCGCGGGGGGCGGATTGAGACCTCCGTCGACTCGCCAGCCGGCGAGTGCGATTGCCGCGAGGACGACTCCGGCAACGAGTGCCAGCCAGTCGATCCGTGTACGAGTTGCCGCAAGCAAGACATGCTCTCCTGATCGGCTGGGAGCGAAGGCGGTGTTCGTCATCTCCGCTCCCAGCTCGATTCAGGCGTCAGTCTTGGCTAGCTCGTCCTAGTTGTTCCTTGCCTCCCACGTGAACGTGTGAGCACCCGAGCTGAGCGCGCTCGTGTGGGCGTTCGGCGTCGTGTCGTCCACCACGGTGATGGTGAAGCGGTAGTCGACCGAGTCGTTCAGTGCCCACGCTGCAGCGGCCGCCTTGCCGTCGACGCCGGCGGCGTAGGTCGTCGGGAAGGACCCGAGCGTGCCGTTGTACGCCGTCGAGGACGAGGTGAAGCCCGTGCAGTTCATCGTGTTGTCGGGCGCCGTGATGCCCGAACCGCGCTCAACCTGGAGGTTGAAGGCGGCGCCGTTCGTGACGGCGGAGGTGTAGAGCTTGACGCTCGACGCCAGCGAACCGCCGTAGGTGACCCGGATGCACCGTGCGGTGCTCGTGCCGGGACCCTGCGCGGCGACGTTGTAGAGCGTCGTCGAACCAGCGTGCTGAGAGATGGAGACCGTACCGGCGGAGATCGTGTTGCCGGAGTTGGTCGTGGTGGCCGTGAACGCCGAGTAGACGCCCCATCCGGCCACGCTCCCGACGACTCCGAGAAGGAGCAGCGTCGTGAGCAGATTACGTGTACGCCTGGCCATGTGTTCTCCTTGAGTAGCCGCAGACTGACCTTACGAATGAAGGTTTCGGCTCCATCGGGGTGGGTCGGCACCACCCTTTCGGGTGATCCCACCGGCCGCTCCGTAGTACGCCGCATGGCTCCAGCCCGCTTGGCTCCAAGGGTTAAGCTGGTCTCAATGGAAGCCGGGACCGTGTCCAGAACGAGCGAGAGAGACTGGTGGCTTCGCTCGATTGGGGTACTCATCACCCCCCGTTCGACGTTCCTGGCGCTCCGCGACGAGTCCGATCCGGCCCTGAACGCCCGGCAGGAGGTCGTCCTCGCGCTGGCCTTCCTGGCCGGGATCGGCGGCGTGCTCGCATCTCCCTGGTCGGCGACGCTCATGGACGACCCCGCGCGTGACGCCGCGACCGTGGCCGTGCTCGTGTTCATCGCGGGCGGGCTCTACGGCGCGGCGACGTACTGGGTGGGCGGCAGCGCGCTCGCCCTGGGAATCCACGCCGCAGGAGGTGCGGGCAAGACGCGCGGGGCACGGCACCTGCTGGCGTTCGCGGCCGCTCCCCTCGCGCCTCGCGCTCGTGCTCTGGCCGATCCGTCTGGCCGTGTACGGCGACCACGTCTTCCACAGCGGCGGTCGCGACTCGATCAGCGCCGGCCGCTACGTCTTCTACGCGGCCGACATCGCCTTCTCGCTCTGGGCGATGGGTCTGCTCATCCTCGGCGTCATGACCGTCCACGCGTGGCCGTTCGTCCGCGCCCTCGGCGCGATCGTCCTCACGATCCTCGCGCTCGTGGCCCTCGGGGTCGTGTTCGCGCTGGCGCTCTAGCTGAGCTCGGCCTCGAAGCGGGCGAGCTCGTCGTCCGGAATCGAGTACGTGTGCTCGTCCTCGGGAAACGCGCCCGAGCGGACGTCGGCGGCGAAGCGCTCGAGGGCGTCCTTGATCGTGTCCGCGACCTCCGCGTAGCGCTTGACGAACCGCGCGCGGCTTCCCTCGTAGAGTCCGATCAGGTCGTGGAGGACGAGCACCTGCCCGTCGCAGTCCGGGCCGGAGCCGATGCCGATCGTGGGGATCTCCAGGGCCGCGGTGACCCTGGCCGCCACCGCCGCCGGGACCGCTTCGAGCACGAGCGCGAAGCACCCGGCCTCCTGGAGGACGAGCGCGTCGTCGAGGAGCCGCTTCGCCTGGCTCGGCCGTGCGCCCCTGCGCCTTGAAGCCGCCGAGCATGGTCGCCGACTGGGGCGTCAGGCCGAGATGGCCCATGACCGGGATCCCGGCGCCGACGATCGCGCGCACCCGGTCGGCCTCGGGGCCGGCGCCCTCGAGCTTCACGGCGTCCATGCCGGCCTCCTTGACGAACCGCACCGAGTTCAGCACGGCGTCCTCGTCGGACACCTGGTACGAGCCGAAGGGCAGGTCGCCGATGACGAGCGGCCGTCGGGCTCCACGCGCGCACGCGCGCGCGAGCATCAGCATCTCGTCCATCGTGGCCGGCACGGTCGAGTCGAGCCCGAGCACGGTCATCGCGGCCGAGTCGCCCACGAGGACGATGTCGATCCCCGCCTCGTCCGCGAGCCGCCCGGTCGGGTAGTCGTAGGCCGTGACCATCACGATCGTGCGGCCCTCGGACTTCATCGCGGCCAGCTCGGTGATCGGCATCTTCACGCCCATGATCCTTCCAGAAGGACGTTGTCGATGAGCCGCGTGGAGCCGGCGAAGACCGCGGCCGCGAGCACGACGCGGCCGTTCCAGCGTCCGACGTCCACGTAGTCGACGGTGAGCCGCGGCTCGGCTGCGAGGACGGCGACGGCTGCCGCGACCGGATCCTCTCCCGCACGGAAGGCCTCGGCGCCCGCCTCGAGCGCCCGCGGGAGGGCGCGCGCCGCCTCGCGCTCCTCCGGGCTGAGGTAGGCGTTGCGCGACGACAGCGCGATCCCGTCGGCGTCACGCACGGTGGGGAGGACGCGCAGCTCGATCCCGAGCCGGTGCTCCTCGATGAGGCGCGCGACCACCTCGGCCTGCTGCGCGTCCTTCTGGCCGAAGTAGGCGCGGTCGGGCTCGAGGATGGAGAAGAGCCGCCGGACGACCGTTGCCACCCCGCGGAAATGCCCGGGCCGTGCGTCGCCTTCCATGCCTTCCGACACGTCCTCGATGTCGATCCAGTCGTCGAAGCCCGGCGGGTAGATCTCCTCGGCGGACGGCATGAAGACGAGATCCGTGCCGGCCGCCTCGAGCAGCGCGAGGTCGCCGGCCTCGTCGCGCGGATAGCGGGCGAGGTCCTCGCCCGGCCCGAACTGGGCCGGGTTCACGAAGACGCTGACGGTCACGAAGTCACATTCGGCGCGCGCGGCGCGAACGAGCGAGAGATGCCCCTCGTGGAGCGCGCCCATCGTGGGCACGAGTCCGACGGTTCCTTGCGCCGGATGCGCGGCCCGAGCCTCGGCCGCCGTACCGACGACCTTCATTCCGGCCGGGCCGCCGTTGCGTCCGAGAGCGCCTTGTAGAGCGCCTCGAGCTCCGGATGGCGCTCGTGGATCGCGGCGATGTGGCCGTCGACGGTCTTCCAGTCCCCGCGCCGGTGCGGGCCGGTGGGCACGAAGCCGTTCTCCATCGTGCGGCGCATGAGCGGCTCGAGCGCTTCGACGGGCGCGCCGACCTCGCGGAAGATCTCCGCGGCGACCTGGTGCAGCGTGACCACGAACGCGGCCGCGAACGCGGCGCCGGCGTGGTAGAGGGGGCGGTCGGAGTCGGCGAGCTCGAACGGCCGCAGCCCGAGCGTCTCGGCGAGCGCGAAGCCCGGTCTCGAGTGCCTCGGGCGACTCGCCGCTGACGCCGCTCCAGATCCCGTCCAGCTGCTCGGGCCCGCGCTCGGGGACGAACGCCTGGAGGGGATGGACGCTGAACCGCCGGGTGTGCGGCGCGAGGGCCTCGAGCGTCGTCGCGCCGCTCGTGTGCGCGATCCAGGGGCCGACGGGAACCGCGCGGGCCACCTCCGGGATCGCCGTGTCCGGAACGCAGAGCAGCACGAGGTCGGCACCGTCCCAGTCGTGGTCGCGCGTCGTCACCGTGACCGGGAGGCCGCGTTCGGCGAGGCGCGCGGAGAAGGCCCGTCCGAGACGGCCGTCGCCGACGACGCAGATCGATTCGAAGGTCATGAGCGGCTCCAGTTCCTCGCGGATACCGGGCGGCCGCAGTCTAGCCGGAGGGTGCCCTAGTCGCGGTGGCGCCGGCCGCCGTGGCCCTTGTCGTGATCGCGTCCGCGCTGGCCGTGGCCCTTGTCGTGATCGCGTCCGCGGTCTCGTCCGCGATCGCCGTCGTCGTCGCGCCCGCGGTCGCGGTTCCCGTGGTGGCGTCCACGGTTACCGTCGTTGTCGTCGTGGCCACGGCCGCGGTTGCCGTGATTGCGCCCGCGATCGTCGTTGTCGTTGCGGTCGCGTCCGCGATTGCCGTGATGACGGCCGCGGTCGTCGTTGTCGCCATCGTCGCCGCGATGACGCTTCTTGTCGCCGTCGTGGCGTCCGCGGTCGCGATCCTTGTCCCGATTGCCGTGGTGGCGTCCGCGATCGTCGTCGTCATCGTCGGCGTCGCCGGACGAATGCTTGCCGCCGTGCTTGTTGCCGTGGTCGTGCTTGCGCCCGCCGTGGCCGTGCTTCTTGTCGCCGTGCTTGCGCTTCCACCACGGAATGTCGTCGTCATCGTCGTCCCCGGGGTCGACTCCGCCGGTGGCCGAGCCGGGGGGAGGCGGAGGCGGCGGGTTGCCGGGCGTGCCCGGATTACCCGGATTCCCCGGCGTGCCGGGATTCCCAGGTGTGCCGGGATTGCCGGAGTGCCCGGATTCCCGGGCGGTGCGGGCGGGCTGCCGGAAGGCGTCGACGGGCCGTCGTTGCCGATCGGCTGCGCCGGCGGCTGCAGCGGCGCCGCGGGCGGCGGGGAGGTGATGAGGCTTCCGCCGACGGGCGAGGGAGCCGGAGGCGGCGCCGTGCCCGTGGGCGAGCCCGGCGGGCGGCGTCGTGGCCGGCTGCGCCGACGGCGGAACCGCGACCGTCGCGGTCTCGTCCGAGCGCGGCACGGGCAGGGGCAGCGGCCCGAGCGACTGCACGTCGGCCCCGAGCGAGCGGAGAACCCAGAAGAAGCCGAGCACGAGCGCAAGCGCCGCGATCGGCCCGATCGTTGCGATCAGCCCGCGGCGCACGGTGCTCCTTCATCCCTTGATTGCGGCGGTACTACGAAAATACGAACAAACCCCCCTGCCATCCCATCGACCTCTAAGCGCAGGACTTTAGCTGGTACGGACGTCGGCACCGGACGTCATACGTTGCCACTAGACTCCTTTGGCGATGCCGATCTACGAGTTCGTGTGCATGGAGTGCGAGAGCCATTTCGAGGAACTCCTCCGGCTGAGCGACGCAGATCCTGGTTGCCCCGACTGCGGTTCGGGGCAAACGCGCCGCCAGTTCTCCGTGTTCGCAGCTCACGGCGCCGCCGAGCAGCCGAGCTTTGGCGGAAGCGCCGGGGGCTGCTGTGGCGGAAGCTGTGGCTGCGGTTGACGCTCTGACCCGGAGCGAGGCGCTCGCCGCCTACGCGGCGGAAACATCCGTCTGCACGCGCTGCCGTCTGGCCGAGGGACGCACCCAGGTCGTCTTCGGTGTCGGCGACCCGAACGCCGACCTCATGTTCGTGGGCGAGGCGCCCGGCTTCCACGAGGACCAGCAGGGCTACCCGTTCGTCGGCCAGGCCGGAAAGCTCCTCGACAAGCTCCTCGCCGGGATCGGGCTCGACCGCCAGGACGTCTACATCGCGAACGTCCTCAAGTGCCGCCCGCCCGGGAACCGCGACCCGCAGCCGGACGAGATCCACTCGTGCGAGCCGCACCTCTTCCGCCAGCTCGAGCTGATCGAGCCGAAGCTCGTCGCGACGCTCGGGAACTTCGCCACGAAGCTCCTGTCGGGCAAGCCTGACGGGATCACGCGCGTGCACGGGACGCCGCAGGAGGCGAGCGTCGGCGGGCGCACGGTCACGCTCTACCCGATCTTCCATCCGGCGGCGGCGCTCTACACGCCGGCGATGCTGCGCACGCTCGAGGAGGACTTCGCCCGCATCCCGGCGCTGCTCGGACGCACGGCCGCGGCCGCTCCGTCGGCCGAGGTGATCCAGCTCCACGCCGCCGCGCCGCCCGAGCCGGCGCTGCCCGCCGCCGAGCAGCTCGACCTCTTCTAACCTCGACCATGGTCGAGCTGACGTCGTCCTCGCCCGAGGAGACCGAGCGCATCGCCGCCGACCTGGCTGCGGAGCTCGTGCCCGGCGACGTCGTGGAGGTCTCGGGCGATCTGGGCGCGGGCAAGACCACGTTCGTGCGCGGCGCGTGCCGGGCGCTCGGGGTCACCGTCGCCGTGACGAGCCCGACGTTCGCGATCGGCCATCGCTACGCCGGGCCGCGTGCCCGTCGCGCACCTCGACCTCTACCGCTTCGAGACGCTCGGCGAGGCCGACTGGGCCGATCTCGAGCCGTATTTCGACGGCGCGGTGGCGTTCGTCGAGTGGCCCGAGGCGGGCGAGGGCTTCCTGCCGGAGCCGCGCCTGCGGGTGCTGTTGCAGCTGGAAGAGGGCGACCGTAGACTGATCGCCGTCCAGAAATCCCTGGAAAACAAGGGAAACTGATGCTGGTTCTCGCCTTCGACACCGCGACCGACGCCTCCACCGTGGCGCTCCTGCGCGACGGGGCGCTGCTCGGCGAGCGACGCTCCCGCGCGTTCCGCGTGCTGGCCGACGCGGAGGAGCTGCTGGCCGAGGCCGGAGTCGGAGCAGGCGAACCTCGAGGCGCTCGCGGTCGGAACCGGGCCGGGGAGCTACACCGGCCTGCGCATGGGGCTCGTGACCGCGCGCACGCTGGCGTTCTCGCTCGGCATTCCCGCCGCGGGCGTCTCCACCCTCGACACGCTCGCGGCCGGCTCGCCCGGAGCGGTCCCGGTGCTCGACGCGCGGCGCGGAGAAGTGTTCACGCGCGCGAGCGGAGCGCCCACCGTCGTCAAACCGGAGGACCTCCAGGTCGAGGCGGGCACGCGCTACGTCGGCGACGGGGCGGTTCTGTACCGCGCCGCGATCGAGGCCGCGGGCGGCGTCGTGCCCGAGGACGAGAGCGACGAGCACGTCCCCTGGGCGCGCAACCTCGCCGGCCTCGCCGCGGAGTTCGGCCCGGCCGACACGCTCGAGCCGCTCTACCTGCGGATTCCCGACGCCGAGAAAAACCGCCGCGCGGGCACAATCGAGCCATGACGCTCGACTTCCGCAGGCTGACCCTCGGCGACCTCGACGCGATCGAGCTGATCGAGCGCACGGCCTATCCGACGCCGTGGTCGCGGTCGATGTTCGCGGGCGAGCTGGCCAAGCCGTCGTCGATCTCGCTCGGCGCGTTCGACCCGATGAACGAGAGCCTCGTCGGCTACCTGATCATCTCCCGCTACGTCGACGCGTGGCACGTGATGAACGTCGCGGTCGCCGAGCCGTTCCGGCGGCGCGGCATCGCCACGCAGATGCTCGAGGAGCTCTTCCGCACGACGGCCGACGACGACCGGCGCGGCTACACGCTCGAGGTGCGCGTCTCGAACACGTCGGCGATCGCGCTCTACGAGAGCCTCGGGTTCTCGCCGACCGGCGTGCGGCGCGGCTACTACACGGACAACCGCGAGGACGCGCTGGTCATGTGGAAGGACCCGCTCGCCCACGTCGAGGCGCGCGCCAACTGATGATCCTCGGAATCGAGACGTCGTGCGACGAGACCGCCGCGGCGGTCGTCACGCATGACGGGGAGATCCGCTCGAACGTCGTCGCCTCCCAGGCCGAGTTGCACGCGCGCTACGGCGGGGTCGTCCCGGAGATCGCCTCGCGGCGGCATCTGGAGCTCTTCGCGCCGGTCGTGCACGAGGCGCTCGAGGAGGCCGGCGCCGGCTTCGCGGACCTGGACGCGATCGCGGTCACGCGTGGGCCGGGCCTCATCGGCGCGCTGCTCGTCGGCGTCTCGGCCGCGAAGGCGCTCGCGTGGTCGCTGCGGCTGCCCCTCCTGCCCGTGGACCACCTGCACGCGCACGTCGCCGCGCTCTACCTGGAGCCCGAGCCGCTCGACCCGCCGTTCCTCGCGCTCCTCGCGAGCGGGGGCCACACGCTGCTCCTCGACGTCACCGACCGTGCGGGCTACCGCGTGCTCGGGACGACGCTCGACGACGCGGCCGGGGAGGCGTTCGACAAGGGCGCGCGGCTGCTCGGCCTCGGCTATCCGGGCGGGGCGGCGATCGACCGGCTCGCGGGCTCGGGTGATCCCGAGGCGTTCTCGTTCCCGGTCGCCAAGGTCTCGGGCCACGACTTCTCCTTCTCGGGCGTGAAGACCGCGCTCGTGTACGCGGTGCGCGATCTCGAGCCCGAGGAGCTGGAGCGCCGCCGGGCGGATCTGGCCGCGTCCTACCAGCGCGCGATCGTCCGGGCGCTCGTGGAGCGGACCCGGGCCGCGGCGCAGGAGCTGAACGCGACGAAGATCGCCGTCGTGGGCGGCGTCGCGGCCAATTCGGAGCTGCGCGCGGCGCTTCCGGAAGCCGTGCTCACACCGTTACCGCTCTGTACCGATAACGCAGCGATGGTCGCTTCTGCCGGCAGGTTCGTACAGGCGATTCCGTATCCTCGCTACCTTGAGCTCGATGCGTATGCCTCCGCGGCGTAATCAGAGGCGCCGCGCGGCGGGTCCGGCCGTTCTCGCGCTCGTTGCGGCCTGCACCGTCGCGATCGTCTTCGCGGCGCCTGTCCTGGGCGCCGGCGAGTCCGCCCTCCAGGCGGCGGCCTCGGCCTGGAACGACGTCTTCGGCGAGCGTCCCGAGTCGGCCCAGCCCGACCGGATGATCGTCGTGCTCGCCGCCCCGTCGCTCGCCGACTCGATCGCACGCTCCGAGTCCATGCCCACCCCGGCCGACCAGAAGCGCTGGCTCGCCGAGGCGGAGGCCTCGCAGCGGCTCCTCCTGGAACGCCTCGCCCAGCGCGGCGTCAAGGTGAAGCGCGAGCGCACCTTCACGCGCACGCTGAACGGCTTCTCCGCGGTGCTCGACGGCCGCGCCCAGGCCGAGCTCGAGCGCATGGACGGGATCGTCGGCGTCTACCCGGTGCGCACGCTCTACCCGGCGGCGCTCACCGCGCAGTCGCTCGGCCGGCCCGAGTTCGCGGCCGGTGCCGGGCGCAGGCTCGACGCCGCACTGCCCGGCTTCGACGGCACCGGCGTGAAGATCGCGCTGCTCGATTCCGGCGTCGACCTCGACCATCCGTACCTCGGCGGGCGCGTCCGCCCGGGCTACGACCTCGTGGACGGAGACCGCCGCGCCGCGGCCGAGCCGAAGCCGGACGACCCCGGGCGCGTCGAGCCGCACGGAACCCGCATGGCCGGGATCCTCGTCGGCTCGGACGGCCCGACCGGGCTCCAGGGCGTCGTCCCCGGCTCGACGGTCGTCCCGATCAGGATTCTCGGCTGGGAGCAGACGGCCGACGGCTCGTACGCGCTGCTCGGTCACGGCGACACGCTGCTCGCCGGGCTCGAGCGCGCCGTCGACCCGAACCGCGACGGCGACGTCTCGGACGCGCTTCCGGTCGCGCTCGCCGCGGTCGTCGAGCCCTACGCGTCCTTCCCGGACAGCCCGGAGTCCCGTGCGGTCGCCGGCGCGGCGAAGCTCGGAACGCTCGTCGTCGCTCCCTCGGGGAACGACGGACGCGCGGGTCGCGGGTTCGGCACGGTCGGCGATCCCGGCGGCGCCGCAGCGGCGCTGACGGTCGGCGCGATCGATCTGCGCGCGTCCACGCTCGAGGCCGACACGAAGGTCTCCGCCGACGGCGACGACGTCTTCTCCGGCGCGGCGCCCGTCCTCGGCGTGCTTCCACCCGAGGGCGAGCTCGAGGCGGTCGCGCTCTCCGGGCCGTCGCTCGCCGACGTCGACCGGGGCGAGGACGAGGTCGCCGACGGCGCGATCCTGGCCGACTTCTTCGACAAGAACGGCGTGAGCCGTGTCGCCGGACGCGCCGCGATCCTTCCGGCCGGGAGCGCGCTCGACACCCGCGTGCGCAACGCGGTCGCCGCCGGTGCGGGCGCGGTGCTCGTCGCAGGCACCCGCGTACGCGCGGGCTCGCTCGACCTCGACGAGGGAACCGCGGTGCCGGTCGTCGGGCTGCCCGCCGAGGCGGGGAACGAGGCGCTCGACGAGCTCGTGGACGGAACGCAGGTGACGGTGTCCTTCGGCGGCGTGCGCGGGGTCGCGAACGGCCTCGCCGGCGACGTCGCGCCGTTCTCCTCGGGCGGCATGGCCTTCGGCGGCCAGGTGAAGCCGGACGTCGTCGCTCCGGGCGTCGGAATCGCGACCTCGGACGGCGGCCGCAACTCGGACGGCACCGAGCGCTACGCGACCGCGACCGGATCGAGCGTCGCCGCCGCGGTCACCGCCGGCGCCGCAGCCGCAGTCATCCAGGCACGGCCCGGCCTCACGATCGGCGAGCTGCGCAGCCTGCTCGTCGGGAGCGCACGCCAGATCGTGCTCGAGACCGGCCCCGAGCCGGTGACCGTCCAGGGCGCCGGGATCGTCGACGCGACGGGCGCCGCGGCCTCCGAGATCGCCGCCGAGCCGGTCACGCTCGCCTACGGGCGCGTGAGCGGAGACGGCTGGCAGGTCACGCAGACCGTCCGCATCAAGAATCTCTCCACGCGCGCGCTCGAGATCGACCTCGGTCTCTCGCGTGATGCCTGGGGCGTTCCCGACCTGAGCTTCGCGGCCTCGCCCGCACACATCTCCGTGACCCCCGGCGCGACCGCCGAGGTCGCGCTCATCGCGACCGGCAAGGGTCCGCTCGAGGGCAGTGCGGGCGGCGCGTTCGTCGTCTCGCCGGAGGGCTCCCGGCCCGTCCGGCTCCCGTGGGCGGTCAGCTTCCGCGAGCAGGGTCCGGAGCCGCTCCTCGGCAACGTCTCGCTCTCGACCGACGACTTCACCGCCTCCGACGTCGCGCCCGCCGTGCTCGCGTTCCGCGCCGGCAGCGTGAAGACCGACGACACCGGCCAGGCGGTCGAGCCGGTCCAGCTCCTCGTGGTCGAGCTCTGGCGCGGCAACAAGCGCCTCGGCGTCCTCACGCGGCTCCACGATCTGCTCCCCGGCCGCTACGCGCTGGGTGTCACCGGCCGCGGTCCCGGCGGACATGTGCTCAGGCCGGGCGCGTACACGCTGCGCCTCGTCGCGTACCCGCCCTCGGGCGACGTGGGCGCGACCGCAACCTCGGTGGACGTGCGGTTTAGACTCCGCTCGCAGTGACGACCGTCCAGACCCCGACGTCGTTCTCGCAGGAAGACCCGTTGGAGATGGCGCGGGAGCAGCTGCGGCGCACCGCGGCCGTGCTCGAGCTCGACGACGACATGCTCGGCGTCCTCCTCGAGTGCAAGAAGGCGATCGAGGTGTCGATCCCGACGCGCCGCGACGACGGATCCGTCGACGTCTTCACCGGATTCCGGATCACGCACAACGTCGCCCGCGGCCCCTCCAAGGGCGGCCTGCGCTACCACCCGGCCGTGACCATGGAGGAGACGAAGGCGCTCGCCATGTGGATGACGTGGAAGTGCGCCCTCATGGAGCTCCCGTTCGGCGGCGCCAAGGGCGGCGTCGTCTGCGATCCGAAGACGCTCTCGATGTCGGAGCTCGAGCGGCTCACCCGCCGCTACACGACCGAGATCATCACGCAGATCGGGCCGGAGAAGGACATCCCGGCGCCGGACGTCGGCACGAGCGCGCAGGTGATGGCGTGGATCTTCGACACGTACTCCATGAACCAGGGCTACTCGGTGCTCGGCGTCGTCACCGGGAAGCCGGTCAACGTGGGCGGCTCGCTCGGGCGCGAGAAGGCGACCGGCCGCGGCGCCGGGTTCTGCGCGCGCGAGGCGCTCCAGCGCAGCGGCAAGTCGCTCGAGGGCGCCCGCGTGGTCGTCCAGGGCTTCGGGAACGTGGGCCGCAACCTCGCCGAGCTCCTCTGCGACGAGGGCGCGAAGGTGATCGGCCTCTCCGACTCGACCGGCGGGATCGTCTGCGAGAAGGGCATCGACCTGGACGAGGCGCACCGGCACAAGGACCTCACCGGCGCGCTGAGCGGTCTCCCGGGCACGGACGACGTCTCGAACGACGAGCTGCTCGTCCTCGACTGCGACGTGCTCGCGCCGTGCGCGCTCGAGCAGGTGCTGACCCGCGAGAACGCCGCCGACGTGAAGGCGTCGATCGTCTGCGAGGGCGCGAACGGGCCGACGACCGTCGAGGCTGACGAGATCCTGGCGGACAAGGGCGTCCTCGTCCTGCCGGACATCCTCGCGAACGCGGGCGGCGTGGTCGTCTCGTACTTCGAGTGGGTGCAGGGCCTCCAGGAGTACTTCTGGAAGGAAGAGGAGGTCAACCAGCGCCTGGACGACATCATCACCCGGGCGTTCACGCAGACCTGGGACCTTCACGAGCGCAAGGCGATGACAATGCGGCAGGCGGCGTATGCGCTCGGCGTCGCCCGAGTGGCGGAGGCAACCAATATCCGCGGGCTCTACCCATAGCGTTCTGTTCTACTACGCACCGGAATGCCACCTGTGCGCCGCGGCGCGCCGTGTGATCGGCCAGGTGCGCGACGAGACCCCGTTCGAGCTGACCGAGGTCGACATCACGGGCGACCCCGCGCTCGAGGACTCGTACCGCCAGCGGATCCCCGTGGTCGTCGTCGACGGGGAGCCCGCGTTCACGTTCTACGTCCATCCGGACGGGCTTCGCCGGCGCCTCGGCGTCCTCTGACCGGCGTCACAAAGTCCTGTCTCGAGCGGCGCGCGGTTCCCTCCGCACCTACTGATCCGCGGGGGCTATGCTTGTTACAAGCTATGAACTCGCGACTCGCAACGGCCACACTCGACGAGACGCGGATCTCCTCCGAAGAGCGCCTCACCGTCGGAGTCGCCGCGCGCCTCAGCCAGTACCTCCGGGTGCTCACGCAGGCGAAGAAGATGGGCAAGGAGCGCATCTCCTCCCAGGAGATCAGCGAGTACACGAACATCAACGCGACGCAGATCCGCCGCGACCTCTCCGGGTTCGGCAAGTTCGGCAAGCGCGGCGTCGGCTACACGGTTGATGGTCTGGCGGGAGAAATTCGCAAGATCCTTCGCACGCAGGGCCAGCACAACATCGCGCTCTTCGGCGCGGGCCGGCTCGGCCAGGCGGTCGCGAACTCGACCGTCTTCGCGGATCACGGCTTCAACATCGCCGCGACCTTCGACACCGACCAGGGGAAGGTCGGCCAGCCGATCGACGACCTCGAGGTGCTCGACTACGCGCGCCTCGGCGAGGTCATCCGCGAGAAGAACATCATCGTCGCCGTCCTGGCCGTCCCGGCGGAGTCGGCCCAGAGCGTCGCCGACGACGTCGTGCGCGCCGGCGTGAAGATCATCTTCAACTACACGGACGCGCTCCTGAACGTGCCGTCCGACGTGACCGTGCACACGACGAGCCCGGCCGTCGAGCTCCTCTACGCGCTCTACTTCTACCTCACGTAGCGGCTAGGGCTCGCGCCAGAAGACGACGGTGTCGCCGGCCTCGAACTGGTCGTCGAGGACCGCGGCGACGTCCTTGACCTTCGCGTTCTCGACGGTGACCACGACGGAGTCGGCCTCGACCTCGGCCGTGTAGCCGGCGGTCTGGAGCGCACGAGCGACCGCGGCCGGCTTGCCCGTTACGCCGCGCACGATCGTGAGCTCGCCGGTCGGCGCCTCCGGCGCGGACGCGCCCGTATCGGCGCCGGCGCCCTCGCCTCCGCCGCTGTCCTCCGCAGCCGCGGTCTCAGCGCCCGCAGCCGAGCCGCTGTCGTCGCTGCCGCCTCCACCCTCGAGGGCGACGTAGGCGAGCGGAACGGCGATGGCGAGCGCGACGGCGACCACGACCGCGAAGCGCCAGGCGGGACGCCTTCGTTCCGGCGCCGGGGCCGGGCGGTCGAGCGCCGCGACGATCGCGTCCGCGCGTCCCTCGGAGAGCTCGAGCGATGGGCTGGCGGCCAGGAGCCGCTTGCCGGCCGTGGCGTCGGCGACGAGCTCGCGGCAGGTCGCGCACGAGTCGAGGTGCTGCTTCAGCTCCGCCCGGTCGGCGGCGTCGAGCGAGCCCTCGACGTAGTCGAGCAGGTCGTGGCGCTGCGGATGTCCCTTGGCCATCTTCACTACGACTCGTCCCCGGCTCCCTGTGTTCCCCGCAGTTGCCGCGCCAGCTCCGCGCGGCCGCGGAAGAGGCGCGACTTCACCGTACCCTCGGTCGACTTCGTGATCTCGGCGATCTCCGCGTAGGACACGCCGAGCACGTCGAAGAGGACGACGGTGACGCGCTGGTGCTCCTCGAGCGCGGCGAGCGCCTGCTGGAGCTCCCCGGAGAGCTGCTCGTCGGCGAACCGGTCGCGCGGGTCCGCATCGGTGTCAGTCGGCTCGACCGGATCGGGCCGGCGGCGCGAGCGGTGGTCGTGCGCGGCGTTCACGCAGATCCGGTAGAGCCACGTGGAGAAGAGCGAGCCGCCGCGGAACTTGCCGATCGACCGCCACGCGCGCACGAACGCGTCCTGCACCGCGTCCTCGGCGTCGGTCCGCGAGCCGAGCGTCCGGGCCGCGAGCGTGAACATGCGATGCTGGTGCCGCTCCACGAGCTCGGCGAACGCGGACTGGTCGCCCCGCTGCGCACGCTCGACCAGCTGACCGTCAGGATCCATTCATGAAGGTTCTCATTTGGCACGGCTACTTACTCGGGGGAACCGGCTCGAATGTCTACACGCGCGCGCTCGCCCGGGCGTTCTCGCGGCTCGGCCACGACGTCGTCGTCCTCTGCCAGGAGCCGAATCCCGAGCGGTTCGACCTCGGCGGCGCCACCGTCTCCCGGCCCGATCTCGGCGGCGGCCCGCTGCCCGTGTTCGTGCTCGACCGCTACGAGGGCGTAGAGGCGCGCTACCTCCAGGAGCTCTCGTGGGAGGAGCGGAACGACTTCGTCGAGCGAAACGCCGCCGCCGTGCGCGAGCACCTGCCGGCCGACCTGCTCCTCGTGAACCACGTCCTGCTCGGCGCGCCGGTCGGCGTCGCATCGGGTGAGCCGTTCGTGGTCAAGGCGCACGGCTCGGAGCTCGAGTTCTCGATCCGCGGGAACGAACAGCTCGCCGACTGGGCGCAGGAGACGCTCGACCCCGCGAAGGCGGTGCTCGCCGGCTCGGAGCACATCCGCGGCGTGCTTCAGGCCGTCGTTGGGCCGGGGGAGTACCTCGACCGCGTCCACATCGTCCCGCCCGGCGTCGACATCGAGCGGCTCCAGCCCGAGCCGCGTGACGAGGCGCTGCCGGCGCTCATCGCCCAGTCCGAGCTCGACCCGCCGAACCCGGGACGCGTGAACGAGCGGTTCCCCGACCCCGGGAACGCCGAGCGGCTGGCCGCCTTCCTCGCCGGCGACGCGCAGACGATCGTCTTCGTGGGGAAGCTCTCCGACGAGAAGGGCGTGAGCCTCCTGCTCGACGCGCTCGACCGGATTCCGGAGGCGCGGGCCGTGATCGTCGGCTTCGGCCCCGAGCGCGAGGCACTCGAGGCGCGCGCCTCGGACCGCGTGCTCTTCACCGGGCCGCTCGAGCACCGGCACCTCGCGCACCTCTGGCCGCTCGCGGACGTGAGCGTCACGCCCTCGGTCTTCCCCGAGGCGTTCGGAATGGTCGCCGCCGAGGCCGCCGCCTGTGCCTCGCCGCCTCTGGTGGCGCGCCATTCCGGCCTGGCCGAGATCGCCGCCGCGGTCGAGAGCCGACTACCCGCCGGAGTACCGGCACCTCGCGAGCTTCGAAAACGGCGACGTCGCCGACCTCGAGGCGAAGCTGCGCGAGCTCCTCGCGCTCTCGCCGGACGAGCGGGCCGTGCTCGGCGCCGGCGCGCGCAAGGCCACGGTCGAGCACTTCAGCTGGGAGCGGATCGCCTCTCTAATACTTTCGCTTTGATACTTTCGCCCGATGGCAGAGGCTAAGCGCCCTAGCCCGGATGAGGCGCTGCGTCTCGCCCGGGAGCGATTCGACGAGGCGGACGACTTCACGCTCGCGGTCGAGGAGGAGTTCGCGATCCTCGATCCCGAGACGTTGGGCCTCGTCAACCGTTTCGAGGAGCTCCAGGCCGCATCGGTCGGGAGCGATCTCGACGGCTCGCTCGTGGGCGAGCTGATCGCGTCCGAGGTCGAGATCCGCACCGGCCGGTGTACCGACTTCACGGAGGCGGCGCAGCGTCTCGGCGAGCGGCGCGCCCAGCTTCTCCGCCTGGCGGACGAGCTCGGGGTGCGGCTCGCGGCGACGGGAACGCATCCGTGGAGCCCGTGGCAGGAGCAGCGGATCATCGACACGCCGCACTACCGCGCGAACGACCAGGTCCTGCGCTACGTCGTCTGGCGCAACAACAGCTTCGGGCTGCACGTCCACACCGCCATCCGCGGCGCCGACCGCGCGGTCAAGGTGTCGAGCGCCCTGCGGAACTACCTTCCCGAGCTGCTCGCCGTCTCGGCCAGCTCGCCCTTTCTCGAGAACCTCTCGACGGGGCTCCACTCCGTGCGCACGCAGATCTTCACGAAGATGTTCCCGCGCTGCGGCATCCCGGACTCGTTCTCCGGCTGGGACGACTACGCGCGCTACGTCAAGTACCTCTGGGACACGAAGTCGATCAGCGAGGACACGCAGCTCTGGTGGAGCGTGCGGCCGCACCTCGCGTTCCCCACGGTCGAGATCCGCATCTGCGACGGCCAGCCGCAGCTCGGCGAGGCGCAGTTCCTTGCGGCGCTCCTCTACTCGGTGACGGCGCGGATCGCCCGCGCGCTCGACGAGGGCGAGCCGCTCCCGGATTACCCCGACCGCCTGCTCGAGGAGAACTTCTGGCGCGCGATCCGCTACGGCATGTCCGGCGAGCTGATCGACCTGTCGGCGTTCCCGTCGGCGCGGGTGCGCTCGACGCGGGCGGCGCTCGAGGAGCTCGTCGAGTGGGTCTTGCCGGTCGCCGAGGAGATCGGCGCGGCGCCGTTCCTCTCCATTCCGTCCGCGAACGCGGCGCAGCGCCAGATCGCGAAGCACGAGCAGGGCGCGACGCTCGAGGAGATCTACGCTGCCGAGGTGCTGGAGCCGGCCCGTGTCTGAGGATCAGGAAAAGCGCGCCCGGGAGATGGCGCAGGAGCTTCGGAACCTGCGCGTCGAGGACGTCCTCGTGAACACGCTCGTGGCGGTGTCGTCGATCGGCTACCAGAAGCTCGGGGCGACGCCCGACACCGTGGAGGACCGCGATCTCGCGCAGGTTCGCCTGGCGATCGACACGATGCAGTCGCTGACCGCGGTGCTCGAGACGTTCGTTCCCGAGGAGCTGCTGAGGGACTTCACCGCGGCGGTCGCGAGCCTCCAGCTCGCGTACGTCCAGGCTGCGGCGGAAGACCAGGCGTCCGAACCGGCGCCGGACCAGCCCTAGATACCGGTCGCGCGGGTCTTTATCCCGCTTGTGAATCGTGGTACAAACGGGCCCTGAAGCGGCTTGTACGAACCTTGGCGATTGCGGTTGCGGCGTTCCTTCTCGGCGTCGGTCCTGCGCCTGCGTCGACGGTCTCGAAGACCGGCGGCTTCATCACCTACACGGCGCAGGTGACCGAGCCGAACAACGTGACGGTCACGCTGGTCACCGCCGGCGGCGTGCAGTACTACGAGTTCGCCGAGACCCAGATCGCGATCACGCCGGGAACGGGGTGCACGGTTCCGAGCGCGAACCACGCGCGCTGCCCGGCGTCGCTCGTCACCTCGATCACCATGACGCTCCTCGACGGCAACAACGTCGCGAACGCGTCCGCGATCTCCGTGGCCACGACGATCACGGGCGGTGCGGGCAACGACACGTTCACAGGCGGCGGTGCGAGTGACACGCTGAACGGCGGCACGGGCGGCACGAACGTGCTCTCGGGCGGCGGCGGCAACGACACGATGAGCGGGGGAACGTCCGGCGACACCCTCGACGGCGGCGCCGGCAACGACACGCTGCAGAGCTCGGCCGGAGTCGACTCGATGACCGGCGGGACGGGCGACGACACCTTCACCGCCGGAGCGAGCGCCGACGGCGCGGACGTCCTGAACGGCGGCGCCGGCACCGACATGGCCGACTACTCCGGCCGGACGATCGCCGTCACGCTCGACATCGACAACGTCGCGAACGACGGTCAGGCCGGCGAAGGCGACAACGTCCAGGACACGGTCGAGAACGCGAAGGGCGGCAGCGGCGGCGACACGTTCATCGGGCAGTCGTGTCCGAACGTCTTCACCGGCAACGGCGGGAACGACACGATCTCCGGCGGCGGCGGGACGACACCGCTTTCGTGCTCGAGGGGGGTCGGCCTCGGCGACGACGACACGCTCGAGGGCGGCCCCGGCGACGACACGCTCAACGGGCTCAACGGGAGCGACCTCCTGCGCGGCGGCACCGGCGGGGACACCTTCAACGGCGGCGCGTCGTCGGCGGACACGGCGGACTTCACCTTCGACTGCGGCAACCGGACGATCTCGCTGAACGACGTCGCCGACGACGGCGGCGAGGCCGACAACGTCAAGACCGATATCGAGATCGTCCAGGGCGGCTCCGGCGCGGACACGCTCATCGGGATGGACACGCGCGTCGACACACTGCGCGGCGGCGGGGGCAACGACGCTCTCGTCGGGATGGGCGGCAACGACCTGCTCTTCGGCGAGAGCGGAAACGACAGCTTCGACCAGATCGACCATCCCGACGGCTCCGACCAGATGAGCGGCGGCGACGGAAGCGACACGGTCGACTACGACGACCGCAACTCGAGCTCCGAGGTCGTGACGGTGACGCTCGACGGTGTCGCGAACGACGGCAGCTCGGGCGAGGGCGACAACGCCCAGCTCGACGTGGAGAACGTCCGCGGCAGCCGCGGCGCCGACACGATCACGGGCTCGTCCGCCGCGAACACGCTCATGGGCGGGGACGGAAGCGACACGCTGAACGGCCTCGCCGGCGACGACGCTCTATCGGGCCGCGGCTTGAACCACGAGGGAGATCCTTCGTTCCCGAGTGACGGCGAGAACTCGCTCTTCGGCGGAGACGGCAACGACGTGCTCAACGGCCATGACGACAACGACTACCTCGAGGGTGGAAACGGCGACGACATCCTGAACGGGGCCCTTGCGGGCGACGAGCTCCTCGGCGGGTTCGGCAACGACACGCTGGACGGCTCATGGGGCAGCGACGAGATTCTGGGTGGGCCCGGCGACGACTTCATCGACGGCGGCCTCGACGGCGACGACATGCACGGGAGCGGCGGGATCGACACCGTCACGTATGCGGATCCGTGCAACAACGGCGGTGAGCAGAAGTGCGACGACGTCACGGTCACGCTCGACGATTCCTCGAACGACGGCCGAGGCGGCAACGACAACGTGCGCTCCGACGTCGAGAACGTGATCGGCGGAACCGGCGACGACACGATCACGGGCGACGCCGACGCGAACTTCATCGACGGCGGCGACGGCGACGACACGCTGAACGGCGGCGGCGGCGCGGACACCCTGGACGGCGACGGGCGCGACAACCATCCCTACGGCGACACCGACGTGCTCAACGGGGATTCCGGCAACGACATGCTGCTGGGCGGCGCCTTCGCGGACACGCTGAACGGCAGCTCGGGCGACGACGTGCTCGACGGCGGCCTCGGCGCCGACCAGTTGAACGGCGGCTCTCACAACCTCTTCAGCGGCGACACCGTTTCCTACGCGGGCCGCACGTTGCCGGTCATCGTCCTGCTCGACGGATTCGCGGGCGACGGCGAGGCCGGTGAGAACGACTCTGTGGGAGCCGACGTCGAGAAGGTGACCGGCGGCTCCGGCTCGGACACGATCCGGGCGCTCGACGCGGACACGACCGTCAACTTCCTGAACGGCGGGCCGGGGAACGACATCCTCGACGGCGGCGGCGGGACGGACATCCTGAACGGGGACGGCGGCAACGACACGCTCGACGGCGGGCCGGCCAACGACACGCTGAACGGCGGCGCCGACACGGACACGGGGGACTACTCGACGCGGTCGGCTCCGGTCACGGCCGACCTCGCCGGGAACGCCGGCGACGGCGAGGCCGGCGAGAACGACACGCTCGCGGCCGACGTCGAGAACCTCACCGGCGGCACCGGGGCCGACACGCTCACCGGGAACGCGGCCGCGAACCTGCTCCTCGGCGGGAACGGCGCCGACACCCTGAACGGCCTCGGCGGGAACGACACGCTCGACGGCCAGGGCGGGTCCGACGTCATGAACGGCGGCGACAGCGGCGCGCTCCCTGGCGACACGGTGGACTACTCGACCCGGGTGCTCGCGATCGTCGCCGACCTCGCCGGGGACAAGGACGACGGACAGGCAGGCGAGCTCGACACCGTGGGAGCCGACGTCGAGACGATCAAGGGCGGAACCGCCGGCGACACGCTCACGGGGAACGCGCAGGCGAACCGGCTCGAGGGCAACGCTGGCGCCGACGTGCTCGCGGGCGGAAACGGGGACGACTTCCTGCAAGGTGGCGCGGGGAACGACATGTTCCCGTTCGGCAGCGCAGCCGACGGGGCGGACGACGTGTTCGGCGGAAACGATGTCGACACCGCCGACTACTCGGCGCGCACGCAGCCCGTCTCGATCGTCCAGAACGTCGAGGCCGCCGACGGCGAGACCGGCGAGGGCGACGACATCGTCGGGGACATCGAGGTACTCCTCGGCGGCTCGAACAGCGACATCCTGGTCGGCAACACGAACCCGAACACGCTCGTCGGCGGCTCCGGCGACGACGCGCTCGACGGGAGGGAAGGAAACGACAACCTGAACGGCGGCCCGGGCGCCGACTCGCTCGTCGGCGGGACCGGAAGCGACCTCGTCGACTACTCGCTTCGCACGGCACCGCTGACCGTCGACCTGGACGGCGACGGCGACGACGGCGAGGCCGGGGAGAACGACAACGTCGACCCGAGCGTCGACGTGGTGAACGGCGGCACCGGCAACGACGTGATCGTCGGCAGCGCGATCCAGAACGTGATCGACGGCAAGGGCGGAAACGACCGCCTCGACGGCCGCGGCGACAACGACACCGTGTTCGGAAGCGGCGGCGACGACGTCCTCGTCGGCGACGTCGGCAAGGACTCGCTCGTCGGCGGCGACGGCTTCGACACGGCCGACTACTCGGCGCGCACCGCGCCGCTGACCATCGACCTCGACGACGCCGACGACGACGGTGAGGCCGGCGAGGGCGACAACGTCGCGATGACGATCGAGCGCGTCCTCGGCGGATCCGGCAACGACTCGATCACCGGCAACGCAGGCGCGAACCACCTGGTCGGGAACCTCGGCACGGACACGCTCTTCGGGCTCGCCGGCGACGACCGGCTCTTCGGGCGCGACGGAAGCGCAGGGGACACGCTCGACTGCGGTGACGGCGCCGCCGACGCGGTCGACCAGGATGCGACCGACACGATGACGAACTGCGAGGCCGTTCTCGCTCCGCCGGTGAACACCGCGCTTCCGGCGATCACTCCCGCGGATCCCGGTATCGGCGACGTCCTCACTGCGACGCCGGGAACCTGGACCGGAGCGGGGATCACGTTCGAGTACCAGTGGCTCTCGTGCGGCGATCCGTGCGTCGAGATCTCCGGGGCGACGGGAACGACCTACGAGACGACCGCGGCCGATTTCGAGCGCGCCATCCGCGTCCGCGTCACGGCGACGAACGGCGACGGCGCCTCGGCCGCGACCTCGGACCCGACGAGCCAGGTGTCGATGAAGCTCGCCGACCTCGACCTGGAGATCGCCGCCTCGTCGGCGAGCCCGCTCCTGCGCGGCACGCTGAAGTACACGATCACCGTCACGAACGACGGGCCGCAACCAGGCCACGAACGTCACCGTCGACGACGACCTGCCGGACGCGGCGACGCTGCTCGGGGCGACCCGGCCGTCTGCACCGGCGCCCTCGCCGTCAGCTGCGACCTCGGCTCGCTCGATCCGGGCGAGACGGCCACGCTCAAGCTCACCGTTCGCACCACGAAGGCCGGCCCGCTTGCGAACGGAGCCGAGTGTCGGCGCCGAGCAGAACGATCCCGATGCCGCAGACAACGCCGACTCTGCGGCCGTCACGGTCTCCACGTGCACGATCCGCGGGACGAACGGCGCCAACAAGCTCAACGGCACGAAGGGCAACGACGTCATCTGCGGCCTGGGCGGCAACGACAAGATCGACGGCAAGGGCGGCGACGACATCGTCCTCGGCGGCACGGGCGCCGACACGATCACGGGCGGCGCCGGCCGCGACACGCTGAAGGGCGAGGGCGGCAACGACACGTTCTACGCGCGCGACAAGACCCGTGACACGGTGTCCGGCGGCTCCGGCACCGACCGCGCCCGGGTCGACAAGAACCTCGACAAGCGCTCCTCGATCAAGACGCTGTTCTAGACTCCCCGGCCGTGACCGGCCAGGCAGAGATCGGCGTCTTCGGCGGCTCCGGCTTCTACTCGTTCCTCGAGGACGTGCAGGAGGTCGAGGTCGACACTCCGTACGGGAAGCCGTCGGCGCCCTTCGCGATCGGCGACATCGGCGGCAAGCGCGTCGCCTTCCTTCCGCGCCACGGCCGCGACCACGAGCTGCCGCCGGGTCAGATCCCGTACCGCGCGAACCTCTGGGCGATGAAGGAGCTCGGCGTCCGCCGGATCATCGGGCCCTGCGCCTCGGGCGCGCTCCAGGCGGATCTCGAGCTCGGCGAGTTCGTCGTCGTGGATCAGTTCGTCGATCGCACGCGCGGCCGGGCGGACACGTTCTACGAGGGGCCCGAGACCACGCACGTTTCCGCGGCCGACCCGTACTGCCCCGACCTGCGCACGCTCCTCGTCGAGACGGCCGGCGAGCTCGGGATCAAGGCGCGTGACGGCGGCGCGGTCGTCGTCATCCAGGGGCCGCGCTTCTCCACCCGGGCCGAGTCGCGCTGGTTCCAGCAGATGGGCTGGGAGACGATCAACATGACCGCGTATCCCGAGGGCTACCTGGCCCGTGAGCTCGAGCTCTGCTACGCCAACATCTCGATGGTCACCGATCACGACGTCGGCGTCGAGGGCACCGAGCCGGTCTCGCACGAGCAGGTGGTCGAGGTCTTCACGAGCAACAACGAGCGCCTGCGCGAGCTCCTCTTCGCGGTGATCCCGAAGATCCCGCCGCAGCCCGAGGAGCATCTGTGCGCCAATGCGCTGCGCGGCGCGCGGTTCTAGCTCACGCGTCCGGACATTGTGAATAGAATGCCGCGGGCGAAAACGGCCTGTACCAAAGGAATTTCGAGTTCCAGCGGGCCGATCGACGCCAACCTTGTGAACACGAGAAGGCGGAGGATTTGACGGATTTCTTTCAGGATCACAGCGTCCTATTCGCGCTGGTCTGCGCGGCGCTCGGCATTGCCTGGGCCGTCGTTCTGACGGTGCGGCTGCTCAAGCTCCCCGCGGGGTCGGAGCGGATGCAGGAGATCGCGCACGCCGTGCAGGAAGGCGCATCCGCCTACCTGCGGCGGCAGTACTTGACGATCGCCGGGGTGGCGGCGGTCCTCTTCCTCGGAATCGGGCTCTGGAACGACCTCGGCTGGTCGACCGCGTTCGGCTTCCTGATCGGCGCCGTCTTCTCGGCGGCCGCCGGCTTCATCGGGATGAACGTCGCGGTGCGGGCGAACGTCCGCACGGCCGAGGCGGCCAAGAGCGGCGTCAAGCCCGCGCTGGCCGTCGCGTTCTCGTCGGGCTCGGTCACCGGCCTGCTCGTCGTCGGCCTCGGGCTGCTCGGCGTCGCCGGCTACTACGGGGTCCTCACCGAGTGGTTCGACAACACGCCGGAGGAGGCCACGACCGCGCTCATCGGGCTCGCGTTCGGCGGCTCGCTCATCTCGGTCTTCGCCAGGTTGGGCGGCGGGATCTTCACCAAGGCCGCCGACGTCGGCGCCGACCTCGTCGGCAAGGTCGAGGCGGGCATCCCCGAGGACGACCCGCGCAACCCGGCCGTGATCGCCGACAACGTGGGCGACAACGTCGGCGACTGCGCCGGCATGGCCGCCGACCTCTTCGAGACCTACGCGGTCACCGCGGTCGCCGTGATGTTCCTCGGCGCACTCAACTTCGCCAGCTCGAACCTCGTCGTCTTCCCGCTCGCGATCGGCGGCGTCGCGATCATCGCCTCGGTGCTGGGGACGTTCTTCGCCCGCATCGGCTCGAGCGGCTCGATCATGAACGCGCTGTACAAGGCCGTGCTGGCCGCGGTGGTCTTCTCCGCACTCGGGTTCATCCCGGTCGTGAAGGCGTTCGAGACGGTCGACTTCACCTTCTGGGAGCTCTACGGCTGCACCCTGATCGGGCTCGGCGTCACCTTCCTCCTCGTCGCGATCACCGAGTACTACACCGGCACCCGCTGGCCGCCGGTCAAGGGGATCGCCAAGTCGTCCACCACCGGTCACGCGACCAACATCATCGAAGGGCTCGCGATGGGCATGCAGGCGACCGCGCTGCCGGTCATCGTCATCGCCGCGGCGATCGTCGCCGCCAACGAGCTCGCCGGTCTCTACGGGATCGGCGTCGCCGTCATGGCGCAGCTCTCGATGACGGGTCTCATCGTCGCGCTCGACGCGTACGGCCCGGTCACGGACAACGCGGGCGGCATCGCCGAGATGGCCGACCTTCCGGACGAGGTCCGCGGCGTCACCGACCCGCTCGACGCGGTCGGCAACACGACCAAGGCGGTCACGAAGGGCTACGCGATCGGCTCGGCCGGCCTCGCTGCCCTGATCCTGTTCGACGGCTTCACGTCGTCGCTCGCCGCGGACGGGCTGAACGTCTCGTTCGAGCTGGACGACCCGTGGGTGATCGCCGGGCTCTTCCTCGGCGGCCTCATGCCGTTCCTCTTCGCGTCGCTCGCGATGGAGGCGGTCGGGCGCGTCGGCGGCCAGGTAGTGGAGGAAGTCCGCCGTCAGTTCCGGGAGAACCCGGGGATCATGGAAGGCACCGTCCGGCCCGAATACGGCAAGACGATCGACATCGTCACGGCCGAGGCGATCAAGCGGATGATCCTCCCGAGCATGATCCCGGTCGTCTTCCCGATCGTCGTCGGGATCATCAAGCCGGAAATGCTCGGCGGTCTTCTGATCGGGACGATCATCACCGGCATCTTCCTCGCCATCGCGATGACCTCCGGCGGCGGGGCCTGGGACAACGCCAAGAAGCTGATCGAGGACGGTGAGTTCGGCGGCAAGGGCTCCGAGGCGCACGCCGCCGCGGTGACCGGCGACACGGTCGGCGATCCGTACAAGGACACGGCCGGCCCCGCGATCAACCCGATGATCAAGATCGCCAACGTGGTCGCGATCCTCATCATCCCGCTGATCGTCTCGATTCACGGCTAACGAGTTTCCAAGTTCCGGTGGGTTGCGCCGCGCGCTAACAAGGGGGCGTGCGGCGTGGCCCGCCGGGAGTTCTTAAAACAGCCGTTTTGCAGGAATGTTCAGCCATGCGAGGTCGTTTGAATGAGCATGATCCAGATCGCACTGATCGCATTGCTCGTCGCAGCCCCGCTGTCGGTGTTCGCGGGCGTCGACTCCCGGATCCACGAGGAGCGGCCACGCTCCTGGTGGGCCGGCTCGCGCCGCTAACGAACTAAGGCTCCCGGGACGACGAATACCCTGTAGGCATGCTCAGGGTCACCCGAACGACGGTCGGAATCGCCGTGCTCGTAGCGGCCGCGGCGCTCGGCTTCGCGGCCTTCGCGTTCGGCGGCCACGGCTCGGGCGGCGGCGGCACCACCGAGCACGCAGGCCATACGACGACCACGGCCGAGGCTCATCCCGCCGCGGGTCATTTCAACCCCGACCAGACCCTTCTCGGCACCTGCGCCCAGGGCGACCAGCCCTGCTACGAGCAGGCGTTCGGGAACCTCGCCTACTACGAGGGCCCGAAGAACGCCCTCGTGAAGTTCGACGACGCGATCGCGGCGAACCCGGACGTGCGCGCGAACTGCCACCGGATCGTCCACATGATCGGCTCGGCCTCGCTCGCAGCGTTTCGAGGGCGACGTCGCCAAGGCCTTCGCGGCCGGCTCGGCCTCATGCTGGTCCGGCTACTACCACGGGATCCTCGAGCGCTCGTTCGCCGGCGTGAAATCTCCCGAGGAGGTGAAGGAGATCGCCCGCGGGATCTGCGACGACCCGGAGATCTCGACGACGACCTTCCTCCTCTACCAGTGCGTCCACGGGCTCGGACACGGCCTCATGATCTACCGCGGGTACGACCTGCCGTGGTCGCTCGACGTGTGTGACTCGCTCGCGACCGACTGGGATCAGAGCTCCTGCACGGGCGGCGTCTTCATGGAGAACATCTCGTCGAGCTACGGCATCAAGTCGCAGTGGGTGCGCGACGACGACGGCGTCTTCCCGTGCCGGGAGATGAAGGAGCGGCACAAGCTCTACTGCTACCTCATGGTCACGTCGCGGATCAACGAGCTGAACGGCTTCGACTGGGCGAAGACGGCGGCCACCTGCCGCACCGTCGAGGAAGAGTGGATCGAGACCTGCTTCGAGTCGTTCGGCCGGGACGCGTCCGGCCAGACGCTCGAGGTGGGGAAGAAGATCGCGCCGCTCTGCGACCTCGCGGGCGACTACACGTCGAGCTGCGTCTACGGCGCCGCGCGCGACCTCGCCTCCTACGACCCGTCGGGGAAGAAGGCCGCCGAGTTCTGCCGCATCGTCCGCGCGGAGTTGAAGGAACGGTGCTGGAACGGCGTCGGGACGATCGTCGCGTCGATCTACGCGACGCCGGCCGAGCAGCGCCAGGCGTGCGCGAAGGCGCCCGCTGCGTACCGCGGCGCCTGCCGCTTCGGCGCCGGGCTCACGTAGGAGGGCCCGACGGGGCTTCGGCCCGTTCGCGCGCGCCCGCGCCGAACTCGAGCGCGTCGATCGAGCGCGCGAGCCCGAGGTGCGAGACGGCCACGCGGGCGAGCGGCTCCGGCGCGTCCGTGAAGACGACGACGCGCACGCCCGACGACTTGAGCTTTCGCAGCTCCGCGTTGGCGCCCGAGTCGGGACGCAGGTACACCGGCGCGTGATCCTCGGCGAAGCGCTCGAGCGCCTTGCGCCAGTCGCCGACGCCGGCCTCGGCCCATGCGTCCAGCTCGGCCGCCGCCTCGCCGCGGTCCGCGGGGAGCGCCGCCGGATCGAGCGGCGCGATCGAGGCGAACCGCCGCGCCGCGTCCACGAGGAACGCGTCCCAGAGCGGCCGCGTGTCGCCGAGCCTCGCGTCCAGGTCGATCGCGACCGTCTTCACCGCACCGCCCTCGCGTAGAGGAGGACGCCCGCGAGCACGCCGGCCGTGTCGACGCCCCAGTCGACCGGCGAGGCGACCCGCCCGTCGACGAACGCCTGGTGGACCTCGTCCGTCACCGCGTAGAGCGAGCCGATCACGACCGCGGGCCAGGCCCGCTCGAGCGCGCGCATGAGCAGCGCGCCGAGCACCGCGAACTCGGCGAGGTGCGCCAGCTTGCGCAGCACGAGATCCCACGTTCCGAGCCCGGTTCCCAGGTGCGCCACCGAGGAGAAGGCGAAGATCACGGCCGCCCAGGCGACGACGGGGCCCCAGCGGACGAGGCGTTCGGACGCAGTCACGCGCGCAGCCTACGGGAGTGTTAGCGTTGCCCCGACAACCTAGGCGAGCGGTCAAGGGAAGTCCGGTGCAAGTCCGGCACGGTCCCGCCGCTGTAAGGGGAGACGCTCCTCGCCACGACGTCACTGGCTTCGGCCGGGAAGGCGGCGAGGAGGGCGCCCCGAGTCAGAAGACCTGCCGCTCGTCGATCCGTTCCCCTCGAGGAAGGAGGAAACGTGCACCGTTCTCTCGTTTGGCTCGGCATCGTCGTGGCAGCCCTCGCGCTCGCCGCGCCCGCGCTGGCCGTGAAGGTCCACGTGCGCGTCGAAAGCCAGAACACCACCATCTGGGGTGCCAAGGAGCCGTGGGTCACGCCGGTCGGCGGGACGATCCAGCCGCCGTCGGGCGACCCGATCACCGTCGGCGCGAACACCGCGTTCGGCGCGCTCGAGCGGGCCAGCAGCCGTGGCGACTTCTTCTACGCCACGCTCACGTTCTCGTTCGGCTCGTTCGTGAACCAGATCGGACGGCTCGCCGGCACCGCCAGCACCGGCTGGGTCTACAAGGTGAACGGCATCTCCCCGCCCGTCGGCGCGACCGACTACGTGCTCAAGGAGGGCGATCGCGTCCTCTGGTACTACGCGACGTTCGGCCCGACCGGCGGCCCGAAGACGCTCACGATCGAGAAGAAGCGCAAGCCGAAGCTCTGCTTCACGGCCCGCCAGCAGGACGACGCCGGCGTGAAGACCGCGGTCGGCGACGTCGTGTTCCGGGTCAACGGACGCAGCGTGAAATCGAAGACGGGCGCTCTCTGTCCGAACGTGCGCGTCCGCTCGATCCGCGTGACGAAGGCAGGGTTCGTCCGCTCCGCCGTCCTCGCCGGAGCGCAAGCCCGCTAGCCGATGCGCCGCGTCCTCAGCCTGGTCTGCGCGTTCGCGCTCGTCCTCGTCCTCGCCGCGTGCGGGGGCGGGGGCGGCGCGGCGCAGCCGGGCGGCGGCGGGGACGCGACGCTCTGGGTGACGCAGGAGCGGGGAGCGAAGGTGATCGTGGACACGGACATCGCCTCAGGGATCTCGGCCGATCGCGGCGCTCGACCGCGAGACCGACGTGGAGACGCGCTACGGCGGACGGTTCGTCCAGTCCGTCAACGGCCTGGCGGGGAGCCTCGACGACCAGCACGACTGGTTCTACTTCCTGAACGGCATCGAGCCCGACCGCGGCGGCGCCGAGGTGAAGCTTCGGCCCGGCGACGTCATCTGGTGGGACTACCGCGACTGGAACGAGGAGGTGCGGCGGCCTGTCGTGGTCGGCGCCTTTCCCGAGCCGTTCCTCCACGGCTGGGACGGGAAGCGGCGGCCCGCCGAGGTGCGCGCGCCCGCCGAGCTCGACGACGAGGCGACCGCGTTGCTCGAGACGCTGGGCGGCGCCGAGGGAGAGGGCGAGCCGAACGTCTTCGCGGTCGAGATCCGCACCGACACGGACGGAGCGACGCTGACCGCCGAGCGCGGCGACGCGAACGGCGCTCCGGTCACGTTCACGCTCGCGGGCTCGCTGGCCGCGGTGCGCGCGGCGATGGCCGAGCTTGCCGCGGATCCCACGATCCTGCGCTACCGCTACGACGCCGAGTTCGACGAGACGGGCGCGGTGGTCGAATGAGGCTCGCGCCCGCGCCCGCCACGATCCTGCTCGCCGCCGCCGGGACGGCCGCGCTCCTCGCGCAGCACGTGTGGTCGGCGGCGGCCGATCGTCGCGGTCCTGCTGGTCGTCTGCTTCCAGGCCGAGCCGGGCCGGCGCCGCATCTACATCCTCGGCGCGCTCATCTCCGGCGTCGGCGTCTTCCTGCTCTCGCCGTTCCTCGCCGTGTGGGGGACGAACGTCATCTGGAGCGGGCCGACCGCTGCCGGTGCTCGGGCCGCTCGACGTGACCGTGGAGGAGATCCAGATCGCCGCGCTCCAGGCGCTGCGGCTCATCGGCGTGGCGCTCGCCTTCTCCGCGTACGCGCTGCTCGTCGACCACGACCGGCTCGTCGCCTCCGCGAGAGGCTTCCGCGCGCTCGGCTCTGGCGGTTGCCCTGGCCACGCGGCTCGTTCCGTCGCTCGAGCGCGACGCCTCGGGCCTGCGCGACGCGATTCGCGGCCGCGGAGTCGCCGTCGCGGGCGTGCGCGGGCACGCGCGTCTGCTGTCGCCGTTGGTCTCCGGTTCGCTGGAGCGCGCGTCGAACCTGGCCGAGGCGATGGAGGCCCGCGGCTACGGCCGCGCCGGGCGCACGACCGCGCCGAGCGCGCCGTGGACCTGGCTCGACCGCGCCGCGATCGGCGGCGCCGTGCTGCTCGTCCTCGTGGGGTTCCTGTGGCTCTAGCCCGCGTCGAGCACCTGTCGTTCACGTATCCCGGACGTGGCCGCGCCCGCCCTGACGGACGTCTCGCTCGAGCTCGAGCCCGGCGAGATCGTCGCGCTCCTCGGGCCCTCGGGATCGGGGAAGACGACGCTCATCCGTGCGCTTGCGGGCCTCGTCCCGCACTTCCACGGCGGGCACTTCGCCGGCCGCGTCGAGGTCGCCGGGCTCGACACCCGCACCGCACACCCGGCCGACCTCGCCGGGACGGTCGCGACCGTGTTCCAGGATCCGGAGGACCAGATCCTCATGGCGCTCGTCCGCAACGACGTCGCCTTCGGGCTCGAGAACCTCGGCACGGCTCCTGACGAGATCTGGCCGCGGGTCGATGCTGCGCTCGACGTGCTCGGCGCCGCGCACCTCGCCGGCCGGCGGACGAACGAGCTCTCGGGCGGGGAGCTCCAGCGCGTCTGCCTCGCCGCCGCGCTGGCGGTGCGGCCCGGGCTCGTGCTCCTCGACGAGCCGACGTCCCAGCTCGATCCCGACGCGACCGCGCGCCTCCTCGGCGAGGTCGAGGGCTCCGGCGCCGCCGTCGTCCTGTCGGAGCAGCGCACCGAGCGAGCGCTCGCCGTCTGCGATCGCGTGCTCTTCCTCGAGGACGGCCGGCTGCTCCTCGACGCGTCGCGCGACGAAGGGCTCGCCTGGCTCGCCGAGCAACCGCCCGCGCTACCTGCCCGCCGAACCTGCCGCGGACGTGGACGCGCCTGAGCTCGGCCCGGTCGTCGCGCGCGCGGACGGCGTCTCGTTCGCGTACCGCTCCGGGATCCCCGTGCTCGACGGCGTCGACCTCGAGATCCGGCGCGGCGAGGTGGTCGCGCTCCAGGGCCCGAACGGCTCGGGCAAGACGACGCTCGCGAAGATCCTCGCCGGCCTCCTCGACGCCGACGGCGGAACAGTCGCGCTCGAAGGTCGCGCCGGGCTGCTGCTCCAGGATCCCGGCCGCTACCTCGCCTGCGAGCGGGTGCTCGACGAGGTCGCGCTCGGCGCGCACGGCGAGGACGAGGCTCGCCGCGCGCTCGGCCGCGTCGGGCTCGCGTGGGCGGAGGATCGCCATCCGCGCGACCTCTCGAGCGGCGAGCGCGAGCGCCTCGGCCTGGCCGCGGTCGCCGTCGGCCGAGCCGGATCTCCTCGTGCTCGACGAGCCCACGCGCGGCGTCGATCCCGACCGCAAGGCCGCGCTCGCCGACTGGCTCTTCGCCTACGCGGCCGAGGGCCGCGCCGTCCTCGTGGCCACGCACGACCGCACGTTCCCGGCGCACCGCCGGGTCGAGATCGGCGGCGTCAGAGAGGAGGAGCCCGTTGCGGTCTAGAGGCGGAACCCTCTTCGCCTGCGCCGTGATCGCGCTCGCGGCCTCTGCTTGGGCCGCGCTCGATCCCGACCGCGCCAGCGTCGCGCTGCTCCTCGCCGTCCTGGCCGTCCTCGCCGGCGGCGCCGCGATGCTCGAGGGCTCGCCCGACTCCGCCAAGGACCTGACCCTCGTGGCCACGGTCGCCGGCCTCGCTGCTGCCGGTCGCGTGCTCTTCGCCGCCGTCCCCGGGGTCCAGCCGGTCACGGTGATGACCGTCGCGGCGGGCGTCGCGCTCGGACCGCGCCGGGGCTTCGCGGTCGGGGCGGTGGCCGCGCTCACGTCGAACTTCTTCCTCGGCCAGGGCCCGTGGACGCCCTGGCAGATGCTCGCCTGGGGCCTGTGCGGCCTCGTCGGCGGGCTCGCGGCGCCGCTCCTCAACGGCCGGTTCGCGTTCGCGCTCGCCTGCTTCGTCCTGGGGCTCGGCTTCAGCGCCTTCATGGACGTGTGGAACTGGTACTCCTTCTGGCCGCACACCTGGCAGTCGTTCACGCTGCTCATGGCGCGCGGCGTCCCGTTCGACCTGGCGCACGGGATCGGGAATCTCGTGCTCGCGCTGGCCGCCGGACCGGAGCTGAGACGGGTGCTCGAACGCTACGACCGGCGCCGGCATACGGAGGTGGTCTGGGCATGAAGCTCGTCGCACTGCTCGTCGCAACGCTCGCGCTCGCGGGCTTCGCCGCCGCGGAGGCGCAGGCCGACTACCACAGCGGTGTCGCCTTCCTCAAGGCGCACCAGCGGCCCGACGGCGGCTTCGCCGAGTCGAGCACGTCGGACGGAGGCCTCTCGGGCTGGGCCGTCCTCGGCATCCGCGCGGCGCGCAAGTGGCCGGCCCGCAGCGCCGACGCGGCCGACTACCTGGCGAGTCGCAAGGACGCCTCGATCACGGATCTCGAGCTGCGGATCGTCGCCTTGGCGTCCATGAACCGCCTGGTCGGGACGCTCGCGACGCGCCTCGCCGGCTACACGAAGTCGAACGGCCGGATCGGGCCGACGGTCAACTCGACCATCTGGGGCGTGATCGCCCTGCGTGCCGCCGGACGGAAGGTTCCGGCGAAGACGATCCGGTACATCAAGGCGCGGCAGGGCAAGAGCGGCGGCTGGTCGTGGTACGCGAACGGCCAGGCCGACTCGAACGACACCGCCGCCGCGATCCAGGCGCTGCGCGCCGCCGGCGTCTCGAAGAGCGCCAGGACGATCACGCGCGGCCTCGCCTTCCTCCGGCGCCTCCAGAACCGGGACGGCGGCTTCGAGCTGACGCCGAACCGCGGCTCGGACGCGCCCTCGACCGCCTGGGCGATCCAGGCATTCGTCGCCGCCGGGAAGAAGCCCGGGAAGCCGGCGTTCCGCTACCTCCAGCGCCTTCAGCGCTCGAACGGGAGCTACCGCTACAACCGGCAGTACGCGACGAGCCCCGTGTGGACGACCGCCCAGGTCGTCGCGGCTCTCGCTCGCCGTCCGTTTCCGCTCAAGTAATACTCGCCCGATGGACGCGACCGTCCTCACCGTCGGAAACGAGATCGTCTCCGGGGACACCGAGAACACGAACGCCTCGTGGCTCTCGCGCCGCCTGGCGGAGCTCGGCGTGCGCGTCACGTTCGTCGCCGCGGTGCGCGACGACGTGGAGGAGATCGGCGGATTCATCCGGGCGCAGCGTCCGCAGACGGATTTCATGTTCGTGACCGGCGGCCTCGGCGGGACGCCGGACGACGTGACCCGCGAGGGCGTCGCCGCCGCGTTCCGCGTCCCGTGCATCGAGATCGAGCCGCTCGCCGGCGAGCTGCGGGCGCGGTTCGGGCCGCGCGGCCTCGCGGAGTACGCGGCGCGCTGGGCGCGTCTCCCGGCGGGCGCGGAGCCGCTCGCCAATCCGCTCGGCGGCGCTCCGGGCTTCCGCGTCGAGAACGTCTACGTCCTGCCGGGCCTGCCGAGCGAGATGCGCGCGATGTTCGACGCGATCGCGGAGCGATTCCGCGGCACGCCGATCGTCTCCCGCCGGCGGAAGGTGCGGGCGACCGAGGGCCAGCTCGTCGCGCTCCTCGAGCGCGCGACCGCGGAGCATCCGGCCGTGACCGTGGGGAGCTACCCGCATTTCGGCGAGGAGGGCCCCGAGGTCGAGATCGTCCTCAAGTCCGCCGACTCGGGCGCGCTCGAGGCCGCGAGCCTCTCGCTCGGCGCCGCGCTAGACAGCCTGCTCGCGGTGAACCGCGACCCCGGCGACCACTAGACCCACCCCGGCCACCTCCTGCACCGTCGGGATCTGCCCGAGCACGACGATGCCGATCGCGGTCGCCGTCGCCGGAAGGAGCGAGACGAGCAGCGCGTACGTCGAGCGGGGCATGCGCGCCATCGCAAGCTGGTCGCACACGTACGGGATGACGGACGACGTGATCCCGACGCCGATCCCCGCGAGGAGCGCGAGGGGAGCGGCGAAGGCCGGAATCGCCGCCCAGCCGCCGAGCGGCGTGGCGACGACGAGCGCGACGAGCATCGCGGCGGCGAGCCCGTCGATTCCGCCCATCGCCCCGAGCCGCGAGATGCGGTGGCCGAGGACGATGTAGACCGCGAAGAGCGCGGCGTTCGCGAAGGCGAGCGCGACGCCGAGCGGCGCGGCCACGAGCTGGATGTCCACGAGGAGATAGACCCCGGCGACGGCGGCGACCAGGGCGAGCGCGTTCCTCGACGTGCGCGCGCCGAGCGCCGCCAGCCCGATCACCGGCAGGAACTCGATCGCGGCCACGGTTCCCAGGGGCAGCCGGTCGATCGCGAGGTAGAAGCAGGCGTTCATGAGCCCGAGCGTCGCCCCGAGTCCGAGGACGAGCCACCGGCCGCGCGTGTCGAGCAGCGCCAGCCCGCGCCAGGGCTTGCGCCACAGGGCGAAGATCAACGCCGCGCTCGCGATCCGCAGCCACGCGACGCCGAGCGGCTGCACGAGCGCGAAGAGGAGAACCGCGAACGCGGGGCCGAGGTAGTGGAACACGGCGCTCCCCACGAAGTAGGTCGCGGGCGGCACCGTGGTCGCGCGGGTGCGGATCCGGTCGGCGGTCGTGTCCATGCCGAAATGGTCGCGACGGCGCTACGCTGGCACCAGGGACGACCAAAGGAGTTCGACGCGATATGCCTACGAACGCAAAGACATCCGGAGCATCTGCCTACGAAAACGGACTGCTGGACGACATCAACCGTCGTCTCCTCGCAGAGCTCCACGCCGACGCACGTCTCACGATGGCCGAGCTCGGCCGCCGGGTGAGCCTTTCCGCACCTGCCGTTGCCGAGCGCGTCCAGCGCCTCGAGCGCGCCGGCGTCATCACCGGCTACCGGGCGCAGCTCGACCCGAAGGCGCTCGGCTACCCGATCCGGGCGCAGGTTCGCGTGCGGCCCGAGTCGCGCCAGCTCCACAAGATCCCCGAGACGGCGCGCGACATCCCCGAGGTCGTCGAGTGCCAGCGGATCACCGGGGAGGACTGCTTCGTGCTCGACCTGCATCTGCGCTCGATGGACGATCTCGAGGGCATCCTCGATCGCCTGGTGGTGTACGGGCGGACGACGACCTCGATCGTCCATTCGTCGCCGATCGCCGACCGCCCGCTGCCGCTCTGACCCGCCCGCCGCGCGAAATCGGCACAGAATCGACCCGAACCTGCGCGCCCGTCAGAGCTACGGTTGGCTTGGGTGGTGGGTGGAGGGTCCTCCCCTCCCATGGTTGGGTGGGGCGAGGTCCATTGCGGCCGGCGGGCACGAGCAGCGGAGCGTCTAGCATCGGAGCGTGACCGTCGCGCCGTCCCAGGACTACCTCTCCGACCTGAATCCCGCCCAGCTCGAGGCGGTGCTGGCCGTGGACGGGCCGGTGCTCGTCGTCGCCGGCGCGGGCTCGGGGAAGACCCGTGTCCTGACGCACCGCATCGTGCATCTGATCCGCGGCGCGGGGGCGAAGCCGAACGAGATCATCGCGATCACGTTCACGAACAAGGCCGCGGCGGAGATGAAGCGCCGCGTCGAAGGGCTCGTCGGCGGGATCGCGCGGACGATGTGGGTGATGACGTTCCACTCCGCGTGCGGGCGCATCCTGCGGAGCGAGGCGCCGCGGCTCGGCTACAAGGGCAACTTCACGATCTACGACCAGGCCGACCAGATCCGCGTCGTCAAGGCGTGCCTCGAGGAGCTCGACAAGGATCCGAAGCGCTTCTCGCCGCGCGGCATCCACGCGGAGATCTCCCGCTCGAAGAACCAGCTCGTGAGCCCGGCCATGTACTCCGAGCGCGTCGGCTCCTTCTACGACCAGACCGTCGCCGAGGTGTACGACGCCTACCAGCGCCGGCTCTTCGCCTCGAACGCGCTCGACTTCGACGACATGCTGATGCTCACCGTCGACGTCCTCGAGCGCTTCCCCGAAGCGCGCAACCGCTGGCAGAAGACCTTCCGCTGGATCCTCGTGGACGAGTACCAGGACACGAACCACGCGCAGTACCGGCTGCTCCAGCTCCTGGCCGGCAAGCACCAGAACGTCTTCGCGGTCGGCGATCCCGACCAGTCGATCTACGCGTTCCGCGGCGCCGACATCCGCAACGTCCTCGAGTTCGAGCAGGACTTCCCGGGCGCGAAGACGATCGCGCTGGAGCAGAACTACCGCTCGACCAACCGGATCCTCCAGGCGGCGAACGCCGTCATCGCGCACAACCGCGAGCGCAAGCCGAAGAACCTGTGGAGCGAGGTCGGCGAGGGCGAGCCGGTGCGCGTGCTCGAGGTCGAGGACGAGCACGCCGAGGCGCGCTTCGTCGCCTCCGAGATCTCGGGCCTCGTCGACGGCGACCACTCGGCCTCCGACATCGCGGTCTTCTACCGGACGAACGCGCAGTCGCGGGTGATCGAGGAGATCCTCGGCACCGTCCGCATCCCGTTCCAGGTGATCGGCGGCCCGCGCTTCTACGAGCGCGCCGAGGTCAGGGACGCGATCGCGTACCTCCAGGCGATCGACAACCCGTCCGACACCGTCTCGCTGCTGCGCATGGCGAACCGCCCGCGGCGCGGCGTGGGGGACACGAGCCTCGCGCGGCTCCAGGCGTTCGCCGACGCGCAGGGGATCACGCTCTGGGACGCGATCGGCCGCGCCGACGAGGCCGGCGTGGGGCCGGCGCCGCTTCGGGCCGTGGGCAAGCTGCGCGCGCTCCTCGACTCGCTCGCCTCGGCCGCGCAGGAGCTCTCGGTCCCGGATCTCCTCGAGCGCGTCTACGAGCAGTCGGGCTACATGGAGGCGCTCCAGGCCGAGCGGACGATCGAGGCGCAGGGCCGCATGGAGAACCTGATGGAGCTCCTCGGCGTCGCCAAGGAGTACGACGAGGCGGCCGAGGAGCCGACGCTCTCCGAGTTCCTCCAGCAGGTCTCGCTCTACTCCGACCAGGACTCGATCGACGAGGAGGGCGGCAAGGTCACGCTCATGACGCTCCACAACGCCAAGGGGCTCGAGTTCCGCGCCGTGTTCATGATCGGGATGGAGGAGGGCGTCTTCCCGCACGCGCGCTCGCTCGAGGAGGGGAGCCTCGAGGAGGAGCGCCGGCTCTGCTACGTCGGCCTGACGCAGGGCGCGAGAACGGCTCACGCTGACGCACGCCTCGGCCCGGGCGCTCTACGGCTCGCGCAACTACAACCTGCCGAGCCGGTTCATCGACGAGCTTCCCCAGGACGAGATCGAGCGCGACCGCCTGCGCCCGACGTCGTGGTCGGGCTACGGCGCGCCGACGGTGACGCCGAAGCGCGAGGTCGAGTTCCCGGACCTCTCCACGGGCGACACCGTGCGCCACGCGACGATGGGCGAGGGCGTCGTCACGCGGATCGAGTCGGACGGGACGGTCACGGTCCGATTCGCCGACGACGGCTCCGAGCGGCGGCTCATGCTCGAGTACGCGCCGCTCGAACGGCTCTAGCGCTTACCGCCCGCTTACACGCAACCGACCGATTCCTGCTGCTTTTACGGCACAATGAATTTGTGCTGCGGACGTTTGCGCTCGTTCTCGCGGTCGCCATCGGCTTCGCCGTGGCGCCGGCCGCAGCACAGGCGAAGACGCTGCACTACTGGATCGCAGCCGTTCCGGCCACGTGGGATCTGATGCCGAGCGGGCTCGACCCGATCAGCGGCACGACCTACACGAAGGGCCAAACGGTCATGCAGACCGTGCTCTACAAGCGGTACACGAAGAACTGGGCCAAGCCGTGGCCGAACTACCCGTACATCACGGGCGACAACGACGGCATCCCCGGCCCGACCATCCGCGCGCGCGTCGGCGACAAGGTCGTCGTTCACTTCAAGAACCTGGACACGCGCTTTCTCAACCGGCACTCGATGCACTTCCACGCGTTCAAGTACCAGGTCGGCTCGGACGGGGCGTACATCCCGGGCACCTCCGGCCCCGGCGCCAACGTGGCCGTCGGGCACAGCTGGACGTACCGGCTGACCGCGGTGAAGGGCTCGCGCGGCGTGTGGCCCTACCACGACCACGCCTCGTCGATGACCCAGTCGATCGACGGCGGCCTGTACGGCGCCATCTCGATCCTGGGGAAGACCGAGCGCAAGCCGGACAAGGAGAACATCGCGTTCCTCTCCAGCCACCTCGGATTCATGACGATCAACGGCCGCGCGTTCCCCGGGAACAAGCAGACGCAGACGGCGAAGATCGGCGACATCGTCCAGTGGGACGTCCTGGCGCTCGGCAGCGAGCACCACACGTTCCACATCCACGGTCACCGCTGGAAGCAGAACGGCGAGTGGATCGACACGAAGACGCTCGGCCCGGCCGAGAGCTTCCGGTTCCGCTTCAAGGAGGACGTGAAGGGCACGTGGTTCTACCACTGCCACGTCGAGACTCACATGATGGCCGGGATGATGGGCTACTACCGCGTGACCCGCTGATGCGCGGCCGGGTTGCCCTCATCGGTGTCGTCGTCGCCGCGTTGCTCGCTCCCTCGGCAGGCGCCGCGGTGCAGCGCAACGTCTCGGTGAAGTTCCAGCGCTTCACGCCGCACCAGGTGATCGCGATCACCGGCGACACGGTGGAGTGGAAGAACAACGAGGTCACGAACGTGTCGAGCCTCGCGAACCACAACCTCGTGGAGAACAGCGAACCCGCGCTGTTCAGTTCGCCGCTCGCGAAGGGCGCGACGTTCAGCTACGTCTTCTCGGTGCCGGGGAAGTACGAGTACCACTGCTCGCTCCACCCCGGCATGCACGGCTTCGTCGTCGTCTCCAACCTCTACCTGGCGGGACCCGGCATCGTCGTGACGTACGGCAAGCCCGCGACGCTGAGCGGCTACGCGGAGGAGGGCAGCACGGTCGACATCAATCGGGTCGGCGGCCCGGCCAACCCGATCGCGAGCGTCGTCGCGAATGCGACCACCGGGCGGTTCACGGCGTCGATCCCCGCCGTGCCGGGCTACTACCAGGCTGACGTCGACGACACGACGGTGAGCGCCCAGGTCCGGCTGAACGTGAAGCCGAAGCTGAACGTGAAGTCGCGCAAGAAGAACGGGAAGTACACGATCACGGTCGGCACCAGCCCGAACCAGGCCGGCGGGAAGATCGTGCTCGAGCGCAAGTCGGGCTCGAAGTGGAAGGCGATCTCGACGCACACGCTCGGCGCCGCCTCGAAGACCGCCTTCACGGTGAAGCCGACCGCGACGATGAAGGTGCGCCTGCGCCTCAGCGTCGCGAAGAACGGCTACTCGAAGACGACCAGCGGAACGCTCACGCTCCGCAAGTAGAAACGTTGTAACGCCGCGCGGCGGGTGGAACACTCGGCGGCAGAAACGATGGAGGTTCGCATGCTCGAAACCAAGTTCTCCCGACGCCTCGTGGTGCTCCTCGCGGCGCTCCTCGCCGTCGGGCTCGCGGCGGCGCCCGCCTACGCGGGGAAGACCGTGAAGACGCGCGGCGGCGATGCGTTCTCGCCCAACGAGTACCTGAGCAGCACGCTGCGCTTCGACGCGGGCGTCATCTTCGTCCGGCCGAACGAGCGCGTCACCTGGGTCGATGCCGACAAGTCGGGCGATCCCCACTCGGTCACGCTGGTCATGGAGAAGAACGTTCCCGACACCGTGAACGAGATCTTCGCCTGCCCGATCTGCTCGCTCCTCAACAACCACCTGGAGGATCCGAACGATCCCGACTCGGGTCTCGCGCGGCTGCGCGTGGACCTCGGCCCGGCCGGGATGCAGTCACAGGGCGACTCGCTCATCCTCCTGCAAGGGAAGAAGATCGGCGCTCGCGTGAAGGCCAAGGTCGGCCGGAGGATCCACTACCTCTGCGCCATCCACCCGTGGATGCAGGGGACGATCCGCGTCACGAAGACCGGCCGGGCGCCCCGCTCCTAGGACGATCTCAGGGCGCGCCGCGGTCTTCGGGCTGCGGCGCGTCCCCCCATCCGGGGGACTCGGCCGCCCGATTCCTCGGCTAGCCTGGGGCGCTTGCTTCGTTTTACCGCGCTCGCCGCGGCGGCTCTCTGCGCTTGTGCGCTCGCCGCCCCCGCGTTCGCTTCCTACCCGGACTACACCACGCCTTCCCGCGTTGGTCCTGGCGGAGCGGACCGCTTCGCCGTGCCGCTGCGCGGACCGTTCGAGTCCCCGTTCGGCGAACGGTGGGGCCGGCTCCACGCCGGGGTCGACATCGCCGTCCTCCAGACGAACCAGGTGCGCGCGGCCGACGACGGCGTCGTGATCGCCACCGGCTGGCTCGACGAGCACGCGGGCTACGGCAACGTGATCGAGATCCGCCACGGGCCCGGGCTCGTGACGCTCTACGCGCATCTGTCGTCGATCCAGGTGGAGCGGGGCGACCTCGTCCAGCGCGGCCAGCGAATCGCGAAGGCGGGCTGCACGGGCTCGTGCACCGGCCCGCACCTGCATTTCGAAGTGCACAAGCGCGGCGAGCCCGTGAACCCACTGGGGTTCCTGCCCAAGAGCGTTCGCTAGAATCCGGCGCCCAAGGGCGGTTAGCTCAGTTGGGAGAGCACCAGCTCGACAAGCTGGGGGTCACTGGTTCGAGCCCAGTACCGCCCACTCTCGCTTCCCTGACCGGCGCCCGGCTGCGCCGTCGCCTCGCGCCGCTGAGCGTCCTCCGGCCTGCGGGCCGTGCATTCGCACTGTCCTTGGCCTCCGGGCACTCAGCGACACGTCAGGAAACCGAGAGGATGTCCGATGCGGACAGGGCGCACGAGCACTCAGCCAATCGGTCCCGCGTGGGCGCTCGTCGTTCGCCTCAGACGCCGAACACGTGTTGGCCGAGGGCAGGGAAAGGCAGGGTCAGCGGCACGTAGGCACGCGCGGGCACGTCCACCACGACGAAGCCCTCGCCGGTCGGGAACCGGGCGCCGGCGAGCTTGCGCGGAGAACGCTGGCCGTTGTCGAGGGCGGTGGGCGTCATGTGCAGGCGGCGAGGAACCGCTCCGCTACGTCGCGGTGTTTCTCTTGCACCTGGACAACTCGGCCCCAGAAGTCACTAAGGGATTGGCCGTATAACGGTTGCCCAGGCTCGGTTGCGACAAAGAGCCATTTGGTCACCGTGCGGAGTTCGCTGAGCGTGCTGTCGTAGTTCTCAAGGCGTTGATAACACGGGTTGTCGCGTGTTTCGGGGCCAGTCAGGTTGTGGACGGTGTCCCGAACCGCCGCCCTGAAGCCGTCACGCTGACCGCTGACGCATCCTGGATCGTCTTCTTGGAGGCAGGCGACGATCGCGTCGAGCACGCCTTGCAGTCGCCCGCTGGCCTCACCGAAGCGAGCGGCGTCCGTTGCGCTGATGTGGTTGAGATCCGGGGCCACCGTGTCCGTCGCGCCTGTCTGCGTTGAGGTCGAGGTCGGGGCCGCCGTTGACGGCCTCGCGATGCCCGTGGCAGTTGTCTGCCCGGCTCCCATACACGCAGTGAGGAGAACGCCAGACACAAGCGCGGCCACTAGAAGAAGCAGGAAGCGCATGGAAGACTTCTACGCCTCCTTCGCCCAGCGAACAAGTGTCTCGCAGGGACGCTCGCCGCCCCCTCGTGGTGGCCGTGCATTCGCACTGTCCCTTGGCCTCCGGGCACTTAGCGACACGTCAGGAAACCGAGAGCTTCTCTTGACGCTCCGTTAACGCGATTTTCATCACTCCGCAAGCGACCGAGGCCGATGGTCAGTACATGGCGACCGTCCACCACGAACTAGGGCAGCAGCGACCTGCTGCGGCGTCAGCCTGTGAGCGTTCCGAGCTTCGAGTTCGTCGCGGTGGGCGACTACGAGACCGAGGGAGGCGAGTACCGCCTGTACCGCCTGCCCGGCCTCTGGCCGCCGGTGTGGAACCTCGAGCGCGGCAGCGAGCTGGTCATCGGCGGCGCTGCGACCAAGCACGACGCGCTCGTGCTGTTCGGCCACTGGTACACGCAGCAGGGCACGAGCTTCGCGAGCTCGATCCGGGGCGACAACGCCCCGCCGAGCGGCCTCTAGTCGTTTCCCCGCCGGGGAGGCTTTCTCGCGAAGAGTTGGCGGCCCGGCTCGTGCGACACTGCCGGTGTGGACCCGGAACGCGAGCTCATCCTCCGCAAGGCGACCGCAGAGGACGCAGACGCGGTGGCCGAGATCTGGCGGCTCGGGTGGCACGACGCGCACGACGGACACGTCCCGGAGGAGCTCGTCGCCGCGAGGCCGGACGAGTCGTTTCGTACCCGCGCGGCCGAACGCGTCGGCGACGCGACGGTCGCCGTCGTCGACGGTGCGGTCGCGGGCTTCGTCATGGTCGTCGACGACGAGGTGGAGCAGGTCTACGTCTCCCGGGACCATCGCGGCTCGGGTGTCGCAGATGCGCTGATCGCCGAGGCCGAGCGGCAGGCCCGCGCCAACGGCCACACGCAAGCCTGGCTCGCGGTCGTAAGCGGCAACCGCCGGGCCAGGCGGTTCTACGAGCGCCTGGGCTGGGTCGACGACGGGCCGTTCGACTACCTGCCCGCTGTCGGAGACGGGACGATCGCAGTGCCGTGTCACCGGTATACGAAGCGCCTCTCGTAGCGCGAATTCGAGAGCTCGGAGAACCGCTCAGCGCTTGGTCAGCACGATGCTGTAGGCCGCGCCGGCGCCGAGTACGGCGATCTCGGCGGGCTCTTCGTCCGGAGGCGCAATCTCCACTCGTTCGAGGTGAGGTCGCGGCGTCCGAGCGCCAGAGGCGCCTTCGGCTTCCGCGTCATGGCCGTACGGGGGGATCTCAAGAACTGAGCGCTGCCCGTTCGTCGTGTAAGCAGATTTCTAGGTTTTGGGATCGATCAGGCGGGCATCTCAGAGCATCGTCCCTACCGAAAGGAATGAAAATGCTCTGGCTCTTGGTCTTGCTCGTCGTGATTCTCGCCCTCGTGGGCGGGGTCGCCGTCAGCAAGCTGCTCTTCCTCCTGCTCATCGTCGCGGCGATCTTGGCACTGCTTTCCGTCGCCGGCGGGCGCAGGACCGTTTAAGCGCGGCGGGGCGGGAACCGCGGTCGCCGGGCGTAGCATGGCGACCGTGGTTCAGCTCCGCGAAGTCCAGGAGTCCGACCTGCCGGTGTTCTTCGAGAACCAGGCGGACGAGGCTGCGAGCCGCCTCGCCGCGGTCGCCTCGCGCGACCGCGAGGCCTTCGAGGCGCACTGGGCGAGGATCCTCGCCGACGACGCGACACCTGATCCGCACGATCCTTTTCGACGGCGAGGTGGCGGGCAACGTGCTGAGCTTCGAGCGCGACGGCGTGCGCGAGCTCGGCTACTGGATCTCGCGCGCGTACTGGGGGAAAGGCATCGCCACGGCGGCGGTTGCGGCGTTCCTCGAGGTGGACACCAAGCGGCCGCTGCACGCCAAGGTCGCAGGGGACAACCACGGCTCGGTGCGCGTCCTCGAGAAGAGCGGCTTCACGCTGGTCGGCTCGAAGCGGGTCTACGACGACGTGCGCGGCGGCGAGATCGAAGACCGCCTGTACGAGCTCCGCTGAACCAGTCCTTAAATGCCAAGTCCTGCGGGCCCGAAGGCCTACAGGACTTGACGGAGGGGATACTTGCGGACCTGGCCGGAAAGCGCAAGTGGGTTCGGAACGAAATGTTCCAAAGAGCGATCTTTCGTTGAGAACGCCGCGGGCGACGGCCGCGAAATCGTCTCGGCAGGACGTCCCCTTAAATGCCAAGTCCTGCTGGCCCGAGGGCCACCAGGACTTGACGAAGGGGATACTTGCGGACCTCGCCGAAAAGCGCAAGTGGGTTCGGCGCGGAATGTTCCAAAGAGCGACATTTCGTTCTCGGAGGACGTGCGGCAGCGGTTCCGCGCCGGCGCTAGGCCAGGTCGACGCGCTCGATCACGACCGCCTCGAGCGGCTTGTCGCGTGTGGTCGCGGTCGAGGCCGGCGATCGTGTCCACGACGTCCAGGCCCTCGGTGACGCGGCCGAAGACGGTGTGCTTGCCGTCGAGCCACGGGCACGCGTCGGCGACGACGACGAAGAACTGGGAGCCGTTCGTGTTGGGGCCCGCGTTCGCCATCGCGAGGGCGCCGCGCTCGACCCGATGCTCGTTCTCCTCGTCCTCGAACTGGTAGCCGGGGCCGCCCGAGCCGGTGCCCGTCGGGTCGCCGCCCTGGATCATGAAGTCCGGAATCACGCGGTGGAACGTGACACCGTCGTAGAAGCCGTCGCCGGCGAGCTTGAGGAAGTTCTGCACTGTGACGGGCGCGTCGTCGTCGTAGAGCTCGACCTGGATCGGCCCGTGATTGGTGTGGAGCGTTGCGTTGGTCATGGCCTGAGCCTACAAGCCCGGTACGATCCCGCCGGTGCGCCTGAAGCTCGTCCCCCGGATGTCCGAGTTCTACGTCCTGTTCGAGCAGGCGGGCGCCAACGCGCTCGAGGCCGCCCGCAAGGCGGAGACGCGGTTTCGCGAGTACCCGAACTCCTCGGTGAGCCAGGCCGACATCAAGGCGATCGAGCACGCGGGCGACGACGCGACGCGCGAGATCATCCAGCTCCTCAACACGCAGTTCGTGACGCCGTTCGACCGCGAGGACATCTACGAGCTCGCGCAGGCGCTCGACGACGTGGTCGACATCATCGACGAGTCCTGCGACCTGCTCGAGCTGTACGGCGTGGAGCAGGCGACGAGGCAGGCGCTCGAGCAGTGCAAGATCCTCGTCGGCGCGGCCGAGCGGCTCAACAACGCCGTCAAGGGGCTGCGCGACGTCAAGACGGTCGAGGCCGAGCTGATCGCGCTGAAGACGCTCGAGGACGAGGGCGACCGCATCGTCCGCGAGGCGATCGCCGACCTCTTCCGCGACCCGCGCATCGATCCGCTCGTCGTGATCCGCTGGAAGGACATCTTCGAGTCGCTCGAGGACGCGATCGACGCCTGCGAGCGCGCCGCCAACGTGATCGGCAACATCGTCGTGAAGAACGCCTAGCTCCGTCCCATGGACTGGACGCTCGCAGCCGTCGTCGCGACCGCGCTCTTCTTCGACTTCACCAACGGCTTTCACGACACCGCGAACTCGATCGCCACGAGCGTGTCGACGCGCGCGATGTCGCCGCGGGCCGCGGTTCTCTCGGCCGCCGTCCTGAACGTCGCGGGGGCCTTCGTCTCGTTCGCGGTCGCGGCCACGATCGCCACGGGGATCGTGAACGCGGACGCGGTCACGCCGAGCGTCATCCTCGGCGGCCTCGTCGGCGCGATCTTCTGGAACCTCTTCACCTGGTACCTGGGCCTGCCGTCGAGCTCGAGCCACGCGCTGATCGGCGGCGTGATCGGCGCCGCCATCGCCGCATCGGGCCTGGACGCGATCCAGTGGCAGGGGATCCTCGACAACGTTCTGGTCCCGTCGCTCCTCGCGCCGATCCTCGGCCTGGTGACAGCCGCGGCCTTGATGATCGCGGTCCTCTGGATCGTGCGGCGGCGCTCGCCCGGGATCGTCAACCGCGTCTTCCGCCGGCTCCAGCTCGTCTCGGGCGGGTTCGTCGCGTTCACGCACGGGACGAACGACGCGCAGAAGACGATGGGGATCATCGCGCTCGCGCTCGTCTCCACCGGGCATCTCGACCCCGACTTCGACCGGCCGCCGATGTGGGTGATCGTGAGCGCGGCGCTCGCGATGGGGATCGGGACGTACGTGGGCGGCTGGCGGATCATCCGCACGCTGGGGACGCGGATCGCGAAGCTGGATCCGCCGCGCGGGTTCGCAGCGCAGACGTCGACCGCGTCGATCCTCTGGGTCACCGCGCACTACGGCTTCCCGGTCTCGACGACGCACACGGTGTCGGGCGCGGTGCTCGGCGCGGGGGCGACGCGGCGGCTGAACGCCGTGCGCTGGGGCGTCGCCGGGAACATCCTCCTCGCCTGGGTCATGACGATCCCCTGCGCGGCCGCCGTCGGAGCTCGATGGAGCTCGTGACGCGCCTTCCCGGCGGGGACCTGCTCCTCTTCGGCGCCGCGTGCGCGGTCGGCGTGATGGCGTTCGCGACGCGGACGATCCTGGCGCGCCGCCCGCCGGTGCCGGCCGAGGCGACCCCGTTCGGGCCGCCGCCTTACTAGCTCAGTCCAATTCGCGCGGAGTCGTGCCGGGCGGTCCCGTGTGGGACGCGTCCGTGAACTCGCGGAACTCCCCGCTCACGAGGTAGGCGGTCTGCTCGCCGATGTCGACGGCGTGGTCGCCGATCCGCTCGAGGCAGCGCGAGACGATGATCATCCGCAGGCCCCATTCGCGTCGCTCCGGGTCCGAGCCGAGCGCGAGGACGCGGTCGACGACGCGGCGGTTGGCGCGGTCGATCAGCTCGTCCAGGTGGACGAGCGACTCGGCCTTGTCGGCGTCCCGGTTTGCGAACGAGTCGAGCGAGATGCGGATCATCTCCTCGGCGCGCGAGCCCATCTCCTCGAAGCCCTCGAGGAGGTCGTGGTCCTGCGCGATCCCCTCGACGAGCTTCGTGAGCTTGGCGATCGTCACGCAGTAGTCGGCCATCCGCTCGAGGTGCAGGTTGTTGTGGAGCACGGCCAGGACGAGGCGCAGGTCGCCGGCGACGGGGTTCTGCCGCGCGAGGAGCGACTGGATGCCCTCCTCGATCGCGAAGTAGCGCGCGTCGATCTCGTCGTCGAAGCCGATGACCTCCTCGGCCAGCTCGATGTCCTGCGTCTTCAGCGCGTTGAGCGCGCCGCGGAGCGAACGGAGGACGAGCTCGCCTTCCTCCTGGAGCCCCGCTTCGAGCTGGTCGAGCTCTTCCTGGAGTGTGATGCGAGTGACTTTCATCCGAACCGTCCTGTCACGTAGTCCTCTGTCCGCTGGTCGGCGGGCTTGGTGAAGATCGTGGGCGTCTCGTCGTACTCGACGAGGATGCCCGTGCGGTTGTCCTTCTCCTCGTCGACCTCGACGCTGAAGAACGCCGTCATGTCGGCGACGCGGGCCGCCTGCTGCATGTTGTGGGTGACGATCACGATCGTGTACCGCTCCTTCAGGGAGTGCATGAGGTCTTCGATCGCGGTCGTCGAGATCGGGTCGAGCGCCGAGGCGGGCTCGTCCATGAGGAGCACGTCGGGCTCGACGGCGAGACAGCGCGCGATGCAGAGGCGCTGCTGCTGCCCGCCGGAGAGGCTGTACGCGCTGGCCTTCAGGCGGCTCTTCACCTCGCCCCAGAGCGCGGCCTGCCTGAGCGCCTTCTCGACCCGGTCGTCCAGGTTGTCCTTCAGGCCGAGCACGCGCGGGCCGAATGCGATGTTGTCGTAGATCGACTTCGGGAACGGGTTCGGCTTCTGGAAGACCATGCCGATGCGCTTGCGCACCTCGACCGCGTCGACCTCCGGGCCGTACAGGTCGAGCCCGTGGTAGAGGATCCGCCCGTCGATCGCTGCGGACGGGATCAGGTCGTTCATCCGGTTGAAGCAGCGGATGAACGTGCTCTTGCCGCAGCCGGACGGGCCGATGAACGCCGTCACGTAGTTCTTGTAGATCTCGAGCGAGACGTTCTTCAAGGCCGGCACTCCGGCGTAGTTGACGCCCAGGTCCGACACCTCGAAGAGCGCCTCGCGGCGGGCGTAGGCCTCGGAGCTCGTGCGTTCAAGAATCTTCTCGTCCACGCCGGCGATTCTCCCAGGTGCTGCGGTGGAGATTTCCATGTCGTCCCTCACCATTGTCGTTGATAGCGGTTTCGAAGCCAGATCGCGAATGCGTTCATCGTCAGGAGGATCACGAGGAGCACCATGATCCCGGCCGCGGCGAGCAGTCGGAACTCCTCCTGCGGCCGCGTGATCCACTGGTAGATCTGGACCGGCAGCACCGTGAAGGAGCCGAGAATCGTCGGGTCCACCGCGACGTACGTCAGCGCGCCGACCAGGAGGAGCGGCGCCGTCTCGCCGATCGCCCGCGCCAGAGCGAGGATCGAGCCGGTCGCGATCCCCGGGATCGCCGCGGGGAGGACCTGGCGCCAGACGACCTGCCACTGCGTCGCGCCCAGGGCGAACGCGCCCTGGCGGATCGAGTCGGGAACCGCCCGGATCGCTTCTCGGCTCGCGACGATCACCGTCGGAAGCACGAGCAGCGTGAGGATCATCGCGCCCGCGAGGAGCACCCGGCCGATGCCGAGCCCGCGCACGATGAACGCCAGTCCGAGGATCCCGTAGACGATCGACGGGACGGCCGCGAGGTTCTGGATGTTCACCTCGAGCATCCGGTTGTACCACCGCTCGCGGTTCGCGTACTCCTCGAGGTAGATCGCCGTGCCGACACCGATCGGCATGACCATCACCAGCAGGAGGAACATCATGTAGATCGTCCCGAGAATGGCCGGCCGCGCGCCCGCCTTCTCCGGGTCCGCGGAGGTGGGATTCTGGAAGAGGACCGGATCGATGTAGCCGAATCCCTTGCGGACGACGTCGACGAGCAGCACGCCGAGCAGCAGGAACCCGATCGACACGCAGACGAGCAGGACGATGTAGAAGGCCGTGCCGCGCACTCGGTTCGAGCGCGACTGGCGTCCGATCGTCTGAGGTGCGGCGCTCACTCGTAGATCTCCCGGAACTTCCGCACGAGGCGGATGGAGAACATGTTCATCGCGAACGTGATCACGAACAGCGTCAGCGCGACGGCGAAGATCGTCTTGTACTCGATCGAGCCGGTCGGAACGTCGCCGGTCCCGGTCGCTGCGATGAACGCGGTCATCGTCTGGGCCTGCTCGCGGGGGTCGGCGGTGATCTGCGCCAGACCGCCCGCGGCGATCAGGACGATCATCGTCTCGCCGATCGCGCGCGAGATCGCCAGCACGTAGCTCGCGATGATCCCCGAGATCGCGGCCGGAACGACGATCTTCGTCGAGACCTGGAGGCGGGTCGAACCGAGCCCGTAGGCGCCGTCGCGGAGGTCCTGGGGGACGGCGCTCATCGCGTCGTCGGAGACCGAGGCGACGATCGGGATCAGCATGACGCCGATCACGATCCCGGCCGAGAGCACGTTGAAGCCGCTGACGCCGGTGCCGAGATCCTGGAGGAACGGCGTGAAGAACGTGAGCGCGAAGAATCCGAAGACGACGGTGGGAATGCCTGCCAGCGTCTCGAGGGCCGGCTTCACGATGCTCCGCGTCCGCGGCCTTGCGTACTCGCTCAGGAAGATCGCGACGCCTAGCCCGACCGGAAGGGCGACGAGGCACGCCCAGAACGTGATGACGAGCGTTCCTACGAGCAGCGGTTGAACGCCGAACGAGGCGGGCTCGAAGAGCGGGGCCCAGCGGTCGCCCGAGAAGAAGTCCACGGGCGAGACCTCGCGGAAGAACTCGATGGACGGCTCGAGCAGCGCGATGATGATCCCGACCGTCGTCAGGATCGAGATGAGGGCGCAGAGACCGAGGACGACCTTGACGACGTCCTCGCCCCATCTACGGCCGTCGGCGCGCAGCCGGATCGGGACCGGCTGCGCGCCTGCGGTTACGTCGGGCGTTGCCATGCGCGGGCTAGGAGCCTGCGCTTTCGAGCTTGGAGGCGTTCTCCTCGAGCACGTCGTCGGGGACGGCGATGAACTGCGCCGCCTCGGCGATGGTGTCGAGGTTGTCGAGGAAGTAGGTCATGAAGCCCAGCACCTCGGGCTTCGTGAAGGACTCGTTCTTCACGTAGACGAAGAGCGGCCGGGAGAGCGGCGTGTAGGTGCCGTCCTGTGCGGCCTCGGCGCTCGGGGCGACGCAACCGTCTCCGCCGTCGATCTCGAGGGCCTTGAGCGTGTCCTGGTTCTCCTCGTAGTACGTGTAGCCGAAGTAGCCCAGGCCGCCCTTGTCGCCCGAGACCGCCTGGACGATCGTGTTGTCGTCCTCGCTCGCGTTGTAGTCGGCGCGGCTGGCGCCCTCCTCGCCGTTCACCTCGGCGGTGAAGTAGTCGAACGTGCCCGAGTCGGTGCCGGGCCCGGAGAGGGTCAGCGCCTGGTCGGGGAAGCTCGGGTCGACCTGGTTCCAGTTGGTGATCGTGCCCTCGGCGTCGGGTCCCCAGATCTTCGCGAGCTGGTCGACGGTCAGGCAGTCCACCCAGTCGTTCTCCGTGTTCACGACGACCGTGAGCGCGTCGACTGCGACCTGGAAGTCGGTGTACTCGATGCCGGCGTCGGCGCAAAGCGGCGCCTCTTCGTCGTCCTTGATCGGGCGGGAGGCGTTGGAGAGATCCGTCTCGCCTGCGCAGAAACGCTCGAAGCCGCCGCCGGTGCCGGCGATGCCGACCTCGACGTTGACGTCGGGCTGCTCTTCGCGGAAGGCCTCGGCCGCCGCGGTCGTGAGCGGACCGACCGTGCTCGATCCGTCTGCGATCACCGTGCCGGAGAGCTGTTCTCCGCCGGACGTGCCGACGGTGTTCGCCACGTTCGTCGCTCGAGTCGTCGCGTCCGCAGCCGGCTGCGGCGAGCGCGAGCAGCGCGGCCAGGGCGACGAGGAGCTGCCCGGTTGGGAAGCCGAAAACTCACTGTTCTCCTTTCGCGTTGTCTCATTTCCGCGAGTGTCGATCCCAGCCGGTCGCATGTGGGCAGAAAGGCTGTGAACGGGTGGAGAAGAAGTTGTGAACGCGGCTTCAGCGCGCAGGAAACACGCAGCGGACGGTGAGTCCTTCGCCCCGGTCGCCGCTCGCCTCGACGTAGCCGCCGGCGGCGGTGACGACGTGCTTCACGATCGCGAGGCCGAGCCCGGTACCGCGTGACGCGCGCGCGCGATCGGCGCGGTAGAAGCGCTCGAAGAGTCGCGGCAGGTCGTCCTCGGCGACGCCGATTCCGGTGTCGGACGCGGTGAGCGCGACCTCGCCGTTCGCCGATCTGACGCTGAGCGTGAGCATCGCCCCGGCGCCGGCGTAGCGGATCGCGTTCTCGACGAGGTTCGAGACGACGACGCGGATCATGCGCGGCCGCAGGGGCAGCTCGACGTCGGCGTCGCCCTCGGCCGCCAGGCGAACGCCGGCCCGCGCGGCGCTGTCGGCCGCGGAGGCGACCACCTTCTCGAGGAGCGGCAGCGCCGACCGTCGATCCGAGCCCGACCACCTCGCGGCCCGACTCGAGCTCGCTGAGGAAGAGGATGTCGTCGATCAACTCCGTGATCTCGCTGATCTCCGAGCGGGCCTGGTCGATCAGGCCGGCGGTGTCCGCCTCGGGCAGCAGCGCGGTCTCGAGCAGCGCGAGGAGGCGGGCGAGCGGCGTGCGCAGCTCGTGCGAGACGGCCGCGGTGAACCCGGAGCGAAGCTCCTCGTAGGCGGCGAGGTCGCCCTCGTCGGAGACGTACAGGAGCGTCTCGGTTCGGCCGGCGACCTCGTAGGGGACGCGGAACGGCACGCGGCTCGAGCCCGAGCCGATCATCTCCTCGGTCACGCGCGTCCCCTCGACCACGCCCTCGAGCGCCTCGCGGGCGCGCTGGCTCGCAAGCACGACGCGGTCGTCGGCGTCGAGCACGAGCACGAACTCCCGGCTCTCCTCGATCAGGCGCCGTCCCCGCTCGGCTGCGATCACGAGCTCCGGATTCGGGGCGGTCTCGGCGCGCTTGCGGGAGGGGAGCCGCACGCCGTGAGCGTAGAGCAACACAGAGTCGCGATCCCGCGTTCTCCACTTGTTCACAAGCCGTTCACCGGGAACGCACCCCACCGGAGCGTCCGGACAGTCACAATTCGCCTGCATGCCGAAGGTTCTGATCATCGAAGACGACGACGTCATCGCCGACGGGATGTCGCGTCACCTGGTCTCGGCCGGGTTCGATCCGATCTGGGTGAACAAGGGCGAGTCGGGCCTCGCGCGGCTGCGCTACGAGCATCCGGACGTCTGCGTGCTCGACCTCATGCTCCCGGGCCTCGACGGCTGGCGGCTTCTCGAGACCGCCCGGCAGGAGGGAATCGGGACGCCGATCGTGGTCGTGAGCGCGCGCGGCACCGAGCACGACCGCGTCCACGCGCTCGAGATCGGCGCCGACGACTACCTCGTCAAGCCGTTCTCCATGAAGGAGCTCGTCGCGCGCGTGCGCGCGGCGGCCCGGCGCGGCGTTCGCGCCCAGACCGAGGAGCGCGGCGAGCCGATCGAGGTCGAGGAGCTGCTCGTCGATCCGCTGAACGTCCAGGCCTACGTGGACGGCGAGAGCGTCGAGCTCACGCCGACCGAGTTCCGGCTCCTCTACGCGCTGGCGCTCGAGCGCGGCCGCGTGGTCACCCGCGACGAGCTGCTCCAGCGGATCTGGGGCCGGCGCGAGACGCGACGCGACCGCACCGTCGACGTGTTCGTCCGCAAGCTGCGCGACAAGATCGAGACGCGCTCGACGCGTCACACGTTCATCCAGACGCGCTACGGCGTCGGCTACAAGTTCGAGCCGCTGCCGAAGACCGCCGAGCGAGTCCGCCGCCGTCTAGCCGTTCACAACTTCGTAACCCACGACGTGCGATCTGCGTGCGGCACGATCGATGATCCAGGCGATGGCGACCACCTCCTACACGCGCGCGAGCGCCCAAGGCGAAGGCCGAGCGATCCCGGACCGCCTCCTGAACCGCGAGCTCTCGTGGCTCGAGTTCAACGGCCGTGTGCTCGAGCTCGCCGCCGACGCGACCGTGCCGCTCCTCGAGCGCGTCAAGTTCTGCTCGATCTTCTCCGCGAACCTGGACGAGTTCTTCATGGTCCGGGTCGGCGGGCTGATCGGGCAGGAGGAGTCCGGGATCGCCGATCCGATCGTCCGACGGCCGCACGCCGGTGGAGACGCTGGCCGCGATCCGTGAGCGGGTCGTCGAGCTCGGCGCCGAGCAGTCGCGGGTCTGGTCGAAGGAGCTGCGGCCCGCGCTGGCCGCCGAGGGCATCGTGATCGGCCAGGTCGACGACTGCGACCCGGCCGAGCTGGACGAGCTCGCGCGCCGCTTCGAGGCCGAGGTCTATCCCGGTGCTGACGCCGCTCGCGGTCGGGCCCGGGCAGCCGTTCCCGTACATCTCGGGTCTCTCGCTCAGCCTCGGCGTCTTCGTGCGCCAGCCCGAGACCGGGGAGGAGCGGTTCGCCCGCGTCAAGGTTCCCGAGGGGCTGCCGCGGTTCCTCGAGCTCGGCGAGCGCGGGCTGCGGATGCCGCTCGAGCACGTCATCGCGCACCACCTCTCCTCGCTCTTCCCGCAGATGGAGATCGTCGAGTGCGCCGCGTTCCGCGTGACGCGCGACGCCGACTACGAGGTCTCCGACGAGGCCGACGACCTGCTCGAGGCGGTCGAGATCGAGCTGCGCCGCCGGCGGTTCGGCGAGCCCGTCCGGCTCGAGGTCTCGGACGCGATGTCGAGCCGGATGCTCGACCGGCTCCAGACCGGGCTGCGGCGTGACGCCGCGAGCAGGTCTACCGCGTGCGCGGCCCGCTCGACCTCGCCGACGCGATCCAGCTCGCGACGCTCGAGCGCCCCGACCTGCGCGACCCGGTGTGGCTCGGCCGGACGCCGGACCGCCTCGCGGGCCGGCTCGACTCGCGCTCCGTCTTCGAGACGATCCGCTCGCGGCGACCTGCTCGTCCACCACCCGTACGACTCGTTCGCGACGACGTTCGAGGCGTTTCTGCGCGCCGCCGCCGAGGATCCCGACGTGACCGCGATCAAGACGACCGTGTACCGGACGAGCGACGACTCGCCGCTCGTGCCGCGCTCGTCGCCGCGGCCGAGGCGGGCAAGCAGAGCGTGTGCCTCGTCGAGCTGCAGGCGCGCTTCGACGAGCACCGCAACATCGGCTGGTCGCGCGCGCTCGAGCGCTCGGGCGTGCACGTCGTCTACGGGTTCCCGAACCTGAAGATCCACGCGAAGATGACGCTCGTCGTGCGGCGCGAGGGCGACACGCTGCGCCGCTACGTCCACCTCGGCACCGGGAACTACCACGCGCTCACCGCGCGGCTCTACGAGGACTTCGGGCTCTTCACGGCCGACGAGGAGATCGCCGCCGACGTCGCCGAGCTCTTCAACTACCTGACCGGCTTCGGCCGGCCGCAGCGGTTCCGCAAGCTGCTCGTCGCGCCGTTCGCGCTGCGGCGGCGGCTGATCGACGAGATCCGCGCGGTCGCGGCGGCGGCCGAGGACGGAGAAGACGGCGCGCATCCGGATCAAGGTCAACTCGCTCACCGACGAGGCGGTCATCGACGAGCTGTACGCCGCGTCGCAGGCCGGCGCGCAGATCGACATCGTCGCCCGCTCGATCTGCACGCTGCGGCCCGGCGTTCCCGGGCTGTCCGAGAACGATCCGCGTGCGCAGCGTCCTCGGCCGCTTCCTCGAGCACAGCCGCGTCTTCTGCTTCGAGGCCGAGAAGTCGACGTCCTGGCTCCTCGGCAGCGCCGATCTCATGCCGCGCAACCTCGACCACCGGGTCGAGGTCGTCGCGCCCGTCGAGGACGGCGTCCTCCAGCAGCGGCTCGCGGGTGCGTTCGACGTGCTCCTCGGAGCGAACGACGACGCGTGGGAGCTCGGCGAGGACGGCGCGTGGACGCGGGTTCGCCCCGCCGACGACGAGCCCGCACGCGCGGCGCAGGACGTGCTCATGCGCAAGGCACGACGCCGGCGGCACGCGCGCCGGCGAGCCAGCGGTGATCAAGTGACCGCCGACCGGCACTGAACAATGCGGACGATGCGCGTGGGGATCATCGACGTCGGCTCGAACACGGTCCGGCTGCTCGTCGCCGACCGGTCCACGGTCCGGACTCGAGCCCGTCCTGCAGGAGCGCGAGTTCCTCGGGCTCGGCGAAGAGGTCGAGGCGACCGGCCGCCTGGGCAAGGCGGCGCTGCGCCGCACCGCCGAGCGCGCGCGACGCGCAGGCGCGAAACGCCCGTAGCCTCGACTGCGACGCGATCGAGGTCGTCGTCACCGCTCCCGGCCGCCAGGCCGAGAACGGCGAGGAGCTCGTCGCGGCCCTCGAAGTCCGCGACCGGCGCGCCCGTTCGAGTGCTCTCGCCCGACGAGGAGGGACGCCTCGCCTTCGAGGGCGCCATCGCCCGGCTCGAGGAGAACCCGGGCACGCGTCGCCGTGTGCGACGTCGGCGGCGGCTCGACCGAGATCGGCGTCGGCACGCCCGAGGGCGGCGTCGCGTGGATGCGCTCGTTCGACCTCGGCGCCGTCCGCCTGACCCGCCGGTTCGTCGACGACGACCCCTGCGGGCGCAAGGCGGTCGAGAAGATCCGGGCCGAGGTCGCCGCCGCGCTCGACTCGGCCGTTCCGCCGCTGCCGCGGATGTCGCTCGCAACCGGCGGCACCGCGCGGGCGATCGGCAAGGCCGTCGGCCCGGCGCTCGGGCCGGCCGAGCTCGACGTCGGTGGTCGAGGATCTGATCGAGACGCCGACGCGCGACCTACGCCAAGCGCCATCGAATCGATCCGGCGCGCGTCCTCTCGCTCGCCGCCGGCGCCGTGCTCCTCGCCGAGGTGCAGCGCGCTCCTCGAGACGCCGCTCATCGTCGCCCGCGGCGGCCTGCGCGAAGGCGCCGTCCTCGACCTCTTCGACCGCGTCGAAGCCGCCGCCGCCTAGGCGGCTACCGAGGCGAACGCCTCGAGCAGCCGCCGGTCGCGGTCGTACGTGAGGAGCAGGGAGGCCTCGTAGGTCGAGACCCACCGCGCCTCGTCGACCTCGTCCTCGTCGATCTCGGTCGTGTCGCTCTCGGGCTCCATCGTCCACCAGCGGACGATCTTCGGCCGCCCGCGCGAATCCTCGTACTCCGTGGACGGAAGCTCGTCGCCGAGCGAGCAGCGCAGGCCCGTCTCCTCCTCGACCTCGCGCAGCGCGCACTCCTCGTCCGTCTCGTCGCCCTTCCGCTTGCCCTTCGGGAACGTCCAGTCGTCGTAGTGCGGACGGTGGACGAGCACGACCTCCGTGCGTTCGCCGACGCGGCGCCAGACCACGCCTCCCGCTGCGTGCACGAGCTTCATCGCGGCCACGCCTTCCGCCCCGCCTTCGAGAGGCGCTGCCACGCGTCCGGGACCGCGGCGCGCGCATCGCGGCGGCGCTCGCGCTGGCGCTCGACGAGGAGGCCGGCGACGAACGCCGACGGCGGATCGTTCAGCTGCGCCGTCAGGGCCCGCAGCTTCTCCTCGGCGACCACGGCGTCCTGGTGGTCGCCGATCACGTCCTGGAAGCGCTTCGCGCGCGTGATCACCTTCGCCGAGCCCGACGCCGGCGAGCGGCGCGGCGAGCTCGGTGGAGTAGCGCGCGCGCTTGCCGCGGACGCGGATGCCGTGGAGGTCGTCGTCGGAGATGTCGGGCCGAAGCGCCTTCGCGGCCTTCTCGAGCCGGCCGAACTCCTGCGCGGCGAGCTCCGTGACCGAGACCTCGGCGCCGCTGAACCTCGGCTCCGCCGCCGCAGCCTCGAGCGCGTCGAGCAGGGCGAAGTAGCGCGGGGTCGAGAGCGCCTCGAGCAACGCCTCGCGCGGCGGCCACGCGCTCGGCCGCAAGCCGTTCGAGCAGCGGCGCGCCCGCGGCGCGGTCGTCATCGTCCAGCTCGGCGAGCTCCGCGGTGAGGTGCTCCACGAGCACGTCGAGATCGCGCACGGGCCCGAGCGAGCTTCCGAGCCAGCCGAGCTCGGTGCGCAGGCCGTCGGCCCATTCGCGGTCGAGCAGCGGCCGCGCGACGCGGAGCACCGCGCGCAGGCGTCGCGTGGCGACGCGGAACCGGTGCAGGTCCTCGGGGTCGTGGCCGAGCCGCGTCCCGGGATCGTGGCGCGCGAGCTCCACGGCGTTCTGCTCGAGCGCCGCGCGAACGACCTCCTGGTCGGGCGCGGGGAGCGGTCGCGACGGCTCCGGCACGCCGAGCACGCGGAAGGCCTTGGGCAGTCCGTTCCCCGGCTCCGCGCCCGCGGCGACGAGGACGGCTTCGAGCCGGTTCAGCGCGAGCTCGTCTCCGTCGATCGCCTCGATCTCGACCTCCTCGAAGCGGTCGGCGATCCGGCGGCCGTCCATGATCGCGACGCGGTCGTAGACGACCTCGGCGAGAGGAACCTGCCCTTCTGGGCCCGGATGCCCTGCCGGTGCGTCCGCAAGACCGCGGCCGATTCCAGCTCGCGGTCGCGGAGGAGCCCCGCGAGCAGCGACGTGAGCGTCTCGGGCGGCGTGCGGCCTCCGGCGGACTCGAGCTCGAGCCGGTCGCGTCCGCTCGGCAGCTTCAGCTGCCACGCGCCGAGCCCGCGCTCGGTTCGCCGCCGCAGCGTGATCCCGAGCCGCGCGAGCCGGCGGTCGGGCGTGTCGAGGTAGGTGGACGTGAACGTGCGCGGATCGAGCGGCGATCCGGTGAGCGGCGGCAGCTCGAAGCCGGCCGGAACCTCGAGCTTGCGCTCGCGTTCGAGCGGTTGCGCGCGGAACGTCGGTCATCCCAGCCGATCGTAGCCCGCTGCCCTCGATCGGCCCACCCGTTCACCACTTTTCTCCAACAAGCGACACGCCGGAACCCGTCCCGGCTCTACGCGAGGGCCGTCAGTATTCTCCGTCGCTGTGAAGGTGATCCTCCCCGACGGAGCGGAGCTCGAGCTGGCCGACGGCGCGACCGGGCTCGACGCCGCGCGCGCGATCGGGCCCAAGCTGGCCGAGCAGGCCGTGCTGGTCAAGGTCGACGGCGAGCCGCGCGACCTGCGGCTGCCGCTGCCGGACGGGGCCGCCGTCCACTTCCTGACGACCCGCGACCGGGACGATCCCGACGCGCTCTACGTGCTGCGCCACTCGACCGCGCACCTCCTCGCCGAGGCCGCGCGCCGGCTCTTGCCCGGGACGAAGGTCGCGATCGGGCCGCCGATCGCCAACGGCTTCTACTACGACTTCGAGTTCCCCGAGCCGATCACCGACGCCGACCTCGAGCGGCTCGAGGAGGAGGTGCGCCGCGAGATCGCCGAGGGTCGCGAGTGGACGCGCGAGGAGATCTCCCGCGACGACGCCAAGGCCCGCTTCGAGGCCGAGGGCGAGCCGTACAAGGTCGAGCTCGTGGACACGGCCGAAGGGGACATCTCGCTCTACACGCAGGGCGAGTTCGTCGACCTCTGCAAGGGCCCGCATCTCCAGAACACGGCGCCGATCAAGGCCGTGAAGCTGACGTCGCTGGCGGGCGCGTACTGGCGCGGCGACGAGAAGAACCAGCAGCTGACCCGCGTCTACGGCACGGCGTTCTTCGACCAGAAGGATCTCGACGCGTACCTCGAGCGGATCGAGGAGGCGAAGAAGCGCGACCACCGCCGCCTCGGCAAGGACCTCGACCTGTTCGACTTCTCCGAGATGGCGCCGGGCATGGCGTTCTGGCAGCCGCGCGGGATGGCGATCTGGAACGTCCTCGAGGACCTCCGCCGCTCGGAGAACAGAAAGCGCGGCTACGAGGAGGTGCGCACGCCGCAGCTCTACGACTCCGACCTGTGGGTCACGTCCGGCCACTGGGAGAAGTACCAGGAGCACATGTTCCGGCTCGAGATCGAGGAGCGCGACTTCGGCCTGAAGCCGATGAACTGCCCCGGCCACTGCCTGCTCTTCTCGCTGCGGCCGCACAGCTACCGGCAGCTGCCGCTGCGCATCGCCGAGGCCGGGAACCTGCACCGCAACGAGCTCTCGGGCGTCCTCCACGGGCTCCTGCGCGTGCGGCACTTCGTGCAGGACGACGCGCACGTGTACTGCACCTACGACCAGATCCAGGACGAGCTGCTCGCGTGCCTCGACTACGCGTACTTCCTCTACGACCTCTTCGGCCTGGACATGCGCGTCGAGCTGTCCCTTCGGCCCGAGAACAAGCTCGGCACCGACGAGGAGTGGGACTTCGCCGAGGAGGAGCTGCGCAAGGCGCTCGCCGCGCGCGACCTCGAGTACGTCGAGAGCCAGGGCGAGGGCTCGTTCTACGGGCCGAAGATCGACCTGCACATGAACGACTCGCTCGGCCGCTCGTGGCAGCTCGGCACGGTGCAGCTCGACCTCCAGATGCCCAAGCGCTTCGGGCTCGTCTACGCGGGCGACGACAACACCGAGCACACGCCGGCGATGATCCACCGCGCGCTGCTCGGCTCGCTCGAGCGCTTCGTCGGCGTCTACCTCGAGCACACCGGCGGCGAGCTCCCGGTCTGGCTCGCGCCCGAGCAGGTGCGCGTCATTCCCGTGGCCGACGATTACGCGGTCGCCGCTGCCGAGGTGGCCGAGGAGCTCCGTGAGCAAGGCATCCGGGTCGGCGTGGACGAGCGCGTCGAGACGCTCGGCCGCAGGATCCGCGACGCCGAGCTCGCGAAGATCCCGTACGTCGTCGTGTGGGGCGAGCGCGAGTCCAGAGACGCGCTGGCCGTGCGTCGCCATCACGGCGAGCAGTCGACCATGAGCCTGGACGAACTCGCAGGCGAGATCGCCGCGGCTGATAAGGTTTGACCCTGCAAGCAGGAGCTTCCGTTCCTCACCTCCCGAGCCCCAGGCTCCCGGAGGTTCAACCGAGAACCGAGGTTGACGGAGCTGCCTGCGTGCAGCTTTTTGTTGTTTTTGAGGAAAGGCACAGTTTGGTGACAGGTCAGTGAGGCCGAGGCGATTCGTACGACCGGACCGTCCGGTCGAGCCGCAGACGCGGATCAACGAAGCGATCAGGGCCCCGAACGTTCGTCTCGTCGACGAGGACGGGGGCCAGCTCGGGATCAAGACGCGTGACGAGGCGCTCGCGATCGCGATCGAGAAGGATCTCGATCTCGTCGAGGTAGCCGCCACCGCCGATCCGCCGGTCTGCCGGATCATGGACTACGGCAAGTACCGCTACGAGCAGGAGCAGAAGGCCAAGACCGCCCGCAAGCACCAGACGCAGATCAACGTCAAGGAGATCAAGTTCCGGCCGAAGATCGGCGTCCACGACTACGAGACGAAGAAGGGGCACGTGGCGCGGTTCCTCAAGGACCGGGCGAAGGTGAAGGTGACGATCATGTTCAGAGGACGAGAGGCAACCCATCCGGAGCGCGGGCGCGACCTGCTCATGCGGCTGGCCGAGGACGTGAAGGACCTCGGCGTCGTCGAGTCGGATCCGCTGCTCGACGGGCGGAACATGGTCATGGTGCTCGGCCCGCACCGCAATCCCCAGCCCCAGACAGAAGCAGCGCCGGTGGAGGTGGCTGAAGATGCCCAAGCAGAAAACTAAGAAGGCCGCCGCGAAGCGGTTCAAGCTCACCGGCTCGGGCAAGCTCCTGCGCCGCCATGCGATGCAAAGCCACAATCTCGAGAAGAAGTCGGCCAAGCGCGGCCGCGCGTTCCGCAACGACCAGCCGGTCTCTCCTGCGGACGACCGCGAAGTGCGCCGGATGCTCGGCAGCTAGGGAGGACGACGATGGCCCGCGTAAAGCGATCGGTACACGCCCGCAAGAAGCGCCGGAAGGTGCTCGACGAGGCGAAGGGTTATTTCGGCTCCAGCCGAGTCTCCTACCGCAAGGCGAAGGAGCAGATCCTCAAGTCGGACGTCTACGCCTACCGCGACCGCAAGAACAAGAAGCGCACGTTCCGGCGGCTCTGGATCATCCGGATCAACGCCGCGGCGCGGAAGGAAGGCCTCTCGTACAACCAGTTCGTCAACGGGTGCAAGAAGGCCGAGATCGAGCTCGACCGCAAGATCCTCGCCGATCTGGCCGTGAGCGATCCCGCGGCCTTCACGAAGATCGCCGAGCGCGCCAAGGCCGCGCTCGAAGCCTGAGCGCGCCCGAACAGGTCGCCCAGAGGTCTTCCGCCGGATGGCGGACGAGAGCTTCGAGCCCGGCGGCTCGCCGCTCTACGCCCGTCTCGCCCGCGAGTACGCGGACGATCCGGTCGTCGCCGAGATCGCTCGGCCGAGCGGCAGCCGCTGGAACCTGCCGATGCTCGTCTTCGCCGGCGTGCACCTGCTCGAGCTGCGCGGGGAGGAGGACGATCCGTGGTCGCGCTTCGGCGACGTCGTGCGTGAGCGCCGGGAGTTCCTCGACGCGCTTCGTGGCCTCGCAGGACGTGCAGACGAACGAGGTGCAGCGCTCGTTCGCGCTCGCTTCCGGCGTTCCTCGCCGTTGCGGACGAGCGGCCGCTCGATCTCATCGAGCTCGGCCCGAGCGCCGGGCCTGAACCTGCTCTGGGATCGCTACCGCTACCGAGTACGCGACCGGCTCGTGGGGAGAGCCGGACGCGCCTGCTCGACGCTGACGGGCGATGGCCGGACCCGCCGGCCGAGCTGCTCGACGCGACGCCCGGTCGTGCGCTCGCGCTCGGCATCGACCGCTCGCCGATCGACGTCACCTCGCAACGACGAGGCGCTCCTGCTCCAGTCGTTCGTCTGGGCCGACCAGCCCGCGCGGCTCGAGCGGCTGCGGCGGGCGATCGAGGTCGCGCGGCTCGATCCGCCGCGCTCGTGCGCGGCGACTACCGCGAGGAATTGCCGCGGCTTCTCGCCGATCGGCCTGCGGACGGGCTCACGGTTGTGTTCCACTCCGCTCTCGATGGCCTACCTCCGCCGCGACGAACGGATCCAGCTCGCCGAGGAGATCGAGGCCGCCGGCCGCGCGGGCCCGCTCGCGTGGATCTCCTACGAGTTCGACGAGGGATCGAGACCGGCCCGCGTTCGAGGCGGCCGCGCTCGACGTCCGGTGTGGCCGGGCGGCGAGCAGCGCCGGCTCGCGCGGCTGGACGGTCACGGGAACCGGATGCGATGGCTGGCGTAATCACCGCCGCGACCAACCCGCGCCTCAAGCTCGTGCGCCAGCTCGAGTCGGCGAGCAAGCGGCAGCGGCTCGGCCTCTTCGCCGCGGAGGGCGAGGATCTCGTCGCGGCCGCGCTCGACGCCGGGCTCGAGCCGGTCGAGGCGCTCGTGGATGCGTCGCGCTCCGTGCTGCTCGACCGTCTTCCCGGCGCCACGCTCGTGGACGGCCCGCTCATGGCCGGGATCTCGACGCTGCCGCACCCGGCGCGCGTGATCGGCGTCTTTCGCCACGCGGATCTTCCTCAGAGAGCGGACGCGCCCGTCGGGCTTGCGCTGTGGCGAGTCCAGGATCCCGGGAACATCGGAACGCTCATCCGTGCGGCCGACGCGCTCGGCCCGGCGTTCGTGGCGCTCTCGGAGGGCTGCGCCGATCCGACCGGCCCGAAGGCCCTGCGCGCCGCCGTCGGTGCGACCTTCCGCGTGCCGCTCGTCGCCTGGGACGACGTGACCGGCCCGACGAGTCGCGCTCGCGATGGATGCGCCGACCGCGATCTGGGACGCCGACCTGCCGGAGCGCGCGACGTTCCTCCTGGGAGCCGAGCGCGAAGGGCTGCCGGCCGACGTCGAGGCCGACCTCCGCGTGTCGGTGCCGCTCAGCGGCGCCGCCGAGTCGCTGAACGTCGCGATGGCCGGGACGGTTGCGCTCTACGAGTGGCGCCGCCGGCAGGGCTAGCTCCCGAACGTGAGAGGGGCGCCCGCCGGCGCCCCTCTCGTTCTCTACGGATCGACCCCGCTAGAGGCTCTTGTGGAGGTCGTGGATCGCGTCCCTGAGGTCGTCGTACTTTCTGCCTCTCGGAACGTCCTTCTCCGCCGCCTTGAGCTCGGCCTCGGCCTTCCATTCCTTGGTCTCGCTCTCGGCCTTGTCGAGATGCCTCGTGATCTTCTTCACGTCCCACGGGGAGATGTCGCCCGCCCGGACGAGCTGGTCCAGGTACGAGCGGACAACCGCGAAGCTCGGAGCGTGGACGATCTCCGACTGGAGCTGCGCGTTCAGCCGTGAGAGCCGCGGCTCGGAGGCCGCCTGGATCTCGTTTGCCGAGAGGTCGGCGGTCGGCGTGTACTCGAACACGTCGAATCCGCGGGCGATCTCGGTGCCGAACGTCCGGCCGTTGTAGAAGTACGTCGACCAGAGGCCGCCGAGCTGCGCGGGCGGGCTCCCGAAGAGGATCCCGGACTCGCTGATGCGGCCGCGGTCGAAGTAGCCGATCTCCTTCGGGTTCGCCGTGTCCGTGAAGTCCAGGAGCACGTGACCCGCCTGGTACCAGGCCTGGCTGAAGATGTCGCGGCCCGGCACCGGAACGATGTTGCCGTTGTGCGCGACGCAGTTCTCCTGCGTCGTCTGGACGGCCGGCATCTTCCAGTACGAGCGGAACTTCAGCTCCTTCTTCTTGATGTCGAAGAGGGCGTTCGCGCCCCAGTTCAGCTGGTCGGTTTCACGGCAGCGCGGGCTCGTGCCGCCGCCCCACTCGTCCGTGAAGATGACCTTCGTCCCGTCGTTGTTGAACGTGGCCGAGTGCCAGTACGAGAAGTTCGGGTCGGAGACCGCGTCCAGCCGCTTCGGCTTGGCCGGATCCTTGATGTCGAGAAGGATCCCGTTGCCCTGGCACGCGCCCGCCATGAGGCCGATTTCGGGGAAGGCCGTGAGGTCGTGGCACGTGTTCGTGTTCGGAAGCGGCGCGTACGCCGTCCCGGACGGATGGAGCGTCCCGGCCTGCGTGTTCTGCAAGCCGTTGAACGCGCCGGTGGCCCGATCCGTGAAGATCCGCGGCTGGTTGACGATCGCCGCCGCCGCCGGGTTGTCGAGCGGCACGCGGATGATGTCGATCCGCCACTGGGTCGGATTCCCCGACGTCACCGGATCGGTCGTCAGCGCCGCGTTCTCGCACCCGGCGAGCTCATCGCCGGAGCGCACGCCCGACGTGCCGGAGTTGTAGATGTAGACAGCGTTCGCGCGTTTCTTCGGGTCGGGCACGAGCGTGTGCGTGTGCGACCCGCGGCACGTCTGGACGGCCGCGACCTGCACGGGCGCGGCGAGGTTCGAGATGTCGAAGATGCGGACGCCGCGGAACCGGTTCGGGTCAACCGCCCCGACCGTGCCCTGCGTGCCGCAGTCTGTGCGCGCCCTCGTCTCCTCGACCGAGATGAAGAGGAGGTTGCCCCACACCGACGGGTCACCCTGCCCGCCCGGGCAGACGACCTGCGTGATGAGCGTGGGCGCGTCCGGGTTCGAGATGTTGTACGCCTGCCACCCGTTGAAGTTGCCGACGAACGCGACGTTGCCCTTGATCGCGAGATCCGAGTTCGCAAACGCGATCGAGCCCGCCGCGGCCGGGTCGAAGAACCCGGGCGCCTTGTTCACGTGCGCCCGAAGCTCGACGCCCTTCGACGCGATCCCCGGGTTGTCGAGCCCGAACGCGAGCCCGACGCGCGGGTCGTCGTTCGTGTGCGTTTGCGCGCCTGCGGCAGCTGGCATGAGCGCAAGCACGAGAACGCCCAGCGCGACGAACGTACGCGTCCGTCTGGCACGCTTGCTCGGTGTCGCATGAAGCTTGGAAGCGCCTGTCATCGATTTCCCCCATGATCGGGAACGTGGCCTTGCGCACGTTCCGCAGCGAGGGAAATCCTGGCTCCCGCTCGGCAAGGAACGGCGCGGAATCCACGAAGATACAGGCGCCACGCACCCGCTTCAAGAAATCGCCGGCAGCTGTCGCGTCGTCGCGCAGGGCCCTAGCGGTCACGATCGTCGCGCTCCTCGTGGCCGGATGTAGCGGCGGAGACGTCGAGGATGCGGCGCCCGAAACCACCGAGACCGGACCGAACATCGTGCAGCCCGGCGCGCCCGGCGAAACCGTTCGGGAGCTCTCGCCGGACGAGATCGCAACACTCGAGACGCCAACCCACACCGAGGCCGACGTCACGTTCATGGAGAACATGATCCTCCACCACCGTCAGGCGCTCGCGATGACGACGCTCGTTCCCGCGCGCACGAACCGGACAGATCTCCCGCTCTTCGCCAAGCGGATCGAGATCTCCCAGACCGACGAGATCAAGCGGATGGAGGGCTGGCTCGAGGCTCGCGGCGAGAAGCCGGTTCCGTACGACCCGAGCGTGAACCATGTCGGCCACCTCGCCGGGATGCTCTCGCCGCGGCAGCTGGAGCGACTCGAGCAGCTGTCCGGTAGCGCGTTCGACGTCAGGTTCCTCCGTGCGATGCGGCGCCACCACGAGGGTGCGATCGCGATGGTCGCGGAACTGCAGGCCAACGGCGGCGGCATCGAGCCGGAGATCTCGATCTTCATGAACGACGTCGTAGGCGACCAGGGCATCGAGATCTCGCGCATCGCGACGCTGCTCGCCGAGATCGAGCACGGCTAGCCGAGCCGGCGCCTCACCAGGCTCCTCCGCCTCCACCGCCGCCGCCGCCTCCACCGCCGCCGGAGAAGCCGCCGCCGCCACCGCCCGAGCCGCTCGACGGCGGAGCGAGTGCGCTGCCGAACCCGGCCGAGAGGTCGCCGATTCCGAGCGCGCTCGGCCCGGAGCCGAGGTCACCGGTGGGACTGATCCAGAAGACGGTGCTCGCCTGGTGCAGCTCCTCCGGCATCTTCAGCTGCGCCGCCTGGAGCACGCGCTCGGCGATCCCGAACGCGATCCCGTAGACGAGGTAGCGCTCCCAGAGCTCGAGCGAGGCGGGCGGCGCGTCCTGCAGCCGGGGGAAGTCGGAGAGGAAGCGGCGGAACGCCTCCCAGCGCTCGGCCTCGCCCTCGATCGCCGCGCTGCGCCGCCGCCACAGGCGCACGAAGAACATCGAGACGAAGAGGAGCGCCGCGTTGAAGAGCAGGCAGACGCTGAGCGCGATCATCACGACGTTCGCCCAGGTCGGCGCGATCGGGCTGTAGCGGGCGACGCCGACTGCGAACAGGATCGCGCCCGACGAGCACGAAGAGGACGAGCGTGACGATGAGCGGCAGGAGGCCCCGTCCGCTCAGCCACTTCTGATCCGTCACCGCGTCGTCGACGCGGGACTTGAACCGCTCGAACCGCTTGCTGTTCGTCTCGCGGTCGGCGGCGATCTCGTCGCGGAAGTTCGAGAGGAGCTGGCTCCCCGAGGTCATGACGCCGTCGGCGACCTCCTCGACGGCGCGCTCGAACGGCTTCAGGTCGAGCTCCTCGCCGGGGCTCAGCTCGAGGTCGGCGACGTCCTCCTTGCGCAGGCCGCCCCAGATCGCCTTCTCGGTCGTGACCGGCGTCGACTTGTAGCGGCCGCGGCGGATCAGGTCGAAGAGCGTGGCCGTGAACTCCGCGGCGCCGACGTTCGTGCTCTGGCGCAGGAGCGTCGGGACGAGCGCCGGCTCGAGATCGCTCGGCGGCTCCTGCTCGTACTCCCGGTCGTAGCCCGTGCGGCGCTCGCGCCCGTAGAACCAGTACGTACGCGCCGATCACGGCGAGCGCGGGGAGCACGGCGAGCCCGAGGAGGATGAGCAGCGTGCGGCCGAGGTGATCCTTGGCGTCGTTGATCTTGCGCTGGTTCTCCTCGAACTCGCGCGCGTCGGATCGCTCCTCGGCGACGATCCGCTCGAGCGCGTTCCCGGAGCGAACCTGCGCGCCCGCGGTGGACGTGAGGAGCTCGCGCGGGAAGACGACGCGCATCTCGACGAACTGCTCCGCCGGGATGTTCTCGGCCCGCAGCGTCGCGTCCACCGCGCCCTTGGTGGTGTCGCCGCGCACCGACACCGGATGGCCCCACACGAAGAACTGCTCGCCGCTCGCGTCGCCGGGGAGGAGCATCAGCGCCGAGAGCTGCCCGAGCGGCTCCTGCCACTCGTCGCCCCAGACCTGGAAGTTCACGTCGACGACGTCGTCGTAGGCGATCGCGAGCCCGCTGAGCTTGTACTTGATCGTGAACGAGCGCACCTCGTTGAAGGCGCTGTAGTGCCAGACGATCCGGTAGCGGTCGTCGGTCTCCTCGGTGCCGTAGGTCCCCGGATCGCCGCTCGAGCCGAGCTCGGCCGACGCGCCCGGGCTGTACGCCTGGCCGCCTTCCTCGACCGAGACGTTCGAGATCGACTCGCCCTCGCGCAGCGGAATGTCGCGGTAGCCGCCGGAGAACGGCCCGTTGAAGACGAAGAGGATCGTCTCGCTGACGTCGAGCGACCCGTCGTCGGCGATCGTGACGATGACGTTCGCGTCGGGAAGCGAGAACGACTTCGACTGCGCCTGCGCGGAGCCCGCCAGGAGGAGCGCCCCGGCGGCGAGCGCGGCGGCGAGGCGGAGAGCTCTCAGAACTGGACCTGCGGCGTCTCGCGCGCCGCGGCGTCCTCGACCTCGAAGTACTCGCGCGGCTTGAACCGGAAGATCCCCGCGACGATGTTGGTCGGGACGGTCTCGAGGGCGTTGTCGTAGCTCAGGACCGCGTCGTTGTAGATCTGGCGCGAGACGGCGATCTTCGACTCGGTCTCCTCGAGCTGTGCCTGGAGCTGCTGGAAGTTCTCGGTGGCGCGCAGCTCCGGGTAGTCCTCGGCGACGGCGAAGAGCTTGCCGATCGCCTGCGTGAGCATGTTCTCGGCGGCTGCCGACTCGGCCGGACCCTGCGCCATCTGCGCCGCCGTGCGCGCCTTCGTGACCTCCTCGAACGTCGCGCGCTCGTGGCTCGCGTAGCCCTTGACCGTCTCGACCAGGTTCGGGATCAGGTCGTGGCGGCGCTTCAGCTGGACGTCGATCTGGGCCCATGCGTTCTCGCAGCGGTTCCGCAACCGGACGAGCCGGTTGTAGAGCACGACGACGAAGATGACGACGACGAGCGCGACGATGCCGATGGCGAGCCAGAGCACGGCGCTAGCCTACTCGGCCGGACGGCGGACGATCCAGACCGAATCCTCGTGCCCGTCGTACGGCCGGCGGTCGAACCAGCCGTAGCACTCCTCGATCTCGAAGCCGGCCTCGCGGAGCAGCTCGTCCCACCGCTGCGGCGGGAGCCAGGCGAGCTGCATCGACGTCTCGGACTTCGGGGCCGCGCAGCTCGAGGGTCAGCGTCGCCGCCTGCTCGTCCCAGCGGGCGCGCTCCCAGATGCCCGGCTCGCGCTCGAGCCAGCGGTCGTGCGTCTCGTCGATGTCGGCGCGGCTCGGGGTGAACACGTCGAAGACGAAGCGGCCGCCGGGGAGGAGCAGCTCGCGGGCGGCGGCGAGCGTCTCGGCGCGGTCGGCGTCGGTGTGCATATGGAGCAGCGAGCGAAACGGCGCGGTCACGAGCTCGACCCGCTCGGTCACCGGCGGCCGGCGGAAGTCGCCCTCGCGCAGGTCGAGCAGCTCCGCGACGCCGAGCTCGGCCGCGCGCCGGCGGGCGACGCCGAGCATCCCGGCCGAGGAGTCGACGCCGATCACCGGCACGCCCGCGTCGGCGATCGCGAGCGCGATCCGGCCGGTGCCGATGCCGAGCTCGACGATCGAGCCCTCGGTCTTCAGCGCCTCCTCGACGTAGAAGTCGATGTCCTCGGTGACGCTCGTCGACCACTCGTCGTAGAGGTCCGCGATGGCGTCGTAGTCAGAGAGCAGTGCTCATCGGGGCCGATGATACGCTCGCACGATGGACGTGGAGGCCCTTGAAAGCGAGGCGGCAAGCGCGATTGCGGAGGCTTCGACGACGGCCGAGCTCGACGACGTCCGCGTCCGCTTCCTGGGACGCTCGAGCGACCTGAAGCTCGCGCTGCGCGAGGTGCGCGACCGCGAGACCGGGATGAGCCTGAACGCCGTGCGCGAGCGGCTCGAGGCCGCCGTCGACGAGCGCCAGGCCGACTCTTGAACGAGCGGAGCTCGACCAGCGCCTGACCGGCGAGAGCGTCGACGTGACGCTCCCCGGCGACGGGGTCCCGCGCGGGCACCTGCACCTGATCACCCAGATCCGCCGCGAGGTCGAGGACGTCTTCCTCGGCCTCGGCTACCAGGTCGTCGACGGCCGGGAGGTCGAGACCACGCGCTACAACTTCGACGCGCTCAACTTCCCGCCGTGGCATCCGGCGCGATCGCGGCTCGCGTCGCTCTTCCTGAACGGCGACGTGCTCCTGCGCACCGAGACCTCGCCGTCGCAGATCCGCACGATGGAGGCGCAGCCGCCGCCGATCGCGATCATCTCGCTCGGCCGCGTCTACCGCCGCGACACGCACGACGCGACGCACAGCCCGGTCTTCCACCAGGTCGAGGGGCTCGTCATCGACCGCGGAATCACCCTCGCCGACCTGAAGGGGACGCTGCTCCACCTCATGCGCGCGCTCTTCGGCGAGGAGCGCGGGATGCGCTTCCGCACGCACTACTTCCCGTTCACCGAGCCGTCGATGGAGCCGGACGTCTCGTGCTTCAACTGCGACGGCCAGGGCTGCCGCGTCTGCAAGCACTCCGGCTGGATCGAGATGGGCGGCTCCGGAATGGTCGACCCGTCGCTCTACGAGTTCGTCGGGCTCGATCCCGAGGAGTGGTCGGGCTTCGCGTTCGGCCTCGGCCTCGAGCGGATCGCCCAGCTGCGCCACGACGTCACCGACATCCGTCTCCTCTGGGACGACGACCTGCGCTTCCTGCGCCAATTCTGAGATGAGAGTCCCCGTCTCCTGGCTGCGCGAGTACGTCACCTTCGACGTGCCGCTGCGCGAGCTCGCCGACCGGCTCGCCGTCACGACCTGCGAGGTCGAGCGGATCTCGCGTCACGGCGTCGCCGACAAGGACGGCAACCTCGGGTTCTTCAAGATCGGCCGCGTCGTCGAGGCCGGCAAGCATCCGAACGCCGACCGGCTCCAGCTCTGCCGCGTGGACGTGGGGGAGGGCGAGCCGCGCCAGATCGTGTGCGGCGCGTGGAACTTCGGCGCCGGCGCGACCGTGGCCGTGGCGCTTCCCGGCGCGGTGCTCCCGGACGGGACAGAGCTGAAGCAGGCGAAGCTGCGCGGCGAGACCTCCGACGGGATGATCCTCAGCGAGCGCGAGCTCGAGCTCTCCGGAAACCACGAGGGGATCATGGTGCTCGGCGACGGGCACGAGCCGGGGACGCCGCTCGGCGACGTGTTCCCGCTCGGCGACGACGTGCTCGAGGTCGAGGTGACCGGCAACCGGCCCGACCTGCTCGCGGTCTACGGGATCGCGCGCGAGGTCGCGGCGGTCTTCCCCGGTGCGGAGCTCCAGCCGTATCCGGCGCATGCGCCCGCGTCGATGGGCGACGAGCACGTGGACGTCGCGGTCGAGAACTTCGAGGCGGCGCCGCGCTACATCGGCCGGCTCTTCCGCGACGTCATGGTCGGCGACTCGCCGCCGTGGCTGAAGGCGCGCCTGACCGCGGCCGGGATGCGCTCGATCTCGAACGTCGTCGACGTCACCAACTACGTCATGCACTCGCTCGGGAGCCCGCTGCACGCCTTCGACTTCGACCGGCTCTCCGGGGGGAAGATCATCGTCCGCCCGGCGCGTTCCGGCGAGGCGCTGCGCACGCTCGACGGCACCGACCGCAAGCTCGACCGCTCCGTCCTCGTGATCGCGGACGCGGAGAAGCCGGTCGCGCTCGCCGCGATCATGGGCGGCGAGGAGACCGAGGTGCGGCCCGAGACGACGAACGTCCTCCTCGAGGCAGCGAACTTCGAGCCGACCGGCATCCTCGCGACCTCCGAGCGGCTCGGGCTGCGCACCGACGGCTCGAACCGCTGGGAGAAGGGCGTCGACCCGTACCTGGCCGAGCCGGCCGCCGACCACGCGACCGCGCTGCTCCTCGAGCTCGCGGGCGCGCGGCTGGCGGGCTCGACCGACGTGTCGGCCGGGCTGCCCGACCGGCCCGTGATCCACTTCCGCCCGGAGCGCGCGAACGCGCTGAACGGCCTCGAGGTTTCCGAGGACGACCAGCGGCGGCTGCTCGCGCGGCTCGGGTTCGTCGAGACCGACACGTGGGACGTCGTCGTGCCGACCTGGCGCGCCCGCGACGTGACCCGCGAGGCCGACGTCGTCGAGGAGATCGCGCGCGTCCACCTGGACGAGATCCCGTTCACGCTCCCGGCGCGCGGCGGGTCCGGGCGTCTGACCCGCGAGCAGCGTCTGCGCCGCCGGGCCGAGGACGCGCTCGTCGGCGCCGGGTTCGACGAGGCGTACACGTGGAGCCTCTACGGCAGCGACCCGAACCCCGACGCGCTCCGCCTGGCCGATCCGCTCTCCGCGGACGAGGCGGTGCTGCGCACGACGCTCATCCCCGGGCTCGTCGGCGCCGTCCAGCGCAACCTCGACGCGGGCAACGAGGGGATCGCGCTGTTCGAGCTCGCGCGCGTGTACCTCCCGTCCGGGGAGAAGCTGCCGAACGAGCGCCGGCACGTGGCCGGGATCGCCGAGGGCGGCTTCGGCCGGGCGAAGGGCGCGATCGAGACGCTGTTCGCGGCGCTGCGGATCGAGCCGCAGGTCGAGCGGACGCAGAACGAGTTCCTCCATCCCGGCAAGGCCGCGTCCGTGCAAGGCGGCTGGCTCGGCGAGCTGCACCCGACGCTCCTCGAGGGGACGTGGGGCGCGTTCGAGCTCGACCTCGACGAGCTGGCCGAGCTGGCGCCCGACGAGGCGCGCTACGCGGAGGTGAGCGCGTTCCCGGCCGTGCGCCAGGATCTCGCCTTCGTCGTGGACGAGGACGTGCTCGCCGGCGACCTCGTGGCCGTCGCGCGCGAGGCGGCGTCCGAGCTGGTCGAGGCGCGCGTCTTCGACGTGTACCGCGGCGGCCAGATCCCCGAGGGACGCAAGTCGGTCGCGCTGCGCGTCGCGTTCCAGGCGCCCGACCGCACGCTCGACGAGGACGAGGCGCGGGAGATCCGCGAGCGAGTCGTCGCGGCGGTGGTCGAGCGCTTCTGCCGCCGAGCTCCGCGCCTAGGACGTTCGCCCACCGCGTCGAACTACTTCGGGATGCGGCGGCGCTACCTGCGGTCCCTGCTCGCGCTCGCGGCGATTCTCGCCGTGGGACTGCCCACGGCCGCGTCCGCCAAGACCTTCGCCGCCACGCCCGGGACGCTCGGCGCGATCCCGGACGGGCTGAGCGGCAACTGCGGATCCCCGACGCCGGGCTCGCCGAAGATCGTCACGTTCGCGGTCAAGGGACTCAAGGACACGATCACGAGCGTCAAGGTGAAGCTGACCTTCGGCTCGCACCCGTGGGCCGGTGACATCACCGCCGTGCTCATCGCGCCCAACTCCTCGTCGCAGACGCTGTTCGGGCGCACCGGCTCGCTCACCACGTCACCGTGCGGGGACAGCTCCGATCTCGGGGGGCCGTACACGTTCAGCGACGGCGTGACGCTCAGCTGGTGGCCCGGGGCGGCCGCGGTCAACGGCTCGACCAAGATCCCGGCCGGCATCTACCGCACGTCGGCCGCGGGTGGGCCGGGCGTCAGCTCCACTCCCTCGGACACCTCGCTCACGCCGGCGTTCGCGAACGCGAAGCCGAACGGCACCTGGTTCGTCGCGCTGAACGACTCGATGGCGGGCGACGCGGGGTCGATCTCGGCCGCTTCGCTCACGATCATGGCGAAGGACACGATCGATCCGAACACGTCCATCGTGAAGAAGCCGAAGAAGACCACGACGTCGAGGACGGCCACGTTCCGGTTCAGGTCGAGCGAGACCGGCCTGAAGTTCAAGTGCAAGCTCGGGACACGGGCGTGGAAGGCGTGCAAGCGGACGACGACCTACACGGTCGGGGTCGGAAAGCACACGCTCAGGGTGCGCGCGATCGACCAGGCCGGCAACAGGGACGAGACCCCGGCCTCGTACAGCTGGACCGTCGTCGCCGGCTAGCGCCGGAACAGGCGGTCGAGGAAGCTTCGCCGGCCGGGCGTCCACTGGACGACCGGCTCCTCCTCGAACGGCGGGAGCGACTCGAGCTCGGCGGCGTCCAGGTCGGTCTCGACGCGGTCCGGCCAGATGCCGGTCACGCGTTCGGAGGCCACCACCAGCTCGCTCTTGAGCAGTCCGAGGGACACCGCGAGCCCGGTGAAGACGTCCGCGGTCTTGTCGCCGACGACCCGCGTCACGCGTCCGGCCTCGGTGCCGTCGCGCGCGACGAGCACGGCGTCGACCTCGATCGCCTTCCAGGAGACCTGCGGGCGCGTCGTCGGTCACACCGAGCGTCCGCCGGCGCGCCAGACCGGGCCCTGCGTCGCAACGGGATGGGCGTCGGAGACGACCTTCACGATCGTGATCCGCCCGGTGATCTTCTCGTTGTCGAGCCGCTCGAGGCAGCGCGCGGCCATGCCGACCGAGACGCCGTAGCCGACCCGTCGCGCCGAGCGGAACTGGAGCGCGCGGACGCCGTCCGCGAGCATCGGGTTCGTCGGCCCGACGAGCATTGCAGCGCGGTCGACGAAGTCGCTCGAGTCGAGGTCGATCTGCGCGAGGAGGTGCGACCAGTCGGACGGAAGCGCGTCGACGAGCCCGCGCCACTCCTCGGCGAGCGCGTGGTGGTCGGTGCGGAAGTCCCCGAGCGCCAGCTCGCCGGCGATGCCCTCGGAGTCGAGTCGCAGGAGCGCGCGTGAGACGAGATCGGGGTTCAGGCCGACCGTTTCGCCGTCGCGCTCGACGTCCAGCGCGAACGTCTGCCCGTCGGGCACCTGGCCGAGGAGGAGCGCCACCCGCTCCACGTCGTCGGCCGCGGCGACGGCCAGCTCGACGGTCGCGCGCTCCCAGCCGCGCGGCAGCTCACCGAGGATCTCCGTCCATTGCTCGCCGAGCTTCACGGTCGAGGATGCTAGCGTGCGACCGATGGCCACCGCAGAGAAGAAGACGCAGGCGCTCGCGCGCGACACCCTGAAGGACTTCCTCCGGGAGATGCTGCTCATCCGGCGTTTCGAGGAGAAGGTCGAGGAGCGGTTCCGCGCCGGCGAGCTGCCCGGCTTCCTCCACGTCGCGATCGGCCAGGAGGCCGTCGCCGTCGGGGTCTGCCGCGCGCTCGGCGACAACGACGTGATCGCCTCGACGCACCGCGCCCACGGGCACACGCTCGCGAAGGGCACGCACCCGAACGAGGTCATGGCGGAGCTCTACGGGAAGATGGAGGGGATGAGCCACGGGTACGGCGGCTCGATGCACCTCTACGACGTCGAGCGCGGGAACCTGGGCGCGAACGCCGTCGTCGGCGGCGGGCTCGCGGCGATCGTCGGCGCGGCGCTCGCCTACAAGATGCGCGGCGAGCCGCGCGTCGGCGGTCGCGTTCTTCGGCGACGGCGCGACCAACACCGGCGCGTTCCACGAGGCGCTCAACCTCGGGCAGCTCTGGAACGTCCCGGCCGTGTTCGTCTGCGAGGACAACCACTGGGCCGAGTCGACGCCGCAGAGCCAGCATTCGCCGATCAAGGATCTCTCCGACCGGGCCGTTGCGTTCGGCATGACGTCCATGAAGGTGGACGGCCAGGACGTCGAGGCCGTGTACCGCACCGCGCAGAAGGCGCTGAAGCACGCGCGCGACGGGAAGGGCCCCGTCTTCGTCCTCGTCGAGACCTACCGGCTGACCGGCCACTACGTCGGCGACCCGCAGGTGTACCGCCCGAAGGAGGACCTCCGCGAGCTGCGCAAGACCCAGGATCCGATCGACAAGCTGCGCGCCGCGATCGAGCTGCCCGACGACGAGTGGGAGGCGATGGACGCCGAGGTGATCGCGCTCGTCGAGGCCTCCGTCGAGTTCTCGAAGAACGCGACACGATCCCGAAGCCGGAAGACGCCCTCGAAGAACGTCTATGCCTGAGACCACCTACCGCGAGGCCGTGCGCGACGCGATGAGCGAGGCGATGCGCAACGACGACTCCGTGTTCATCATGGGCGAGGACATCGCCGAGATGGGCGGCTCGATGGGCGTCACGCAGGGGATGCTCCAGGAGTTCGGGCCCGACCGCGTGCGCAACACGCCGATCTCCGAGATGGCGATCGTCGGCGCCGGGATCGGCGCGGCGATGGCCGGGATGCGCCCGATCGTCGAGATCATGTACCAGGACTTCACGACGCTCTCGATGGAGCAGCTCGTGAACCAGGCCGCCAAGCACCGCTACATGTCGGGCGGCCAGCTCAAGGTTCCGCTGACCGTGCGCACGCAGGGCGGCGCCGGCTGGTCGCCGGGCGCCCAGCACGCGCAGCAGCTCGAGGCGTGGTTCGTCCACGTGCCCGGCCTCAAGGTCGTCTTCCCGTCGACGCCCGAGGACGTGCGCGGCCTGCTCTGGTCGTCCATCTACGACGACAACCCCGTCATCTTCTTCGAGCACCGCACGCTCTATCCGTTGAAGGGCGAGGTCTCCGACTCGATCGAGCCGATCGAGCTCGGCAAGGCGCGCATCCACCGCGAGGGCGAGGACGTGACCGTCGTCGCGACCGGGCGGCTCGTGCACGAGGCGCTCGCCGCCGCCGAGGAGGCCGAGAAGGAGGGCATCTCCGTCGAGGTGCTCGATCCGCGCACGCTCCAGCCGCTCGACGAGGAGGCGATCGTCTCCTCCGTGAAGAAGACGAACCGCTGCGTCACCGCGCACGAGGCGATCGTCCGCATGGGCTTCGGCGCCGAGGTGGCCGCGGTCGTCGCAGGAGCAGGCGTTCGACTACCTCGACGCGCCGGTCGAGCGCGTGGGCGCGAAGTTCGTGCCGCTGCCGTTCGCGCCGGTCATGGAGGAGTTCGTGATCCCGCACGCGGCCGACGTGCTCGCCGCGGTGCGCCGGACGGTGGGCCGGGGGTAATGGCCACCGAGGTCACGCTCCCGCGCCTGGGCCAGGGCATGGAGTCCGGCACGATCGTGCGCTGGCTCAAGTCCGAGGGCGAGCCGGTGGAGAAGGGCGAGCCGCTCTACGAGCTCGACACGGAGAAGGTCACGCAGGAGGTCGAGGCCGACGCCTCGGGCGTCCTGCTCTCGATCCTCGTCCAGGAGGGCGAGGTCGAGGTCGGCAAGGCGATCGCCGTGATCGGCGCCGAGGGCGAGGAGGCGCCGAAGGCGTCCGCGTCGACGAACGGCGGCGGCGGCGGAACCGAGGTGGCCGAGCGCGAGCCCGCCGAGGAAGGCGATCCGGGCGCGGCCCGCGACGACGACCGCGCCGAGGGCGAGGCGGCGGCGCAGACGAGCCGAAGGAGCGCCTGCTCCGGTCGCGCGGATCGAGCCCGCGGCGACGGCGGCCGCATCAAGGCGTCCCCGCTCGCGCGCCGGCTGGCGAAGGAGCGCGGCATCGATCTCGCCGCGTTGCGCGGAACCGGGCCCGAGGGCCGGATCGTCGCCGAGGACGTCGAGCGCGCCGAGGTCGCTCCGGCGGCAGCGCCGGCCGCGGCGGGCGCTCCGTCGGCCGCGCCGGAGGAGATTCCGCTCACGCAGCTCCGCAAGACGATCGCGCGCCGCATGGGCGAGGCCTGGCAGGCGCCGCACTTCCAGATCGCGATGTCCGCGGACATGACCGCCGCCCAGGCCGCGCGCAAGGCGATGGTCGAGCGGCTGCGCGAGGGCGACACGAAGCCGACCTTCTCGGACATCCTCACCAAGGCCTGCGCGGTCGCGCTCCTGCGCCACCCGGCGATGAACGTCCACTACACGGGCGACTCGCTGCTCCAGTTCTCGACCGCGAACGTCGGCTTCGCCGTCGCGCTGGACAAGGGGCTGGTCGTCCCGGTGATCAAGGGCGCCGACCGCAAGTCGATCGCCGAGCTCGCCGCGGATCGCGCCGCCCTGGTCGACCGCGCCCGCTCGGGCGGCCTGAAGCAGGAGGATCTCGTCGGACGGCACGTTCACCATCTCGAACCTCGGCATGTACGGCGTCTCGCGCTTCGTCGCCGTGCTGAACCCGCCGCAGGCCGCCATCCTGGCCGTGGGGGCGATCGAGGAGAAGCCGGTCGTCCGCGACGGCGAGATCGTCGCGCGGCCGATGCTCGAGCTGACCCTGTCCTGCGACCACCGCTCCGTGGACGGATCCGTCGCGTCGGAGTTCCTGGGAACCGTGAAGGCGTTCCTGGAGAACCCGGCACTCATGCTGTGAACGTCTGGTACCGCGTCGCCGACCTCGACGCCGCCTGCGACTTCTACGTGACCAAGCTCGGGTTCGAGCTGATCTTCCGCGACGACGAGACACGCTGGGCCGGTCTCGCCGCCGGCGGCAATGAGCTGAGCCTCTCGGAGGAGCGCGCGGGCGATCCGGACATCGTGTTCACGCTCGACGTGGCGGACGTGGTCGCCGAGGCCGACCGGCTCCGGGAGGCCGGCGTCGAGGTCGGAACCGCTCTCGAGATCCCCGGCGGCCTGCGGATCGTGGACGTCTTCGATCCGGACGGGAACCGCCTGCAGCTCGCCGAGGTGATCTAACTCTCCCCGCTCGGGGGATGGAAGTTCGGCCCAGTCGCGCACAAGGTGCGAGGGACCGGATTTCCCCCGGGTCAAAGTGAGGGCGGCCTAGAGTGCCGTCCTTGCTCTTTAAGCAGGGGCTACGCGGAGGCGGGGAGGACGAGCTCGAGCTCGGTGTCGGCGAGCTCCTCGCGCAGGGCGTTCACGACCGCGGGGTCGAACTGCGTGCCGGAGCAGCGCTCGATCTCGGCCAGCGCCTCGGAGCGCGTCATCTTCTGCGCGGTAGACGCGGTCGGTCGTGATCGTGTCGTAGGCGTCGGCGACGAAGAGGATGCGCGCCGGCAGCGGGATCTCCTCGCCGGCGAGGCCGTCGGGGTAGCCGTCGCCGTCGAAGCGCTCGTGGTGGTGGAGCACCCAGGTCGCGATCGGCTCGAGGCCGAGCGACTCGAGCATCCGGCAGCCGATCTCCGAATGCCGCTCCACGACGCTTCGCTCGGCCGGCGTCAATGAGCCGGGCTTGTGCAGGATCTCCTCGGGGATGAGGAGCTTGCCGATGTCGTGCAGGCTGCCGGCGACGCGGATGAGCTCCGCCTCCTCGCCGTCGAGCCCGAGCCGCACGGCGAGGCGAACCGCGAGCTCGCCGACGTTGTGCGAATGGCTGCCGATGTAGACGTCGCGCGCGACGACGGCGTGCGCCGCGCTCGCAGCCTGGCGAATCCCGGCCGCGCGGCCGGCGAGCGTGCGCGCCGCGGGAATCGAGGGCATCCGCCCGTCCGGCGAGTACACGTGGACGCGCGCCTTGCCGTGGCCCTTGGCGGAGTAGAGCGCCTTGTCGGCGACGCGGACGAGATCGGTGCGCTCGACGCCGTCGCTCGGGTAGGTGGCCACGCCGATCGAGATCGAGACGTCGCCGCCGTGGTCGTAGCGGGCGTCGGCGATGCGCTGGCACAGCGCCTCCGCTGCGGTGCGTCCCTCCTCGCTCGTGCGACCGGGGAGGAGCAGGGCGAACTCGTCGCCGCCGACGCGGAACGACTCTCCGCCGCGGCGCAGGCGTGCTGCCACCTGGGCGAGCGCGCGGTCGCCCGCGACGTGCCCGTAGGTGTCGTTGATCGTCTTGAAGTCGTCGAGGTCGATGAGGCAGAGCGTCACCGGCGCGCCGTCGGCGTCGGCCCGGTCGAGGTAGCGCTGGAGGAGCTCCTCGAAGTGGCGCTTGTTGCCGAGCCCGGTCTGCGGGTCGGTGAGCGCCAGGCGCATCGCGCGCATGGCCCTGTGAACCGAGCGCTGGTAGAGCGCGATGGCGACGAGCGGGCCGAAGAGGGCGCCGAGCAGGAGCGGGGAGGTGTCCCAGATCACGGCCAGCATGAGGCTGACCGAGGCCATGATCGCGTAGGGCACCGCGTTGTCCACGAGGTTGCGGACGAGCAGGGGAGGAAGGGGCTCGCCGGCCCAGCGGGCGATGACGGCCGACGTGAGCAGCATGTTCACGCCGTAGAAGACGGTCGCGGCGAGGAGCACGTGCACGAGCAGCGAAGCGAGACTGTCGCTCTCGGGAAGCGCCTCGATCGCCTGTCCCGCGGCCGCGGCCGCGAGGGCGTACATCGACGCGTTGTAGGCGATCCGCACGAGCGGCTTGCGCTGGAACAGGTCGACGATCACGCACGTGAGGAAGGCGACGAGCGTCGCGGGCGCCCAGCCGTAGATGACCGCCACGCCGACGATGAAGACGGCGGTGAGCGAGGCCGAACCGGCCGGCTCGAGCGGAACCGGGAACGCCTCGGCGAAGCAGGACGCGACGAGCAGCGCGAGCAGTCCGCCGAACACCGCGAGCGTGGGCTCGGAGTCGACGAAGCTCCAGAGGGCGGCCACGAGGACGAAGACGCCGCCGAGCGCGACCGGAATGACGAGCGGGAGCACGCGCGCGCTCACCTGTGAACCCGCTTCGGGCAGGCGAGGCACGTCGGTTGTCCGGTTGCCCGGATCAGCCGGCATCTTCGGTGTATCCGCAGCCGCAGTCGCGTCCATGACGATCCACAAACGGATATCGGCCTGCCGTCAAGGGCGGGCATCCCCTAGAAGGGGGTGGGAGATCGCGCGCTTGCGGTCATGCGGCCCCCTACCCCAAAGGGGGATATCGCATTTGCCCCCTCCTGGCCGACGATGCGTAGGACAGGCAGATACACACTAGGAGGACCAATGCTGCGGTATCGCACCTGGGCTGTCCGCTACGCGCTCCTCGCTGCTTTCGTGTTTGCAGCGGGCGCAGCGTTCAAGTGGTAACAAGGCCCATCGCCTGATCGATTCGGTTGACGGCTGCGGCCCGGGAACGGGCCGTAGCCGCGATCGTTCTCCGTCGCCATGTTTCTACTCGCCTCTGTTTTCTTCGGAATTCTCTTCTCCCTCATCCTCGGGGGGCGTCTGTCGCGCATCCTCGAGATCGAGCTGAAGCAGAGCTGGGCCGTCTTCGCGTCGGTCGGGCTCCAGAGCTTCCTCTTCTTCCACATCGCGCCGGACGCGCTCGTCACGCCGATCCATCTCGCGAGCTACGGGCTCCTCTTCGTCTTCGCGTTCGCGAACGTGAAGAACCTCGCGATCCTGCCGCTCTCGCTCGGCATGGCGCTCAACTGTCTCGCGATCGTCGCGAACGGCGGCAAGATGCCCGTCTCGCCGAGCGCGTGGGAGGCCGTCGGCCTCGACGCCGGCGAGCACTCGAACGTCCAGCTCGGCGGTGCGCACCTCGCCTGGCTCGGCGACGTCTTCGCCCTCCCGGCCGGCTTCCCGATGGCGAACGCCTTCTCGGTCGGGGACATCCTGATCGGGATCGGGATGATCGGGCTCATGGTCGCGGTCACGACCGGCGACGGCTCCGAGCGCGCGCTCGTGCCGGGCCGGATGCTCCGCCCGATGCGCGTCCCGACCTTCCGCCGCCTCGCGATCGGCAAGCTCGTCTCGCACCTCGGCGACTGGCTGACCATCGCCGCGCTCGTCGGCTGGGTCTACGAGCAGAGCCACTCGACCCTGCAGGTCGCGATCCTCATGCTCGTTCGCCTCATCCCGCCGATCGTCGGCGGCGGCGTCGCGGCCGCGGTGGTCGACCGGCTGCCCAAGGCGCGCCTGCTCGCGTGGATGGAGATCACGCGCGGCGCGGTCGTGATCGGCGCCCTCATCGGCGTCGTGGCCGACATCAGCGCGCTCGCCTTCCTCGCCGTCGCCGTGTCCGGCGTCCTCGCCGCGATCTCGGCGGCGACGCTGCGCTCGCTCGTTCCCTCGATTCTTCCGCCCGAGGATCTCCCCGCCGGAAACGCGGGCCTCGGGCTCGCGCAGGACGGTGCGATGGCGATCGGAGCACTCCTCGCCGGCATCGCCCTGACGGCCGCGGACGCCACACTGGCGCTCGCCGTCGACCTCGTCACCTTCGTGATCGCCGCGGCGCTCTACTGGAGCGTCGCCAACGCGACCGTCGCCCTGAAGCAGGTCGTGCCGACCGGCGGGATCATCGCCGGCGTGCGCTACGTCATGAAGAAGCGCGTGATCCTGATCGTCGTCCTCTCCTTCGGCGCGGCCACGGTCGCGACCGGCCTCACGAACGCAACGCTTCCGCGCTTCCTCGACGGCCAGCTCGGCCTCGGGCCGGGCGCGTACGGCTTCGGCCTCGCCGCCCTCGCCGGCGGTCTCGCGCTCGGCGAGACGGTCGTCGGCTTCGCCCGCGTCGGCGCCTCGAGCGCCCGCTGGATCGGCGTCGCCCTGATCTTCATGGCGGCCGTCTTCCTGACGCTCGCCAGCACGACGCACGCGCCGACCGCGCTGCTCCTGCTCGCCTGCATCGGCTTCCTCGACGGGACGACCGACGTCCTCTTCGAGACGATCGTCCAGCGCGAGGCCGACCCGCAGTACTACGGCCGTGTGTTCGGGCTCGCCTCCGCGTTCTTCACCACGACGATGATGAGCGCCGTCGCGACCGCGCCGCTCCTGAACGAGATCGCTGGGCCCCAGACGGTGATCACGGTCGCCGCGCTCGGCCTCGTCGTCGCGGCGGTGGTCGCGCTCGCGGGAACCCGCCCCGGGCCCGAGCCTTCGGGCACACCGGCGCCGGTAGGATCGCGCTAGTCCCGCAAGCGATCCTTCGGAGGCCTTCTGATGGAATGTGACGTTGCCGTCCTCGGTGGAGGACCGGGCGGCTACAGCGCTGCGATCCGCGCCGCGCAGCTCGGCGCCAAGACCGTGTGCATCGAGAAGGAGCCGGAGCTCGGCGGCACGTGCCTCCGCGTCGGCTGCATCCCGACGAAGGCGTGGGTGCAGACCGCGCACGCCATGACGGAGGCGGGCGAGAGCTTCGCCAAGTTCGGCGTCCAGGTCGAGCGAGCCGAAGCTCGATCTTCGCGCAGGCGAACGTGTGGAAGGACGCGATCGTCAAGCAGCTCACCGGCGGCGTCGCGGGACTCTTCAAGGCGAACGGCGTCGAGTGGGTCAAGGGCGTCGGGACGTTCAAGGACGCGAACACGATCGCGGTCGAGGGCGGGGAGGACGTCACGTTCAAGTCGGCCATCGTCGCGACCGGCTCGTTCCCGCTGCGCCCGCCGATCGAGGGGATCGACTCGGCGCGCTGCGTCGACTCCACGGGGCTCCTCGTCCCAGACGGAGGTGCCGAAGCGCCTGGTCATCCTGGGCGGCGGGATCATCGGCTGCGAGTTCGCGTCGATCTTCAACCGGTTCGGCTCCGAGGTCACGATCATCGAGATGCTCCCGAACCTGATCCCGGCCGAGGACGCCGACGCGCAGGCGGAGCTGAAGAAGCAGTTCTCGAAGCGCGGGATCGCGCTCCACCTCGACTCGACGTGCAAGAAGGTCGAGGAGACGGGCTCCGGGCTCGTCGTCCACTTCGGCGAGGGCGAGAAGGTCGAGGCCGACCTGATGCTCGTCGCCACCGGCCGCGGGCCGCTCGTCGAGGGCATCGGGCTCGAGAGCGCGGGCGTCGCAGTTCGACAAGCGCGCAGGGATCACCGCGGACGAGGGTCGCCGCACGATCGGTTCCGCACATCTACGCGGTGGGCGACTGCGCCGGCTACTGGCAGCTCGCGCACACGGCGTTCCGCGAGGGCGAGGTCGCGGCCGAGAACGCGACGGGCCACGACGCCGTCGTCGACAACCGCGGCGTGCCGCGCCCGATCTACACGGATCCGGAGATCGCCGGCGTCGGTCTGACCGAGGCGGAGGCGCGCGAGCAGTACGGCGACGACGTGGCGATCGGCAAGTTCCCGTGGTCGGTGAACGGGCGCGCGATGATGCAGGACGCGACCGTCGGCTGGGTGAAGACGATCCACGAGACGCGCTACGGCGAGTTCCTCGGGCTCGTCATGGTCGGGCCGCACGTGACCGACCTGATCGAGGTGGGCGTGGTCGCGCTCGACTCGGAGTCGACGATCGAGACGATCGCCGACGGGATGACCGCGCACCCGACGCTCTCGGAGGCGATCAAGGAAGCGGGCCTCCTCGCCCTCGGCCGCGCCATCCACATGCCGAACAAGAAGCCCCGCGCCACCGCGAAGGCCTGACGTCCAGGCCACCCGGCGGCCATGTCCCGAACCGTCGCCGGGCTGGCAGTCCTGTCACACCCGCGCGCGCACCTATGGACCCATCCCCGCCCAGGGTGGGGATGAAGTCCACCCGCCGCCCACTGCGATCGTATCCGGGGAGTGCGCGCGGATTGCGCGCGAAAGCGTGCCGATGGTGCAACAAGTTGTCCGAGTGGGAACACGACTGGGACTAGACTCCGCCGGAGAAGAGGGAGCGACATGCTGAACCGCCGCAAAGCGATGATCGGATGGCTCGTCTACTCGGCCGCGAAGCCGGTAGCCAAGCGCGCCGTGAAGGTCCAGGCGAAGAAGACCGCCCAGAAGTCCACGTCCAGCACCAAGAGCAAGGGCGGGCGGGGCGCCGGACGCATGGCGGCACGCGTCGGAGCGGCCGCCGCCATCGTGGGCGGCGTGCTCTTCTGGCGCCATCGCCGGTCGAACGACGACGAGCTCCCGCCGACCTGACCGCCCCCGACGTCGTCATCTGCGGGGCCGGGCTCGCCGGCTGCACCCTCGCGCGCTACCTCGCCGAGGACGGGCGCAGCGTCGTCGTCTGCGACCGCGGCGGCATCGGCGCGGGCGCGTCCGGGCGCAACGGTGGCTTCCTCTTCCGCCAGCCGGCCGACTGGATCAACGACCTGCTCGCCGAGTCGGCGGAGATCTACACCGAGCTCGCCGAGCGCATCGAGCTGCCCTTCGACTTCCAGCCGCGACCGCAGCTTCTGCTCGCCGCCGAGGAGGACGAGCTCGACCGTGCCCGCGAGTACGCCGAAGCCGTGGCCGCGAAAGAGCACGACACGAACGCCGACCCCTGGCTCGCCGACGACCTCGCCGGCGGGTTCCTCGTCGACGGCGGCTACATGCTCGACCCGCTCGGCGCCACGACCGCGATGGCCGAGGCCGCCCGCCGCGCCGGCGTCGTCTTCCTCCTCGGCTGCGAGGCGAAGCAGGTGCTCGTGAAAGGAAACCGTGTCACCGGCATCTCGACCGACGCCGCGATGCTCCAGACCGAGCGCGTGATCGTCGCCACCGGCCCGCGCGCACGATTCCTGCTGCGCGGCGTCGGTCTCGACCTGGACGTCACCGCCACGCGCGGCTGGCTCGTCGAGACCGGCCCGGTGGAGCACCAGCCGCCCGTACGCGCTCGAGCAGGCGGCCTGGCCGACGCAGGCCGAGATGGCCCCGCTCGCGGCCGACCGAACGCTCGGCGACCTCGCCGACGGCGCCGGCCGAGCCTGGAATCGTCTCGCTCCTCCTCGGCCCACGCGCCGCCGGCCAGCTCGTCATCGGCACGTCGCTCGCGCCGTCCGCTCCACGAGGAGCCCGAAGGCGCAGGACACCGTCCGCCGCATCGCCGAGCGCGCCGTCCGCATCGCCCCGCACCTGCGCGGCGTGAAGGTCGCCGCCGCCTGGTCGGGCCGCCGCGCCATGACCCCGGACGGACGCCCGGTCATCGGCCCGGTCGGGATCGACGGGCTCGAGGTCGCCGCCGGCTTCTCCTCGATCGGCATGGTCACGATCCCGGCCGCGTGCCGCCGCTACGTCGCGGGCGACACGCACGTTCGACCCGGAGCGGCTCGCATGACGATCCGCCCGCTCGAAGATCGCGACTATCCGGCCGTGGCGAAGCTCCTCGGCGAGACCATGCTGTGGCTCCCCGAGCCCACGGCGGCAGGCGCCGCGCCACTGGATGACGAGCCAGCCGGAACGTGCGCGAATCCACCTTCTCGTGGCCGAGGAGGACGGACAGATCGTCGGCTTCGGCCAGAACCTCCTCGCCTGGTACACGAGCCGCACGGATCTCGCGGCGGTCTGGATCGGCGTCGCCGAGGCCGCGCGGAACCGCGGCATCGGAGCGGCGCTCTACCGCGGCGCCGAGGAGTGGTGGACGCCGCTCGGAGTCCGCACGCTGCACACCACCGCGGTCGAGGGGACGCCCGGGATCGAGTTCGCGCTCGCACGCGGGTTCGAGCGGACGCGAACCGCGTACCAGCAGCGCCTCGAGCTCGCGGATGCGGATCTCTCCGGCCTGGCCGGGCTCGAGGCCGACCGGGCCGCCGAAGGGCTGCGCGTCGTGCCGCTCGGCGAGATCCGTGACATCTCCTCGCTCCAGGAGCTCTACGCGATCGCCTCGCGCGACGTCCCCGAAGACGAGATCGAGGACAACGTGCAGCCGGACGAGTTCGAGCGCCACATCCTCGGCGACCCGGAGATGTCGCGCGAGGCGAGCATGGTCGTCCTCGACGGGGACACGCCCGTGTCGCTCGCGTTCCTGCTCATCAACCCGGAGTCGATGCTCGGCATGAGCGACATGACCGGAACGCTCCCGGAGTACCGCGGCCGTGGGCTCGCCAAGCTCGCGAAGCTCGCCGTCTTCCGCGCCGCGCTGGAGCTGGGGGTCACGGCGGTCACGACCGAGAACGACGCCGAGAACGCGCCGATGCTCGCGCTGAACAAGAGCGTCGGCTACCAGCGCGAGCGCACGCTGGCGAGTTTCAAGCTCGACTTCTAGGTATCGTCGCGTCGATGGATCCGCTCACCGCTCCGATCGAAGGCGCGGACAGCCGCTCGCTCGCCGGCGTGCAGATCGACACCGTGCCGCTCGGCGAGGCCCGCCTGAAGCGCGCGATCTACCCGGCGGGCTTCCGCTGGAGCCGCGACATGAAGCCGCACGTCTCCACGGATCTCTGCATGCACGCGCACGTCGGCTTCCTCGCGCAGGGCGCGATCGCCGGCGAGTACGAGGACGGCTGCACGTTCGCCTACGCGGCGCCCGCCGCATTCGTGATCGACGCGGGCCACGACGCCTGGGTCGAGGGCGACGAGGACGCGGTGCTGATCCAGTTCGACGCGGCCGAGAACACGGTCGACTTCCTGGGTCTCACCGGGCACTCGCACTAGCGTCCTCGATGGACGCCGAGCGGCCCGCGGTCTACGAATCCCCTGCGGCGCGCGCGTGGATCGTGATCATCGTGCTCGCGCTCGTCATCGTCGCCGACCTCGTCGCCGTCATCTCGGACGTCTCCGAGGTGCGCCTCCTCCAACGCGCGCAGACCGAGCGCATCTCGTTCGAGGAGGCCGACGCGAACGACGTGCGCCAGGCCGCGATCTCGGCCGTGCAGCTCGTGCTCTTCATCGGCGCCGCCGTCGCCTTCATCGCGTGGCTGAACCGGATGTACCGCAACGCGATCGCGCTGGCGCCGCCGAACCCGCGCTACGCCGTCTGGTGGACGATCGGCGGCTGGTTCATCCCGATCTGGAGCCTCTTCCGGCCCGCGCAGCTCGTCGACGACGTGCGCCGCTCGGGCGAGCCGGGTGGCGACTGGGTGCGCGTGCTCCTCTGGAGCTGGTGGGTCATCTGGCTCGGAAGCCTCGTGCTCCACAACATCTCGTTCACGGAGTCGGGGCAGAACGAGACGCTCGACGAGGCGATCGCCGGCTCGAAGTGGCTCGCGGCCGCGGACATCGCCGATGCGGTCGCGGCCGTGCTCGCGCTGACCGTCGTCGTGGTGCTCACGCGCGCGCAGGAAGCGCGCGCCGGCCGCTGAGCCTGCACGAGATCTTCACACCATCCCGAAGCCGTCTGCATCGCGCGTTGCCTACCCTGGGAGCCGTGAGCGAACGGCGCATCGCGGTCATCGAGGACGAGGCGACCATCGCGGCCTCGGTCGCGGCCAGGCTCCGCTCGGAGGGCTTCGAGGTGGAGATCGCCGGCGACGGCCCGGCCGGCGTGGAGCTCTGCCGGCGCCTGCGGCCCGACCTCGTCGTCCTCGATCTGATGCTTCCGGGCCTCGACGGGCTCGAGGTCTGCCGGCGCATCCAGCGCGACCGCGCCGTCCCCGTCCTGATGCTGACCGCGCGCGATTCCGAGGCCGATCTCGAGGTCGGCCTGGGCGTCGGCGCCGACGACTACCTGACGAAGCCGTTCAGCCCGCGCGAGCTGGTCGCGCGCGTGCGCGCGCATCCTGCGCCGCGTCGAGCGCGGCCCGATGCCCGAGGACGGCCCGATCCGCATCGGCGAGCTCGTCGATCGACCCGGCCACGCGGCAGGTCTTCCGCAACGGAACCGAGGCGCACCTCACGCCGACCGAGTTCGACCTCCTCCTTCATCTCGCGGAGACGCCGCACGTCGTCTACGGGCGCAGCCGCCTGCTCGAGCGGGTCTGGGGCCACCAGGTGCCGACCGGCGAGCGGACGGTCGACTCGCACGTGCGCTCGATCCGCTCGCAAGGTCGGCCCGGACGTGATCCGCACCGTGCACGGGATCGGCTACGCGCTCGACTCGTCGGGGCTCGTGTGAGACCGCTCGACGCCCTCGGCTCGATCAAGCTGAAGCTCGGCGTCGTGATCGTGGCGGCGGTGGCCGTGACGGTGATCGTGGTCTGGGTGGGCGAGCGGGCGGGTCTCTCGCCGTTCATCACCGGCGTGATCGCGGCGCTCGTCGCGCTCGGGATGGTGCAGTTCCTCGCGCACGGGATGGTGTTCCCGCTCCGCGAGATGGTCGACGCCGCCCGCGCGATGGCCCGCGGCGACTACTCCCAGCGCGTGACGGCGACCTCCCGGGACGAGGTGGGGGAGCTCGCGCGCGCGTTCAACACGATGGCCGCCGAGCTGGCCGCCGTCGACGCGATGCAGCGCCACCTGATCGCGAACGCGTCCCACGAGCTGCGCACGCCGATCGGCGCGCTGCGGGCGACGCTCGAGAACGCCGTGGACGGGGTCGAGCCGGTCGATCCGGCGAAGCTGCTCGTGCAGGTCGAGCGGCTCGGCCGCCTGGTGGAGCAGCTGCTGGATCTCTCGAAGCTCGAGGCGGGCGTCGCGCCGCTCGCGCGCACGGAGTTCCCGGCCAAGGAGCTCCTCGACCACGTCGTCCGCGAGTGGCGCCCGGCGGCCGAGGAGCGCGAGGTGCAGCTCGAGACCGCGGTCGAGATCGGCTTCGTCCTCGACGCGGACGAGGACCGGATGTACCAGGTGCTCGCGAACCTCGTCTCGAACGCGATCCGCCATTCGCCGCCGGGGACGAGCGTGCTCCTGCGCGCCGACGCCCGCAACGGCCACGCGCGGCTCGAGGTCGCCGACGAGGGCCCGGGCATCCCGCCGGACGAGGCCGAGCGCGTCTTCGAGCGCTTCTACCGCGCCGACCGGGCACGGGCGGCCACCGACGGCGGCAGCGGCCTGGGCCTCTCGATCGCGCGCTGGATCGTGGAGTTGCACGGCGGTCAGATCCGCGCCGAGCAGGCCGATCCGCACGGCTGCCGCATGGTCGTCGAGCTGCCGCGCTAGGCCTCGGCGGGCACGAGCCAGGTCGAGCGTGCGAAGGCGCGAACCGACCCGTCCGCGCCGTAGACCGCCGACCCGGCGAACCGCTTGCGTCCGTCGGCGCCGATCGGCCAGCCGGCGACCACGTACTGCTCGCCGCCCACGACCGGCTCGACGATCCGCGCCGCCAGCCGCCCGAGCAGCACGCCCGAGCGCGAGAACTCGTCCACGGCCCAGCCGGACGGACAATCCAGGCGGCCCAGACGAGCAGGTCGGAGACGTCCGCCGGCGCAGTCCACGGCGCGGCGACCAGCTCGCGCCCCTCGACGAGCCCGGCGTAGATCCCGAGCCCGTCCTCCCGGTCGGGCCCGCACACGAAGCACGTCGAGTACGCGTGCTCCACGAACCCGGCGTACCGCTCGCGAGCGCGCTCGGCCTCCTCCACGGACACCGGCGCGGGCACGTCCAGCTCGAGCGACTCCAACGGCTCGACCTGCGCCACGAGCGTCTCGCCGTCGAGCACCGCGCACGCCGCCGTCGCGAACCACCGCCAGCTCCCGATCCAGCGGAGGAGGCACGCGCAGCGTCACCTCGGCGAGCCCGCCGGCCAACGCGGCGAACAGCCCGCACGCGTACCCGCCGTTGGCCGACCCGGGCGGCCCGTTGAACCGCCCGGGGATCGTCACCGTCTCGCTCAACAGCTGCCGCGCTTCCGCCAGCCGAGGCTGGCGATCGCCGTGACGCCGGTCGCCAGGTGCTCGACCGTGGTCGCGAACGCGTAGCGCCCGGGCTTCCAGGCGCCGTTCGGGCACGCGAGCCCGAGCCCGCGCGCGGAGAGCGAGAAGCCCATGTTCGGCCCGCCCTCGCCGCAGTTCATCGTGGCCCGCGACTTCGACCGGCGGATCACCTTGGGCGCGCCGCTCGCGGGGATCCGCTCGACGATGATCGAGACCTTGAGCCGCCGCCACTGGTTGCAGCCGAGCGTCTCGTTCAGCCAGCCGCCGCGCATGTCCGTCGCCTTGGCCGAGAGGAGGATCGACGCCGAGACGTCGAGATCGCCGCTCTCGGCGTTCGCGAACACCTCCGGCTCCGCCAGCGCAGTCCCGGCCAGAACCGCCGCCCCGAGCACCGTTGCCGCGAAGATCGTGAAGCGTCTCATCGTTCCTCCCGTGCGTTGAAACCGTTGTAGGACGACGGTACGGCGGCGCCGGCGCGCGCCGTTTACCGTTCACCCGATGATGATCACCGAGCAGCACGAAGCAGGTCATCCCGTTCCGCCCGGGCGACGCGAAGCGCGTGGGCGAGGGCTGCTTCTACCTCGACCTGATCGTCTGGCTGAACGGCGACCGGATCGAGATGGGCGACCGCGTCGCCTTCAACTACGGCTGCTACGTGAACGGCTTCGGCGGCCTCGCGATCGGCGACGGCGCCGAGTTCGGCCCGTACGTGATGATCCACACCGCGAACCACGAGATGGACGACCCGCACCGCCCGGTGACCGAGCAGGGCTGGCGCGACGACGGCCCGCTCGAGATCGGCCGCAACTGCTGGATCGGGATGGGCGCGATCATCCTCCCGGGCGTCACGATCGGCGAGGGCTGCGTCGTCGGCGCGGGCAGCGTGGTCGCGAGCGACCTGCCGCCGTTCACGGTCGCGGTCGGGAACCCCGCGCGAGTCATCCGCGAGCGAGATCACTGAGCCCGAGCCCATGCGCGTCCTCTTCCTCGAGCAGCAACCCTGCATTCGCGCGCTCAAGATCGCCGTCGGGCCTGCGCTCGGCGCTCCCGGGCCTCGAGCTCGGCTTCGCCTACCAGGGGAAGACGCCTGACCGAGTGGTACGGCTCCGGCGACGAGCCCTTCGACCGCCTGGTGGCGACCTCGAGCGGCGGACCCGCGCGCCGCGCTCGCCGCCGTGCTCGAGGAGTTCCGGCCGGAGCTCGTCCACTGCCACAACCTCCCGGACGCGCTGACCGTCCTCGCCACCGAGCTCGTCGCGGGCGCGTCCCGGTCGTCCACGACGTCCACGACCTCCAGAGCCTGCGCCAAACGCCGTACGAGGACGGCTTCCCGGAGCCGGGCGACCCGCTCGAGCTCGAGCGCCGCGCGATCGAGGAGAGCGACGCGCTCGTCGACCGTCTCGGACGAGCTCCTCGAGGAGATCCGCGCGCGCGGTACCGGGTCGCCGGCGCCGCGCTCGTCTTCCCGAACTACGCCCTGCGCCGCGACCTGCCGACGGCTGACTGCCGTTCACGGAGCACCGAGATCGCGGACCGCCGCGCCTCGTCTACCAGGGAACGCTCTCGACGAACGGCGGCCACTACGACCTGCGGGAGATCTTCCGCGACGCTCGTCGCCGAGGGCGTCTACGCTGGACGTCTACCCGAACCGCGACGTGCCGGACTACCACGAGCTGGCCGCGGAACTCCCCGGCTGACGGTGCACGACGCCGCTGCCCGCCGGCAGACGCTGCTCCGCGAACTCCCGCGCTACGACTTCGGCTGGTGCGGGCTTCAACGAGACCCTGAACAAGGCGCACCTCGACACGGCGCTCCCGAACAAGCTGTACGAGTACCTGGCCTGCGGCCTCCCCGTGCTGGCGTTCCCGCACCGAGCAATCGAGCACGTCCTGAAGGAGCGAGGGCTGGGGATCGTGGTGTCGTCGCCGCGCGAGCTGGGCCCGGAGCTGGCGAGGCGAGATCTCGGGAAGCTGAGGCAGCGGGTCGGCGCGGCGCGCGGCGGCTGACGGTGGAGGCGAACATCGGCAGCGTGGTGGAGCTGTACGAGGCGCTGGCCTCTACGGGAATGGCGGTGTCCACGTCGCAGACGTAAGGTTCGCTTCAATGAAAGCAACGACCGGATTCACCGCGTCTTGATGCCTCACAGTGCCGTGGGTCGTCTCCAAGTTCGCAGGATCTGATGTTGAGCCGACACTCGGAGGAGACCGGACGGGTCAACGTTGTGTTCGTGGCTGACCTACACGTCAAGCTCTACACTGTTCACGTTGTAGATCGTCCGAGGTCGCCTTGAACCCCACGACCACTACAGGAAACTGGCGCGAGGGTTCGAGTCGACTTCGTCCATGATGCTGGTTGGCGGCGACCTCCGCGGGCAACGGATCCGGGCGCCTTCGTTGCTTGCAACGTTTCCAGGTTACGTTCGGCTGGCGAAGGCGACAAGATGTCCGCTTTGGCCCGGTCTCCCAGATGTGATGACTTCGAGCCATTTCGGTGACCGGCGTCACCTACGAGCGGAGCCGCGACGGCCGGATCGAGGAGTCGACCAGGGCGGCGTCTACGATCGGGTCTACGTGGCCCGGCGGCCAGAGGTGTTCTTCAAGGCAACGGCGCCGCGGGTGGCCGGCTCCGGACAGCCCGTCGGCGTCCGGGCCGACTCACCGTGGAACGCACCGGAACCCGAGCTCGGCCTGGTGATCAACACTGCCGGCGAGATCTTCGGGTACGTGATCGGCAACGACGTGAGCAGCCGCTCCATCGAGGGGGAGAACCCGCTGTACCTACCGCAGGCCAAGGTCTACGACCGGTCCTGCGCGCTCGGACCGGGGATCGTGCCGGTCTGGGCCGCGCCCGCTCCGCCGTTCGACATCTCCTGCCGGGTCGACCGGGGGGACGACGTCGCGTTCACCGGGACGACCAGTACCGCCAATCTGATCCGCGGGTTCGACGAGCTGACCGGTTGGCTGACCGCCGCCCTCACGTTCCCTGCTGGCGCCATCCTGCTGACCGGGACGGGCATCGTGCCCGACGAGTCGTTCAGCCTCCAGCCTGGCGACGTGGTGACCATCGATATCGCCGGTCTCGGCACCCTCGCCAACCCAGTCGTTCTCGTCGGCCGGGCCCTGGACTAGCCACTTCCAGCGGCGCACACTGTTTATTCCATGCCATGCCAGGGCCTCCGAACTGAGTCGGTGCCCCTGGTGCCACATGGGCCCTCAGGACCTGCCGCGGATTCCATATAACCCCAGGTCAGGCCGGGGTTCGTACTGGTGCGCGAGGGGGATTTGAACCAGGCCCAAACCACGCTCATACTGCCTGGATTAGCCAGTTTGAGCGTAAAATGAGTTCCCGTTGACTCCCGTCTCATCCAGTTGGAGCGCGGCATGTGCCACACGTTGTGGCACCTTCTCGATCTTGACTTCGTGTCCGACGACTCGGACACCGGACGGCTCTCAGCCTAGGAACGCAATCGACAGTCGGCAGGTGATCGCCTCGAAGCATGCGACCGCGACCGACGGATTGGTGAGACTTCGATGGGCACACGGCCGCGTGCGCTGTGGCTGGCGCGGAGTTGATCCTGTAACCGTTCAGGCATGGATGGGACGCGCCTCGATCTTGACGAAACAGTGGCATGACAAGCCGATGCCAATATCCGTCAGCGTTCCGCCGTTACCCACGGCGCTTCATTCCACTTCGCACTACTTGCTTGGACAGCACGTCGTTGTGAGCCACTAAGCCTCATCGCCGATGGCCGGGCCCCGGCGGATCACAGTGCACGGTGGGGTTCCACATCTCGAGGGTCCCAGCGGGGTTGTCCTTCCAGAGCCAGACATGCAACGAGTAAAACGGCGGGAGACCGTACCTGTTGGGCGCGTCGGTGAAGTTGAACTCGTGCCCGAAGAGCATCGGCGGCGCTATGCTCTCGTGGGTTCTGACTGACAAACTTGCGGGCGGGATCTGGTGGGCGTTCCAAGCCCCTTGAATCACGACATACTCAAGGGCGGCCAAGCGTAGTCCACCATGCCCGTCGGGCGCATAGACCAGAGCCTCCGGCTCCTTGGCATCGACAGCAGGGTCCTTAACCAGGTTGTCCTTCACGTAGCGCACTCCCATGGCACCCATTCCGGGTTCGGCGATGCATGTGGTTCCGGCAGTATCGGTCACGAACGAATAGCCGGCCTTCTTGGCAACGGTGAGGCTGTGGTACTTGGCCGTGGACGAGCGAGCAGTAGCAGTGAAGGACGCTGGGGGGTCGTGCTCGTCGCAAGCAGATGCGGTCACCGCTTGAGCCAGACAAAGGGCGGCGGCAGCGGCGCTGGTAGCAGCGATCTCTTCGGAGCGGTTTCATGACCCCTGCTGCACTTCCAAGCTGCCCTGGGGTCTGCGGGTCGGTCTGGTGAGCTTCGGCCGCATTCTCGAAGGTGACTGCACCATCGAGGCTGTGGACGTCCATGTCGAGCGGCATCGCTCCTCCTTCGGTCGGAACTTGAGAACGACCGTAGGAGTGAACGACCTATTTGATCATGGGAGCTGAACTCCCATATTCACCCGACAACTACCTAGATTTCGTGCCGAGCGATACGTAGTCCGCATGCGTCAGGCCCAACCGTCGCGCCTCCTTGGCCGCGCCCTGACGCGTCGAGACGCCGAGTTTGCCGAGGATCGCGGATACGTGGTGTTCGACGGTCCTAACCGAGATGAACAATGTGGCTGAGATCTCCTCGTTGGTCCGACCTTCGGAAAGGAGTTGGAGAATCTGTTGCTCGCGTGCGGTGAGGCCACGCGGGTGTGTCTTTGTTGCCGTACGAGCACCCACAGGAATTCCTCGGATGCCAAGATCGCGCATAGTGCGGCGCACCACGCGCGCTGTCGCTTCGGCACCAAGATCAACAAGCCGGGACAGCGACTCACGCAGGTTGGCCTCCTCCTTCGTCTCCAACAGCGCCAGTGCGGCCTCATAGCGGTAGCCGAGCCGATCCCAGAGTTCGACGGCCCGTGCACCATTCCCGGAGAGCTGTGAGGCGAACGGCTCAAGATCGATTGGGTCCACAATCCCGGTGAGTCGTCGTCGCCACAGTGCCAGCCAACCGCGCTGGACTAGCGTGACGCCTCCAAAGGCATTTGGGATGTGATTCAGGTCTTCGACTGCGGCATCCGTACGGCCCTCCAGCCAGTACGCCTCAATGCGTGCCAGGTGCACAAAGAGCAGCCATATCGGCTCCTCGAGACCAGTTGCATAGCGCAGCGCTTCGTCGAGATATGGCCAATATCCGTCTTGGCCTCGGCGCGCCATCACCTTCGCCTGGTAGGTAAGCGGCAGCAGCCGGCCCGCGGAGTGGAGCGATTGTTCATCAAGCATGGCGTGCGTGATGGACACGCACTCGTCCCAGCGGCCAAGCTTCTCAAAGACCCCAGCCCGCTCCCCAAGCAAAAAGGTGGCGCTGTCGCCGATGTCATGTACGTCGCAGTACGCCAGCGCGTCGTTGTAAATCTGCTCAGCCTCTTCGTGGCGAAGGTCGTCGCAATACATCCAATACATGTGCACGAAGGCATGGCCGGCTCGTAACTCGTGGCCGCCGGACAGCGCTATCTCCAGCGCTGCTCGGATCGGGACGGTCCAGTCATTGCCCATGGCCCGGAGGATTCGAGCTTCGACATCGAAGGCATCGCTGATCACATCACCCAGGCCGAGTTCCTCTGACATATCGCGCACACGTTGGAGGAGCGCAAGGCCCTCCTGGTAACGACTCTTGGCTATATAGCGAACGCGAGAGCAATGTATGCATTTGCCAGCTGAGGGCTACGGCCGAGCGGCTCGGCCAGCTTCAGCGCTGCGTCCGCGGTCCGCCTGAAGTCCGCTCCACGGCACGCCCCAAACAAGCCCCAGGCAAGAGCCAATAACGAATCAGACTCACGTGCGAAGTCGCCTAGTTCGTGCCACAGCGCGGCGGCTTGGGAGCGGGACTCGGCGTAGCGCTCCCCTTGATCAACGAAGGCAAGTTGCTCACCGAAGCTATCCAGCAACTCAGCCCGCGTGCGGATATCGGTCTCGGGCACAAAACGCAGGGCACGCTCGTACTGGGCCGCAGCTTCGCGGCGTGCGCCCAGTGCAGCGGCAAGCCGCCCCGCGCTCGGCGCGTACCTGAGGACCAGGTCGGCATTCCCGGCCCCCTCGGCATGAAAGGCCAAACGCGCGTCGTCATCGCTGCCGGAGGAGAGCAACGCCTCGATGATCTTGGTGTGCATGGCCGCCTGTCGGTACGGCGGAATCGCTCCCTCAACTGCCACCCGCGCTATCTCGTGGCGGAATCGAAGATCATCTCCGTCCTTGATCAATAACCCGTGGCCGATCAATTCATCGGTGACGAGCGGATTGTCGATCAACGACACCAGCAGCTCAGACTGCATCCGGGAACCGATCAGGGCCGCCGTATCGAGCGCCTCACGCGCCGGCGTACTCAGCGTTCTGGTACGGGCGAGGACAGCATCGCGAACCGACGCCGGCAGGCCGCGGTTTCCCGCTTGCAGCACCTCGGTCACGAAGAAGGGATTGCCGGCAGTCAGCCGATGCAGTTCGGTTGCGTCGATCGTCGTGCCGTGGGCCAGTCTTGCAACGCCGGCCGCGGAGAGCGTTGCCAGACCGACCCGGCGGGTCGCTCGTTGGCTTGCCAAGCCGCCCAACGTGAGCCGCAGCGGACCGTTGGCCACAAGGGCGTCGTCGCGATAGCTGACCAACAGAAGCACCGGCAGGTGTTGGATCCGCCGTCCCAGGTAGCTCAGCAGATCCAGCGTTGCCTCATCAGCCCAGTGGATGTCCTCGACGGCGATAACAGTGAGAGTTTCCAGGTCGCTGAGTTGACCAAGCAATGCGCTATATAGCTGGTGCCGTTTCGCGTCAGCCTGGCAAAGCCGAAGCAGCTCACCACCCAATTGGGCGGCGATATCGAGGAGAGGCCCGAGTGCGGCGGGCGTAAACAAACCATCACATCCCGCCCAGAGCCAACGAGCATCCGTCGACTGCTGAGCAAAGTCCTCGAGTAGCGCTGACTTGCCGATGCCAGCCTCGCCGGAGACCAGCACTAGCCTGCCCTGGGCCTGGCTTGCCTCGTCCGCGTACTGATGCAACGCGACCAGCTGGCTCTCGCGCTCGATCAGTCTCATTTACTCATTGTCCGTCGCAGCGAGACTTAGGGCCACCGACGAGCGGGTTGGCCGCGGTCACCAACAGGTCGCCGACGAGGGCTTCTTCCGTGGAGCTAAGGGGGTGCAGCCCTGCGTTTGTGACCCCGCCGACTCCGTGTTCTGCGAAGAGTTCGGGCGCGCCCGCCCCGAGGCGTTCGCGCCTGTCCTGCTTCGCCCGCTCCCGGCGGCCGATCGGCATCCGAGCCTCGCTCATGATGAGGTCCCTTGACATTGTTACTGAGTTGACTCATAATTGAGTGTACTCGGTATCCGAGGAAGGTCACCGACAAAACGGCTTCGTCATGAACCACAACGAGGAGAATCATCAATGAGCACCACCAGCAACACCCCGATCATCACGTCCTACGCGAAGGCACCGGTCCGCACAGTCTTCGCCGGCGGCGTCACCTTCGCCTACCGCGAGCTGGGACCGAAGGGCGGCATCCCGGTCGTCTTCTTCGTGCACCTCGCCGCGAACCTGGACAATTGGGACCCGCGCATCGTCGACCCGATCGCGAAGACCCGCCACGTCATCACCTTCGACCAGCGAGGTGTCGGCGCGTCCACCGGTAAGGTCCCCGACTCGATTGAGGAGATGGCCGACGACGCTTACACCTTCATCCGCGCGCTCGGGTTCGACAAGATCGACATCTTCTCGTTCTCCCTCGGCGGCATGATCGCCCAGGCGCTCGTGGTCAAGCACCCTGAGCTAGTCCGCAAGCTCATCCTCACCGGGACCGGCCCCGCCGGTGGCAAAGACATCGACAAAGTCGCCCGCACCACCTACTACGACATCCTGCGCGCGACCTTGACCCGGTCCGACCCGAAGGACTTCCTGTTCTTCAACCGCAACGCCACCGGCAAGCCCGCCGCGGAGGCATTCATCAAGCGTCTCCAGGAGCGCACCATCGACCGTGACGCACCGATCAAGGTGAAGGCGTTCCAGACGCAGCTGAACGCGATCAAGAAGTGGGGTCGCTCGTCACCCGCCGACCTGTCGAGGATCACCCAGCCCACCCTGATCGCCAATGGTGACAACGACCGGATGGTGCCCTCCGTGTTGTCCGAAGACCTGCACCGCCGCATCACCGGGAGCGAACTGATCATCTACCCCGACTCCGGCCACGGCGGCATCTTCCAATTCCACGACAAGTTTGCCCCCATCGCGGTCGAGTTCCTCGCCCGCTGACCGGCATCCGACACCGAAAGAACGAGCAATGACCAGCACGATCCCGTACACGAAGAAGCCGTTCGCGTCTTCGATCCTGCTGTGGATGCGCACCGACCAGCCCCGACAGCAGGGGATGGATCACTGGAAGGGCCCCCACTCCAAGATCATCTCGCCAACCCCGGGGTTCGACGAGTACCGGCAGATCCATCTCGCCGAGACCAACCCCGGGCTGTGGCCCGCCACCCCCGGTGTCGAGACGGCCATTCCCGCAGACCGGAAGATCGACGGGGTCGCCGAGGTCACCTTCGCCTCCGTACTCTCGCCGCTACTCGGTCGGAAGCAGACCAGGCTCGCGTACAAGGACGAGATCAACGTGTTCCGGCGGACTCTCCTCTACACCGGGCCGCCGAACTCCTCACGCTGGTACGAGGTCACAGGCGACGACGAGAAGGTCGGCGCCCGCGCGCTCATCTACCTCCGCAGGCGGCACGGGGTCAGTGGGCGTGACTTCCGGAAGTTCATCACCAAAGAACTCGTGCCCGCTCTCGCGGGCACAGGCTCACTCCGGGAACTGCGCACCCAGACCTTCATGCCCTGGAACGAGAAGCTCTGGGACACCCCGAACGTCGCCCACGACAACCCCACCGATCAGCGGTTCCACGCCTCGCTGATCCTCGGCTTCAAAGACGCAGCCGCGCGGGCGGCCTTCTTCGCCGGCGAGGAGATCACGACGCTGTCGAACAGGCTGTCGGGGTTCACGTCGGCCGTCCACGCCTACGACGTGTCCGCGGCCCTCACCTACGTCGAGGACGGCGTCATCCTCCCGTACTACCAGGAATAGCCGAACTCCTGCCCATCCCGACATCGATCGCACCTCTGGAGCAGAACCTGACCGAGCAGAGCATCATCCACTACGACGCACCTCACCACAGGTCGCGAAGATCACCTTCGCGAACCCGCTCGTGAACCTCATCGTCGGCGAGACACTCCGCCGTCTCATCGAGATCGTCGACGAGTTCGCGACCGATCCCGACATCCAGGTCGTCGTGTTCGACAGCAGTGTGCCGGACTTCTTCTACAACCAGTTCGACCTCGCCGCTGCCGCCGACTTCCCCGCCGCCGAGGGCGAGGGAGCGGTGCCGGTCTGGACCAACCTGGTCCTGAACTCTCCAAGGCCCCTACATCACCATCGCAACCATCCGAGGCCGCGCCCGGGGCGCGGCAACGAGCTCGCACTCGCATTCGACCTGCGCTACGCCAGCCGTGAGAAGGCGATCTTCGGGCAGCTCGAGGTCGGCGGTGGTCTGCTGCCCGGTGGTGGCGGCACGGAGCGTCTTCCGCGCACCATCGGTCGTGACCGCGCACTGGAGGTCATCCTCACCAGCGCACCACGCCACCGCCGAACGATTGGGGCTGGGTCACCCGCGCCCTGCCCCGACGCCGAGCTGGATGCCTTCGTCGTCACGCCATCGTCGCCCTGCCCGCATCGTTCGACTGCACCTCGCTCGCTTCCGCCAAGGCGATGGTCAACCGGGCGGGGCTGCCGCCGGATGCCGACCTCATCGCCGCATACAGCGAGTTCGTGCACTCCCTCACCCTTCCCGGATTCCTCTCTCGCGCCGCAGGATTCCAGGCACTGTTCGCCGAAGGAGAAATCGACGTCGAGTACCGCCTCGGCGAGTGCATCGGCATCGCCAACCAGCGGCGCTGACACCAGCCACCACGAGTGAGGGCGGCAGCATCTGCTGCGGCCCACATGCATTCCACGCAAGCACGAAGGGCAGCTCGAGCATGCCCTGGATCGCGGTCCCCCTGCGCCGCTCACGCCGCCGCCGCCAGCGTTCTCGGCAGTGACGTGTCGTGCTGCTCGACAGGTGAGCATCAACTCGGCATCCGGTTGAATCTGCGGACGATGCGGTCGAAGATCCGGGCCGGAAGGACGCGGTGGAGCACGCTGATGCTTGCGGCCGTCGAGCCGGCGGTGCGCCGCAGTTTCGGGTTCCGGTCGGTGGCCGCCGCGACGATCACCTTGGCCACGACGGCGGGATCGTCGCCGCCGCTGGTATTTTTCGCCAGCACCTCGTCAAAGGTGCGCCGTCCCGACGCGTAGAGCGGTAGTGGGGTGTCGGCCTGCACGCTGTGGTCCCCGAACGGGGTGTTGATCGGGCCGGGCTCGACGAGCAGGATCCGGACGCCGTGCTCGCGGACCTCGTGGTCCAGCGACCCGGAGTAGCCCTCGACCGCGTGCTTGGTCGAGGTGTAGACGGCCATGAACGGGCTGGGGACGAACCCGCTGAGGGAGGAGACGTTGATGATGCGTCCGCGCCGTTGAGCGCGCATGTGCGGCAGGACCGCCTTGGTCGTCCGCATGACGCCGTAGACGTTGACGTCGAAGACGTCCTGCGTCCGGGCGACGGAGAACTCCTCGGCGGCGCCGTTGGCGCCGACGCCGGCGTTGTTGACCAGGACGTCGATGCGCCCGAACCGGTCGATCACCTGCTTGACCACGGAGGCGACCGATTCGTCGCTGGTCACGTCGAGGTCGAGGTAGGTCACCCCGGCGGGCGCGGTGACTCGCGCGGTGTTGCGGGCGGTTCCGATCACCTGGAAACCCGCGGCGGCGAGCGCGATCGCTGCCGCTTTGCCGATGCCTGAGGAAGCGCCGGTCACGAGCGCGACCTTCCGGGTTGCTGTCATGACTGGCTGCTGACGTTCGTGCCCTGCAGCTCCGGATAGAGCGCCTCAACCGGGCCGCCCAGTGCGGCCTTGACCTGCACGGTCAACTCGTCGGCGACGACCTCGTACTCCCCGGCCTCGACGGCGTCGTACACCTTCGTCACGAGATCTGCGGGCAGCATCTTGGGTCCTTCAGCGTGTGCGGCCATGCGGGTATCGACGTAGCCCATATGCACGCCGATCACATGAACGCCCTCAGTCGCAAGCTCAAGACGCAGAGAGTTCGTGGCCGACCACAGTGCAGCCTTGGTCGCACTGTAGATGCCGCCGCCGGCGTACCAGCTGGCAACCGAGTGGACGTCCACGAGGACGGACTCGTGCTTGGCGGCCAGGATCGGTGCGAAGGCGCGGGCGATGAAGACGGGCCCGAGGAAGTTCGTCTCCACGTTTGCACGGATGTCCGCATCGGTCACCGTCAGCAGGCTCGCGCTCGGCGGGACCGCGCCCGCGTTGTTGATCAGCACGGTCACGTCCTCGGCGGCCTCGACGACCGCCTGGATGGAGGCGCTGTCGGTGACGTCGAGGGTGAGCGGCACGATGCGCTCGTCGTCCCAGGTGCGGGGGTTGCGGGCGGTGGCGTAGACCTTGCTCGCGCCGCGGGCGAGCGCTTCGTGCACGAAGTGGGTTCCGATGCCACCGTTCGCTCCGGTGACGAGGACGACGGCTCCGTTGAGTGTGGGCATGTTCACGTTCCTTCTCTTTGTGGGGTGTGATCCGCACCGGCGGCGCGGCTCGCGGTGGGAGAATGAACCAAGGCACATCCGAGCCCACACAGTTCTGACTATAATCAGAACTGAGCACAGTCACACTCTATTCCCGGAGGATGCACGTCATGGCCCTCGCCCCACAGCCGGTCGGCCGGCGCGAGCGGAACAAGCAGAACAAGCTGGACCGCATCACCGCCGCAGCCGGCGAGCTCTTCGCCGAGCACGGCGTCGACGAGGTCACGACCCAGCAGATCGCCGACAAGGCCGACATCGGCACCGGCACCCTGTTCCTCTACGCCAAGACCAAGGGCGAGCTGCTCCTGCTCGTGCAGAACGCCAGCTACGCCGACGCGCTTGAGCGAGGGCAGGGCAGCCGCCGAGGGCATTCCCGACGCGCTCGACGCGGTGATGGCGATCGTCCGCCCGGTCGTGGAATGCAACCGCACCCAGATCGACAACGGGCGCACCTACCTACGGGAGATCGTCTTCGGCGACCCCGAAGAGCCGTACCACCGCGACGCTCTCGCCCTCACCGTGCAGACCGAGGAGGCGATTGCGTCGGTGTTGCGACGCGACCAGCGCGCCAGCCCCGGTGACGCTGCCACACTCGCGCACATCGTCTCCGCCATCATGTTCCTCAGCATGGCGGCCACGATCAACATCGCCCGCTCCGTCGACGAAATCCTCGAGGACATTAGAAGCCAAGTGCGCGTTCTCCTGCCGCACTAACCGCCGGACACCTCGTGGGCGGAGTGTGAGCCGATCACTTGTCGGCGTCGAAAGGATTCAGCACTGCCGGGCGGTCCGAGAACGACCACGTTGCGGGCCTCGGAGAGGTAGTGACGGGCGGCCAGCGCGCGATGTCGTCGCGGCGAATTCCGGGCTGGTGGTCGAAGTTGAACTCCTCAAGGGTGCTTGCGGGCGGGGAAGCCGGCGGCGCGGATCCGCAGTTGTGCGCTGGAGGCGTTGCGGACGGCGACTTCTCGATCGAGGACAGCGATCAGGTAGTCCTCATTGGTCCAGCCGGAGTCTCTTGGCCTCGGCAGCCAGCCGAGTGGCGGCGTCGGGGATCCGGAGTGCCTTCAAGGCGCCGGCGAGATTGCTGACCTGCTTGGCCGGATCACTCATGAGGCCACTTCTGGCCGAGATCGACACCGCGGGCAGGCCGCCATCGGCGCGCTTGTGCTGTTCAATCCATGCAGTGCCAGGCCCTCCGAACTGAGTCGGTGCCACAGCGGTGCCCCAATGGGCCCTTTCGAGCCTGCCGCGGATTCCATATAACCCCAGGTCAGCCCGGGGTTCGTACTGGTGCGCGAGGGGGGATTTGAACCGGGCGCGACCCACGCTCGTCCTGCCTGAATTGGCCAGTTTGAGCGTGAAATGAGCTCCCGTTGACTCCCGTCTCATCCAGTTGGAACGCGGCACGTGCCATACGTTGTGGCACCGTCTCGATCTTGGAATGGTGTCCGACGAGTCGTTCACCGGACGGCTCTCAGCCTACACATGTGGCCTGACTGCGAGCACTACCTTGCACGTCGGGATCCGCGGGTCCGAACCTGCGCTCCCACCGATTCGGGAAGACGACGAATCCGAGCTCGATGGTTCTGCAGGTCGGCTCAATTAGAGAACACCTGCTGCAGGCCGGACTGGTAGGCGAACGGCACCATGGCGCAGTGTGTGCCGATTACAGCTTCGTGCGTCATGCGTAGGCCCTCGTACCGTCGCGTGGTCAGCCGGTCGACGAGTGACCTTGGCCCGGCGAGGTCCTGTTGGCTGATTCCTTCCCAGACCAGGTGCAGGCGGACGGGAAGCCTGTCGTTGTTCTCAGCGAAGGCCTGCTCCTGGTCGAGCACGGGATCAAAGCTGGCCGCTACACACCGTTGGAAGAGGTCCGGGTGGTGAAAGAGCGTGTAGAGCGCGAAGTTCGCCCCCATCGAGTGACCTAGCAGGGTCCGGTCTGATGGGTTGGCACGGTAGTCAGTCTGTATCAATGGGATCAGTTCTTGTCGAAGGAACTGCATGAAGCCGAGGCCGTTGCCAGACGGGATCGCACGGGCGATCGGGAAGTACTCCTGCATGAAGGCTTCGCCACTCTCTTCCCGGCCCAGGACGAAGTCCCGCATCCTGAGGTGCATCGCCTTGTGCAGAATCTCGGTCAGCGAGCCGGTCACCGGGTAGCCCACGCCCACGATCAGAGCATCCGGCAGTTCGTTGCAGAACTCCACGCGGATGTTCATGAACCTAACCATGTCGACCACCATGTTGAAATGCATGTTGCCGTCGAGCACAAAGATGACCGGCCATACGATGTCGGGTCTCTCCTCGTAGCGGAACGGCAGGGCGACCGATATTAGATAGTCATCATGAGCCAGTGCCGAATGGACGACGCGAGCGTGGGTTGCCGGGATGGAGGCCGGGGGAAGCTTCAACATCGGATGCTCCTTCACTACGAGCTGCGACTCTTGGGCACGGTGCGGGCGCTCAACGTGACTTTCCTTGAATCATGCCTCCTTCGCCGCGGCCGGCTCACTTCCCGGACGATACTCAGAGTCTCGGTTGGGCGCTGCCCGTAGCCGTTGCGCCCGGTGCCGCGACATGGAAAGCCCGGGAGGTTTCGGGCCACATGCTGCCGGACGTCATCCGGTATGACCACCGAAACCCGGCGCGGTACCCCGACATCGGCCGGGCGCTGACCGACGACGTGCCCGACTACTTCCTGCCGCTGCTCACAACGGCAAGGTGACCGGCGACGGGGTTGGCCCGCACACCGATCTACTCGTCGGTTCCCCTATCTCGGCCCACCCCACGGCCGCTACGACGGCTGACACCACGTTTCGGGCGGCTGGCCAGTCCACAAAGTGTTGCCAGGCTGGGCGGCGAGACCCATGGGATGCAGCCGGCTGTTATGCCGCACCAGGACGCTGTCGCCGGAGTCGATCTTGTCAGTCCGGACCCGGTAATCGGGCCGATTCTGCGCCTCGGCGGTCTGGCCGTCTATCGAGGAAGGGGGCACGCACAGAGGTCAGATCTAGCGGACCGGGTTCGTACCGCTGTTGGTCGCGGACGAGGGCGATGGCATCCGGTTGCTGGACGCGCTTCCAAGTCAGGCACTGCTATCACTGCTGGCCGGGCGCCTGGTAGCCCTCTGTCCCCTCCACAGCCCGCGACAGCAGCTGGCCGAATTGCTCCTGGGTGAATAGCTCGTGCGTCTCAACCTGCTTAAAGGAACCGGTGCTTGTAACCGCCACGCTCAGGGCGGCGGCGCCGACCGAGTCAGGCACATCCGCGATGACGATCCCGTCGTGTGGTCCGAACATCCAGTACATCGACTCAAGCGATCCGCCCAGCGAGTCGGCCAGCTGCCGTACAGCAGCGGTCCGGTCGCCAGGGCTCTTGATCATCCGCGCCCAGGCATCGCTTGTGTAGCTGAAGAAGAACGCATACTTTGCCATGGCTTCGGCTCCCTTTGGCTGGCGTTTCCTCACCGTAGTAGGGCGGGCCGCGCACTACAACGTCGGTCCTGCGGCCGTAGGACCGACGGATCAACGCTCCGCGAGCCGTGGCCAAGGGCGTCGGACCGAATGACCGCCCTGGGCTTCGCGACCACCCGAGGCATCGACTGCCCGCGGACACTTCCCCACCGAACAGGCCGCGATGAAATCGCCTCTACCAGGTCACCCGATCCCTGGACCCGACCGGGACAGTCCAGGCCCGATGGACCATAAGGTGGAAACCAGCGCTGAACGCGTTCGCCACCACTTTCGCCGACCGCTGGCCGGCAGCAGAAACCTACTGATGAAGACCGCCGGAATCACCCTTCCCGTTACAGACCACGACGATGACGAGCCTTCCTCAGGGGGTAAGGGCGCGCGTTGAAGGTGAGACAGCCGGGCGGTTGCCGCCGCTGTCCACGATGACGTCGTAGCGGCGGTCGTGACCCGATGGCTCCGGGCCCAATCGACTCGCAGGAAGATTCCGGTGGGAGATGGTCTAGCCCAGGTCGCTGAAGTGCTCGACCTGGTGGGTCTTGCCGGCGGCGATGATGACGTCGCCCCGGTTGACCACGGTCTCGGGGGTGGCGTAGGTGAAGTCTTCCCCGGGCCGTTTGATGGCGACGATGGTCACCCCGTACCGCTTCCGCACCTCGGTGCGTGCGCAGGGGTTGGCCGACGATGGCGGACGGCGGGGTGGTCTTGACCATCGCGTACCCGTCGTCGAACTCCATGTAGTCCATCATCCGGCCGGCCACCAGGTGAGCCACCCGCTTGCCCATGTCGTGCTCGGGCCGCACGATGTGGTGCACGCCCAGCTGGCTGAGGATCTTGGCGTGCGGCTCGCTGATGGCTTTGGCCCAGATCTCCGGGGTCTCGAAGCCGAGGCAGACGGTGGCGGTGAGGATGCTGGCCTCGAGGTTGTTGCCGACCGCGATGACCACCCGGTAGAACTCGTGCACCGACAGCTGCCGCAGCGCTTCCTCGCTGGTGGTGTCGGCGCTCACCACCTGGGTGAGGCGCCCGGCCAGGGACTCGACGATCCGCTGGTCGGTAGTCGACGGCCAGCACCTCGATCTCCTCCTTCATCAGCTCCAGGGCCAGCGACGTGCCGAACCGGCCCAGTCCCAAGATGGCGACCGCATCGAGCCGCCGGTTACGTCTAGCCATGTCGGGTCTCCTAACCGATCAGGGGTCGGCCCTCGGGTACGTGGAACAGCCGGTGCCGCTCGCGCAGCGCCAGCGCCGACACCAGGCTGATGGGCCCGAGCCGGCCGATGAACATCAAAGCGACCAGCACCAGCTGTCCGGCCGGGGGCAGCTGCGCGGTGATACCGGTGGACAGCCCCACGGTGGCGAACGCCGACACGCTCTCATACAACACCGCGTCGAAGGAGAGCTGCGTCATCTCCACCAGCACGAACGTGGCGATCACCACCGCGGCCACCGACAACAGCGCCACGGAGAGCGCCTGGCGCCAGACCCGCGGCTCGATCCGGCGGTCCAGGACGCTCACGTCGGTGTCACCGCGCACCTCGGCCCAGATCACGAAGAACAGCAGCACGAAGGTGGTCACCTTGATCCCGCCGGCGGTCCCGGCCGATCCGCCGCCGATGAACATCAACACGTCGGAGCCCAGCAGGGTGCCGGAGTTGAGCTGCCCGGGATCGAAGCTGTTGAAGCCGGCCGTACGCAGCATGGTGGCGTTGAAGAACGCCGACAGCAACCGGTCGGTCGGGCTCGAGCTGGCCGAGAGTCCGCGGGATTCCCCCACTCCGCCAGCGTCATGAAGACGGTGCTGGAGACGAGCAGCACCACCGTCATGCCGATGGTCAGCTTGGTGTGCAGGCTCCACTGCCGCGGCCGCAGCAGCCGCGCCGCAGCTCGAACAGCACCGGGAAGCCGATCCCTCCGAGGATGACCGCGGCGGCGATCGGCAGGCAGATCCACGGGTCACCGGCGAACCCGATCAGGTTGTCGCTGAACAGGGCGAAGCCGGCGTTGTTGAACGCGGAGACCGCGTGGAACACCCCCAGCTCAAGCGCCCGCACCAAGCCGCAGTCGTAGCCGAGCGCGAAGCGGGCGGTGAGCAACACAGCGGTGAGGGCCTCGAACAACAGGCTCACCTTGATCACCCCGACGACCACCCGGCTAACGTCGCCCAGGCCGACATGCTTGGTCTCCGCGGCAGCGATCAGCCGGGAGCGCAGGCCGAGCCGGCGCGAGATCAGCAACCCGACCAGCGAGGCCAGGGTCATGATGCCGAACCCGCCCACCTGGATCATGACCAGGATGACCACCTGACCGAAGGCCGACCAGTACACCGGGGTGTCGACCACGATGAGTCCTGTCACGCAGACCGCGCTGGTCGCGGTGAACAGGGCGGTCAGCAGTGGGGCCGAGCCAGGCCCCTCCCGAGCGACGGGAAGCATCAGCACTCCGGTGCCGAGCACCACCGCTATCGCGAACGCCACCACGATCACCTGGGCGGGATGGCGAAACCTCGGCCTCCACCACCGCCGGCCGGTGCTCAACCGCCGATACTCACCCAGGTCGGGCACCCGGAAATCGTAGTGAAGTCACGTGGATGCTGAGAGCGTAGGGCCTGCTGGCAGGACACGGCCGAGCGACCTGAGTGTCAAGAGAGCGTCAAGGACCGCTAGGGCGCCGTGCAGATCGCTCAGGACCGCTGCCGCTTGGACTTTCATCGGACAGTGAGTCTTGCGTCCATCGGGCTGATCCTTCTTTGTTGTGGCGGTGATCGGCTACCTGTTGGCCGACGCTGCTGAGGAATAGTCAAGACCTGTGGATCGGCGTGTCTTCACGCCGCTTGCTGATCACCTCCTTGTTGATCTTGGTCGTCGGGTCGTTCGACGAGTTTGCCGTTGACGAAGATGGCGCCGGCGCGGACCAGGGCGACGAGGTGGGGTGCGTTGACCATCCGCCACCGGGTCTGGGCTGACTTCGATCAGCTTGAACGCCATCGCGACGCCGGCGGCGCGGCTGCCGGGGCCTTTGGTGACCCGCTGCCGGAGCCGGACGGTGGCGAAGGTCGACTCGATCGGGTTGGTGGTCCGCAGGTGGATCCAGTGCTCGGCCGGGTAGTCGTAGAACGCGAGCAGCACGTCGAGGTCGTCGGTGATCTTCGCGGTCGCCTTCGGCCACTTGGCGCCGAACTCGGCGGCGAACGCCTTCGCGGCGGCGCGGGCGTGGGTCTTGTCCTCGGCGTTGTAGATCTCGGCCAGCGCCCGCTTCGCCGCCGGGTGGGCCGACTTCGGGCAGGGCGGCGAGGACGTTGCCGATCTTGTGCCACCAACAGCGCTGCTCGGCCGTTTCGGGGAACACGTCGCGGACCGCCTTCCAGAACCCGAGCGCGCCGTCACCGACCGCGAGCACCGGGGCGGTCATGCCGCGGCGTTTGGCGTCGCGGAGCAGGTCGGCCCACGACTCGGCTGATTCGCGGAACCCGTCGGCCAGCGCGACCAGCTCCTTGCGGCCGTCGGCGCGGACCCCGATGATCACCAGCAGGCACACCTTGTCGGCCTCGAGCCGCACCTTCAGGTGGATGCCGTCGACCCAGCACGTAGACGTAGTCGGTGCCGGCCAGCGACCGGGCGTTGAACGCCCGCGCCTCGTCTTGCCACTGCGTCGTCAGCCGGGTGATCGTCGCCGCGGACAGGCCCTGGTCGGAGCCGAGGAACTGCTCCAACGCCGGCCCGAAATCGGAGCTGGACAGGCCGTGCAGATACAGCAGCGGCAACACCTCCGCCACCCGCGGGCGACTTCCGCGACCACGCCGGCAGGATCGCCGAGGAGAACCGGCGCCGCTCACCGGTCGCCTCATCGATGCGCTTGTCGTTGACCCGCGGCTGCCGCACCGGCACCGCCCCGGCCGCCGTGGTCACCTCCCGCGGCTGCGTGGTAGCCGTTGCGGACCACCAGCCGGCGACCGTCGGCGTCGACCTCGCCACGGTGAGCGTCGACGTAGCGCCGCGACCTCGGCCTGCAACGCCGCCGCCAGCATCTGCCGGGCACCGTCGCGGACAATCTCATCCAGCAACGACCCGCCGGCCGAGTTGGGCTCGAGCCGGGTCCTGAACTACCTTGAGCATGAGGGCGTACCTTCCCGAACCAGCGCGCCAACGCCGGTCCTGATCGAGAACCAGAGACTTCAGATCATCCTCGGGAAGGTGCGCCCCTTCACGTCACCAGGCCGAGGGCCATCCACAGGTTCTGATCATTGCTCTGCGATTGGCTCCAAGGTTTGGTGACGACAGCGGCAACGTCTGGGTTCACTCCAAGCCCCGGACGGCGACATCTACCAATTCACCCAAGACCCCAGAGTCACTCGGCTGGGGTAGCTGTCCTGAGAAGACGCCCCAGCCGTACGCCAGCACGTTCCACCGCAGAGGTTGGTAGGGACTGCTATGAAGTGACAATGCTCAAGACGAGCCTGGTTTCGGCTGCGGCTGCTCTCATGGCCTTTGCCGGCTGTGCCAGCGACAGCGGCACCTCCGGCATGCCGATGGGAGCACGGGCTCGGGCAGCGCCTCGGCGAGTCCCAGCACCAGCGCCCCTTCAACCCACACCGACGTCATGTTCGTGCAGACGATGCTTCCGCATAGTGATCAGGCTGTGTCGATGTGTGAGCTACTGCTCGACAAGCGCGGCGTCGATCCTGAAGTGGCCGCCCAGCCCGCCAGATCAGGGACGCCCAGCAGGCAGAGATCGAGACTATGAATAGCTGGTTCGAGGCCATGGGACGCCCTGAGCCCGAGGTCGAGGAAGGCGGCTCGCATCACGGTGGCCTGGACGGCATGCAGACCGAAAATGAGATGCTGACACTCGACATGGCGAATGCAAGGGACGGACAGCGGCTGTTCCTCGAGGGCACGATCGAGCACCACGCCGGCGCCGTCGAGATGGCGCAGAAACAGGTCACCGACGGCCAGCACCCAGGTCCGGTCGAACTGGCCAAGCACATGGCGGAGAACCAGCAGCAGGAAATCGAAGCCATGACCGAGCTGCTAACCAAAATCTGAAAGCAATTCCATCGTGGGGCAGCCGAACTGTGCGATTCCACAACCGCACGCCGCGGGCGGAATGCGGGGTTGGATCAGTCGAGGTCGAGCTGGGCGAGTTCCCCGCGGGAGGTGACGCCGGTTTTGGTGAACACGTTGCGCAGGTGGAAGCGACGGTTCGGGGCGAGATCCAGCACTGGGCGGCGGCGTCCTTGTTCGACATGCCTTGGCTGACGAGCTGCGCGATGTGGAGTTCGGTGGGCGTGAGCTGGACCACCGTGGAGGGGTTGCGTTGCCGGGCTGTTTCTCCGGAGGCGCGCAGCTCGCGGGTGGCTCGGGCCACGAGGGGCTCGGCGCGCAAGTCCCGGAAGGTTTCGAGCGCCTTGTTGAGGTGCCCGCGGGCCTCGACGCGGTGGCCGTCTCGCCGCAAGTGCTCCCCGTAGGCTCAGCTGGACACGCGCAGTCTCATACGGACGGTAGGCGGTCTGGTGGTGCCGCAGCGAGTTCCCGTACAGCGGTGGTGTTGGCGAGCATCGCGCGGCCGAATTGCTGCACCGCGTTGGCCCACGGCTGGCCAGCTTGTCAACCAACAGCCGCCACGATGTGGCGGCCGACGCCAGCCGCGGCTCACTTGTACTCGAGGAGACTGATGCCGCTGCGGCGAGCAAGGCAATCGGCGATGTGGTGGCCTCCTCCGTCCGAACCTCCCAGCCGCTTGGTTAGTCCCGATCGCTACACGAAGCCTTGGGCCGAGGTGTTAAGCGTGCACCTCTTCGACTCTGGTCGGTTGGTGGTCTTTGGCTAGGGCGGTCTCGACGTAGGTGGTTAGCCGGCGGCGGTCGTCATCGTCGATGTCGCCGGGGTGGTCTGGATCGCGATCAAGTAGCAGGTCGAACAGGCTGACCAGGTCCCAATAGGGCTGGTCGTCCAGGGAGATTCCGCTAATGGCCTGGTAGCAGGCGAGGAACCGATCGGCGATCGGCTGACCGCCGTCCAGCACCAGGTTCCACCGCATGTGGCCGAGGTCGAGCCCAAGGGGGTCCCGATGAAGCTGGGTCCAGTCCACGACTCCGGTGAGTCGGCTCCCGGACCAAGGGGTGTTTCTGGATGGAAGTCGCGGTGGATCATCGTCTGGTTGCTGGCCGGGGGCAACATCCGGACGACCTCTGCGGCCTGCTGCCAGACGCGTGTGGGTGTCAGCCAGCGGGGTAACGTGGCCTCAGCCCTGTTGTAGTAGAGCCGGTAGGGCGGCAACTGTCCGCTGAGCGCGCGGCCTGTCTCGTGAATCAACGCCAGGGTTTGGGCAAGATCGGGACAGAACCGGTTTGCGGCCCTGTCTGCAGCTGTCGGGGGATGCCCGGGGAGACGAGTCAGAAGGAGGGCAGGTACCTCACAGTCGGCGCCGTCGATGTCGGCACCGACCAGCACCGGGGCAGGTCGCGGTGTGGAGTGCAGCAAATCCAAGATCATCATTTCACGGGCTGCGGTGTAGTCCGGGTCATCGCGGTCCCAACCAGGACGTGCCCATCGGCGCAATACCAGACGATGGACCCGGCCGTCCCCGTCGACCACGGTCACCGCATGGTTCAGGTGCCAGCCGCCGAGTGGTAGCCGTCGGACGACCTGGATGCGGCTTCCCGGCCTGATCGTGCGGACGATCCAGCCTGCGACGTGTCTCGGGAGTTCGTCAGCTGAAGTTTCGGAGATATTCCTCACCGCTTGTCGCCTTGGGTGCCCGCCGATTCTGTTCGGCTGTAGTCGTCGCTGCCAAGGTGAGTTGGCGTCGGTGGTGGTCGTAGTGCCGGGTCGGGTAGTGGTAGACCTCGCGGAGCGTCATGTAGTCGTTGAAGTACGGATCCCAGCCGACCGGGAAGTGCATGCCTCGGTTGAGACGTCCTCGCTGGCGGCCAGCACGGACCGCTGCAGCCGGCCGATCACGAAGTCCATCAGCCGCTCCATGCCTGAGGGCCGAGGACGCGCGCACCGCCGAGCGAGCCGACGTAGTTCACGACATGGAACGGTCTGGTGGCGGCGTTCAGGGTGGCGGCGAAGCCCTTGGAGACGCTGTCGGGCAGCCGGGCGAAGGCCTTGACCAAGGTCAGCAGGTTGCGGACCAGCAGGTAGCCGAAGAGCATGTGGAACAGCAGCTGCTCGTTGGTCCACTTGGTGCCGTCGGTACCGGCCCGCAGCTCGGCGGTGGTGGCGTTGTCGATGAGGTCCCGGAAGTCGGTGCGGACCCGCTCCATCTCGGCGGCGATGTCGCTTGCTCCATGGGCGCTCCAAAAACTGCGGTCGGCCACGGTAGCGCTTGCCTTCCCTGCACGCTGATCACGCGTCCCCCGGGCCTGGATGGAATCATCGATCTCATGGACGTCCGAGTCCTCTATCTCGAAGGCTGCCCCAGCTGGCGCACCGCCACCGAGCGGCTGCGACAGGCGCTAGCCCTGCACGGATCACCGGACACGCCGATCAACCCCGTCCAGGTCGGCTTCGACGCCGACGAGCGACGAAGCGGTCTTCGGCGGATCACCGACGATCCTGGTCGACGACCAGGACCTGTTCCCCACCTCCACCATCCCGGCTGGCGCGGTATGCCGGCTGTACTCGACCCCCGCTGGGATGGCGGGATCACCCACCGTTGAGGCGATGGTCGGTGCACTTGCGAGAAGGAGTGAGTCATGACCACGATGGCCCCCGAGACCGAGCAGCCTGCCGATGTCGCACAGTGCGGTTGCTGCGGGCGCACCGCTGCCGGCTAGTCGGCTGACCGAACTTGGGTCCACACCTGGCGTCTTCATCTGCGCTACGCTGCGCATTGTGGGCCGCCCGCCGATCGACCCCTTTCCCCGTGGTACGTCTGGACCCGCGCCTCGTAGTGCGGTGGGCGCGAGGCTCGCCCCGAGCAGGCGAGGGCTTGCCACCACGGCGATCCCGGTTCTGCACAGCGCCGACCTCGACCGGACCGCCGGCTACTACCAGGCACTGGGGCTGGAGGTCGCACAGCGGCACGACACATTGAGGGTGCTTCGGATGCGACCGCCAGCGACCTGGGGGATGTCTTAGGGATCGCGGGACGATCGGGTTTCCACAGGTCCGCGTCGTGGCTGCGGGGACTCGTCCTTTCTGGCTCGATGGCATGTGTCGGGCAATGGAGGGTGAATGAGGCTGCAACGGAGGGATGCTGACACCGCCGAAACGTTGGCTGGGGTCGTGCAGGTCTTGCGTTGCATCTTCCTATGGGACAGAAGTCGCCGACCATGGAAGGAAGGAAGAAGATCATGAGCGAGGCGTCCCCACGCGCGTTCGGGCCTTGTACGACGTGCCGGAGGCGATGGCGCTGCTGAGCCTGAGCCGGACGCAGATCTACGAGCTGATCCGGTCGCGGCGGCTGGTGACGGTGACGCAGGGTCGGCGGCGGCTGGTGCCGGCCGACTCGATCGCGGAGTACGTACAGCTGCTGCTGCGCGAGTCGGGCGGCGATCGATGGCCACGCGGCGTAGCCGGGGCGAGGGCAGCCTGTTCTGGAACGAGGCGCGGCAGCGGTGGATCGGCCGCGTGTCGCTGGGGTATTGCCGCGCAACGGGAAGCGTCGAATCGGCACTGTCAGTGGGCGGACGAAGACCGAGGCCAAGACCAAGCTGCGCGAGGCTGCAGCCGTGACCAGGAGGACGGCTTGCCGGTCGGCCAGCGCGACTACACCGTTCGGCGAGGCCGTCGAGTCGTGGCTGGAGCACGGGCTGACTGGCCGCGACCCGAACACGGTGACAACCGGCGATCTTGGCCCGGACGCCACCTGCTCCCGGCCTGGGCCGACGCCGGCTCGCCGACCTGACGGCGGAGGAGGTCGACGCCTGGCTGGCAGCAAAGAGCAGCCAGCTGAGCACCGAGACACCGTCGGCAGACTCCTGGGCGATGCTTGCGTGCGGTCGATCCGGCGCGCGCAGGCTCGTGACTAGTGAAGCGCAACGTCGCCCTGCTCTGCGATCGCGCCGAAGGGACGGCCGGGCCGGCCGTCGAAGTCGCTCAACGCTGACCAGGCGGGTCGGCTGGTCGATGCCGCCGCCGACGGTACGTCGATGCGTGCCTACGTGTCGTGTCCCTGTTGACGGGCGCGACGTACCGAGGAGCTGCGGGCGCTTGACCTGGTGTCATGATCGACGCTCGATGCCGCCGACCCGCCAACCATCTCGCTGTGGCGGTCGGTTCGGGCAGGTCGGTGACACCAAGACGAAGCGAGTCGCGCCGAACCTTGGAACTGCCGGCGTCTGTGCGTCGAGGCGCTCCGGGAGCACCGAAGCCGCAGCTGGCCGAGCCGAGTTGCGGCGGGGGAGCGGTGGGCCGGACCACGATCTCGTGTTCACCACCAGCTTCGGCAGCCCGCTCGATGCGGCCAACGTGCGGCGCGCGTTCCGCCGGGTGGCGGCGGCGGCCGGCCTGGACGCGGCGGACTGGACGCCGCGCGAGCTGCGGCACAGCTTCGTGTCGCTGCTGTCGAGCTCCGGCGCTGCCGATCGAGGACATCTCGCACCTGGTCGGCCACGCCAGCACGAACGTGACCGAGAAGGTCTATCGCAAGGAACTGCGGCCCGTGCTGACCCGTGGGCGCCGGCGCGATGGATGCGCTGTTCGATGGCCGCCGAGCGACCGGTTGGTTAGCAGTTTGGCTAGCAGGGCTCCGGCGTGGCGGATCGCAGAGCCGAATTCCAGCGCTGTGCAAAGTCCGCTCTGACCAGGGGTGTTGCTGGTGGGCGATACTGGGTTCGAACCAGTGACCTCTTCCGTGTCAGGGAAGCGCGCTACCGCTGCGCCAATCGCCCGAGGTGGAGACGGGATTTGAACCCGTGTACACGGATTTGCAGTCCGTTGCCTCGCCTCTCGGCCACTCCACCGTAGGAACTGCTCCCCACTGGGACTGGGCGAGACTCGCTCCGAGCGGACGACGGGATTCGAACCCGCGACCCTCACCTTGGCAAGGTGATGCTCTACCAACTGAGCCACGTCCGCGTGCCTCCAGGCCAGTCGGCCGGAGCGCGATCAGCAACCATAGCCGAGTCCTCATACCCAGCACAAACAGCTTGCCCGACATGATCATCTTCGGTCCGGTTACCCTGGCCCGGTGACTCTCACGTCCCTGTCCCGCCGTCCGGGCGCTCGCCGTGTGGTGCAACGGCCGACTGCTGGCCGACCCGCTGGCGGCGACGGTCCCGGTGACCGATCACGGCCTGGTCGTGGGCGACGGCGTCTTCGAGGCGCTGAAGGTGACGGCGAACGGGCCGTTCGCGGTGCAGCGGCACCTCAATCGGCTGAGCCGGTCGGCCGCCGCGCTGAATCTGCCCGCTCCCGACCACGGCCTGGTCCGGGAAGGAATCGCCGCCGTGCTGGACCGATGGGTTGACCCGAGGGGCAAGATCCGGATCACCTACACCGGCGGCGAGGGCCCGTTGGGGTCCCAGGCTCCGTTCGGTCCCACGACGCTGATCGTCGCCGTCGAGCCGCTCGACCCGAGCCCGCCGACCACGGCCATCGTCACCGCGCCGTGGCGACGCAACGAGCATGGCGCGCTGACCGGGGTGAAGTCCACCTCGTACGCGGAGAACGTCCGCGGTCTCGCGTACGCGACGTCCCGTGGCGCCGGCGAGGCGATCTTCCTCAATACCGCCGGCGAGGTCTGTGAGGGCACCGGCACCAACATCTTCTGTGTGTTCGGCGGCGATGTGGTCACGCCGCCGCTCAGCGCCGGGCCGTTGGCCGGCATCACCCGGGAGGTCCTGCTGGAATGGTGCGACATCACCGAGCAACGGATCAGTCCGCAGGAGGCCGAGATGGCCGACGAGGTCTTTCTCACGTCCTCGCTGCGCGACGTCCAAGGCGTACGCCGTTGGGACGACCGTGACCTGCCCGCGGCACGGCCGGTGACCGAGCGGGTCGCCACGATCTTCGCCGAGTGCTCGGCCCGCCTGCTCGACCCGTGACCCGGACCCTTGGCGCGATCGTCGCCCATCCGGACGACGACGCGTACGGGATCGCCGGCCTGGTCGCGCTGCACAAGGACGATCCGGACTTCCGCTTCTTCCTGGTGCACGCGACCGACGGCGAGGGCGGAGCGATCGCCGAGGGGAGCGGCGCCACCCCGGAGACTCTCGGTGCGGTCCGCCGTGAAGAGGACCGCCGGGCCTGGGTCGTCCTCGGCCAGTCGCCGTACCGGCACGAGTGGTTCGGTTATCCCGATGGCGGGCTGGCCGACGTGCCACGCGCCGAGCTGGTCGACAAGATCGCCAAGATCCTCGACGAGGAACGGCCCGATGTGGTGGTGACCTTCGGCCCGGACGGGATCACCGGGACATCCTGACCACATCACCATCGGGCAGGCCACCACCGAGGCCTTTCTTCGGCTGGCCGGCGGATCGGGGCCCGGTCTGAAGCGGCTCACCTACGGAGCGATCCGGCAGTCGGTGATCGACAAGTGGAACCGCCGCCGGGTAGCCGACGGTCTGGAGCCGTTCGACCCCACCGTGGTCTATCACCTGCGCGGAGTGCCGGACGAGCGGATCGACATCGCCATCGACACCTCTGGCTGTCGCGCCCACTGGTCCGCCGGGCGATGCTCGAGCACCGGACCCAGTGGAACGACATGAACAACCCCGCGGAGTCCGACTCGGACAAGGTGAAGCAGGTCTCGCGCGAGACCGAGGTGATCGCCTGGCCGGCGCTACGTCCCGGCAGGAGTTCTCACTGACGTCTTCGAGGATCTGGCTGATTAGGCGCGTGACGTCGTCCACCGACTTCTGGTAGACCTCGCGATGTGAGCGGCTCGGGTTTCGACGACGACGAGGTCGCCTTCATCACCGCCCAGCCACTGGTTCGGATGGCGACGCTCGGAGCCGATGAGCAGCCCGACGTGGTGCCTTTGGCCTGCGACTACGACGGCGAGGTCTTCTGGATAGGTGGGGGCGAGAGCTTCCTGCGGACGCGCAAGGTCCGCAACATCGTCGCAGGACGGCGACGGGTCGCGCTGGTCTTCGACGACCTACCGTCGTTCGACCCGTTCATCGCCCGCAGTGTCCGGGTGTACGGCGTCGCCGACGACCCGGTCGAGCGCGTGGGGCTCACCGGCCCCGGCTGGTACGTCAGGATCGTGCCGACCGAGTCGTGGAGCTGGAACCTTGCCGGCGAACCCGTGGGCGAACGAGTGGTATCCGGCCCGTCACCGGGTGCACGCCAGGTAGCCGCCTCACCTCATCCGTCTGCCGGCTATCGCAAGGGGGTATCACCGGCAGCGGCGTCGCAATGACCCATAGGGGTGTGGACTCTGCGTTCGGTTCAGCGACATGATCACAACAGGGCTGCGACACCCGGGTCGAGGCCGACCACTAAGGTAACGTTCGGCTCTAGGAGGGTGCTATGGATCCGGTCATCATCGTGATCATCGTTGTGGTTGTCCTGCTGATCATCGTGGCGCTGGTGGTGCTGCTGCCGCGGATGCGGGGTAGGGCGGACGAACGCAAGCAGGAACAGGCCCGTGATCATCGCCAGGAGGCGCAACGGATCGCTGCTCAAGCCGAGTCTTCTCAGGCTGCGGCGGACGAGAAAGCTGCCGCTGCTCGCCGGGAGCGGGCCGAAGCGGAGCTCCGCGCCGCGGATGCCCAGCGGGAGGCGGAGGCCAGCGTGACCGAGGCCGACCGTCAGCGTGCGGAGGCCCAGCGGCTCGAGGAGAAGGCGGCGAAGCTGGATCCGAACTATCGGGATCGTGACGATTCCGCTCTCCGTCGCGACGACGACTCCGTTGTTCGTGGTGACGAGGACCCCGCTGTTCGTCGCGATGACGATCGCGTCGGCACGTCGTACGAGGACCGCAAGGAAGATCGCCTAGCGGACCGCCAGGACGTGGACGCCGATCGTCGTGACGATGATCCGGCGCTCCGCGACGATTCGCCGGTCGTCGACGAACCGCGGCAGTCGGACCGGCGAGACGAGCCCGGCCCAACCCGCTGAACGCCTCACCCCGCGACGAGGTCGTTGGCGCTGCGTAGAACCGGTCTGCGCGTAAACGCCGCCGGATCCAGGTCGGCTTGCTCAGAAGTCACCTGGAAGGTGTGGTTCTGGCCGGCCTGCAGGGTCACCAGTGCCGTGTCGACGCCGGCCTCGGGATCGAGGCGGTCGGGGAACAGTGTCAGGTCCTTGACCAGCGACGACGCCGAGACCCGCACCGAGAAGCCGGAGCCGGTCCGCTCCGCAGCTGACCTCGACTGCCTCGGCCTGAGCCGCCAGGTGGAGCTCCGGATCCTCGACGAAGTACCAGTACGCGGCCTGGCGGACCCTTCTTCGGCGACCAGGTACTCATCCCTCGGCGAGGATGACGACAGCAGGTCGTCATCGATCATGATCGTCGTGGCGGCTCGCGGTTCCAGCGCGAAGGAGACCTGCTGTGAGGCCAGTGGCTCGGCGTCGCCGACGGTCCGGCGACGGCTGATCGTGACCTGGCCGCGCCACGGAGCCGCCGAGTCGTTGTGCAGCAGCAGCATCGGCCGTTCGGTCCCCGAGTTCGATCGGGGCTGGATGGTCAGGAACCGGTCCGCGTAGACGTCGCGGAGGGCGTACCACAAGGGTTTGCGGATGCCATGCCCGTCGACCGCCGCCCAGGAGATCACCGGCCAGTTGTCGTTGAGCTGCCACACCACGGTGCCGCGGTTGAGCGGATAGAGGCTGCGGAGGTGCGCGACGCCGTAGCGGACGGCGCGCGCCTGGTTGAGCTGGGTCGTCCAGTGCCAGTCGTCGATATCGACCTGCGGCTCGGTCGGCCACATCGGCAGGTGGTCGCCGATCCCGCGTTCCAGCTTGAGATTGCCGTCGATCGCCTTCTGGTGCACCAGCATCTGCTGGCCGTACGGGGTCCATCGGCTCGTCGTGCACCACCGAGGCGAGCGTGGACCAGGCCGGTGGACCCTGGAACCCCATCTCGGAGACGAAGCGGGCGGGGTAGTCGCGATAGTGCCGGTAGTCCAGCTCGTTCCAGACGTCCCAGATGTGCATCGTGCCGTGCCGATGATCATTCGGATGGTGGTACTTCGCGTACGAGAACGGGCTACCCGGCGAGTACGCCGATCGCGGGTCGAGCTCGGCCACGATGGCCGGGAACAGCTCGGTGTAGTAGCCGTCGCCCCAGGTGCGGCCGGCCAGCGGCGCCCGCCAGCCCCACTCCACGTAGCCCCAGATGTTCTCGTTGTTGCCGTTCCAGATCACCAGGCTGGGATGCTTCGCGAGCCGGGCCACCGCCTGCCGGGCCTCCGCCTCGATCTCGCCCCACAACGGCTGCTCCTCGGCGTAGGCCGCGCAGGCGAGCAGGAAGTCCTGCCAGACCAGCACGCCGAGCTCGTCGCAGACGTCGTAGAAGTCGTCGGTCTCGTAGATGCCGCCGCCCCAGACCCGGAGCAGGTTGATCCCCGCGTCGACGGCGTCGGTGATGGCCCGCTCGTACGTCGAACGGTTCAGTCGAGTCAGGAAGGCGTCGCCGGGGATCCAGTTGGCGCCCTTGACGAAGATCGGCGTCTCGTTGACCAAGATCACGAACTCGCTGCCGGCGGCGTCCGGTTCGGTGCTCAGGGCCACCGTACGGAAGCCGACCCGACCGCGCCAGGTAGCTGAGCCGCTGATCGTCAACAGCCAGATCCACCGAGACGTCGTATCGCGGTTGCTCGCCGTAGCCCCTGGCCACCACACCTGGACATCCGGAACGACGAGCGACACGACAGCCGAGGTCTCACCTGGCTGGACCTCCGCAGATCCCTCGATGCCGGCCACCTGCACCGCGATGCTGGCGCTGGACTGACTGCTGGGTCGCCACCCACTCGAGTTCGGCGTGCACCTCGAGGACCCCGTTCGTCTCGTCCAGACTCGCCAGTGGGCGCACGGTGCCGAGCCGGACGACCGACCAGGACTCGAGGCGGAGCGATTTCCAGATGCCCACGCCGGCGAGATCCGGCCCCCAGTCCCAGCCGTAGCTGCACGCGGCCTTGCGGATGGCGTTGAACGGGTGCGGATTCACATGCGGGCGGTCACCGATCTCCGCCGCCCGGCGCTGCGCCTCGAGAACCGGTGCGGCGAAGGCCACCTCCAGCTCATTGCGCCCGACGACGAGCAGCGTCGGAGACGTCGAACCGGTAGCTGCGGTGCTGGTTGGCCGTCGACCCCACCTCCCGGCCGTTCAGCCTGATCGTGGCGACGGTGTCCAGCCCTTCCGCGACCAGATCCGTACGGGCGTGGTCCGAGCCGTCCCACTCGAACGTCGCCCGATAGATCCAGTTCGTGCGACCGATCCAGGCCAGCAGTCGACTCGTTGTCCCCGTCGAAGGGATCAGGGATCAAGCCGGCGGCCAGCAGATCGACGTGCACCTCGCCGGGCACGGTGGCCGGACAAGGTCTGCGCCGCGATGGCCGCCCATTCGGCCGGCACCGGGCTGGCGGGCTCGACCGTCCAGGAAATCCCCGCCGCGGAGTCCAGCGACAGAGCGGCCGGCGCGGCCGGCACGCCAGTCCTGAAGTTGAGGACATCTTCCGCTTTCTCTCGAATGTGTTTCAGTCGCGATGTTGACCATTGACAGTAGAACGGTTCAGTGATGAGTTGTCTACAAGCATTGGGCTAGAGGGCTGAGCCGACCTCGAGCTGGTTGCGCGTCCTGGGCTTCCGACCTCGAAGTCGCCCCTCAGTGCGTTCCTTTCGCCAGCCGTTTCGCGTCAACAACATCTCGTAGGAGGAAGTCAATGGGACCCGTCAGCCAGCCAGACCGACATCGACGATCGGTCACTCGCCAGCTTCATCATCGGAGCGGGAACCAGCCGGCGCCGCTTCCTCGGCTTGGCGGCCATGGCCGTCAGCGGCGCAGCCATCGGTGTCGGTACCTCCGCCTGCGGCACTGCCCAGACCGGCAGGAGCCAGCAGGAGGGCACCACGGGACGAGCTGGAGCGGCCGGAGAGACCTTGTTCGTCGCCGGCTTCCAGTGGGGCCCGCCGTCGAGCTTCAACCCGCTGTCACCCGACGCCGGCCTGGCCGACGGCGGTCCGCGATGTCCAGTACATCTACGAGACTCTGGTGCGCTTCAACATGCTCGACGGCGCCCTCTCCCCGGGACTCGGCAAGGAGCTGCAGGAGCCGGACAAGCAGACCATCGTGGTTCCGCTGCAGGACGGCACGAAGTGGTCGGACGGCAGCGAGCTGACCGCCGACGACGTGGCGTTCACCTTCGGCCTCGCCAAGTCCGAGCAGCGGGGCTGTGGTACTCCACGGTGTGGCAGTACGTCGACTCGATCGAGGCCACCGACCCCCGGACGGTGACCTTCAAGCTCAAGACCGACCCGTACAACCCCAACCTGGTGAAGGACTACATCGCGAACGTGATGATCATGCCCAAGGCGGTCTGGGAGAAGATCGACAGCGCGAACCTGGTCAAGGAGACGAACCTGAAGCCGATCGGAAGCGGTCCGTTCACCGTTGACAAGGCGGACCAGACCCAGGTGAACCTGGTGCGCAGCGAGAGCTACTGGGGGAAGGCGGTCTTCGGCGAGACGCCGGTGAAGGTCATCAACCACCCGATCTTCAAGAGCAACAACGACGGTGACCTCAAGCTGGAGTCCGGCGAGATCGACGCGAGCCAGCAGTTCACGGCGCAGATCTGGAAGATGTGGGAGAAGGGCAAGCCGGTCAGCACCTGGATGAAGGAGAAGCCGTACCACCTGCCCGGGAACCTCCCGTTGCTGATCCCGAACCTCAGCAAGAAGGGCCTGGACAACGTCAAGGTACGCCAGGCGCTCGCGTATGCGATCGACTACCCGAACATCGCCACGACGGCGATGAGCGACTACTCCGATCCGGCCAAGGCCAGCCTCATCGTGCCGGTCGGTTTCGAGTCCAAGTACTTCGACCAGGCGGCGGTCGACGCCGAGGGCTGGACCTTCGACCCGGAGAAGGCAGTTTCGATTCTCGAGGGGGAGCTCCAGGCGAAGAAGGGCTCCGACGGCATCTACGAACTTCCCGACGGCACCAAGCTCGGCGGCTGGACCTTGATCACCCCGACCGGCTGGACCGACTGGAACACCGCCTGCGAGGTGGTGGCCAAGAGCGCCACGGAGATCGGCATCGGCATCCAGACCCAGTTCCCGCAAGCGCCGACCATGCAGAGCGCGATGCAGAACGGTGACTTCGACCTCTGCATGTTCAGCTACACCGGCGTCAACGCCAGCCAGCCCATGGGTGCGGTTCCGGGACGCGATGGACGACCGCGGCGTACCCGGCCCCGGCAAGACCGCCTTCTACAACTACAACCGGTTCTCTCATCCCGATGTGCCCGGACTGCTGGACCAGGCCGCTGCGGCAACCGACGACGCGTCCCGCAAGACCGCGATCTCCGGCGCTGGACACGATCTACCGCGAGCAGATCCCGGTCATCCCGCTCATGTACCGCCCGCTGGAGTTCTTCGAGTTCAACGAGTCGAACTGGACGAACTTCCCGACCGAGGCCAACGCGTACGCGCCACCGATGTGGCAGGGCGCTGGCATCTCGTGGCTGTTCAAGATCAAGAAGGTGGGTACCTAGGAAGGACGACCGCAATGGCATTCGCCCGCTACCTCGGTAAGAGGGCCGTGTGGTACCTGGTGGTGCTGTTCGTCGCCCTCCTGCTCAACTTCCTGCTGCCGCGGTTGATCCCCGGCAACCCGGTGGATGCGATCGTCGTCGAACATGACGCGAGAGTGGCGGGGCCACCGGCGAGGCAGCGCGCGAGACCTATGAGACCTACATGCGCGAGTTCGGCTTGGACAAGCCGATGTGGCAGCAGTTCCTCGTCTATGTCGGCAATCTGTTCCAGGGCGATCTCGGGACCTCGTTCGGGCAGTACCCGGCGTCGGTGAACTCGCTGATCGCCGCGGCCCTGCCCTGGAGTCTCGTGCTGCAGATGCCGGCGATCCTCATCGGCTGGATCGTCGGCAACGCCCTCGGCGCGATCGCGGCGTTCAAGGGCGGCTGGTTCGACCGCGGAGCCTTCCTGGGCTCGCTGTTCTTGACCAGCATCCCGTACTACTGCCTGGCGATCGTGTTGCTCTACGTCTTCGCCGTTCAGCTCGGGATGTTCCCAGTGGGCGGCGCCTACTCCTTCGGACTCAGTCCGGAGTTCTCGTGGGCCTTCTTCGGCGACGCCATCAGCTACTACTGGTTGCCGTTCTGGTCGCTGGTGCTGGTCTTCATCGGCGGTCAGGCGGTCGGCATGCGGTCGATGGCGATCTACGAGCTGGGTGCTGACTACGTCAACTACGGCCGCGGGCTGGGGCTGAGGGACGGCACCATCACCCGCTACGGCTTCCGCAACGCCATGTTGCCCCAGATCACCGGACTGGCGCTGGCCATCGGCGGCATGATCGGTGGTGCTCTGGTGACCGAGCTGGTGTTCTCCTACCCGGGCGTCGGCACGTTGTTGTTCAGCGCGATCGGGCAGAACGACTATCCGGTGATCCAGGCGATCGCGCTGCTCATCACGATCGCGGTGTTGGCCACGAACTTCGCCGTGGACATCATCAACGGCCTCATCGACCCGCGCATCCGCGCCGCTCAGACCGGAGAACGCTGATGAAACTCTCCAACCTCTCCGCCCGCTTCTGGGTCGCAGTAGCACTGATCGTCGGCACTTTGTTGCTCGGCGTGATCGGACCGCTGATCGTCGGCACCGACCCCAACGAAGTCATCGGCGGCCTCTACGACCCACCCCAAGCATCGCCGATCGCGATGTGGCTCGGCACCGACAACGAGGGCCAGAGCGTGCTGGCCAACCTCGTGTACGGCATCCGGACCTCGTTATGGGTCGGATTCGTCGCCGGTATCGTGGCGACGATCGTTGGCGTGATCATCGGCCTGATCGGAGGCTATGTCGGTGGACTGATCGACGACCTGCTGAGTGGCCTGACCAACATCGCGCTGGCGATCCCGACGCTGATCGTGATCATCCTGGTCAGCGTTGCGTTGCAGAGCCGGAGTCCGACGATTCTGGCGCTGGTCATCGGCTTCACGGCCTGGCCGTGGCTGGCGCGTGCGGTGCGCGCCCAGTCCTCCAGCGTCCGGACCCGGGAGCACATCGACGTCGCGAGGCTGTCGGGCGCACGTTCGGCCAGCATCCTGGCGTGGGATGTACTGCCCTACCTGCTCAGCTACGTGGTGATGGCGTTCGTGCTGCAGGTCTCAGCGGCCATCTTGTTCGAGGCGACGCTCAGCCTGCTCGGCCTGGGCCCCTCGGGCACCACGAGCCTTGGCATCATGCTCTACTGGGCGATCGCCTGGGGCTCCATCCGGACCGGAGCCTGGTGGGCGTTCATGCCGCCGACCATCATGCTGAGCATCATCTCGTTCTCGCTGCTGCTGTTGCAGTCCAGCCTGGACGAGGTGTTCAACCCGCGGTTGCGGCGCGGCAAGGCGGGGAAGCGCAAGGGAGCGGCCCCGCAGCCCACCGCCTCGCCGCTGGCCGCGTCGAGCCCGCAAGCGGGGGAGGCTCCGGCACTCGAGACTCCCGCGTCGGCCGGCACCTCCGTTCCGGCTGGAGGTCGCCGATGACCCGGTTGCTCAACGCGGAGCATCTGACGGCGTCCTACCGTACGCCCGACGGCCGGCAGGTCACCGCCGTCGACGACGTCAGTATCTACATCGACGAGGGCGAGGTGCTCGGGGTGGCCGGCGAGTCCGGCTGCGGAAAGACCACTCTCGGCTCCATCATCTCCCTCACCGCCCGCCCACCGCTGTACGTCGACAGCGGCACCTTGGAGATCGACGGCAAGGTGCAGGACCTGGGCGGGAACCGCAAGGTCGAGCGCATCTGGCGGGGTTCCGTCGTGTCCTTCCTGCCCCAAGGTGCGATGAACGCGGTCAGCCCGACCATGCGGATCCGGGACCTGGTCTACGACGTGGTTCGGGCCCACGACCGGTCGATCAAGAAGGACGAGGCCCTGGATCGGGCTCGCGACCGGCTGACGAGCCTTGGCCTGCCAGCCCGGGTCATCGATGCCTATCCGCACCAGCTCTCCGGCGGCATGAAGCAGCGCACCGTCACGATCATCTCCACCCTGCTCAACCCTCGGCTGCTGATCGCCGACGAACCGACCTCGGCGCTGGACGTCAGTTCGCAGAAGGCGCTCTGCGAGATGCTGCTGGAAATGTTGGAGAAGAACATCATGCGTGGGGTGATCTTTGTGACCCACGACCTGCCGGTGCTGCGGGAGGTTTCGAGTCGCATCGCGGTGATGTACGCCGGCAAGATCGCCGAGATCGGCGAGGCGCTCGAGCTCACCGAGCGGCCGCGGCATCCCTACTCCGCGGCACTGCTGGGCTCCGTCCTCTCGCCGGAGCCGCGGTATCGCAAGCTTCGAGTGGCCGGAATCCCCGGCTCACCACCCAACCTCGCGAATCCTCCGGCCGGCTGCCGATTCCACCCGCGATGCGGCGTCTCCTATCCGGAGTGCCACACCGAGGAACCACCGCACGTGGGCGACGAACTGCGATTCGCCAAGTGCTTCTGGGCTCAGAAGCACCCCGGAGAGTCCGTACCGCTCAAGAAGGTCACGTCCGACGACATCAACGCAGGCGATTCCACCGGCGACGGCTACGTGCACGGCGAGAACGAGCCCGAGGATGCCACGACAACCACTGAGGCGGAGGTGTCGGCATGACCGCGCTACTGGAGGCCAAGAACGTCACGAAGACCTTCGGCCACGGCAAGAACGAGGTGCAGGCGGTCAAAGACGTCTCGTTCAGCCTCGAGGAGAACGAGATCGTCACCATCGTCGGTGAGTCCGGATCGGGTAAGTCGACGATGGCCCGGATCGTGCTGGGCCTGCTGCCGATCACCTCGGGCACCATGACGTTCCGCGGCAGGGACGTGACGGACATCAAGGGAACGGAACGAGCCGCGTACTGGCGGGAGGTTCAGGCCGTCTTCCAGGACCCGTTCTCCTCGTTCAACCAGTTCTTCACCGTGCGGCGGCTGCTCAACCGCTCACTGCGGCTGCTGGACGAGCAGGTGGGCGCCGACCGGATGGAGGAGTCGCTCGGCCACGTCGGTCTGCGTCCGGCCGACGTCCTGGACCGCCACCCGCACCAGCTGTCCGGTGGTCAGCGACAGCGGATCATGATCGCCCGGGCGCTGATGCTCCACCCCAAGATGCTGGTGGCCGACGAAGCAACATCCATGCTCGACGCGTCGCTACGGGTCAACATCCTCAACGTGTTGCACGACCTCCGCGACGAGGTCGGTCTGACGGTGTTGTTCATCACCCACGACATCGGGCAGGCGTGCTACCTCGCCGACCGGGTGCTGGTGATGGAGCACGGGGTCATGGTGGAGCAGGGCAAGACCGAGGACGTGATCTTCAACCCGCAGCACGAGTACACCCAGAAGCTGCTGAGCGACGTACCGAAGCTGCACGAGGGAGCCAGCGCCCTTTCACCTGACGAACCGGTCAGCGACGAAGCTCCTCAATTGACAGCACCTGCGCCATGAGAGAGTCCATCACCCGCTGGGCGACGTAGGGCTCGTACGGCTGGTTGCCGAACTCGAGCCGGAACTGCCAGGTGATCGTGTTCGCGTACTGCAGCACCGAGATGGCGTAACGGTCACCGGTTTCCAACTTGACGAGGTAGCCGAGCTGGGATCGGACGCCATTCTCGTAGGTGACCGGCGTGGCGGTGAGCAGGCCCTGGTTCCGACCGACCGTGAGCTGGTTGCCGTCGCAGGTGGCCAGTGCATCAGTGATCGACTGGAACTGGCGGGTCGCGGTTTCCCGATCGGGATATCGCAGCGTGAAGAGGGAGACCGCCGACGTCGGTCCTTGGCCCAGCCAGTAGGTCGAGACCCCATCGAGCGCGTCGGCGGGGAACCGATCGGCCAGTGTCGTTTCGACCAACGGCAGGCAGGACTCGGGCGACACGGCGACCGGTGCGGGGCGAGGCTGATCCCGGTTCATGGTCGCGGCGTCGTTTGTTCCGTCGGAGCGCACCATTCCTGCGTATACGTCCTGCAGGTCCGAGAAGGTGAAGTCGTCCGCCGGTGTCGGACGCAGGGACCACGCCGCGACTCCCGCTGCGAGGAGCAGCGCGGCAAGGAGCGCGATGGCCACGGGGCGTCGCGACGAGTGCCGGGTACGCCGCGAGTGGTCCGCGGTTCGGCGCGGACCGAAAGTCAGTACTTCCGGGCCAGGTCCGACGTCCGCGGCCGCCACGCCGTAAGCCTAGTTCGCGACCGCCAAGCTCAACTGCTGGTTGGTGACAGAGTCGAGCTCAGGAAGCGGTAGCTCTCGGCGATGCCCTCGAAGATCTCGTCCTCGTAGTGGTCGAACTCGATGACGGCGTACGAGAGGCTCTGGGCCTCGGACAGCACGGCCGCCAGCGGTACGTCGCCGCGGCCGGCGGGCAACTGGTCGGTCGGCATGTTCGTGGTGCTGATGCCCGGTCGCATCGGGCCGTCCTTCGCGTGAACGGCGTACACCCGGTCCCCGAGGCGTTGTACGAGACTGACGGCGTCGGCTCCACCGGCAGTCGCCCAGTACAGGTCGACTTCGAGCAGGACCGATGGGTCCAGCAGATCCGCGAAGGTCTCCAGGGCGGAACGGCCGTCGACCTGCGAGGTCAACTCGTGGTCGTGGTTGTGGTAGCCGACCCGCAGGCCGTGCTCGGCGGCCTGCTGGGCAACCGCATTGAGCCGGTCGGCGTTGCGCTGCACGTCCGCCCGGCTGGCCCACTTGTCGGGTGGGACGAACGGGTCGAACACGACCTCGACGCCGAGCTTCTTCGCGGCAGCGAAGGTGTCCTCGACGGGTGGCACTGACAACAGGCCGTCGGGCGTCTTCACCTCCTCCTCGATCAAGATGGAGTGCGCGGTAGGCGAGCTGAGCCCGTAGCGGTCGAACGACTCCTTCAGCGCGTCGGCGCGGCGGACGAAGTCGAAGGCCTCAACGTTCCGCAGACCGATGTCGGCCAGTCGGGCCAACGATCCGTCCAGGTCCCGGTCGAGGGCCTCGTGGATCGAGTAGAGCTGAACTGAGATCTCGGGTGTTGACACGAGTTCCTCATCTCCTCACATCAAAGGGTCGCTTGGAACGGATCGAAGTCATCGGCAACGAGCGGTACCTGCCCGACCCGGCTCTCGACCGGCACCATACGATCCTCGATGATCGCGTCGTCGATAGCGATCATGGTATCGAGCACGTGGAAGGCCAGTTCGCCGGAGGCCACCGGCTGCCCGCCGGTCCGGGCCGCGCGCGCCAGATCGAGAACCCCGAGCCCTCGCTCGGCGTACACGCCGGTCACCGGCACCTGCTCCCATTCCGGCTCGTCGACGATCGCGGCCAGCACCGGCGCGCGAGTGATCTTGACGTCGCCGGTGAACCGGTTCGGGTCCGGCACCACCAACGTGCCCTCGGTGCCGGTGATCTCGACGACGCCCATCCGGGTCAGTGGCGAGTCGAAACTGAACACGCTCTGGCTCACGCCGCCGTCGACGTACGCGGCGATCGCGCTGACATGGGTGGGGACCTCGACCTCGAACACGGTCCCGCTCCGGTCCCCAGCCTGGATCGGTGCGGGTCGCCCGACCCCGGGAGCCGACCGCGGCGACGCTGCGCACCGATCCGAAGACATGGATCAGGGTGGTGAGGTAGTACGGGCCCATGTCGAACAGCGGTCCGGCGCCCTTGGCGAACAGGAACTCGGGGCTGGGGTGGAGGATGTCGGGACCGACGTACTGCATGATCGTCTGCGCGGACAGCGGCTCACCGATGTCACCGCGGGCGATGGCCCGACGGGCGGTCTGCACACCCGGGCCGAGCACGGTGTCCGGGGCGACTCCGATGAGTAGCCCGGCTGCCTCCGCCTGCTCGAGAAGGGCGCGTCCACTGGCCCGGTCGACACTGATCGGCTTCTCCGACCAGACGTGCTTGCCGGCGGAGAGGGCACGGCTGGCAACCTCGGCGTGCGCAGCCGGGATCGTCAGGTTGACCACAACCTCCACGTCGGGGTGATCCAGCACGTCATCGGCGGTGCCCCATTGAGGTACCCCGTACTGCTCGGCCTGGGATCGCGCGCGCGCCTGGTCGAGGTCGCTGAGGATGACCACGTTGATGTCGGGAAAACTGGTGAGGTTCTCCAAGTAGGTGTTGCTGATCATGCCGGTGCCGATGAAGCCGACACCGACCGGTCCGGTCGACGCCATCACCTCAGAATCAAAGCAAGATGTGCCGCCGAGATCGACACCGGGGTGTTCGGTGGTCGGGTCGAGCCGGACGGGAGCTAGGTTCAAGCAGTGTGATCCTGACCACCTTGCTGCCTGGCTTTGCGGGAACGACGCTGCCCCCGTGGCTGGCCGCCCGGCTGCGTGCCGGTCTCGGTGGCGTCTGTCTGTTCGCCGGCAACATCACGTCGCTGGCTCAGTTGCGCGCCCTGACCGACGCGATCTACGCCGCGAACCCTCGGGCCGTCGTGGCGGTCGACGAGGAGGGGGGTGACGTCACCCGGCTCTTCGCCCGCGTCGGCTCGCCGTATCCGGGCAACGCGGTGCTCGGCCGGATCGACGACCTGGACGTCACCCGGTCCGTGGCCGCCCAGGTCGGTTGGCAGCTGCGCCGGGTCGGATGCAACGTGACGTTCGCCCCGACCGTCGACATCAACTCCAATGCGGACAACCCGGTGATCGGCGTCCGCAGTTTTGGCGCGGCGGCCGAGCAGGTGGCGGCGCACAGCGGCGCCTGGGTCACCGGCCTGCAGTCGACGGGAGTCGCCGCGACCGCCAAGCACTTTCCCGGTCACGGCGACACCGCCCAGGACTCGCATGTCGCGCTTCCCGTGATCGACCGATCCCTCGACGAGCTGCGACAGCGTGAGCTGCTGCCGTTCGTCGCAGCGATCGAGGCGGGCACGCGCATGATCATGACCTCCCACATCATGCTGCCTCAGCTGGACGCCGAGAATCCGGCGACCATGAGCCAGGTCTGTCTTGACCGGATTGCTGCGCGAGGACCTGGGCTTCGGCGGTGTTCTCGTCAGCGACGCGCTGGACATGGCTGGAGCGGCCAGCCCCGGAGGGATGCCGGAGACCGCGATCCGCGCCCTGCGGGCGGGCTGCGACCTGCTGTGCCTGGGGACCGACAACACCGAGCAGGACGTGGCGGCGCTCGAGGAGGCGATCGACGCTGCCATCGCGGACGGTCGCCTTGATTCGGGACGGGTCGAACAGGCTGCGGGCCGGGTGCTCGATCTGACTGACGAGCTAGCGGCGTCGCGACCGCCGCTGCGCGACCCGTCGCAGCTCGTCCAACCCGTCCGCATGGCCGCGCAGCGACAGCGAAGTCATCGCGGCATTCGACGTGCAGCGAGCCGCCCAGGGTTGGCGCGGCGCACCAGGCTCGTTCTCTGTCGTGCGGCTCGAGACGCATCCGAACATCCCCGTCGGGCAGCGTGCCTTGGGGTCCGTTCGCGGCGATGGCCGACGAACCGGCACTGACTCAGCACGCGGTCTTCGCCGCGCAGCCGCAGTACGAGGTCACCGGCGAGGACTCGACCCTGCCCTCGCCGGCCGCCGGCGTCCCGATCCTCGTCGTCGGCCGCGATATCCATCGACACGCGTCGGCACGAGCGGTTGTCGACCGACTACGCGCCGAGCACAGCTCGGTGCTGGTCGTGGACATGGGCTGGCCGTCGGACGACCGCCGCTACGCCGACGTGGCGACGTTCGGCGCGTCGCGGCTGGCCGGCCGGGCGCTCCTGACCTACCTCCTCGGCGGACGCGGCGCGCCTAGCTGCCATACTTCTGGCGTGGACAGACCGCATCCCGGTGATCCAGGCACGCGCTGACCGAGTCAGGGCGTGCCGGCTCCGAACGCTACGGAATTCTCATCTGAGATGACCGGCCCCTGCTGAACCTCTCCTGACGACCTGATCAGCGCTTTCCGCTGTTGCCTTCAGTCCTCTCGAAAGTGTCCCGGTCGTGTTCATCCTTGCCCTGCTGGCCTTCTTCGCCATCGCTCTCCCAGACAACATGCTGGGTGTCGCCTGGCCCTTCATGCGGATCACCTTCGACCAACCGCTAGCGGCCATGACCCTTGTCCTGCCGTTCGGGGTGGCTGCCACCCTCGTCTCGACGACCAGCTGGACCTGGGCCGCGGCACGGCTCGGTCTGGGCCGGCTCCTCGCCGTCAGCGTTGCCATGTCCACGGTCGGCCTACTACTGACGGCCATCGCGCCCGCCTATTGGGTCGTCGTCGCCTGCGCGGTCTTGTTCGGACTCTCCGCCGGGTCGATCGACGCAGCGCTCAACGCGTACGCTGCCCGGCACTTCGGCGCCCGCCGCATCAATCTGATGCACGCCGCGTACGGCATCGGGGCGGCGACCTCACCACTGGTCGTGACCGGGGTGGTGAGCTCGGGTCACAGCTGGCGGGCGGCGTACCTGGGCGTCATGATTCTGCAGGGCCTGCTTGCCGTGCTCTTCACCGTCACCGCCCGACGCTGGACCGCTGCCGCGGGGGATCGGAGCGCATCCGGGTCAGCCGCACCACCGATTCCGGCATCAGCCCGGCCGCGGTGGCGACTGCCATCCCGCGCAGTCGTCGGGTTGCTGGTCGTGACCGTCAACACCGGCATGGAAACGGTGGTCGGACATGTGGGCCTTCGTCTTCCTCATCGACGCGGTGGCCTTGCCGACCGCCACCGCCGGCCTCATCGCTGTCCGGATACTGGGTCGCCCTCGTCGTCGGCCGGGTCCTGCTCGGGGCGCTGACCGAACGCGTCGGGACCTGGCCCATGCTCGCTGCGGTCACCACCGCAACGGTCACCGCCGCCGCCCTCGTGGCCACTCGCCTCCCGGTCCTCGCCGCGGTCGGCGTGCTCTTGCTGGGACTGGCCACCGCACCCATCTACCCGCTGCTGATCCTCACCACCTCAGAGCGGGCAGCCCGCCGGATCGGTGGACCGACTTGTCGGATTCCAAGCGGCGGCCTCAACCGTGGGCGCCGTCACCTGTGCCGGCCTGGTCGGCCTGCTCATGGGCACCGATCACAGCGCTGTTCGGTGGTTCCGTGGTGGCCCTGGCCGTCCTCACCACTGCCGGAACGTGGGCCCTACAGCCCGGCCGTCGGTCAACGAAGGTGGAGTTGATCCCCGCTGGGCCGCCGACTTGCTGTACCAGGCCGCGACGGCGATGACGACCAGGGCGAGGAGGATGAGGACGCCGCAGGCGAGGAAGATGCCGCGGTTCCCCAGGGCCGTTGTCGAGCCGAGAGCGATGATCGGTCCGGAGACGATGGCGCCGATCCGCCGGGTGTTCATGTACAGGCCGGTCGACAGACCCGGGCGGGGAATCATCTGCTGGAACAAGGTGAGCCCGACGCCGGCGATGGCGGCGAAGCACCAGGCGTTGAGCGGTTGGAGGGCGAGAAGCATGACCGGTCCGGTGACGTAGGCCATCGCGACGTAGTAGGCGATGCCGGCCACGCATCCCGTGGCGACCAGCCGGAGGCTGGAGAAGCGAAGGCTCAGCCTGCCGATCAGAACCAGGGCGGGTACCTCGAGCCCGGCGGCGACGCCGAGCGCGATGCCGGCCCAGATGACCTCGAGGTCGGACGGTCTCGGTGACGTACAGGTCATGATCGAGGTGACGGTGGCGTTCGCGGCCTGTAGCAGGACGAATGCCGCCACGATGAGGACGACGGCGCTTCTGCGGAGGTCGAGGTGGTCGTCCTCGGCCGGCTTGGTCTGGTGGCCCTCAGCTGCTGCGGCGGAGCGCTGGAAGATCATGATGATGGTGGTGGCGCTGGTGAGCACGGCGACGCCGCCGATGGCGATGAGGATGGCGCGGTTGCCGAAGGCGCCGATGATCAGCGTGGCGAGTGGCGGCCCGGCGATCCAGGCGACCGAGACGATGGCGCGGGTGTTGACGATGTCGGCCGGTGTGGCGCCTGAGTGTCGCAGATGGGCATAGAGCATCGAGCTGCCGACGCCGGCGGGCCCACCCACCACGACGAGGGCGATCACGGCGATCGGCAGCGAGGTCGTGCTGGCCAGGATGAGCGCGAGGACCAGCGTCAACACGGCGCAGGCGAGCATCGGTCGCAGGTAGTCGTGCCGACGGTCGGCGTAGGCGGGGACCAGGAGCGAGGCGAGGAACCCGCTGGCGTTGTAGATCGCGAGGATCCATCCGACCTCGGCGGTGGACGCGTCGTAGAGGTTGACCAAGATCAGCGCGAGGGCGGGGACGAGGAAGGCGATCTGCAGACCCCACAGCAACGCCGCCGAGGGCACGAGTAGTCGTTTCATCTTCAGATTTGTTTCAAGCCTGGGGTTCGAGGCCGGCCGGTTTGGCGTCGGAGGTAGCTCGGCTCCCGACCTGCTCCGGGGTGATCCGGGCCCGGCGGCTGGCCGGGAAATCGTGCACGGCTTGCCGGTCCATGCCTAGACGCTACGAGACGACAACTCGCCTGAGGAAGGCACTGCCGGTACACGGATCAGCCGGCCCTCGCCGCGCAGGTGGCGCTGGCCTGGCTGCTGGCTCAGCAGCCGTGGATCGTGTCCACTACCGACTGGCCGAAGGGACAGCAGGCTAACGTTCCTTTGACGATCGTCGGGGTCGACATGTCCGTTCGCTATGCCAGGCGGATGAGCCGGGTGCAGCCATCGGCCATCCGCGAGCTGCTGCGGCTGGGCACTGACCCGAACATCATCTCCTTCGGTGGCGGCTACCCAGACCCGGCGCTGTTCCCGGTTGCGGAGCTCCAGGCGGTGTACTCCCAGCTGCTCGTGGCCGAGCATGCCGCCGCGTTGCAGTACACAGCGTCGAATGGGCTGCCGAGGCTCCGAACGCAGGTCGCCGACCGTCTCAGCCGGGACGGTATCTCGTGTACCGCCGATGACGTCCTGATCATCCAGGGTGGCCAGCAAGGCCTTGACCTCGCCGCCAAGCTGATGATCAATGTGGGCGACGTCATCGTGACCGAGAACCCGACGTTCCTCGGGGCCTTGATCGCGTTCGCGCCGACGGAACCGCGGTACGCCGCGGTGCGGACCGACGCTGAAGGAATGGACACCGACCACCTGGAGCAGGTGCTGGCGGGTCACCCGGACGCGAAGATGATCTACACCGTGCCGGACTTTCAGAACCCGACCGGAGTCACGATGAGCCTGGATCGTCGGCGTCGGCTGATCGAGCTGGCGAACGCCTACGAGGTTCTCGTGGTGGAGGACACGCCGTACCGGGCGCTCCGCTATGAAGGCAGTTCCTTGCCGACGCTGAAGAGCCTCGACACCGAGGGCCGGGTTCTACACCTGGGCAGCTTCTCCAAGATCTTGGCGCCGGGGCTGCGGCTGGGCTGGGCGGTGGCCAGCCCCGAGATCCTCGAGGGACTCGCCCTGCTCAAGCTCGCCGCGGACACCCAGAACAGCACCCTCAACATGGCCGCAACGTCGGACTACCTGAGCCGCTACGACATCGATGCCCACATCGCGCGTGCGGTCCCGGTCTACCGGCACAAGCGCGACCTGATGCTCGCGACGATGACGGAGAGACTTCCGGACGACGTCCACTTCACCGAGCCCGACGGTGGGCTCTTCGTCTGGCTGACCTTCCCGGCCGGCTTCGATGCGGCCCGGTTCATGGCAGATCAACTGCTCCCAGAGGCGAAGGTCGCGTACGTGCCTGGTGCAACCTTCTTCCCGGTCGAGCAGGAGCCGAACCACGCCAGACTCAGCTTCTCCGGCGTACCCGATGACTTGCTCGTGCGGGGTATCACCGAGTTGGGTCGGCTGCTGGAGGCTCGGGGTCGGGGGCGCCCCCTGCCGCGATGAGTTGCGGCCGGGTTGCGAGTCTGTTCTGGTAACCGTCGTCGGACGTACGACGTTGCCCGGCACGCGACACCATGGAGGACACCATGACAACCACGCCGAACAACTCGACCACCGCGCTGCGCGGCCGGCCGCCCGTCGTTGACCAAGCCACCTGGCAGACCGCCCGTGACGAGCTTCTGGTCCGCGAGAAGGCTCACACCCATGAGGGCGACGCCATCGCCGCGGCCCGCCGCCGGCTGCCCATGGTGGAGCTCGACGGGACGGTCGAGGTCGTCGGAGCCGACGGCCCGGTCCCGTTCCTGGACCTGTTCCAGGGCCGCGACGAGCTCGTGGTCTACCACTCCATGTGGCACGACGGTGCGCCGCACCAGGGACAGTGCGAGGGCTGCACCTTCACCGTGTGGCACATCAAGGACGCGGTCTATCTCAACGCCCGCGGCGTCTCGTACGCCGTCCTGACCTCGGGCCAGTGGGACGAGGTGGCTTCCTATGTCGAGTTCATGGGTTACACCCAACCCTGGTACTCGGTGCGCGATGTGGAGGCGGCTCTGTTGGCCGAAGAGGGGCACATCATCTGCTACCTGCGCGACGGCGACCGCGTGTTCCGCACCTATTCCACGACGGGCCGGGGCAACGAGCCGGCCGACACATCCATGGGCCTGCTCGACATGACGCCTTACGGTCGCGGCGAGGCGTGGGAGGACAAGCCCGAGGGCTGGCCCGAGGGGAACCACGCGTGCTGGTACTGGCGCTTGGACGCGGACGGGAACGCCACCTGGGGCCCGACCAGCCGACCCGCACCCGCAGTGGACCCGCCCTGGGGTGACCCCCGTCGAGACCCTCGGCCGGCAGGGCCACGACCACTGAGGGCAGCGAGTGACCTGGGATCTGCTACCCGAAGTCCACCGTTCTCCACAGCTCGGGCTCTAACGAATGACGCGATAGTCGACGAGCAGATAGCCAGTCGGTGAGATCTCACTTTCGAATTGATTCGAGCTGAATCGATGGCATGCCGTCGAGGAGTCGTCGTCCGCGGCCGGCGATCCTCGGCGCTATTACGAGCCTGAGTTCGTCGACAACGTCGGCGGCGAGCAGCGCCTGCGCGACCGAGATACTTGCGTGGACGCCGACATCACCTCCGCGCTGCTGCTTGAGATCTCGAACGAAATCGACCAGCCCGCCGTCCAGCGCCGTCGCCTCGGCCCAATCTCGGTCAAGGGGCGTCGATGTCGCGACATACTTCGTGACCCCGTTGATGAATGTCGCGAATGGCTGGCGCTCGCTGCTTGGCCAGAACTGCGCCCAGTCGGTGTAGCTACGGCGGCCGAGAATGACCGCGTCCTGTGTCGCGATTACGGCGGCAAGGTTGGCGTCCATCGCGTCGTCCCAGTCGGTGATGAAGTCTATCTGGGTCCTCGGCAACCCCGTCGAGGGACAACAACTCGTACACGACGATCTTTCGCACGTCCTCCACCTCCGATTGGTCTCGATGCTGCTGTTGACTGATCAAGCCGCCGAAACTCATCGCGGCGACGTGGCGTGGCGTCGGTCGACACCTTCTACGCGAAGCTGCTTCAGGGTCTGAAAGCATGGTCACCCCTCGCATCGGCAGGCTGCCCGTAGGGGTGCTGAGCCCACCCGGAGGTGCCGTAGGGAGACCGGGCCGCCTGTCCAAAGTCTCTGATGGCCGAGCAGGTCGTGGTATCTCTGCGACCGGAGCCGGTGCCCGCACCGAAGAACTGCGGGCTCTGCGTTGGGACCATGTCCGCCCCGACCCCGCCAGCGATCCCGGGGTGATTCGCTCGTTGGGCCGCCCCAGCGTTAGCGCGACCCGTTAGGAGGTGATCGCAGTCATCCGGATGGAGACGAGAACCCCGGGGAGCTCGACGCCGAGTTTGGCCACATAGCGGGCGGGTGGATCGGTGGGGAATGCGCGGGCGTACTCCTCGTTAAGGCCGGCGAAGTCGGCCGGGTTGGTCAACAGGACGCCGACCTCAACGATGTCGTCGTATGCGGCGTCACCAGTTTCCAGAATCGCCAGGCAGTTGGCGATGGCCTGGCGAGTCTGCTCCTGGATCGTCCGGCCGGCAAGAGCACCGGTCGCCGGGTCGGTGCCGGTCATCCCGGATACGTAGACGTGATCACCGACCCGAACGCCTTGGCTATACAGGGACGAGCCCGGGGCGCGGTCGGTACGAATCAACTGTCGGGCCATGCCGGGATCATCCCAGCAGGCATCAGACACGGCAACGGGCCTAAACGGTGAGATCGTCAAACACCCTGCTCGCGACATCGATGCCTACATCTGCTTCGTGTTGCGCGATCTCGGCGACACGCCCCACGCCTGAACCTCAGTGCAGCTCCTGCGCAAGCCCGATGAGCAGCCCTTCCGGCCCGCGGATATAGCAGAGCCGATACACGTCCTCGTACTGCACCACTTCGGTGCTCACCAGCTCGGCGCCGTAGTCGTGCACACGCTTCAGCGTCTCATCGAGATCGTCGACCGCGAACATCACGCGCAGATACCCCAGCGCGTTCACCGGCGCGTTGCGGTGGTCGGCTACGACGTCGGGCTCGAGGAATCGCGAGAGTTCAAGTCGGCCGTGACCGTCGGGGGTGCGCATCATTGCGACCTCGACGCGCTGGTCGCCGAGCCCGGTGACCCGCCCCGCCCACTCGCCTTCGACCATGGCTCGCCCCTCGAGTTCGAGGCCGAGCACGCGGAAGAAGTCGATTGCCCCGGCGAGATCTTCGACGACGATTCCCATGTTGTCGAGCTTGAGCGCCATGCGGCCACGTTATCGACGGCGCTGAGGGCATATGCACCTCGACCCGAATACCGGCCCGCCGCACCTCGAAATCTGGTGGTCGGTCCGGGCGCACGGGATAACAAGACGCGCAAGTGACGCCGCACCATCGCGGTGTCCGGGATGTGCATCGAGGCTCTCCGCGCCCCAGTGGGTACAGCAACTTCGTCACTTCCACGTCCATCCCACGGCCATCTCTGAGTTGAGGCACGGGGTGCGGAGGCGGAGCCCCTGCCCGGGTTGTTTGATCGAATTGGAGCCGGTACGTGACTTACCGTTGGCGCATGACGCGGCTCCTTCCGATCACGTACGACAACTGGCGCCGCGCTGCTGGCGTGCGCGTCGCAGATGGCCAGCTTCGATTTATCGCGGACTACGAGCCCGTCGCCTTGGTCATCCTTGCCAAGGCGTTCGTCAGATTGGGAGACCGCGACTGGTGGCCGTACGTGATCGAGGATGCCGGAGAGGTGGTCGGAGTACTCGGTCTGGTCGATGACCTTGAATCGCGCGGTGAGCTGGCGTTGTTCCACCTACTCATCGACGTGAGCAAGCAGCGTCGCGGGTACGGCCGAGCTGCGCTACGGCGTGTAGTCGAGCTCGGAAGCCAGCTGGAGAACTGCGGCCGACTGCGTCTGACTGTCCATCCTGAGAACGCGGCCGCGATCGCCCTTTACGCCTCCGAGGGATTCACCCAGGACGGCATCGATGCGGACGGTGAGTTGTGCATGTCCGTCACTACCGCTGACCCTGGGAGTAGTCACCACTGAACTGGACGAATGCGGCGCGGCCCGGACCGTAGGGAGGACACGCGCCGCCGGTCGGCGCTTGCGCCGGCCACGTGATCTAGAAGAGCCAGATTCGTCAGTGCCCGATCGGTCACGTGCGGGCTGGCAGCAGCTCGGCGATGAGGGTTTCGACGCGTTGGCGGATCTGGTCGCGGATGGGTCGGACGTGGTCGAGGTCTTGTCCGGCGGGGTCGTCGAGAACCCAGTCTTCGTAGCGCTTGCCTGGGTAGAACGGGCAGGTGTCGCCGCAGCCCATGGTGATCACGACGTCGGAGGCCTTGACAGCGTCGGTGGTGAGGATCCTCGGTTGCTCGGCGGCGATGTCGATGCCGTCCTCGGCCATGGCCTGGACGGCGACCGGGTTGATCCTGCTCGGCGGGTTCAGACCCGGCGGACCGGACCTCGATGGCGTCGCCGGCTAGGTGGCGGAGGTAGCCGGCCGCCATCTGCGACCGGCCGGCGTTGTGGACGCAGACGAACAGGACGGATGGCTTGTCGGTCATGGCTGGTCCTTGGTGAGTGGGTAGAGGGTGCGGGCGGTGAGGTAGCCGAGGGCGCCGCCGATGATCTGGCAGGCCAGGAAGGCGGGCACGGAGGCGGGGTTGATGCCGGCGAAGGTGTCAGACAGCGTGCGGGCGATGGTGACGGCCGGGTTGGCGAAACTGGTCGAGCTGGTGAACCAGTAGGCGGCGGTGATGTAGGCGCCGACGGCCCAGCCGATGTGGTGCGAGCGGCCGGACCGGGTCAGCGCGGCGATGGTGAGCACCAGGCCGGCGGTGGCGACCACCTCGGCCAGCCAGAGCCCGGGCCCGGTCCGGTCGGTGGTCGCGATCGAGACGGCCGGCTCGCTGAACATCAGGTTGGCCACCACGGCGCCGGCGGCCCCGCCGACCACCTGGGCGGCGATCGTGACTCACGGTCTGGCCGGTGCTGATGGTGCGGGTGAGCCGTTCGAGTCAGGGTGACGATCGGGTTGAAGGCCGCGGACACGGGTTGCAGCACGACGATGAGCACGGTGAGTGCCGTTCCGGTGGCGATGGCGTTGACGAGCAGCTGCAGGCCGGTGTCGTCTGACAGGCGTTGTGCGGCGATTCCGGAGCCGACCACCGCGACGACCAGGAGACCGGTGCCGATGGCTTCGGCGAGCAGCCGAGCCAGGAGCCTGGCCGGCGGCGACATCGCTCTGTGCTGAGCCTCGACCGCAGAAGTCATCGGCAGCCGCAGCTGGCCGGCGCGCTGGCCGTGGTCCCGCAGCAGGATGCCTTGGCGTCGGTCGAGCAGCAGGTCGTGCTGGTCGCATGGTCACAGCACGCCGTGGCCGGCTCGGGTGTTCCGGCCGCCGAGGTCTGAATGACAACATCCTGGACGCGGGCCGTGCCGGTCGAGGTGTCTCCGTCGGCGGGCTTGACGGCCTGGATGATCGCGTTGTGCATGCCGTCGGCGACCTGCTGGGTGAACCGCACCGACAGCTGGTCGAAGCCCACGGCGGCCAGGCCGGCGATGTACTCCGACCGGGACAGCGCGCCGGCGATGCAGCCGACGTAGGAGCCGCGCTCGGCCCGCTCGGCCGGCTGCAAGCGGTCCTCGGCGACCACGTCGGAGATCCCGATCCGGCCACCGGGCGCGAGCACCCGGAACATCTCGGCGAGCACCTTCGGCTTGTCGACGCTGAGGTTGATCACGCAGTTGCTGATGACCACGTCGACCGCGCCGTCGGGCAGCGGAACGTCCTCGATCGTGCCCTTGACGAACTCGACGTTGGTGGCGCCGGCCTGAGCGGCGTTGGTGCGGGCCAGGTCGAGCATCTCGTCGGTCATGTCGACCCCGTAGACATGGCCCGTCGGCCCGACCCGCTTCGCGGACAGCAGCACGTCGATGCCGCCACCGGAGCCCAGGTCGAGGACCCGCTCACCGGGGCGGAGGTCGGCGACCGCGGTCGGGTTGCCGCAGCCGAGGCTGGCAGCGACGGCTGCGACGGGAAGGTCGTCGCGGTCCAGCTGGGCGTACAGGGTGCTGCCGAACCGGTCATCCGTCTCGAGCCGGGGACGGGCAGCACGAAGCCTGTCCGGCGCTGTCCCGGACGGCGGAGGCGGCGGCGGCGTAACGGTCGCGAACCTGCTCCCGCAGGTCGGCGCTGGCGGTGTCAGTCATGAAGATCTCCCGTTCGGATCGATGTACGTCGATGCATACTAGCCACATCGTATCGATATCTGTCAATGCATCAAGTAGGATGTCCGCATGAGATCGCCGATGGAACCGCTGACCGTGCTGGAGACCTGCTGCTCACCGGTCACCGGCCAGGTCCTCGACCAGGCCGACGCCGAGCGGCTGGCCGGCGCATTGAAGGCCATTGCCGACCCGGCCCGGCTGCGGCTCATCTCGATCGTCGCTGCCTCCGACTCCGGCGAGGTATGCGTCTGCGACTTCACCGGACCGATCGGCCTCGCCCAACCGACCGTCTCCCACCACCTCAAAATCCTGGTCGACGCCGGCGTCCTGGCCCGCGAGCAGCGCGGCAAATGGGCCTACTACCGACTCGTTCCCGACGCCCTCGACACCCTCGGCCGTCTCATCACCACTCCTGCCCTCGCCAGCTGAAGCCCTGTCGTTGTGATGGCCCCTGGCTGAAACGCTGGACGCGGCAGGTCAGCGCTAAGGTGACCCGGTTCTTGATGCGCGCCGACCGCAGCGGCCTGGAGGACTCGGGTCGGCGGAGTGGCCGGTCGAGGTGTTGGACTTCGATCCGCAGGCGCGAGACATAACGTGGATCGCCTGTTCGCTCCTGGGTCCGGGTCGGCGTAGCCAGGCAGTTGGTCACGCAGGCAGCCGGAACTGACCTGCTCGGAGGAGTGAATCTCGTGCTGACTTGGGTGGGCGATACTGGGTTCGAACCAGTGACCTCTTCGGTGTGAACGAAGCGCGCTACCACTGCGCCAATCGCCCGGGCTCCGGTGAGCGACGCCCACGATATCCCATCTGACTACAGCCTTGTGCGTACGTTATTCTGTACGCGAGAAGGAGGGGTTGTGCGGACTATGAGCTACTCACAGTCGCGGGCGCACTACGCCGAGGTGCTGGATGCGGTCGTCGACGATCGGGAGGAGATTGTCATCGTGCGAGCCGGCAAGGAGCCGGTGGTCATCGTGTCCCTGGACGACTACCAGTCGATGAAAGAGACCGCGTACCTGATGCGCAGTCCCGAGAACGCTCGGAGGTTGCGTGAGTCAATTGATCGGTTGGAGCGCGGTGAGGGAGTCGAGCACGAGCTCATCGACGAATGAGGCTGGTCTGGGACGAGGAAGTCTGGGAGGCCTACCTTTGGTGGCAGGCGCAGGACCGCAAGATTCTCAGGCGGATCAACGTGCTCCTTCGAGACATCGAACGCAATGGGAACGACGGGATCGGGAAGCCCGAGCCGTTGCGTCATGAGTTCCAGGGCTACTGGTCGCGGCGGATCACTGACGAGCACAGGCTGATTTACCGGATCGAGGGCGACCAGATCCTGATCGTGGCGTGCCGGCACCACTACCACCGCTGAAAGCCGGATGTCAGCGTCGACCCCGCGGTCTAGGCTTACCCGGGTGTCTTCCATGTCGATCACTCTCAGCAACGGCGGCGAACGCACCGAGCTGGTGACCGACAGCACGACCACCGGCCTCGACCTGTTCGGGAACGACCGGACCGTCGTCGCCGTCCGGGTCAACGGCGAGGTCCGCGACCTGCACCGCGAGCTGCCTGAGGGCGCGGACGTCGAGAAGGTCACCATCGACAGCCCCGAAGGGCTGGCCATCCTGCGCCACTCCGCCGCGCACGTCGCAGCGCAGGCGGTGCAGGCGCGTGACGAGAAGGCCCGGCTCGGTATCGGGCCGCCGATCACCGACGGCTTCTACTACGACTTCGACGTGGTCGAGCCCTTCACCCCCGAGGACCTGCGGGAGCTGGAGAAGGCCATGGCCGCGATCATCAAGGAGCGCCAGCAGTTCCGCCGCCGGGAAGTGAGCGACGACGAGGCGCGCGCCGAGCTCGCGGCCGAGCCGTACAAGCTCGAGCTGATCGCCGACAAGAGCTCGGCCAGCGCCGACGAGGAGGCCAGCGCGGAGGTCGGGATCGGCCAGCTGACCATCTACGACAACGTCCGCCGCGACGGCAGCGTCGCCTGGAAGGACCTCTGCCGCGGTCCGCACGTGCCACACACCGGCTACATCCCGGCGTTCGCGCTCACCCGAAACTCCGCCGCGTACTGGCGCGGCGATCAGAAGAACACCCAGCTGCAGCGGCTCTACGGCACCGCCTGGCCGAGCAAAGAGGCCCTCAAGGCCTACCAGCACCGGCTCGAGGAGGCGGCCAAACGCGACCACCGCAAGCTCGGCGTCGAGCTGGACCTGTTCACCTTCCCCGACGAGCTCGGCTCCGGCCTTGCGGTCTTCCACCCCAAGGGCGGGGTGATCAAGCGGGAGATGGAGGACTACGTCCGGCGCCGGCACATCGAGGAGGGCTTCGACTACGTCGGCACTCCGCACATCTCCAAGGAGGGCCTGTTCCACACCTCGGGCCACCTGCCGTACTACGCCGACACCATGTTCCCGCCGATGGAGTTCGAGGGCTCGAACTACTACCTCAAGGCGATGAACTGCCCGATGCACAACCTGATCTACCGCTCCCGCGGCCGCTCCTACCGCGAGCTGCCGCTGCGGTTCTTCGAGTTCGGGTCGGTCTATCGCTACGAGAAGTCCGGCGTGGTGCACGGGCTCACCCGGGTCCGCGGGATGACCCAGGACGACTCGCACTCCTACGTCACCCCGGAGCAGGCGCCGGACGAGATCAAGCACCTGCTCAACTTCGTCCTCGGGCTGCTCCGCGACTTCGGGCTCGACGACTACTACCTCGAGCTGTCCACCCGGGACGACTCCAAGGCGGACAAGTTCGTCGGCTCCGAAGACCAATGGGCGACGGCGACCGCGGTGCTGGAGGCGCGCAGCGGTCGAGTCGGGCCTCGACCTGGTCGCCGACCCGGGTGGAGCGGCGTTCTACGGGCCGAAGATCTCGGTCCAGGCGCGTGACGCGATCGGCCGGACCTGGCAGCTCTCGACCATCCAGTACGACTTCAACCAGCCGGCGGGTTTCGACCTGCAGTACCAGGCCGCCGACGGCACCCGCCGCCAGCCGGTGATGATCCACTCGGCCAAGTTCGGCTCGATCGAGCGGTTCATCGGCGTCCTGGTCGAGCACTACGCGGGCGCGTTTCCACCGTGGCTCGCCCCGGTCCAGGTGATCGCGCGTTCCGGTGGCCGAGGAGTACGCGGCCTACCTTCACGACGTGGCGGACCGGCTGCGCGCGGCCGGCGTACGCGTCGAGGTCGACACCAGCGACGACCGGATGGGCAAGAAGATCCGCAACGCGGAGCAGCAGAAGGTGCCCTACATCCTGATCGCCGGCGGCGAGGACGAGGCGGCCGGCGCCGTGTCGTTCCGCTACCGCGACCGGTCACAGAAGAACGGGGTGCCCGTCGCCGACGCCGTCACCGAGATCGTCGACGCCATCACCCGTCGGATCCAGGTCTGACGCCGACTTGTCAGAATCCAGGTGCGCTATAGCGTACTCAATTCTGACAAGTCGGCGGAGGGAGGGCGGTGAGCGGCGAGGTGGAGGATCCCGCGACGCTGCCGGGAACCCCGGACGGCTTCGAACGGCTGTGGACCCCGCATCGGATGGTCTACATCAAGGGCGAGAGCAAGCCGCCGACCGCCGAGTCGCACGACTGCCCGTTCTGCACCGTCACCGCCGCCGAGGACCGGGCCGGACTGATCGTGCACCGGGACGAGCTCGCGTACGCGGTGCTCAATCTCTATCCGTACTCGCCGGGCCACCTGCTGATCTGTCCCTACCGGCACCTCGCCGACTACACCGAGCTGACCGACGACGAGGCCGCGGCGATCACCCATCTGACCCAGCAGGCGATGCGGGTCATCCGGGCCGCCAGCGCGCCGCACGGGTTCAACCTCGGGATCAACCAGGGCGCCGTCGCCGGCGCCGGGATCGCCGCGCACCTGCACCAGCACGTGGTGCCGCGCTGGTCCGGCGACGCCAACTTCCTCCCGGTGGTCGGCCAGACCAAGGCGCTGCCGCAGCTGCTCGACCAGACCTGGGAGGTCGTACGCCGGGCCTGGGACGAGCTGCCCTGATGCTCGAGCGATTCCGCGCCTTCTCCCACGCGGTCCTTGGCCCGGTTGCCCGGCTGCTGGTCCGGTTGCGTGTCTCGCCCGACCTGGTCACGATCGTGGGCACCCTGGGCGTCGTCGTCGGCGCGCTGGTCTGCTTCCCGCTGGGCTGGCTCTGGCAGGGCGTGCTGGTCGTCACGATCTTCGTCATCTCCGACATGGTCGACGGCCTGATGGCCAAGATCACCCAGACCTCGAGCAACTGGGGGGCCTTCCTGGACTCGGCCCTGGACCGGCTCGGTGACGCGGCGGTGTTCGGCGGCATCCTGCTCTACTTCGTCTATCGCGAGGACTCCACGCTGTGGGCGGGCATCGCCCTGGCCGGGCTGGTCTTCGGGCAGTGGACGTCCTACGTCAAGGCCCGGGCCGAGAGCCTCGGCTTCACCTGCAGCGGTGGACTGGCCGCCCGGGCCGACCGGCTCGTGATCATTCTGGCCGGCGCGCTGCTGGCCGGGCTCGGCGTGCCGTACGTCCTCGAGGTCGCTGTCGCCGCGCTGGCGGTCACCAGTATGATCACCGTCCTGCAGCGGATCATTCAGGTCCGCCGCCAGGCGAAGCCGCACGATGTCCGGCCCGCCTGAGGCGCGAGGAGCAGGGAATCCACCGCTGATCGATCGGGGACGCGACCGCCTGCTGCTCGGCCTGTACCAGCTCGGCTGGCGGGTCGCGCACCGGCTTCCGCCAAGGCTGGTCCGCAACACCATCAGCCTGATGAGTGCCGCCGCGGTCCGGCAGAACGGCGGTCACGTCGCGACCTTGCGCCGCAATCTGGCGATCATCAGCGGCGGCGAGGTCGACGACGACCTGGCCCGCCGTGCCGTCGCCTCGCACCTGCGCAACGTCTTCGAGATGCTCGCCCTCCCGGGTTGGTCGGCCCGTGAGATCACGCAGCGGGTACGGGCCGTCAACGAGCCGGTGGTGCGGACCGCGTACGCCGGGCCGGGCGCCGTGGTCGCCCTGCCGCACAGCGGCAACTGGGATCTCGCCGGCGCCTGGGCCTGCCTGACCGGGATGCCGGTGACCACGGTCGCCGAGCAGCTGTCCGGACTCAGCTACCAGGCCTTCGTCGCGTTCCGCGAGGGCCTCGGCATGGAGGTGCTGTCCCACCGCGACCCGGGTGTCATCGGCCACCTGGTCGCCGCCGTCCGCCGGGGCCGGGTGGTCTGCCTGCTGGCCGACCGCGACCTGGCCGGGCGGGGGCTGCCGGTGCGCTTCGCCGGCCAGCCGATCACCATGCCGGCCGGCCCGGCCGTCGTGGCCCGGCGGGCGGAGGCGCTGCTGATCCCGGCGGTCTGCCGGTACGCCGGCGAGGAGATGGTGATCGTCATCGGCGAGCCGGTGCCCGCCGCGACCCGGCCGGGAGGGACTGGTCGCCATGACCCAGGAGGTCGCCGACTTCTTCACCGCGCACGATGGCCGAGCAGCCCGAGGACTGGCACATGATGCAGCCGTTCTTCAGTCCGACGAGTCGACGGGTTCTTCGGTGCCGAGGAGCCCATCACGTGACCGTCCGGTCAATGACGGCCGGCCGCTGCGGATCGGCCTGGTCTGTCCGTACTCGTTCGAGGCCCGGGCGGAGTGCAGAGCCACGTCCTGGGCCTGGCCCGCTACCTGACCGATCTCGGCCACGAGCCGTACGTGCTCGCACCGGGACAGCTCAGCCCCTCGGCGGCGGCGTCTCTCGACCGGTGATCACTTCACCGCGGCCGGCGCGGCGGTTCCGGTCCGCTACAACGGATCGGTGGCTCGGGTGAACTTCGGGCCGCTGAGCGCTGCCCGGGTCCGCCGCTGGCTGCGCCGCGCGCGCCTTCGACCTGCTGCACATCCACGAGCCGGTGACGCCGAGCATCGCGCTGCTGGCGCTGTGGGCGGCCGAGCAGCCGGTCGTCGCGACCTTCCACACGGCCACGCCCCGGTCGCGTCCGCTGCAGCTGGCCGGCGCGATGCTCCGGGCCGGATCGAGAAGCTCGACGCCGGCTGTCGCGGTTTCGGAGTCGGCCCGGCTGGTGGTGTCCAGCATCTCGGACGCGATGCCGTGGTCGATCCCCAACGGTCTCCGCGTCGCCGACTTCGCGCGGCCGGCGAGGGTCGCCGAGGACCGGTGACCGGCCGCCCCGGGTCGTCTTCCTCGGCCGGACCGACGAGCCGCGCAAGGGCCTCGACGTGTTGCTGGCGGCCGTGCCCGGCGATCCGCGCCGCGGTCGGCCGACCTCGAGGTGGTGGTCGCCGGCCAGGGCACGCGCGGCGCTGCCGGCGGGCGTGCAGGGCGTTGGGGACCGTTCAGCGACCAGGACAAGGCCGCGCTGCTCGCCTCCGCAGACGTCTTCGTCGCTCCACACCGGGAGCGGGAGAGCTTCGGCATCGTGCTGGTGGAGGCGCTGGCCAGTGGCGCGGCGGTGGTCGCGTCGGATCTGCCGGCGTTCGTCGACCTGCTGCCGGCGGCCGACGGCACTCACCGGTCGGAACGCTCTTCCCGGTCGGTCGACCACCGCGCGCTGGCCCGAGGCGGTGATCGAGGTGCTGAGCAGGCGGGATCCGAACCAGATCGCGGAGCCGCCGCGGCGGAGTTCAGCTCGCGGCCGCAGTTCGACTGGTCGCGGGTCGGGGCGGCGGTGCTGTCGGTCTACCAGGATGTGCTGGGCCCGCAGCAGTCTCCCGGCTGGCCGGACACGCGCGCGAGCCCCAACGGTTCGAGATGGCCGACGATAACCTGAGCGGGTGACGGGCCGTGGGCGGCTCGACCGCCCAGTCGCTGGACGCCAGCATGGACCTGCTCAACCAGATCGTCCGGCAGCCCCTCGACCCCGACTACGCCGTGGTGGCCGCCCGGGGCGAGCCGCCGGCCGCGCAGCCGGGGCGCGCTGGCCGCTGGTGGCAGTCCTGATCGGAGTCATGTTCGCGGTCGCCGCCGTGCAGACCACCCGGTCGGCCCCGGCGCTGGAGTCCGAACGGGCCGAGCTGATCGACCGGGTCCAGGCCGGCGAGCAGGCCCAGGACCAGCTGCGGGTCACGGTCGGCTGAGCTGTCGACCGAGATCGACCGAGCTCCGGACGGCCGCGCTCGGGCGGCGACGACCGGCCGTGATCGCTGCGAGGCCAGATCGACCGCCTGGACCCGGTCGTGGGCGCGGTCGCGGTGACCGGACCCGGGCTGGTGATCGATGGTCGACGACGCCCCGGCCGGCGGCACCGACGCGCCGGGACCGGGTGCTCGACGTCGACCTGCAGATCCTGGCCAACGGCCTGTGGCAGGCCGGGGCCGAGGCCGTCGCGATCAACGGCCACCGGCTGTCCAGCCTGACCGCGATCCGCAGCGCGGGCGACGCGATCACCGTCGACTTCCGGTCGCTGACCCGGCCGTACCGGGTCGAGGCCATCGGCGACCCGCGTACGCTGCCTGCCCGCTTCGTCGAGACGGCCGGCGGCGCCTGGTGGCACGAACTGGCCGCAGAACCGGCAGATGCGCTACGAGACCAGCACGGCCCGCATCGCTGCGTGCTGCCGGCCGACCCTGGCCTGGTCCTGCGCCACGCCCGGCGGGCCGAACCATGATCCCGCTGATCGGCCTGCTGGCCGGGATCGCTCTCGGCCTGATCCTCGAGCCGACCGTTCCGCAGGCGCTGCAGCCCTACCTGCCGATCGCCATCGTGGCCGCGATGGACGCGCTGTTCGGCGCGCTCCGGGCCTACCTGGAGGGAACCTTCAGCGACCGGGTCTTCGTCGTCTCCTTCGTGTCCAACGTGCTGATCGCCGCGGCCATCGTCTACGTCGGCGACCAGATCGGGGTCGGCTCGCAGCTGTCGACCGCGGTCGTCGTCGTGCTCGGCATCCGGATCTTCACCAATGTCGCCGCCATCCGACGGGTGCTGATCCGTGCCTGACCCCAAGGAGCGGACCCGCCGACCTCGGCGCCGGACCACCGGTGTCTCGGCGGCTGGGCTCGCTGCGCCGCAGCCAGCGACGACAGGCCCCGATCGCCGAGGCCGCGGAGCTACCTCGGCGACCCCGGCGGCCACGGCAACCGGCGGTTGCCGCCGTCCTGCTCACCCGGGTCGCGGCCAGGTCATCGCCGCCGTGATCCTGTTCGTCGTCGGTCTCGGCGGGGTGATGCAGATCCGCAGCAACGCCGCCGACGACACCTACCGCAACGCCCGCCGCGAGGACCTGATCCAGCTGCTGGACGGCCTGAGCACCGAGTCCCGCCGGCTGGAGAACGAGATCGCCGAGCTGGAGCGAGACCCGAACCGAGCTGCGTCTCGGGCGCGGACACGCCAGCGGGTGGCCCGGGAGGAGGCCGAGCGCCGGATCAACGCGCTCTCCATCCTGGCCGGGACCGCCCCGGCCGACCGGGCCGGGCATCCGGATGCGGATCACCGACCCGCGGTCCCAGGTGGATGCGGCCGTGCTGCTGGACGCCGTCGAGGAGATGCGCGACGCCGGGGCGGAGGTGATCGAGGTGAACGACACGATCCGGGTGGTCGGATCGTCCTGGTTCGGCACCGACGGCCAGCGGCCTGGTCATCGACAACCAGCCGGTCAGCCGGCCGATCACCTTCGAGGTCATCGGCGACCCGCACAGCCTGGAGGAGGCGGCCCGGTTCCGCGGCGGCCTCGTCTCCGAGATCACCGGCCCGCGCATCGGTGGGCGAGGTGCAGATCGACCAGGTGGATCGCGCTGGTCGTCGAGTCCTTGCACCCGGTGGGTGAGAATCAGTACGCTCGCCCCGCGTCGCCCTGCCCAGACCCCTCGATAACCCGATCTACCTGAGGAGCATGGCCGTGTCCGACTATCCCGAAGACCTGAAGTACTCGGCGAGCACGAGTGGGTTCGCAGCGGCAACGGCGAGCACGGTGCGGATCGGCGTCACCGACTACGCCGCCGACCAGTTGGGCGACATCGTCTTCGCCTCGCTGCCGTCGGTCGGCGAGACCGTGTCCGCCGGCGACGCCTGCGGTGAACTCGAGTCGACCAAGAGCGTCTCCGACATCTTCAGCCCGGTCCCGGGGTGGTCGCGGCGGTCAACGCGTTGCTGGAGAGCAACCCCGAGACCATCAACGCCGATCCGTACGGGGACGGCTGGCTGTTCGAGGTCGACCTGGAGGACGGGCGCCGACCTGGACGACCTGCTGGACGCCGACGCGTACGCCGAGCAGGTCGGGGACTGAGCCCCGGTCGACGCGGAGCGCTGGTCGACCGTCCTAAACTCTGCATCACTCCTCGAGTTATCTCTGGGGTCTACCGAAAGTCGAGATCGATGCCCTTCTGCACCAACTGCGGCCACGACAACCCAGAAGGCAGCAACTTCTGCGGTCAAGTGTGGCGCGGCGCTGACGCCGGCGACGGCACGCAGCGAGCCGGTCGAGCGGACCCCGTCCGGCGACACCACCAAGACCATCCCCGCGGTGGTCGAAGAGCGGGACACCGACTCGCTGACCGCCGAGGAGGAGGCGGCCGTGAGCCGCTCTGCCCAGCGGCTCGGCCCTGCTGATCGTGCAGCGGGGCGCGAACGCCGGCGCCCGCTTCCTGCTCAACACCGACGTCGTCACGGCCGGGCGGCACCAGGATTCCGACATCTTCCTGGACGACATCTCGGTCTCCCGCCGGCACGCGACCTTCACCCGCACGCCCGAGGGCACGTCGGTCAAGGATCTCGGCAGCCTGAACGGCACCTACGTCAACCGTGACCTGGTCGACGAGTGCCTGCTGCAAACACGGCGACGAGGTCCAGATCGGGAAATTCCGGCTGGTCTTCTTCGGCAGCCCGCAAGGGGCCGAGTAGTCGCTCGGCGGGCGTGCACCATGGCAGACTCCGCAGATTCCCGGCCGCGCGGCACCACGCGAAGCATCGGACAGGTGCTGGCGCTGCTCCGCGACGACTTTCCGGACGTGTCGATCTCCAAGATCCGGTTCCTGGAATCGGAGGGGCTGATCGCGCCCGCAGCGGGCGGCGTCGGGATACCGGCGCTACGCCGAGACCGACGTCGACCGGCTGCGCTACGTGCTCGCGGTGCAGCGCGAGCACTACGTGCCGCTCAAGGTGATCCGCGAGCACCTCGAGCAGATCGACAGGGGGCTGAACCCGCCGAGCCTCGGGTCAGCCCGCGAGCCGCGACTCTGACGCGCCGCGGTGGCCGGCGACGCCCCGCCGCCACCGCCGGCCCCCCGGCAGCCGCTGCGGCTGTCCCGGCAGGATCTGCTCGAGGCCAGCGGGCTCACCGAGAGCGCGCTGAGCGAGCTGGAGCGGACCCAGATCGTGCGTGCCCGCGCCGCGGCACCAGCCACTACGGCCGCGATGCGCTCACCCTGGCGATCGCCGCGCGGCGGATGGGGGAGTACGGCATCGACGGCCGTCACCTCCGCGCCTTCAAGATGTCGGCCGACCGCGAGGTCGGTCTGGTCGAGCAGGCGATCGCCCCGCACGTACGTCGAGCAGGTGGCAATCGCGACGTCTCCGGCGAGGTCACCCAGCTGGTGATCAGCTTCCACGCCGCCCTGGTCCGGACCGCGATGGAGCGCTGACCTGCATCCCGGGTCAGATCGCGCAAACCGCGAAGTAGTGTGTGGCATGCGTGAGCTCGATGTGGTGGGCGTACGGGTCGAGATGCCATCCAACGCCCCGATGGTGCTGCTGCGCGAGGTCGGCGGCAGTCGCTACCTCCCGATCTGGATCGGAGCCAACGAAGCTTCCGCAATCGCCAACGCCCAGGAGGGTGTGGTCCCGCCCCGGCCGCTGACCCACGACCTGATGGTCGACACCTTGTCCACGCTCGGGCACCGGCTGACCGAGGTGCACATCACCGAGCTGGAGGGCGGCACCTTCTACGCCGTCCTGCTCGTCGACGGCATCGAGGTGAGTGCCCGTCCGTCCGACGCGATCGCGCTCGGCGCTGCGGGTCGGCTCGGACATCTACTGCGCCGAGGACGTGCTGGACGAGGCCGGGATCGAGATCCCCGAAGCGGAAGAGGACGAGGTCGAGAAGTTCCGCGAGTTCCTCGACCAGGTCAACCCGGACGACTTCGTCACCGGTGACGAGCCCAAGGCCTGAGTCAGAGGCTACTCTCACGCGTTGATCGAGACTTCCGGCGCGACTCGCCGGCAGCACCCTCAGGCGCTGGTCGAGGGTTTCAGGATCGCACCCGCGGGTTCTCGGCGTGTCGTTGACCCTGGCCGGAGCCGGGTCGTAGCGTTCATCGGGTAATCCCGGCGTTGGAATTACGCCGGAGAACTCTCGGACGTCGCTAGCCCGCAGACCCGGAGGCAGACGTGAGCAGCACCGAACAGCCCGCACCGTCGATGACGGCGCCGGTCGACGGCCCGGCCCTGACGCAGGACTGTTCTCTTCGACGGCGACTTCTCTCCGCTCCCGGTCGACCTGGGATTCCGCGGGCCGGTCGCCTGCAGCGCCGCCGGCATCACCTACCGCCAGCTCGACTACTGGGCCCGCACCGGCCTGGTCGTGCCGGAGGTCCGCGGGGCGCATCGGGCTCCGGCTCCCAACGGCTGTACAGCTTTCGCGACATCTTGATGCTCAAGGTGATCAAGAGGCTTGATCAACGCCGGCATCTCGCTGCAGCAGATCCGCACCGCGATCAGCCACCTACGCGCCCGCGGCGTCGAGGACCTGACCCAGGTCACGCTGATGAGCGACGGCGTCTCGGTCTATGAGTTCACCTCCGACGACGAGGTCATCGACCTGGTCCGCGGCGGTCAGGGCGTCTTCTGCATCGCTCTCGGGGGAGTCTGGCGCAGCATCGAGGGCACCTTGTCCGAGCTGCCGTCCGAGCGCGCGGCTGCGGAGCCCGAGCCGGCCCAGGACGAGCTGTCCCAGCGCCGTCAGGCCCGGCAAGCCGGCTGAGCGCGGCGGGCACCCAGACACGGCGAGGATCGCGCTAGACTCGCCGCTGCTGGCACGGCCGCGCGGGAGAGCCCAGCTTCCTCGACGATGAGGATGAGCTGGCGCCGAAGGGGCAACCTCCCCGGAACCTCTCAGGCACCGAGACCGCGTACGCCAGGCAACTCTGGAGCCTTCCGGTGACAGAGGGGGAGCGCCATCGCGGACTTGGCGCACGCCCGAGTTACGCAAGAGAAGGCCGACGATCATGACCGTCACGCTCCCCGCCGCTCCCGTCGATGCGCTGGACCGGCAGCAGTTCGCCACCCGGCACATCGGACCAGCAGCCCGACGAGCGGGACACGATGCTCGCCGCCCTCGGCCTCACCGACCTGGCCGAGCTCGTCGACCAGGCGATGCCGCAGGCCATCCGGCTGACCGAGCCGCTCGATCTGCCGCCGGCCTTGTCGGAGTCGCAGACCCTGGACGAAGCTGCGCCGGCTCGCCGAGGCCAACCACCCTCACCGGGCGATGATCGGGCTCGGCTACTACGGCACCATCACGCCGTCGGTGATCCGGCGCAACGTGCTCGAGTCGCCGGCCTGGTACACCGCGTACACCCCCTACCAGCCCGAGATCAGCCAGGGCCGGCTCGAGGCGCTGCTCAACTTCCAGACCATGGTCTCCGACCTGACCGGGCTGCCGACCGCCGGAGCCAGCCTGCTGGACGAGGCGACCGCGGTCGCCGAGGCGATGACCCTGGCCCGGCGTTCGGTCAAGACCGGCCGGGTGCTGCTGGTCGACGCCGACGTGCTGCCGCAGACCTGGGGCGTGGTGCGCACCCGGGCCGCCGCGCTGGGCATCGAGGTGGTCCGCGCCGACGGTCCGCTGAGCGAAGCGCTCGGCCAGACCGACGCGTTCGCCGTGGTGATCCAGACGCCCGGCGCGAGCGGCCGGCTGGCCGGAACCGACGAGCTCCGGGCGATCGCCGACCAGGCCCACGCCGCACGGCGCCCTGGTGATCGCGGCCTGCGACCTGCTCGCCTGCGTGCTGACCACCCCGCCGGGCGAGTGGGGCGCCGACGTCGCCGTCGGCTCCAGCCAGCGATTCGGAGTGCCGCTGTTCTACGGCGGCCCGCACGCCGGGTTCATCGCTGTCCGGGCCGGCCTGGAGCGGACCCTGCCCGGGCGGCTGGTCGGGGTGTCGAAGGACGTCGACGAGACCCCCGCGTTCCGGCTGGCCCTGCAGACCCGCGAGCAGCACATCCGCCGGGAGAAGGCCACCTCCAACATCTGCACCGCGCAGGTGCTGCTGGCCGTGGCCGCGAGCATGTACGCGGTCTACCACGGCCCGCACGGCCTGCGCACCATCGCCGAGGCGATCCACGACCGGGCTCGGCAGCTGGCCGGGGACCTGGCGGCCGCGGGGACGGAGATCGTGCACCGGTCGTTCTTCGACACGCGTGCTCGCGCGCGTGCCCGGCCGTGCCGGCGCGGTGGTCGCCGCGGCCCGGGAGGCGGGGGTGCACCTGCGCCTCGTCGACGATGATCATGTCGGGATCTCGGTGGGGGAGGACGCGACCGAGAACGACCTGGCCGGCGTACGCCGGGCGTTCGGCGTGCGGACCTCGGGGGCCGCTGCCCACGGTGACCTGGCCGGCAGTGAGCGCACCTCGGCCTACCTGACCCATCCGGTGTTCAACACCCACCACAGCGAGACGGCGATGCTGCGCTACCTGCGGGCGCTGTCGGATCGCGACTTCGCGCTGGACCGCGGGATGATCCCGCTCGGATCCTGCACCATGAAGCTCAACGCCACCACCGAGATGGAGCCGATCTCCTACCCGGGCTTCGCCGCGCTGCACCCGTTCGCGCCGGTCGAGGACGCGCAGGGCTACGCGACGTTGATCGCGGAGCTGGAGGCCTGGCTGGCCGAGGTGACCGGGTACGCGAAGGTCTCGATCCAGCCGAACGCCGGCAGCCAGGGCGAGCTCGCCGGGCTGCTCGCCATCCGCGCCTACCACGACGCCCGAGATGATCATGACCGGCGGATCTGCCTGATCCCGTCCTCGGCCCACGGCACCAACGCGGCCTCCGCGGTGATGGCCGGGATGAAGGTCGTGGTGGTCAAGGCCGCCGAGGACGGCTCGGTCGACCTGGACGACCTGCGGGCCAAGATCGAGACGCACCGCGATCAGCTGGCCGCGATCATGGTCACCTACCCGTCGACCCACGGGGTCTTCGAGGAGACCATCGTCGACCTCTGCGCGCTGGTGCACGACGCCGGCGGTCAGGTCTACGTCGACGGGGCGAACCTCAACGCGCTGCTCGGGCTGGCCAAGCCGGGCCGGTTCGGTGCGGACGTCAGCCACCTCAACCTGCACAAGACGTTCTGCATCCCGCACGGCGGCGGCGGACCAGGAGTCGGGCCGGTCGGGGTCGGGGCGCACCTGGCGCCGCACCTGCCGAATCATCCGCTGCTGGACGAAGCCGGCCCGGACTCGGGCATCGGGCCGATCTCGGCCGCCCCGTACGGCTCGGCCGGCATCCTGCCGATCAGCTACGCCTACATCGCGATGATGGGGGCCGACGGGCTGACCTCGGCGACCCAGCACGCGCTGCTGGCCGCGAACTACGTCGCGGCCCGGCTCGCCGAGCACTATCCCGTGCTCTACTCCGGCCGCCACGGCCGGGTCGCCCACGAGTGCATCCTCGATCTGCGGCCGATCACCAAGGCCAGCGGGATCAGCGTCGATGACGTGGCCAAGCGGCTGATCGACTACGGCTTCCACGCCCCGACGATGAGCTTCCCGGTCGCCGGCACCTTGATGGTGGAGCCGACCGAGTCGGAGAACCTCGCCGAGCTCGACCGGTTCTGCGAGGCGATGATCGCCATCCGCGGCGAGATCGCCAAGGTCGAGGCGGGGGAGTGGCCGGCCGACGACAACCCGCTGGTCAACGCCCCGCACACCCAGGGACAGGTCACCGCCGACGACTGGACTCACCCGTACTCACGGCGGCTCGCCGCCTTCCCGGTCGGGCTGCATGCCGGACCGCTGTACGCCGACGGGGCCGACAAGTACTGGCCGCCGGTCGGGCGGATCGACCAGGGGTTCGGCGACCGCAACCTGGTCTGCATCTGCCCGCCGCCGGAAGAGTTCGAGTAACGCCGGCGAGCGCGCCCTGACGCCGACGCTCGGCCGCGGAGCGCTAGTCGATGCCGAGCTCGCTGATCCGATGGGCCAGCGTGAAGTCGGCGTCGGTCAGCCCGCCCGCGGAGTGGGTGCTCAGCGTCAGGGTGACCTTGTTCCAGCGGATGTCGATGTCGGGGTGGTGGTCGATCAACTCGGCGTGGGCGCCGACCTGATTGACGAAGGCCAGCGCGGCCGCGAAGTCGGTCAGCTCGTACGTCGCGGTGATCGCGGGCTCGTCGCCGGTCTGGCTCCAGTGCGGCAGATCCTCGAGCCGGGCGGAGATCTCGTCGTCGCTCAGTAGCGTGCTCATGGGCTCAGCCAACCACCGCACTGCGTGCGTCGAACAGGCAGGCCCCCGAGACCGGGGGCGCGAGCGCAGCGAGCACCAGCCCTCGCGGCGAGCGACGATTGGGTAGCGTGTGAGGGGCCAGCATCGCCTCGACTGAAGGACCCCTGGCCGTGAAGGAATGGCTCGCCCGCTTCAAGGAGAAGCCGTGGATCGCCCACATGCTCCGGGCGATTACGCGCTTCAACAACCGGCTTGGGACGCAGTTCGGAGCGGCGATCACCTACTTCTCGGTGCTCGCCCTGGTGCCGCTCGTGCTGCTCGCCTTCTCGATCATCGGCTTCGTGCTGACGGTGGTCCGCCCGGACCTGCTGGACGACGTGGTCCAGCTCGTGGGGGACAGCGTCGGGGGCTTCGATCCGGAGACTCATGCCAAGATCGTCGCGCTGATCAGCGACACACTGAGCAACTGGCAAGCGATCGGCATCGTGGGCCTGCTGGCGGCGGCCTACTCCGGAGCCGGCTGGATGGGCAAGCTGAAGAATGCGGTGCGGGCCGCATCGCGTCCGGACTTCGACCTGCGGGAGAGCCAGGGCAATTACGTCAAGAAGACCATCGTCAACCTGGGCACGTTGCTCTGCCTGTTCCTGCTGATCGTCGTCACCTTTGCGCTGGCGTGGCTGTCGACAACGCTGTCGGACAACGTCATCGCGCTGCTCGGTTTGACCGAGGTCGGCTGGCTGCAGCCGGTGCTGCGCTTCGCTCCGATCGCGATCTCGATCGGAACAGGCTGGGTGTTGTTCATGTTCATCTACACAGTGCTGCCCGAGGAGCGCGAACCGTGGCCGATCATCCGCCGCGGAGCGTTGCTCGGCGCGGTCGGGCTGGCGGTGCTGCAGTACTCGACCGGCCTGCTGTTCAACCTGTTCAGCGAGAACAAGGCCGCCTCGATCTTCGGCCCGGTGATCGTGGTGATGTTGGTCTTGAACCTGTTCTCGCTGCTGGTCGTGTTCGGCGCAGCCTGGATCGGGACGGCCCGGCACGAGGCGATCCCTCCACCTCAGGAGAAGGTTCGGTTCGCCCTGCAGCCGGAGGGCACGGTCGACGAGCCGGAAGCGGTTCTGATCCGCCAGGAGGTCGCGGCGCGTACGGTCCGCGTCGGCATGGGCGCGGGCTACGTCACCGGCGCAGCGACCGGAGTCGGCCTGGGAGCGGCGCTGGCCTGGCTTGCCGGCAAGGTCGCCGGGCGTCGGAGCTAGGCCGTCACCGCTAGACCTCAGCCCTGGTCGAGGGTGGATTCCTTGTGCGCGGCCTCGGAACCGCTCTTCTCGGACTTCACGATCCAGTACGGATCCTCGTCAGTCGGCTTGAACGTCTGCCCTTTGAACGTGAACTCCTCGGTCTTCTTCTCCTTGGCGGTGCCGGTGGTCTTGCCCTGCGAGGTGTTCCACGAGACCTGGTCGCCCTTGCTGATCGCCATGCGGTCTCTGTACCCCGCGTACGCCGCCACGAATCGGCTGGACCCGGGCCCTGGGCCGAGCACTGCACGCCGGATGTCTGCGCTGTACGCACGAGGCAACCTGCGTACAGCGCGAGTTTCGGACGTAACGTTCAAAACGGACCGGGGGTTGGGGGGTCAGTGAGGGGCGAGGGCCTTCGCCTGAGGCTGGCCGATGCCGTCCAGCAGCGAGCCGAACCAGTCGAGGCTGATGTCGAACGGCTTGCCGCCCTTGATGCGTTCGAACTCGATCGCCCGCAGCTCGTCGCCCTGCTCCTCGTCGTGCCCGATCACCCCAGGCTCGCCACGCAGGGCGCAGTCGACGGCGAGGTCGGTCATCGAACGGATCAGGTCGAGGTCACGCTGGTTCGGCGCGGCCGAGCGGGAGAAGTAGCCCGACTTCTGCACCATCACCTTCCGTGCATCGAGCCGCTCGGCGAACTTGCTGGCGAACCACGCGCCCGGGTTGACCTTGTCGATCCGGACATGGCCGAACGGGTCCCGGTCCACCTCCGCGCCGGACCGCTCGAGTTCGGCCACGATCGTCTCCAGTCCGGCTCCCTCGGAGATGAACAGGTTCACCGAGCCCACCTGGTCCATCACCTCCGTCAACCGGGTCGCCTCGGCGTCCAGGTCGAAGACCGCCTCCGGGACGTAGACGCCGTGGACCTCCCAGGCCTCTCGACTGAGCCCGATCTCGGGCAGCCACTCGCAGGTGTCCAGCCACTGGCGGTAGGCGTGCGCGGTGGCGGCGGTCAGCCACCCGCAGTGCCGGCCCATCACCTCGTGCACGATCAGCATCCGGGAGCCCGAGTTGTGCTCGCCGATGATGTTCTGGGCGAATCGGGCACCCTGCTCGGCGGCCGTCCAGGCACCGAGCGACTGGCGGATCGGGCATCACGTCGTTGTCGATGGTCTTGGGCAGTCCGACCACGGTCGAGGGGTAGTCGTTCTCGGCCAGAAAGGCCGCCAGATCGGCGGCGGTGGTGTTGGTGTCGTCACCGCCGATGGTGTGCAGGACGGTGATCCCGTCGGCGGTGAGCCGGTCGGCGGCGGCCTGCAGCGGGTCCACGCCCTCGGCGACCAGGCCCCGCTTGACCAGATCGGCCGCGTTGGTCAGCTTCACCCGCGAGTTGCCGATCGGCGAGCCGCCGAACTGGTGCAGCAGGCTCGGCCTGGCTCCGGACCTCCGGCGTGACGGCGAGGGAGTCGCCCTGCAGCAGGCCCTGGTAGCCGTAGCGGTACGCGATGATCTCGATCTCCGGCGCAGTGCGGTGTAGCGCTCGATCAGACCGCCGATCGCCGAGGACAGACACGGGGCGAACCCCCCGGCCGTGAGCAGGGCCACCTTGGAAACCATGTTCGCAAACCTATCTAAGCAGGTGACGACCCCCTGAACCCCCGCGGGCGGGACGCGACATTGCCCAGAGCCCCTAGCAGATCCGCTTCCGGCGGCGTCCGGTCAGTCGCCGGACGGTTCCAGGTAGACCGCACCGGGTCCGCGGGCGCTGACCACGTCGTTCGGATTCTGCAGGCTGCAGCGGGCCAGGCTCAGACAGCCGCACCCGATGCAGCCGTCCAGCCGGTCCCGCAGCCGCTCGAGCCGTTCGATCTGCGCGTCGATCCGGCTCCGCCAGTGCCGGGAGAGCCGTGTCCAGTCCGCCTTGGTCGGCGTTCGACCGCCGGGCAGCGTGCTCAGCGCCTCGCTGATCTCCTCCAGGCTGAGTCCGACCCGCTGGGCGGACCGGATGAACGCGATCCGGCGGAGCATCGCCCGCTCGAACCGGCGCTGGTTGCCCGAGGTCCGGATCGAGAAGATCAGGCCCTGCGTCTCGTAGTAGCGCAGTGCCGACGGCGCGACGCCGGACCGCTCGGCGACCTCGCCGATCGTCAGCAGGTCGGTCTTGTGCCGCATCCGGCCAGTCTAGTAATAGTTAACGCGAACTTGAGGTTGTCGTCGCCACGGCGCCGAGCCGGTCCTAGTACGCTCGCACCCGTGGCCCGCTACTTCGACATCCATCCGGGCAACCCGCAGCCGCGGGCCATCACGGCAGTGGTCGACGTGCTCCGCGACGGCGGGCTGATCGCGTACCCCACCGATTCCTGCTTCGCGCTGGGCTGCCGACTGGACAACCGCTCCGGGCTGGAGCGGATCCGGACCATCCGCCAGCTGGACGGGCACCATCACTTCACCCTGGTCTGCGGCGACTTCACCCAGCTGGGGCAGTTCGCCCAGATGGACAACACCGTGTTCCGGGCGGTCCGCGCGGCGATGCCGGGCCAGTACACGTTCATCCTCCGGGCCACCCGCGAGGTGCCGCGGCGGATGCTGCACCCGCGCCGGCGCACCGTGGGGGTGCGGATTCCGCAGCATCCCGTCGCACTGGCGATCATCGCCGAGCTGGGCGAGCCACTGGTCTCCAGCACCCTGCTGCTGCCGGGGGAGGACTCGCCGATGACGGAGGGCTGGGAGATCAAGGAGAGCTCTTGATCATCAGCTGGACGCCGTGGTCGACGCGGGGGAGTGCGGTGACGTGCCGACCACGGTGATCGACTACTCGAGCGGCGATCCGGTCGTCGTCCGCCACGGGGCCGGTGACCTGGCGCGCTTCGGGTGATCGGGTCAGCTCATTCGGGTAGGCCGACGCTGGTCGGACGATTGATGCAGAGCCGTGCGGCGGTTGCCGTGATCTCGGCGTTGCCGATGCCGCTGTGGCTGCTGCGCCGGATCCTGCAGCGCGACAATGCGCGGGAGAACAGCAAGGACAGCTGGCAGCGGTTACGTGACGACAGCGAGGAGCCGCGCTACGCCGCGGTGCGGGAGGTCGTCGAGCGATACGCCTCGGAGGGGTTCGTGCTCGACCTCGGGTGTTCGCAGGGCATCCTCCAGGAGGGGCTGCGCTATGGCCGCTACCTCGGCATCGACACCTCGAGCCGGGCGATCGCGCTGGCGTCGCCCAAGTCGGACGCGCAGACCCGCTTTCGTCTGCGCCGACGTCGATCTCTTCGTGCCCGACCAGCCGCCCGATGTCGTGGTGCTGAACGAGGTCATCTACTACCTGCCGGACCCGCTCCGCACCGTGCAGCAGCACGCTCGCGGCCTTGCGCCGGGCGGCGTACTCGTCATCTCGCTGTTCGATCGGGCCTGGTCCTGCCGCCGGCTGCTCCGCCACCTCGGTCACCGTCTCGACCTCCTGGAGACAACCCTGGTCTCGTCCGGCCATCTCGCCTGGACCATCGCCGTCTACCGCCCCCGGCCCCGCTGAGTTTCGAAGATGCGGCGTCCGGTCCGGCTACGCGACCGTGAGTCACCGGGTACGCGGGCGAGCGTCGCTGCGGCGACAAGCGCTGCCGGCACCGCGTAGAACGGTGAGCGGGGCAGCTGACCGAGGTAGGTGCCGACGAACATCGTGGCGATGATCCGGCGCGCCACGGTGCCGACGACGGCCGCCCGAGGTGCCCGCTCGGTCACGGCGGCTACGTCGCCGGCCCACCCTGCGCCGGCGAGAGCAGCGAAGGCGGCGAAGATGCCGAGAACGGTGCGCCAGCCACCGACCTCGCTCAGGCTCCGCCCGCCCGGGAACAGATTCTGCCCGCCCGTCACCCGGGCGTAGCGGGTGACGGCGGCGAAGTGCACTCCGTGTGCCGCCATGAAACCGATGTAGAGCGCCCGCCCTGGCGGCCGCCCCGCCGGACCGCTTGCCGAGACTGCCTGGGCAGCCGCGAAGAGTAGGGCCGATGTCCGTGCCGTGAGCCGGACGGCTCGATAGGCGTCCATAACGCTTAGTGTTAATCAATAGTTGATTTTAGTCAAGTATTGTCAGGACTCTGCATTCGACTATGGTGAAGCAATGGCGCCCGACGACTCCTTCGACGCCGAGCTCACCGCGGCCTGGCCGCGGCTGATGGAGCTGGTGCTGGACCAGCGCTGGCGCTGGGCCGAGGTGGCTGACGAGCTGGGCATCTCGCAGGCGGCCGTACGCGGACTGCTGGCGATCGACCCCGAGGAGCCGCGACCGATGGGCGACCTGGCCCGCGAGATGAACTGCGACCGGTCCTATGTGACCGGCATCGTCGACGACCTCGAGCGTGCCGGGTACGCCGAGCGCCGGACCGCCGCCCACGACCGACGGGTCAAGGCGATCGCCCTCACCGAACAGGGGAGGCGGGCGCTGGACACCGTCCGGGACAGCCTGCTCGCCCCGCCACCCGGTTTGGCGGTCTTGACCACCGCTCAACAGCGGACGATCGCCCGGTTGCTCGACAAGGCGCTGAGGACTCCCGATCGGAGCCCAGAGCACTAGGGTCAGCGACGACCCCCGTACTGCTGGAAGTCGTCGTCGTCCGTCGTCGTCCCATCGTCGTCGTCGTCATCCCAGTCGTCGTCGGTCGGCTGGTCACCGTAGACGAGCTCGTACGGCGGGGGAGCGAAGCCCTCCGGCGCGAGTTCGGTCAGGTACTGCTCCATGGCCGGCTTCCAGATCTCCTGACCGGCGTCGCCGCTGCCCGAGCCCTCCAGCAAGCGCCCGGTCGACGGCACCGACGTAGTTCTTGAGCCCGCCGGAGCGGATATCCGGACTTCGGCCGAATCGAACGGCCTGCGCCGGTTGTCGATGCTGATCATGGCGGCCCCGGCCACCTGGGGCGTGTAGCCCACGAACCAGACGGCCGCGTTGCTGTCGATGGTGCCGGTCTTGCCGGCCTGGGGACGGCGGTCCGCCGTCATCACCCGGCTGCCGGTGCCGTTGGTCATCACGCTGGAGAGCAGCGAGTTCATGGCCGCCGCGACGTCTTCGGAGATCACCCGCTCGCAGTTCGCGCTGGGCGCCTCGCGCGGCTGCCCGGTGCCGTCGGTGATCGACTCGACGATGATCGGGTCGCAGTGGATGCCGCCGGAGGCGAAGGTCGCGTACGCCTCGGCCACCGACAGCGGGCTGACCTCGCCGTGCCGAGGGTGAAGGACGGCTTGTCGTCGTAGGAGGTGATCGGAGCGCCGTCGACGCTGGACTCGACGCCGAGCTTCTCCGCCATCTTCACCACGTCGCACATGCCGACGTCGAGGGCGAGCTGAACGAAGTAGGTGTTGACCGAGCGCTCGGCGGCCCGGTGCATGTCCATCACGCCGTTGGTGCCGGTGGAGTTGCTGACCCGCCAGTTGCCATAGACCTGGCCGCCGCCCCGAGCAGCGTGTCGAAGCTCGCGCCCGGAGAAGTCCATCGTGGCGCGGGCGTCGTAGCGCTGGGACAGCGGGATGCCCTGCTCGAGCGCTGCGGCCGCGGTGAAGACCTTGAAGGTCGAGCCGGCCTGGAAGCCCTGCGCGCCGCCCATGTTCGGCGGCACCGAGTAGTTCCAGTACGTCTGGCCCTTGCCGGCCTTGGAGCCCATCACCGGCCGGCTCTGGGCCATGGCGACGATCAGCCCGGTGCCCGGCTCGATCATGTCCATGGCCGCGATCACCGGGTCGGTCGGGCCGACGACGTCGCTCACCGCCTCCTGGATCGTGTCCTGGGTGTCGGGATCGAACGCGGTGGTGACGGTCAGGCCGCCGCGCTTGATGGTGTTCTGCGCGCTCCGCGTCGTTGGCGCCGAGGCTGGGGGTCTGGGCCAGGATGCGGTAGACGTAGTCGCAGACGAACGGGTAGTCGCGTGCTCTGGCAGCCGTTGCGCGTGGTCGTCACCTCGTCGTCGTCGAAGTCGGCGCGCTTGGCCTTCGCGGCCTTGGCCGCGGTGATGACGCCCAGCTCGGTCATCCGGTTGAGCACCACGTCGCGGCGGTTGAGCGCCGCGGTCGGTTGCGTCGACCGGGTTGTAGGCCGTCGGGTTCTGCACCAGTCCGGCCAGCATCGCGGCCTGGCCGAGGGTGAGCTCGTTGGCCGTGGTGCCGAAGTAGTGCTGGGCCGCGACCTCGATCCCGTACGCGCCGTCGCCGAAGTAGGCGATGTTGAGATAGCGCTCCAAGATCTCGTCCTTGGAGAGCGCCTTCTCCACCGAGATGGCGTACCGCAACTCGCGGATCTTGCGCTGATACGTGCCGTCCTGAGCCGCCTCGATCGCCGCCTCGTCGCCGCGCTTCTTGGCCTCCTCGATCTGGACCATCTTCACGTACTGCTGGGTGATGGTCGATCCGCCCTGAGTGACGCCGCCGGCGGCGAGATTGGCGATGAAGGCGCGGAAGGTGCCCTGCGCGTCGAGCGGACCGTGCTCGTAGAAGCGGTGGTCCTCGATGGCGACCATCGCCTGCCGCATGATCGGAGCGATCTCGTCCAGCTCGACGTAGACCCGGTTCTCCTCGTAGAAGTACGCCAGCACGTCGCCATTCGCGTCCAGCACGGTCGACCGCTGTGACTGCGCGGGCGTGTCGAAGGCCACCGGCAGGTCGTCGAGTCCCTGCTCGGTCGTACGCGCGGTGAACCACGCGGCACCCACGCTCGGCATGACTGCGCCGGCGATGAGCAGTCCGCAGACCGCGCTGATCAGCACGAACAGACCCGCCGCCCGGGCGACCGCTGCGGGTCGGCGCGGCGTGGGGGCATCGGATTCGGTCATGGTGAACGAGTTCGGCTCGTCGTTTTCAGAGAAAGGCATCAAGCAACCAACTCCTGAACCCGGCCGGGTTGTTCCTCCCGACGAGGAACCGGTCGACGAAGGTGAGCAGCATCACGTACAGGTTGAGGGAGTAGTGGCCCGGGTAGTACCACGCGGGGGGCAATGCGAGGAAAGGACTGCGGTGATCGATCCTGAGGGTGGTGTTCGCTGGTCGGCGCCGCAGTCTCAGCGGGCTGGCCGGCCGCTCCTGGTCGTGCTGCACGGTCACGGTCTCAACGAGGACGTGGGATCGGAGCTGTGGGACCGGTTTCCCGAGCAACTGGTCGTTGCTGCACCTCGCGGTCCGCTGCGGGCGCGCGGGCGGCTACGGCTGGTTCAAGATGGATTTCACCCTCACCCTTGCCGACGTCAACGCCGCGGCGAACTCGGTGCTCGGCCTGGCTGGACGGTCTGACCGGGTTCACCTCGGTCGGCATCCTGGGTTTCTCGCAAGGCTCCGCGGTGGCGATCCAGGCGCTCAGACTGCAGCCCGATCGGCTGGACTATGTCGTGGTGCTGTCCGGATTCATGGTGCCTCTGCCGGCCGCTGGTGATGCCCGGCTGGCTCAGAGACGCCCGCCGGTGTTCGCTGCCCGAGGCGATCGCGACCATCTCGTTCCGGCGTTCCTGGCTTCCATGACTGACGACTGGCTCGCCGCGCACACCGCGCTGACGATCCGCCGCTACCCGGATCTTGGCCATGCGGTCTCGGAAGCCGAGCTCACCGACCTGCGCAGCTTTCTGGCCGCTCAGGCTGGATTGGGTACGCCCTGAGGCGCATGTCAGATCGCGATCCGGCTTCAGCTGGCTGCCCGTGGACGTCAGCGGCCAGCGGTGACCGATTTTCGGGTGAACCGTCGCCAGACCCAACTCGACGGGATGTGCCGATCGTAGAGAACGTATTCGGCGGTGGCGTCGAGAAGCGTCGTGGTGCTGAGCGAGCGCCGAGCCGCGGCGTGGCCGGCGAAGAGGAGCTCGTCACCGTGGCGCACGACGAAGTCCTCGTCGGGCATCAGCAGGGTCTCGTCGTCGCGGACCACGAGCAGGCAGACGGCGGGAAGCTGCTGATCCCGGTCATCGGGATCACGCATCAGATCGCCGACCTTGACCTCGCCGGACGCCCAGCCATCGGGCGAGCGCCGGTGCTTCGGCGTCGGTCAGCCCGAGCCTCCACAGTGACTGGAGCTGTCCGCCGCAGTTCCGCTGCAGCCGGGTGACGACGTCGGCAGCCCAGTCGTCACCCTTGGCGGGCATCTCCTGGATGAAGCGCCACAGCAGCGGTGTGCTCAGCTGGGCATAGACCTCGTGCGCAACCACCTCCGCCGGGATGAGCAGGGCATCGACGTTCATGGCACGAAACAGCGGGGCGTTGACCCGTGCATTCTGTCGCGCGGCCAGGAACAGCTCCGGGTTCAGCCGCCGGGCGGCGGCGAGCAACGACAGATTCGTGGTGTCGTTGTCCGTTCCGGCGACGAACGCCACGGCGTCCTCGATCGCGGCGCGGGTGAGGACTCCCGGCTCGGACGCATCGCCGACCACGACCGTGACGCCGTCGTCGTCCGGTGTGCCGTCTCCGGCCGCGGGAGGCGTTGGGGTCGATGACGGTGACCTTGAGACCCTCGGCGCGGAGATCGTAGATGACCTCACGGCCGAAGCGTCCGTATCCGCACACCACCCATTCACCGTCCACCGGTGGGCGGCCGCGTTCAGGCAGCGGCTGCGCCGGGTCCGGCTTCGAGCCACTCGAGCAACTGATACGAGGCGGGTGCGCGCAGCGCGATCCGCAGATGGTTGCCGAAGCGGTCGAACGGATTGACCACGGTGGGGGTGCCGAAGGCCTTCATCCGGTCGGCGATCACCGTCGAGACCGTCCGGGCGACGACCGGCAGTTCCGGCCTGAGCAGGGCTGCCGCCATGGTGACGGCGAGATTGACCTCGTCGTCGTCGGTCATGGCCAGCACCCCCTCGCAGAGCGGATGGTCGAGTCCGGCAGCGGCGAGCAGGGCCGGGTTGCGCGCATCGCCGGCCAGGGCCGGGATGTCGACCTGGTAGGTGTCCATGTCCAGGGCCTCGATCCGGGTCTCGGAGGCATCCAGGATCACCACCTGCCGGGCGAGCCCGTCGAAGGAGCGGGCGAGCAGTTCTCCCGTCCTGCCGTATCCGGCGATCAACAGGAACGGCTCGCTGAGGTGGGCCACTGCGCGGCTGAAGCGCTGCAGTCGCAGCGCCTGGCGGAATGCCTTGTCCTGGATCAGGGTCAGCAGAGATCCCAGCGCGTACGCCCAGCCGATCACCGTCAGGTAGATCGTGGCGACCACCCACATCCGTTGGCCGTAGGTGAAGGCGTAGGGGATCTCGCCGAACCCGATCGTGGTGGCGGTGTAGCTCATGAAGTAGAAGGCGTCGAAGAAGCCCATCCGGTACGCCTGACCGTTGGCATCCTGACCGGGGATCAAGGTGAGACCGAAGACGCTGACCGTGAAGATGATGATCAGCGTGATCAGCGGTGCCCGCATCCGCCTCAAGATCAGGAACACCGTCGCGGACACCTGGACCGACGGGTCGACCCGGGTCCGTAGCCGAGTGATCAGCCGGCCGGGTGAGCCGGACTTGGACGTGTCGCGGCCGAACCGCCGGATCGAAGCGGGCATGGTGACCTCCTGGACTCGTCGGCTCCCTGAAGGACCGGTTCTCCTCAGAGGTCGCCGTTCAACGTCGGTGGAACGAAACAGTCTCCACAACAAGCAGTACGACCGAGACGACATTGGCGAACAGAGCACCGCCCGAAAGGGACACGACACTGGCGACCGCCTCGGCGTCATACCCGTCGGCGGAGATCTGGGTTGCGTAGACCCAGACCACTGAGGCCGCGATCAGCTGGAGGTCGGCGACCAGGCTGGTGGCCAGGTGCACGGCACCGATCTGGGTGCGGTCCCCGAACTTGAGCACCGTGGCGATCAGGTTGACCACCACGGCGGCGAACAGCTCGTAGACGTTGTGCAGGGCCGGATCGGAGATGTCGCCGATGAAGAAGCCGAAGTTCAGGGTCGCCGCCAGCAGCACGAAGAAGCCGAAGATCACCTTCTCAAGGTTCATCCGTGTCCTCTCCGACCATCGCGTCGCGCTCTTTAGCGATGATGCACTTTACGTTCGACGGGGCGCGGACGCCACGCGGGAGCGATGATCACCGCGGTCCGGCCCGGCGTCGTCCGTTGCGTTCTAGGTTCGCGTGAGCAAGAAGCAGGCCGTGCGATCGTCCCGGGAGTACTGATCGATGTCGAAATCTGCACCGAAGAGCTCGAACTCCTCACCCGGTCGGATGACCGGCACGACTCGGGAAGGCCCGGTGAAGCTGAATCGAGGCAGGTCGGCCGGGTCGGCATAGAAGCACCAGAAGACGACGAGCGAGCCGGTCGCGGTCAGCCGTCGGATGGTCGCCGCCATCGCGACCCGACCAGCCGGGGCGAAGTCGTCCAGCGTGCCGAAATCGAGCACGAGGTTGAACGGTCCGGTCACGCCGGGGATCTCGGGCGCCGTCAGGTCGCCGTTGACGAACTGGCAGCGGACGTCGGCGCGGTCTGCTCGAGTCTGCGCCTTGGACAGTGCGACCCGGAGAAGTCGACGCCCGTGCTGGCGAAGCCCTGCTGGGCCAGGTACACGACGTTCGCACCGGTGCCGCAGCCGAGATCGACGGCATGAGGATGCGAGCGCGACGTAACCCGGCCCGTGTCGACCAGCCTGCGCAGATCCGGGCGAACACCGACCGCGTCCCACGGCGCCCAGGACCGGTACATCAGGTCATAGGCCCAGGCTTTCATAGGTCCCTCGACCAAATCGCCAATTCAGACATCGCGATGGTTGGAATTGCCCAGATCCGCCCGGATTGATATCCTGTCGTATTTGTCTGAACACAAGAAAGAGCACCCAAGTTTCGGTGCTCAATTTCAGATTAGCTCAGATGTCGATATTCGTCAAGTCACCGCGATCAGGGACAGGGGAGCGCATGACCGAGAGCGTGCTGAGGCACGAGATCGCCCAAGAACAAGACAATGTCACGAGGTTGTACGAGGTGCTGGACCTCGCCCGCGACCGCGCGACGGCCGAGCTCAAGCGGGTCTATGGCGGTGTGACGACCGGCACCGACCAAGCAGCGACTGAACGAGAATCATTCGCCAAGACCTACGCGGGTCGCGCGGAGCAATTGATGAGCGTCGAGCGCGGATTGTGCTTCGGTCGGATCGACGCGATCGATGAGGCGACGTTTCACATCGGCCGTATCGGGCTTTTCGACGACGACCACAATCCGCTACTCATCGATTGGCGAGCGCCGGTGGCGCAACCGTTCTATCGGGCGACGGCGATCGACCCGATCGGAGTGTTCCGGCGACGCCATATCCGGCTCTCTGGCCGGACCGTCGTCGCCGTCGACGACGACATCCTGGATCTGGCCGCCTTGGACGAGCAGGATCGGACGAGCTTGATCGGAGAGGCCGCGCTGTTCGCCTCGCTGTCGGCCGACCGGACCGGCCGGATGTCGGAAATCGTCGCCACCATCCAGGCGGAGCAGGACGCGATCATCCGCTCCGGGCTGCCCGGAGTCCTGGTGGTCCAGGGTGGTCCCGGCACCGGCAAGACCGTCGTCGCGTTGCACCGGGCCGCATATCTGCTCTACACCCACCGCGACCAACTGGCCCGGCGCGGCGTGCTGGTCGTTGGCCCGAATGCGACCTTCCTGCGCTACATCGAGCAGGTGCTGCCGTCGCTCGGCGAGACGGAGGTTGTGCTGTCCACCATCGGCGAGTTACTCCCCGGCGTGGTCGGGACCGCGTCCGAATCCCCAGACACCGGCCGGATCAAGGGGAGCCTCCGGATGGTCGAGGTCATCGCCCGCGCCGTTCGCCACGTGCGCCGCGAGCGGGCAGTGTTTGACGGTAGGAGAGGGCATGACGTCACGCCCGAGCGCCTGCTGACATCGCTCTGGTCATCTCCGGAGCGACTCGCCGCCGCCGCGCCGGAGCTCTCCGTGACCGAGCGCACCGCGTTGTACCGCAGACCAGGGAATCCCTGGACCCGGGCCGACGTGGCACTGCTCGACGAGGCGGCGGAGCTGCTCGGCGACACCGAGGAGGTGAAACAACAGCGCCGGCGGGCGAAAGCCGAGCGCGCCGCGGCAGATGCCGAGCACCTGGCGTACATGCGCGAGGTCGTGCTCAGCGAACTCGCCGCGGACGCGCTGACGGTGGATCCCTTGGATGTCGAGCCGTTCATCGCGCTGATGGCGGAGCGGACCCGACACCGCGAGGCACCCGGCACGATCGCCGAACGCGCCGCGGCCGACCGAACCTGGCAGTTCGGCCACGTGATCGTGGACGAGGCGCAGGAGCTGTCGCCGATGGAGTGGCGGATGCTGATGCGCCGCTGCCGGCGACGGTCGATGACTCTGGTCGGCGATCTTGCCCAGGCCGGCACCGATGCCGGAGTGCGATCCTGGTCTGAGCTGCTCGATCAGTACGCTCGCGGCCGCTGGCGTACCGCCGAACTGACCGTGAACTACCGGACGCCGGCCGAGATCATGGCCGTGGCGGCGGACGTGCTGACCGCGATCGATCCGGCGGCCGCGCCACCGGTATCGGCGCGTTCGACCGGGGTGATCCCGTGGAGCCGGTGTGTGCCCGCCGACCAGTTCGGCGGAACCCTGGTGGACGCCGTGCGTCGCAGTTCGACTTCCTCGAAGCACTCACTGCCGCCGACGGCATCGACTGGTCGCGCGTCGAGATGTTCCATCTCGACGAGTACGTCGGCCTGCCAATCGACCATCCCGCGAGCTTTCGCAAGTTGCCCCTGCGCGAGCGCCTGATCGACAAGGCAGGTATTCGCGACTATCACCTGCTCGATGCCGAGCGCGATCCGCGCGAGGAAGCGGAGCGCGTGGGCCGCGAGCTGGCGAAGGCGCCGATCGACGTCGCGTTCGTCGGGATCGGCGAGAACGCGCATCTCGCGTTCAACGATCCTCCCGCGGATTTCGAGTCGGACGCGCCCTACCTGGTGGTCACCCTGGACGAGGCCTGCCGGCGGCAGCAGGTGGGGGAGGGATGGTTTCCATCGCTCGAGGCGGTGCCGGCGCAGGCACTCTCGATGTCGATTCAGCAGATCCTGAAATCGAACGCCATCATCTGCATCGTGCCAGACGCCCGCAAGGCGGCGGCAGTGAAGGCGAGCCTGGAGGGCGAGATCACGCCGAATGCGCCGGCGTCGATTCTCCGGCGGCATGGCAACGTGACCGTGTATCTCGACCGCGACTCGGCGGCGCTGCTCGACGCAGGTACGCGCGGCCCGGTCCGCGAGCGTGAAGGCGAATGACCGTCGAGCTGCCAGGCTTCTTCGACCTGCAGGTGAACGGCTTCGCCGGGGTCGACTTCGACGATCCCGGCACGAACGGCGAGGCCATCGCCGGCGCGCTGGATCGCATGCGCGCCACCGGCGTCACCCGGTGCCTGCCGACGTTCATTACGTCTTCACTGGAGGAATTCACCGCCTGCGTCCGCGCCGTGACGGCCTCGCAGCATCCGTCCATCGCCGGGATCCACATGGAGGGGCCCTATCTCTCGCCTGAGGACGGCGCGCGCGGCGCTCACCGGCGCGCGCACGTCGCTCCCGCCCGAATCGACGACTTCGACCGCCGGCAGGAGATTCTGCGGCGGCGGCATCCGTCTGGTGACGCTGGCTCCCGAAGTGCCAGGGGCCATCGCGCTCGTCGAGCATCTCGTGGAGTCGGGCGTGCGCGTTGCCATCGGCCATACGGCGGCGGCGCCCGCGCAGATCGCCGACGCGGTGAAAGCGGGAGCCTCGCTCGCGACACACCTCGGCAACGGCTGTGCGCAGATGCTGCCACGGCATCCGAACGTCATCTGGGAGCTGCTTGCCGCCGACGAGGTGCATGCCAGCCTGATCGTCGACGGCCACCACCTGCCGCCGTCAACGGTCAAGGCGATGGTGCGGGCGAAGGGCCCGGGGCGAACGATTCTCGTCACCGACGCCATTGCGGCGGCAGGTTGCGCGCCAGGGACCTTCACCATCGGCGAGGTGACCTGCGCGGTGAATGAAGATGGGCGGGTCTCGCTGCCGGGCACCCCGTACCTCGCCGGCTCGGCGCTCACCATGGACAAGGCGATTCAGAACAGCGTGAGGTTCGCAGGAGTCACGCTCGAGGAGGCCGCCGCGATGGCGTCGTCCAACGCCGCACGATTCCTCGGCCTCAACACCGCCGGTACCGTCACGGTCGACTGGAGCGTCGAACGCTTGGAGCTCGGAGTCGTGGGGGTCCATGCCTAGCCCGAAGGGAGGCCCCCCGGCTCTGCCGGGGAGGCAGTAGCAGTTTGACATTTACGGGAGTGTGTCCACCGGAGAAACTTCCCTCGTGAGCCGCCAAGCACACGAAAGGAAGAGTCCGCGATGGACGAGTTCGAGAGTCTAAGCCACACGAAGTGGGAGTGCAAATACCACGTGGTGTTCATTCCGAAGTGTCGCAGGCAAGACGCTGTACGGCGACGTTGCGGCAGCACCTGGGAGAGGTGTTCCGGCAGACTGGCCGCGCAGAAGGAGAGTCCGGATCGAAGAAGGCCATCTGATGCCGGATCACGTGCACATGATGATCTCGATCCCGCCGAAGTACGCGGTGTCGCAGGTGGTCGGGTTCATCAAGGGGAAGAGCGCGATTCATCTGGCGCGGGTGTATGGGGAGCGGAAGCGGAACTTTGTCGGGCAGCATTTCTGGGCGCGTGGATACTTCGTCTCCACGGTGGGTCGAGACGAGCACGGTGATCCGCGAGTACATCCGGAAGCAGGAAGAAGAGGACACGCGACTGGATCAACTGAAGCTCTGGCGTTAACGGACCACCGTTCGGTGGCCCACAACCGTCGGGGCCGCGTTAGCGACCCCGTCAAGCCGCTTTGAGCGGCTCACGACTAAAAGCCCCCGGCTCTGCCGGGGGATTCCTTTACCTGTGAACGACAGCCGCCTGTCTCAAATGCAACATGAGAAGGGGAGAAGGGGAGAAACTCGTCGTCACCGAGTTGGCGGCCCGCCAACTGCAGCGTTGCTCTCCTTCTCTCCTTCTCCTGTTGCACTTGGAAGCGAAGCGAACGGCAAGTCAACGCACGATCCCAGCCGGGGATCGGCCTCCTTGCCCGAAAGCGTTAAAGCTTTGAAGTAAAATCCGAGGGTTCGGCGTGAGGCCGCTGGCCGCGCTCGAACGTTTCTCGAGGTGTGGGATGCAGATACGGAAAGCTGTGATCGCGACAGCGCTCGTGTGGCTGGTCGCGTTGATGACGCATACAGGTGCGCAACAGGCACCCCCTCCGGCTGCACCCGCTGGGGCGCCGCAGGCCCCCGCGCCTGCCGGTCAGCCGGCCGGCCGCGGCCAGGCCCCGGGCCAGGGGCGAGGCGGCGGACGGCGCGCACGTTCCCCGCGCAGCAGCGCACGCTCGCCGATGCCGCGACGATCGCGCGCGGCAAGACGCTGTACGAGATCAACTGCCGGGCGTGCCACGGCGGCGACCTTCGCGGCGGCGACATCGGCGGCCTCAACCTGCTGCGCTCGCAGCTGGTGCTCAACGATCAGCACGGCGAGCTGATCGTGCCGGTCGTCAAGAACGGCCGTCAGAACCCGGGCATGCCGCCGATGCCGCCGCTGCCGCTGGCCGAGGACGACGTCAAGGCGATCGCCGAGTACATCCACAGCGTCGCCGCGACGATGCGCGGGCAGGGCAGTCCGCCGCCGGGTGAGGAGGTCGAGCTGAACATCGTGGTCGGCGACGCCAAGGCCGGCGAGCAGTACTTCGCCGCCAAGTGTGCGTCCTGCCACTCGGCGTCCGGCGATCTGAAGGGCATCGGCGAGCGCATCGCGAGCCCGCTGCAGCTGCAGAACACCTGGGTCGCCGGCGGCGGCGGCGCGCGGCCGCGGCGGCGCCGGCGGACCGGTGTCCCGGCCGGTCACCGTCTCGGTGACGCCATGCGGACGGCTCGAAGGTCGACGGGCGCCTCGTTCGCATCGACGACTTCTACGTCGTCGTCGGGCTGGAGGACGGGACCAGCGAACCTTCCGGCGCACCGGCGACATGCCGAAGGTCACTATCGACCGATCCGCTCGACGGGCATCGCAAGCTGCTGACGGCGTACACCGACAAAGACATTCACGACGTGACCGCGTACCTGGTGACCCTGAAATGACGCTCAAGACGATCGTTCTCCTGACGTCGCTGTCGATGGCGCCGGTGCTGCTCGTCGGTCAGGGGCAGCCGCCACACCGCGCAGGGGCGCGCCGTGCAACGGCCGCCGGCACCCGCCGCGGCGAGCCTGCGCCGCGGTCCAGGAGGAAGGGCTCGATCCGGCCGACGTGCTGAAGCCGCTCGCGGATTCATGGCCGACCTACTCGGGCGACTACGACGGGCCGGCGCTACAGCTCGCTGACGCAGATCAACCAGACCACCGTGAAGAACCTCACGCTGGCCTGGGTCAGCGCGGCTGACGCGGGCCGGATCCGGCGCGGCGGCGGCTGGTGGTGGCGGCCGCGGCGGTGGCGGCGGCGGTGCGCCGATCATCGTCGGCGGCGAGGGAACCGAGGAGTTCGCCACCGGCGACGCCGAGCGTCAAGGGATCGATCCTGCAGGTGAACGGCATCCTCTACGTCACGGCGCCCGACAACGTCTGGGCGATCGACGCGCGCGACGGACGCGAGCTGTGGCGCTACTTCTGGAAGACCCGCGGCGGCACGCACATCGGCAATCGCGGCGCGGCGATGTGGCAGCAACTACCTGTTCTTCGAGACGCCCGACAACTATCTCGTGTCGCTCGACGCGCGGACCGGCAAGGAGCGCTGGCACGTCGAGATCGCCGAGCTTCGACGAGCAGTATTTCTCGACGATGGCGCCGATCGTCGTCGGCAACCACGTGCTGGTCGGGACCGGCAACGACCTCGACACGCCGGGATTCCTGCAGTCGTTCGATCCGGAGACCGGCAAGCTGCAGTGGAAGTTCTACACCGTGCCGATGAATCCCGGCGATCCCGGGCTCGACACCTGGCCGAGCCTCGACGCGGCGCGGCACGGCGGCGGCCAGACCTGGATTCCCGGCGTCTACGATCCGGAGACGAAGCTCTACATCTTCGGCACCGGCAATCCCGACGCCCGGCTACACCGGCCGGGGCCGCAAGGGCGACAACCTCTTCACCTGCTCGCTGGTCGCGGTCAACGTCGACACCGGCAAGATGGCGTGGTACTACCAGACGTCGCCGCACGACACGCACGACTGGGACTCGGCGCAGACGCCGATCCTGATCGACGGCGTCGATCGACGGCAGGCCGCGCAAGCTGGTCTCGACCGCGGCGCGCAACGGCTACTTCTTCACCGTCGATCGCGTCACCGGCGAGCACGTCGTCTCCGCGCAAGTTCGGCGACGACGACCAACTGGGCGAAGGGCGCTGCGCAAGAACGGCGCGCCGGAGCCGAACCCCGAGAAGGAAGCGACGATTCCGGGCTCGCTCGTGTCGCCGGTCGAAGGCGGCGTCGACCAACTGGCCGCCGCCCGCGTACTCGCCGGAGACCGGGCTCTTCTACGTGCACGAGAACAACGGCTTCAACATCGCTCTACCTGACCGACCCGGATCCGCGCGGCTCGATGGGGCTCGGCGGGCAAGCTGGCGGTCAGCGTCGGCGCGTGGCGGCAGCGCGCTGACGGCGATCGACTCCGAAGACCGGCAAGGAGGTGTGGCGTCACGCATGGCCGCCCGGCGGAGGCGGCGGCGGCCGGCATGCTGACGACGGCGGGCAAGCTGCGTCTTCACCGGCGACGGCGGCGGCAACCTCGTCGCGTTCGACGCGGCCAACGGCAAGCCGCTGTGGCACTCGCGGATCGGCAACGTCATCGAACGCGCCGCAGACCTACCTGCTCGACGGGAAGCAGCACGTGCTCGTCGCCGTCGGCGATACGCTGTACGCGTTCGCGATTTACTGAGAACGGTGAGGTTCTAAAGAACTACGAGGTTCTGGAGGATCAAGAGGTTCTAAAGAACTGCGAGAGTCTCTAGAACCTGTCGGGCTCTCTAGAACCTGTCAGTTCTCTAGAACCTCTTGATCCTCCAGAACCTAAACGATCCTCCAGAACCTCTTGATCCTCTCCCTCAACCCCTACGGCCTGACCTACACGCTGGGCCTGCAGGGTTTGGGGACTCCGCGCGCCAATCCTCGCCCGCGCGGTGTCGACGGCTTCATCGCCATCGCCCGCGAACTGGGGCTGGGAACGATCGAACTGGATCATCGCTGGCTGACGCCGCTCGACGACTCGGGCCTGGCGCGCCTGCGCGATCGGCTCCACGGCCTCGAGCCGATCTGCAGCTTCTGGCTTTCGCACACGCCTGGCGAAGATCTCAGCGACGCCGTGCGCTGTACGAGTGGCCTCGGCGCGAGGATCCTGCGCTTCCATCTGACGCCCGTGCTCGAGGGCGCGCGCGCTCGATGGGGTGCGCGCTGGCACGAGATGATGGCGCACGCGCACGGCACGCTCCGCAGGGAGACCAATCGCGTGGCGGACGCCGGGCTGGTGCTGGCGATCGAAGATCACCAGGACGTCGGCAGCGAAGAACTGATCGATCTCGTCGACGAGCTCGGTCCGCATGCGGGCATCTGTCTCGACACCGGCAATCCGTTCTCCGTCGGCGAGGATCCCGTGGCGTTCACCCGCCGCGCCGCGCACCGGATCCGCCACGTCCATCTCAAGGACTACGTGGCGCAGTTCACAGACGAGGGCTATCGGCTCGTGCGCTGTGCCGTCGGCGACGGCGCCGTACCCTTCAAGGAGGTCGCGGCGGTTCTCGAAGAGCAGGGCACACCGCTGGCCGCCTCAATCGAGCCGGGCGCTCTCGAATCACGCCACATCCGCCTCTTCACGCCCGACTGGTGGAATGGCTATCCGGCCCGCGACGCGCGGGAACTCGGCACGATGCTCGGCCGGCTGCGCGCGCGGCGCCTTGCCGACGACGAGGATTGCCGGACGCCGTGGGAAAGGGGAGATCCAGGTGACGCGCTCGTCGACTACGAGCTTGGGCAGTTGAGACACAGTGTCGAGAACGTGCGCGAGTTGGGGATTTGCGGACGCTAGCCTGCGCGGATTATCGACTGCATTCCGCGGGGATCGAGCACGTGCACGGCAGTGTTGCTTGACGCTGGCACCGGGCGACTGGCTGATCGTGTTCAGCGACGGCGCCGCGAGTTCGTCCGCACCGATCGACTGGCGATTCGCCTCCGCGCCTACGGCTCGTCGGCGGCGGCCGCGGAGGTCACCGGACGCCTGATCGACAGGCGCGGCACCACGCTGATCCCGCTGGCGATCGCCGGCTCTTCAAACGGCTGGCACCATCTCGATCTGCCGCTCGCCTCTATCGCTCCCGGCGACTTCGCCATCGTCTTCGAGGCGCGGAGCGGGGACCATCGCGCTGAGGCGATCGTGCCGGTCAGGGTGAGACGGTAGGGTCGCGGGCTCGCGGTTCGCGGGTCCGCGGGGTCCCGAACCCCCGAACCGCGAACCGCGACTACATGGGCGCCGTGAAGATTCCCGTTATCTCGGCCGCGCTCAGCGCGCGATCGTACAAGAGCACCTCGTCGAGCAATCCCTTGAAGTAATAGCCGGTGAACGCGAGATCACCAATCCGCAGTCTGGAACCGGCGGCCGCCCCGGCTGAGGACGTGGGGCCGAGGGTGACGGGCTGCCCGTCCAGGTAAAGGACAGCGGTCACGCCGTCATAGGTGGCCGCCAGGTGGTGCCACGCACCGTCATCGACGCGACCGCCCGTCGACACCCTGTAATAGCCAGAGCCATACGTGATCGCCGGTCTCCCGGCTGGGTCCAGCAGGAGCCCGCGACGAAGGCCGGTGGCCGTGGAGTACTCGACGAGCCCGGTCCAACTGAGGCTGGGGCCCGACGTCTTGAACCACACCGACGTCGTGAAGCTGGTGTTGTTGTTGCCCGCTGCTGAGACGTACTGGCTACTACCTGTGAAGGACAAGGCCCAGGTTCCAATTCTTCCCGTCGCGTACGTTGCCGAGACGATGCTGCCGTGATTGCCGCTCGGCGACGCGTCCGAGGCGATGGCCCCCGCTCCCTCCTCGAACTGCCAGCGTCCAATCAGCCCTGACAGGGGCGGGCCCGAGCCGAGCGGCTGGGTGGCAAAACTCACATCCGCAGAGAGCGCGAGATTGCCGGCGGCGTCCGCGGACTCGAGCTGCGCATGGTAGGCCGTGCCAGGTGAGAGGCCCGACAACGTCACCGAATGCGAGGTTCGCAGTGCGGGATCCAGCGCCGAAGAGGCTCCATAGGCCGTCGTCGTCCCATAGTTCACTTGCGTGTCGGCCGGCTCGTCGGTGGTCCACGTCAGGACCGCCGACGATGAGGTGACCGACGAGACGGCGATACTCGAGATGACCGGCGGGACGGTGTCCGGCGGCTGGCTCCCGCCGTCGTTGTACACGGCGCTGATCTCCGCGGAGGAAAGCGCGCGATCGTAGAGGCGCACCTCATCGAGCACGCCTCTGAAGTAGTAGCCGGTAAAGGCCAAATCACCGAGACGCAGCCGCGATCCAGCGGTCGAGGCGGCAGCGGAAGTGGCGCCGAGCGTCAGCGGCTGACCGTCCAGGTAGAGCATCGGCGTGGTGCCGTCGAACGTGGCCGCCAGATGATGCCACGCGCCGTCATCCACCCGGCTGCCGGCCGCGACCTTGAAGGAGCCCGCGCCGTATGTGACCGCGGGCAGGCCGGCGGGGCTCAAGAGGATGCCGCGACGGGTACCGGCCGCCGTGGAGTATTCGACGATTCCGGTCCAATTGCTGACCGGCGCGGACGTCTTGAACCAGGCGCTGGCGGTGAAGGTGTTGTTATTGTTCCCGCTCGCGGCGACGTACTGGCCCGCGCCGCTGAACGACAAGCCGCCGCTGCCGACCTTGCCCGTTGTGGGAGTCGCCCCGGCGATACTGCCGTGGTTGCCGCTCGGGGACGCGTCCGATGCGGTCGGCCCCGATCCCTCCTCGAACTGCCAGTGCCCGATCAGTCCCGCGGGCCCGCTGCCAGTCGCACGATACGTGGCGGTGTAGGTGGTGTTGGCCGCGGGAGTGTTGACGGTGTGGGCCGCCGCTCCGCCATCCGACCACGACACGAACTCGTAGGACGTCCCGCCAGACGGCTGAGAAGCCGCGGCTTCAAGTCCGCGCTCGATTCCGACGACCGCTTCGAAGGTCAGTGGTGTGGACACCGGTTGGCCGTCGAGCCGAAGCTGTAACCCGGCTGGGCTGGTGGCGAGCGTGATCGACACCTTGCGCGGGAGGATATCGCGATGGACGGTCTGGGTCGCACCGGCTGCGTCGCGCACGGTGAGATAGAGGCGATACCACACGTTCGACTCGGTATGACCCGTCGTCGGGATCGTGAAGCTGCCGCCGGTCGCGCCGCTCGTCGCGGGCACGAACGGATGGATGTGCGCATCGTGATGGAAGTCCACCTGCCAGGTGAATGCGCTCGCCGGCAGCGGACCGTCCTCGGGATCGGTCCCAGAGCCCGCGTAGGCGATCACCTGAGCGCCGCTGTACAGCGTTCCCGCGGCAGGGGAAGTGATCGATGCAGTCGGTCCCTGATTCGACGTCACCGTCAGGACCGCCTCGGCGCTGGTAGTGCTGCCATGGTCGTTCGATACGACCGCACGGAAGCGCGCGCCGTTGTCGCCGGCCGCCGCCGACGCGAGAGTGTAGTCCTCAGCCGTCCCGCCTGAAATGTTGGCGCCGTTCCGCTGCCACTGATACCGCAGCGGCGCCGGTCCGGAGGCGCGGACGCTGAACGTCACCGGCGCGCCGGGGGCAACGGTGCGGCTCGTCGGATGGGACGTGATCGTCGGCGTAGTCCCGCCGTAGGAAATCCGGTAGACGGCGTTACCGCCGCGCGCCAGATAGTACAAGCTTCCGTCGTCGGCCACCTTCAGGTCCACCGGAGAGCTGATGCCGGTCGCGAATCCGGTGACGATGTTGCTGACCGGATCCAGTCTGCGAATCCACCCCGCGCAGTAGTCGGCGAAGAAATAGTCGTTGAGGTAGTCGGACGGAAACTGTGCGACAGCCGGCGTGTAGAACGCGCCGCCGGCAATGGCGCATGGTGTCGGCGAGGAGCCGCTGTGCGGGTAGCTGTGTCGCGGGGTGTCGAACCGTGGATCCGTTGTCGAGCCTTCCGTCGTCGGCCAGCCGTAGTTCGCTCCGGCACGGCCCTCGTTGATCTCTTCCCACGTGCCCTGCCCGACGTCGTTGATGAACATCGACGTTCCGGACGGCGTTGAACGCGAACGTGAACGGATTGCGCAGTCCCAGCGCCCAGATCGCCCGGTTGTCGCCCGTTGCCGTGCTGAAGAACGGATTGTCTGGCCGGGAATGGTGCCGTCCTTGTTCACCCGCAGGATCTTGCCGAGGCGATTGGCGAGCGACTGGGCGTTGGACGGCACGGCGTTCTCGCCGACGGCGATGTAGAGCTTCCCGTCCGGACCGAACGCGAGCGCGCCGCCGTTGTGGTTGGTCGCGCTCAGGGTCTCGAGGTCGAGGAGCGCGACCTCGCTGCCGGGCACGGCGACGTCGCCGTTGGCGGTGAAGCGGCTGACCCGGTTGTGTATGGTCGGGCTCGTGGCCGTGTAGTAGACGTACACGTACTGGTTGACCGCGAAGTTCGGATCGAAGGCCACGCCAAGCAGACCGCGCTCGCCTGAGGAACTGACCGTCACAGTGAGAAATGGCGTGCTCAAAAGGACGCCGTCCTTGATTACGCGCAGCCGTCCGCCCTGCTCGCACACGAACAGGCGGCCGTCGGGCGCGAACTGCATCGCCGTGGGATTGTTCAAGCCGCTGGCGACGAGCGCTTCCGTGAAACCAGTGGGCAGCGTCGCGGCGCGGCCGGCGGTCGCGGCGATCGTCAGCATCAGGAAGGCACACGCCGCCACTTTCGCAGCCCGACATCCGATCCTCATCACGCACTTCCGGTGTCTCGCAGACGCGCGGCACACGTGCAACAAGGGTGCCTCGGATACGGATCGAGGTCGGGGCTCGGGGCTCGGGGCTCGGGACTCGGGGCTCGGGAACTGGAAACTGGAAACTGAAAGTTACAACGTCGGCAGCGTCAATCCGCCGTCGACGTGCAGCACCGTGCCGGTCGCGTAGGGAATGTCGCCGCGCAGCAGCGCGGCCACGGCCCGGCCGACGTCTTCGGGTTGTCCCCAGCGCCGCTCGGGAACGAGGCCGTTCGCGATCCTGGCGTCGTAGGTCTCGCGCACTCCGGCGGTCATGTCGGTGGCGATGATCCCTGGCCGGACCTCGAAGACGGGAATGCCGAGGGGCGCGAGCCGCACCGCGAACAGCCGGGCGGCCATCGCCAGCCCGGCCTTGCTGACGCAGTACTCACCGCGCGCGATCGACGCCATCTCCGCCGAGACCGAGGTGACGAAGACGATGGACGCGGTGAAGGAGGGATCGGACTGCCTGCGGGCCGCCATCTGCCGCGCCAGCGCCTGGGTCAGGAAATACGGTCCCTGCAGGTTGATGCGCAGCAGCTCTTCGAAGCTCTCCTCGGTGGCCTCGAGGATGTCGGCGCGCACGCGCGGCGCTCGTCCCGCGTTGTTGACGAGCGCATTGACGGCGCCGTAGCGCTCGGCGACGGCATCGGCCAGGCGCGCGCGATCGGCGGGGCTGCTGACGTCGGCCTGGAAGTAGTCGGCACGCCCGGAGAACGTCTCCAGCAGCGGCGCCACGGCGTCGGCGCCGCGCACGCCACACAACGCCAGGCGCCAGCCGTCGCCGGCGAGCGCTCGCGCGATGCCGAGGCCGATGCCCCGGGTGCCGCCGGTGACGAGCGACGGTGCGCGCGTCGGTTGTGCGAGGTCAAGACGCCGGCCCGAAGAACGTGAGATACGGCTCGTCGAGCGCGATGCGGCGCATGAGCAGCGCCGCTTCGCGCAGGTGATAGTCGCCCCACTGACTCGACTCGCCGCGCGGTATCCGGGAGCCCGCCGGCACGTGGTCCCAGCCGTTCGGCCGGTGGTAGATCGAGTGCAGCAGCAGGCCCTGATGATCGGCGCTGGTCGAGAGATACGGTCCGCCCTCGGTCAGCAGCGTGTCCAGCACGAGCGAGCGCCGCCTGCTCGTAGCGGGCGCCGTCTTCGCCGCGGTGCGAGAGCACGCGCGACAGCCGCAGCAGGCCCTGCGCGGCGATCGCCGCGGCCGAACTGTCCACCGGCTCGTGCTCGTTGAACGGATCGGCCGGCCGATCCGCCCAGCCCTCGAGCTGCGTTCAAGCCCCGGCGCGCCGGTGTCCCAGTAGGGGATGCCGTCGGCCGCGGTGCCCTGTCGATGTAGAAGTCGCAGGTGGCGCGCGCCGCGTCGAGCATCCAGCTCTCGATCTCCGCGCGGCCCACCGTACGCGTCGAGCTCGGCATCGCCGCGTGTCGCGAGGAACTCCAGCTGCTCGGCGAAGCCGGTCATCGCCCAGGCGAGCCCGCGGGTCCAGGTCGAGAACGGCGAATAGCCCTGCTGGCGTGCTCGGGCCGCGATAGGTGCCGTTCGCGGCGTTGAACAGGCTCTCGTGCGCGGTGCGGCCGCGGACGTCGTAGGTGTCGCGGCCGTCGCCGTAGTAGACGCCGAAGCGCGCGGTCGCGCGCGCGTGCTGCAGCAGCCGCTCGAGCAGATCGACCGATGCGTCCTGTTCCTCCGACGAGGCGATGGCCGAGCATGTGGCGAGACGCGCCAGCGCGCGCAGCGAGCGGATCGTGTCGACGAAGAGCGAGTGCGCGCCGTTGAACGAGTAGATGTAGCCGCCGTCGGGCAGCGTCGGTCCAGCGCGTCGCCTGCACCGCGCCGCTGACCTTGAGGGCGAGCTCGTAGAAGCGCAGCTCCCAGGGTCGGCGCGTCGATCCGGCCCTCGCGCGCCAGCCGCCACAGGTCGCCGTAGGTGCTGACGTTGTTGAAGCCGTGGTCGTGCACGCCGACGTGCGTCAGGTGCGGCGCCATCCGCTCGACCGTGCGCGTCGCGGCCGAGCTCCAGGAACTCGCTCGTCGCCGGTGGCGTCGAACTGCAGGATGGCCGAGCCGAACTGGAAGCCCTGCGTCCATTCGGTCCAGCCGCGCGACTGGTAGCGGCCGTCGACCGTGAACACGGGCGCGCCGGCGTCGGCCGGCCAGGATGCTTCGAGCGAGCGGATCTTGCCCGCGGACAGCTCGAACATCCGATCGATCTTGGGCAGGAGGTCGCGGGGAGTGATGGGATGGTCGATGCGCATCGTGAACTTCGGCCTCGAGGCGGAAACCACAGATTTTACATGCGCCCCGCTGCGCGCCGCGGGCCACGGCGGGCGAGTCCGCCTTCGCACTCCGCGAACGTCGCGCAAGCCCGCGAACCCGCGAACCGCGAGCCCGCGAGCGCGCGACCCATGCTATCCTCCGCGCGCCATTCCCTTTTCCCTTCTGCGCTTCTGCCTTCTCCCTTGTGCTGGCGCTGGGTCGTGCCGCTCGCCGCCGGCGCCGCGATCTGGCTCCTGCCGCACGCCGGTTTCGCTGCCCCGGCCTGGGGTCTTCTCTGCCTGCTCGCCGCCACCATCGTCGCGCTGATCACGCGCCCGCTGGCTGCGGGCGCCGTCGTCATCGTCGCCCTCACCGCCGGCAGCCTGCTGCGCCTGTTCACCATCCAGGAAGCGCTGTCCGGCTATGCGAACGTCACCGTCTGGCTCATCGTCACGGCCTTCATCTTCGCGCGCGGCTTCGCGCAGAGCCACCTCGGCGAACGGATCGCCTACCTGATCGTCCGGAGGATCGGCGGCAGCCCGCTGGGCCTGGGATACGCGATCGTCTGCGCCGACCTGGTGATGGCGCCGATGACCCCGTCGAACACCGCACGGGCCGGCGGCATCCTTTTCCCGATCACGCTCAATGTCGCCCGCGCGTTCGGCTCCGAGCCCGGGCCGACCGCCGGACGCATCGGGCAGTTCCTCATGCTGGCCCTGTTCCACGGCGACCTGATCGTCTCGGCGATGTTCCTCACCGCCACGGCGCCGAATCCCCTCGTCGCGGAGCTCGCGCGTCAGAGCGCGGGCATCGAGGTGTCCTGGACGCAGTGGGCGATGGCCGCGGCCGTGCCCGGTGTGGCCAGCCTGGTGCTCGTGCCGTGGGTGATCTTCCGCCTCTGTCCGCCGGCGCTGCACGAAACGCACGCCGCACAGGTGCTGGCCGCCGAACGCCTCGAGGCGATGGGCGCCGCTGGCGCGCCGCGAATGGATCATGCTGATCGTCTTCGGCCTCGTGCTGGCGCTGTGGCTGACCGGCGACTGGCACGGCGTGCCGGCGACGTCGGTCGCCCTCCTCGGCGTCAGCCTGCTGCTCCTGACGCGCGTGCTCGAATGGCACGACCTGGTCGAGGAGAAGGGCGCCTGGGACGCGTTCATCTGGTTCGGCGGCCTGGTGACCCTGGCCGCGCAGCTCGAGCGGGCGGGCCTGCCCAGGGCATTCGCCGGTGCGGCGGCGTCCGCCGTCGGCGGATGGGAGTGGTGGTGGGCGCTCGTCACGCTCCTCATCATCTATCTCTACGCGCACTACGCCTTCGCCAGCCTCGTGGCGCACGTGACCGCGATGTTTCCCGCGTTTCTCGCCGCGGCCATCGGCCTCGGCGCGCCGCCGCTCGTCGCCGCGCTCGGTTTCGGCTTCTTCTCCAGCCTCAACGCTGCGACGACACACTACGGAACCGGTCCGGCGCCGATCGTGTTCGGCGCCGGCTACGTGACGCAGGCGGCCTGGTGGCGCATCGGTTTTGTGATCTCCATGCTGCATCTCGCGGTATGGTTGCCGCTCGGCTTCCTGTGGTGGAAGCTCCTCGGCCTGTGGTGAATCGATGACGACGTATCGTGTGGCGGTGATTGCGGGAGACGGGATTGGCAACGAGGTGACGCCCGCAGCCGTGCAGGCGCTCGACGCGTGCGCGGCAGGGGCAGGTTTCCGCTTCGAGTGGACGTCCTTCCCATGGGGATCGGCGTGCTACTTCGAGCACGGCCGGATGATGCCCGACGACGCGCTCGACCAGCTGCGGCCGTTCGACGCGATCTTTTTCGGCGCCGTGGGCGACCCGAAGATCCAGGACAACGTCACCCTGAACGGGCTGCTCCTGCCGATCAGGCGGACGTTCGACCAATACGCCTGTGTCCGCCCGGCCGTCCTCTATCCCGGGGTGCGCTGTCCGCTTGCCGGCAAGCAGCCCGGCGACATCGACTTCGTCGTCGTCCGCGAGAACACCGAGGGAGAGTACGCGCAGGTCGGCGGCGTGCTCTACTCCGGCGGCGCGCACGAAGTCGCCGTGCAGTCGTCGATGTTCACGCGCCACGGCACCGAGCGCGTGATCCGCTTCGCCTTCGACCTGGCGCGGCGGCGCAACCGCAAGGGCCTGCTGACGTCGGTGACCAAGTCGAACGCCCAGGGCTTCAGCATGGCGTTCTGGGACCGGGTATTCGCCGACGTGGCGCGCGACTATCCGGACATCCGCACCGAATCGCTGCTCGTGGACGCCGCCTGCATGGATCTCGTCAGGCGGCCGGAGACCTTCGACGTCATCGTCGCCTCGAACCTGTTCGGCGACATCCTGACCGATCTGAGCGCCGCAATCACCGGCAGCCTCGGCCTCGCCCCGAGCGCCAACCTCAACCCCGATCGCACGTTCCCGTCGATGTTCGAGCCGGTGCACGGCTCGGCGCCGGACATCGCCGGCAGTGGCGTCGCCAACCCGATGGCGGCCATGCTCGCCGGGGCGATGATGCTGGAGTTCCTCGGCCAGCCCGAGGCGGCCACGGTCGCTCGAGCAGCGCCGTCATCGGCGTGCTGGCGGAGGGCAAAGTCGTCTCGAGAGATCTGGGCGGCACAGCGGGCACCGCCGATGTGACGGGGGCGGTGCTGGGGCGGCTGCGATAGGTGCCCCGTTCGCAGCTACGATCGCACCGACGTTCGCAGCGCGGAACTTCAGTTCCGCGCCACCGCACAACGGATCCGCAAAGGGGCAGGAAGACGACTGTGACGCGGAACTAAAGTTCCGCGCTGCGAACGCCGGGTACCAGGGAATCCTGAATTAAGATCCAGAATTTGCCGGGCCGCGGACCGCGGACCGCGGACAAGCGATGAGCACTCTATACAACGTTGGAATCATCGGCTACAGCTGGGCGGCGACGGCGCACATTGACGCGATCGCGGCCACGTCCAAGGGGCAGGTCACCGACGTGGTGTCGTCGCGCCCGCTCGACGCGCCCGAGTTGAGCCGGAAGCACGGCTGCCCGATTCGCGTCCACACCGATCTCGATGCGATGCTCGCCGATCCTCGCGTCGACGTTGTCGACATCACCGGCTATCCGGATCAGCACGCGGCGCAGTTCATCCGCGCGGCGAAGGCGGGCAAGCACATCATCATATTGGTCCAGGCTATTTCGCTGCACTCCGGACCCGCTTGCTTGGGGGACGGGGATTCACCGAGCGCGACGCGAAACCGGGCCGAGAGTCGCGGTTCTCGGGGAGAGTCTGGCACGCCGGATGTTTTCCGGCCGGAACGCCGTCGGCAACAGGGTCCGGCTGACGGATCAGTACGAAGCGGAAGTTGTCGGTGTGGCTGAGGACATCAAATATGGGACCGTCAAGGAGGCTCCTCCGAATCTGATCTACCTGTCGGCGTCCCACGGTCCGCCGGGCGGCGGCCGCTCCGGCGTGGCAACCATCCAGATTCGCAGCCGCCTCTCGCCGGGCGACGTCGCCGAATTGGTGCGAGAACGCATTCGCGCCCAGAGTCTCGGCTTAAGCTTGTTCTCGTCTAGCGCGCTCGCCGATGACATTGGAGCCAGCTATCGGCAAGACCGGATTCGTATGCTGGCCACGGGTACCTTCAGCGTGCTGGCTCTGTCTCTGATCACGGCCGGGATCTACGGGCTGATGGCCTACTCGGTGGCGCGGCGTACACGCGAGATCGGCGTTCGCATGGCGGTCGGATCGACCTCGGGGAGCATCCTGCGTCTGGTGTTGAAGGAGAGTTCGCGCCTCGTCATCCTGGGGATCCTCGTCGGGGTGCCCGGAGCACTGGTCGTGATGAAGGCGATCTCCGGCCTGGTGTTCGGCCTGTCACCCCTCGACGGTATCAGCCTGGCAATCGCCGTGCTGATTCTGGCAGTGACGAGTCTTGCGGCGAGCATCGGCCCCGCACGGCGAGCGGCTCGGCTCGACCCCGTAATTGCTCTGCGTCTGGAGTAGCGACGCGTAGCTGCTCCAAACTTTCACTCACTGCTTCAGCGAGTCGCGTTGCTGCATAGCCATCTTAAACACGTCATCAAGCGAGCCGCGGACGACGAGGATCTTGGTTTCCAATATCGCCTCCTCACCCGGTGACAACGCCGCTTGGGGATCCACGTGCTGACAAGTCAACTCCGGGTTGCTCCACACGTTGCCTGTGTTACGGGTGAAACTCGCAACCACCCAGCGACCGTCTTGGGAAAGCGTGGCGATGAAAGGCGCATCGACTGCTCGCGACTTGTTGTAGTACGTGATACCGTCACGATGTTCGACGCGCTGCGACGGTATCGGCCAGGTGAACGAGGCGAGGTATCGGGCGGGCAACCATTGATCGAGCGGCATCGTCAAACGGCTCGGCGTTTCCGAAGCGAGCAGATCGAAACCATCTGCATGATGGACGTACGTCCGCTCCAATCGAACGTCGTGGAACACCGAGGTAAGCCGTGGATCGATTGGAGCCCAGATCAGATCGTACGTCATGTCGGACTGGTTACTGAGCCTGAAGTGAAAGCGAACGCCATCTTCTTCGAGGGTTGCTCGTGCCAGCATATGAACGGCGCCTGGAAGCTTTCTCTCATACTCCAGAGATCGCTCAGACCGTCGCCATATCGGTCGCTCGCCGAATTGCCCCGGTTGAAACATGTAGAGCTGATTTGCGTCGGTGCTCCCACGCGGTCGTACTGTGACGTGCTCCGGAAAGATGATCTCGATGGCGCGATCCGAGGTCGGATGACCTGGCAAGACAATCCGCAGCGTCGGTTGAGTGTTTTCCTCTGCCACCATGAGCTGCATGCCAACGCTGTTGCGGACGCTTGCAGAGGCGTCGGAGTCACCTGACCGGATGCTTGGCATCCTGATGGCGCCAGGAGAAGAGACATCACAATGATTGTTCTGGAGCTCCCCTCGAGCATCGTTGTCACGTCGATGGCGCCACGGTGAGGTTCCGGAAGTGAGCGACGGTGCCTGGTTCGAGCCACAGCGCGACGCCGCCATGTCCGTTTGCTCCCGATTTGACGTCTTTGACGATCAGCGTCGGCTGTTCATTGTCGTGGACGTAGAGGCGCGCCTGTTCGCCGCGCACCTCGATTTTGATCTTCGTCCATGCTCCCGGCACAAGATCGACGTACGCTTCGTACTTGCTCGGCGTCTCCTTCCGAAGCCGGGACCAGGTCCACTCCGGAAGCGAGATGTACCGAGCGGAATGATTCCGGCGCTCCTGATCGTCGGCGCGACCATTCGTGGGGCGCAGGTAAAACGCGTCGTAGGTCTTCAGATCCTCCTGAACTCGGAAAGCGATGCCGACGAACCCACGCGCTTCCGCACCGGCTCCGGGCGCCAAAGCACCCGCCATCTCCGCCTCGATCACTCCATTCGAGAAGTCAAGGTCCTCGATCCGGACCAGTCCTTGAGCATATTGCTGCGTTTGACTCATACGGCGGCGAGCCTCTTCTGAGATCGTGGCCTTCAACCCCTTTTTGCCCTGCAGCGTGTCCGGCTCGGCAGCTGCGTTGTGGAACCGAAGACGCTCGGCAGATTCGAGCGCGTAGCGTCTGGCCTGCGCGGACGCGGCTCCGGGCAGCAGGATCATCGCGAGAGTCGTCGAGGACGAGAAGTCTCGACCTACTCGTAGATATCGTTGGGTGCCATCCAATTCTCTGCCCATTCAGTTACTCCCCTCGGACCGCAATCGCCGGATCGACTCGCACCGCTCGAACCGTCGGAATCAAGCTGCCCGCCAGCGTCAATCTCACAGCCAGGGCCATCGCCGTTGCGAATGTCGCCGCATCTCCCGGATCCAGTCCCGCCAGTAGCGACTGCATCGCACGCCCCACCCCATGGCCAAGCCCGGCCGCCAGTACCACGCCGGCGATCGCCACCCGGCTACTCTCACCTAGAATCAGCGACAGAATCTGTCCCGATTTCGCGCCAAGAGCCATCCCGCACTCCGATCTCCTGCGTCCGCTGCGATACCGAGAATGAGAGCAGTCCGTGAATCCCCACCGCCGCGAGCAGAAAGGCAACCGACGCGAAGGCTCCCAGCACTCTCGCTTGCACCCGGCGCGAAGCCGTATTCGACTCCACGATCTCCGTCAGAGTCTCCACGTCCGAAATCGGCTGCTGCGGATCGGCATCGTGAATGATCGCGCGAATCGCTGCGATGAGACTCTTTGGATTCACCGTGGTTCGGACCGCCAGATCCTTCGGTGCATACCAGACGATGTTTCCGTCGCGCATCTGCCTGGAAGAAAGATAGACCTGCGGCTCGCTCGGCGCCTCTAATCCGCGCACCCTCACGTTGCCCGCCACTCCCACGATCGTGCGGGTTCCGGAGGCGATCTGAAAACTCCGTCCGATCGCATTCTGTCCCGGCCAGTAGCGCTGCACGAACGACTCGCTGACCACGGCCACCGGCAGCGCCGTCGCGCCGTCGCTCTCCTCCACCCCGCGTCCCAGCTTCAGCGGAATGCCCATCGCCGGGAAGTAACCGGGTGTGATAAACCGCATGCTGGCGGTGTGGTTCTCGGAGCGCTGCTGATTCCGGCCCGCGATATCCACCGCCCAGACCCCCCCCGCGCATCACGATCGGCAGAAAACTGGTGAAGCCGGCGCTTTGCACCCCCGGCAGCGCGCGCACGCCGGAGAGCACTCGCTCATAGAACGCCTCCCGCTGGACCACTTTCTCGTACTTCGGAGTCGGCAGCGCTGTGCGCAGCGTCAGCACTCCGGCTTGCTGAAATCCCGGATCGATCGCATGCAGCCGCCACAGCGCCCGAATCAACAGGCCGGACGTAATCAGCAGCGCCACCGACAACGAAACCTCCGCGACCACCAGCGCCGAGCGCAGTCTCTCTTTCCTTCCTCCACGCCCGAGCGCGAGCCCTCGCGCAGCCCGGAGGCCCCGTCGCGGCAAGCGCGCAGCGACGGAAGTACTCCGAACGCCAGCCCGGTTGCCACCGTGATCGCGACCGCGAACAGCAGGACTTGTCGTCGATGCTCGGATTCGCCATCGGAAGAGAAGTCGGCGCCAGTGTGACCAGCAGCGGCAGGGCGGCATTCGCGCCGGCAATACCGAGCGCTCCGCCGAGCCCGGCCAGCAATAGGCTCTCCGTAAGCAGTTGCCTTACGAGCCCCCCGTCCCGCTCCCAGAGAAGCCCGAACGGCCAGTTCCTTCTGCCGGGAGAGAGCCCGCGCCAGCAGCAGATTCGCCAGGTTGGTGCACGCAATCAGCAAAACGCACGCCGAAGCCGCCAGGAGTGCCATCACCAGCGTCCGGGACTGCAAAGACACCTGGTCGCGCAGACTCGCCGACGGTGGCGCTCAACGCGCTATTCTCCTTCGGATATTGCGTCGCCAGCCGAGCGGAAATCAGCCGCATCTCCTGCCGCGCCTGTTCCAGGCTGACACCCGGCTTGCGCCGCGCGATGGCGCTCAGATAGTTATTGTTGCGGTTCGCCAGGTCCGAGGGACGGAAGCGCAACGGCCAGACCTGCGCCCTGCGCTGCGGGAACGAAAACTCGGGCGGCATGATGCCGATGATCGTGTGCGGGTCGCCGTCCAGCAGAATCTTTTCGCCGATCGCGTCCATCCGGCCGCCGAATCGAGACTCCCACAATCCGTAGCTGAGGATCACGACTCCGGGCGCGGCGCTACGTTCCTCGTCGACAGTAAACCATCGGCCCATGGCAGGCGCAACGCCGAGCATGGGTAGCAAATCCTCCGCGAGTTGGGCGCCATCCACCTGAATCGGTTCGCCTTGCCCGACCATCGAAGTAGACCACGGAGCATACGCCGCCATCGCTTCGAACGACGTCGCGGTCGCCTTCCAATCGAGATAATTCGGCGGCGACAACTCCATCTGCGGATAGCCCCGGTCGCGCCTCCCACATACGAACCAGCCGCTCGGAATGCAGATACGGCAGGGGACGCACCAGCACATAGTCCGCCACCGTAAAGACCGCGGTCGTCGCGCCGATTCCCAACGCCGCCACCAGCACCACGGTCGCCGCAAATCCGGGCGCGCGACGAATCGTGCGACTAGCGTATCGCACGTCCTGACGCAACAGGTCGCCATGCGCCGCGAGCCCGTTCCGAATCGCATCCCCCATCGCGGCCATCCACAGCACGGCGAGCGCGAAGAATCCGGAAGCCTGTTGCCGTTTGCGCGCAAAATCCCGGCACATTTCTTCGCCATATTCCGCGCGGAAAGAACTCGGATACAAGAGCAGTAGCAGCCGGTACATCACGCTCTCCCTGGCGCGAAGCCACTCTCGCGAGCCAGTTTCACCAATTGGGCGAGCCTTCGGGCCTCCGCCTTGGCCACGGCTCTGCCAAAGGAAGTGATGCGATAGTATCGTCGCCGCTCATCATCCAGTTCCGGCGCGGGCCGCTCTGCCGTCTCCTGGATCAGCCCCTGCTCCAGCATCCGCTGGATCGAGCGGTACAAGGTGCCGGGGCTCAGCTTGAGCATGCCATCCGTGCGGGTGGCGACCTCCTGAATGATGGCGTACCCATGCCCGATCGTCTTCGGCCACCGCCATCAGAATGTGGAACGTTGCTTCCGGCAACGGCAAGAGATCTTCTATTTCAATTTCGCGACTACTCACACCATGAGTATATCCAGTGTGGATATAAATGTCCACGGCAAAATTCGCACG
>CAWFDH010000002.1:0-211983 GCA_963814525.1 uncultured Actinomycetes bacterium | reverse complement strand
CCCCAGACCGGCGCGCTCGTCTCGGTCACGAGGACGTCGCCCGCCTGGAACTCGATGTTGTGCGCGACCGCGTGCGCCCACGAGCTCCGCAGCCCGATCTGGCCGCGGTAGCCCGCCGACGCGCCGTCCGAGGACGACATCCCGCCGACCTCGCCGAGCTCCGCGAGCATCGCGAGCGTCGTCTCGTGACCCGCGCGCAGGCTGGCCTCGGCCTCGGTCGCGCCCGGGCGGGAGTACTCCTGCAGCAGCCGGTGCGCATGCGAGCACCAGCGTCCGCTCTCGCGGATGAGCGCGATCTCGCTCTCGCTCTTGCGCGCCATCATCCCCTCGATGACCTCGCCGAGCGGAGCGACCGAAGCACCCGCCGCGTCGCTGAGCGCGGGCCCCTTGTAGCCGAGGATGCCGGGGTAACCGTCGTTGTCGGCGCCGATCGTGCCGCGGACCCCGAGATCCGCGAGGACGCGAGCGAAGATCGCCATCGGATGCTCGATGCCCGGGTACTCCGGATAGGACTCGATCCGGTCGAACGCCGTCTCGGCGCGGGTGCGCTCGACCTCGAACTCCGGCACGAACACCGCGGCGCCGCCGCCGGCGCTCTCGGCGTAGATCACGGGCGCTCGTTCGAGAGGAACCAGAAGCCGGTGAAGTACTGGATGTAGTCCGCGTCGAAGAGCACGTAGCCGGACAGGCCGTCGCGCCGGACGTGCTCGAGCAGTCGGCTCGCGCCGCTCCTGGAACTCGGCGGCCGAAATGCCGCTGGCCTGGCCCACATCTCCTCCTCGGTCGTCGGTCGGAGCATCGTAGAGCGAGGTCGCGTAGCGTGGTCGCCGACCAGTCGATCGTCTCGGGGAGGCGCACATGCTCAAGGAGTTCAGGGACTTTCTCGTTCGCGGCAATCTCGTCGAGCTCGCCGTCGCGTTCGTCCTGGGCGTCGCGTTTGCGGCGGTCGTCACGTCGTTCGTCGACGACCTGATCATGCCGATCATCGCCATGTTCTTCGGCGAGCCGAACTTCAACGACCTCACGTTCACGATCAACGACGCGGTCTTTCGCTACGGGGCATTCCTCACCGCCGTGATCCAGTTCGTCGCGATCGCCGCCGCGGTCTTCTTCTTCGTGGTCAAGCCGGTGAACGAGGTGATGGCGCGGCTGACCGGCCCGCACGACGAAGGCAACCCTGACGAGGAGCGACGCCACCAGGAGATCCTCGCCGCCCTCGACCGTCTCTCCACCAGGTAACCGAAGGGAGTCACAGTGTTCGCACGAATCGCCAAGTTCGAAGGGCTCGACATGTCCAACGTCGACGCTCAGATCGAGGAGATGTCCTCGATGGATACGCCGCCCGGCCTCGAGCACGCCAAGGGCTTCATGCACCTCATCGACCGTGACAACGGAACCGCGATCGGGATCGTCTTCTTCGAGGACGAGGACGGGTTGCGCCGCGGCGACGAGGCGCTGAACGCGATGAGCCCGCCCGAGGGCGCCGGCCAGCGCTCGAACGTCGAGATGTACGAGGTCGCGCTCGAGATGAAGAACGACTAGAGGTCGCGCCGGGCGAACCCGACGCTCGCGACGACCGCGGCGATGGCGAGATAGCCGAGCGTCCACGGCCACAGCGAGCTCCCGGCGCTCTGCGCCCCGCCGAACGGGCCCAGCTGGAGCACCTCCTGCGTGAGGCCGAAGCTCTCGGAGCTGATCGCGTTCAGGGCGTCCTGGTACAGCGCTTCGAACGGAAGCGCCCAGGACGTCCTGTTCGCGACGTCGATCAGCGTCTGGGAGTTGATCCCCTCGCCGATCTGGCCGAGCAGGCCGCCGACGAGCCCTGCGCCGAAGAGCATGAACACGGCGATCCCGTTCGCGGTGGCCGACAGGAACACCGAGCCGAGCAGCGAGATCGCGGTCACGACGACGACGGCCAGGCCGAGCTCGATCCCGGGCTGCCAGAAGCGGTCGGGCCACCAGCCTCCCGCCCAGTACGTGATCCCCGCGGTGGCCGCGAAGACCGCGAAGACGTAGACGAAGCACACGGCGGCCGCGGCGACGAAGCGGCCCGCCAGCAACGCGTTGCGGCCGAGCGGCCGCACGACGAGCGGCTGGAGAAGCCCGCGCTCGGCATCGCCGCGAACGACGGACAGCGTCAGGAAGATCCCCAGGACGACTCCCAGGAAGAGCGTCCCGAACATGGCCAGGCCGAGCAGGGTCGCGCCGGCGAGGACCTGCTCGTCGATCACGTCGGCGGCCGGGCCTTCGCGAACTCGACCTCGTCGAAGGCCTTCTCGGTGCCGAGCGCGTAGAGGCGCGAGGAAGGCCGCCGTGAGGATGAGGACGATCACGAACACGCGCCGGCGCAGGCTCTCGCGCAGGGCGTAGCCGATCACGATCGGGATCCCGCTCATGCGTTGTCCCGGATCGCTTCGAGGTAGCTCTCCTCGAGCGTGGTCTCGACGACGCGCACGCCGTAGATCTGCTCGCCGGCGGCGACGAGCTCGGCGACGAGGCGCGGCACGTCGTCCCGGGTCGCGTCGGCGAAGGTCTTCATGCCTGCGGCCGTCTCGATCTCGACGCCGCGTGCATGGGAGAGCTCCTGCGGCGTCCCGGCTGCGACGACCTTGCCGTGGTCGATGATCGCCACCCGGTCGCAGACCAGCTCGATCTCGCTCAGCAGATGAGAGTTGAGGAGCACTGCCACGCCGCGGCCGCGGAGCTCCTCGAGCAGCAGGCGCACCGTGATCCGCCCGGCCGGGTCGAGCGCGCTGGTCGGCTCGTCGAGGAGCAGCAGGCGCGGGTTGCCGACGAGCGCCTGCGCGATCCCGAGGCGCTGCGACATCCCCTTGGACATCGCCTCGATCTTGCGGTCGGCCGCGTCGGAGAGCCCGACCAGCGCGAGCAGCTCGCGTCGCTCGGCGTCGCCGCCGGAGGAGCTCGCGAGCCGCTGATGGAGGTGCGAGCAGCTCGTCCGCCGTGTACCAGCCCGGGAACCGGAAGAGCTCCGCGAGGTAGCCGAGGTTCGCCCGCGCGGCGTGCGAGCCGGCCTTCGCTCCGCAGACCAGCGCCTCGCCGCCGGTCGGCCGGACGAGGCCGACGGCGATCTTCACGAGCGTGGACTTCCCGGCGCCGTTCGGCCCGAGCAGGCCGACCAGCTCGCCTTCCTCCACGGAGAGGTCGACGCCCGAGAGCGCGTCGATCCGCCCGTACCGCTTGGCGAGACCGCGGGTCGAAAGGGCGGCCGGCACGCTTGTACTGTAGGCGCCTGTGTCCCGGGACGAGGCAGTAGAGCGGCTGCGGCGGCTCGGCTTTTCGGAGCCGGATGCGCGCACGCTCGCCGACCATTTCGCCGACGCGGATGCGCGCGGACGGCCGGGGCACGGCACCGCTCGCATCGCCTGGCTCGAGACGTTTCCAGACCTCCGTCCGGACGCTCGCCCCGAACGGGTGGTCGCCGAGCCCGGCTTCGAGCGCTGGGAGGGCCGCGGCGCGCTCGGCTACCTGACGCTCGCGGCGATCGTCGACGCGCAGCTGGCCTCACCGCCGGAGCGCGCGCGTGTGATCGTCGCGGCCGACTGCTTCCCCACGGGCGTGCTGGGCTACTGGGTGCGCCGCCTCGCGGAGGGAGGCCTGGCTGCCTGGCTCACCGCGACGTCGCCGCCTCGGCTGGCGTCACCCGAGGGCGGCCCGCCGCTCGCGGGCACGAACCCGATCGCGATCGGCGTCCCGTCCTCCGACGGGCAGCCGCTGGTCTCGGACGTCTCCATGGGCGCGGTCACCCACGGCGAGGTGCTGCTCGGAACCGCGTCGCCGGAGGAGATCGTCCCGTTCGGCGGAGAGCAGGCCCACAAGGCGTTCGCGCTGGCGGTCGGGCTGCAGGCGCTGGTCGACGCGCTCGGCGTGGGCACGTACGGCGCGCTGCTCGTGGTGGCGCAGCCGGGCGAGGATCCGGTGCCGGCGCTGCGTGCGCGCGCAGACGGGCTCAGGCTGCCGGGCGGCTAGCGCTTGCGGAGCTCGGCGAGGACGACCGGGTCGATGCGATCGACGCCGCGGACGCGGTCTTCCAGGTTCTCCGCGCCGGTCCACGCTCGCCACGCCTCCGGCAGGTCGGCGTCGTAGCCGAGCGCGGCCAGGCGCTCGACCAGCTCGGCGCGCAGGTCGTCGTCGACGTCGAGCCACTCCTCGTCGGGCGTCTCGCCGAAGTACAGGTGGTGCAGGCCGTACAAGCGCTCCAGCTCGGCGATCGGCCTCGGGTGGTCGTCGACGCGCAGGTCGACCGCGACGTCGCGTCAGTCCGCCGTAGCCGCCGCCCTTGCTCACGACCAGGAGCGCGGCGGACTGCTGCCCGCGCCGGTCGCCCCCGGCCGACTGAGCCGCGCCGAGGCAGGAGATGAGCCGCTCCGCCAGCGGGCCGGAAGAGGCTTCGAACGTCTCGGCGAGCGCATCGACCGTCGCGCCGGAGACGAGGATGTTCCCCTGCGCCGCGTAGCCGGGTCCCGTGCGGCCGCCCGCCCAGTCGAAGCACGCCGACCCGGTGAAGGTCGCGCCGACGCCGGCTGCGTCCACGACGCCGAGCTGGCGATCCTCGCGTCCCGTCGTCGGCGGCGGTCAGCCGTGCGACGACCTCGTCGGCGCCGAGGCCCGAGCGAAGCGCGTCGAGCCCGTCCGGCCCGTACGCGGGGTTCGCGTACGCCTGCGTCGCGATCGCGCCGACTCCGGCCTCCGCCCAGGAGACGATCGAGCCGACCGCGAGGAACTTGGACTGCACCGCGACGCCCCATTCGCCGCGCTCCAGGTCGCAGGCGCAGATGGAGTAGGTCGCGACGAGCGGGCCTAGCCATAGGTGAGCCGGCGCAGATCGAGCTCGAGCAGCTCGGCGCGGTCGGCCGGGACGAGCACGCACGCGACCTCGGGCCGCGCGAGCGCGCGCCTGCACGGACTCGGCGTCCGCAGCGCGGACGACGACCGGCCGCCCGGCATCGTGCGCCGCGGCCAGTGCGGCGACGTCGGCGACGCTCTCGACGACGAGCGCGTCCGCGAGGGGAATCCGCTCGTCGCCCTCGATCGCGATCTCCGGGACGCGCACGCCGGTGGCGCCGAACCACCGCTCGCGCGCCATCAGATCTCCACCGACTGTCCCGGCTCGAGCGCGACGACCTCGCAGTCGGACATGAGCTCGCGGCAGGCGTCCGGCGTTCCGGTGAGGAGGCCGAACGTGCCCCAGTGGCACGGCACCATGCGCTTCACGCCGAGAAGCTCGGCGGCGACGGCGGCCTCTTTCGGGCCCATCGTGTAGTGGTCGCCGATCGGCAGGACGGCCACGTCGGGCTCGTAGATGCGGCCGATCAGGGACATGTCCCCGAAGACGCACGTGTCGCCGGCGAAGTAGATCGTCCCCGCGCCCTCGACGCCGAGCACGATCCCGGCCGGCTCGCCGAGGTAGACGGGCTTGTCGTCCTCCCAGGCGCTCGACGAATGCTTCGCGTCGGTGAACGTGATCGAGACGTCGTCGACATGCGCCGTGCCGCCCTTGTTCATCGCCTGCGTCACGTCCTCGGGCAGGCCCTTGCGTGGAGAGCCAGCCGCGCAGCTCGACCACCGCGTACACCGGGCGCCGAGAACTTCTGCGCCAGCTCGACCGTGTTGCCGACGTGGTCGTCGTGGCCGTGCGTGAGGAGGATCATGTCGACGCGCTCGGGCTCCTTCTCGGACTCCGGGCACTTCGGGTTGCCGAGCCACGGATCGACGTAGATGCGCCTGCCGCTCGGGGTGTCCACGCGGAACGAGGCGTGACCGAGCCAGGTGAGCGTGAGGCCGCTCATTCCCTCCTCCTTTCGCCGGGTTACGGGCGAGGGTACCTCAGTGGAGGAACCGGGGCTACGGCGAAGAAACCGGTCGTCCCGTGCTGGTCCTGACCCGCATCGTCGTGCCCTCCGGACTCGTGCTCCTGGCCGCCATCGGGGCCGACTGGGCCGGTGCCGACGGTGCCGTCTTCTACCTCTGCCTGGCCGGGCTGCTCGTCAGCGGAGCCGGAGGTCTAGCCGCGCTCGGACGCGTCGTGGACGGAGCGACGCCCGCGACGCTCGGCCGGATTCAGGCCGGGCTCGCCGCGGTCCTGGCCGTGGTCTTCTTCGCGGCCGCCGTGGGCCACTCGCCGGGTGCTGTCGCCCCGGATCTCGCCGGGATCGGGCTCGCCATCGGGATCGTCGTCTGCTGCGTGCTCGGCCTCGTGGCGCTGCTGCCGGCGCGCGACTACCCGCCGCTTCGGCGGCAACGAGACGACGACGAAGGCCTCGACCGGCGCGTCCTTGCCCTTCACGCGCAGGCCGCCGAGCGGATCGACCGCGCTCCCGTCCGGGAGCTCCTCGTACGTCCTCGCGCCGATCACCACCTGGCCCGACGCCCGCCTGGCCCTCGAGGCGCGAGGCGGTGTTCACGACGTCTCCGAGCGCGGCGTACTCGCGGTGGCCGGCCGTGCCGACGACGCCCACGTGCGCCTCGCCCGTGTTCACGCCGACGCGGAAGCGCGGCCAGTCGGGATGCTCGAGGGCGACCTCGCGTGCGGCCGCCTGGAGCGCGAGGCCGGCCCGAACCGCGCACACGGCATGGTCGGGCTGGTCGCCCTGCTTGTTGAAGACGGCCATGACCGCGTCGCCCATCAGCTTTCCCACCTCGCCGCCGTGCTCGACGATCGCCGGGACGCCCACGTCCCAGTACGTCTCGAGCATCGCCGACACGTCTCCCGGCTCCGAGCGTGCCGAGAACTCGGTGAAGCCCTCGAGATCGGCGAAGAGGACGGTGACCGGCCGCAGCGCGCCGGCCGTCTTCTCGAGGTAGAGGTCGGCGAAGCGCTCGTCGCGCCACTCGCGGCGCGCGAACCAGGCCACGAGCCCGAACGCGGCGAGCATGAGCAGGTGCCACTCCCACCAGCTCGCGTGCCAGTTCCGGGCGAAGGCGATCGCGAGGAGCGCCTCGGCGAGGAGCGCGTAGGCCGTCGCGACGGCCAGGAGGAGCGGCGCCTGGCGGCGCAGGTAGAGATGGAGGTAGCCGGCCGCCGCGAAGGCGAAGAGGACGATCCCCGGGATCGCGAACGCGAGGAGCCAGCCGCGGGCGCGCTCCGGGGGAAGCGGTCCGTCGAGCGGAGGGATGGCGAGGAGCGAGACCGCGGCCCAGACGCCCATCGCCGCGAAGAGCAGCGTGCGCGACCAGCGTGGCGTGGCGCATGAGCCGCGCCGACTGGCGCTCGTCGAACTCGAGCGCGGAGAGGGCGGCGAAGATCGACGCCACGAGCAGGCCGACCGGCGTGGCGACGACGAAGCCGGCGTTCGGGGAGTCCACGAGCACGTCCGGCGTCGCGAGCGCGTGCAGGGCGAGGAAGCCGGCGGCGGCCAGGAAGGCGAGCGAGACGAGGAAGAGACGCGCGTCGGCGCGCTCCCTGGCCGCGTCGCCGGTGACGACGGCGAGCACGACGCTCGTGAGCGCGGCCGCGAGGACGAGCCAGAAGTGGGCGGGATGGTGCTCCCAGGTCCCGTCCAGCCCGGGCGCGGCGAGGAGCAGCGCGAGGCCGGCGAGCGGGAGTGCGATCGCACAGGCCCACGCGAGCAGCCGTCCGGCGGGAGCGGTCACGACGACCCCTTGAGCCTCGCTTCCAGCTCGGCGACGTAGACGCGGCCCGTCGAAGGCGTGCCGCGGATCCGGTGGCAGCGCGTGCTCCTTCCACGTGCCGTCGCGGCGGACGTAGATCACCGGATAGATCTCGCCGGCCGCGTTCATCTCGATCGTCGCCGCGACCGAGTCCGGCCCGCCGGAGTCGACGAAGTCGGCGAGCGGGCGGATCCCCTCGTCCTGCGCGCCGCCCTCGAGCCGCACGACGCGGGCGAGGTAGGCCTTCTGCGTCCAGATCTCGGGCCCGGAGCGAAGCTCGGCGGCGAGGAACGGGACGACCTCGTCCGGGGCGAGCGGCCGCGCGACCGGCGCGAGGCCGAAGTGCCGCTCGCCGATCGCGTGCGGCGAGCACCCGGGCGTTGTAGCGGAAGCCGTGCACGGCCGCCGAGCTCGCGCCGACGCCGTGCTTGCGCAGCCCCGGCGCGCCTTGAGTCGCATTCCCCGCGAAGTAGATCCCCGGGACGCCGGTCGCCTCGAAGAACGGCGTCAGCGCGGGAATGCGCCCCTGCCCGACCGTCTGCACGCCGAGATCCCCGAGATCCCGGAGCGGCGTGCGGAAGCCGGTCGCCGCGATGACCGCGTCCGCCTCCAGCGTCAGGTCGCCGGGCGTCGTCGTACCGCTTGCGTGGACGCGGAATCCGTCCCCGGTGCGCTCCACCCCGGCAACCGCTGCGTCGAGCACGAGCGTTCCGCCGCCGAGGCCGGAGTCCTCGAGCGGCTGCATGTAGCGGACGCGAACCGACGAGAGGGCGAGCACGGACGTCTGCACGGGTCGCGGCGAGACGAGCACGACCCGGCAGGCCCAGGGGAGCAGCCCGTCGGCGATCTCGAAGCCGGAGTTCCGCTTGCCGATCACGACGACGCGCTTGCCCTGGTAGCTCTTCGGCTGCATGCAGTCGGCGTAGTGCGGCACCTGGTCGACGCCGGGGATGTCCGACTTCCAGGGCTCGGTCACGCCGAGTGCGAAGACCGCGGCCTTGCAGCGGTACTCGCCGTCGGAGGTCACGAGCGTGAGCGAGCCGTCGTCCTCGCGCCGCGTCGACTCCCAGCGGCAGCCGTACCGGACGCGCACCGACGCCTGCTCCGCGAATGCGGCCATTCCCGCCTCCATCTCGGGCCGCGACGGAACGGCCCAGGTGCGGTCCATGAGCCCTGGCACGAGCCCGCGCAAAGCCGGATCGTCGGAGAGGAGGCTGTTCTGGTCGAACCACTCGTACTCGCGCGTCGTGCGCTCGACGGGCGCGTCGGGCTTCGACCACGAGAGCAGCCGCTGGAAGATCGGGTAGAGGCGGAACATCCCGCCCGGGGACGTCGTCGGCCGAGAGCACCGCGTGCTCGATCCCGAGTTGCGTCAGGCAGTGGCTCGCCTGGAGTCCGCCCGGGCCGCTTCCGACGACGACGACCGGGTACTCGCCCGGCGGGAAGTGGTCTATTCCAGCCACTCGAGCGTCGAAGCCAGCCGCCGCAGGATGGTCTTCAGCATCCGCACGGAGACCGACGGGTACGCGAGCAGGAACGGCTCGACTTCCTCACGCGGGATGACCAGGCAGCGCAGCGGCGTCGCCGCGACGACGTCGGTCGTGGGCGGCTCGCCCGTCGAGCGCCGACACGTCGCCGAAGAACTCGCCGCGCCCGAGCCGCGCCAGCTCCTTGTCGCCGATGCGCGACGATCGCCTCGCCGTCGAGGACGACGTAGAGGCCGGTTCCGCCGAGACCCTTGTGGAGGACGTGCTGGCCCTCCGCGAACATGTCCTCCTCGTAGGAGTGCGCGATCCGCTCGAGCTGCGGGCGGGTGAGGTCGGCGAAGAGCGCGAGTCGCGCGAGATTCTCGGTTTCGCTTCCCGTCGCCATCCCGAAAACCTACCGCTCAGACGTCGAGATCGCGTGCGGCGAAGAACACGGTCTCGGAGAACGTCGGGAACGGCTGGATCGTGTCGCGCAGCGTCGCCACCGGGATTTCCGCCTTCACGGCGAGCGTCAGCTGGCCGAGCCACTCGCCCGCCTCCGGGCCGACGCACACCGCGCCGACCAGCACCTTGCGCTTCGGATCGGCGAAGAGCTTCACGAACCCGGGCCGCGTCGGCTTCGCGTAGGTGGACGCGCGCGAGACGCTCTGGATCGACGCCTTCGACGTCACGGCGCCCTCGCCGGACGTGTCCCCGACGGATGCGACCTGGGGATCCGTGAACACCGACGCCGGCACGGCGCGGTAGTCCGCGCGCTCGTCCCCGCCCGCGATGTTCGCGGCCGCGATCCGCGCCTGGTACTTCCCGACGTGCGTGAAGAGCGACTGCCCCGTCACGTCGCCGATGCCCCAGACGTTCTCGCCCGCGCAGACCCGCTCGTCCACCTTCAGCGCCCGGTCGATCGTCACCGGGAGCTTCTCCAGCCCGAAGCCCTCGACGTTCGGGCGCCGGCCGACCGCGAGGAGGAGCTGCGTGCCCTCGATCTCGCCCGCGCCGTCGCCGGTGCAGAGGAGCCGGACCTTGCCGCCGCCGGACTCGACCGCCGTCGGCCGCGTCGACACCCGCACGTCCATCCCGTCCGCCTCGAACGCCTCGCCGAGGAGCGCGCCCGCCTCGGTGTCGATCCGGTCGAGGAGCGTCTCGCCGCTGTTCACGATCGTGACCTTCGAGCCCATGCGCGCGTAGAACTGCGCCAGCTCGCAGCCGACCGCGCCGCCGCCGACGACGAGCAGGCTCTCGGGAACCTCGCTCGCGCTCGTCGCGTCGCGGCTCGACCAGTGCGGCACGTCGTCGAGCCCTTCGAGCGGCGGCGCCGCCGGGCTCGAGCCGGTCGCGACCACGAGGTGGTCGTACGGGAAGCTCGCGCTCGCCGACGCGGATCGAGACCCGGCTCGGCGATCTCCGCGTCGCCGCGGACGAACTCGGCGCCGAGCTTCTCGAGCCACTCCACCTGGCTCGTGTCGTCCTGCGCGGAGATCTCGTCGCGCCAGGCGAAGACACCCTCGGGGTCGATCGGCCCCACCGAGTCGCGGATTCCGGGCGTGAGCCTCGCGCGCGCGAGAAGCTCGGTGGGGCGCAGGAGCGTCTTCGACGGGATGCAGGCGAAGTACGAGCACTCGCCGCCGACGAGCGAGCGCTCGACCAGCGTGACCTTCGGACTCCTCAGTGAGGCGCCCGCAGCGCGGCGACGAAGCTCTCGCCGGCGATGCCTCCACCCAGGACGACGACGCGCATCGTTAGCCGATGAAGACCAGTGGGCCGACGGTGTCGCGCGCCAGGTCGACGAGCGGCCCGGCGAAGACGAAGCTCGCGATCGAGATGGCCACGCACGCGGCGACCGTCGTCCCGAGCCAGATATCGCGCGGCGGCGAGCCGCCGGCCACGACGACGGCGCGGGTCTCCGGCCGGCCCATGTACATCGCGCGCACGACGCCGAGGTAGTACGGCACCGAGATGACCGTCCCGACGACGCCGATGATCACGAGCCACGTCCAGCCGCGCTCGTAGGCCGCGGCGAAGGCGTAGAACTTCCCGAGGAAGAGCCCGGCGGGCGGCAGGCCGATGAAGCCGAACATGAAGAAGGTCATCGCCGCGCCGAGGCCGGGCCGTTCCCAGCCCATCCCGGACATGTTCTCGAACGTGACCTGGCGCCCCAGCTCCCGCTCGCGGGCGGCGACCACGGCGAACGCGCCGATCGACATCGCGCCGTAGGAGATGAGGTAGTAGACGAGCGCCCGGCCGCCGAGCGCGCTCGCGGTCGCGAGGGGCATGAGCAGGAACCCGGCGTGCGAGATGCTCGAGTAGGCGAGCATCCGCTTGACGTCGGTCTGGACGAGCGCGCCGAGGTTCCCCCAGAGGATCGAGATCGCGGCCAGCACGGCCAGCGCGACCGTCCAGAGCTCCTCCTCGGACGGGAACGCGACGAGGAGCACGCGCATCGTGACCATGAGCGCCGCCACCTTCGTCGCGGCCGACATGAACGCGGTCACCGGGGTCGGCGCGCCCTGGTAGACGTCCGGCGTCCACATGTGGAACGGCGCCGCGGAGAGCTTGAACGCGAGCCCGACGAGGATCATCGCGAGCCCGCCGACGAAGAAGAGCTTGTCCGCCTCGCCCGCGGCGGCGGCGATCTGGACGAACCCGAGCTCGCCGGTCCCGCCGTAGACGAACGCGCAGCCGAAGAGCAGGATCGCCGAGCCGAAGCTCCCGACGATCAGGTACTTGAGCCCGGCCTCGAGCGAGGAGAGCCGGTCGACCCCGATCGCGACGAGCACGTAGAGCGCGATCGAGAACCACTCGAGACCGAGGAAGAGCGAGAGCAGCGTGTTCGCCTGGAGGAAGAAGCACATCCCGGCGACCGCCGCGAGGAGGAGCGCGTAGTACTCGACCACGCGTTCTCGGTCATCGGAAACGGGGGCCGGAGCGTCATCCCTGGGCGCGCGGCTCTCCCAGTACGAGACGCCGACCGCGAGGAGCCCGGCGACCGAGACGAAGATCTGGCCGATCTCGGCGAAGCGGTCGCGCACGAGCGAGCCGTTCACGAGCGTGTCGGCAACGTCGTCCATCCCGAAGAGGACGCCGGCCATGATCGCGGCCGCGAGCAGCGCGCCGCCGGAGACGACGACGCTGAAGATCCGCCGCCAGCTCCGCGGCAGGAAGACGCCGACGACGAGCACGACGAACGACCCGCCCAGCAGGATCAGGATCGGGAGGAGCGCGGCCCAGTCGATGTCCGGCTTCACGAAGTCCATCTAGCCGCCCACCAGCGCATTGGCGTGGTCGGTGATCCCGGCCGGCCAGAACGACAGGACGATGAGCACGGTGACGAGCCCGCCGACGAGCGCGACCTCGAACGGGCGCAGGTCGAGCGCGTCGTCGCTGACCGCCGGGCCCGGCTCTCGGTGCAGCACCGCCGAGACGACCCGCAGCACGTACATGGCCGCGAGCACGATCGAGACGGCGCCGACGACGGCCCAGCCCCAGCCGCTGGTGAAGACGCCGTTCAGGATCAGGAACTCCCCGGCGAACGCGGCCGAGAAGGGCACGGCGAGCGCGATCACGCCGACGGCGATGAAGAGCGACGCGAGCCTGGGCCGGCCGCGCGCCATGCCGCCGAGCTGCGCGAGATCCCCGGTCCCGGTGCGCTGCTCGACCATCCCGGCGAGGAGGAAGAACGAGGCCGAGACGAGCCCGTGGACGACCATCTGGAGCAGCGCCCCGTCGAGGCCGGACTCGTTCACCGCGAAGACGCCGAGCACGATCAGCGACATCTGCGCGAGGCTCGAGTAGGCGATCACGCCGCGAATATCCGGGGCGCGGAACGCGAGCAGCGAGCCGTAGACGAGCCCGATCGCGGCCAGTGTGAGCACGACCGGCTGCCAGTCCGCGACGACGACCGGGAAGAACGGAAGGACGATGCGGATCATCCCGTAGGTCGCCGTCTTCGAGATCACGCCGGAGAGGAGCGCGGCCACTTCGGGCGGCGCCTCGCGGTAGGCGTCAGGCAGCCAGCCGTGGAACGGCCACATCGGCGCCTTCACGGCGAACGCGACCATGAAGCCGAGGAAGATCGCCGTGTTGTCCGACGGCGAGAGCGCGGTCATGTCGAACGTCCCCTTCTGCGAGGCCGAGCGCGATGATCGAGACGAGCATGAGCAGCGAGCCCGCCATCGTGTAGACGATGAACTTGAGCGTCGCGCCCTGGCGTCCGTCGCCGCCCCACACGCCGATCAGCACGTAGAGCGGGATCAGCATCGCCTCGAAGAAGACGTAGAAGACGATCAGGTCCTGCGCGGCGAACACGCCGGTCGTCGTCCCGGCCAGGAAGAGCAGGAGCCCGAAGTAGGCGCGCGCGTGCTCGCGCCCGACCCAGATGCCGTAGGCGATCGCGGCCACGGTGACGACCGAGGTCAGCCCGATGAGCCACAGCGAGAAGTCGAACATCCCGACGCTGTAGGCGATCTCCGACGTCCTCGAGCCAGACGGCGTGCGACGTGAACTGCAGGTCGTCCCCGCCGGAGCCGAAGTCGAACTGGACGAGCACGGTGATCCAGCCGATCAGGGTGGCGATCGCAGCCGAGAGCGCGACCGCCCCGGCGACCCGCTGCGTCAACGGCAGGAGCCAGATGAGGAGCGCGACCGCGATGGGACCGAAGATGAGGGCGTTGGTCTCCATCAGCTCACCGTGAGGAAGACGACGAGGATGACGGCGAGGCCGACGGCCACCGCCAGGGCGTAGGTGCGGACGAGCCCGTTCTGCGCGGCCGCGAGCTTCGAGCCGATCTCACGGACCTCGAACCCGATCTCGCCGAGCGAGGCGAGGAAGATCGGCTTCTCGACGAAGCGCGTGAGCAGGAGCGCGAGGCGCGAGCTCGGCTCGTAGAACGCGTAGTCGTAGGCCTCGTCGAAGTAGAGCTTGTGCTCGAGCGTCTTCGTCGGCCACGGCAGCCGGGCGCGGATCCGCGAGGGCACGTCGCTGCGGCGCCGGCCGTAGAGGAACCAGGCGAGGACGATCCCGGCGATCGCGAGCCCGAGCGCGGTGAGCGCCGAGAACCAGGCGGTCGCGCCGCTCGACCTCGTGGATCGACTCGGCGACGGGCTCGATCCAGGTGTCGACTCCGGCCCAGCCGCCCGGGAACTGGAGGAACCCGCTGACGATCGCGCCGACCGTGAGCACGCCGACCGGCCACATCATCGAGAGCGGGCCCTCGAAGCGCTCCCTGTGCAGGTGCGGCTGGTCGGCCGCCGGCTCGCCGAAGAAGACGATGAAGACGAGCCGGAAGGTGTAGAGCGCCGTCAGGAACGCCCCGGCCACCCCGACTCCCCAGAGGATCCAGCCGAGCGTTCCCGCTCCGGCGGCGCTCGCGAGGATCGCGTCCTTGGAGAAGAAGCCGGCGAACGGCGGGATCGCGGCGAGCGCGAGCGCGCCGACGAGGAAGCAGCGGTACGTCCACGGGAGCGCCTTGCCGAGCCCGCCCATCCTGCGGATGTCCTGCTCCCCGGCGAGCGCGTGGATGACGACGCCGGCGGCCATGAAGAGCAGCGCCTTGAAGAACGCGTGCGTCATCAGGTGGAAGAGCCCCGCACCGAACGCGCCGAGGCCGACGGCGAGGAACATGTAGCCGATCTGGCTCATCGTCGAGTACGCGATCACGCGCTTGATGTCCGTCTGGACGAGCGCGACGAGCCCGGCGACGAGGATCGTGACGCCGCCGAGGATGCCGGCGAGCTCGAGGATGTCCGGCGCGAGCTCGAAGAGCGGGCTCGTGCGGACGATCAGGTAGACGCCGGCGGTCACCATCGTCGCCGCGTGGATCAGGGCGGAGACCGGCGTCGGGCCCTCCATCGCGTCCGGCAGCCAGGTGTGGAGCGGGATCTGCGCCGACTTGGCGACCGCCGCTCCCAGGAGGCCGAGCGCGACCAGCACTGCCAGCGTCGACGACTCGCCGAGCGCCTCGGGCGCCCGGTCGAACACGAGCCCGAAGTCGAGCGAGCCGGTCTGCTCGGCGAGGATGAAGAGCGCGAGCGCGAAGGTCGCGTCGCCGATCGCGTTCATGACGAACGCCTTCTTGCCGGCCGCGACCGCGGTCGAGCGCTGGTGCCAGAAGTTGATCAGCAGGTAGGACGAGAGCCCGACCATGCCCCAGCCGGCCAGGAGGAGCAGCAGGTTCCCGCCCTCGACGAGCAGCAGCATCGAGAAGATGAAGAGCGCCTTGTAGGCGTGGTAGCGGCGCTCCTCCTCGTCGCCCGCCATGTAGCCGATCCCGTACGTGAGGATCAGGAAGCCGACGCCCGAGACGACGAGCATCATGAAGACGCTCAGCGGGTCGACCAGGATGTCGAACCCCACGCGGAGGTCGCCCGCGGAGAGCCAGGTCCAGAGGGTCGAGACCTCGGAGCGCTCCTCCGGGTGCTCGTCGAGCATGAGCACGAACACGACGAGGGTCGCGACGAGCGAGCCGAGCGTCGAGCCGGAGGCGATGAGCCCCGCCTGGCGCCCGGTGATCCGCGAGCCCGCGAACGCGATCGCCAGGACCGCCGCGGCCGGGAGGAACAGCGCGATCCAGGCGGCCTCGGTCATCCGCGCAGCGTCGTCAGCTTGTCGAGGTCGAGGTCGGCGCGCAGGCGCGACATGGCGACGATGAAGCCGAGCCCGACGACGGCCTCGGAGGCGGCGACGACCATGACGGCGAGCGCGAAGATCTGGCCGTCCTCTCCGCCGGCTTGGCGCGCGAAGGCGATGAGGGCGAGGTTGCCGGCGTTGAGCATGATCTCGAGCGCGAGCAGGACGATCAGCGGGCTGCGCCGCGCGAGCACGCCGAACGCGCCGATCGCGAAGAGCACGACCGAGACGACGAGGTAGGCGGCGATTCCGGGGCCGAGCATCAGCTCTCCTCGACCTCGTCGCGGTGGGGCGGCGTCGTCGCGCCGAGGATCACGCCGCCGACGGCCGCGACCAGCAGGACGATCGAGGTCACCTCGAACGCGAGCAGGTGATCCGTGAGGAAGAGCTCCCCGATCGAGGCGGGCGAGCCGAAGGCCTCGGTCACCTCGGGCGTGTTGGTGAGGTCGTCGCCGGCCGCGAGGACGATCACGACCACCACCTGCGCCGCGATCGCCGCCGCGGCCACGACCGACGCGACCGCCTGCCAGCTCGGGCCGGCTCTCCACGGGATGAACTCGCGCCCGCCGAGATACGCGGTGACGAAGAGGAACATGACCACGACCGCGCCCGCGTAGACGAGCACCTGCGCCGCGGCGACGAACTCCGCGTTCAGCATCAGGAAGAGCACGGCGAGCGAGGCGAGGTTCACGATCAGCGCGAGCGCCGAGTAGAACGGGTTCGCGAAGAGCACGACGGCGAGCCCGGACGCGAAGAGCGACGTGACCGAGAGGATCCAGATGATCCAGACGAGGGTCTCGGCGGCGGTGTCCATCAGCTGACTCGCTCTTCCAGACCGGCTCGGGCGTGTCGTAGAGCTCGCGGTCGGCGACCGGGACGCGCTTGACCGGCGGCGCGAGGAGCATCTCCTTCGTGTAGATCTGGTCGTCGCGGTGGTACTCGGAGAGCTCGTACTCGTTGCCGAGCGTGATCGCGTCGAACGGACACGCCAGCTCGCAGTAGCCGCAGAAGATGCAGCGGCTCATGTTGATCTCGTAGATCCGCGCGTAGCGCTCGCCGGCCGAGACGCGGTCGTCCGGGTCGTTCTCGGCGGCGACGACGCGGATGCAGTCCGCGGGGCAGGCCGCGGCGCAGAGCGAGCAGCCGACGCACTTCTCCAGGCCGTTGTCGTGCAGGTGCAGGCGGTGGCGCCCGCGGAAGCGCGGGTAGACCGGCCGCTTGTACTCGGGGTACTCCTGCGTGATCGGCTTGCGGAAGATCTGGCGGAACGTGACCGCGAAGCCCTTCATCGATCCGAACGGCTGCGGGGTCATGTGCGCACCGCCAGGATCACCGCGGTGACGACCGCGTTCAGCGTCGCGATCGGCAGGAGCACCTTCCAGCCGAACGCCATCAGCTGGTCGTAGCGCAGCCGCGGCAGCGTCGCGCGCATCCACATGAAGACGAAGATGAACGCGCCGAGCTTCAGGAGGAACCAGACCGGCCCGGGCAGGATCGGCCCGCTCCAGCCGCCGAAGAAGAGGGTCACGGCGAGGCCGGAGAACGTGATCATGTTGATGTACTCGGCCATCTGGAAGAGGCCCCAGCGCATCCCGCCGTACTCGGTGTGGTAGCCGGCGACGAGCTCCTGCTCGGCTTCGGGCAGGTCGAACGGAGCGCGGTTCGTCTCGGCGATGCCGGCGATGAAGAAGCAGACGAAGCCGACGATCTGCGGGCCGATGTACCAGGTCGTCTCCTGCTGGGCCGTGACGATCTCGGTCAGCGAGAGCGTCCCGGACATGAGCACGACGCCGAGCACTGCGAGTCCGAGCGAGACCTCGTAGGAGACGAGCTGCGCGCAGGTCCGCATCGAGCCGAGGAGCGAGTACTTCGACTCGCTCGCCCAGCCGCCGACGACGAACGCGTAGATCCCCATCGCGCCGAGCGCGAAGATGAGGATCAGCGAGATCGGCACGTCCGCGACGACGCCGGTGACCGTGTACCCGCCGATCTCCCAGGTGCCGCCGAACGGGATGACGCTGAACGCGGCGAGCGCCGTGAACGCGGCTACGAGGGGTGCGGCGAGGTAGAGGACGTCGATCGCGGCGGCCGGAAAAAAGCTCGCCTTGCCGAGCAGCTTCATGAGGTCGGCGATCGGCTGGAGGAGGCCGAACGGCCCGACGCGGTTCGGCCCGTAGCGCAGGTGCATGCGGCCGAGGAGCTTGCGCTCGACCCAGGTGAGGTAGGCGAACGCGCCCATGACGAGGTTGACGATCACGAGCGCCTTGATCACGTCGATCCACCAGGGCTCGGGCGCGGTCTGGGCGAGGATCACGGTCTCTTCACCTCGACGCGGGCCTCGAGTCCGGCCGCGTGCTCGTCGGCGATGCGGACGACGCCGTCCTTCAGGCGCCGGTTGATCCGCGCACGGAGCTCGCGGCTCGTGCCGTTCGTGCCCACGACGACCGTCTCGCCGGTGGAGACCTTGAGCTTGGCGGCGTCGGCCTTCGAGAGCTCGACCTCGGCCGGCGGGCGCTGGAACGCGAGCGGCTCGGTGCGCTCCACCTCGCGGCCGGAGAAGAGGGAGCGGTAGGTCGCGAGCTCGAAGCCCTTGCCGCTCTTCGGCCGGTCGAGCGGCGCCAGCTCGGGCGCGTCGTCGAGGGTCGTGCGCGGCGCCAGCTCGGCGCGCTGGGCCGGCGCGGCCTCGGCCGCCCACGGCGCGATGGCGACGCCCAGCGCAGCGCCGACGCGGGCGAAGAACTCGAGCTCGTCGGGGAAGGCGGGGTCGATCGCCTGGCGCATCCGCTGCGCCCGGCCCTCGAGGTTCACGCTCGTCCCGTCGCGCTCGAGGTACGACGTTCCGGGCACGACGACGTGCGCCCACAGCGTGTGGTCGCCGGGGAACATCGTGGTGACGAGGACGAAGCGGGCGCGCTCGGCCAGGTCGGCCACGCGCGGATCGTCCGCGGCGCCGTCGCCCGAGATGATGAGCGCGCCGATCTCGCCGTCGGGGATCTCGGTCTCGCCGTCCGCGGTCTCGTGCCAGACCTGCGCGACGCCGCGGCCGTTCGGCGTGCGGGGAAGGATGTAGAGGCCGGAGCCCTCGCCGAGCTCCAGCGACGCGGCCAGCGCGGCACCCCGCCGGCCGTGATCGTGGTCGTCGCCCGACCAGACGATCGCCACACGGCTCGCGGAGCGCAGACGCCGCGCGAGCCCCGCGACCTCCTCGTCCCCGCCGCCTCCGATCAGGTCGTAACAGACCGACGCGGCGCTCCCGGGCGAGACGGCGATCGTCCCGGCCGGGTTCACGGTCACGACCTCGGCGCCGTTTCGCCGGGCGGCGCGCAGCCAGAGGTCGACGCCGGGCGCGCGCTCGATCACGGGCTCGTCGCCGAGGACGAGACAGATCTCCGCGTCGCGGATGGCCGAGAGCGGCGCGCGGAACGCATCCACCGCCGGGTCGAGGTCGTCGGGGATGAGCGCCGTGTGCGCGTGGAGCCCGCCGCGGACGAGCCGCGCGATCGCGCTCGCCTGCTCCACGGTCTCGGAGCCGGAGAACGCGACCACGATCGAGTCGCCCGCCTCGCCGAGCCCGCGCGCGGTCTCCTCGACCGCCTGCGCGTAGGAGACCGGCTCGAAGCCGCGGCGCCGCACCCGCAGGAGCGGCTCGCGCACGCGGTCGTCCGCGTTCACGTGGTCGAAGGCGAAGCGCCCCTTGTCGCAGATCCAGCCGTCGTCCACCTCCGGGTGGTTCCGCGACAGGATCCGGTGCACCTTGCCCTCGCGCGTCGTCGCCCAGATGTTGCAGCCGGTCGGGCACATGCCGCAGACGGTCGGGACGTTGTCGATCTCCCACGGCCGCGCCTTGAAGCGGTAGGTCGAGGGGAGCAGCGCGCCGACCGGGCAGAGCTCGGTCACGTTGCCGGAGAAGTGCGCGCGGTACGGCTCGTCCTCGAAGGTCGTGATGATCGACTGCGCGCCGCGGTTTCGCGCCACCAGCTGGAGATCCTCGGAGACGTTCTCGGAGAAGCGCGTGCAGCGGTAGCAGAGGATGCAGCGCTCGCGGTCGAGCGAGATCGTCGGCGAGATCGGGATCGGCTTGTCGAACGTGCGCTTGGGGAAGTGCATCCGCGTCGAGCCGGGCCCGAAGCGGAAGGTCAGGTCCTGGAGCGGGCACTCGCCGCCCTTGTCGCAGTCCGGGCAGTCGAGCGGGTGGTTCAGGAGGATGAACTCGAGGATCGCCTGCTGGCCCTCGGCCGCCTGGGTGCTCGTCGCGGCTGAACGAAGCGCCATCCCGTCCTGCGCGGTGAGCGTGCACGCGGCCTGGAGCTTCGGCATCCCCTCGACCTCGCAGAGGCACATGCGGCAGGCGCCGACGGGCGGCCCGAGCCGCGGCTCGTAACAGAAGACGGGAATCTCGACACCGGCCGCGAGCGCGGTCTCGATCATCCCGGTTCCCTTCGGGACGGCGATCTCGCGGCCGTCGACCGAGACGGTGACGAGCTCGGGCGCGCTCATGCCGGCACCACGATCTGGCCTCGCACGTGCGCGTGATGCTGGTCGACCGGCGCGATGACGCCCGCGAGGGACGACTCGCCGCCGAACGGGCAGCCGCCGTGGTCGATGTGCTGCTGGTACTCCTCGCGGAACTTGGCGACGTAGCTCGCGATCGGCATCGCTGCCGCGTCCCCGAGCGGGCAGAGGCAGTTGCCGAGGATCTTGTCGCAGACGTCCAGCAGGAGATCGAGCTCGCCCTGCTCGGCGCGCCCGTCCTCGAGCTTGTGGAGGATCTGCACCATCCAGCGCGTCCCCTCGCGGCACGGCGTGCACTTCCCGCAGGACTCGTGCATGTAGAACTGCGCGACCCGCAGGCCGAGCTGCACCATGCAGGCGCGGTCGTCGATCACGATCACGGCGCCGGAGCCGAGCATCGTCCCGGCCGCGGCCATCGAGTCGAAGTCGAGCGCGGTGTCGACCTCGTCCGCGGTCAGAACGGGAACCGACGAGCCGCCCGGGATGCACGCCTTGAGCTGGCGCCCGTCCGGGATCCCGCCGCCGATGTCGAAGATCAGCTCGCGCAGCGGCGTGCCCAGCTCGAGCTCGTAGTTCCCGCCGTTCACGACGTTGCCGGAGAGCGAGAACACGCGCGTCCCGGCCGAGTTCTCGACGCCGAGCTTCGCGTACTTCTTGCCGCCGGAGTTCACGATCGTCGGGAGCGTCGCGATCGTCTCGACGTTGTTGATGAGCGTCGGCGACGCGTACACGCCGGAGATGGCCGGGAACGGCGGCTTCGAGCGCGGCTGGCCGCGGTTGCCCTCGAGCGACTCGAGGAGCGCGGTCTCCTCGCCGCAGATGTAGGCGCCGGCGCCGCGGTGGATCACGATCGTCACCGAGGTGTCCGTGCCGAGCACGTTCGGCCCGACGAGGTTCGCCTCGAGCGCTTCCGCGAGCGCGGCCGCCACGACCTCGTACTCGTGCAGGTACTCGCCGCGCAGGTAGATGAAGGCCGTGTCCGCGCCGATCGCGTGGCAGGTGATGACGGCGCCCTCGATCAGCGCGTGCGGGATCCGCAGCATGATCTCGCGGTCCTTGAACGTGCCCGGCTCGGACTCGTCCGCGTTGATCGTCAGGTAGATCGGCTTGGTCGTCTGGTCGGGCTTGGGGATGAAGCTCGCCTTGCGGCCCATGGGGAAGCCGGCGCCGCCGCGGCCGCGCAAGCCCGGAAGCGAGGAACTCCTCGACGAGGTCCGGCCCGGGAGTCGCGAGCGCCTTCTCGAGCGCCGAGTAGCCGCCGACCTCGCGGTACGCGTCGAGCTTCGTCAGGTCGTTCCCGTCCGCGTGCGCGAGAAGCAGCTGCTTAAGCGCCATCGGCTTCTCCCTTCAGCTCGGCCACGATCCCGGGGACGTCGCCCGCCGACACGTGCTCGCGGTAGCGCCAGTCCACGGCGACGACCGTGGCCCAGCCGCAGCCGCCGAGGCACTCGAAGGTCGTGAGCGAGAACTCGCCGTCGTCCGTCGTCGAGCCGGCGGAGCAGCCGAGCTCGCGCTCGAACGCGTCGACCACGTCCTGCGCGCCCGCGAGCGCGCACGAGACGTTCGTGCAGACGGCGATCTCGTGCTTGCCGACCGGCTCGAGGTTGTACATGTCGTAGAAGCTCGCGATCGACATGACGTAGGCGGGCGTGAGGTCGAGCGCGTCGGCGATCTCGCGCAGCGCGTCCGGCGGCAGCCAGCCGTCCTTCTCCTGCGCCAGGTGGAGCGCGGGCATGACCGCCGAGCGCGACGACGGGTACTGCGCCGCCAACGCCTCGACCTGGTCGAAGAGATCGTCGCGCTCACTTGATTCTCCCGAGCGAAGCGATGGGACTCGCCTCCTGCCGCGGGAAATGCGCAGCATTTTTCGCGGAGATCATCGGTCCACCTCTCCCATGACGCCGTCGAGCGAGCCGACGATCGCGATCATGTCCGCGATCAGCGTCTGCCGGGAGCACGTCGCGGTCGCCTCGAGCGCCGCGAAGGAGGGAGCGCGGAAGCGCACGCGCCACGGCTTCGGCCCGCCGTCCGAGACGAGGTAGCAGCCGAGCTCGCCGCGAGGCGACTCGACGGTCACGTAGACCTCGCCCTCGGGGACCCGGAAGCCCTCGGTGACGAGCTTGAAGTGGTGGATGAGGCTCTCCATCGACGTGTGCAGCTCGTGCCGCGGCGGCAGCACGACCTTGCGGTCGTCGGCGATCCACGGCCCGTCCGGCATCCGGTCGAGGCACTGGCGGACGATTCGCACCGACTCGCGCATCTCGTCGACGCGCACCTTGTAGCGGTCGAACACGTCGCCGTTCGGATAGACCGGGACGTCGAAGTCGACCTCGCCGTACGCGAGGTACGGCTCGGCCTTGCGGAGATCCCAGTCGACGCCGGACGCGCGCAGCACCGGGCCGGACTGCCCGAGCGCGATCGCGTCCTCGGCCGAGAGGAGCCCGATCCCCTTCGTCCGCTCCAGCCAGATCTGCTGCGTGTTGAGGATCGCCTCGTACTCGTCGACGCGCGCCGGCATGACGTCGCAGAACTCGCGGCAGTCGTCGTAGAAGCCCGGCGGGATGTCCTCGGCGAGCCCGCCGATCTGGAAGTACCGCGTGTGCATGCGGAACCCGCAGACCATCTCGAAGAGGTCGAGGATCGCGTCCCGCTCGCGGAAGCAGTACCAAAACATCGAAACGGCCCCCAGCTCGAGCGCGGAGGTGCCGAGATAGACGAGGTGCGAGTGGATCCGGTTCAGCTCGCAGAGGAGCGTCCGCATCCAGACCGCCTTGGGCGGGGTCTCGATCCCGAGGAGCTTCTCGACCGCGAGGACGTAGACGAGCTCGTTCGCCTGGAACGAGACGTAGTCCATCCGGGGCGCGTACGTGATCCCCTTCCAGTACGTCTTCGCCTCCATGTTCTTCTCGAAGCCGGTGTGGAGGTAGCCGATCACCGCCGCGAGGCCCTCGACGCGCTCGCCGTTCAGCTCGACGATCAGGCGGAGGACGCCGTGCGTGGACGGGTGGTTCGGGCCGAAGTTGACCTCGAGGATGTCGCCCTGCTCGCGCAGCTTCGGGTCGACCTCGAGCACCGTCGGGATCGGATGCGGGATGCGCGTGCCCTCGTAGATCGGGGTCCTGCGCGTGGACGGGTACGCGGCGGCCATGGCGCTTACTCCGCGTCCGAGAACCGGACGGGCTCGCCTCCGAGCGGGTAGTCCTTGCGGAGCGGATGGCCGTCCCAGTCGTCCTCCATGAGGATCCGGACGAGGTTCGGGTGGCCCTCGAAGGGGATGCCGAGCATGTCCCAGGCCTCGCGCTCGTGCCAGTCGGCCGTCGGCCAGACGGAGACGACGCTCGGGACCGCCTCGCCGTCGTCGATCCAGACCTTCAGGCGCAGGCGGCGCGGCTCGGGCTTCATCGCGAGCACGTGGTAGTTGACGGAGAAGCGCTTCGGCTTCGGCTCGGGCAGCGACTGGAGTCCCTGGGAGCCGGGCGCGTTCAGGTCGCGCGCGCCGTTCGGTCCGGGCGGACGAGCCCCAGTAGCCGGCCACGCCCTTGTCGCCCCAGCCGAGGTAGTCGGCGCCGGAGAGATCCGAGAGGAACGCGAAGCCGAGCTCGTCGCGCACGTAGACGGCGGCCTCGGCGATGCGGTCGGGCTCGACGACGACGGTCGTCTCGCCGAAGGCTTCGGACTCGTCAACAAATCCGGGGATCTCGCGCGAAGCTCATCCCTGTGCGGCCTTTCGCAGCTCGTAGGCGGGCGGCACGCCGGCCTTGATCCGCTCGTGCAGCCGGACGATCCCCTCGAGCACCGCCTCGGGCCGCGGCGGGCAGCCGGGCACGTAGATGTCGACGGGCGTCACCTTGTCCACGCCCTGGAGCACCGCGTAGTTGTTGAACATCCCGGCCGAGCTGGCGCAGGCGCCCATCGCCATGACCCACTTCGGCTCGAGCATCTGGTCGTAGATCTGGCGGAGCGGCCCGGCCATCTTGTGGGAGACGCGGCCGGAGACGATGAGCAGGTCGGCCTGGCGCGGCGACGAGCGGAAGACCTCCATCCCGAAGCGCGCGAGGTCGTAGCGGGACGAGACGATCGCCATCATCTCGATCGCGCAGCAGGCGAGGCCGAACGTGTCCGGCCACATGGAGCCCGCGCGCGCCCAGTGGATCGCCTTCGAGACCGTCGTCAGCATGAGGCGGTTCTCGAGGTCGCCGAGCTCGGTCTCGAACGCGCCCGGCTCGCCCTTCATCGGGCCCGTCTTGCGTCATGAGGACGCGCTCGGAGTTGACGCCGTAGTCGGCGAGCCGCTTCTTGGGCTTGTCTACCGCCATTCGAGCGCCCCCTTCCTCCAGATGTAGACGTACGCCACGGCGAGGATCCCGATGAAGAACCCGAACTCCGCGAGCGCGAACAGTCCCGACCTCGTCGAGCACGACCGCGACCGGGAAGAGGAACACGATCTCGATGTCGAAGACGATGAAGAGCATCGCCGTGAGGTAGAAGCTGACCGTGAAGCGCTGCTGCTTCGGCGGGCCCGTCGCGACGCCGGATTCGAACGGCAGGACACGCGCCTTGGACCGCTCGGCATGGGTCGCGAAGATGAACGAGAACAGGATCATCGACGCCGGAATCACGAACGCGATGAACGCGTAGGCGAGGAACGGAAACCAGGCGTCAAGCGAAGCGAGGATCACGTGAATCCCGGCCATACTAACCCGTTACAAGCGCCCCGGGCGCGTCACGAAAAAGATGCCTCTGAGCGGGGACTTTGTGTGCCGCAACAGGCGTTACAAACCCCCTCGACGCCTGATTCGGCGCTGCTACACTGAGATCGTGATCACGATTACCGAGAGCGCAGCCGCCAAGGTCAAGGAGCTGATGGCGGAGGAGCCCGAGACCGACGGGGGCGTCCTGCGCGTCGCGATCCAGGGCGGCGGGTGCTCCGGGTTCCAGTACGAGCTCGGTTTCGACCGCGGTCCGCAGGACGGCGACAACGAGGTCGAGATGCACGGCGTCACCGTCGTCGTCGACCCGTTCAGCGCCCCGTACCTGACCGGCTCCGAGATCGACTACGTCGACGCGCTCATGGGCGCCGGGTTCGCGATCAACAACCCGAACGTCCAGGCGGCCTGCGGCTGCGGCTCCTCCTTCCAGGCGAAGGACGGGGTTGCCGAGGACGCTCCGGTTGAGGCCGCCGCCGGCGGCGGCTGCGGCTCCGGCTGCAGCCATTAGCTAGCGTCCGGCCGGACGTGGTCTACGACATCACGATCATCGGCGCCGGGCCCGTCGGCCTCTCGGCTGCCTACTACGCCGGCCATCGCGAGGCGACGGTCTGCATCCTCGAGAGCCTCGAGCAGCTCGGCGGCCAGGTCGCGGCCGTCTACCCGGAGAAGCACGTCTACGACGTCGCCGGCCATCCGAAGATCCAGGGCCAGGCGCTCGTCGACCTCTGCGCCGAGCAGGGCCTCCAGTTCGGCGCCGACGTCCTCCTCGGCGAGGAGGTGCGCGAGCTCACGACGGGCGACGAGACGCCACACGATCGCCACCGCGTCCGGCAAGACGATCGAGACGCGCACGATCATCGTCACCGCGGGCCACGGCGCCTTCGAGCCGCGCAAGCTCGGCATCGACGGCATCGACGACTGGGAGGGCCGCGGGCTCCACTACTTCGTCCGCCAGAAGGACGTCTTCGCCGGTAAGAGCTGCGTGATCGTCGGCGGCGGCGACTCGGCGCTCGACTGGACGCTCGGCCTCCAGGACACCGCCGACCTCCCGATCACGCTCGTCCATCGCCGCGATCGTTTCCGCGCGCTCGAATCCTCAGTCACCGAGGCGCGCAAGCTCGAGGAGGAGGGCAAGGTCCGGATCTTCACGACCGCCGAGGTCCGCGAGGCCCGCGGCGACGGCGTCCTCGCCTCGGTCGTCATCGAGGAGACCGAGACCGGCGAGATGACCGAGGTTCCGTGCGAGGCGCTGATCACGCTGCTCGGCTTCCACTCGCACCTCGGCTCGATCGCCGACTGGGGCCTCGAGCTGCACGGCAAGCGCCAGATGCTCGTCGAGCCGAAGACGATGGAGACGACGCTCCCCGGCGTCTACGCCGCCGGCGACGTCGCCGGCTACGAGGGCAAGATCACGCTGATCACGATCGGCATGGGCGAGGCCGCGATCGCCGCGAACAACGCGATCGCGAGGATCCGCGGCGAGAAGGTCCAGCCGAAGTACTCCACGGACTGATCCGTCCCTCGTTCGAGGGACTCGGTCGCCTCATCCGCCTCGCTTGCGGCGGACGACACAAGAAGTGATGGAGAGGCTGCGGGTCGAGTGCTTGGGATGCGGTGAGGCGCGGACGTTCGCGCACGCCGTCGATGCCCGTCGCGTCGACCCCGGCGAGTGCCCGCGGTGCGGGTACCTCGGCTGGGCTCCGTCCACCGCGCTGACCGAGCCGACGCGCCGCCGAATCCGCGAGCGCCCGGTCGACCGTCGCGCGACGATCTACGCGGTCTAGCTTCCGCTCTCTCGCGCCGCGCCAAATTGGCACGAACCCGGCGCAAGTCCGCGCGGTTTCTCGCGCTAGGTTTCTTGGTGGGTGGCGGGTGGAGGGCACCGCCCCTCCCATGTAAGGGTGGGGCGAAGTGGATAGAGGGACATGGCTGCAAGGGCCGTCCTCATCCACCGAAACGGGTGATCCGCGCGCGGATAAACTCGACCACGTGAGCGACACGGCGCCCAAGGAGCTCTGGGGAAGCGAGACCGCGAAGGCCGTCGAGAACTTTCCGGTCTCCGGGGAGACGATGCCCGTCCCCGTCGTTCGCTGGCTCGGTCGGATCAAGGCCGCTGCCGCCCGCGTGAACACCGAGCTCGGGCTGCTCGACCCGGAGCTCGGCGAGCGGATCGCCGCCGCGGCCGACCGTGTCGCCGCGGGCGAGTTCGACGACCAGTTCCCGATCGACGTCTTCCAGACCGGCTCGGGCACCTCGACGAACATGAACGCGAACGAGGTCATCGCCGTCGCTCGCCGGCGAGGGCGCGCACCCGAACGACCACGTGAACCTCGGGCAGTCGTCGAACGACGTCTTCCCGTCGGCCGTGCACCTCGCGACGCTCGGCGAGCTCGTGGACGACCTGCTCCCGGCGCTCGACCAGCTCGCGGCCTCGCTCGAGCGCAAGGCCGAGGAGTTCGACGACGTCGTCAAGTCCGGCCGCACGCACCTCATGGACGCGGTGCCGGTCATGCTCGGCCAGGAGTTCTCGGGCTACGCGGCGCAGGTGCGCCAGGGGATCGCGCGCGTCGAGTCGACGCTCGGCCGCGTCGGCCAGATTCCCGCTCGGCGGGACCGCGGTCGGCACCGGGCATGAACACGCACCCCGAGTTCGCCGCTCGCGTGCGCGAGAAGCTTTCCGCCGAGACCGGCCTCACGATCTCGGCGCCCGCGGATCCGTTCGAGGCGCAGGCCGCCCGCGACGGGCTGGTCGAGGTCTCGGGCGCGCTGAAGACGATCGCCGTCTCGCTGACGAAGATCGCGAACGACCTCCGCCTGATGGGCTCGGGCCCGCGCGCCGGGCTCGCCGAGCTTCGCCTGCCGGAGCTCCAGAAGGGCAGCTCGATCATGCCCGGCAAGGTGAACCCGGTCATCCCGGAGGTCGTGACCCAGGTGTCCGCGCAGGTGATCGGCAACGACGCGGCGATCACGGTCGGCGGGCTGCAGGGTCATTTCGAGCTGAACGTCTTCATTCCGCTCATGGCGCGGAACCTCGACCACTCGATCCGGCTGCTCTCCTCCGCGAGCCGCCTCTTCGCCGAGCGCTGCGTCGACGGGCTCGAGGCGAACGTCGAGCAGGCCGAGCGCTACGCCGAGCTCACGCTGTCGGCCGCGACCGCGCTGAACCCGTACATCGGCTACGACCTCGCCACCGAGATCGTGAAGGAATCGGCAGCTTCCGGCCGGTCGCTCCGCGAGGTCGCGCGGGAGAAGGGCGTCGACGAGAAGGTGCTCGACGAGGCCCTGGATTACCGCAAGATGGCGCGTCCCAACGGCTGATTCGCCGGATTTCCACTTGTGAGAATCCTGTAAGACCTCCGCTTGGGCGGTATGGATCGCCGACGGGTCAGGCACGGTGAAAGACATGGGCCGCCGCAGCCTCATCGCCGTCGTCGCGCTGATCGCGCTTGCCTGCGCGGGCGTGGCGGACGCCTCGATCAAGATCGGGGAGAACGCCAGCAAGGCGTCGGTCCGCGTGAACGCAAAGGGCGTCGCCACGATCACCTGGCGCTCGGGTGGCCGCTGGCGCAGCGCGATCGTCATGCCGAGCGGAAAGACGGTCTGGGATCACAAGGCGTCCGGAAAGGACATCACGCACGCGACGAGCTCGCCCAGGCTGCCGATGCTCGTCAAGCTCCGCCAGGGTCCGAGCGGCAAGTACTTCGCGCTCCAGCAGTGGAAGCGCTTGAAGGACGGTCCGCGCGAGCTGCGGTTCTCACGGTGGAGCGGCGCGCCGACCAAGCTCCCGATCAGGGCGGTCTGCTGCAAGTGGAACAGCGAGATGGTGAAGGGCCAGGCGACCTTTCACGGCAAGCCGGTCTTCGGCTACCACGCCACGCCCGAGGGCGTGCCGACCGACAAGTACGGCCGCAACGTCTACATCGACTTCATGAAGCGCGGATCGTGGCACCGGTGCATGGGCATCCTCACGCGCAAGCCCGCCGGGAAGTTCTCCCTCTGGATCCGTCCGTACTGGCGCGGAACCGCCTACCGCGCCCGAATGATCGGCCCGAACTGGGGGCGCACGCTCGCGCCGGACGCGCAGGGCTGGACGAAGTCCGCGCTCTAGCCCTTGACGTTCGAATAGTCCTTGCGTGACAAGCGTCAACGGTTCACCATTGCAGTCATGGGAACCGGGCGTAGCGCCCGGGCGAGCAACGGAAGGGGAGCCACCATGCGCACGCCAAGACACTCCGGCCTCCGGCGCCGGAGAGCTGTGCCGTCCATCCTCATGCTGGCCGTCGCGGTCGCCTTCGCGGCGAGCGGCAGCGCGTCGGGCCAATCCGGCGACGCGTCGTCTCGCTTTCAAGCGGCCTCGCTGACGCCCGATTCGACTTTCACCGGCTCGAAATCGCAGACCGGTTATCTCGCCCGCACCGATCCGGCCCTCCTCGGGAGGACGGACGCGACGCGGATCAACATCTTCGTGAAGTACGACTTCGACGCGACCGCGTCCTACACCGGCGGCGTGGCCGGCCTCGAGGCCACCAGCCCGAGCGTGACCGGGACCGACCTCCGGAACCGCACCGCGGCCGTGCGCGCGTACGACGCCTACACGGCCGAGCTCACGCGTGACATCACGGCCGACGTCCAGGCTGCGGCCCCGTCGCTCACGGTGCGCGCGACCTTCCGCACCGTCTACGGCGGCATCGCCGCGAGCGTGCCGGCGAACGAGATCGGCGACATCCTGAAGGTCTACGGCGTCGCCGCGGTCCAGCAGGACGAGGTCCAGCACCCGGCCACCGACGCGACGCCGAAGTTCATCGGCGCGACCGAGGTCTGGCCGTCCGTCGGCGGCTCCGTCAAGGCGGGCAAGGGCGTCACGGTCGGCGTGCTCGACACGGGCATCTGGCCCGAGCATCCGTCCTTCCGCGACACCGGACTCCCTGCGCCGACGGTTCCGCACCAGTGCCAGTTCGGCAACGGCACGGACCCGAGCCTCGGCCCGGCCTTCACCTGCAACAACAAGCTCGTCGGCGCGTACGCGTTCACGAACACGTACATGGCCGTGTTCGGCGTCGATCCCCGGCGAGTACTGCAACAACGTCACCGGCCAGTGCTCGGCGCGCGACCCCGACGGGCACGGCACGCACACGTCCTCGACGGCGGCCGGCGATCCGGTCTCGAGCGCGAAGATCTTCGGGATCGAGCGCGGACCGATCAGCGGGATCGCACCGGGCGCGCAGGTGATCATGTACCGCGTCTGCCTCGTCCAGGGCTGCTTCCCGTCCGACTCGGTCGCGGCGGTCCAGCAGTCGATCCTCGACGGCGTCGACGTGATCAACTTCTCGATCTCGGGCGGCGGGCAGCCGTACACCGATGCGGTCGAGCTGGCGTTCCTCGACGCCTTCAACGCCGGCGTCTCCGTGAACGCCTCGGCCGGCAACGCCGGCCCGGGTGCGGCGACCGCCGACCACGGCGGCCCGTGGGTCACGACGGTCGGCGCGTCGAGCTCGAACCGGGCGCACCAGACGACGCTTCGGCTCGTCGCGTCGAACGGCGACCGGCTCGACCTCGTCGGCTCGACGGTCACGCCGGGCGCCGGCTCGGCGCCGGTCGTCCTCGCCACCTCGATCCCGGGTGTGGACGCGCTCTGCGTCAACCCGATCCCGCCTGGAGCGGCGACCGGAAAGATCGTCGCCTGCCAGCGGGGCCCGAACCGCGTGGCGAAGAGCTTCAACGTGATGAACGGCGGCGGGGTCGGAATGATCCTCTACAACGCCGGCCTCGAGTTCGTGATGACGGACAACCACTGGGTGCCGTCCATCCACATCCAGGGGCCCACGGACATCGTCCCGTTCCTCACCGGCCACACCGGCGTCACGGGCAGCTGGGCCAACTCGGTGAAGACGGCCATCCGCGGCGACGTGATGACCTTCTTCTCCTCCAAGGGCCCGCTCGGCGACTTCGTGAAGCCCGACGTCACCGCTCCGGGGATCCAGATCCTCGCGGGGATGACGCCGACGCCGGCGACCGCGGCAGGCGGACCGCCCGGCCAGCTCTTCCAGGCCATCGGCGGAACGTCCATGTCGAGCCCGCACTCGGCCGGCGCCTCGGCGCTCGTCAAGGCGGCGCACCCGAGCTGGACGCCGGCGATGATCAAGTCGGCGCTCATGACGTCGGCCGCGCAGGACGTCCTGAAGGAGGACGGCGTCACGCCGTTCGATCCGTTCGACGCCGGCGCCGGCTCGATCCGCGTAAACCGCGCGGTCGACCCGACGCTCGTCTTCGACGAGACGTTCGCGAACTTCGTGGCCTCGGCCGCGGATCCGCTGCACCGCATCGACCTGAACATCGCGAGCGTGAACGCGCCCACGATGACGGGCTCGATCAGGACGTGGCGGACGGCCCTGAACGTCTCCGGCCACGAGCAGGAGCTCGACGTGAAGACGCAGGCGCCCGCGGGCGCGACGATCACGGTCGGGCGCTCGAACAAGAACATCCACGTGAAGAAGAACCGCGACGGTCACGTTCTCGATCACGATCAAGGCGCCGACGCTGCCGAACGGGCAGTACTTCGGGCGCATCACGCTCGATCCGAAGAAGAAGGGCGAGAACTCGGTGACGATCCCGGTCGCCTTCTTCAAGCGGCAGGGCATCGTGACGCTCTCGCACACGTGCGACACGAACACGTTCCCGAGGCGGACGGGTCATGCGCGGTGCACCGCGACGATGGCCAACGGCGCTGCGATCGCGGCGAACGTCGACCTGAAGGTCAGGAACGTCGGCGACGACGAGGATCTCGAGTTCTCGAACCCGACGCCGCCGGCGACCACGCTACCGCGGTGACGAGGGCATCGACTGGAGCGGCACGCTCACTCCGGTCGTCCCGCCGCAGGTCGACGGCGATCACGCCGACCGTCGGCCCGGCCGGCGGGTACCTGCCGCTCTCGGCGCTCGGAGTTGCGCCGATCGCGGGCGTCGGCGACGACACGATCACGAACTTCAACGTGCCGGCCTTCATGTACGGCAGCGAGCCGTACACGAGCGTCGGGGTCGTCTCGAACGGCTACCTCGTGATCGGCGGAGGAACGGCGGCGGACATCGTGTACACGCCGCAGATCTTCCCGGTCGCGGCGAGGCCGAACAACGTGATCGCGCCGTGGTGGACCGACCTCAATCCCACCGCGGGAGGAGGGATCCGGATCGCAGTCCTGACCGACGGGGTCGACCGATGGCTCGTCGTCGACTGGGCCGGCATCCCGAACTTCTCCAACGCGACCACGCACTCGTTCCAGGTCTGGCTCCGGGTCGGCACCACGCCGGCGAGCGAGCAGATCACGCTGTCGTACGGGACGAACGGCGCGGGCGATCCGGGCTCCGGCTCCAACTGGGGCGCGGAGAACCGGAACGGCACGAGCGGGCAGAACATCCCCGTTCAGCCGCCCAACGGCTCGGAGTTCGCCGTCATCACCGCCGCGCCGCAGGCCGGCGGGACGGCGTCGGTCTCCTGGGACGTCTCGGCCGATCGCAGCGGCACCTTCGGCTCGATCGCGTCGATGACGTCGAACGTGACGCCCGGCCGGACGCAGGTCGTGCAGACGTTCACCGTGACGCGGCCGTAGCTCGAAACCGAACCGAATCGAAGGGCCGCCTCCGGGCGGCCCTTCGCGTTAAGCGAGCGCGTCGAGCGCGGCGTCCACGTCGGCCTCGGTGTTGTAGACGTGGAAGGAGGCGCGCAGGCCGCCGGCGCGAATCGCGGCGCGGATCCCGGCATCCTCGAAGCGGGAGGCGTCGCCGTCGGTCGTGACGATCGCGGTGTTGCTCGGCTCGAGCCCGAGCCCGGCGCGGAACCGGTTCGCGAGCGCGACGTTGTGCTCGTGGATCGCCTCGACTCCGATGTCGAGGAGCGTCTGGAGCGCGGCCTCGGTGCCGACCCAGGAGAACCACGCCGGCGACGTGTCGAGCGAGCGCGCGTCGGCGGAGAGTGTCATCGGAGGCCCGTAGTAGCTCGCGTACGGGTCGTCGCCCGCGTACCAGCCCGCGTTCGACGGCCGCATGCGCGCCCGCAGCTCGGGCCGGACGTACATGAACGCCGACCCGCGCGGGGAGCAGAGCCACTTGTAGCCGTGCGCGGCGACCACGTCCGCACGGCTCGCGTCGAACGGAAGCCAGCCGCAGCCCTGGATGGCGTCGAGCACGACGAGCGCATCGTGAGCGCGGGCGGCGTCGATCACCGCGTCGAGGTCGAGCACCTCGCCCGACGACGACTGGACGAGGCTCGCGGCGACCACGTCGGTGCGCTCGTCGATCTCCTCCGCCAGCCGGTCGAGCGGCACGACCCGTGTCTCGACGCCCCGGTCGGCCTGCGCCATGAACGGGAACATGAGCGAGGCGAAGTCGCCGTCGGGTACGACGATGCGCGCGCCGTCGGGGACGGTCGCGGCGACGAGCCCGATGAGCGCGGAGACGGCCGGCCCGGTGACGACGTCCTCGGCCGGCACGCCGACCATGCGCGCCCAGAGCGCCCGCGCGCGATCGGTCGTCTCGTTCCAGTGCTCGTAGCTCGTGCGGCCGTGATGCCAGTCGGAGAGCGCCGCCTGGACGGCGTCCCAGGTCGGCTGCGACGGCAGCCCGTACGTCGCCGTGTTCAGGTACGTCCCCGCCGGGCTCCAGAGCTTCTGGGCCTCGGCGAGCTGCACTAGTAGGCGACGGCGCCGCGCCCGGTCTCGGCCGCGTGCACCTGCTCGTCGGCGCGGTAGGACGACCGCACGAGCGGCCCGGAGAAGACCGACCCGAAGCCGAGCGCCTCGCCCTGCTCGCGGAACCAGCGGAACTCGTCCGGATGCACCCAGCGGTCGATCGTCGCGTGCTTGGCCGACGGCTGGAGGTACTGGCCGATCGTCACGACGTCGACGCCGTGCGAGCGCAGGTCGCGCAGCGTGTCGACGACCTCGTCGTTCGTCTCGCCGAGCCCGACGATGATCCCGGACTTCGTGAGCACGTTGTAGTCGGCGATCTCCTTCGCGCGCGCGAGCAGCCAGAGGGCCTTGTCGTAGTCGGCCTTCGCGCCGCGCATCTTGCGGTGGAGCCGCCGCACGGTCTCGATGTTGTGGTTGAAGACCTCCGGCCGTGCGCCGAGCACGATCGCGAAGCGCCTCCTCCTCGACGCCGAGGAAGTCCGGCGTCAGCACCTCGACCGATGCCTCGGGCAGCTTCTTCTTCAGCGCGCGGATCGTCGCCGCGTAGTGGCTCGCTCCCCGGTCGGCGACGTCGTCGCGGTCGACCGAGGTGATCACGACGTGCTTGAGACCCATCTGCGACGCCGCGTGGGCGAGGCGCAGCGGCTCGAGCGGATCGGGTGCCTCCGCCGGCCGGCCCGAGTGGACGTAGCAGTACCGGCACGCGCGCGTGCACGTGTCCCCGAGGATCTGGAAGGTCGCGGTGCCGCGCCCCCAGCACTCGGCGATGTTCGGGCAGCGCGCCTCCTCGCAGATCGTGTGGAGCTTCTGCCCGTGGATGAGCTTGCGGACCTCGAAGTAGCGCCCGTCCGCGCTCGGAGCGCGAACCTTCATCCATTCCGGCCGGCGAGGCCGCTCGGCTACGGGCAGCGACGTTTCCACGCCGCCAAGTCTAGTCGCCGGGGCTAGAAGCTCTTCCAGGGATCCAGGTAGACGTCGTCCACCTGGAACGCAGCGCCGGTGCCGACCGCGCGGAGGCGGATCGCGACCGACTTCGTCGTCGGAAGCAGGGCGCAGACGTTGGAGAGCAGCGCACCGACGCGCGGGGACGGATCCCAGGTGCCGTCGGCCTTGACGACGCCGCCGTCGAGCGTGCTGAGGACTCCGAGGAGGTTGCGAACGACGACCTCGGCCCTGAGCGTCCCGTTCGGCGAGCCCACGTTCTTGACGAAGAAGCGGAAGTGCCAGTCGCCGAAGGTGAAGCACGCGGTCGGCGAGGTCGCCGTGCCGCCCGCGGGGATGCGAAGGGACTGCGTGCCGTTGTCCTTCTCGACGCGCCAGGGCTCGTTGCCCGAGACGATCGCGGCGCCGCCCTTGAGATCCCAGGCGGCCGTGCCCTTCTCGAACGTCCCGCCGCCCATCGAGCGAGTACTGCGACGTGTCGCCCCAGGGGAGGAACGCCTGCGACGGGACTGGGGTCACACGTCGCGCCCTTGCCGGTGAAGAGCAGCCCCGCCTGCGCCTGACCGGGCGCAACCAGAGCGATTGTCATGCCGGCGAACGCAAGCAGTGCCGCCGTCGAAAACTTGAGCCGTCTTCCCATCCGTCGTTGTCCTCCCAGTGGACGCCGCAGTAACGAACCTGATCTCAGTCTCTTCAGCGGACGGGAACCGACCATCACCCTTTCGGGTGTCTTGAGCCGCTCTGTATCCCTCGTTTGAGAGATTCGGCGGTTCTCGGCGTCAAGCGGGGCCGCGAACCTGCCGATTCTTCCCTCGTGTCCACTGCGGCCACGGCACCGGAGCGAGACCAGGCGCGACTCGACATCGAGCTGCAGCGCTCGATCGAGGAGCAGCGCGCCCGCCGTCTCAACCAGCTCGCCTCACACGAGCGCACGACGCTGCTCGTGTCGAACCTCGCGTTCCTCGCGACGGGCGCGGTCATGGCGCTCACGATCCCGAGCGACCGGACGCCCTCGTTCGCCGCGGTCGCGATCCTGCTCATCGCGTATGCGATCTCGTTCCGGCTCGACTTCGAGGTCGGAACCGGCTCGGCCGTCCCGACGCAGCTGATCCTCGTGCCGATGCTGTTCGTCCTGCCGACCGGCTGGGTCCCGCTCGCCGTCGCGGCGGCGATCGTGCTCGCCGATTCCGTGGACGTGCTGCGCGGACGGCTCCACGTCGACCGCGTGTTCCTCCACGTCGGAAACGCGTGGCACGCCGTCGGGCCGGCGCTCGTGCTCGGCCTCTACGGCGAAGGCCCGCCGTCGCTCTCGCAGTGGCCGATCTACCTGGCCGCGCTCCTCGCGCAGTTCGCGTTCGACTTCGCCAGCTCCGCGATCCGTGAGTGGGCCGTGCTCGGCGTCCCGCCGAAGATGCAGCTGCGCGCGATGGCCTGGGTCTACGCCATCGACGCCGGTCTCGCGTCGGTCGGGCTCGCCGTCGCCTTCGCGACCGTGGACTCGCCGTTTGCCGTCGTGCTCGCCCTGCCTCTGGTCGGTCTGCTCGCCGTCTTCTCCCGGGAGCGCCGCGTGCGGATCGACTCCGAGCTCGAGCTGCGCGACGCCTATCGCGGCACCGTGTTCCTCCTCGGCGAGGTGGTCGAGGCCGACGACGCGTACACGGGCTCGCACAGCCGCGACGTCGTCGACCTGTCCCTCGCGGTCGCCGACGAGCTCGGCATCGGCGCGCGCGAGCGACGTGACATCGAATTCGCCGCGCTCCTCCACGACGTCGGCAAGGTGCGGATCCCGAACGAGATCATCAACAAGCCCGGCGCGCTCACCCCCGAGGAGCGCGCGATCATCGAGACGCACACGATCGAGGGCGAGCGCATGCTCCACCGCGTCGGCGGCCTCCTCGGCGACATCGGCCGCATCGTCCGCTCGTGCCACGAGCGCTGGGACGGCACCGGCTACCCGGACGGCCTGGCGGACGACCAGATCCCGCGCGCCGCGCGGATCGTCGCCTGCTGCGACGCCTACAACGCGATGACCACCGACCGCTCGTACCGCAAGGCGCTGTCCACCTCCGCCGCGATCGCGGAGCTCCTGCGCAACCGCGGCACGCAGTTCGACCCGCAGGTCGTGGACGCGCTTCTCGCGATCGAGACGCGAACGACCCTCGCCGCGTAGCGAGACGACGCTCGCCGCAGGACGACGCCGGCCGAAGCTCGCCGCCGGCCCCGTCCGTTCTGGCGCTTCCTTGCCAAGTTGCAGTCTGTTACAAGCGAGCGGCAGCGCGTTGAGGCTCGAAACCATCGGCCCTCGGGCGCTCCGTTGACAAGTTGCAGTCTGCAACTTGGGATTGTTCGGCGCGAAGTTGTGGCAGTTCTGTGACAGATCCGTGTGCGCTTGCCAGGCATGGTGAGGACGTGGCTTCCGCCGACCGCCAGAGCGTCGCGCCCTCCGGGCCGGACATCGACTCGCGGCTCGTCGCTGCGCTCGAGCGGCTCGACGACTCCCGCCGGCCGATCGCCGAGACCTACCGCCGGCTGACGATCATCGCGCGTGAGCTGCAACTCGTCCGGCCGAGCTACGAGCAGGTTCGAACGCTCGTCCATCGCGCTCGCCGGCGGGGACGCTACCCCTCGGCCGGTGACGTCCTCCTCGACCTCATGTTCCAGACGCAGCAGCCGGGGATCATCGGCGACTGGCTCGTCGGCACGTATCCGATCCGGGAGAGCTAGCGCGCTTCGGCGAGCCGCTCGTGCCGCGGCTGGGGCCAGATCACGTCCGACGCGGCGGTCGCCGGAAGCTCCTCGAGCTCCAGGTCGAACACCTCGCCGAGCATCGCCGCCGCGACCGGACGAACCTCCTCGACCGTGACGTCCCGCGACAGCTCCCGAGCCATCGTCGTGAACGCGGCGTCCTCGAGCCCGCAGGCCGTGATCCATTCCGTGAACGGCGCCGGGTCGAGATCGACGTTCAGCGCGTAGCCGTGCGTCGTCACCCAGCGGGAGATGTGGACGCCGATCGAGCAGATCTTCCTCGGCGGACGCTCGAGCCACACGCCGGTGAGCCCGTCGATCCGCGTCGCCTCGACCTCGAACGCGCCGAGCGTCCGGATGACCGACTCCTCGAGATCGCGGCAGTAGCGCTTCACGTCGCGGCCGTGGCGGTTCAGGTCGAAGATCGGGTAGCAGACGAGCTGCCCCGGCCCGTGGAACGTGGACTTGCCGCCGCGGTTGGTCTCGACCACCTCGACCTCCGCGCCGTCGGGCACGTGGAGCTCCTCGCCGTCGGTGCGCCGGCCGAGCGTCACGACGGGCGGATGCTCGACCATCACGACCGTGTCCGGGATCGCGCCCTGCGACACCGCGCCGGCCAGCGCGCGCTGCAACTCCCACGCCTCGAGGTACGGCGTCACGCCGAGATCGAGCAGGTATCCGGGCCGCGCGCTCACGACTCAGCCTAGCCCGCGGCAGCTAGTACGCGCTCTCGTCCGAGCTCTCGAGGCGCTCCTTGAGATCCCGGAGGAAGCGGCCGGCGAGAGCGCCGTCCACGATGCGGTGGTCGTACGTGAGCGTGATGTTCATGATCGGCCGGATCGCGAGCACGTCCTGGCCCATCTCGTCCTGGACGACCCACGCGCGCTTCACGACGGCGTAGGTGCCGAGGATCGCGGCCTGCGGCTGGCTGATCACGGGCGTCCCGTGGAACGTGCCGTAGCCGCCCGGGTTCGTGATCGTGAACGTGCCGCCCGCGACGTCGTCGGGGAGGAGCTGCTTGTCCCGCGCGCGCTTGGCGATGTCGGCGATCGCCTTGGCCATGCCGAGCAGGTTCAGCGTCTCGGCGCTCTTCACGACCGGGACGATCAGGCCCTTGCCGTCGGCGAGCTCGACCGCGAAGCCGAGGTTCACGTACGGGCGCGTCACGATCTGGTCGCCGCGCAGCTCGGCGTTGATCCACGGGTAGTCCTTGATCGTGTCGACCGTCGCCCGCGCGACGAAGGCGAGGTACGTCGGATTGACGCCGTACGCGTCGGCGTACTCCTTCTTCAGCTTCCCGCGGATGGCCACGATCTTGGACATGTCGACCTCGATCGCCGAGGTGACGTGCGCGGACGTGTCGAGCGAGCGCCGCATGTGCTCGGCGATGCCCTTCCGCATCGGGGACATCGTCTCGAAGGTCTCGCCCTCCTGAGCCGCCGGCGCGGGCTGAGCGGCGGGAGCGGCCGGTGCGGCGGGAGCGGCCGGAGCAGCAGGCGCCGCCGGAGCGGGCGCCGCGGCCGGAGCCTCGGCGCGGCGCCGCAGCGGGAGCGCCGCCGGAGTCGATGAAGCCGAGGATGTCCTTCTTCGTCACCCGTCCGCCGCGGCCGGTGCCGGGCACCTGGCCGACGTCGACGTTGTGCTCGGCGGCGATCCGCGCGACCACGGGAGAGACGAACGCCTTCTCCGCCGTCCTCGGACGGAGCGGCGGCGGCTGCCGGAGTCTCGGTGACCGGCGCGGGCGCGACCTCGGGCGCCGTGTCGGGCGCCTCGGGAGGTGCGGCCTCGGCCTCGGCGGCTCGGCGGCCGGCGGTTCCTCGGCGGCGGGAGTCTCCGCAGCGGGAGCCTCGGGAGCAGGAGCCTCGGCGGTCGCGGCCTCGGAGCCTTCGGGCCCGATCACGGCCAGCACGGTGCCGACCTCGACCGTCTCGCCTTCCTGCACGAGGATCTTCTGGAGCACGCCGGTCGCGGGGCTCGGAACCTCGGTGTCCACCTTGTCGGTGGAGATCTCGAGCAGCGACTCGTCCGCGGCGATCGTCTCGCCCGGCTGCTTCAGCCACTTGGTGATCGTCCCCTCGGAGACGGAGACGCCCATCTGGGGCATCACGACATCGACTGCGGTTTGAGTAGCCATCTCGTTCCTAGTACGCGGCCAGGTCCCTGAGGCCTGCGACGACGTCCTCGACCTGCGGGAGGAACGCCTTCTCGAGCGGCGGCGAGAACGGCACCGGCGTGTCGGGTGCGGCGATCCTCTTGACCGGCCCGTCCAGACTCTCGAACGCCTCCTCGGTGATTGTCGCCGCGATCTCGGCGCCGAAACCACCGGTCCGCGTGTCCTCGTGGAGGACGATCGCCTTGGACGTCTTCACGACCGACTTCGAGCACCGCCTCGCGATCCCACGGGATGATCGTGCGCAGGTCGATGATCTCGACCGACAGGCCGTCCTCGGACTCGACGACCGTCGCCGCCTCGTCGGCCGTGTAGACCATCGCGCCCCAGGTGACGACGGTGATGTCCGTCCCCTCGCGGTGGATGCGCGCCTGCCCGAAGGGGATCGTGTAGCGCTCGTCCGGCACCTCGTCCTTGATCCGGCGGTACAGGTGCTTGTGCTCGAAGTAGAGGACGGGGTTCGCGTCCTCGATCGCGCTGATCAGGAGGCCCTTCGCGTCGGCCGGCGTGGCCGGGCAGACGATCTTCAGGCCGGGGATGTGCGCGAAGCTCGACTCCGGGTTCTGCGAGTGGAACGGGCCGCCGGAGAAGCCGCCGCCGGACGGGAGCCGCACGACGATCGGCACGGCGGTCCCGGCGCGGTAGAACTGCTTCGCGGCGACGGTGACCAGGTGGTCCCACGCGCACGAGACGAAGTCGGAGAACTGCATCTCGGCGACCGGGCGCAGGCCCATGATCGCGGCGCCGGTGCAGCTGCCGACGATCGCCGTCTCGGAGAGCGGCGCGTCGATCACGCGCCACGGGCCGAACTCGTCCTGGAAGCCCTGCGTGACCTTGAACGCGCCGCCGTAGACGCCGACGTCCTCGCCGATCACGTACACGCGCTTGTCGCGCTGCATCTCCTGGCGGAGGCCGTCGGAGATCGCCTGGAGGTAGGTCTTGACGGCCATTACTTGTGGTGGGGCGTGTCGAGGTCCTCGGCGGAGGCGAAGACGCCGTCCGTCACGGTCGACGCGTCGGGAAGCGGGCTCTCCTCGGCGCGCTTCATCGCGTCGTTCAGAAGCTTCTTGATGTCGACGCCGATCTCGTTCTCCTCGTCGTCGGTGAGCTCGGCGTTCTCGCGGAGCCAGGTCCGGAAGCGCTCGATCGGGTCGCGCTTCGACCACTCCTCGAACATCTCCTTGGGGACGTAGAACGCGTCGTCGTGCACCGCGTGGCCCTCCATGCGGAGGCACAGGCACTCGATCGAGCGTCGGGCCGCCGCCCTCGCGCGCCTTCTCGATCGCGCGCCGGGCCTCGCGGTAGACCGCGAGCACGTCGGTTCCGTCGACGACGACGCCCTCGAACCCGTAGGCGGCGGCGCGGTCGGCGAGCGTCTCGCACGCGTACTCGAGGTGCGTGGGCGTCGAGTAGGCCCACTGGTTGTTGTCGCAGATGAAGACCGTGGGGAGGCGGCGCGTGCCGGCGAAGTTCATCGCCTCGTGCGCGTCGCCGCGGGCCGAGGCGCCCTCGCCGAACCAGCCGACCGCGACGCGCTTCTCCTCGCGGATCCGGAAGGCGAGCGAGCAGCCGACCGCGACCGGGAGCATCGCCGGCAGGTGGCTGACCATGGCGATCATCCCGAGCCGGTCGTCGGCCATGTGGACGTTCCCGTCGCGCCCGCGCGTGGGACCGTCGACGCGGCCCATGTACTGCGCGAAGATCCGCCAGGGCTCGACGCCGCGAGTCACGTGGACGCCCATGTCGCGGTGGAGCGGCGTGCCGACGTCCTCGGGGCCCATCGCGGTCGCGACGCCGACCGCGGACCCCTCGTTGCCGCGCCCCGTGTAGAAGCTTCCCGGGATCTTGCCCTGCTTGTAGAGGATGTGGCCGCGCTCTTCGATCGCGCGCGTGACCAGCATGTTGCGGTAGACGCCGAGGAGGTCCTCGCGGTCGAGGCCCGCGTCGCGAACCTCCTTCAACGAGCCGACCGGCTCGGCTTCACGCGCAATGGCCATGGTTTTCTCGTTTCCTCTCTCGTTCGGCTGCCGCGGGCAACTCTACCGCGTGCGCGGCAGCCCGTTCGAGTGACGTTTGCCGCTCGCTCCGGGAAGAAACCTCCACCGCCGACTGGTGATCCGGCAGGATTGAGGAATGGGAAAGGCGTCGGACTGGCTCCGCGAGGAGCGGCGCAAGACTTTCGGGGATTGGGTCGCGTTCTGTGTTGGGTGCGGACACGCCCAGCGCTACATCGCGGAAGGCGAGTCCGAGGTCTCCGCCCAGTGCCCGCAGTGCGGCGGCGAGATGCGCACGCGCTGTCCTTCCTGCGAGGCCCGCATCCCGATGATGTTCGCGGTCGAGTGCGAGGAGTGCGGCGCCGAGCTCGCGCCCCTCGGAGCAGGGCGGCATCGCGATCCGTAAGACCTAGCCGGGGTGGAACGTTGAGAAGCCGGGATTCACGATCTCGGAGAAGTGGATGACCGTGACCTCGGCGTCCATGTCGATCTCGCGGTTGTAGAGCTGCGAGAGGAACCTGGCCATCTCCTCCGGCCGGCGGATCTCCGGGTTGTCGTGCTCGATCTCGCGCGGCGAGAGCCCGACGAGCGACTTCACCTCGACCTTGTCGATGACCGCCTCGAAGACCTTCTCGCGCGGCCCGAACCGCGTGCCCACGAGCACCGCGACGATCATGCCCTTGCGGTACTTGCCCGTCTTGTCCCCCAGCCGGATCGTGGCCGTCTTGCGACGGGTCCGGAGCTGGTCGGCGACGAGCGGCGAGTAGAAGTTCAGGGCGTACACGGCGAGGGCGAGATCTTAGTTGCTCAGCGGATCCAGAGCTGCGATTGCGCGCTCGACCATCTGGCGCTCGCCGCCGTAGGCGAGGAGCTTCGGCGCCTCTTCGATCGGGAAGCCAGCGCGCCTCGTCGACCTCGACCGTCCATCTCGGGAGCGATCTCGCCGAGCCGGCCGCTCGAGTAGCGGACGAGGAAGAAGCTGACGATCTTGAAGATCCGCTCGCCGTCCCAGGTGTACGTGTACTTGACGTCGCCGAGCTTCTCGTCGAGCTTGCCGACGACGCCCGTCTCCTCGTGCACCTCGCGGACCGCCGTCTCCGCCGGCGTCTCGCCGGGGTCGATGTTCCCCTTCGGGAGCGCCCAGAGGCCGGGCCTGCGCCCCCGCGGATGGATCGCCGCGACGTGCCAGGCGCCCTTGATGCGCCGGACGACCACTCCGCCTGCCGAGAACTCGCGCTTCACAGCCCGGATGGTAGAGAGGGCCTGGCGATCCGTTGCCGAACGAATGGCGATGGCCAGGACCACGACCGCTCTTGCGCCTCGCCGGCGCCCAGAAGGGAACGATCACGGCGCGCGGGGCCGCGTTCGCGATCGCAGCAGTCACCGTGCTGATCACGGTGGCGAGCGGGGTCGCGATGCGCTGGGTCGACAACGACGACTTCAGCTCGGTCTGGGACGGCATGTGGTGGGCGGTCCAGACCGTGACCACGGTGGGCTACGGCGACGCGGTGCCGACGACCGGGGCCGGGCGCGCCCTGGCCACGCTCGTCATGCTGACCGCGATCGGGTTCATCGCGGTCGTGACCGCGGCGATCACCGCCGCGTTCATCGAGTCCGCCAGGAAGCGTCTGGAAGAGGAAGAGGGTGCGTTCGTCGATCCGTCGACGGCAACGCTGGTGGCCGAGGTGAAGGAAATCGCCGCGCGGCTCGACCGGCTCGACGCCAAGCTCGACAAGCTCTCCGGCACCTAGTCCAACCGGTAGCGTCGCGGCATGCGCCGCCTGGTCGTCCTCGTCGCCTCGATCGTCCTCCTGGACACGATGCTCTATGCGGCGTTGACGCCGCTCCTGCCCGACTTCGTCGAGCGGTTCGGCCTCTCGAAGACAGGTGCCGGGCTCCTCGTCGCGTCGTACGCGATCGGCGTGCTCGCCGGCGCCATCCCGGCCGGGATCTTCTCCGCGCGGATCGGCGCCAAGCCTGCCGCGCTCCTGGGCCTGATCGTCATGGGCGTGGCCAGCGTCGGGTTCGCGTACGCCGACAGCGCGTGGGGCCTCGGCATCGCCCGCTTCGTGCAGGGCCTCGGCAGCGCGCTCTCCTGGGCGGGAGGACTGGCCTGGCTGATCGGCTCCGCTCCGCGCAGCCGCCGCGGCGAGCTCCTCGGAACCGCGCTCGGTGCGGCGATCGTCGGCGCGTTGCTCGGGCCGGTCCTCGGCGGCTTCGCGTCGATCGTCGGCGAGCACGTCGCGTTCGTCGGCGTCGCCGTCGTGACGATCGCGGTCGCGCTCATGGGCGCGCAGCTCCCGGGGATCGCGCTCGAGGAGTCCTCGATGGCCGCCGTCGGCCGGGCGCTGCGCGACAAGCGCTTCCTCTTCGGCCTCTGGCTGATGCTGCTCGCCGCGCTCCTCTTCGGCGTGCTCTCGGTCATCTCGTCGCTCGACCTCGACCGGCTCGGCTGGACCGCGGTCGCGATCGGCGGGCTCTACTTCTTCAACGCGTCCTTCGAGGCGGTCTTCAACGTGTTCGTCGGACGGGCGGTCGACCGCCGCGGGACGCTGCCCGTCCTGCGGCTCGCGCTCCCGGTCGGGATCGTCGCCTCGGTGGCGCTCGGCTGGGCCGATAACGCCTGGCTGATCGCCGCGCTCGCGTTCCTAGGCGCGATCTCGTGGGGTGCGCTCTTCACGCCGGGGATGGTGCTGCTCTCGTCCGGCGCTGACGGCGTCGGGCTGCCGCAGGGGCTCGCGTTCGGGATCATGAACGGCGGCTGGGCGCTCGGCGCGATCATCGGGCCTGCCTTCGGCGGCGCGCTCAGCGACATCGGCGGCGACTTCCTCGCGTACGGACTCGGCGCCCTCGCCTCGGCCTTCACCCTGTTCCTCGTCGTCTCGTACAAGCCTCTCGGCACTCAAGCCCAGCGAGTGCCAGACCCGGTTCGGTAGGATAGATCGGCACTCGCGAGGGGCGAGTGCCAGACACGAACAGGTGTGAAGGAGGCAGTATGAATCTGAAGCCGCTCGGAGACCGGCTGATCGCTGAGGCCCTCGAGGACGAGGCGACCACCGAGAGCGGAATCGTCCTTCCCGACACGGCGAAGGAGAAGCCGCAGCGCGGACGTGTCCTCGCAGTAGGACCCGGCTCGCGGAACGACAACGGCGACTTCGTCCCGATGGACCTCGCCGAGGGCGACGAGATCATCTTTTCCAAGTACGGCGGAACCGAGATCAAGCTCCTCGCCGATGAGTACCTGATCCTCAGGGAGTCGGACGTCCTCGCCAAGGTCGTCACGTCGGGCAAGCCCGCCGCCAAGGCCAAGGCCACGGCCTAGAACACAGGAGATATCGCTTTATGGCTCACAAGGAACTGAAGTTCAACGAGGACGCGCGCCGCTCGCTCGAGCGTGGCGTGAACACCCTGGCCGACGCGGTCAAGGTCACGCTGGGCCCGAAGGGCCGCTACGTCGTCCTCGACAAGAAGTTCGGAGCACCCACGATCACGAACGACGGCGTCACCATCGCCCGTGAGATCGAGGTCGAGGATCCGTTCGAGAATCAGGGCGCGCAGCTCGTCCGCGAGGTCGCCACGGCGACCAACGACGTCGCCGGCGACGGCACGACGACCGCGACCGTGCTCGCCCAGGCCATCGTCCGCGAGGGCCTGAAGAACGTCGCCGCCGGTGCGAGCCCGATGGCGCTCAAGCGCGGCATCGAGAAGGCCGTCGAGCAAGTCGTCGAGAACCTCAAGTCGCAGTCGAAGGAGATCTCGGGCAAGGAGGACATCGCCCGGGTCGCCTCGATCTCTTCGCGAGAGCGCGAGATCGGCGACGTGATCGCGGACGCGATCGAGAAGGTCGGCAAGGACGGCGTCGTGAACGTCGAGGAGGGCCAGACGTTCGGCCTCGACCTCGAGTTCACCGAGGGCATGCAGTTCGACAAGGGCTACCTGTCCCCGTACATGATCACCGACTCCGAGCGCATGGAGGCCGTGCTCGACGACCCGTACATCCTGATCGCGAATCAGAAGGTCGGGGCCGTCAAGGACATCCTCCCGGTGCTCGAGCAGGTCATCCAGGCGGGCCGCCCGCTGCTGATCGTCGCCGAGGACGTCGAGGGCGAGTCGCTCGCCACGATCGTCGTCAACAAGCTCCGCGGCACGTTCACCGCAGTCGCGGTCAAGGCGCCCGGCTTCGGCGACCGCCGCAAGCGCATGCTCGAGGACATCGCGATCCTCGCCGGCGGCGAGGTCATCACCGAGGAGATGGGCCTCAAGCTCGAGAACACGAAGCTCACCCAGCTCGGCCGCGCCCGCAAGGTCGTGATCGACAAGGACTCGACCACGATCATCGACGGCGCCGGCAAGAGCGACGCGATCAAGGGCCGCATCAAGCAGCTCAAGTCGGAGATCGAGAACACGGATTCCGACTTCGATCGCGAGAAGCTCCAGGAGCGCCTCGCGAAGCTCAGCGGGGGTGTCGCCGTCGTCAAGGTCGGCGCCGCCACCGAGACGGAGATGAAGGAGAAGAAGCACCGCGTCGAGGACGCGCTCCAGGCCACCCGCGCAGCCCTCGAGGAGGGCATCGTGCCGGGCGGCGGAGTCGCGCTCCTGAACGCGTCGGCCGCCATCGACGTCGACAAGCTGCGAAGGCGACGAGAAGACGGGCGCGGCGATCATCGCCCGCGCGCTCGAGGAGCCGATTCGCCAGCTCGCCTACAACGCGGGCCTCGAGGGCTCCATCGTCGTGAACGCGATCCGGACCGGCACGAAGGGCCACGGCCTGAACGTCGACACCGGCGAGTACGAGGACCTGGTCAAGGCCGGGATCATCGACCCGACCATGGTCACCCGCTCGGCGCTTCAGAACGCCGCGTCGATCGGCAAGAACATCCTCACCACCGAGGCGATCGTCGTCGACGCCCCGGAGAAGTCGAACGGCATGCCCGCCGGAATGCCCGGCGGCATGGAGGGAATGATGTAAACCCCCGCGGGAGCTCGCGCTCCCGTCGGAAGCAACGCAAAACGGAGGGCCGGCATTTGCCGGCCCTCTTGTTTGCGGGACGACCCCGTCCTACAAAGTGGTTGCTGGAAGCTCTAGTGCTGGGCGCACTTGGTATCGGAGCCGTGGATCGTGTCGCCGAGGTCGTTCATCGCGTCCTCGTAGCTCCACGTGCGCCGAATTGAACGGGTCGTAGTCCTCGAGACCCGTCGTCTGCCCGCCGACCACCGGCGTCACGCCGGGGCCCATGATCGTCCAGCGGTACTTCGAACCGTGACCCTTCGGCCGCTTCGGGCCGCGCGGGTACCCGGCGTACCGGTCGTGCATGTAGAAGCCGTAACAGAAGTTCCCGCGCGGGTTGTGCATGAGGAACGAGTTCTCACGCTTCCAGCCCGCGCCGTACGCAGAGTTGTACGTGTCCACGTAGATGTTGCGCCCGTAGGTGTCCAGCGGGCGACCCGCTCGACGTGGCCTTGAAGCCGTGCACGGGGATGCCCTTGTACGTGAACTTGCCGAACAGGTGATGGAACTTCTGGCTGTAGATCCAGTCGGTGTACATGTCGAGGACGGGCAGCTCGCCGCGCCAGTGCGAGATGTGGACCTCCCAGTCCTTCTGGCTCTTGACCCACGGCGTCATGCCGAGGTTCGGGAGCATGCGCTGCCAGACCTGAAGCGCCCAGTAGGAGCCGTCCGGCGCCTTGCACGCCTTCACGAGCCACGGCAGCTTGGGTCCGTCGTACGGCTTGCACAGGTTCTTCATGGTCTTCCAGACCGGCTTGTGGAACGTGCCCCAGCCGCCGGAGTAGTCGATCTTGAACTTGACCTGCTTGATCGTGTGGGCCGGCGGGCGAGCGTTGATCGCGCCCCATACGAGCGGGTGCTGCCACTTGCCGTTCAGCTTGTAGCTGACGACTGCCTTCCCGCTCTTGTCGGCCTTGATGGAGAGGTACTTGGCGTTCCGCGTCAGGATCTCGCTCGCGAACGCCGGGGTCGGGAGGACGCCAGTCACTCCGACCGCAAGGACGGCCAGCAACATCAGCCGCCGGCAGCGTGTTCCGCAGACACTTGCCACGATCCAGTCATCGTCCCCACCTCGTCAGGCCCGAATCCCTAGATCGAGGCCATACTGAAAGAACTCCGTAAAGATGACGAGCCACGGAAAAGACAGCCCTTGGACACAGGCCTCGCGCCTTCGTACGCGTGCAGGGGCCTGACGCCGCGGACTTCCTCGAGCGGATGCTTTCCAACAGGGTCGAGGAGCTTTCGGCAGGCGGCTCGTGCCAGGCGTTACTGCTCACGCCGAAGGCCAGGGTGATCGCGCCGCTCCGCGTCTTGCGCCGCTCCGAGACCGACTTCCTCCTCCTGACCGAGCCCGAGCTCGGCGGCGTCGTGCGCGAGCAGCTCCTCCGAGCGCGGTTCGCCGCGAAGCTCGAGGTCGAGCCCGAGGAGCACACGAGCTACGTCCTCTTCGGGGGCTCCGAGGGGATTCCGAACGACGAGTACGGCCGGCCGGCGGTCGAGGTGCTCGACGCCCCTGAGCCCGACGGCGTTCCCGTCCTTGCGGACGAGGAGCTGGAGCTTCTGCGGATCCGCGCTGCGACGCCGCGCTTCGGCGCCGAGATCGACGATCGCGTCATGCCGGCCGAGGCCGGGCTCGTCGAGAGCGCCGTCAGCCTCGACAAGGGCTGCTTCCCCGGCCAGGAGCCGATCGCGCGGCTTCACTACCGCGGACACGCGAACCGCGCGCTGCGGATCGTCGAGGTGGAGACGGCCGAGCCGCCCGCCTACGACACCGAGATCTCCCACGACGGCAAGGCGGTCGGCCGCATCACGTCGGCCCAGCGCTCGAACGGCACCGTGCTCGCGCTCGCGTACGTGCGGGTCGAGGTTCCCGACGACGCCGAGCTCGCCGTGGGCGACGTCCCCGCGCATCTACACTAGATCGCCCCGCGCCCGTAGCTCAGGGGATAGAGCGCTGCCCTGCGGAGGCAGAGGTCGCACGTTCGAATCGTGCCGGGCGCACTACCCGCCGCGAATCTCGCCACCGCTGCGCGGTGGCATGCGATTCGCGGCGGCGGAAGAGCGCGACGTCCGAGTTGCCGTCTGGAGCCGGCGGAGCAAGTCCGCCGCCTCGGCGCTACAGGGCGATTTCGATCTGGTCGTCCTCGATCGTTGTCTCGTAGCGCTTGGCCGGCAGGTCGCCGTGGAGGCACGCGCCCGTTTCCAGGTCGAAGCGCCAGCTGTGGAAGACGCAGACGAGCGTCGGGCCGAGGATCTCGCCCTCGCTCAGCGGATTGCCCTCGTGCGGGCAGCGGTTCTCGAACGCGTGGATCCGGCCCTCGACGCGGAAGAGCACGACGTCGCGTCCGTCGAGCGTCACGACGGCGCGGTCGCTGCCGTCCAGGACGGACACGGGCACCCGGTGCGTTTCGCCCACGCGCCTAGACTAGGGCTCTGTGCCGCTGCTCCTCCGTGAATCCGACGTCGAGGAGCTCCTGTCCCCCGAGGACGCTGTCGCCGCCGTCGAGGAGTGCTTCGCCCGGATCGCCCGCGGCGCCGTCCAGAACCAGCCGCGCTTTCGGCTGAAGGTCGAGGACGGCCTCTTCCACGTGCTCGCCGCCGTCGATCTCGAGCTCGGCGTCGCCGGCCACAAGAGCTACGTCGCCTACGAGGAAGGGACGCGGTTCACCGTGCTCCTCTACGCCGCCGACCGGCCCGAGCTGCTCGCGGTGATCGAGGCCGACCGGCTCGGCCAGCGGCGCACCGGTGCGGCGAGCGCCGTCGCGGCCAGGTACCTGGCGCGCTCCGATGCGAAGACGCTCGGCGTGATCGGCTGCGGCTGGCAGGCCGAGAGCCAGATCGAGAGCATGCGCGCCGCGCTGCCCGGGCTGGAGCGGGTCGTCGCCTACTGCCGCGACGAGAAGCGGCGCAAGGCCTTCTGCAAGCGCTTCGGCGCCGAGGAGGCCGAGTGGTATTCGGACGCCGCCGAGGCGGACGTCGTCGTCACGGTCACGAACTCCCGCGATCCCGTCCTGCGGGGCGAATGGCTGAAGCCGGGCGCGCTGGTCTGCGCCGTCGGCGCGAACCGCATGACCGCGCGCGAGCTCGACAACCTCGTGCTCGAACGGGCCTCGTTCATCTGTTGCGACTCGCGCGAGCAGGCGAAGGTCGAGGCCGGCGACCTGGTCGAGCCCGTCGAGCGCGGCGTCCTCGACTGGCTCGAGGTGCACGAGCTCTCGGAGGTCGTCTCCGGCGAGCTGACCGGACGGCAGAGCGACGAGGACATCGTCCTCTTCAAGAGCCTCGGCATCGCAGCGGAGGATCTCGCCGTCGGCAAGCTCGTCTATGACCGCGCCAAAGAGCGAGGCGTCGGGCTCGAGCTCTAAGAGGGTTTGGCGAAATAAGCCTGAGCCGCCGGGCCGCGCTGGACGGCGCGATCCGGCGTCCTCGGTTGCGCCCGTACTACCAGTACGAGCGCGCCCTGCGTCCTTGCCTCGCACCGCCCAGCGCACCCCGACGGGAGACGTATTTCGCCAAACCCTCCTAGAGCGACTCCCGCGCTTCGGCGGCCGTGTTCTCGCCGATCGCGCGGATGACCTCGGGACGCTCGAGCAGCCTCAGGCGCTGCTCGTCCGTCGTGCGGTTCTTCAGGTACGGGTCGTCCATGATCTCCGTGACCGAACGGCCCGACTTGTGCTCGCGGATGATGTACGCGCCGAGCGCTTCGTCCTTCGAGATCGTCGCGTGCTGCTCCTCGGAGTCCTTGTCTTTCTTGCCAAAGAGGTTCTTGAAGAAGGCCATGGAGCCGATCCTACCGGGCTAGCCGACACCGATCTGCCCGGCCAGCTCCCGGGAGATCGCATGCTCGGCACCGCCGACGGTCACGGTGAGCGGTCCGCCGAAGGGTTCGCAGCGGCCCATCTTCACCCGTCCGCCGGGGACGAGCGCGAGCGTCGCGAGGTAGCGCAGCACCTCCGCGTCGTCGCTGGGAACGCGGCGAATCGTCGCTTCCTCGCCCGGCTCGAGCGCGGCCAGCGAGCGGAGCGTCGCGTGCGTGACGTTCAGCTCCGCGTCCGGGATCGGATCCCCGTGCGGATCGTGCGTCGGGAAGCCGAGCGCCTCGTCGATTCGGCGCTCCAGCTCGTCCGAGAGCACGTGCTCGAGCCGGTCGGCCTCGTCGTGCACCTCGTCGATCGGCAGGCCGAGCGTCTCGGCGAGGTACTGCTCCAGCAGCCGGTGATGGCGGATGACCTCGAGGGCGATCTTCTCGCCGTCCGGCGTCAGCGTCGCGCCCTTGTACGGCGCGTGCTCGACGAGCCCCAGCGCGGCCAGCTTCTTCAGCATCGCCGTCGCCGACGAGGGCGCCACCCCGAGCCGCCGTGCGATCACGGTCGTCGTCGGGCGCTCTCCCTCGGACTGGAGCTTGTAGATCTCCTTCAGGTAGTCCTGGATCGCGTGGCTCAGGTCTTCGCTCGGCACGCCTCGAATGGTAGTGGCGCCTACCGCCGCGTAGTCCCAGGGACGTTGCTAGGCTCGCCGCCTTGCTGATTCGTCTTGGACATAGCCCCGACCCCGATGACGCGTTCATGTTCTGGGGACTCGCCGCGGGTGTCGTCGACACGCGCGGGTTCGAGTTCGAGCACGTCCTGAACGACATCCAGTCGCTGAACGAATGGGCGATGGACGGCAAGCTCGAGGTCACCGCGATCTCGCTCCACGCGTACCCGCACGTGCAGCAGCACTACGTGATCCTCCCGCACGGCGCGAGCATGGGCCACGGCTACGGTCCGATCGTCGTCGCGCGCGAGAACATCGCGCCGGAGTCGCTGCGCGACATCGAGATCGCCGTCCCCGGGAAGATGACCACGGCGTTTCTCGCGCTCCGCCTCTACCTGGGCGCCGAGTTCCGCTTCCGCGAGGTGCCGTTCGACCAGATCATGGAAGAGGTCGAGGAGGGGCGAGCCGACGCGGGGCTCCTGATCCACGAGGGCCAGCTCACGTACGGCCAGCACGGCCTGCAGCGGATCGTCGACCTCGGCGACTGGTGGCTCATCGAGACCGGGCTGCCGCTGCCGCTCGGGATCAACGTGGCGCGCCGCGACATCGGCGACGAGAAGCTCAAGGAGCTCTCCGACGTCCTCGCCGAGTCGATCGAGGCCGGCCTCGACAACCGTTCCGAGGCGCTCGAGTACGCGATGCAGTTCGGCCGCGGCCTCGATCCCGCCCTCACCGACCGCTTCGTGGGCATGTACGTGAACCGGCTCACGCAGGAGTACGGCGACGAGGGTCGCCAGGCGGTCGAGGAGCTGCTCGCGCGCGCGAGCCGCGAGGGCGCGATCACGCAGGCCGTGAACATCGAGTTCGTCTAGGCCGCTAGAGCAGCCGGAACGACTCGGCCGACTCCTGGAACACGGCGTCGTAGCGCGAGCCCGCGTCCGGAACGGTCGTGAACGTCATCACGTACCCGGTGTCGGCGTCCGTGAGGTAGTACTGGATCTGCCGCAGCTCGCGGCCGCCGGTGTCCTTCCGCGTGTACTCGAGCCGCCCGGCCTCACCCGCCGGAAGCGTCACCGTCGTCGCTTCCGGGTCGACGGCGAAGAGCGACTTGATCAGATCCTGGTTCGCAGCGAAGTACGCCGCGTTGTTCATCCCGTCCGGAAGCGGCTCGGTGACGACGTTCGCGTTGGTCGTGAAGCCGTCCGTCTTGTCGGGTGCGACCGCGACGAACTGGATTCCGGCGCTCGTCCCGCTGGTCAGGGCCTCGAAGATCGCCTTCAGGTCTGGATCGGCTGCCACTGCGTCGTCGAGCGCCTGCTGCGCGTTGGCCTTGTCCACTCCCCGCCAGCCGGTGGGCACGCCGATCGAGAAGCCGGCGGCCGGAACTGCGAAGGGCGTGACGCCACTCGGCTCGGGTGCCTCTGAGGACTCGCCTCCACAGGCCGTGACCGTTGCGAGAACCACGAGCGCGATGACGATCCCGCAGACCCGAGAGAACGGCACGCGGGTTCGAAACACGGCCATAGACTAGGCCGCGTGCCGGAAGCCGTAATCCTCTCCGCGGTTCGCACGCCGATCGGGCGGTACGGCGGCGTGCTCGCCGGCGAGCGGCCCGACGATCTCGCGGCGCTCGTGATCAAGGAGGCGGTCTCGCGCGCGGGAGTTCCCGTGGACGAGATCGAGGACGTCTACTTCGGCGCCGCCAACCAGGCCGGCGAGGACAACCGCAACGTCGCGCGCATGGCCGCGCTCCTCGCCGGGCTTCCCCAGGAGGTCGCCGGCATCACCGTGAACCGGCTCTGCGCCTCGGGTCTCTCGGCGGTCGTCGAGGCGTGCCACGCGATCCGCGCGGGGTCGGGAGATCTGTTCGTCGCCGGCGGCGCCGAGTCGATGACCCGGGCTCCGTTCGTCTACGCGAAGGCGGAGCGCGCGTACGGCCGGGGCACGCAGACCGCCTGGGACACGACCCTCGGCTGGCGGTTCCCGAACCCGCAGATGGAGGCGATGTTCCCGCTCGAGTCGATGGGCGAGACCGGCGAGAACGTGGCCGAGCAGTTCGAGGTTTCCCGCGAGGATCAGGACGCGTTCGCGCTCGAGAGCCACCGCCGCTGGGCGGCCGCCCACGAGGCCGGGCGCTTCGCCGACGAGCTCGTTCCGGTCGGCGACGTGGAGCGGGACGAGCATCCCCGGCCGGACTCGACGCTCGAGAAGCTCGCGTCGCTTCGGCCGGCGTTCCGCGAGGGCGGGACGGTGACGGCCGGGAACTCGAGCGGCGTGAACGACGGGGCGGCGGCGCTTGTGATCGCGAGCGAGGAGCGTGCGCAGAAGCTGGGTGTCGAGCCGCTCGGCCGTTTCGTCGCGAGCGCGGTCGCGGGCGTCGATCCGCGGATCATGGGCATCGGCCCGATCCCGGCGGTGCGGAAGGTACTCGCGCGGGCGGGCCTCGAGGTCGGCGACATCGACCTCGTCGAGCTGAACGAGGCGTTCGCGTCGCAGAGCCTCCAGGTGATCCGCGAGCTCGGCCTCGATCCGGAGCGCGTGAACGTGAACGGCGGCGCGATCGCGCTCGGCCATCCGCTCGGCATGACCGGCGCCCGCCTCGTCGTGACGCTCCTGCACGAGCTGCGTCGTCGCGATGCGAAGCGCGGGCTCGCGACCCTCTGTGTCGGCGTCGGCCAGGGCCAAGCGGCCGTCTTCGAGCGGCCGTAAGTACGTCCCTAGATACGGCGCGCCCGGCCTCCTCCCCGCCGCAAGCCTATCCCGGATTTCCGCGCAATACGCACGAAATACGTGCCAATTGCGCGATATTCGTGTGTCAGGGCGCTAAGAACTGCGCAATGCGAACGAAAAGGTTTTGCAAGGACGTCCGCGAGTGGCTTGCCACAAGTCGACATTCGCGAAATGCTCGCGCAGCGCAGACGGCCGCTTTGGTCGCCTGGGGCGCACCTCCGGGTTGGGAAGGGTCGGCCCAGGCAGGGATCGCGGCGGATTCTCCATCCGCCGCGATCCTGGGGCCGATCCCCACACTCATCGCGACACCCACCGCAGCCCGGTATCGTCCGCTGCCGTGAGCGACCGGGAGTACGGCCTCTTCATCAACGGCGAGTTCGCCGAGCCCGCCTCGGGCGAATTCCGCGACCTCGTCGAGCCGGCGACCGGAGCGCCGCTCGCGCGCGCCGCGCTGGCCGGAAACGAGGACATCGACCGCGCGGTCGCTGCTGCGCGTGACGCACTCGACGGGCCGTGGGGCAAGACGCCTGCAACCGAGCGGTCGCGGCTCCTCCACGCGCTTGCCGACGCCGTCCAGGAGAACCGCAAGGAGCTCGTCGAGCTCGAAACGCGCAACGTCGGCAAGGCGATCTCCTCGGTGAAGGGCGAGGTCGCGACCGCCGTCGAGAACTTCCGCTTCTTCGCCACGACGATCGCGACGATCGCCGGCCGGTCGCATCCGATCGGCGGCTCGCTCCTCTTCTACTCACTGCGCGAGCCCGTCGGCGTGTGCGCGCAGATCGTCCCGTGGAACTACCCGGTGATGATGGCCGCCTGGAAGCTTTCTCCCGCGATCGCCGCGGGCTGCACGGTCGTCCTCAAGCCGGATCCGCAGACGCCGCTGACCGCGCTGCGGCTCGGCGAGCTGGCGACCGAGGTCGGGATTCCGCCCGGCGTCGTCAACGTCGTTCCCGCGGACGGCCCGAGCGTCGGGTCGTACCTCGTGTCGCATCCGGGCGTGGACAAGGTCTCGTTCACCGGCTCGACGCGTTCGGGAAGCGAGGTCATGCGCCTCGCCTCCGAGCCGGTCAAGCGGCTCTCCCTGGAGCTCGGCGGCAAGAGTCCGAACCTCGTCTTCGCCGACGCGAACCTGGACGACGCCGTCCCCAGCTCCGCGTACGCGATCTACTACTCCGCCGGCCAGAGCTGCGACGCCCGGTCGCGCATCCTGGTCGAGGCTTCGATCTACGACGAGTTCGTCATGCGCCTCGCCGACGCCGCGAGCCGGGTGAAGGTCGGCGATCCGTTCGACGCCGAGACGCAGATGGGCTCGCTCATCTCCCGGGCGCACCGCGAGAAGGTGCACGGCTACGTGGAGACGGGCGTCGAGCGAGGGCGCCGAGGTCGTGGTCGGCGGCGCGCCTGCCGACGGCGACGGTGCGTTCTACCCGGCGACCGTCCTGGCCAAGGTCGACAACTCCATGACCGTCGCGCAGGAGGAGATCTTCGGGCCGGTCGTCACCGCGATCCCGTTCACCGACGAGAAGGAGGCGATCGCGATCGCCAACGACTCGCAGTACGGACTCGTCGCGACGGTCTGGTCGGGCGATCCCGCGCGCGGGCACCGCGTCGCCGGCCGTCTCAAGGCTGGGATCGTCGGGATCAACATGCCGTACTCCGCGTTTCCCGGCCTGCCGTTCGGCGGCTACAAGCAGTCCGGCTTCGGCCGCGAGACCGCGCTCGAGACGCTCGACATGTACCTCGAGTCGAAGGGCGTCATCGTGAACACCGGGAACCGCCCGGTGAACCCGCTCGGCCTCTAGCGCTGCAGAACCAAGACCGCGCCGCCCGCGAGCAGCGCCAGACCTGTGATCCGAACGGCGTCCAACGGGATCTTCTCGACGCCGAAGATGCCGAACGCGTCGATCAGCGCGCCCATCACGAGCTGTCCCGCGATCAGGAGTCCGATGGTCGCGAACACGCCGATGTGGGTCGGTGCGTAGGTGATCCCGCCGACGATGATCGCGCCCATCACGCCGCTCAGCCACATCCACCACGGCGCGCGCCAGGCCGCCCAGATCCCGTCTCCGTTGCGGACCGCGAGGGCGGTCGTGACGAGGAGGACGGAGCCGATCACGGAGCCGAAGGCGGCCGCGTCGAGCACGCCGATCCGCCGCCCCAAAGCGCCGCTGACGGCGACCTGAATCGAGCCGGCGAGCCCTGCGACGAGCGCAACGATGACGGCTGTGGCGGAGCCGGACACGGTGGCGAGCATCGCAGGAGGGGCGGCTATACACTCGCCAGCCATGGGCCAACCCAGCTATCCAAGCCCGCTCGACCCCGCCGATCTCGGCTTCGAGAAGATCGTCTACGAGAAGGGCGGCGGCCGGGCGACGATCACGATGAATCGCCCGGAGGTGCTGAACGCCTTCGACTACCAGATGCTCCGCGAGATCGCGCGCGCGTGCGAGGACGCGTCCTACGACGACGAGGTCCGCGTGGTCGTCCTCACCGGCGCCGGGCGTGCGTTCTGCGTGGGCGCCGACCTCAAGTCGTGGGAGCGCGAGTATCTCGGCAAGCCGAACGAGTACTGGAAGTGGTTCGGTGCGTTCAAGGACGCGCACGACCGGCTGCGCGAGGTCGGCAAGCCGGCCGTCGCTCGCATCAACGGGATCGCGGTCGGCGGCGGCAACGAGCTCCAGATGGCCTGCGACCTCGCGGTCATGGTCGACGACGCGTTCGTCCGCCACGTCGGACCCGAGCACGGCTCGGTCCCGGCCGGCGGCGCGACGCAGTGGCTCGCGCTCTTCGTCGGCGATCGCCGCGCGCGCGAGATCGTCCTCATGTGCGAGGAGATCCCGGCCGCGAAATGCGAGGAGTGGGGGCTCGTGAACTGGGCGGTTCCGGCGGCCGAGCTGGACACGAAGCTCGACGCGGTCGTCGAGAACCTCATGCGCAAGCTCCCGCAGACCACGCGCTACGCGAAGCAGCACATGAACTTCTGGAAAGACCTCGCGTGGCACGAGACGATCAACCACGCGCGCGACTGGCTGGCGCTCTCGATGGCGACCGAGGAGCCGCAGGCGGCCGTCCGCAAGTTCGTCGAGAAGGGAAAGTGAGCGAAGCCCTCGTCCTGGTCGAGCGCGACGAGCCGATCGCGGTCGTGACGCTCAACCGGCCCGACCGGATGAACGCGCTGTCCGAGCCGCTGATGGAGGAGCTCGTCGCGGCGCTCGGCGAACTCGACCGCGACGAGAAGATCCGCTGCATCGTCCTGGCCGGAAGCGACAAGGCGTTCGCCGCGGGGGCTGATATCGGCGAGATGGCGACGGCGAGCGCGATGGACATGCTCTACGCGCGCCGGGTCGAGCGCTGGGACGCGATCCGCAAGCTCTGGACTCCTCTCGTGGCCGCGGTGTCGGGCTACTGCCTCGGCGGCGGGAACGAGTTGGCGATGAGCTGCGACCTGATCGTCGCGTCCGAGACGGCGAAGTTCGGCCAGCCGGAGACGAGCCTCGGGATCATCCCGGGCGCCGGCGGGACGCAGCGCCTGACCCGCGCGGTCGGGAAAGGCGAAGGCGATGGACGTCATCCTCTCCGGTCGCTTCCTCACCGCCGAGGAGGCGGAGCGCGCAGGCCTGGTCGCGCGGGTCGTCGGGCCGGACGCGTGGCTCGACGAGGCGAAGTCGGTGGCGCGGGAGATCGCCGTCGAAAGGCCCGGTCGCGCAGCGGCTCGCGAAGGAAGCGGTGAACCGCGCCTTCGACACGACGCTCGACCACGGCCTCGAGCACGAGCGGCGGCTGCTCTATCTGGCGTTCGCCTCGGAGGACGCGAACGAAGGCCTGACCGCCTTCGGCGAGAAGCGCCCGCCCGAGTTCAAGGGCAAGTAACCGCCGGCGCTTCGCGCGCTGCGTCGGGCGCGGATCTCGGACGCGGCCTGTCCCGAGCGGCCATGTCCCTGCTGCGGGCGTACTCCCCCAATGGGGGACCGCGCGTCCCAACACGAACGCTATCGAGGCCGGGCGCACGTGTCTGTGCCGGCTTCGTGCCGACTTCGTCGCGCTTACGATGCCCGCATGAGCGACGTCCTCACCGACCGCGACGGCGGCGTGCTCACGATCACGCTGAACCGGCCGGACAAGCTGAACGCGTTCACGGGCTCGATGCACGCCGAGTTGGCGAAGGCGCTCGAGGAGGCCGCGCGATCCCGAGGTCCGCGCGGTCGTCATCACCGGCGCCGGCCGCGGGTTCTGCGTCGGCCAGGATCTCTCCGAGTTCGAGGGCGGCACCGGCGACATCGCGCACCGGCTGCGGACGACCTACAACCCGAACGTCCTCGCCCTGCGCGCGCTCGAGAAGCCCGTCATCGCCGCGGTGAACGGGCCGGCCGCCGGCGCCGGACTCTCATTCGCGTGCGCGTGTGACATCCGCATCGCCGCGGACACCGCGAGCTTCGTCCCGGCCTTCAGCGCGATCGGCCTCGTCCCGGATACGGGCGGCTCCTACTTCGTGACGCAGCTGCTCGGCTACGCCCGCGCCTTCGAGTGGATGACGACGAGCCGCAAGCTCTCGGCGGACGAGGCGCTCGCCTGGGGACTCGTCTCCGAGGTCGTCCTGGCCGACGATCTCGCTCCCCGCGCCGCCGAGCGCGCCGCCGCCTACGCGGCGATGCCGACCAAGGGGATCGGGATGACCAAGCGCCTGCTCGACGCCGCCGCGACGACGCGCCTCCAGGAGCAGCTCGAACAGGAAGCGGAGCTCCAGGCCGCCGCCACGCAGACCGAGGACTTCGCCGAGGGCGTCGCCGCCTTCCTCGAGAAGCGCGACGCGAACTTCAAGGGTCGCTAGCTACTCGTCGGTCGAGGCGCAGTCGGTGAGGCCGATCTCGGCCGCGGCTGCGTCGGCCTTCTGCTCGTTGTCGGTCGCCGTGGCCGCGACCTGCTGAACCTTCGTCTCGTCGCCGCTCTCGGCGGCCTCGCGGAGCTGGTCGATCGCCTCGATGTTCTGCTCGTTGAGGACGAGCCACGCGTCGACCTGCTCCTCGAGCTCCGCTGGAGGATCGAGCGCACGCAGCTCCGCGACGCCGGCCTCGGCGATCGGCTTCGCCTCGGTCGCCATCGCTGCAAGATCGTCGAGCGTCTCGGGCTGGGCGAGCGCGTCCAGTTGGGAGTCGAACCGCGCACAGATCGCGTCGGCCTGCTCGATGTACTCGGCCTTCGTGAGCGCGGCCTTCGAGGCTTCGCTCGAGCCGCTGTCGTTCATGCAGCCGGCGGCAAGCAGGCAGATCAGGGCAAGGAGGAGCGTCCGCATCGCGGCCGTGAGGCTACCGCTCGTGCGGCCGCAGTTCGACCGCGAGGTCGCAGTCGAGCGCCGTCGCGATCTTGAGGAGCGTGTCGATCCGCGGCGGCCGCCCGCCGCTTTCGAGCCGCGCGATCGCCGACTGCGTCGTCCCGCAGCGCTCCGCGAGCTCGGCCTGGGAGAGCCCGAGCGCCTTGCGCCGCTCGACGACCTGACCCGCGATCTGGGCGAACAGCCAGCCGTCCTCAGCGCCGGCGATGCGCTCGCGGATCCGTTCGATGGGGTGAATGCCCTCTTGACTCATATATCTCAATAGTGCTATATAGCGACCAAGCTATTCGTACTGTAGCGGAGGACCTTCTATGCGATTGCTTCTAGCTCGCTGTGATCTACGTCTCACGCTGTTGCGCTGCTGCGTGTACGCCGCATTGGGAGCGCTCTGGGTTAGACAATCGGACGCCGGCATTGCTCTTCCTCTGCTTACACCCCGCGCTCGGGTATTTCAGCCGGTAGCGCCTGGTCGATTCTCGTTTCCACTTGCCGCCGTCGTCGGTTGCCGTGCCGGCGGGATATCCCGCGCTGACGCAGGTGAACGACGAACCTTCCTTCGTCTGGATCATGCTCGCGCTTTTGGACACCGGTCCTCATGGCACTGATTGCAGCGGGGTACGCCTTCCGAGCCGGCGTTGAGTCGGCTCTCGGCTAGATCGTCTTGAACTGCTCGAACGGCTGCCGGCAGCTCTCGCAGTAGCGGATCGAGCGGCACGGGGTCGGGCCGAAGAGATTGTCCAGGCGGGTCTCGGTCGAGCCGCAGTACGGGCAGCGCGCCAGGCGCTTCACGTCGGCGAGCTGGATCACGCCGCTCGCGGGACGCGGGCCCGGCGGGGCGAAGCCGGCCTCGCGGAGCTTCTCGCGGCCCTCGGGCGTGATGCGGTCCGACGTCCAGCCTTCCTCGGCGACCACGACGACCTCGGGCTCGCCGCCGAGCGAGCGCACCGCGTCGGCCATCAGGTCGCGCATCACCTCGAGCGCAGGGCAGCCGAGGAACGTCGGCATGAACTCGACCCGCACGTGCTCGCCCTCGACGGCGACGTCGCGGACGACGCCGAGATCGACCAGCGAGATCACCGGGATCTCCGGGTCCGGGATCTGAGCGAGCGCCTCCCAGACGCGCTCGGCCGACAGCTCGGTCGCGACGCTCACCAGACCGCTCCCGGCGCCGAGCGGCGCACCATCGTCATCTCTTCCCAGAGCGCCGGCCAGTCGTCGGTGTGCCCGCCGCGCTCGATCGGATCGGCGTCGGCCGGAGCCAGATCGCCGAGGCCCTCCGCCACCGCGGCTCGGTACAGCGAGCGCTCGTCGCCCTCGAGGAGCCCGAGCGCGTACGGCCAGAGCTCCTCCAGGGCGGCGCGAAACCGCTCGCGTCCCTCGTCCGACTCGGCCAGCTGCGCGGCCCACATCTGCGCGTGGATCAGGTGGTACGCCTCCTCGCGCTCGATCTTCTGCGCGAGGCCGGCGACCTCGGGCCGGTCCGAGCCGAGCAGCGCCGAGATCCGGATGTGATCCGCCGTCTCGTACAGGTAGTGCCGCGCGATCGTCAGCGCCCCAGTCGGGGACGAGCCGCATGCTCGACGAGCCGCGCCGAGCGGTACTCCTCGGGCTTGCGGTCGAACGCGAGCTCGTCGGCGGTCGTGCCCAGCTCGGCCGCGGCCAGCTCGTAGAACGCCCGCGCGTGGCCGATCTCGGTCTGCGCGATCGACGAGAACGCCACGTCCTCCTCGAGGAACGGCGCGATGCCCGTCCACTCCGAGTCGCGCCAGCCGAGGACGAGCTCGTCGTCGGCGAGCGTCAGGAGGTGGTCAACGCTTGCTGGTGCCAGCGAGGTCACGGGCTTCCTTCAGCTTCACCTTCAGCGAGTAGCCGTCCACGCGCCGGTAGTCGCGGTCGAACACGGGAGCGACGTACGGCTCGTCCACCTCGGTCACCGACGCGCGCGGAACGACCCAGAGCGCGAACGACTCGGCGCGCCGGCCGTAGAACTCCTTCGCGTACGCCTCGGCGAACGCGAGGTTCGGCGCCTCGAGCGAGCCGCCGTGCTGGAACGCCGCGCCCTCGCGCTCCTGCCGGAAGACCTCCCAGATCACGCTGCCTCGGCGAGCACGACGCTTCCGCACCCAGGCGGTCTCCGTCGCGCGACATGCGGCGGAAGTCGAGCCGCTCGGCCGTCATCGGGCCGTGGCCGGTGACCACGTGACTTGAGCTCGTCCCAGTCGGGCTCGGTGTACTCCCAGACCCCGTCGTCGTTCTTGCGGAGCTTCGGATCGTCGATCGTCAGGCCGAGCTCCCAGATCTGCGGCACGTAGCCGTCGAGGAACTGCTGGCGCGCCTCCTCGTTCTGCTGGCTCTTGATCCGCCACTGGAACGTCGGGTCGCTCTCGGCCGGGATCGGGTTGCCGTGGAACATCATCAGCGGCTGCCACCAGCGGTCGAGCGCCTCCTGCACCAGCTCGCGCTGCTCCGGCGTGCCCGTGACCATCGCGAGGATCACGTCGCGGCCGTGGAGGATGTGGAACGACTCCTCCCAGCAGATCTTCTTCATGATCCGCGCGTACGGCGCGTACGAGCACTTGAGGAGCGCCTTCTGGCTGATGATCGCGGCCGCGTCGACGAGCCAGGCGATCACGCCGACGTCGCCCCAGGTCTTCGTCGGGTAGTGGAAGACGTTGTGGAACTTCGACTTGCCCGAGATGAGGTCGTCGAGGCACTGCTCGCGCGGCTTCCCGAGGTCGGCGACGACCTGGTAGATGAGCTGCGCGTGGCCGGCCTCGTCCTGCACCTTCGCGGTCAGCGCGAGCTTGCGCTGGAGGTTCGGCGCGCGGAGGATCCACTCGCGCTCGGGCAGCACGCCCATGAGCTCCGAGTTGCCGTGCATCTCGATGAACTTGATGAGCCTCGCCCGGTACTCGTCGGGCATCCAGTCGCCGGTCTCGACGAGCCCGCCCGACTGCACGTACTCCAGGAATTCTGCTTCGGTCGTCGGCGCCATTTGCTCCTCCTACCAAACGATCGTTAGGGTGACGAGATTAGCACGCCTCGACGCCAGGAACTGACGCGCCACGCCGCTCGGCTCTTCGCCGAGAAGGGCTACCACGGCACGTCCACCGCCGACCTCGCCAACGCGCTCGGCGTGCAGAAGGGCTCGCTCTACGCGCACATCGGGGGCAAGCAGGAGCTGCTCTACGAGACGATGCGCGACGGTGCCGATCGCCTTCCACGCGGCGCTCGACGCGATCCCCGAGCGGATCCCGGCGACCGAGAAGATCCGGCTCGCGCTGCACGCGCATCTCGCGCTCGTCTCCTCGCAGCTCGACGTCGCGACCGTGTTCGTGCGCGAGTGGCGCAACCTCGAGGGCGAGCACCGCGACGAGTTCATGGCCGAGCGCCGCCGCTACGAGGAGCGCATCCGCGCCTTCTTCCGCGAAGGCCGCGAGGGGAGCGAGCTGCGCACCGACCTGGACGAGAACGTCGCCGCGCGCCTCTTCCTCTCGGCGGCGAACTGGGCCTACACGTGGCTGCGGCCCGGGCAGGACACGGACGAGCTCGCCGAGGCGTTCTACGCGCTCATGATCGACGGGATGCGCGGCTACTCGACGCCGGCGCCATGAGCGCGACGCTGATCGTCAACCCGTGGGCGACGCGCGTGACGCCGGAGCTGGTCGCCTCCGTGGAGCGCGAGCTCGCCGCCGCCGGGCCGCTCGAGACGGTGCTCACGGCGCGGGCCGGGCATGCCACCGAGCTCGCCCTCGCCGCTTCCCAGGGCGAGCGGATCTACGTCTTCTCCGGCGACGGCGGGTTCAACGAGGTCGTGAACGGGATCGAGGGCGAGGTCGCGGTCGGGTTCATCCCCGGCGGCGGGACGAGCGTTCTCTCCCGCGCGCTCGGGCTTCCACGGGATCCCGTTCAGGCGGCGCGGGCCCTTGCGGTCGGCGCCACGGAGCGGACGATCACGCTCGGCCGGGTCGAGGCGTCGTTCGCCGGCGCGCCCGCGGTCGACCGGCGGTTTCTCTTCGCGGCGGGGCTCGGGCTCGACGCCGAGCTCGTCCGCGCGGTCGACGCCAAGGGTCGCTCGGGGGGACGCAGGCCGGGCGATCTCACCTTCGCGTGGCTGCTCACGAAGATGCTCGCGTCGAAGCGCGGGCGGCTTCCGGCGACGCTCACCGTCGTCGGCCGCGGCCGGGCGGCGTTCGCGCTCGTCGCCAACTGCGATCCGTACACCTACGCCGGTCCGGTGCCGCTGCACGTCGCGCCGGGAGCGCGGTTCGAGCTTGGGCTCGACCTCGTCGCGCCGGTGGAGCTCAAGGCCTCCCGGCTCCCCTCCGTCGCGCTTGCTCTCACGCGCCCGAAGCGCTCCGGCGAAAGCTGGACGCTGCGCGCGCACGACCTCGACGAGCTCATCGTCGAGTGCGACGGCCCGACGGCGCTCCAGGCGGACGGCGAGGATCTCGGCGACGTGACGGCGGCGTCGTTCCGTGCCGAGCGGGACGCGCTGAAGGTGCTCGTCGCGGGATAATGAGCCCGTGGCTGTGACGGCGGAACACGAACTGCGGCGGATCATCGGGGACGGAGAATCGATCCCCGACGGCGAGGTCGCCGGGCTCTCCGAGGCCGACCTCATCGCGCTCTACCGCGACATGGTCCTGCTGCGCACCTACGACGAGCGCTCGGTCGTCTACCACTCGCAGGGCCGCATCGGCACCTACGCGATCTACTGGAACCACGAGGCGATGCAGGCCGGCGCGCACTACGCGCTCGACGGACGACGACTGGGTCTTCCCGTCCTACCGCGAGTCGGCCATCGGGCTGCTGCGCGGGCTGCCGGCGTCGACCGTCCTCTCCTGGTGGCGCGGCCATCCGGCCGGCTGGTGGAACCCGGCCGACTACAACGTGGCCTCGATCTGCGTTCCGATCGCGACCCAGGTTCCGCACGCGGTCGGGCTCGCCTGGGGGAAGAAGCTGCGCGGCGAGAACGTCGTCTCGCTCGTCTTCTTCGGCGACGGCGCGACCTCCGAGGGCGCGTTCCACGAGGGCGCGAACTTCGCCGCCGTGATGGAGACGCCGACGATCCTCTTCTGCAACAACAACCAGTGGGCGATCTCGACGCCGATCACCGCGCAGACCAAGGCGGCGGCGCTCATGGACAAGGCGGTCGGCTACGGCATGCCGGGCGTGCGGGTGGACGGCGGCGACGTGCTCGCGTGCTTCGAGGCGACGCGCGAGGCGGTCGAGCGCGCCCGCGCGGGCGAGGGGCCGACGTTCATCGAGGCGCTCTCCTACCGCGCCGCGCCGCACGCGACCGCGGACGATCCGAAGGCGTACATCGACCTCGAGCGCGTCGAGGAGGAGCGCCGCAACGAGTGCCTCGGCCGCTACGAGGGCTACCTGCGCCGCGCACGGCGTCCTCTCGGACGAGCAGGCGGAGGCGATCCGCACCGAGGCGCTCGACCTGATGCGCGCCGGCATCGCCGAGGCCGAGGCCGAGCCGCCCGCCGACATCGGGCTCGTGTTCGAGAACGCGTACGGAAACCCGCCGCCGGGCTTGGCGGACGACCTGGCCGAGCTGCGTCGCATCCTCGGAGGGCCCGAGTGCCTGAGAAGACGGTCCTCGAGGCGATCAACGACTGCTTCCACGTCGAGCTCGACCGCGACCCGAACGTGATGGTCATGGGCGAGGACGTCGGCCGGGCCGGCGGGGTCTTCCGCGCCACAGCAGGGCTGCGCGACAGGTTCGGCGCCGACCGCTGCGTCGACACGCCGCTCGCCGAGGCCGGGATCCTCGGCACCGCGATCGGCCTCTGCATGGCCGGCTGGCGCCCGGTGTGCGAGATGCAGTACGACGCGTTCTCCTATCCCGGCCTCGACCAGCTCATCACCCACGTCGGGCGCTACCGCTGGCGCACGGGCGGCGGGATGGAGTTCCCGATCACGATCCGGATGCCGTACGGCGGCGGCGTGCGCGCGCCCGAGCTGCACGACGACTCGCCCGAGACCTACTACGTCCACACGCCGGGGATCAAGGTGGCGATCCCGTCGACGCCGGCCGACGCGAAGGGACTTCTCGCCGCGGCGATCCGCGACCCGGACCCGGTCGTCATCTTCGAGCCGAAGCTCCACTACCGCACCCTGCGCGGCGAGGTGCCGGAGGGCGAGTACGTCGTCCCGCTGGGGAAGGCTCGCCTGGCCCGCGAAGGAACCGATCTCACGCTTGGTCGCCTACGGCTCGATGGTGCCGCTCTCCGAGGCCGCGGCCGACGCGCTCGCCGGCGAGGCCTCCGTGGAGGTGCTCGACATCCGCAGCCTGAAGCCGCTCGACGAGGACGCGCTCCTCGCGTCGGCGGCGAAGACCGGGCGCGTCGTGATCGTCCAGGAGGCGCCGCGCGTCGCCGGGTTCGGCGCCGAGCTGGCCGCGATCCTGGCCGAGAAGGCGATGCTCGACCTGCGCGGGCCCGTGCTCCGCGTGACCGGCTACGACGTGCCGTATCCGTACTGGCAGATCGAGGACGCGTACATGCCGTCGGTCGAGCGCATCGTCGACGCGGCTCGGAAGCGCTGGCCTTCAGGTCCATTCCAGTGATGGTGTTGTGTTCTGGCGACCGACCGGGGCCGTCAGGCAAGGACGCGGGGTGCCGATATGCGGCATATCGGTGCGACCGAGGACGCGGCATGGCGGTTCCGGGCGCCGCCAGGGACGCGACGTCCATCCTGGAAGGGACCGTATGGCGTACGAGTTCAAGCTTCCCGACCTCGGCGAGGGCCTGACCGAGGGCGAGATCGCCCGCTGGCTCGTCGCCGAGGGGGACGAGATCGCCGAGGACCAGCCGCTCGTCGAGATCCAGACCGACAAGACGACCGTCGAGATTCCGTCGCCGGCCGCCGGGCAAGGTCGCGAGCATCCTCGTCGAGGAGGGCGCGACCGTTCCGGTCGGGACCGTGCTCGTCGTGATCGGCGAGGACGGCGTGAACTCCGCGCCGCGCTCCGGTCACCGCGGCCGCGGCGCCTGCCTCCGGTTGCGCCTCGGCCCGCGGACGACCGCGTTCGCGCCACGCCGCTCGTGCGCCGCGTGGCGGCCGAGCTCGGCGTCGACCTCGGGACGGTCACGGGCACGGGTCCGCAGGGACGGATCACCGAGGACGACGTCCGCAAGGCCGGCTCCGGCGGCGCGCCGGCCGCGGTCGAGGGCGAGCGGCGCGAGCAGCTGCGCGGCGTGCGCAAGCTGATCGCCACGCACCTCGCTGCGTCCCACCGCGAGGTTCCCGCCGTCACGGTCGTCGAGGAGTGCGACTTCACCGCGCTCGACGGCGTCGCGCGGCGAGCGGAGCTACCTCCCGTATCTGATCGCCGCGACCGTGCACGGCCTGCGGCTCGTGCCGGAGCTGAACGCGCGGCTCGACGGCGAGGAGATCGTCTACCTCGAGCGCTTCGACCTCGGCGTCGCGGTGCAGACCGAGCAGGGACTCGTCGTGCCGGTCATCCGCGAGGTGGACAAGCTCTCCCTCGACGACATCGAGGCGAGAGCACCCGCCTGGCCGAGGCCGCCCGCGAGGGGACGCTGAAGCCCGAGGAGCTGCGCGGCTCCACGTTCACCGTGTCGAGCGGCGGCAAGCTACGGCGGGATCTTCGCCACGCCGCTCGTGAACTATCCCGAGGTCGGGATCCTCGGCCTGCACCGGATCGGCGAGCGGCCGGTCGTGCGAGACGGCGAGATCGTCGCCGCGCAAGGTCGGCTGGCTCTCGTGCACGTTCGACCACCGCGTGTGCGACGGCGTCCGCGCGAGCACGTTCCTGCTCGAAGTGATCGCGCGGCTCGAGCAGCCCGCCTGAGCTCGGCGCGCGTTAAACGTCACACGCGTCTAGCTGGGAATCCCGCCGCTCCCACCCTTGACGCTATCGAGGAAACCCGCGCGTGTGGTACGCGGGACCGTGCCGATTTCGTGTCGGCCGGTCGAGAGCGCCGCCAGCACGACGGGTGCGCCGCGGCTGACGAGCTCGAGGTTGTACGAGAGCGGCCCGGCGACGGAGCTATGGCCGCCGAGCCGCCCTTTGAAGCCGCCCCGGGGGGCGACACCTTGTCGATCTACTCGAGCTCGCGCTGGTCGCGGTCGTTGATCTGGCCGCGAATCTCGCCGCCGGGCCACCGCGTCGTGTGGATGTTCACGTACGCGGTTCCCGCCCGCATGCCCCTGATGATCTCCGCGAACGAGGCGGGCTCGATGCCCTGGCCGTTCGGTCCGACCACGTCGGCGGCAGTGATCTCGCCTTCGACCGTGCCTTCGATGTTCGGGCACGGCGTCGGCTTCGTGCTGCCGCCGCAGAGGAAGAATGACACTCCGCCGTTCACGTAGCGCGTGGCGAAGTGGACGTGCGCGAAGAGCGAGTTGCCGCCCTCGAGCGCCTTGTAGCGGAACTTGAACTCAAGCGTGTCGTCGTCGACGAGCTTCGCGTCGAACTCTCCGAAGCCGGTGGTCGAGACCGCAGGCACCTCCTGGAACCCGTTCAGCTCGGCGTGGAACTTCTTCGTCTTGGGCACGCGCGGCTCGTCGAGGCCCCACCCATGGGCCGTGGCGAATCCGGTCGCACTCAAGACGAGCACGACGGCGGCAACCGCCGTGTAGATCCGACGTCTGCGATTCATAGCTCCTCCTCTCCCGATAACCCCCTGCCAAGAGTCACCTACGCGGGCGGAGGAGAAATGGATTCAGGCGGCGTCGGCGTGGGCCAGGTGAGGCTCGAGCAGCCGCTCGATCTCGGGCGCGCTGGCCCGGCCCTCGATCCGCGCGACGTCGTGGCCCTCCACCAGGAGGACGAGCGTCGGGATCTCGTTGATGCTGAGCGCGTGGCCGAGCTTCGGCTGCGTGTCGTAGTCGACGCGCGTGACGCGGAGCCGGCCGCGCTCCTTGCGTGCGAGGTGTGCGAGCAGGCTTTCCATCCGCCGCGCCGGACCGGACGTCGGCGTCGTGAAGAAGAGGAGCGTCGGAATCGGCGTCAGTCATTGAACCCCTGGTTCGGGTTCCCGACGCTCTCCGAGCGCGAAACCGCTACGCGCGTGTCGGGAGGCGGCGGCGGAAGCGGGACGTACTGCACGCTCGGCCGCCGCCGGCCGGACTGCGGGAAGAGCTCCATGAGCGAGTAGGCCTCGTCCGGAAGCCCGACCTCGACCGGCAGGCCGAGCGCCTTCGCCTCGGTCACCGTGATCGGGTCGTCGTGCGTGTAGTGGCCGCCCGCGATCTCCTCGGCGAGCGTCTCCGCGGCGCGCTCGTCCATCCGGTCGCCGATCAGGGAGATCACGACCTGCTTGATGTGCCGGAGGGCCTTCTCGGCGACGTCGGCCATGATCAGCGTCCGGTCGTCGATGTGCTCCGCGGACTTGCTCGCGACCACGCGGACGATCGACGCCGCCGGCAGGTCGCCGAGCTGCGGGTCGACCGGGCCGAGCACCGCCGCCGTCGTCCATGCGGATCTCGTCGGCGGCGAGCGCGACGAGCGTCCCGCCCGACATCGCGTAGTGCGGCACGAGCACGCGCACCTTCGCCGGATGGGCGCGCAGCGCGTAGGCGATCTGCTCGCTCGCGAGGACGAGCCCGCCGGGCGTGTGCAGGAGGACGTCGATCGGCTGGTCGTCGGGCGTCGTGCGGATGACGCGGAGCACGGCCTCCGAGTCCTCGATGTCGATGAAGCGGAAGAGCGGGACGCCGAGGAAGCCGACCGTCTCCTGCCGGTGGATCAGCGCGATCACGCGCGCGCCGCAGACCGACTCGAGCGCCTTGAGCGCGCGGACGCGCCGCGCTTCGAGCGACCGGCGGCCGATCACCGGGATCAGCACGATCACGATGAGAGCGAGCGCCAAGACCGTGCCGAGACCCATGGACGGCCGAGGATAGAGCAACGGCGCCGGGCTACACTGGACCGCGTGGAGGGCATCTGGGACTGGTACTGGGTCGGCGTCGCGCTCGGCCTCGGCGTCGCGGCCGGAGTGGCGTCCGGCGTCGTCGGCTCGCCGCGTGACGGCGAGGGCCGCTCGTTCGCGATCCTGCTCGTCACGTTCGTCTGCGTCGTCTCCGGCGTGATCGCCGCGCTGGCCGTCCTCTGGGCCGTCTTCGGGACGCTCGCCGGCCTCTTCGTCGGCGTGTTCTCGTTCCGCCGTCTTTCGCCCGCCGCCGTTCCCGCGGCCGGTCTCGGCTTCGCCGCGCTCGCGTTCCTCCCGTTCATCGGCTACGCGGAGGCCGTGCTCGCGCCGTTCGTCGGCATCCGTCTGCGCCGCCGCGCGAACGAGCGCTACGCGGGTCTTCGCATCCTCGCCAAGGACTGACGCGTGGCTTCCGCCGCGGGGAAGAAGCTCGTCCTCGTCGTCATCGACGGCCTGACGCCCGAGCTGCTCGAGCTCGGGATCGAGCGCGGCGTCGCGCCGTCCCTCGCCCACCTCGTGGACGAGGGCAGCTACACGCGCGGGACGACGACCTTCCCGTCGCTCACGCCCGTCTGCCTGTCCTCGCTCGCGACCGGAACGCACCCCGACGAGCACCGGATCCCGCATCTCGCCTGGTACCACCGGGAGCGAAGAGCGGCTCGTCGAGTACGGCTCGTCGTTCCCGGCGATGCGCGCCGCCGGCGCCCGCCAGGCGATCAAGGACGGGGTGTTCGAGATGTGCCACGCGCACCTCAATCCGGCGACGCCGACGATCTTCGAGGCGGCCGAGGACGCCGACCTCGTTCCCGCGGCGATCAACTTCACCTGCTACCGCGGCCGGACGCGGCACCCGATCAAGCTCCCGGGGATCGCCGTGCGAAACCGCTGGTACGAGGCGGTCTACGGCCCCCGGCGGTTCTTCTTCTTCAACCTCTTCGAGTCGGACGTGACCGGCGCGCCGCTGGCCGTCCGCTCGCGGACGGAAGGGTCGGTCGACGCATATGCGGCGTTCGTAGGCCGCTGGCTCGTAACCCGCGACGGGTTCGACCTGCTCGTCTTCTACCTCCCGGATCTCGACTACGCCTCCCACGTGGAAGGCCCGCTGGCGCCGCTCGAGGCGCTCGGCCGCGCCGACGACGCGGTGCGCGCGCTCATGGACGCCGCCGGTGGACCGGACGAGTTCCTCGAGCGCTACGCGGTGCTCCTCTGCTCCGACCACGGCCAGACCGCGGTCACCCAGGGCGCCCGGCTTCAGGACGCCTACGACGACCTGGCGATCCTGGCGCGTCGCGGCGATCCCGCCGGAGCCGACGTGGCCGTGACGGCCTCGAACCGCTGCGGGATGGTCTACCGGCTCGGGACGAAGCTCGATGCGCGCGGTCTCGCCGAGCGGCTCGACGGCGTCGAAGCAGCCGACGTCGTGCTCTTCGCCGAGGACGGCTTCGCGGTCGCGCGGCGCGAGGGCGAGGAGCTGCGGTTCCGTCCGGCCGGGGAGGGCTGGGAGCTCGCCGGCGACGCGGACGTGCTCGACGAGCGCCGCTACCCGAATGCGCTCGAGCGCTCCTGGCACGCGCTCGCGAATCCGAACGCCGGCGAGGTGATCGTCTCCGCCGCGGACGGGTTCGAGTTCGCCGACCTCGGCGGGCGCCACCACGCCGGCGGGGGAAGCCACGGCTCGCTCGTCACCGGCGACTCGACCATCCCGCTGGTGGCCGCGGGCTTCGACGAGCCGCCGCTCGGCGGCGGGTCGCGCATCGTCGACATCGCGCCGGCCGCGCTCCGCTACCTCGGGGTCGAGCCGCCGCCGTCCATGGTCTCGGCCGGAACGCATGCCGCTCTACCGGCCTGACTTCGAAGGGCTCCGCGCGGAGATGGTGGTGGAGCAGCTGCGCGCGCGTGGGATCCGCGATGCGCGGCTCCTCGCCGCGATGGGCCGCGTGCCGCGCGAGGAGTTCCTCGACCTCGACGACAAGAGGTACGCCTACGACGACAAGCCGATCCTGATCGGCTGGGGCCAGACGATCTCGCAGCCCTACATGGTCGCGCTGATGATCCAGGCGGCCGGCGTCCAGGAGGGGCATCGCGTGCTCGACATCGGCACCGGCTCGGGCTACGGCGCGGCCGTCCTGCGCGAGCTCGGCGCGTCCGTCCACACGATCGAGCGGCTTCCCGCGCTGGCCGAGAAGGCACGCGAGCGGCTCGAAGGAGCCGGGTACGGCGCCGTGCACGTCCACGACGGCGACGGCTGCTTCGGGCTCGAGGAGTTCGCGCCCTACGACGTGATCATCGCGGCCGCCGCCTCGCCCGAGCCGCCGCCTCCGCTCTACGACCAGCTCGTCCCGGGAGGACGGCTCGTCCTGCCGGTCGGCACCCAGCAGGAGCAGCGGCTGACCGTGGTCGTGCGCAGCCCGGAGGGGCCCGCCGTGGCCCGTTCGGTTCCGTGCAAGTTCGTGCCGCTCGTCGGCGCGCGCGCGTTGTGGGGCTGATCGCGGCCCGCTGAGGTCTACGCTTTACGGGTGACGTCCGAGTCCGATGCGGCAACGGCAGCTCCGGCGGCCCCCGGCCACGGCCGGCTGAGGCTCGCCCTCGGGCGCTCGGCCAACTGGATGCAGCTCGCCAAGTTCGCCGCCGTCGGCGCGTCGGGCTACGTGGTCAACCTGGCCGTCTTCTCGACGCTCGTCGTCGGGTTCGACGTCCACTACCTCGTCGCCGCGGTGTGCTCCTTCCTCGTCGCCGTGACGAACAACTACGCATGGAACCGCATCTGGACCTTCCGCCGGCAGCGCGGCAGCCTCGTCCACCAGGGCGCGAAGTTCCTCGCGGTCTCGACCGTCGCGCTGGCCGCGAACCTGGTCGTGCTCCGCCTGCTCGTCGCCGCCGGGCTCGAGGAGGTTCCCGCGCAGGCGATCGCCATCGTCGTCGTGACCCCGTGGAACTTCGCGGTCAACAAGCTCTGGAGCTTCCGGCGCGCTTGATCGGCCGTGTCGCGCTTGCGCTCGTCGCGCTCGCGCTCGCGGCGCCTTGCGTGGCGGCGGCTCAGGTCGCGCCTGCGTACGACGCCGACGGCAACCTCGTCCAGACGCCGTTCGTCCCGCAGGGCCAAAGCGGCGAGCGGCTGACCGAGGAGACCGCGATCGAGACGGCGCTCGCGAACCCGAAGATCGCCGACTGGGTCGCCCGCTACGAGGGCGAGAAGCTGACCAAGCAGGCGACGTTCAAGGAGGAGCAGCGCTACTGGCAGGTCAAGGTCTGGGTGCCCGGGCAAGGCGGGGCAGATCGTCGAGGCGAAGGTCGACGACGCGAGCGGCCAGGTGAAGGATCCGTGGACGGGCCCGCAGGTCGCGTGGGGGATGGCGCGCGGCGTGAAGGGCGCGTTCGGCGCCGACATCAACAACCCGCTCGTCTGGTTCGCCTTCTGCGCGCTCTTCTTCGTCGGGCTCGCCGACTGGCGCCGGTTCTTCTCGATCCGCACGGTCGACCTGCTCGTGCTGCTCTCGTTCACCGTCTCGCTCGCGTTCTTCAACCGCGGCGAGGTCTTCCGCGCGATGCCGCTCGTCTACCCGCCGATGGCCTACCTGATCGGACGCCTCCTCTGGATCACCTGGAAACGCAAGCCCACCGAGACGGCGCGCCCGGTCTGGCCGGTCTGGCTGCTGGTCGGCGCGACCGTCCTCGCGGTCGGCTTCCGAGTCGGGCTGAACATCGAGGGCTCGAACACGATCGACGTCGGCTATGCGAGCGTGATCGGCGCGCAGCGGATCGTCGCGCAGGGCGAGTCGCCGTACGGGAACATGCCGACCGACACCGGCAAGGAGTGCGGCCCCGCCGACGCGACCGGCTACGTGCGCGAGCGCATCCAGACGAACGGGCGCTGCGAGTCGGCGAACGGCCGCGGCGACACGTACGGCCCGGTCACGTACCTCGCCTACGTCCCGGGGTATCTGATCTTCGGCTGGACCGGCCACTGGGACGATCTCCCGGCCGCGCACTTCACGTCGATCCTGCTCGACCTGCTCGCGATCGTCGGACTCGCGCTCGTCGGCCGCCGCTTTGGGGGGAACAGGCTCGCGGCCACGCTCGCGTTCGCCTGGGCCGCCTATCCATTCACGCAGTACGTCTCGAACTCGAACTCGAACGACGCGGTCATGCCGGTGATCCTCATCTGGGGCTTCTGGCTGCTCTCGTCCGCCCCGTCGCGCGGCGCGTTCACCGCGCTCGCCGGCTGGGCCAAGTTCTCGGGCTTCCTGCTCGTGCCGCTCTGGGCGTCGTATCCACGCGGAACCGGAAAGGACGCGGGGAAGCGGCTCCTGCTCTTCGAGCTCGGCTTCCTCGCGGCGACGCTGGCGATTGCGTGGATCCTCTTCCTGGAGCCGGACCCGGGCCACGCCGCGCGCGTCTTCTGGGATCGCACCTTCGGCTGGCAGCTGTCGCGTCCGTCGCCGTTCTCGATCTGGGACTGGGACCAGTACCACTACCCGGACCTCGCGCTCGTCCAGGGCTTCCTGAAGATCCTGCTGATCGCCGGCGCAGTCGCCCTCTACTTCGTTCCGCGGGACAAGAGCCCGCTCCAGATCGCCGCGCTCTCCGGCGTGCTCCTGATCGGCTTCGAGATCGTGCTCACGCACTGGTTCTACCTCTACATCCCGTGGTTCTTCCCCTTCGTCGCGATCGCGCTCTTCGCCACGGTTCCCGTGGGACGGAAGCTGATCGAGGAGCCGCCCGCCGATGACGGCGAGCCCGCCCCAGAGCCGATCCCCGCAGCCTGATCCGCTCGCCTGGGCGAGCGCGGCCGCGATCGGGCTCGCGATCTTCGCCCTGGCGTGGGCGCTCCTCCACACGGGGCCGTTCGACGACGTGAAGATCGTCGACACGCCCGTCTACCAGAACTACGGCGGCGCGATGGCGCGCGGCGAGGTGCCGTACCGCGACTTCGAGCTCGAGTACCCGCCCGGCGCGCTGCCCGTGTTTCTCATCCCCGAGGTGGGATCCGACGAGTCGTACGACGAGCTCTTCGACGTGCTCATGCTCGTGCTGGGCGCGGCGACGGTCGTGCTCGTCGCGGTCGCGCTCTACGGCGTGGGCGCGCCGCCGGCCGCGCTCTACGGCGGTGTGCTCCTGGCCGCGCTCACGCCGCTCCTCATCGGGCCGCTGATCCTCAGCCGGTTCGACCTCTGGCCGGTGCTGCTCGTCGTCGCCTCGCTGGCCGCGCTCGTGCACGAACGGATGCGGCTCGGCCTCGGCCTGCTCGGAGCCGCGGTCGCCACGAAGATCTTCCCGCTCGTGCTGCTCCCGCTCGCCGTGCTCTACGTCTGGAGGAGGCGCGGGCAGCGCGAGGCGCTCATCTCGCTCGGCGTCTTCGCGGCGGTCGTGCTCGTGATCTTCGGGCCGTTCCTCCTCGCGGCGCCCGGCGGGCGTCGTGGACAGCATCACGCGCCAGACCGACCGGCCGCTCCAGATCGAGAGCCTCGGCGCGTCGCTCCTCCTCGCCGCGCACCGGACGCAGATCTACGACGCGACCGTCGTCTCGAGCTTCGGCTCGCAGAACCTCGCCGGGCCGCTCCCGGACACGTTCGCGACCGTGCAGACCGTGCTCCAGGCGCTCGCGATCGTGGCCGTCTGGATCGTCTTCGCCCGCTCGGACCGCGGCAAGGAGCCGCTGCTCATCGCGTCCGCGGCGGCCGTGTGCGCCTTCATCGCCTTCGGGAAGGTGCTCTCGCCGCAGTTCCTCATCTGGCTCCTGCCGCTGGCGCCGTTCCTCGTTCTACGCCGCGCCTATCTCCAGCTCGGCCTCTTCGCGGCGACGCTCGTCGTGACGCAGCTCTGGTTTCCGTACCGCTACTGGGAGGTCGCGAACCTGCAGCGGACGACGTGGCTCGTCTTCCTCCGCGACCTGCTGCTCGTGGCGCTCTTCCTGACGATCCTGCCGCTCATCCAACGAAGACGCGGACCGGCTCGCACGACGTAGCGCGGCCGTCCGAGCCGCACTCGACGACGACCCCTTCGATCCGCACGTCGCCCTCGGCCGGGTGGAAGCGCACCGGCCGGCCGGTCTTCATCCGCTGGATCGCGAGCTCGGCCTTCACGCCGATCACCGAGTCGTGCGGGCCGGTCATCCCGGCGTCGGTGATCGCCGCCGTGCCGCCGGGGAGGACGCGGGCGTCGTTCGTCTGGACGTGCGTGTGCGTGCCGAGCACCGCGGTCACGCGGCCGTCGAGCACGCGGGCGAGCGCGATCTTCTCGCTCGTCGCCTCCGCGTGGAAGTCGACCACGATCACCGGGGAGAGCTTGCGCGCCTCGGCGACGAGCTCGTCCACGACGACGAACGGATGGTGCGCGACCTCGAGGAAGAGCTGGCCCTGGAGGTTCAGCACCGCGACCGGCGTCCCGTCGCGGGCGGGGACGACCGTGAGGCCCTTGCCCGGCGTTCCCGCTCCGCCCAGGTTCGCGGGGCGGACGATCCGGTCCGACTCGTCGAGGAACGGGACGAGGTCGCGCTGGCGCCAGACGTGGTTGCCGAGCGTGATCGCGTCGGCGCCCGCGTCGAGGAGCTTCTGGGCGAGCTTCGCGGTCAGGCCGATCCCGTCCGCGGCGTTCTCGCCGTTCACGATGCAGACGTCGATCTCGAGCTCGTCGCGCAGGTCGCGCAGGCGGGTCTCGACGGCCCGGCGGCCGGGAGCGCCGAACACGTCGCCCAGGAAGAGGATTCGCACCGTGGAGATCTAGGGCGTCGCCGCGGCCCGGCGTGCCTCGATGTGCACGTGCTGGCCCGCGTCCTGCGTGTGGCCCGCCAGCGCGGCGCGCTCGACGGCCGAGAGGTCGATCAGCCGTCCGAGCTTCGTGCGGGCGGCGATCACGGTCGAGCCGACGCTGAGCGCCGGGTCGGCGGAGAGATTCGTGAGCAGGACGACGAGGCTCGGGTTGCCGGACGGCTGGATCTCGATCTGCTTGCCGTGCGGCACGCCGTCGAGGATGCGGTCGGAGATCGCGATCACGGTTCCGTCCACGGGCGCGTACACGTCGGTCCCCACCGGGGCGCCGACGTCGAGCCCGCCCGTCTTCGGGCCGGTGCCGCCCTCGAGCTGGTAGTAGCGGATCCCCGATCCGTCCGAGCCGAAGAGCCGCTGGCCGAGGCGGCCGAAGAGGCCGGCGTTCTTCTGCGAGCCGACCGGGTCGAGCGGCAGCGCGGTCGCTCCGGAGGCGTGGTAGCCGATCGCGGTCACGCGGCCCTGGTTGATCGGCAGCTGGAGCCGCAGCGTGTCGTGCACGGCGACGACCTGCGGGCGCGGCGGGCCTGACGGCAGGAGCCGCTGGGCCGGCGCTGGGCCGGTGGCCTGGGAGACGGTCTTGCCGCCGGTGCTAGCGAAAGCGGTGAGGAGGAGGACGACGAGAGCAACCGCTCCGACGACCACCAGTGCCGCCAGGCGTCGAGCCCGGCGCACCTTTGCGCGTTCCTTCTCACGAAGCGCGGCACGAGCGGCCAAACCCACTGCTTCGGGCCGAGCCATCCGCAGGACGGTACCCGAGGTCTCCACGAGGTTCAAATGCCGACCGGCCTCGTTAACCGGCTCTTCATCGGGCTCTTCCCACTCGAGCGCGAGCGCGCCGTCGGTCAGCCGCCAGTCCCAGTCGTCGGCACGATTCCGCCTGCGAGCGGCCAGTGTCGCCTCGTGATCGTAGGGTTCAGCCATGGAAACCACGATCGGCCGACGGTGAGCGCCGTTCCCGAAAAACCGTGACAGCAGTGGCGGACGGCGGCGTTGTCCTGGCCGCGGAGGGCGTTGCGCGGCGCTACGGAGCGCACGTTGCGCTCGAGCCGACGAGCCTCGACGTCCACGCGGGCGAAACGCTGGCGCTCGTGGGGCCGAACGGCGCGGGGAAGTCGACGCTCCTCTCGATCCTCGCGGGCGCGCTCGAGCCGAGCGAAGGCACCGTCTCGTCGCCGGCTTTCACGGGCGCAGGATCGGGTGGGCGCCGCAGCGGCCGGCGCAGTACGGGCGGCTCTCCGCGCGCGAGAACCTTCGTCTCTTCGCCCGCCTCGAAGGGCTCGACGATCCCGAGGCGGCCGTGGAGCGGGTGCTCGCGCGCATCTCGGTCGACTCGCCCGACCGCCCGGCCGGGGAGCTCTCGACGGGAGAGCAGCAGCGCGTGAACATCGGCGTCGCGCTCCTCACCGAGCCCGAGGTGCTGCTCCTCGACGAGCCGACCGCCTCGCTCGACCCGGCGCAGCGCACGCGCGTGTGGGAGCTCGTCGAGTCGGTCGCCGCACACGGCGGCGCGGCCGTGCTCGCGACGCAGCATCCGGAGGAGGTCGGCCGCCTCGCCGACTCGGTGGCCGCGCTCGAGAACGGTCGAGTCGTCTTTCGCGGCTCCTACGAGGAGTACGCGGCGCGATGACGCGGATCGCAGCGCTCCTCGGGAAGGACCTGCGGATCCTCGGCCGCTCGCCCGCGCTTGGTGGTCGCGCTCGTCCTCTATCCGCTGCTGGTCGCGCTGCTCGTCGGCCTCGTCGCGCACTTCGCCGCCGACCGTCCGCGGGTCGGCTTCGTCGACCTCGACGGCATCCCCGCCGAGGTGAGCGTGGGCGGCCAGACGTTCGACGTGAACGAGGTGATCGACCGCGTCGAGACCGAGGTGGATCTCGTCCCCATGACCGAGGAGGAGGCCGACGACGCGCTGCGCAGCGGCGACATCGTCGCCACGATCGTCGTCCCCGAGGGGTTCACGACGAAGCTCGCGGGGCCTCGTCGAGCAGCCGGAGGTCGTCCTCCGCACCAGCCGCGGCGGGCTCGCCGGGCGGGTCGAGCGGCAGACCGAGGCGCTCGTCTTCAACCTGAACCGGGAGCTCCAGGAGGCGTACATCCAGGCGAACCTCGACTACGTGCGCCTCATCCAGGAGGGCGGCACGGGCGAGTTCCTCGGGAACGAGTTCGACGTCGTCGGCCTGGCCGGAGCGGAGCGGCTGCTCGCGCAGATGCGCGACCGCACCGACGATCCCGCCTCCGCGGAGGACATCGCGCAGCTCGAGACGTTCCTCGACGAGGCGAAGCTCGCGCTCGACCAGACCGGCCAGGCGCTGCGCGCGACGGCGAACCCGATCACCCTGAAGCTCGACGACGAGGGACGGCGCACCTGGCTCCTCTCGGCGCAGGTGCAGGCCTACGCGCTCGCGCTGACGATGGCGCTCCTCTGCATCGTCGTCGCCGCGGGGGCGATCGCCTCCGAGCGCGACGAGAACGTGCTCGCGCGCCTGGCCCGTGGCCTCGTCCGGCTCGGAGAGCTGGTCGCGGAGAAGATCGCGCTCGTCACGGTCGTCGGCGTCGCGGTTGGGACGCTGCTCACGGCGGTGCTGGCCACGGTGCTCGCGATCGCGGGCTCGACCTCGTTCGCGTCCTGGGTCCGCGTGCCGGTGCTGCTCGTCGGGCTCGCGCTCGCCGCGGCGGCGTTCGGAGCGTTCGGCGTGCTGCTCGGCGTCCTCGCGCGTGACACGAGAACGGCCGCGCTCGTCGCGCTGCTCGTGGCGATGCCGCTGATCCTGCTCGGGATCCTCCCGGAGGTCTCCGTCGGCCCGGCCGCCTGGATCTCCGCGGCCTTCCCGTTCGCGCACGCGGTCGAGCTCTTCGAGTCGACGCTCTACGACCTCGACCCGTGGGCCGGCGTCGCCCGCGAGGCGCTCTGGCTCGTCGCGCTCACGCTCGGCTTCGGCGTCCTGGCGCGCCTGGCAATGCCGCGCCTCCTGGCGTAGAGTCGCGCCATGGCCGACCTGACGGCCGCATTCGGAAAGCCGTGCAAGCAAGGGGACTTCGTCGCCGTCGAGGTCTTCGGCAAGACGATCCCCTTCCAGCGCAAGGGCGCGAACCAGCTTCTGCGCGCCGCGATGAAGGCCTACCTGGTCGACTACGACGTCTTCCGGATCGAGAGCTTCAACTGCCGCAAGACGACCTCGGGCAAGTCGTTTTCGGCGCATGCGTGGGCCGGGGCCGTCGACATCAATCCCGAGACGAACCCGTTCACCTCGGGCAAGCTCGTCACCGACATGCCGAAGGAGTTCGTGAAGGCGTTCACGAGCGAGGGCTTCGGCTGGGGCGGCGCCTGGAAGTCGGTGAAGGACGCGATGCACTTCTCGCTCTCGCCGAACGAGGGCGGGAAGCCGTCGATCGAGAAGTTCGATACGGCGCTCCAGGAGGCGGCCCGTGACGCCTGGCTTGCCCGAAACCGCGGCGTCAACCGCGAGGCCGCCGGCCCGAAGCGGAAGAAGAAGGGGACGAAGGCCCCGCCGTTCGGCGGCGTCGACCTCGACCGCGAGCACAACGCCCGCAAGGTCGACGAGGCGGTGCGTCTCTTCCAGGCGCAGCTCGTCGTGCGCGGGTGGAAGCTCGAGGCGACCGGCAAGTTCGACAAGAAGACCGAGACCGTCGTGCGCGCGTTCCAGCGTGAGAAGAAGCTCTTCGTCGACGGCGTCGTCGGCGAGAACACCTGGCGCGAGATCTGGGAAGCGGACGTCACCTAGCCACCACGTACTCGGCCTGCCACGCTCGTACTGACCGCGTACGCTTTCCGCATGGCCACCTTTCCCATCGTCCGGCTCCGACGCTTCCGCCGCACCGCGCCGCTGCGCTCGCTCGTGCGCGAGACGCGGCTCGACCCTTCGAGCCTCGTCTATCCGCTCTTCGTCTGTCCCGGCGAGGGCGTCGTCGAGCCGCTGCCCGGCCTGACCGGGATCGCGCGCCGCTCGACCGACGAGCTGGTCGCCGAGGCGTCGCGGGCCCACGGCCTCGGGATCGGCGCGGTGCTCCTCTTCGGGATCCCGGAGGAGAAGGACGACGCGGGCTCCGGCGCCTACGAGGAGGACGGCGTCGTCCAGGAGGCGCTGCGCGCGCTGCGGGCCGAGCTGCCCGAGCTCGTGCTCATGACCGACGTGTGCCTGTGCGAGTACACCGACCACGGCCACTGCGGGCTCGTCGCCGACGGCGAGATCGTGAACGACGCGTCGCTCGAGCTCCTCGCCCGCACGGCCGTGAGCCACGCCGAGGCGGGCGCCGACATCGTCTGTCCCAGCGACATGCTCGACGGCCGCGTCGGCGCGCTTCGTGCCGCGCTCGACGAGGACGGCTTCGAGCGGATTCCGATCGTCGCCTACTCGGCCAAGTACGCCTCCGCCTTCTACGGCCCGTTCCGCGAGGTCGCCGACGCGGCGCCGGCGTTCGGCGACCGGCGGACGTACCAGATGGATCCGCCCAACGTCCGCGAGGCGCTGCGCGAGTGCGCGCTCGATCTGGAGGAGGGCGCCGACGCGATCATGATCAAGCCCGCGCTCCCGTACCTCGACGTGATCGCCGCCGCGAACGCCCGCTTCGACGCGCCGGTCTTCGCCTACCAGGTGAGCGGCGAGTACGCGATGCTCGAGGCCGCCGCGGCGCAGGGCTGGCTCGACCGCCGCGCGGCCGCGATCGAGTCGCTCCTCGCGATCAAGCGCGCGGGCGCCGACGCGATCGTCACGTACTGGGCGCCCGAGGTTGCAGCATGGCTCTCCGAGTAGTGCCGGCCGCGGACATCTGGACGGCGATCGCCGAGGAGGCCACGGCGGAAAGCCCGCTCTGGGGCGCCGCCCTTCGCTCCGAGGAGGAGCGGGAGGCGCTGCCCGTCTTCTCGCCGCTCGCCCCGGCTCCGCTCGCGCTCGGGCTCGAGACGATCTACGAGGGCTACCTCGTCCACTACGGCCGCCCGCGCCTCTTCGCCGCGCCGGACCGCGACACGAGCGTCCTGCTCGGGGACTACCTCTATGCGCACGGCCTCGTCCGCGTCGCCGAGCACGGCCGGGTGTCGGTCGTGTCGGATCTCGCGGAGCTGCTCTCGCTCTGCGCCCAGCTACGCGCCGAGTCTGCGCCCGACGACGCGGAGCTCGACGGGCCGCTCTGGGCCGCGACGTTCGCGCTCGTCGGCTCCGAGGACCCGGAGCTCGCCGCCGCACGCGCCGACCTGCGCGACCGCGGCGACGCCGGCCCGCTGGCCGCAGTCGCAACGCGTGCAGCCGGCGCGGACCCGGTCGAAGCCGCGCTCGTGCTTCACCGCCGACGCCTCGCTGTTTAGACTCTCGGCATGTCGCTGCTCGCGTTCTTGCTCGCCCAGGAAGAGGCGGTCGATGTCGCCGAAGAGGGTCTGCACATCATCGTCGCGATGCTCATCACCGGCCTGATCTTCGTCGCCGTGATCGTGATCGGGCAGACGCTGCGTCACCTCGGCAACAAGCGCCGCCGCAAGGCCGCACGCGCCAAGCGCGCCTACTGACCTAAACTCGAAGCGGTGCCGGCGTCTGACCTCCGCTCCTGGCTCGACCTGCTCCGCCAGGAGGACGAACTGGTGGAGATCGAGGCCGAGGTCGACCCGTATCTCGAGGTCACGGAGATCGTCGACCGCACCGTGAAGTCCGGCGGTCCGGCGCTCCTCTTCAAGAACCCGAAGGGCTCCGACCATCCGCTCCTCGTGAACCAGTTCGGGACGAAGCGGCGCACGGAGCTGGCGTTCGGCGTCGACGATCTCGACGAGCTGGGGCAGCGCGTCGCCGACGTGCTCGAGCTCCAGCCGCCCCAGGGCCTCATGGAGAAGGTGAAGGGCCTCGGCAAGCTGAAGAAGCTCGCCGACTCGATGCCGAAGACCGTCTCGAAGGGCGCGAGCCAGGAGATCGTCCTCGACCCGAACCTCGACCTCCTGCCGATCCAGCACTGCTGGCCGGGCGACCCGGCGCCGTTCGTGACCCTTCCGGCCGTGATCACGCGCGACCCGCAGACCGGCACGCGGAACGTCGGCATGTACCGGATGCAGAAGATCGACGCGCAGACGACGTACATGCACTGGCAGATCCACAAGGACGGCGCGGCCGACTGGCGCGGGATGGGCGACCGGCTCGACGTCGCGGTCGCCCTGGGCTGCGATCCGATCACGACCTACTCGGCGAGCGCGCCGCTTCCCAAGCACGTCGACGAGTTCATGCTCGCCGGCTTCTTCAAGGGCTCGCCGGTCGAGCTCGTCAAGGCGAAGACCGTCGATCTCGAGGTCCCCGCGAACGCGGAGATCATCCTCGAGGGCTACATCGAGAAGGGCGAGCTCGGCACCGAGGGCCCGTTCGGCGACCACACCGGCTACTACTCGCCGCCCGAGCCGTTCCCGGTCTTCCACCTGACCGCGATGACGATGCGCCGCGACGCGATCTACCCGTCGATCGTCGTCGGCGTGCCGCCTGCCGAGGACGCCTGGCTCGGCAAGGCGACCGAGCGGATCTTCCTTCCGGCCGTGCGGATGACGCTCCCCGAGGTGGTCGACTACGACCTGCCGGTCGCCGGCGCGTTCCACAACTGCGTGATCGTCTCGATGCGCAAGGCCTACCCCGGCCACGCGCGGAAGATCATGCACGCCATCTGGGGCCTCGGCCTGCTCTCGCTCTCGAAGACGGTCGTCGTCGTGGACGAGTTCGTGAACGTGCACGACTACGAGGAGGTGTTCTTCCACGTGTGCGCGAACGTCGACCCGAAGCGAGACCTGCTCCTCTCGGAAGGGCCGCTCGACCAGCTCGACCACTCCGCGGTTGCGTTTTGCCTCGGCGGGAAGCTTGGGATCGACGCGACCCACAAGACGAACGAGGAGGGCGGCCGCGACTGGCCCGATCGGATCGAGATGACCGAGGAAGTGCGTAGCCTCGTCTCGAACCGGTGGTCCGAGTACGGATTCGAAGGGGTCGAGGGCGCCGAAAACGGAGGGCTTTCCGAGAACTTGCGCCGAAAGCTACGTCTTTGACACTCAGCGCGGAGAACAGGGAGAATCGGTGGTGCTTCGCAGGCGGAGTACGGCATGAGGAGTGGGGCCTAGATGGCCGAGGTTGACGAGCGGCCGAGCGACGACAACGGGCACTTCCCCGGGCCGTCGATCTGGCCGTTCGGATTCGCACTCGGTGTCGCTGTCGCGCTCGTCGCCCTGATCCTGGGCACCTGGATCACGGTCGCGATCGGCGTCGCCATCGCGCTCGTGTTCGCAACCCTCTGGATCCGCGAGGCCACCCGCGAGATGCGGGGCGAGCCCGCGCCCGAGCCGCCCGAAGCCGCGGCCGCGGCCGAGGCGGACGAGGACGAAGAGGACGAGCACCACTACACGCGCAACGTCTTCCTCGCGGGAGCGACGCTGGGCATCGGCGCCGCGATCGGCGCCGTCGCGACGCTTCCGGCGATCGGCTTCGCGGTCATCCCGGCGTTCGTCGGACAGGGGAGCGAGGACGTCAACCTCGGACCGCTGTCCGGCTACCCCGAGGGGCAGTGGATGGTCACGACCTTCAACTCCGAGGCCGACCAGCCCGAGGACGTCGTCAGCCGCACCGCCTACATCCGCAACAACGGTCAGATGTCGGACGGCCAGCCGAGCGTCACGATCCTCTCGAACCGCTGCGTCCACCTCGGCTGCCCGGTGCAGCCGACCGGGCTCAGCGCGGAGCAGGAAGAGGTCGAGGTCGAGGGCGGCACGATCAAGCTCGGGACGACCGAGCCGTCCGGCTTCGCGTGCCCGTGCCACGGCGGCGCCTACGACCTCGAGGGCAACCGCGTCGCCGGCCCGCCAGTGCGCGCGCTCGACCGCTACGAGTACTCGATCGTCGACGGCAACCTCGACGCTCGGCCAGCTCTTCTCCGTCGGAGAGGTGACCGGGACGGGCGCCGACGCCGAGATGACCGTCTACAAGCACCAGGACCCCGGAACGCACGTCGACGGCCTCTCGCAGTTCTTCTACCCGATCATCCCGTAATGGCGAAGCGACGCTCAAAGAAGCAGCAGCGCGCCGACCAGGCCGGCGAGGTCCTGATGATCCCGGTCGACTGGCTCGAGGAACGCTCGGGTCTCGTCGGCGGCCTCAAGTACTTCCTCTTCCGCAAGGTCCCGGCCGAGACGAACTGGTTCCACACGCTCGGCTCCGCGACGCTGACCGCCTTCATCGTCCAGCTCGATCACCGGCGTGATCCTGGCCATGTACTACAAGCCGGATCCGGAGACGGCCTACCAGTCGATCCAGCACATCACGAACGACCTCACGCTCGGCTGGCTCGTCCGCGGCATGCACCGCTGGGGCGCGAGCGTCTTCATCATCCTGCTCTTCCTCCACATGGGCCGCGTGTTCCTGTTCGGCGCGTACAAGTACCCGCGCGAGCTGAACTGGCTGATCGGCGTCAACATCCTGCTGCTCGCGATGCTCGAGGGCTTCAGCGGCTACCTGCTCCCGTGGGATCAGACCGCGTACTGGGCCACGGTCGTCGGCATCAACATCAACGCGACCGCCCCGATCGCCGGGCCGTTCATCTCCTTCCTCCTCCGCGGCGGGGCCGAGATCGGGGAAGACACGCTGGCGCGCTTCTATGCGATCCACATGCTGCTCGTTCCGGGCGCGCTGATCGCCCTGATCACGCTGCACCTGTACCTCGTCATCCGCCTCGGCATCACGCCGCCTCCGTGGACCGACGCGGCCAACCCGACGGAGAACGACAACGACGACGAGCCCGAGCTCGCGCAAGGGTCTCGTCGCCCCGGTCGCCCGCGGAAACGGCGAGAAGCTCATGAGCAGCAAGGCCCAGCGCGAGGAGTTCAAGCAGTACAAGGAGGACGTCGAGAAGCGCGGGAAGTCGTTCTTCCCGCACGCGATGTTCCACGACACGGTGATGAGCCTCATCGTCGTGCTCGTGATCTTCGGGCTCGCGTGCGTCTGGTACTTCACGGCGCGCGACGGGGACTCCGGCTGGATCGGCCCGCTCTACACCGACCAGGCCGACCCGGGCACGACCTCGTTCGTGCCGCGTCCCGACTGGTACTTCTTCTTCCTCTTCTACCTGCTGCGGATCTTCAAGTGGCCGGACTCGGTCATCCTCGGCACGGTCGGGATTCCGACCATCTGCATCATCCTGCTGCTCGCGCTGCCGTTCATGGACCGGCGCATGGAGCGCAGGCTGAGCCGGCGGCCCGGTGGCAATCGTGGCCGCGATCCTGGTCGTCCTCTCGATGGGCGTCCTCACCTACAAGGGCGCGACGGCCCGCGAGGCGAGCGCGGCGACCGGCGAGCAGCTCCTGCAGGGGAACAACATCGAGACCGACGATCCCGACGTGATCGCCGGCGCCGACCTCTTCGGCACGGTCGGCTGCCTGAACTGCCACACCTACGGGAACCAGGGCGCCCCCGGGCCGGGGCCGGACCTGTCCGCCATCGGCGAGGCGGGCCGCGGCGAGGAGTACTGGGTCGAGTGGATCCGCGATCCGCAGGCGGTCAAACCCGGGACGACCATGCCCGGCTTCCCGAACCTGACCGACGAGCAGCTGCAGCAGCTGGCCGCCTTCCTCGAGGCGTCGAAGCCCGGCGGCTAGCGCCGCCGTGCGCGTCTTCCTAGGGATCACGGGCGCGTCGGGCGCTCCGTATGCCGCACGCCTCCTCCAGGCGCTCGCCGGCGCGGGCTGCGAGGTCGGCGTCGCCGCCTCGGGCGCCGGGATCCAGGTGCTCGCGACCGAGCTCTACGGCGATCCCGCGCTCGGCCGCGACGAGGTGCTCGGCCGGGTCGTCGGCGACGCGCAGGGTGTGACCGTCTACGAGCCGGACGACTGGGGCTCGCCGTACGCCTCCGGCTCCGCGAAGGTCGACGCGTACGTCATCTGCCCGTGCTCGATGGCGACCGTGGGCACGCTCGCGAGCGGGGCGATGGACAACCTGATCCACCGCGCCGCCTCGGTCGCGCTGAAGGAGGACCGCCGCCTCGTCCTCATGCCGCGGGAGACGCCGCTCTCGGCGATCCACCTCCAGGGGCTGCTCACGCTGCGCCAGGCGGGCGCGACGATCCTCTTTCTGGCGCCGGGCTTCTACCATGCGCCTCAGTCGATCGACGACCTCGTCGACTTCGTCGTAGGACGTGCACTCGACCAGTTGGGGCTTTCGAACGAACTCATGAAGCGATGGGGGGAATGACCACCACCGGCACCCTTCCGCCGAGCGAGGTCCGGCGCATGTTCGACCGGATCTCTCCGGTCTACGACGCGATGAACCGCGTCATGACCGCCGGCCTGGACCAGCGCTGGCGGCGGCTGACCGTCGAGTCGGTCGTGAAGCCCGGCGACCGGGTGCTCGACGCGTGTTGCGGGACGGGCGATCTCGCCGTCGCCGCGCAGTCGGCCGGCGGCGTCGTCACGGGGCTCGACTTCTCACCGGCCATGCTCGAACGAGCGCGGAGGAAGTCGAGCGCCGTCATCTGGGTGGAGGGCGACGTCATGGCGCTGCCCTTCGAGGACGCGAGCTTCGAGGCGGTCACGGTCGGCTTCGGGATCCGCAACGTGGCCGAGCTCGAGGCCGGTCTCGCCGAGCTGGCGCGCGTGCTCGTTCCCGGCGGCCGCCTCGGCTGCCTCGAGATCACGCAGCCGCGCGGCGTGCTCCGCCCGTTCTTCCGCCTCTGGTTCGACGGCGTCGTCCCGCTGCTCGGGAAGGTGCTCCCGGGCGGGAAGGCCTACGCGTATCTGCCCGCGAGCGTTCGCCGCTTCCCCGGACCGCGCGAGCTCGCGGCCGCGATGGACCGCAGCGGGTTCGAGGAGATCCGCTGGCGGCTCCTGGCCGGCGGGATCGTCGCGCTCCACACCGCGAAGAGGCGCGCATGAGCGCGCTCGCCACCGTTCGCGCGGCGCCCGGCCTCGACGCCTACCTCGACGTGCTCGAGCTTCGGCTCGAACGGGCGGTCGGCTCGCATCCGGGCCTCGTCGGGCGCATCGGCGCGGAGACGCTCGCCGCCGGCGGGAAGCGGCTGCGGCCCGTTCTCGTCTTCCTCTCGGCTCCCCTGGAGGAGCGCGGCGGCGAGCGGCCGCTTGCTGCGGGCGCTGCGGTCGAGCTCGTCCACATGGCGACGCTCGTCCACGACGACCTGCTGGACGCCGCGGCGCTGCGGCGCGGCCATCCGACGGTGTGGGCCGCAGCACGGCCCCGGCGCGGCCGAGGCGACCGGCGACTACCTCTTCGCCCGCGCGTTCTCCGAGCTGGCCGACGCCGGCGACGCGGACGCGGTCGCGCTCCTCGCCGGCGCCGCGCTGGCGCTCGCGCGCGGCGAGGCGCTCCAGCGGCGGCAGGTCAACCGGCCCGACACGTCCGTGGACGAGTACCTGCGGCGCTGCTCCCTGAAGACGGGAAAGCTCTTCGAGGCGGCGTGCGTCCTCGGCGGCGGACCGAGCCTCGGCGACTTCGGCCTGAAGCTCGGCGTCGCCTTCCAGATCGCGGACGACATCCTCGACTGCACCGGCGCCGAGGGCGCGACCGGCAAGGCGCCGGGCGTCGACCTGCGCGACGGGACGCCGACGCTGCCGCTCATCCTCGCCGCCCGCGAGGACCCCGAGGTCGCACGCGCGCTCGCCGGGCGAGGACGTGCCCGACGCGCTCGAGCGGGTCGCGGCCACAGGGGCGCTCGACGCCTCCCGCGAGCGTCGCGCTCGAGTTCGCGGAGGACGCGCGCGCGTCGCTGAACGGCTCGGGGGACGTCGATTCGCTCGCGGCACTCACCGAGTTGGTGGTAGACAGAGAGAACTGATGGCCGTCGCCGCGCAGCAGTCCGCACTAGACGAGATCCGCGACAAGGTGCTCGCCGGCGAGCGCCTCGACATGGACGACGGGCTCACGCTCATGGAGTCCGACGACGTCCTCGCAGCTCGGCGAGCTGGCCGACACGGCGCGCCGGCTGCGGGGCGGCAACGACGAGGTCTACTTCGTCCAGAACCTCTACTTGAACCAGACGAACGTCTGCCGCGTGAAGTGCAAGTTCTGCGCGTTCGCGCAGACGGAGAAGCAGGAGGGCGCGTACACGTTCACGCCCGAGGAGATGGTCGCCGACGCGGTCGAGCAGCACGAGCTGACCGGCTTCACGGAGATCCACATGGTCGGCGGCGAGTCGCCGCACGTCGGCTTCGACTACTACGTGAACATCGTCGCGTCGCTTCGCGAGGCGCTCCCGGACGTGCACCTGAAGCTCTTCACGGCGAGCGAGATCCACCACATGACGACGCTCTCGGGCCTCACGCACGAGCAGGTGCTCCGCGAGCTCCAGGCGGCCGGGCTCCAGTCGCTTCCCGGCGGCGGCGCCGAGATCTTCGCCGACCGCGTGCGCCGGCTGATCGCGCCCGGCAAGGAGCATCCGGACATCTGGTTCCAGACCCACCGCACGGCGCACGGCCTCGGCATCCAGACGCACTGCACGATGCTCTACGGGCACGTCGAGACCTACGAGGAGCGGATCGACCACATGCTGCGCCTGCGCGATCTCCAGGACGAGACCGGCGGGTTCATGGCGTTCATCCCGCTCGCGTTCCACCCCGCGAACACGGTCTTCGAGCGGCGCGGCTGGAAGCAGTCGGCCGGCACCGACGACCTGAAGGTGATCGCGGTCTCGCGGCTCATGCTCGACAACATCCCGAACGTGAAGGCCTACTGGATCATGATGGGGATGCCGCTGGCCGCGGTCGCGCTGCACTTCGGTGCGAACGACGTGCAGGGGACGGTCATGCGCGAGACGATCTTCCACGCGGCGGGCGCGGAGACCGAGACCGAGCAGAAGATCTCGGAGCTCGTCCGCTACGTCCGCGACGCCGGGCGGATCCCCGTGCAGCGCGACACGTTCTACAACGAGCTGCGGCGCTGGTAGCTGTGGATTCTTCGGCACAGAATCGGCACGGCTCGGCACAGACATGTGCGTCTTTCCGGCTTAGGCTTTATGCCGTAGGCGGGAGGGATAGGGAACCCGAAGTTAGACGCGCGCGCGTCTGGTTCGAGCGGGGCAAGACGTGAGTCGCCTTGGCCGCACGATTCCGGCGCTTCCCGTCCAAGACGCGATCGGGGCGGTCGGCTTTTACCGCGACCGGCTCGGGTTCGACGTGCTCCACGAAGATGACGGCTTCGCCGTACTCGGCCGCGACGACGCCGTCCTCCACCTCTGGCAGGCCGGGGACGAGAGCTGGCGCGCGCGTGAGTCGGTCGAGCAGCCCATCCGCTCCGGCGCCGAGTCGTTCATCGCCGGGACGGCGAGCTGTCGCATCGAGGTGGACGGTGTCGACGACCTCTACGACGAGCTCCGCGCAAAGGACGTCCTCCATTCGGTCTCGCGAGACGGCGTCACCGACACCGACTTCGGCAGCCGCGAGTTCGCGACGCTCGACGGCGACGGCAACCTCATCACCTTCTTCCAGTGGGTGAACGGTGATCCGCCTCGGCCGCATCAGCTACGTGAACATGGCGCCGCTCTTCTTCGAGCTGGACGCCGACGTCGAGGAGGTCCCCGGCGTCCCGACCGAGCTGAACCAGGCGCTCCTCGACGGCAAGGTCGACCTCGCGCCGATCTCGTCGATCGAGTACGCCCGCCACGCCGCCGACCTGCGGATCCTCCCGCGCGTCTGCGTCTCCTCCGAGGGCGCGGTCGACTCGATCCAGCTCGTCTCGAAGGCGCCGCTCCGCTCGATCCGCTCGGTCGCGGTCACGCCCGAGAGCGCCACCTCGGTCGTGCTCGTCCGGGTGCTGCTCCCCGAGGCCGAGCACGTGCCGCTCGGGGAGGAGGCCGACGCGACGCTCCTCATCGGCGACGCCGCGCTGCAGAGCATGTTCGAGGATCCGACGCCGCACCACGACCTCGGCCGGCTCTGGCTCGAGGAGACCGGACTCCCGATGGTCTACGCCGTGTTCGCCTGCGCCGATCCGCCGCCCGAGGGCATGGCCGGGATCGAGGCGGCGCTGATCGGATCGCACGAGGCCTCGCTCGCCCGCCCGGAGGAGCTCGCCGAGCTCGCGAGCGACCGCTACGGCTACCCGGCCGGGTTCCTCGCCCGCTACTTCGAGAAGCTCCGCTACCGCTTCGGCCCGCGCGAGCGCGCCGGCCTCCTCACGTTCTTCGAGCTCGCCCGCGACGCCGGCCAGCTCGAGCGCGTGCCCGAGCTCAAGTTCGTCGTCACCGAGCCGGTGCCGGCATGAGCGTCACCGAAGTCCTCGACCGGGCGCTCTCCGGCGAGCGGATCTCCGACGACGAGGCGATCGAGCTCCTGCGCTCGCGCGACCTCGTCCAGGTCGGCCGCGCCGCCGACGAGCTGCGCGCCCGCAAGGTCGAGTCCGATCGCGTGACGTTCATCATCGACCGGAACCTGAACTACACGAACATCTGCCACACCGACTGCGACTTCTGCGCCTTCTACCGCAGCCCCGGCGACCGCCGTGAGGGCTACCTGCTCCCGAAGCCGATCATCTTCAAGAAGATCGAGGAGACGCTCGACCTCGGCGGCACCGCGCTCCTCATGCAGGGCGGCCACCATCCCGGATCTCGGGATCGAGTTCTACGAGGATCTCTTCCGCTCGATCAAGGAGCGCTACCCGATCCACCTGCACGCGCTCTCGCCGCCCGAGGTGCAGCACATCGCGCGCCGCTCCAAGCTGACGATCCCGCCGACCCTCACCCGCCTGCGCGACTCCGGGCCTCGACTCGCTGCCCGGGCGGCGGCGCGGAGATCCTCGTCGACCGCGTCCGCAAGATCATCGCGCCGAAGAAGACGACCACGAACGAGTGGCTCGGCGTCATGCGCGACGCGCACCGGCTGGGAATCTCGACGACCGCGACGATGATGTACGGCCACGTCGAGACGCTCGAGGAGCGGGTCGAGCACATGCGCCGCATCCGCGAGCTCCAGGACGAGATGCACGGCTTCCGCGCCTTCATCTCGTGGACGTTCCAGTCGGACGGCAACCGCCTCGCCGAAAAGGTCCCGCCCGAGTCGCAGCCGACCTCGTTCGACTACCTCCTCACGCAGGCGGTCAGCCGGATCTACCTCGACAACGTCGACCACATCCAGTCGAGCTGGGTCACGCAGGGGATGAAGGTCGGCCAGGTCGCCCTCGGCTTCGGCGCCGACGACATGGGCTCGATCATGATCGAGGAGAACGTCGTCTCGGCCGCCGGAACGACGTACCGCGCGACGACGGAGGACTTCGTCCGCGCGATCAAGGCGCTGGGCAAGATCCCGGTGCAGCGAGACACGCTGTACCGCGACGTCCGCGTCTGGAACTAACCACTTCCTGGGAAAGTTCCCTTTTTGCAGGGAATGTGCTTACCTGAGAACCCCTCGTGGTTCGCCACGCCGTACTTCTCGCGCTCCTCGTAGCGCTCTTCGCCGCGCCCTTGGCTCACGCTGCTCCGCCCACGGAGCCGTCGCTTCGGCATGCCGCTCCGGCGTCGATCGTCCTGAACGCGCGGCCGGCGGACGACGCGAGAGCGATCGAGCGCGGAATCACCCGCGCGGTCAAGGCGAAGCGGCTCACGAAGAGCCAGGCGGCGCACTACCGGGCGATCCTCAAGCGCGCACGCGCGACGCTGCGCGGACTCCCCGCGGGCCGCAAGACCACGCTCGCCCGCGTGCTGCGGCTCGTCCGGCTCCAGGCCGGCGCGTTCACGAAGCCGCGTTCGCTCGCGGTCTTCTCGATGCTCGACTTCAACGCGCGCTACCTGAAGAAGCGCGGCCTGCCCGCGAGCGGGACGGACGTCGTCGGCCCCGACGGCGTCGTCTATCGCGCCGGCTGGGGCTACGGGCTCCAGTTCCATCCGCTCGCGAACGTGGGCGCGCTGAACGTCCACGTCGCCGCCGGGCGCACGAAGCAGGCGAAGGCGCTCGCGAACGCGCTCGTCGCCCGCATGGTCCCCCGCAAGCGCGGCGCGGTCTGGGAGTACTACTTCCCGTACGGCGGCGGGTCGGCGCCGTGGACGTCCGGCATGGCGCAGGCCGTCGGCGCCCAGGCGCTCGCCCGCGCGGGGAAGAAGACCGCGGCGCGGCGGGCGTTCGGCTCGATTCCCGGCCCGCTCGTCCAGCGTCTGGGCGCGGGCCCCTGGATCCGGCTCTACGACTTCAGCAACCTCGTCGTCCTGAACGCGCAGCTCCAGACGATTCTCTCGCTGCGCGAGTACGTGGAGAAGTCCGGGAACAAGCGCGCGGCGCAGTTCGCCGCGAATCTCGCCGAGGCGGCACGAAGGAAGCTGCCCGACTTCGACACCGGCTACTGGTCGCGCTACTCGCTGGGGCAGGAGTCGCCGCTCTCGTACCACCAGTACGTCGTCGAGCTCCTCGGGAGGCTCGCCCGGCGCACCGGCCAGAAGGTGTGGCAGGCGAAGCACGACCGCTTCGACGCCTACACCGACCAGGCGCCGCTGCTCAAGAAGGGCAAGCGCCAGGCCCGCTTCTACCCGTGGCCCCGCGACGGGTTCCGCGACCGCGTGACGATCGGCTTCTGGCTCTCGAAGATGTCGTCGGTCACGGTTCGCGTCGGCGGAGACGAGATCCAGCTCGGGACGCTCGACCGGCGGCTGGCACCGGATCTCGTGGAGCACGTCCAAGCGCGAGACGCGCACGTTCACCCCGGCCGCGGACGCGAAGGACCTCGCGGGCAACAAGGGGTCGGCGCCGCTCGCCCCGATCGTGCTCGCCCGGGATACGACGGCGCCGACGGTGAAGGCCGGCGTCAAGAAGCGGCGGCTCACGTGGAAGGCGACCGATGCCGAGACGCCGTGGGTGCGGCTGCGGCTCCGGCTGACACGCGCAGGCGCGCACAAGGTCGTGCAGCTCGGCCGGCGCCCGCTCGCCGGCTCGCTGCGCCTTCCGCTTCCCCGCGGCACGTGGGACACGACGCTCGTCGTCGTCGACTCGAGCGGCAACAAGACGCCGGTCCCGCTCGGGAAGCTTCCCCGCTCGAAATAGACTCGCCCGGTGCACGAGATCACCGACGCGGTCACGCACTGGATCGCGGACTACGGCCTCTACGCGATCTTCATCCTCTCCGTCGTGGACGCCGTACTGCCCGCAGCCTCGGAGCTCGTCATGGTCTACGGCGGGGCGCTCGCCGCGGGCGCGTTCGCCGGGCAGAACGTCACGCTCTTCGGCGAGCCGATCGAATCGACCTTCTGGGCCTGGTTCGCGGTCTCCGTCGCGGGCACCGTCGGCTACGTGCTCGGGTCGATCGGCGGCTGGGCGATCGGGCTCTACGGGGGGAGGCCGTACCTGGAACGGCACGGGCGGTGGCTCCACGTCACGCCCGAGAAGCTCGACCAGGCCGAGCACTGGTTCGAGCACTACGGCGCGATCACGGTGTTCGGCTCGCGCCTGCTCCCCGTCGTGCGCTCCTTCATCTCCATCCCGGCCGGGATCGCCGAGATGCCGCTCGGCCGCTACACCGTCCTGACCACGTTGGGGAGCATCCCCTGGTACGCGGGTCTCGCGGCGATCGGCGTGGCCGTCGGCGCGAGCTGGGAGGAGTTCCACCACGCGTTCCGCTACGCGGACATCGCCGCGCTCATGCTCGTCGTCGCCGTCGGCGATCGTCGCGATCTGGCACCACCGGCGCCGGCGGCAGAAGCGGCGGGCTTCGGAAAGCTCAACGTAGACTCGATCCCGTGGGGATGCCGCTCGTCGACGTGAAGGCGCAGTACGCGCCGCTCCGCGAGAAGCTGCTCGGCCGGATCGCAGAGGTGGTCGATTCGGGGCGCTTCATCCTCGGACCGAACGTGGCCGCGTTCGAGCGCGAGGCGGCGGACTACGTGGGCGCGGCCGAGGCCGTCGGCGTCGCGAACGGAACCGACGCGATCTCGCTCGCGCTCGACGCGCTCGGCGTCGGGCCCGGGCGACGAGGTGATCTGCCCCGCCTTCACCTTCTACGCGACCGTCGAGCCGATCGTCCATCTCGGCGCCACGCCCGTCTTCTGCGACATCGATCCGGCGACGCTCAACCTCGATCCGGCCGACGTCGTCGCGCGCGTCACCCGCAAGACGAAGGCGATCGTCGCCGTGCACCTGTTCGGCCGGCCGGCGCCGATCGACGCGCTGCCGGAGGGGATTCCGGTCCTCGAGGACGCCGCGCAGGCGTTCGGGGCGCGCATCGGCGACCGGCGCGTCGGCTCCATGGGTGCCGCCGCGACCTTCAGCTTCTTCCCGACCAAGAACCTCTTCGCGTTCGGCGACGGCGGCCTCGTCACCACGGAGGATCCGGCGATCGCCGAGACCGTGCGCCTGCTTCGCTTCCACGGCTCGCGCGACAAGCAGACGTTCGACCTGGTCGGCTACAACTCGCGCCTCGACGAGCTCCAGGCCGCGGTGCTCCGCGTGTTCCTCGGCGAGCTCGACGGCTGGAACGCCTCCCGGCGCGAGGCGGCTGCGCGCTACGAGGAGCTCGGTCTCGGCGAGCTCGTCGAGATTCCCGAGGACGATCCCGGCGCCGTCTACCACATGTACGTCGTGCGCAGCCCCGAGCGCGACCGGATCCTCGCAGTCGCTCCGCGAGGCCGAGATCGGCGCGGCCGCCTACTACACCCGTCCCCTTCATCTCCAGCCGTCCCTGGCCGCGCTCGGCTACGCGCCGGGGTCGCTGCCCGAGACGGAGCGCGCCGCCGCCGAGAACCTCGCGCTGCCGCTCTGGGCCGGCATCACGGCTTCGCAGCAGGAGGAGGTCGTGAGCGTCGTTCGCGCCGCGCGCGCCGGCCGTCCTGCCGCCGCCCACGTCTGACGTGATGCTCGACCGCGTGCGCGCCCTTCTGGCTCGGCTGAAGTCACCCCGCGTACGGCCGGTCGGTGCTCACCACGGTCGTCCTCTGCCTGCTCGTGGGGAGCGCGGCCGCGTTCGCCGTCGCGGAACGGCTGAAGCTCGAGCGCTCGCCGGTCGCGACGCCGAAGATCCAGCGCGTCCTCGGCCCGGTCTGCGACTGCCCCAAGGCGACGGCGCGGCTCTCCTTCGGACTGCGCCACGCCGATCGCGTCACGGCGTCGATCGTGGACGCGAACGGCCGGCGGATCCGCCTGCTTCTCGACGACGTTCCGAGCCGGGCGGGGCGGATCAACCTCACCTGGGACGGCCGCACGGACGCCGGAAACGTCGTGCACGACGGCCGCTTCCGGCTCCGCGTCGCGCTCGGGCGGGCGCACCGCACGATCACGATCCCGACGCCGATCCGCGTCGACACGCGGCCGCCGCGCCTGCGGCTCATCGACGCGTCCCCGAACGTCTTCTCGCCCGACGGGGACGGCCAGGCCGACCGCGTGCTCTACCGCTATCGGTCCTCCGAGCTCGGTCGCGTCGCGGTCTACGCCGACGACCAGGTCGTCGCGCGCGCACGCAGACTGGCGGGCGTGGCCCAGGTGCGCTGGCAGGGACGCATCGACGGCACCGTCGGCGCCCCGGGCACGTACTCCACCTGGCTCACGTTCGTGGACGCGGCGGGGAACGAGTCGCGACCGACGCGGACGGTGCTCGTCACCATCCGCTTCGTCGAGCTCCACGCACCGCCGCGTCGTGGCCCGGGGAGGGACGCTCGTCTTCGAGATCGACGCGGACGCGGAGGCGGTCGCGTGGACGCTCCGCGGTCCGTCCGGCGCCCGGCGCCTGAGCGGGTCGTCGCCTCCGGGCACCGTCGAGGTGCGGCTGCCGCGCCGCATCACCCGCGGCCTCTACTCGCTCGAGGCGAACATCGCGTCGGGCACGGCGAGCGCCAAGGTCCGCGTGACGCGATGAAGCGCGAGCTCCCCGGCGGGTTCGAGCTGGACGACGATCCCGAGCGGGTCGACCTGGACTCCGTCGCCCGGTTCCTCTCCGAGGAGTCGTACTGGGCCCGCGGCCGCCCGCGCGAGACGATCGAGCGGCTGGTCCGCACGGCGTCGCGGGTCGTCGGGCTCTACGAGGACGAGCGCCAGGTCGGGTTCGCGCGCACCTTCTCGGACGGCGTCTCGTTCGCGTACCTCGCCGACGTCTACGTCCTCGAGGAGCTGCGCGGCAAAGGCCTCGGCGTCGAGCTCGTCCGCGAGGCCGTCGAGCACAGTCCGTTCGCGCACTGCCGCTGGATGCTCCACACCGCCGACGCGCATGAGCTCTACGAGAAGATCGGCTTCCACCGGCCGGACGACACGTTCCTCATGACGCGCGACGCTACTTAGAGCAGTCGCCGCAGAGCCCCGCGACCTCGAGCCGGTGCCCGGTCGCGACGAAGCCGTGCTCGGAGGAGAGGCGCTCGATCCACGGGTCGATCTCGCAGTCGCCGAGCTCGACGACCGTGTGGCAGTCGGAGCAGACGAAGTGGTGGTGGTGCTCGGCCCCGCACAGCCGGTAGCAGACCGCGTCGTGGTGATGGCTGAGCGCGTCGATCACGCCGGCATCGGAGAGCTGGCCGAGCGTGCGGTAGACGGTCGCGAGCCCGAGCCGCTCGCCGCGCTTGCGCAGGCGGGCGTGGAGCTCCTGCGCGGTGACGTCGTTCGACTCGCGCATGAGCTCGGCGACGACCGTGATCCGCTGCTTCGTGGGCCGGACGTCGGCGTCCGCCAGAAGCGAGGTGATCTGCGCGGTCGTGGCCACGCGCCTACCGTAGCAGGCGTTGAGAACGGTTCTCAGTTGGCTGTATGCTCCGACCGTGCTGAGAATCGTTCTCATCATCCTCGCCGCGATTGCGCTCGCCGGCTGTGCGTCGCGAGAAGAAGGCGGACGACTCGGAGGACGCATGTCGTCGCGTCCTTCTATCCGCGTCGCGTTCGCGGCCGAGCTGATCGGCGGCGCTGACGTCGAGGTGACCAATCTCGTCCCGCCGGGCGTGGAGCCGCACGACTACGAGCTGACGGTCGACGACGTGAAGGCCGTCCAGGACGCGGACGTGATCCTCTACCTGGGCGGAGGCTTCCAGCCGGCGCTCGAGGCGGCGCTCGAGGTCCGCGTCCGGGCACGAAGGTCGACCTGCTCGAGGCGTTCGGACGTGAACGAGTACGACCCGCACGTCTGGCTCGATCCGGCGCTCTACGCGCAGATGGCCGCCGTGATCGGCGACGTCCTCGGGGAGCCCGCAGCAGCGGAGCGAGTTCGCCGGGAAGCTCGACGAACTCGGCGCGGAGTATCGAGGCCGGTCTCGAGCGACTGCGAGCGGCGCGTCATCGTCACGAGCCACGACCGCGTTCGGGTATCTGGCGGGTGCGTACCGGCTTGAGGCAGAGTCCCGCTCGCGGACACCGCGCCGGAGAGAGGAGGTACCAGCCAACAGGCTCGGGACGCTTGCGCCTACTTCGCGACGCGCGAACGGCACCACGACCGTCTTCGTCGAGCCGCTCGCTCCCGCCGAGATGAGGCCGAGACGATCGCGCGCGAAGGACGGCGTCGAGATCGCGACGCTCGATCCGATCGAGAGCGCGACCGACGGCGAGGACTACTTCTCCCTCATGCGCGCCAATCTGGCCGCGCTGCGAAAGGCGCTCGGATGCCGCTAGCCGTCGACCTGAGCGGCGTCGCGTTCGGCTACGACGGTGCGAACCGCGTGCTCTCGGACGTCGGCCTGAAGATCGAGGAGGGCGAGTTCGTCGCGATCGCCGGCCCGAACGGCGGCGGCAAGACGACGCTCGTCCGCCTCGTGCTCGGGCTCGAGCGGCCGGACGAGGGGACGGCGCTGCTCTACGGCGAGCCCGCGCATCGCTTCTCCAGGCGGGCGGCGCTCGGATATCTCGCGCAGCGCTCCCGGCTCGGGATCGAGGCGCCGGTGACCGTGCGCGAGGTCGTCTCCGCCGGCCGGCTCGCGGCGGGCGGTCTGCTCGGTCCGCTGCGCAAGCGCGAGCGCGCGATCGTCGCGCAGGCGATCGCCGACGTCGGACTCTCCGGCCAGGCGGACAGGCAGCTCGCGAAGCTCTCGGGCGGCCAGCAGCAGCGGGCGTTCGTGGCCAAGGCGCTCGCGGGCGAGCCGTCGCTGCTCGTGCTCGACGAGCCGACCGCGGGAGTCGACGCCGACGCGCAGGAGGCGCTCGGCGGCCTGCTGCGCGAGCTCCACGACGACCGGCGCGTGACGATCCTCTACGTCTCGCACGAGTTCGGCGCGGTCGAGTCGGTGGTCGAGCGGCTCGTCCTCGTGCGCGGCGGAATCGTGTTCGACGGGCCGCCGAAGGACCTCCCCGACGTGTGGCACGACCCCTCGCACACGCATGTTTGAGTACGAGTTCATGCGGCTCGCGTTCGCCGCGGGCGCCGTCGTCGGACTGCTCGCGCCGGCGGTCGGGTTCTTCCTCGTCCAGCGGCGGATGAGCCTGATCGGGGACGGGATCGGCCACACGGCCTTCGCCGGGGTCGCCGCCGGATATCTGCTCGGGATCTCCCCGGTCGCGACTGCGCTCGTCTTCGCGGTCGCGGGCGCGATCGGCGTCGAGTGGCTGCGCGCGCGACACAAGACCGCGGGCGACCAGGCGCTCGCGCTGCTCCTCTACACGGGGCTCGCCGCGGGGGTCGTGATGATCTCCGCCGCCGGGAGGTTCGACGCGAACCTCTTCACGTTCCTGTTCGGCTCGATCCTCACGGTCACGCGCGAGGACGTCGTGGTGATCGCGGCGCTCGGCGCGGCCGGGCTCGCCGTGATCGCGCTGCTCTACCGCGCGCTCGCCGGTGTCGTCCTCGACGAGGAGGGCGCGCGTGTGGCCGGCGTTCCCGTGACCGCGCTGAACGTGGTCGTCGCCGGGTCTGGCCGGGGTGACGATCGGGCTCTCGATGCGGATCGTCGGGATTCTTCTCATCGCCGCGCTCATGGTGCTGCCGGTCATCGCGGCGAGCCGCGTGGCGCGCAGCATGCGCGGGACGCTCCTGACCTCGATGGGGATCGGCGTCGCGTCGGTCGCCGTCGGGCTCACGGTCGCGTACTACGCCGACCTCGCCGCGGGCGGAACGATCGTCCTAGCCGCCGCAGCGGCGTTCGGCGTCGCCTCCGCGGTCTCGGCCGCCACGCGCTCCTAGACTTAGTTGCAGTCTGTTACTAGCGGGCGGAAGCGCGGTGAAGCCTGCACCGATGCGCTCTCACGCGCTCCGTTGACAAGTTGCAGTCTGCAACTTGGGATAACTCGTGACGCTTCTGTGACGCTCTTGGTGCAGAGGCGTGACGGGTTGGCGGCGTCTAGGTGAGCGCGCGGACGAGCGCGGTCGCCACCGCGGCGGCGATCACGACGACGATGATCGGCGCGCGGAGGAGCAGCGCGACGGCGGCCGCGGCGAGGCCGACCGCTCGCGCGTCCAGCACGAGCTCCCGGTCGCCGGCGAACACCGAGGTCACGACGAACGCGGCGAGCAGCGCCGGAGCCAGCAGCGCCGTCACGCGGTCCACGACCGCCGGCAGCTCGCGGCCGCCCAGGAGCAGCGGCCCCGACGACTTGAGCACGATCGTGATCGCCCCGAGGATCAGCGTGACCGCCCAGACGTCGTTCACTTCTTCAGTCCGATCAGGCACGCGAGGCTCGCGAGGAGCAGCGGCACACCGGTCGCCGTGAACGGGACGAACGTGAGCGCGATCGCCGCGCCGAGCAGTGCGGCCGCGACCGTCTTGCGGTCCTTGAGCTGCCCGACGAGCAGCGCCAGGAAGAGCGCCGGGAACGCCGCGTCGAGACCGAATCTCCCGGGATCGCCGATGAGCTCCGCGCCGACGACGCCGACCGCGGTTCCGCTCACCCAGCAGGTGAACAGGACGGTTCCGGCGCCGATCAGCATCTTGCGGTTCACGCGCCCGCCGCCGGTCTGGGACACCGCCCACGACTCGTCGACGATCAGCTGTGACACGAAGAGCCGCTCCCAGAACGAGCCGCCGAGCGACGGCGCGACCGTCACCGAGATCGGCGCGTACCGTGCGTTCAGGAGCGCCGCGGCGGCCGACCGCCGCGAACACCGTCCCGTCGTCGTTCAGGACGGATGCCACGGCGAACTGCGCGGAGCCGGCGAAGGTCGTGATCGACATGACGATCGGGGCGAACGAGCCCATGCCCGCCGCTACGGCGAGCACGCCGAACGACGCGGCGAAGACGAACGCGATCGGCGCGATGGGCGCGACACGGCGTACCCCGTCGCGGTAGCTGGGAGAGTCGGAAACCTGGATACTCGGCCTAACGATGCGCGGTGACGATCTACTCCTGGCCCACCTGGCGGCTCTGCCGGAGCTGGACGACTCTACGGACGACGACCGCCCCAGCGCGCGGGAACGGCTCGAGGACGAGCTCGGCGCCGACCTCGCCGCGCAGCTCGTTCGGAGCCTCGCGGCTCCGGACGCCTGACCTACAGCAGCTCGGCGATCAGCGCGGCTGCTTGGGCCGCGCCATCAGTCTCGACCGGCCGGTAGTCGACAGGACGGCCGATCTCCTCGGCGATGGCCGCGGCGATCACGTCCGGCTCCGCCGTCTCGAAGTCCATGCGGCGCCCGGCGCCGTAGCGGTCGAGCCGGTGGCGCACGTGCATGTTCTGCTCGAAGTGGTGGCGCAGCGGGAAGTACAGGAAGGGACGCCGGTTCGCGGTCAGCTCCATCGACGTGGTGAGACCGCCCTGGACGACGGCCAGGTCGCACGCGGCCAGGTGGCGGTACAGGTCGTGGACGTATGCGCGCACCTCGAGCCCTTCGTGCGCGGGCAGCGTGGCCGGGTCGATGCGCGGGCCTGCGACCACGATCATGCGCAGTTCCGGCACGCGATCCTTCGCCGCCGGGAAGCTCGCCATCACGCGGCGCAGCAGGTCGCCGCCAACGCCTGAGCCGCCGACGGTGACGATGCAGACCTGCTCGTCGGGCCGGTAGCCGAGCTCTGCCCGCAGCGCGTCGCGATCAGCCAGCTCACCCGGGTCGAACCCGGTCGCGTAGCCGGCGAAGTCGTAGTGCTCCTGCGTCCAGTCCCGGATGAACGGCAGCTCGGGACCGAACGCGTCCGGGACGATGTCCTCGGGATTGCCGACGAAGACGGCGCGGTCGCGCACGCGGGGGAAGCGCGCGATGTGCTCGATCATCTCGGCGTTGTAGTCGGCGGTGAGAAACGCCTCGTGGTCGCCGCCGTCGGGCATGGGCAGCCAGCCGACGAAATCGGTCAGCCACACGTAGGCGGCGCGCTTCTCGTCCGGGTTCTCGTGCAGGTAGTAGTCGAGCTCCCAGGCCTCGTCCCCGATCCAGAGGTCGTAGTCCTCGTCGCGGGCGAGGTCGTGGAAGACCATGAAGTTCGCGAGCAGGATCTCGTCCATCCGGCGGATCGCATGGAAGCAGTGCAGGTCGTGCTCGGCCGACTCGCTCTCGATGTGCGCCGACTCGTTCGCGAGGTAGGCGCTCGCGGGGTGGACGCGCTCGCCGCGCGCCTCGAGCACCGCCGTGACCGGATGCTGCGCCAGCCAGTCGATCTCGAGGTCCGGATGGAGCAACCGGAGCTCGTCGGCGATCGCCGCGTCGCGCTGCGCGTGGCCCAGCCCGATCGGCGACGAGATGTAGAGAGCGCGCTTGCGCCGGGACTTGCCGCGCACCCACCGCCGCGCCGGCGGGGCGGGCGTGAGGAAGTCGCGCAGGAGCAGGTTCACCTTGACCGGGTCGCGTACGTGCGGCGCGTGGCCCGACCCCTCCAGCTCCACGTACGTCCCGTGCGCGTGCTCGGCGAGCGCTTCCCCGCGGGTCGCGGAGATGACCGCGTCCGACCCGCCCTGGATGACGAGCACCGGGCACGACACCCGCCCGGCGAGCTCGCGCGACTCCTCGGGATCGAGCCCGCGCGCCTCTTGCGTGAGCACGAGCGTCTCGCCCGTCGTCTCGAGGCCCCAGCCGACCGTGTCCTCGATCGGCTTCGTCGAGTGCGGCTCGGTGAAGATCTTCCCCATGAAGAACTCGACGAAGCCGGGGTAGTCGCGCAGCCAGTAGTGCCGGTTGTACTTCGCCCACCCCTCGTCGGTGTCGAGCTCGTCCTCGAAGGAGTGCACGCAGCCGCTCCGGATTCGGCTTGCCTCCGCCCGAATAGGCCGGGCAGACGAAGACCGCCGCGTCCACGCGCTCGGGATGCTCGGCGGCCAGGATGAGCCCGCGCTGCGCGCCGAGCGAGAAGCCGACGATCGCCGCGGTCGCGGTCCCGGTCGCGTCCAGGACCGCCACCGCGTCCGCGGCGAACTCGCGCTCGTCGTAGGCGTCGGCCGTCTGCGGCCGGTCGGTGCGCCCGTTGCCCCGCCCGTCGAAGGTGACGACCCGGCAGTGCCGGGCGAGGTAGGGGATCTGCATCTTCCAGTGGCGCGAGTGGATGATCGACCAGGTCGGCAGGAGGAGAACGGTCGGCTCGCCGGATCCGTAGACCTCGTAGTAGACGTTGACGCCGTCTCGCTCGACGAAGCCGGTCTCGTCCGGATAGCGGGCGCGCGTCTGCTCCGTCGCCGGCGCGGTCAGCTCGACAGCCACTGGTCGATCCATTCGAGGAGCGCGTCGTGGCCGGTCTCGATCCCGCCGAGCCGCTCCACGATGAGGCCGAGGTTGAACGTCATGACGAGCGAGACGAGCGCGTCGAGCGGCATGTCGATGCCGAGCTCGCGGTGCGGCGCCTCGAAGGCCTCCGTCACCACGGTGCGCCACTCCTCGTTCACGCGGGCGAGCCGGTCACGCAGGTCCGGGTGGTTCCATCCGAGCGCCTGCAGCTCGAGCCAGATCTTCTCGTACGTGTAGTCCTCGCTCACGAGGAAGCGCATCGCCGTCCGCCACTTCTCGATGAACGGCTCGTCGGAGGCGTACAACGCGCGCTGCCGCTCGACGAGCCGCTCCGTGAAGCGCTCGAGTGCCCGAACGAGCAGGTTCTCGTTCGAGCCGAAGTAGTAGTGGACGAGCCCGTGATTGACCCCGGCGACCTCGGCGAGGCGTCGCGTCGTGATCCCGGCGTAGCCGACCTCGACGAGCAGCTGCTCGGCGGCGTCGAGTAGCGCCTCCTCCGCCGCGGAGCGGGCCGCAGTCTTGGGCGCGAGCGCTCTCACGTCAGCTCGTAGAGCGCGTTGGCGATCTTCCAGCCCTCGGAGGTGCGGACGAGGTGGAGGTACTCGTGGTACGTCGCCGAGTCGACCGTGACGCTCGCGATGTCCTTGTAGACGTCCTCGACCGTGACGGTGATGCGCCCGTCGCCGGCGTCGTCTCGCCCGGCGTGCTCGGCGGTCAGCTCGACCATCCGCTGCTTGGTCGTGACCCCGAGCTCCTCGAGCCCGCGCCGCTTGACGAGGTCCCGGTGGAGCGCCCGCTCCATGCGAGCGGTGTCGCCCGCGAACCAGCCCTCGAAGTAGTCCAGGACGGTCTCGGTGATCGCCTCCTGCTCGGTCAGTGTCGCCATGGTCGCCTCCTCACGACTTAGACAAGTGACTAGGACATGTAACCAGCCCGCTCGCACGCCGTCAAGGTTCCGCGTCGGCCGGCGCTCCGGCGGTCGCTAGGATCGCCCGATGCCCTCGCGCGCCCTCGTCATCGGTCTCGACTGCGCCGCGCCGCAGCTCGTCTTCGACCAGTGGCTCGACGAGCTGCCGGCGATCCGCGGGCTGACCGAGCGCGGGCACGTTCGGGATCCTGCGCAGCTGCGACCCGCCGATCACCGTTCCCGCCTGGTCGGTGATGACGTCGTCGCGCAGCCCGGGCGCGCTCGGCTTCTACGGCTTCCGCAACCGGCAAGGACCGCAGCTACGACGCGATGGCCTTCGCCAACTCGCGCTCGGTCCGCGTGCCGCGCGTGTGGGACATCCTGTCGGCGCGCGGCCGCGACGTGATCGCGCTCGGCGTTCCGCAGACCTACCCGGTGAGCCCGGTCAACGGCATCATGGTCTCGTGCTTCCTCACGCCCGACCTCGACCGGCAGTACACGCATCCGCCCGAGTTCGCGGCCGAGATCGAGGAGCTCGTCGGCGAGTACATGGTCGACGTCCGCAACTTCCGCACGAACGACAAGGACACGCTCCTCCGTGACCTCGAGGAGATGACCGTCAAGCGCTTCAAGGTCGCCGAGCACCTGCTCGAGACAAAGCCGTGGGATCTCTTCTTCATGGTCGAGATGGCGACCGACCGCATCCACCACGGCTTCTGGCGCTTCACCGATCCCACGCACCGGCTGTACGAGCCCGGCAACCAGTACGAGTCGGCGATGCTCGACTACTACAAGCGCGCTGGACGAGAAGATCGGCCGCCTGCTGCGCTTCGCCGACGAGGACACGGCCGTGCTGGTCGTCTCCGATCACGGCGCGAAGCGGATCGACGGCGGCATCTGCGTGAACGAGTGGCTGCGCCGCGAGGGCTACCTCGTCCTCAAGGAGGAGCCGGCCGAGCCCACGCCGCTGAAGCCGGACATGGTCGACTGGGCGAAGACGACCGCGTGGGGCGAGGGCGGCTACTACTGCCGCCTCTTCATGAACGTCGCCGGACGCGAGCCCGAGGGACTCGTCCCGGCGGACGACTACGAGCGCGTCCGCGACGAGCTGAAGGCGAAGCTCGAGGCGCTCGGCGACGAGAACGGCGAGCAGATCGGCACCGTCGCGCACAAGCCGGAGGATCTCTACGAGGAGCGGAACGGCATCGCTCCCGACCTGATGGTCTATTTCGGAAACCTCTACTGGCGCTCGATCGGCCAGGTCGGCACCGGCGCGATCCACGTCTTCGAGAACGACACGGGGCCCGACGACGCGAACCATGCGCACGACGGCCTGTACGTCCTCGCCGGCGGGGGCGCGGCGCCCGGCCCGGGCCCGCAGCGGGAGATCCGCGACATCGCCCCGACGCTTCTCACGCTGCTCGGCGAGCCCGTCCCGGCGGAGATGGAAGGGACGAGCCTTGTCTAGCGTCGTGGCGGTCAAGCGCGCCGTGGCCCGGGTCGTCCGCGCTCCGCGCCGCCGGCTTGCCCAGCGGCGGATCGAGCGGGGCTTCGTCTCCGGATTCCTCGGCGACGCCGATGCGCTGAACTCGTACCGGCGCGAGCTGGTCGAGAGCGGTCTCATCGACCACCTCCGCGAGCGCGCGGCCGACTTTCGGCGCGATCTGGGCGGGCCCGACGAGAGCCGCTACACGATGGGGACGATCGCCTACGACGAGGGCGTCTACCTCTATGCCCTGATGCGCCGGCTCGCGCCGCGCACCGTGGTGGAGACGGGCGTCTGCAACGGGTTCTCGACCGCGTTCGTCCTCGCGGCGCTCGAGAAGAACGGGGCTGGGGAGCTGCACTCGCTGGACTTTCCCGAGGTCGTCGGGGAGGACTACGCGCCGGGGACGTTCTGGGAGGGCAAGGGGCCGGCGGCGATCCCACCGGGGCGCGAGCCGGGCTGGGTGATCCCCGAGCCGCTCCGTGACCGATGGCACCTCACCCTCGGCAAGAGCCAGGAGACCCTGCCGCCGCTGCTCGAGCGTCTCGGCGAGATCGACGCCTTCGCCCACGACAGCGAGCACTCGTACGACTGCATGCGCTTCGAGTACGGCGCGGCCTGGCCCGCCCTTCGCGAGGGCGGAGTGCTCGTCTCCGACGACGTCAACTCGACGCCCGCGTTCGGCGAGTTCGCGCGGGAACACAAGCGCGACCCCGTGCACATGGGCCCCGGGATCGCGTTCCTCGTCAAATGACCAAGGCGCCCCGCGAACGGCCGCGCTTCCCCGCGGTCACGAAGACGCGCTTCGCGCACCCGAACGAGGGCGTGCACAACCGCATCGGCTACCGCGTGATGGAGCAGGCGTTCCTCTACTCGGCCGAGAAGTACGCAAGCGGGCGGCTCGTGGACATCGGCTGCGGCTCGAAGCCGTGGAAGGGCCTCTTCGCCCCCTACGTGGACGAGCACATCGGGGTCGACCGGGTCGAGAGCGGGCGCAAGCCGGACGCCGTGGACGTCGTCGCGACCGCCTACGACGTGCCCCTTCCGGACGGGTACGCCGACACGGTGCTCTTCTCCTCGGTGATCGAGCACCTCGAGGATCCGCTTCGCGGGATGAAGACGTGCAGCCGCCTACTCGCTCCAGGCGGGCACCTGATCATGACCGCGCCGTTCTTCTGGCCGATTCACGAGGCGCCCTACGACTTCTACCGCTTCTCCCCGTACGCCCTGCGCCAGCTCGTGGACGACGTGGAGCTCGAGCTCGTCGAGCTCGTCCCGCTCTCGGGCGCCTGGACGACGTTCGCGCTCGAGTGGTCGTACGCGCTGCGGCGCTACCGCAAGGGCGTCATGTCGCCCGTCGTGGACGTCTTCACCCGCGGCATGCAGTTCGCGGCCGCGCGCTGGGACCGCGTCGACTTCCAGCCGAAGTTCAGCTGGAGCCACCTGGTGATCGCGCGAGCGCCAGGCGGCGACGAGCCGTCCGCAGATCCGCCCGCGGAACGATCCTGAACCCGACCACCGCCAGGACGTAGGCGGCGACGATCGCCACCCGCACCGGGAGCGACGCCGTCATCGGCATCCACTCGTCCACGGCGAGCGCGGCGAGTCCGAGGCCGAGCGCCAGCAGGTAGGCGCCGCCGATCCGGGGCCAGTCCCAGGGGACGGGGTAGATCCGCACGCCGATCAGCGCGACCGCCAGGGCGAGCGCCGAGAACGCGATCGCGGTCGCCCACGCGGCGCCGACGAACGAGTACGGCGGGATCAGCAGGAAGTTCAGCGCGATCGCGAGGGCGCCCGCCGCGACGACCAGCACGGGCAGCAGCCGCATCCGCTTCGTGACCATGAATCCCACTGCGAGCAGGCCGTAGGCGCCGGTCCCGATCGCCGCGAGCCCGAGGGGCAGGACCGCATTGCTCGCCTCCCACCACACCGAGGCGAAGAGCAGGTGGAGCAGCGGGAGGATCCAGGCGGAGACGGCGACGACGAGGAAGCCGACGACGATGAAGTAGTAGTTCACGCCGCGCGAGACCATCTCCGGGTGGCGGTCGGAGTGCAGCCACGAGTAGTGCCACTGCGGCCAGCCCATCCGGAAGGCGATCACGGCGAGGAGCACGATCTGCGCGTAGCGGTAGGCGACGTCGTAGATGCCGGCGTCGGCGAGGCCGTGGTAGTGGCGGACGAAGAACCGGTCGGCGAAGTTGATCGCGTAGAAGGCGACGCCGCCGATCACGCCCGGCCAGGCGAACGAGAGCATCTCGCGCCCGACGCTCCGCGTGACGGTCCGGGTCAGGTCGTGGATGTACTCGCGCAGCGTCACGAGGAACGCGACGCAGGCCGCGAGGAGCGAGGCGAGCAGGATCCCCTCGACCCCGAGCGACAGGAAGACCAGGAAGACCACGACCAGCACGATCTGCGTCAGTCCCCGCGTGAGCGAGTAGGCGGCGAACGTGAACGGCTTGCGGCGCAGGCGCGCGAGCACGAGCGACAGGTCGATGATGTTCGTCAGGTAGAGATCCGCCAGGGCGATCACGAAGAGCGTCGCCGAGCCCGCGCCGCCGAGGATCCACGCGTCGAGCCGGCCGGAGAACGCCATGACGACGCCGATGACGACCGCCGGATAGGTCGCCGAGATGATCAGGTAGAGCGTGATCACCTGCCGGCGCCAGCCGGTGTCGTCCTGGTCGAAGTAGAAGCGCGAAAGGACGCCGTCGAGGTTCGCCGAGATGATCACGTCGACGAGCGCGACGCTCGCGAGCACGAGCGCGAAGACGCCCATGTCCTCGGGCGTCAGGTAGTACGCGTAGAGCGGGACGAGGAAGAACGTGAGCGACTTGAGCAGCACGCGCGTGCCGCCGTAGATCGCCGTGTCCTGGGCGAGCGCGCCGATCCCCAGACGAGAGGGCGGCGCCTCGTCTTTTTCGTCGGGCTCTTCCTGCCACTCCTCGCCGCGGACTTCGCTCACGGGAGGGAGCCTAGTTCCGGCGCAGGCCGATCAGCCGCTAGAGGTAGCCGAGCTCTTCGAGGCGCTCGGCGAGGATGGCGTCGTCCTCGGCGCTCATCTCGTCGGCGGCGGCGCGCTCGGTGACGGCGGCCTGGAGCAGCTCCTTGAGGCGCGCGACGTCCTCGGGGCGCTGGGTCGCGAGGTTGTGGTGCTCGTTCGGATCGCCGGCGAGGTTGTAGAGCGCGTCGACGACCGTGTCGTCCTCGAGCGAGGTGAGGAGCTTCCATTCGCCGTCGCGGATCGCGGCCTGCGAGACGGTCTGGACGTTCGACGGCGCGCCCGTCGGCGTCTCCATGACGACGGGATGCGCAGGCGGCTCGGTTCCGTCGCGGAGCGCCTGAGCGAGGCTCGTGCCGGGGAATCCGCCCGGCGGCTGCTGGACTCCGGCGAGGTCGAGGAGCGTCGGCGCCAGGTCGACGTGGCTGACCGGCGTCGTGCGCGGGCCGGCGGCGATCCCGGGCCCGGAGATGACGATCGGCACGCGGACGTCGCGCTCGAAGAGCGTCTGGTTGTGGTTCCAGAAGTGGCGCGGGGCCATCCGGTGACGCCAGCGGGACTTGGTGCGCGCGCCCTTGGCGGCCCATTTCGCCGCCCACGGCTCGACGGGGAGCTTCTCGCGGATCCGGCGGTGGAGCTCCTGCTGGCGCATCGTGCGCGGCTCGAGCGTCGTGTTCTCGCCGTGGTCTCCCGTGAGGACGATCGTCGTGTCGGGGCCGGCGGTCTCGAAGAGGCGCGCGAGCCACGGGTCGATCCCGGCGAGCGAGCGCTCGTAGGCGTTGCGGCCGTAGCGGCGGTGCTCGAACGAGCGCGGGTACTTGCGCGGCGTGTGCAGATCCCAGAGGTGGACGACGCCGAGCCACGGCTGCTTGCCCTCGGCGTTCTCGCGGACGCGCTCGAGGAAGCGCGCGCCCCACTCGCCGTGGACGGGCCGGTCGGGGACGTCGCGGTACTCGGTCTCGCCGAATCCGCGGGTGAGGCCGGTGTTGTCGAGGAGCGGCCCGGTCAGCGAAGCCCAGGTGCGCCAGCCCGCGCGCGGAGAGCTCCTCGGCGAAGGTCGGGACGTCCTCGGAGAGCTTGCGCGCCGCGCAGCGCGCGAACGCCGTGGCTCGTCGGCGGCCGCCCGGTGAAGAGCGCCGTGAACGCCGGCGTCGTCGTGGGGCAGGTGGTGTACGCGTCGGTGAAGTGCGCACCGTTCTCGGTGAAGGCGCTGGTCGCGGGCCAGGCCTTGCGCGGCGCGGCGAGCAGGTCGGCGCGCAGGCAGTCGACGACGACGATGAGGAATCCGGGCACGCGGTTCACTCTAGCTCTCGGGTTCTCCCGTCTAGCGGGGGACCCCGCTTTGCCCCGTTAGCTCCTGAGCGTAGGCCGGAAGCACGCACGTGTGGCGCGCGGAATGCGTCGGAACTGTCACGGAATCGAGTCGGAACGCGGTCAGGCCGCGCGAGTCGAGCAGGTCGTAGTAGAGCTGCTCGACCTGCTCGCCCGGCGGAACGGTGAAGCGCTCCGCGACGACCTTCAGGTTCCGCTCGGCGTACGTGCGGCAGAGCTCCGGGTCGCGCGCGAGCTTCAGCATCGCCGCGGTGATCGCGTCCTCGTCGCGGCAGCCGACCACCTCGCCGCCCTCGCCCTGCGTGATCCACTCGTCGATCGTGATCGCGTCCCCGATCACCAGCGGAAGCCCGGACGCCATCGACTCGATCATCGACGCGGGCGTCGCGTCCGTCGAAGCCAGCGAGACCGCGATGTCCGACGACGCGCACACCTCGGGCAGCTCATCGGGCGCGACGAAGAGGAACGCGACCTTGTCCTCGAGCCCGAGCTCCTTCACCTGCGCCTCGATCTGCGCCTTCAAGGGCCCGGCCCGCGCCGCGAGGATGAGCCGCGCGTGCGGGATCTCCTTCTGGACGCGCGCGAACGCCGGGACGAGCACGTCGAGGTTCGTGTTCGCCCGGTAGTTGCGCAGCGAGAGGAAGACCAGGGAGTCCTTCGGCCAGCCGAAGCGCTCGTGGAAGTTCGGGTCGCGGTGCTCCGGGCTGAACGGCGGCACGTCGACGTACCAGACGATCCGCGAGAGCTTGGCCGGGTCGGCGCCGAGGCGGATCGTCTCCTCCTCGTTCCCGAGCGAGCTCACGTAGTAGCGGTCGCCCGCGGCAACCGCCTCGCGCACGCGCTTGCGCCCGCGCGCCCGGTCGCGGCCGTACGTGAAGATGTCCGTGTTCCACGGGCTGATGACGAGCGGGTGGAAGCCCGACTTCGCCGCCCACCAGCCGTACGGCAGCAGGTAGTGGCCCTGGACGATGTCCACGTCGAGCCTGCGCGCGAGCCGCCCGATCGCCGTGGGGAAGAAGTGCTCGCGGATCCCCGGCACGCGCGTCAAGAGCCCGAGGTGGCGCACCTGGTGCGGGATCACGCCGCGCAGCTCGCCGGGGCGGTCGGTGATCCGGTCGCTCACGATGTGCACCTCGTGTCCACGCTCGACGAGACGCCAGGCCCAGCGCAGGAAGATGATCGAGCGACCGTCGCCGACGCCCAGGATCTTGAGGGGCCTCTCGGTCACGGCCGCGAATCCTAGTGGGAGAGCGGCGCGGCGGCGCCGGTACTGCGGTTGCGTAGTTTCCCGCCCTCCGAATCGTCGTCGACCCCGATTGCGGCGGTCTCTCGACGCGCGATTCTCAGATGGATGCGCGACCCGGCGTCCCCAGACAGGCCTCTGCGTCTCGTTCTTGCCGCGGTCGTGATCGTCGTGGCCGTGGCGATCGTCGGGGCGCTCGTCGTTCGGCCGAAGGAGAACGAGCACGAAGCCGAGCTGCAGCAGGTTCTCGAGGATCTCGTCGCCGGGCCGAACCGAATCGCTCCGGGAGCTACCGCCTACGTCGCGGGGCCGAACGGCGTCTGGACCGGCGCGGCCGGGGTTGCGAACGTCTGGACGGGGGAGCGCATGCAGCCGGACGCCCGGATGCGGCTGGAGAGCGTGTCCAAGGCGTGGACCGCCGCCCTGGTGCTGCGGCTGGTCGCGCAGGGCCGGCTGCGGGTCGACGACACGGTCGAGCGCTGGCTCCCGGGCCTGCTGCCCTACGGCGACGAGATCACGGTCCGCGAGCTGCTCGACCACACGAGCGGGATGGTCGATTCGAACGACATCGTTCGTGACCCCGGCCGCTACCTCGCCGACCTGGACGATCCTGAGCTCGAAGCGAAGGTGGACGAGGTCGTCGACCGGCTCTCGAGCGATCCGGCCTACGAGTTCTCGCCGCGGCTCTGGGTCGAGGTCGCGGCGGCGACCGACCTCCTTTCGGAGCCCGGGACGGCCTTTCACTACTCGAACATCGGCTACATGGTCGCGGGGCTCGTGGTCGAGCGCGCCGGCGGTCTCGACCTCGCAACTCAGTTCGAGCGGGAGATCGTCGAGCCGTTGGACCTGGCGGGCGCGGCCTACGACCCGGGCGCAGACATCGGCGGGGAGCATGTGAGCGGATACCTCGTCGATGCGGACGGTCGGCTGACCGACACGACACGCTGGACAGGCGGGCTCGGCGCGAACGGCGGGATCGTCTCCAGCGCCGCCGACGAGGCCCGGTTTCTGCAGGCGCTCATGCGGGGCGACTTGCTGGGACGCGACGAGCTTCGCGCGCTCGAGACGCCCTCGCCGTTCAGCAACTACGGGCTCGGGATCGGGATCAACCACGAGGCATGCTCGGACCCCGCGTACGGCCACAACGGCGGCGGCGACGGCTTCGCCTCGAGCGTCTACGTCTCTCCCGACGGCAAGCGCGTCGCGGTGCTCCTCCTGAACGGCCGCACGGAGGGCGGGGTCGGGGACGTCACTGCGTTCAACGCCATGCGGCGCCTCTTCTGCGCCGCCTAGCCAGCGCTCGGATAAGTTGTCCTTATGGACACGCGCCAGCTACGCGCGTTCTGCACGGTCGTCGAACGGCGCAGCTTCTCCCAGGCGGCCGAGCGGCTCGGGGTGACCCAGCCGGCCGTCAGCCTTCAGATTCGCGCGCTCGAGGAGCGCGTCGGGAAGCAGCTGATCGACCGCTCGGGACGGCGCGTCGAGCCGACCGAGGCCGGGCTCGCGCTCTACCGCAGCGCTCAGCGCCTGCTGGCCGTCGAGGACCAGCTTCTCGCCGACCTCGCGGACGAGGGAACGGGAGAGCTGACCGGGACGCTCGGGATCGGCGCCTCGACCGGGCCGGGGGCGCACTTCGTGCCGCTCCTTCTCTGCGAGTTCGCGGGCGCGCACCCCGCGCTGCACATCGCGCTCTCGATCGCGGACACGCAGACCGTCATCGACCGCGTCGTCGAGCGCGACCTCGAGCTCGGCATCGTCGGTGCGCTCCGTCGCCATCGCGGGCTCGAGTTCGAGCCGATCGCCAGGGACGAGATCGTGCTCGCCGTTCCTCCGGGACACGCATTCGCCGGACGCGAGGTGACGCTCGACGAGCTGCGCGCCGAGACGCTCGTGGTCATGCAGGAGGGCGCCGGCGTCCGCCACGTGATCGAGGACGAGCTGCGCCGTGCCGGGCTCCGGGTCCGCGACCTCGAGTCGCGGCTCGAGATGGGACTCCAGGAGTCGGTGAAGAGCACCGTCTCGGCGGGGTTCGGCGTCTCGTTCATCTCGCGCACCGCGATCGAGCCCGAGGTGGCCGCCGGAACGCTCGCGACCGCGCGCGTCGTCGGGGTCGAGCCGCTGCGCCAGATCTACCTCGTGCGCCTGAAGAGCCGCACGCTCACCCGCGCCGCCGACGCGTTCCTCGAGTTCGTGAGGGAGCGCGGCTCGTGATCGTCCGCTGGGGGCTCGACTCGTACCCGGAGCTCCTGGAGGAGCTCGGGTTCGAGCGGCCGCTGCTGATCACCACGCCGCGCTGGACGGAGCTCCGGCTGGCGGCGACGAGGACGTTCGACGGCGTTCGCCCGCACGTTCCGATCGAGACCGTCGACGCGGCGGTCGCCGCCGCGGAGGGCTGCGACGGCCTCGTCGCGCTCGGCGGCGGCAGCGCCATCGACACGGCCAAGGCGGTCTCGGGCCGGACGGAGCTCGGAGTGCTCTCGATTCCCACGACGTACTCGGGCGCCGAATGGACGAGCGGCTACGGCATGCGCGACGAGGCGCGCGGCGTGAAGGCCGGCGGCGGCGGCGCGAAGGTGCGCGCGATCCTCTACGACGTCGAGCTCACCCTGACCTTGCCGCGCGCCGAGACCGCCGGAACCGCGATGAACGCGCTCGCGCACTGCGCCGAGGCGCTCTACGTCCAGGGGCGAACCGACGAGGCCGACCGCGAGGCGCTCGCCGGCGCGGCGCTCATCTCCGAGGCGCTGCCGCGGGTGCTCGAGACCGGCGAGGGCCGGAAGGAGCTCCTCGAGGGCGCAATGCACGCCGGCGCGGCGCTGGCCGGCGCGGGGATGGGGCTCGCCCACGCGATGGCGCAGGCGCTCGGCGGGCGCTACGGGATCGCGCACGGCGCGGCGAACGCGCTCTGCCTTCCTCCGGCGCTGCGCTTCAACGAGCCCGTCGCCGCGGCTGCGATCGAGCGCTTCGGCCAGGCGATGCGCACCCACGTACCGGTCGAGCGTGCCGAGGAGCTCGCACGCCTGGGCGGCTTCGAGCGGCTGCGCGATCTCGGCGTTCCCGAGGAGGAGCTGGACGAGGTCGCCGAGCGCCGTGGTGGTGCGGCCGGCCGCCAAGATGAATCCGCGCGAGGCGACCGCTTCCGAAGTCGCCGAACTGCTCCACTCCGTCTGGTAGCCCGGAATCGTCAGAATGGCGCCATGGCCGACGACTGGCGCGTAACCGTGAATCTCCCCGGCGAGGAAAAGGCCCGCGAGCTGGCCGAGTGGCTGCACACGCTCGAGGTCGACCGCGCCATGCGCACGAAGCTCGGCGGCCGCATCGCCGTGAGCCGCGACGAGGACGTGATCTTCCTCTACGCCGACGACGAGGCGCCGGCCCGCGAGGTCGCGCTCATGATCCAGGCGCAGCTCGGGCATCCGGCCGCGGGCACGGTCGTCCTGGAGCGCTGGCATCCCGTCGAGCAGACCTGGGAGGACGCGGACGTTCCGCTGCCGACCACGCCCGAGGAGATCGAGGCCGAGCGCGACCGCCAGCAAGACCGCGAGGCGGCCGAGTCGCGCGCGAGCGGCCATGCCGAGTGGGAGGTCCGCATCGAGCTGCCCGACCACGACGCGACGGTCGACTTCGCCGACAGGCTCGAGGCCGAAGGAATCCCCGTGACGCGCCGCTTCACCTTCCTCCTCGTCGGCGCCGTGAACGAGGACGAGGCGCACGAGCTCGCCGCCCGGCTCGAGGCCGAGGCGCCCGAGGGCGCGACGATCGAAGTCGAACCGAGCGGGCAGATGGTCTGGTCGGTCGCACCCGCGAACCCGTTCGCCGTGTTCGGCGGACTGGGGATCTGACCGGAACCACGCCCGAGCGCCGAGCCCGGTTCGGGCGACCCCGCATCCTGCGGCCGCTCTCCGAGCGCGACTTCGCGCTGCTCTGGGCCGGGATGACCGTGTCGCTCCTCGGCGACGGGATCTACCTCGTCGCCGTGGCCTGGCAGACGTACGAGCTGTCGAACGCGCCCACTGCGCTCTCGATCGTCGGCGTCGCCTGGACGCTGCCGCTCGTCCTCTTCGTCCTGATCGGCGGCGTCCTCTCGGACCGGTTCGACCGGCGGCGGATCATGATCGTCTCGGACCTCATGCGCGCGATCGCGATCGGCGCGATCGGCGTGCTCTCGGTCAGCGGGCTCGCTCGAGCTCTGGAGCCTCGTGGTGCTCGTCGCGGTCTACGGCGCCGGCGAGGCGCTCTTCGTCCCGTCCTTCCAGGCGATCGTCCCGGACCTCGTGCCGGCGCCGCTGCTCCTCCAGGCGAACTCGCTCGACATGCTCATGCGCCCGCTCGCGGCGCAGCTCGCGGGCCCGGCCATCGGCGGCCTCGCCGTTGCGGCCTTCGGCGCGGGCACGGCCTTCCTCCTGGACGCGGCGACCTTCCTCGTCTCCGCGGCGTGTCTCGTCGCGATCCGGGCCCGGCCGCCGCGCTCGGAACGGGAGACCGAGACGACGATGTTCGCCGACCTGCGCGAGGGCTACCGGTTCGTGCGCTCGATCCGCTGGCTCTGGATGACGCTGCTCGCTGCGACGATCTCGCTGCTCCTCTTCTTCGGGCCCTCGCAGGTGCTGCTCCCGTACGTCGTGAAGAACGAGCTGGGAGGAGGCTCGGGCGACTTCGGGCTCGCGCTCGCCGCGGCCGGGCTCGGCTCGATCGTCGGCGCGATCGTGATCGGCGGTCGCGCGCTCCCGCGCCGGTTCATCACGGTCATGTACATCGGCTGGACGTTCGCGATCGGGATGATCGCGTTCTGGGGGCTCGCAACCGGGCTCTGGATGATCATGCTCGCCTCGGTCGTGCGCGGGGTCGGGATCTCCGTGTCGATGGTCATCTGGTCGACGTCCATCCAGACGCGGGTTCCGCGGGAGCTCCTCGGCCGCGTCTGGTCGTTCGACTGGATGCTCTCGCTCGCGCTGATCCCGGTCTCGTTCGCGCTGACCGGGCCGATCGCGGCCGTCCTCGGCGCCCGCGAGACGCTCGTCATCGCCGGCGCGCTGGGCGCGGTCGTCCTCCTGAGCTTCCTGTTCGTGCCCGGAATGCGCGACATCGAGCGCGAACCCGTCGTACCATCGCCCGAAAACGGGGGTGGCTGATGGCGATCGACATTTTCTTGAAGCTCGACGGGATCGACGGAGAGAGCGTCGACAAGGCCCACAAGGGCGAGATCGAGGTCCTGTCCTACAACTGGGGCCTCGCGCAGCAGGGCTCGACCGGCGCGGGCGGAGGGGGCGGAGCCGGGAAGGCGGTCTTCGACGAGCTGCGCTTCGTCGCGCGCCTCCAGAAGTCGTCGCCGAAGCTCTTCGCCGCCTGCGCGACGGGCAAGCACGTGAAGACCGGAGTGCTCTCGGTGCGCAAGGCGGGGGCGAAGCCGGTCGAGTTCCTGAAGATCACGCTCTCGGACATTCTCGTCAGCTCCTTCGAGCACCTGGCGCCGGGCGAGGAGTCGGGCGGCGCGCTCGAGGAGGTCGGGCTCCGCTTCGCAAAGATCAAGATCGAGTACACGGAGCAGTCGAAGACCGGCGCCGCGGGTCCCGTCACCTCAGCCGAGTGGGATCTGAAGACCGGTAAGGGCGGCTAGCAGGGCCCGGGCGTGGGCGAGCCGCCGGGCCCGGTCACGTGCTGGGCGGTAGCGCCCGTTCCGGACTGCAGGCAGTACGAGGTCGCATCCGCGCGCACGAGCGTGACGCCGAAGACCGGCTGGAGCGTTGCGCCGGCGTACGTCCCGTTCTGCATGAAATAGGCCTGGAGCTCGGGAGCGGCCGACTGGAAGTTCGCCGTCGCGGCCGCCTGCGAGGCGTCCTGCTCGAGGTTCTGCGCGGCCTCCGAGGTCGGGCCCTGCTCGCGCATCTGCGTGGTGAACAGGTAGCCGACGACCGCAAGTGCGATCACCATCGAGATCAATGTGAGGCTCCGGGCGGTCACGGGCTCTGTATCGGCTGTCACAGGGCGTCTCTGAAATTAGCGTTGCTTATTGGACGTATTAGTAGACGTTGGTACAGTGAGAACCGCCGTGGCTGGTGGAAATCATGTGGACGTCCTCGTCGTGGGAAGCGGCGCGTCCGGCCTTGCCGCCGCAGTCTCCGCCGAGCTCTCGGGCGCTCGGGTTGCTCTCGCGACAAAAGGCTCGCTCCAGTCGTCCAATTCGGCCAAGGCGCAGGGCGGAATCCAGGCCGCCGTCGGCGACGACGACTCGCCCGAGCAGCACGCCGAGGACATCTGGAACTCGTCCCACGAAACGGCGAACCGCGAGCTCGTCCAGATCCTCACCGAGGAGGCGCCGGGAACGATCGCCTGGCTCGAGGAGCAGGGCGTCGAGTTCACCCGGGAGAACGGCGGCTACCGCATCGCCCGCTGCGGCGGCGCGACCCGCAAGCGCCTGTTGCAGGTGGGCGATCGAACGGGGCATGCGATCACGAAGGCGCTGCGCGAACGCGTCGAGGGCGGCGGGACGCAGGTCCTGCCGAAGGCGCCGCTTCGCTCGCTCGAGCCGACCGGCTCAGGCTGGCGCGCACGGGTCGGCGACGACGAGATCGATGCCGGCGCGGTCGTGCTCGCCGCCGGCGGCCGCTGCTTCCGCGAGGCCGAGGAGCGGGGCGAGCTGACGACGAACCATCCCGGCGCGACCGGCGAGGTGACGCTGCTCGCGCTCGAGCTGGGCGCCGAGGCGCGTGACCTCGACGCGCTCCAGTACCACCCGAACGGCGGCGCGTGGCCCGAGACGATGCAGGGCTACTCCATTCCCGAGACCACCCGCGCGTACGGCGCCGTGCTCTTGAACGCCGATCTGGAGGAGTTCACCGATTCGCTCGGCCCGCGCGACGTCGTGGCGCAGGCGATCGTGGACGAGGTCGCCGCCGGGCGCGGAACCGAGACCGAGGACGGCCGACCCGCCGTCTGGCTCGACACGACCAGGATTCCCGAGGCGGACGCGCTCGTCTCGCTGCCGTACATGCTCCGCCGCTACCGAGCCGCCGGGATCGACCCGCTGGCCGAGCCGATCCTCACCTATCCCGTGCTCCACTACCAAAACGGAGGTCTCGTGATCGACGAGAACAGCCGCACGACCATCGAGGGCCTCTACGCGTGCGGCGAGATCGCCGGCGGCACGCACGGGCGGAACCGGATGATGGGCAATTCGCTGCTCGAGTGCTGCGTGTTCGGCCGCCGCGCCGGCCATGCCGCCGCGGGGGTGGCCGCCTGATGGCGATCGCAACCGATCTCCAGAAGGTCGTCGAGGACGCCGCGGCGCACCTCTACGTCTGGGCGCTGAAGGACATCCCGCAGGATCTGCGCGACGCGCTCGCCGACGCGGCGGAGCGCGAGACCTCGGTCCCCGGGCAGCGCGTCCTCGACACGATCCTCAAGAACGTCCAGGTGGCCGAGACCGAGAAGAACCTCGTCTGCCAGGACACCGGGATCGCCGTCTACTACTGCCGCGTCGGCGAGGGCTTCCCGCTCCATCCGGCACGGATCTACGAGGCGCTCTACAACGGCACCGAGCGCGCGACGATCGAGCATCCGCTGCGCTCGAACACGGTGCACACGCTGACGCGCGAGAACACCGGCCAGAACGTCGGCCACCGCGTCCCGATCGTCCACTGGGACTTCGTCCCGGACTGGGACGGCCTCGACGTGAAGTGCGTGCCGAAGGGCTCGGGCTCCGAGAACATGAGCTTTCTGAAGATGTGCGTTCCGGCGGACGGGGTCGCAGGGATCAAGCGGTTCGTGCTCGACTCGATCGTGGGCGCCGGCGGCAAGCCGTGCCCGCCCGGCATCGTCGGCGTCGGCATCGGTGGCTCGGCCGACTACGCGATGCATCTCGCCAAGGAGGCGATCTCGCGTCCGGTCGGGACGAAGAACGAGGATCCCCTCGTCGCCGAGCTCGAGGTCGAGCTCTACGACCTCCTGAACGAGACCGGCATCGGCCCGATGGGCCTCGGCGGCGACGTGACTGCGCTCGCCGTCCACGTCGAGCACGCCGACACGCACATGACCCTGAACCCGGTCGCCGTGAACTACCAGTGCTGGGCCGCCCGCCGCGCGAGCGTCCACGTCACGGCCGACGGAACCGTCGACTTCGATCGAGAGGCATAGATGGCCGACGTGCGCATGAACTTTCCCGCGAGCGAAGAGGCGATCCGCGAGCTGCGCGCCGGCGACTCGGTCACCGTCGACGGGCACATCATCGGGATCCGCGACCGCACGCAGATGCGGATCTTCGACGAGGGCGTCACGCCGCCCCTGGATCTCACGGGCGCGTTCCTCCTCCACACGGCGCCGAACGTCCGCAAGCTCGGGCCCGGCAAGTACGAGAAGCTCTGCATCGGGACGACGACGAGCGCGCGCATGGTGCGCTTCACCGAGCCGCTCGGCGAGAAGTACGGCGTCCGCGCCATCTGCGGCAAGGGCGGGCTCCCCGACGAGGCGATCGAGCCGATGAAGCGCCTCGGGATGGTCTATTTCGCGATCGTCGGCGGAGCCGCGGCGCTCGAGACGACGCAGATCGAGGAGATCGAGGAGGTCTTCTGGGAGGAGCTCATGCCCGAGTGCCTCTGGAAGTTCCGCGTGAAGGACTTCGGCCCGCTCACGGTCGCGATCGACTCGCACGGCAACTCGCTCTACCACGACGTCCAGGCGGAAGCGCAGAAGCGACTGGAGGGGATCTATGCACGCCTCTAACGGCAACGGCAAGAACGACTTCCTCGAGATCCCCGCGCGCTCGCCGAAGCCGCGCACCGCGGGGCTCACGCACGTGATCGACAAGGGCATGAACCTCCGCGACATCGAGGGCATGTACGACACCGCCGGCGAGTTCGTCGACATCGTGAAGCTCGGCTGGGGCACGTCGTACGTGACCCAGAACCTGGAGAAGAAGATCGCGCTCTACCGCTCCTTCGAGACGCCCGTCGTCTGCGGCGGGACGCTCTTCGAGGCGGCCATCGCCCGCGGCAAGCTCGACGAGTACCGGCGCTGGCTCACGGACAACCGCTTCTCGCACGTCGAGGTCTCGGACGGGACGATCGAGCTCGAGCACGAGCGCAAGCTCGAGTACATCGCCGAGCTCGCGAAGGACTTCGTCGTCCTCTCCGAGGTCGGCTCCAAGGACGCCGACGTCGTGTTCGCGCCGTACCAGTGGGTCGAGTGGATGCAGGCGGAGCTCGAGGCCGGCTCCTGGAAGGTGATCACCGAGGGCCGCGAGGGCGGCACCGCCGGGATCTTCCGCCCGACCGGCGAGATGCGCACCGGCCTGATCGACGAGATCGTCCACGGGATCGCGGTGGACGACATCATCTTCGAGGCGCCCACGAAGTCCTCGCAGGCCTGGTTCGTGAAGCAGTTCGGCCCCGAGGTGAACCTCGGGAACATCCCGCCCGAGGAGGTCATCCCGCTCGAGACGCTGCGGCTCGGGCTCCGCGCCGACACTCTGAAGGAGTTCCTGCTCAGTGAGCAGCCTGCTTCGTAACCCTCCCGACCTCGAGACCGCCCGCGCCGAGCAGGTCATCGAATGGGCCTACGGCGAGTTCGGCGACCGCCTCTGCCTCACGTGCTCCTGGCAGAAGCAGTCGTCGGTGCTCGTCCACATGGTCAGCGAGCTCGGGATCGGGATCGACGTGATCGAGCTCGACACGCACCTGTTCTTCCGCGAGAGCTACGAGACGCGCGAGCGCCTCGTGAAGCGCTACGGCCTGAACCTGATCCGGCCGGAGATCATCACCGTCGCCGAGCAGCACAAGCAGGAGGGCCCGAACCTGTGGGAGCGCGACGCCGACCGCTGCTGCCACATCCGCAAGGTCGAGCCGCTCATGCGGGCGCTCGAGCCGTACGACGCCTGGATCTCGGGCATCCGCCGCGAGCAGTCGCCCGTCACGCGCGAACGCGCAGAAGGTGCAGCACTCCGAGCGCTACGACGTCTGGAAGATCCAGCCGCTCGCCGACTGGAGCGAGAAGGACGTCTGGAGCTACATCGCGGTCAACGAGATCCCCAGTAACCCGCTGCACGAAGTCGGGTACCGTTCCATCGGCTGCATCCCCTGCACACGACCCACGCGCCCCGACGAAGAGGAGCGCGCCGGGCGGTGGGCCGGGTCGGATCGTCTCGAATGCGGCATTCATCTTGAACACAAGGGAGAGCATGACTGATCACATCTACGCGGCTGAGCATCCTGAGTCGGAGCGCGATCGCGACGGAGGATTCACCATCTGGCTGACCGGCCTTTCCGGTTCCGGCAAGACCACGGTCGCCCACCTGCTCGGCCCGGCGCTCGACGAGCGCGGCGCCCACGTCGAGTACCTCGACGGCGACACGGTGCGCACGCACCTGTCCAAGGGGCTCGGATTCTCGAAGGAAGACCGCGACACGAACATCGGGCGCATCGCCTGGGTCGCCTCGCGATTGACGCGGCACGGCGCCGCGGTCATCACGGCCGCGATCTCGCCGTACGACGAGACCCGCAAGGCCGCGCGCGCGATGGTCACCGAGCACGGCCCGTTCGTCGAGGTGTTCGTCAAGGCCTCCGTCGAGGAGTGCGCGCGCCGCGACACGAAGGGCCTCTACGCGAAGGCCTTCGCCGGCGAGATCAAGGGCTTCACCGGCGTGGACGATCCGTACGAGGAGCCGGCCGACGCCGAGGTCGTGATCGACACCGAGGCGCAGACGCCCGAGGAGAGCGCCGCGACGATCCTCGCCGAGCTCGAAGCGCTCGGCCTCATCCCGGCCGCGGCCGAGGTGACCGCGTGAGCGACGGACTCGTCTCTCCGCACGGCGGCACGCTCGTCGATCGCACCGGCGCCCGGCCCGACGACGTCGAGTCGCTCGAGGTCATCACCCTGACGCCGCGCGAGCTGGCCGACCTGGACATGCTCGCCTCGGGCGCGCTCTCCCCGCTCACCGGCTTCATGGGGAAGGCCGACTACGACGGCGTCGTCGACACCATGCGTCTCACGTCCGGCCTGGCCTGGGCGCTGCCCGTCTGCCTCGCGGTGGACGAGGCGCCGAGCGGCGACCGCGTCGCGCTCGCCGACGAGGACGGAACGCTCCTCGCGACGCTCGACGTCGACCGAGGTCTACGACTACGACAAGGAGCACGAGGCGGAGAAGTGCTTCCGCACGACCGAGGACGCGCATCCCGGCGTCGCCCGCCTCTACGCGCAGGGCGACAAGTACCTGGCCGGCTCCGTCACGGTCTTCGAGCGCCTCGAGCCGGCGTTCCCGCAGATCCACCGCGATCCGGCGGAGACGCGCGCCGAGTTCGCCGAGCGCGGCTGGAAGCGCGTCGTCGGATTCCAGACGCGCAACCCGATCCACCGGGCGCACGAGTACCTGACGAAGTGCGCGCTCGAAACCGTGGACGGGCTTCTCATCCATCCGCTCGTCGGCGAGACGAAGTCGGACGACGTGCCGGCCGCGGTTCGCGTCGAGGCCTACGACACGCTCGTCGAGGGCTACTACCCGGCCGACCGCGTGATCGTCTCCGCCTTCCCGGCCGCGATGCGCTACGCCGGCCCCCGCGAGGCGGTCTGGCACGCGATCTGCCGCAAGAACTGGGGCTGCTCCCACTTCATCGTCGGCCGCGACCACGCCGGCGTGGGGCAGTACTACGGGAGCTACGACGCGCAGATGATCTTCGACGAGTTCGAGCCGCACGAGCTCGGCGTCGAGACGATGTTCTTCGAGCACTCCTTCTGGTGCAAGGCGTGCGGCCAGATGGCCTCGCCGAAGACCTGCCCGCACGAGGGCGACGACCGCGTCTTCCTCTCGGGGACGCAGGTGCGCGAGATGCTCGGCAACGGCGAGCGCCCGCCGGAGGAGTTCACGCGGCCCGAGGTGGCCGACGTGCTCATCCGCGCGTACGCCCACACCGCCTCTTAGCGTCCCGAACCGATTCGAGCGTCAGACTCCCGCGGATGACGTGGGAGCTGACGCTCACCGGGCTCCTGATCGGCCTGCTCGTGGGCTTCACGGGCATGGGCGGCGGGAGCCTCATGACGCCCGCGCTCGTCTTCTTCTTCGACTTCAGCGTGATCACCGCCGTGGGGACGGACATCCTCCACGGCGCGATCTTCAAGACGGTCGGGTCGGTGCGCCACCGGCAGCTCGGCCACGTCATGGTCCGCCTCGCCGGCTGGCTCGCGCTCGGCTCCGTTCCCGCGTCGCTCCTCGGCGTCTACCTGATCGAGGTGCTCCAGCGCACCTACGGAGACGACGTCGACGACATCGCGAGCACGATCCTCGGCGTCTCGCTGGTCCTCGGCGCCTGCCTGCTCATCGCGCGGACGTTCCTCCATCGCCGCGAGCCGGTCCGCGGGCCGTACCTGCTGACGAACCGCGACCGGATCGTCGCCTTCCTCACCGGGCTCGTCGGCGGCTTCATCCTCGGGCTCACCTCGGTGGGGAGCGGGACGTTCTTCGGGCTCATGCTGCTCATGCTCTTCCCCATCACCGCGCCGAAGATCGTCGGGACGGACATCTTCCACGCGGCCATCCTGCTGTGGGCGGCGGGGCTCGCGCACCTCGCGGCGGAGAATGTCGACCTCTCCGCGGTCATGTGGCTCTCGTTCGGGTCGATCCCCGGGATCCTCCTCGGGAGCCAGCTGACCGTGAAGCTGCCGGAGCGGGCGGTCCGGCTGTCCCTGGCGGCGGTGCTCACCCTGGCCGGCCTGCGTCTGACATTCGGCTAGCCGGACGGGCGTTCGCGGCGCTCCCGGACTTAGTTGCAGTCTGTTACTAGCGCGCAAACCGTTGGTACTCCTGGCCCTCCGCAAGTAACAGTCTGCAACTTGGGATTGTTCGCGCGTCTTTCGTGACGGTTCCGAGTGGCTTCTGTGTGAGGTGCGCCCACGCCCGCCGGCGGCCGCCGGGCCATGAGCGGTCTGCGACTAGGAAATGCGGAGCCGGTGGTAGGGTCCGAGCGCGTGGCGCAGACCGAGATTTCTCCTGATTCACTGCTCCCGGGCGACCGCGGAGCGCGTCCTCACGTCTCGCTCGTCGTGCCCGTCTACAACGAGGAGGCGACGATCCGCGAGGTCTACCGCCGCTCGGCGGACGCGCTGGCGGGCGACGGACGGCCGTGGGAGATCATCTTCATCGACGACGGCTCGATCGACGGGACGTGGAAGGCGCTCGAGGAGATCAACAAGGACGATCCGAACGTCCGCGCGGTGCGCTTCAAGCGGAACTTCGGCCAGCACCCGGCCATGCACGCCGGCATCGTCCGCGCCCGCGGCGACGTCGTCGTGACGATGGACGCCGACCTCCAGAACGAGCCGGCCGACATCGTGCGGCTCGTCGATGCCGTCGACGGCGGCGCCGAGGTCGCGAGCGGCCGGCGCATCGACCGCGACGACGGCTGGGGGCGCCGGCTGCCCTCGAAGCTCGTGAACCGGATGCTCCGCAAGTTCACGAAGTCCGACGTCTCCGACTTCGGGTGCGCGTTCAACGCGTACCGCCGCGACACGCTGCTCCCGCTCGCCGGCTCGATCGGCAAGCAGAAGTTCACGAAGGCGCTCGTCGTCTCGACCGGCGCGAGCGTCGCCGAGGTGGACATCTCCCACCAGCAGCGCAACGGCCGTTCGCGCTACTCCTGGCTCGGTCTGATCCGCATGGCGCTGCACGTGCTGGCGGGCTTCTGGCCGCAGCCGATCCAGTGGGCGGGGATGATCATCGGGATCACCTCGTGGATCCTCGCCTTCGCGGCCGGGATCTGGGGGATCGTGTTCTGGATCGCCGAGAGCGACTTCCCCGGCCAGCTCTTCCTCGCGGCGATCGTGCTCGCGATCGGCGGGCTCAGTCGGCTTCATCCTCGCGCTCGTCGGCGAGTACCTCGGACGGCTCCAGCGCGACGTCGAAGGGCGGCCGCTCTACAGCGTCGCGTCCGATCTCGAGGGGCGCCGCTCAGCCGAGTAGGTCGGGCGGGCACTCGTCGCCCAGCGCGGCGCAGACGGTCACGAGTCCCGACCGCACCGCGGAGCGGAACGGCAGCGAGCGGTCGCTCGACGACCCGTCCAGGACGGCCTCGAGCGTTGCGCCCCCGGCGAGCAGCACCTCGTTCTCGTCCGCGTACGGCCCGGGCACGCTGACGACCACCCAGCCGGGGAAGACGCCGACCTCGGCCCCGGGCACGGCTGCCTCGATCGCTGCCGCGTCGATCGTCCGTGCCCTTCAGCGGGAGCGCGACCATGAGTCCCGGCACCGGGTAGTCGGCGCGCTGCACCATCTTCAGCGGCTTGCCGGAGCGCGGAATCGCGATCCCGTGCTTGGTCTCGTCGAGGGCTTCGAAGAAGACCGGGGAGTAGAAGAGCAGCACGTCGTCGGGCTCGAACCGGTCGCGCACCCAGTCGGCCGGCGCGGCCAGAGCGGCCTCGGTCTGGTCGGGATCGGTGCGCGGGTCGCCGATCCCCGCGGGCGCAAACGCCGGCGGCGAGGCCGACGGCGACGACCGCGGCCACGACGGCCAGGCGCGGCAGATTCTGGACGAGACGCGCGACGCCGACACCGACGAGCGCGGCCCAGATCGGCAGGCCGAACATGAGGTGGCGCGGGGAGAGCCGGTGGATCAGCTCGTCGTCGGAGCGCGCGAGCACCATCAGGATCGGGACCGCCGCGAGCGCGAGCAGCGTGAACACGGCGAACGCGGCGCGTTTCTGGAAGACGACGAAGAGACCCACGAGCGCGAGGCCGAAGAACATGAGCGCCAGCACGCCTTCGCCGCCGGCGAACGCCTCGAGCGCGTCGCCGAGCTGGCGCGCGGCGAAGTCGGGCGGCGCGACGCTTCCGCCCGCCGAGGCGCCGACTCCGAACCGTTCTCCCAGCCGCAGGTCCGCGATGACGAACGGCGTGAGCGCGACGACCAGCACGAGCACGGGGATGGCGGGCTTGAACGGCCGCCCGCGCCACAGCCAGAGCCCGATCGCCGCCTCGATCCCGGCGATGACGAGCCCGTACGGGTGCACCGCGGGGAGGAGCCAGGCGGCGACGGCGGCCAGGTAGACAGCGCTGGGCGTCCGCTCGTCGAGGGCGCGGGCGAAGAGATCGACGGCGACGGCGCTCGCGAGCGCGAAGAGCGCGTACATGCGCCCGACCGTCCCGTAGACGGCCAGCATCGACGAGGTTCCGGCCACGATCGCCGCCACCGCGCCGGCCGTGCGCCCGCTGAGCCGGCGTCCGAGGTCGTAACAGACGAGCACCGTCGCGACCGCGAAGACGACCGAGAGCCAGCGCAGCGCCTCGGGCGAGGGCGAGATCTCGAGGGCGAAGTGGGCGAAGAGGAAGTGCAGCGGCGCGCCGCCGCGGTCGAAGAGGACGATGTCGAGGAGCTCTCCGAGCGGATGCACGGCCGTGAGCCCGGCCACGACCTCGTCGTCGAAGAGCGGCTTCCCGCTCACGTCCGGGACGAGGCGCACGAGCAGCACGGCGATCGAGGCCGCGACCGCGACCCCCGTCGCCCAAACGGCGGCGGCGGGGCTGTCGACGAACGTCGCGATCCGTCGACGCGGCGGCAGCGGCTCAGCTGCGGTCTCTGGCTGGGCCATGGGGCAGGACTCTACTCGCGTCGCGGGGTCCGTCGGTACACTCGCCCGATGCCTGAGAAGCGAGTACTGGTCACGGGTGGCTGCGGTTTCATCCCGTCGAACTTCATCCGCCACCTGCTGGCGAACACCCCCTACGAGGTCGTGTCCCTCGACGCGCTCACGTACGCCGGAAACATCGACAACCTGAGCGGCGTCATGGACCACGAGCGCTTCTCGTTCGTGGAGGGCAACATCCGGGACCCCGAGCTCGTGCGCAAGACCGTCGCCGACGTCGACGTGATCGTGAACGCCGCGGCCGAGTCGCACGTGGAGAAGTCGATCCTCGACGGCGGCTCCGAGTTCGTCCGCACGAACGTGGAGGGGACGCAGGTCCTGCTCGACGCGATCCGCGAGACGCCGGTCGACCGCTTCATCCTGATTTCGTCGAGCGAGGTCTACGGGACGGCCGAGTCGGCGCCCATGGACGAGGATCACCCGATCAACCCGCGCAGCCCGTACGCCGGCACGAAGGCGGGCGCCGACCGCATCGCCTACTCGTACTGGTGCACCTACGACCTGCCGATCGTGATCGTGCGGCCGTTCAACAACTACGGCCCGTTCCAGCATCCCGAGAAGGTGCTCCCGCGCTTCATCATCCAGGCGCTGAACGACGAGCCGCTGACCATCCACGGCGACGGCCACGCCTCACGCGACTGGCTCTTCGTCGAGGACGACGCCGAGGCGATCGAGGCGATGATCGCGGCGCCGGCGGAAGTGGTCGCAGGCGAGGTCTTCAACGTCGCCACCGGCATCGACATCTCCGTCTCGGACATCGCCGACCACGTGCTCGACGCGCTCGGCAAGCCGCGCTCCCTGAAGGTCTACGAGGAGGAGCGGCTCGGCCAGGTCGACCGGCACATCGGCTCGACGGACAAGGCGGAGCGCCTGCTCGACTGGCGCGCCCGCACCGATTTCGCAACCGGTCTCGAGCGCACCATCGAGTGGTACGTCGAGAATCGCGCCTGGTGGGAGTCAATCCTCCAGACGCGCGAGCACGCGCTCTCGTCGTAGGCGCCGGCCCGGGGCAGCTCGGGCTGCTCGCCGCGGCGAAGGCACGTGGAATCCCGGTCGTCGTCTGCGACCGTGACGAGCAGGCGATCGGGCTGCGATTCGCGGACCGGCACGCGGTCGTCTCCACCGAGGACGAGGCCGGGATCGAGCTGGTCGCGCGCGAGGAGGAGGTCGAAGGGCTGATCGCGCCCGGGATCGACGCGCCCGTGGCGATCGCGGCCCGCATCGCCGCACCGGCTCGGGCTGCCGCACCCCCTGGATCCGGCCACGGCCGAGATCGCCGTGTCGAAGCGTCTCCAGCGCGAGCGGTTTGCCGAGGCCGGCGTTCCCCAGCCCGCCTGGGAGCTCGTGACCGATCCCGCCGGCTACGCGCCGTCATTGACCCTGCCGCTGGTCGTGAAGCCGGCCGACCGCCAGGGGCAGGTGGCCGTCTCCGTCGTGTCCTCGCCGGACGAGCTCGCGCCCGCGCTCGAGGCGGCGATCTCGGCCAGCACGGCCGGCGAGGCGCTGGTCGAGGAGCTCGTCGAGGGCCCCGAGGTGACCGTGAACGGCTTCTCCGTCGGCGGTGTGTTCCACCCGCTCACCGTGACCGACCGGTTCACGGCCGACCCGCCCGCGTTCGGGGTCGCGCTCGCGCACGTGTGGCCCTCGGAGCAGGACGTCGATTCCGTGGTCGCGGTTGCCCGGGCGGCCGCCGAGGCGGTCGGCGTCCGCGAAGGCCCGACCTACACGCAGCTGCGCATCGATGCGGACGGCCCGAAGGTGATGGAGCTCGCGGCCCGCCTCGGCGGCGGCCACGACGCGGAGCTGTGCGAGGCGGCGCTCGGAATCGACCTGAACGCCCTGGCGCTCGGCGCGGCGCTGGGCCGCCCGATCCGCATCCCGGAGCCGAGGCCGGCCGGAGGCGTCTGCGTGCGCTTCCTCGTCGCTCCACCCGGCGTGCTCGCCGGGCGTGGACGGGCTGCGCGAGGCGCTCGAGGTTCCCGGCGTGCTCGACGCGGTCCCGTACCGCCCGCCGGGCTGGGAGTTCGGGATCCTCCGCACCGGTCACGACCGCGCCGGATTCGTCCTGGCCAGGGGCGATTCCCGTGAGGAGGCCCTCGCGCGGGCCGAAGAAGCGGCCGCGCGAATCACCTTCAGGGGTTGACCTCCGGCGAAAGAGGTCCACGCTTTGAGGAGTGAACTGCGGCTGGTCGCCAAGGCGGCCACGCGTCCCTCAGGACGCGAAAACAAGGAGTTGAAGCAGCGTGACGGACATTGGCGTCCCGGACCCGCTGGAGCCCGAGATCGAGATCGTTCCGGCCCATGAGCCGGTTCCGAGCCCGCTCGAGGTTCCCGAGCCCACCGAACCCGTACCGGCGTGACGCGGGACGAGCCGATCATCGCCTGGCGCATCTGGCGCCTGCGGCTCGATCCGAAGACCGACGTTCCGGAGCCGGTGCTCGAGTCGTGCATCTACGGCGACGAGTGGCCGGCGCAGGAGACCTTCGCGGCCGGGTGTCCGAACCACGACCGGCCGGTGACGGACTGCGACTGCGGCATCTACGCGGTCGCGACGCGCGAGAAGGCGCTCGAGTGGGCGCGCTGGGCGCGGACGGCCGTGCCCCATCCGGTCGTCCTCGGGCAGGTACAGCTCTGGGGACGCGTGTTCCCACACTCGCTGGGCTACCGGGCCGAGCTCGCCTATCCGTACGCGCTCGAGCTCATGCCGTGGGCCGAGGCCGAGATCTCCTGGCTCGAGCGCGGCCTCCGCGAGACCTACCTCGTGGACGTCGTGGGCCTGGCTGCGTAGCGGCCGCGCCGAAGCGCGGCCGCTAACGCCTTTCCGCAACCCCTACTTGAACGCCTTGCGTAGCTGCGCGGCCGCGCCCTTGTGCTTCTCGGGCTGGAAGCCCTTGAGCCGTGCGACCTCGCGCACCTCCTTGTCGAACTGCACGTCGAGCGGAGCGGCGGCGAGCAACGCGGTGTTTGCCACCGGGAGCTCCTCCTTGACCCGGAAGACCGCGACCTCGAGCCGCGGCAGCGACTTGAGCGTCACCTCCTCCTTCGGCACCCGCACGTTGATCTCGTACGACTCGAGCGGCGTGACGAAATGCCCGGCCTGCGGGCCCTTCCCCTTCGGTGCCGGGAACGAGCGCTTCTCGCCGACGTCCGGGATCGCCCCGGCCGCCACGCGCCTCGGGCCGAGCGTCGCCTCGTAGGCGAGGGCGCCCTGGATCTTCGTCTCCACCAGGGGTCCTTCGACCGCCTTGGCGTCGAGAACGGAGACTTCGCCGTCCTTCACCCGCAGCCGCATCCGGACGTAGCCCGCCGGCTCCTTCTCGGTCGTCTCCTTCTTGGCGATCCGCGTGGTCGGCGGCGGCTTCTGGTCGTCGTACTTCTTGGGCGCCACCTTCTTGGCCGATCTCGTGAACTTCTTCATCCGGTTCGTCTTGCCGGTGTCGGCCTTCGGCTCGGCCTCCATCTGGAGCACCTTGCCCTTGATCGCCTTCGGCCGCAGAGGCTTGTCGCTCATCACTGCGAGCTTGGGGAAGCCGACGATCGGTTCGATGTTCTTGCCGGCTTTCATCGTCTTGAATTCGGGAGACATGCTCACCTCACCAGTTTCGGCCGAATTTGTAGTTGTGGATCCACTTGTAGTAGATGCGCCGCAGCGAGAGAACCGGCGTGGCGCGGATCATCCCGAGCCAGTCGGTGTTGTGGACGATCAGGTCGCGCCGGCCGCCGACGCCCTCGAAGTCGCACGGCTCGAACTTGTCGACCGCGCCGAGGTTCCACTCGCCGACCCAGTCCTCTTTCCACGCTGAGACGAGGTCGGTGCCGCTCGAGATCATCGTCCCGAGGTACTCCTTCGACCAGTCCTGGGAGTTGTAGATGAAGAGGTCGGCCTTGCCGTCCAGGTTGATGTCCGAGATCCAGTGCCGGTCGTGCGCCCGCATCTGCCAGCCGGGTGCGTTGCCGTCGTAGCGCCGCTGCATCGCGAGCGCACTGCCCGTCGAGCGGAGCATCCCGAGGTAGGCGATCGACCAGTTCGTCCCGTTGAAGACGTAGAGGTCGGCCTTCCCGTCGCCGTTGAAGTCGCCGACGTAGTGCTTGTCGCCGGCGGTCATCTGCCACCCCGGGAAGCTCCCGTCGTAGCGGTGCGACATGCCGAGCGCATTGCCGGTCGAGTTCAGCATCCCGAGGTACGGGATCGACCAGTTGGATCCGTTGAAGACCCAGAGGTCTTCCTTTCCGTCGCCGTTGAAGTCGCCGACGTAGTGGCGGTCGCCGGCCGTCATCTGCCAGCCGGGGAAGCCGCCGTCGTAGCGTGCGACCAGCTGGAACCCCGTGCCGTTCGAGCGAAGCATCCCGACGTACGGGATCGCCCAGTTGGAGGCGTTGTAGATGAAGAGGTCCTTCTTCCCGTCGCCGTTGAAGTCTGCGACGTAGAACTTGTCGCCGGGCGTGAAGTCCCAGCTCGGCATCGAGTTGTCGTAGCGGGCGATGAGCCGGAGCCCGTTCGCCCCGTCGTCGGCCAGGAGTCCGAGGTACTCGAACGCCCAGTCCGTCCCGTTGAAGACGACCACCTCGTCCTTGCCGTCTCCGTTGAAGTCGCCGACGTAGAACTTGTCGCCGGGCTTGAACTGCCAGGAGCCCGGCACCCGCTCGACCGCGCTGAACACGACGTCGAGCTGGCCTCCGTTCGAGCGGTGGATGTGGATCGCGTTTCCCGAGTGGACGAGGATGTCGTCCTTGCCGTCGCCGTTGAAGTCTCCGGCGTACACGTTCTGGAACGTGTGTTGGGCGAACGGCTCGGCGTTCGACTTCATCCGCGTGTAGCAGACCGGGCAGTACGGAGGCGAGTTGCCCCGCATCCGGCAGTTGATCGCCGGGCGGTAGAGCCCGCGTGACCAGGTTCCGCCGCCCTCGAAGAGGCCGGCGTCGTCGGAGTCGCTCCAGCCGGCCGGCTTGGCTCCGGCCGTGTAGCCCGCGCAGGAGCCGGTCCCAGTCGCGACGGGAGTCGCTGCGCTTCACGAACTGCCGCCACTTGAGCGTCGCCCGGTTCGTGTTGATCGTGAGGTTCGGCGAGCCCGGCTCTCCACCGGAGAACGTGCCGGGCTTCGCGCAGTACTCGTCGGCGAGCCCGCCCGTCCCGTGGCCGAACTCGTGCGCCATCACGCTCCAGCTCGCCCCCATCGTGACGATCTGGAACCCGCCGCCTCCGCATCCGCCGAAGCCCGGGTTGTTGAGGATGATCACGACGAGGTCGTAGTCGGGCACCCATGCGTTGAGCGCGTTCTGCACCTTGGTCGACGTCCCGGCCCCGCCTTCGAGCCAGCAATGCGCCCAGGAGCCGCTGAAGATGTAGCCGAGCGCGGTGTTCCTGATCGTCGTCGACGTGATCGTGTCGTCCGACGGGTCGGTCGGCGTTCCGTGCTCGTTGTAGACCCGAGTGCTCACCCCCGACTGCGCGGAGATCAGGTTCACCCGGAAGATGTTGTACGCGGACTTGTCCTCGTAGAAGTAGTCGCGAGCGAAAACGCCGTCCATGAGCAGCTCATGGACCTTGTTGTTGTAGGCCGTCTGGTCTGCACCTGCGGCGAAACCGTCGCCCATGACGGCGATGTTCTGTTTCGCTCCAGGTGGACCCGACGCCAGGATCTGCGTGACACTGTCGGGCACGGTTCATCCTCCTTCGGTCGCGTGCGTTGCCCTGCGAACGGAGAGGGACGCGGCATGCGGACGCGCTCGGCCTGCCTGGGAGACAACCGCACGCCAGTCGGTCTCTCCGGCCGAGCATCTGATCGCCGCAGCAACAGTCGTACCCATAACGCGGCGTCCCTCCGTTGCTGGGGCTTTTCTACTCCTCGGTGAGAGGCGCGTCAACGTGTGCGGCGTCTATACGCTTTGTGCCGATGGAGCCGACTGGAACGAGAACTCGCCGCGAGACGCTGCTCGGCTTCCAGCCGCCGGCGATCGGCCCCGAGGAGATCGAGGCGGTCGTCGAGACGCTCCAGACCGGCTGGATCGCGACCGGTCCGCGCGCCGGAGAGCTCGAGCGGCGCTTCGCCGAGTACGTCGGCGCCAAGCACGCGGTGACGCTCGCGTCCGGGACGGCGGCGCTCCATCTGGCCCTCCTCGCCGCCGACATCGGCCCCGGCGACGAGGTGATCACGACGCCGATCACGTGGCCCGCGACGGCGAACGTGGTCGTCCACTGCGGCGCGACGCCGGTCTTCGTGGACGTGAAGGCGGACGACCTGAACATCGACCCCTCGTTCGATCGCGCGCGGCGATCACGCCGCGCACGAAGGCGATCATCCCCGTCCACCTCGCGGGCCAGCCCGCCGAGCTCGACGAGATCCTCTCGCTCGGCGTCCCGGTGCTCGAGGACGCGACGCACGCGGTCGAGTCGGTCTACCGCGGCCGCAAGATCGGGTCGATCGAAGGCTCGATGGCCGCCGCGTTCTCGCTCAACGCGACCAAGAACGTCGCCGGCGCCGAGGGCGGGATCCTCACGACCGACGACGACCACCTCGCCGCCGAGATCAACGAGCTGCGCCTCATGCGCCGCACGGCCGGCGCGCTCTACGACATCCGCGTCGCCGGCTTCAAGGTGAACCTGCCCGACCTGCTCGCCGCGCTCGCGCTCGTGCAGCTCGACAAGGTCGACCAGCACCAGGAGATCCGCCTCCGCCACGTCGCCGCGTACGACGCGGCCTGCGCCGAGCTCCCCGGGATCACGCCGATCTTCAGGGATCCCCGCGACGTCCACGCGCACCACATCTACGTCGTGCGGATCGATCCCGAGCTCGCCGGCGGCGACCGCAACGCGTACCGCGAGGCGCTCCTGGCGGAGAACATCGCGACGTCGATCCACTTCCTGCCGCTCCACCAGCTGACCTTCTACCGCGAGCTGATCCCGGACCAGGCCGCCGCTCCCGGTGGCCGAAGAGGCCGGCGCCACCGTCCTCTCGCTGCCGCTCTCGCCGGCGCACTCCGACGAAGACATCCAGGACGCGATCGCCGCGCTCGGGCGCGTCCACGCCGCCTTCACCGGCGCGTGACCGAACCCACCGTCTCGATCGTCAACCACAACGGGCGGGAGACGCTCCTGCCGCTCCTCGCCTCGCTTGACCGCGAGCGTGCCGAGGAGGTCGTCGTGCTCGACAACGCGTCCGAGGACGGCTCGGTCGAGGCCGTCCGCGAGCGGTTCCCGCGCGTGCGCGTGATCGAGCAGCCGTTCCGCGCGGGCTTCGGCGCGAACCACAACCGCGTGATCCGGGAGACGAGCGGGCGCTACGTCGTGCTCCTCTCGCACGACGCGGAGCCGGAGCCCGGCGCGCTCGCGGCGCTGGTCGCGTTCGCCGACGCGCATCCGCGGGCGGCCGTTGTTGCGCCGCGACTGCGTTATCCCGACGGAAGCCCACAGCCGAACGCGTGGCGCTTCCCCTCGCCCACGGTGGCCGCGTTGGGGACGCTCACGCTCGGCCGCGTCGGCGTGGTGCAGTCGGGCGGCGAGGAGCCGCGACGCGTCGACTGGGCCATGGGCGCCGCGCTGCTCCTGCGGCGCGACGCGCTCGACGAGGTCGGGCTCTTCGACGAGAGCTACTTCATGTTCTCGGAGGAGACCGATCTCTGCCTGCGGCTCGCCCGGGCGGGCTGGGAGACGTGGTTCGAGCCGCGCGCGGTCGTCGTCCACCACGACAGCGCGCTGCGCGACGAGGTTCCCGAGCGAGCGGATCGCCGAGGAGTGGCGCTCGCGCCACCGCTACTGGCGCGCGCACCACTCGGCTGCCGGCGTGCGCGTGGCCGCCGCTGCCACCGCGGCTCAGTACGCGGCGCGCGGCGGGCTCGCCGCGGTCGCGAACCGCGTGCGGGCGGGCTCCTACGACCCGAGTTTCCCGGCCCGGATGCGCCTGCACGCGCGCTCCGCCTGGCGCGGTCCCCAGGGCCCGGGCCTGCGCGAGCTGGCCGACGAGTGGAACCGACAGCATCCGGGCGCGCGAGAATCCGAGGCGAAGTGAAGATCCTCCTGGTCGCGATGTACTTCCCGCCCGCCGGCGGCGCCGGCGTGCAGCGGCCGCTGAAGCTCTCGCGTCATCTCGCTGATCTCGGCTTCGAAGTGCACGTCGTCGCGCCCGACAACCCGAAGTGGGTCTACACGGACACGTCGCTTCGCATCCCCGAGAACATCACCGTCCACCGGGTCGCCAACCACGGCCCGCGTGCGCGGATGCGCTCGGAGGAGCTGGCCGGCGCGAGCGCCTGGAGCAAGACGAAGACCCACGCCGCAGTGCAGTTTCGCCGGGTCCTCATTCCGGATGCCAGCGTCATCTGGTCGCTCGCCGCCGGCCGCGAGGCGGTGCGTCTGGTCGAGAAGCTCGGGATCGACGTCGTCCTCACCACCTCGCCGCCGATCTCGGTCAACCTCGCAGGGCTCCACGCGAAGAGGAAGACCGGCGTGCCGTGGGTGGCCGACCTGCGCGACTCGTTCCTCTCCCCGGATAGACGCCGGCACGTGCGCGGCGAGGCGCGGCTCCAGCGCAAGGTGGCCGAGAAGGCCGACGCGATCACCGCGGCGACCGAGGGCTTCGCCGCCGAGATGCGCGCGCTCGATCCGCACGGGCCGGTCGAGGTGATCGAGAACGGCTGCGACTTCGACGACTTCGACGGGCTCGAGTACCGCCGCGGCGACCGGTTCCGGATCACGCACACGGGCGGGTTCACGTCGCGGCGGGACGCGCGCCCGTTCTTCGAGGCGCTGAAGCAGGCCGAGGGCGATCCGGTCGCGCGGTTCGTCGGCGGCGTCCGCGTGGTCGACGCGCCGCTCCTCGCCGAGCTCGACCTCGGCGACCGCCTCGAGGTGATCCCGTTCCAGCCGCACGACAAGGCGAACGCGCTCCAGAAGGACTCGGACGCGCTGCTCCTCCTGCTCGCCGAGTCGGGCGAGGCGGGCCGCAAGATCATCTCGGCCAAGGTCTACGAGTACCTCTCCGCCGGCCGGCCGATCCTGGCCGCGGTACCGCCGGACGGGGAGGCGGCGGCGCTCATCCGCGAGACCGGGGCCGGCGTCGTCGTCGCGCCCACGGACGTCGACGGAATGGCGAACGCGCTCGGCGACCTCGAGCGGCGCTGGCGCGACAACGAGCTCGTCGCCCCGGAGCTCTCCGAGGAGCTGCGGGCCAGGCTCTCGCGCCGCGAGCGGGCCGAGCGGCTCGCGGAGCTCCTGAGGAAGGTCGCGTCGTGACGACCGCCTCGGCAACCGCCGGACGCTTCGACGCCCGCGCGCGGCCGACGACCTACGACGGGTCGCGCCTGCTCGAGATCCTCCTCTTCGTCGCCGCCTTCGTGATCACGTTCTCGAAGATCCGGATCAAGGTCGCGGGCGGAAACGACTTCTTCATCTCCGACCTCGCCGCGGGCGTCTTCGTGATCGGGTTCCTCGCGCACAGGATCTCGCGCCGCGACTGGGTCGTCTCGCGCACGGTCGCGATCGCGGCGGGCTTCTTCGTCGCGTTCCTCCTCGTCTACCTCGTCGCGTTCTTCAACCTCGAGACGACCGTTCGACCGGAACCTCTTCCTCAAGGGGATCACGAAGTGGGGGATCAACTTCGCGCTGCTGCTCTGCGCGGTCGCCTACCTCGAGCGGCGCTCGCCGCGGATCTACTGGCAGACGCTCGGCGCGTTCGTCGCCGGGTTCACGGCCAACGCGGCGTGGGGCCTCGCGCAGCTCACCCTGGCCGAGGGCGGGCGGAACCTCGACCAGATGATCCTCGGGCCGCCTCGGGCTCTACGAGAAGGGCGGCATCAACATCTTCGGCATCGCCGCCGACGCGAACGTCTACCGGACGACCGGGCTCACGTTCGACCCGAACCACCTGGGCGTGATGCTCGTCATCCCGATCCTCGTCCTCTTCCCGATCTACCTGCGGCTCGAGCGCGGGCATCGCCTGCGCTGGCCGCTCGCCGGGCTGCTCGCCTTCCTCGCGCTCGTCGAGCTCTCGACCCTCTCGCGCAGCGGACTGCTCGGGATCTTCGTCGGCCTCTGCGTGCTCGCGATCCCGTACCGGCACCTGTTCCTGAAGCCGCGCTTCCTCGTGCCGCTCGGTCTGCTCGTGCTCGTCGTCGCCGCGATCGTGTCGCGCCGCGCAGGGCTTCTTCGAGAACGTCTTCGAGGCGCGCACGTCGACGAGCGGGACGCTCCGTGGACACGCACCTGGCGTTCTACTCGCTGATCCGCCCGGCGCTCGAGCAGCACCTCTTCTTCGGCCTCGGGCTGAACACGTTCTCGGCCTACTTCGAGTTCCTCACCGGGAAGACGAACTTCGGGCCGCACTCGTTCTACGTCGCGCTGCTCACCGAGACAGGGCTCGTCGGCGCGGCGGTCTACGCGGTCTGGCTCGGCTTCCTCTTCAGCTGTCTCGCGAGCCTGCGGCGAATCGGCCGCCGGATGGCCGCGGCCGGGAACCGGGCGGCGGCGCGCGTGCGGCCGCTCTCGTGGGGTCTCACCGCGGCGCTCGCCGGGACGCTCGCCGTCGAACGTCTTCTACCTGACCATGGGGATGTACTACTTCACGGTCTTCGCGGCGCTCGTCGTGGCCGCGCCCGTGGTCTTCTCCCGGGCTGCGCGCCGGGAGGAATAACCTGACGCCTTGCCGTGCGCATCGCGCTCCTCGACCCGCCGGGGTTCACGCCCCCGTATGACCACTCGCTCGCGTCCGCGCTCGCGCGGCGCGGGCACGACGTCGATCTCCTCACCTCGCCGTCGGCGCTCTTCGCGGCGCCCGAGCCGGACGGATACCGGCGCGACGAGGTCTTCCTGCCGTGGTCGAGCCGCCTGCGCCGGCGCAGGATCCGCGCCGTCGCGCGCGGGCTCGAGTACGTCCCCAGCGCCCGGCGCGCCGCCCGCCTCGCTGGACGAGCGCGCGCCCGACGTGGTTCACGCGCGAGTGGCTCGGGCTCGCGGCCTACGACGCGCGCTGGCTGCGCAAGGTCGCGCAGGCGAGGCCGACGATCCTGACCGCGCACGACGTGTTCCCCCGCCGGCGGTGGAACCGGCGCGGCTGGGAGACGGCGCATGGGATTCGCCGACCGCGTCGTCGTCCACTCGGAGCGCGCGGTCGAGCGGCTCGCGGAGGCCGGGGTCGCGCGCGAGAAGCTCGTCGTCATCCCGCACGCCGTCTTCGACTCCGCGCCGGACGCCGAGCCGGGCGAGCCGGACGGGCGGACGCTGCTCTTCTTCGGGCTGATCCGGGGCTACAAGGGGCTCGACGTGCTGATCCGCGCGCTGCCGGCGATCGTCGCCGGTGCGCCCGGGACGAGGCTCGTCGTCGCCGGGCATCCGTTCGAGCCGGTCGAGCCGCTCCAGGACGCTCGCGTCGCGAGCTCGGCGTCGCGGACGCGATCGACTGGCGGCTCGGCTACGTCCCGGAAGCCGACGTGCCCGGCGCTCTTCGCGTCGTCCACCGTCGTCGTCTGTCCGTACCGGGAGCTCGACTCCTCGGGCGTGCTCGCGACCGCGCTGGGCCACGGCCGGCCGGCGGTCGTCTCCGACGTCGGCTCGCTCGGAACGATCGTCCGCGAGTTCGAGGCCGGGCGCGTGGTCGCTCCCGAGGATCCCGGAGCGCTGGCCGCCGCCTGCGTCGAGCTGCTCACCTCGGCGGATGCGCTCGCGAACGCGGCGGCGGGCGCGCGCAAGGCCCGCGCCACCCTCACCTGGGACGCGGCAGCCGCCGAGCACGAGCGCCTCTACGAAGCGGTCATCGCGGAGCGCGCATGAAGCGCCGCTCGGTCCAGGCCGCCGTGAAGCGGGTGCTCGACCCGGTGCTCTCGGCGGTGCTCCTGGTCCTGCTCTCGCCCGTGTTCCTGGTCGTGACGCTCGTCGTGCTCGTCGGCTCGGGCCGGCCGATCTTCTTCGTGCGCCCCCGCGCGGGCCGTGAAGGGAAGCCGTTCCGGATGATCAAGTTCCGCACGATGGTCCCCGACGCGATCGCGCTCGGCCGCGAGCTGAACCTGAGCGAGGATCCGTTCGGCCTCGTCGAGAACGACCCGCGCATGACCCGCGGCGGCCGGTTTCTGCGGCGCACGGGGCTGGACGAGATCCCGCAGCTCGTGAACGTCCTCCTCGGCGCAGATGAGCATCGTCGGCCCGCGGCCCGACCTCGTCGAGCAGGCCTCGCACTACACCGAGGAGGAGCGGCGGCGCCTCGCGGTGCGGCCCGGGATCACCGGGTGGTCGCAGATCCACGGCCGCGAGGACATGACCTGGACGGAGCGCTTCCGCTACGACGCGTGGTACCTCGAGCACTGGTCGCTCTGGCTCGACCTGAAGATCGTCGTGCGCACGTTCGGCCAGCTCTTCCGCGCCGAGCCCGTTCCCGTCCAGGACGCCCTGAACATCGAGCGTGCCCAGGGAGGCTCGGAGGAGCCGAAGACGTGATCCGCGAGGTCGCGCCGGGGGACTGGGACGCGCTGCTCGCCGGTCTCGGCGTCGAGGACGCCTACCTGAGCCGGGCGTCGGTCGAGGCGTCCGCGCTGCTCGAGCCCAGCGAGGCCGTGTTCCTCACGGACGACGCGGTCGCGCTGCCGGTGCTGCTCCGCGAGATCTCCGACACCGAGCTACGCGACGTCACGTCGCCGTACCCGTGCGGCGGGCCCGTGGGCGCGGAAGCCGGCGGCTTCTGGGACGCCTACGCCGAGTGGTGCCGCGAGCGCTCGGTCGTCTCCACGTTCATCCGTTTCCATCCGCTGGTGCAAAACCAGAGCCTCGCTCCGCGTGAGGCCGCGCTCGAGCGCCTCGCCGACGCCGCCGTCTGGCCCCTCGAGGGCGACCTCTTCGCCGGCATGCACCGCAGCCACCGCAACAAGGCGCGCAAGGCGCAGAAGGCCGGGATCGAGGTCACGGTCGAGCGCGCGCCCGCGTCGCTCGACGGCTTCCTCGAGCTGCACGAACAGACGATGCAGCGGCAGGGCGCGTCCGACTACTACGCGTTCGGGCCCGACTACTGGGAGAAGCTCCGCGAGCTCGGCGACGGGTTCGTCCGCCTCGACGCCACGCTCGACGGCGAGCTCGTCGCGAGCGAGGTCTGCGTGGGCGCCGGGACGTGGCTCCACTACCACATGGGCGTCACCTCGGACCGCGGCCGCGCGCTGGGCGCGGCCAACCTGCTCGTCTACGAGACCGCGGCGTGGGGGCAGGCGAACGGCTTCACGGAGCTCTCGCTCGGCAGCGGCCTCGGCGGCCAGGAGGACTCGCTCTGGGAGTTCAAGCAGCGGTTCGGAGCCGATCTCGGGCGTGAATTCTGGATCGGCAAGCTCGTGAACGACGCGGACGCGTACCGCGACCTCGCAGGCGCGGCCGAGACAGACGGGTTCTTCCCGGCCTACCGGGCGCTTCGCTCGGGCTGAAGCATCGCGTAGCCCTCGCGCAGGAACGGCGTCTGGTCGATCAGCGAGGCGATCTCGTCCGGCTCGAAGACGCCCTCGTCCGTGACGTAGCGGTCGATCAGCTCCGGCGCCGTCTCCTCGAAGATCGCCTCCAGCTCGGCGGGGCGGTCCCAGGCCTCGAGCGCCTCCGCGGGCGACTCGTACGGCGCGAGCTTGAACGTCTCGCAGGCGACCACGACCGGAACGTCCGCGCTCTTCGCGGCCTCGGCCAGCGACGTCGTCCCGACCTTGTTCACGAGCGAGCCGTCGCGGAAGACGGTGTCGGCGCCGAGGACGAGGATGTCGGCGGTCGCGAGCGCGTGCTCCGCGTCCTCGTCGGCGACGAGATCGACCGCGAGTCCTTCGGCGGCGAGCTCCTCGGCGAACGGCCGGCCTTCCTCGCCCGGGGCCGAGACGGTGCAGATGACGCGCTGCGGCCGGGTGAAGAGGACCGCCTCGCGGACGGTCGCCGACGCGGAGTGCGTCATGACGATCCCCTCGATCATCGGCCGGAGCAGGACGGTGATCGTGCGTCCGGCGTGGTCGCGGCGCTCGATCAAGGCGCGCGACTGCTCGAGCAGCTGCTCGGTCGTGCGGCCCGCGGCGAGCACTCGGCCCACGGCGCCGGCGATGGCGCCGATCGAGGGACGCGTCGCGGCGAGCGCCCGGCCGGCCTCGACGGGGTCGGCGCCCTCCTCCACGGCTTCGGCGAGGGCCTCGACCGCCTGGCGCGCCAACCAGCCTGCTCCGTGCTCCCGGTCGTCGGCGATGAGTTGCAATCGTCGTTCGATGCTCAGGGTCCTTCCCTCCTCGGGTGAGCCGAAACGGACGCGTGTTCGGACTTCTCTTGTATCAAATCGATCTTTTCGGTGACTCGCGTGTGGCCTTCTGGTGGAACGGGATCGAGCCGCCTTGCGCGCCGTAGACTCTCTCGGTGGACAACGTCGCCCGCTACGTCGCCCGCAGCTCCCGCCCGCCTGCCGTCGTCGCCGACGCGGGCTGGGTGAACGGGCTCGCCGCGATCCGGCAGCTCGCGCGCACGGGCGCGCCCGTGATCGCCATCGACCACCGGAAGGGGGCGCTCGGCTTTCGTTCGCGCCACGGGCTCGGCGTCCACTGCCCCGATCCGGTCGCCGAGCCGGACGCATTCGTCGAGTTCCTCATGGAGCTGGGCGACTCGCTCGGGCAGCCCGCGCCGGTCTTCGCCACGCACGACGACTACCTGAACGCGATCGCCGCGGCCGCGGACACGCTCGGCGAGCGCTACCTCTATCCGTTCGCGTCCTGGGAGCTCCTCGAGCCGATCCAGTCGAAGCGCTACCAGGTCGAGCGCGCGCAGGAGATCGGCGTGCCGACGCCGCGCACCGCGAGCGAGCCGAACGACGACCTCGACTACCCCGTGCTCGTGAAGCCGTCCGACCCGGTCAACTTCCGCCGGGTCTTCAAGCTCCAGTCCTTTCGCTGCGAGAACCGCGCCGAGCTCGACGAGTCGTTCGAGAAGGCGAAGCCGTACGACCCGATCATCCAGGAGCTGATCCCCGGCGGAGACGACGAGCTGTACACGCTCGGCAGCTACGTGACGCGCGACGGCGAGCCGCTCGGGCTCTTCTCCGGCCGCAAGCTCCGGCAGACGCCGCCGACCGTCGGCTCGGGGCGCGTGTGCGAGTCGGTCTGGGTGGACGAGATGGTCGACGAGGGGCTCAAGTTCATCCGCGGGCTCGGATTCCACGGACTCTCGCAGGTGGAGTTCAAGCGCGATCCGCGCGACGGCGTCTACAAGCTCATGGAGATCAACCCGCGCATCTGGCAGTGGCACGGGCTCGCGGCGGCGACCGGGGTCGACCTGCCGGCGATCGCCTACCGGGATCTCCTCGGAGAGTCGCAGGCCCCGGTTACGAGCAAAGGCAAGCGGAAGCGCTGGGCGGTCACGCTCTACGCGGGAACGAAGCCCGCCGTGCCACGGCTGCCCTACCGCGACGGCGTGTTCTCGCTCACGGATCCCGTGCCGTCGATCGCCCAGACAGCCCGGCTGGTTCGAGGGCTCGTCCGCTGAGCCGGCTGCGGGGCGCATCGCGCGGCGTCATCGCGTTCGCCCTCGCCGCGCCGCTCTTCCTGCTCTTCGCGCGACTCCTGCCCGAGGACGGCGCCGGGCTCTACATCCGGCTGCTCGCGGCGACGATCTGCGTGCTCGTCCTGCCCGGAGCGCTCCTCATGCGTGCGATCGCCTGGCAGCCGGTTCCCGCGCTGGCGCTGACCGGCTCGCTCGTGCTCAGCCTGGCCGTCGCGATGGGCGCGTTCGCGATCACCTTCCTCGTGGGCGGAACGATCGTGCTGGCGCTCCTCATCATGGGGCTCGTGACGCTCGCGGCGCTCGTCCCGGCCGCGCTGGCGCGCGTCTATCGAGACGAGCCCGGGGAGCGGCTCGCGTTCGTCGTGCTCGTCCTCGCGGCGCTCGCCTACGGCGGCGTCGTCTGGTGGGTTTCGCACTCGCTCGGCACCGGAGACGTGCTCTTCCACCTGGCGCGGGCGCGGAAGATCGCCGACGGCGAGACGCTCAGCTCGCTGAACGTCGTCAACGAGTTCCGCGACGGCGGCCTCCACCCGGGCTACGCGTTCCCCGCCTGGCACGGTGTCCTGGCGGCGATCGCCAAGCTCGCGGGCGTCGACGTGGCGCTCGTCGTGCTCCACCTGTCGTCGATCCTCGTGCCCTTCGCCTTCGCGGCCGCCTACGCGGCCGGTCGCGCGCTCACCGGCTCGTGGCCGGGCGGGGTCGCGGTGCTGGCCGCCTCAGGTGGCGACGCTCGGGTTCTCCCGCAACGGAACCGGCTCGTTCCAGGATCTCTCGCTGCCCGGCTCGATCACGCGGGCCGTGCTCGCGACGTGCGTGCTCGCCTTCCTCTTCGCGTACCTGCGCGAGCGGGAGCGACGCCTCCTCATTCCTCTGTCCGCGTCCGCGCTCGGATTGATCGTGATCCATCCGTCGTACCTCGTGCTGATCGCCGTTCCGCTCGCCGGGTTCGCGGTGCTGGCCGTGGCGCTCGTGCGCCCTCGCGGCGAGACGGTCAAGGGGCTCGCCGCCGCGTTCGCGGTCGTGCTCGTCACGGCGGGGCTCTTCCTCGCGTGGCTCCAGCCGACGATCGCGTCCACCGAGTCGTTCTCGCCCTCGCAGCGGGAGGTCCAGCGCGCGCTCAACCACTACGGCGACCAGCTCGAGATCCACGGCTCGAACTACCGGGTGGCGCCCGAGGTGCTCACGCGGAACGGCCCGATCGCGATCGCCGGCTTTCTCCTCTTGCCACTCGCGGCGATCGGCGTGCGGCGGCGGCTCGGCGCCTACGCGGCAGGCGGGATGCTCGCCTGCCTCGCGGTGCTGCTCATCCCGGAGCTCTTCACGCGCTTCTCCGACCTCGTCTCGATCTCCCAGTCGCGCCGGCTTGCGCTCTTCCTGCCGATCCCGTTCGCGATCGCGGGGGCCGCGGTCCTGGTCGGCCGGGCGCGGGCCGTGGGCGTCGCCGTGGCGTTCGCAGGCGGACTCGCGCTCGAGCTCCTCTACACGACGGGCGGCGAGACGGGCCCCGTCTGGCCGATCTGGGTCGCGATCGTCGGCGGGATCGCGGGGATCGTCGCCGGCGTCCTCCTCCCGGTGCGGATGGAGCGGCTCCTCGACCCGACGCGGTGGGCGGCGCTCGCGGCGGTCGCGTTCGTCGCGCCGTGCGTCATCGCGGGGCTCGGCGACGCCGAGCGCCAGGACGAGCCCGACCCGTCCGCGCTCACGCCCGGGGTCGTGGCGGCGCTGCGCTCACTCGACGACGACGCGGTCGTGCTCTCTCCCGTCGAAACGGCCTACCGGGTCGGTGCGTTTGCACCGGTGTACGTCGTCGCGATGCCCGCGGCGCACGTGGCGAACACGGAGGAGAACCGTCCCTACCGCCGCCAGCGCGACGTGATCCGCTTCTTCCAGCGAACGAAGACCGACGCCGAACGCCGCGCGACGATCGAACGGTACGGCGCCGAGTACGTCCTCGTCGATCGCCAGGCGATCTACCCGAAGCGCTTCATGGAGGAGCTGGAGCCGGTCTACACGGACGGCCGCTACGCCCTGTACCGCATCCCTAGCTAGCTACGCGGCGAGTTTCGGCCCTTGATCGCCATGAGCAGGCCGTTGAGCGAGAAGTAGTACATCCGGTCGGTCGCGATCCCCGGGACGAAGCGGCCTGCGTTGAACGTCCAGACGACCTTCCCGTTGCCCGTGTTCAGCCCGTACGTCTTCCCCTCGATCGTGGAGACGAAGAAGAGGTTCCCGACGACGAGGCCGGACCCGGTGATCCGTCCGCCGATGTAGCGCGACCAGAGCAGTGCGCCCGACGAGGCCGAGTAGGCGTTCGCCCGCCGGGCGTAGCTCCCGATGAACACCTTGCCGTTCGATACCGCGGGGGTCGCGTACGTGAGCCCGCCGAGGCTCTTCGTCCAGAGCACGCGGCCGTTCGTGGCGTCGAAGGCGACGAGCTTGCCGGTACGCGCCGCCGTGAAGAGCCGCTTCCCGTCGGTCGCGGGGCTCGAGTAGAAGCTCTCGTACCGGACGAAGTCGCGCTTCACGTACTTGCTCCAGAGCTTCGACCCGTTCTTGCGGTTCAGGCAGAAGACCGAGCCCGCGTAGGTCGAGATGCAGATCCGCGTGCCCCAGATGGACGGGCTCGCGTTGATCCGGCCGCCGGTGTTGTAGGCCCAGCGCACGTTGCCGTTCGTGATGTCGACGGCGAAGAGCCGCCCGTCGCGCGTGCCGAAGTACGCCGTGTTGTCGAGTACGACCGGGGAGGACTCCGCCTCGATCGACCCGGTGACGAGCTTCCACAGCACCTTCCCGTCGGAGCGGCGGAAGGCGGTGACGGTGCCGTCCTGCGCGCTCACGATGAGGCGCGAGCCGGCGATCGCGGGAGTCGATGCCTTGCGTCCGCCTTCGTGCTTCCAGATCGTCTTGCCGGTGTCGGCGTTGATCGCGATCGTCAGCCCGGTCGTCTGCGTGTTCACGTAGAGGACGCCGTCGCAGAAGCTCGGCGGGTACTCCATGAGGCCGTCGACGCCCCTCGCCCAACGGGAGTGGCGGATCGGAATCCCGAGCTCGATGTCAGGCCGCGACAGCGTGCGCTGCGGGTTTCCGCCGAACTCGTTCCAGCAGAGCTCCGGCGCGGCCTGCGGCTTCTCCGGCGCGGTGGTCGTCGTCGCCGCGGTCGTCGTCTCGGGCTCCGGCTCGGATGCGGCGACCGAGACGGACACGCCGCTGAGCTCGGTGTCGAGGCCGCCGGTCGGCGTGTCGGTCTTCGTCAGCGCGTATGCGGCGGCCAGGCCTACGGCCAGGAGAAGTACGGCTGCGAGGGCGAAAACGAGCTTCTTGCGCATACGGGAGGCTCGGGGGCGTTCGAGCTTCGAGTATGCCTGCGGCCCGGGCTAGGCCTCGACGGGAGGCGTCGTTTCCCTGCGTCCATGCGGCGCTGCCAAACCGGCCGCTGTGAGCCCGATCGCGCCCCACATGAGGGGATCCTCGAAGAAGCCGCTGTAGGAGAGGGAGTGGACGAAGATGACGATCAGCGTCGCGCCGAGCGCGAACGCGAGCGGCCGGTCGAATGCGCCGAGGCGGAACACGCCCAGCGCCGCCGTCCACAGGAAGAGGACGTAGGCGGCCGCGCCGAGGATCCCGAGCTCGGCCGTGATCGTGAGCGGGGTCGTGTGCGACGGTGCCCGCGAGCGGCCGCTCTCGCGCCCGACCTCGCGCGTCGCCCGTTGCTCGCCGCCGATCCCGACTCCGAGGACGGGGTTGTCGCGAATCACTTCGGCGGTGTTGGCGATGATGTCCGAACGGCCGCTCGTGAGCCGCCGGGCGGACTCGTCCCAGGCGAGCACGACGACGAGCGCCGTCGTTGCGACCGCGGCGATCACTGCGGCGATGACGAGGATGCGCCGGCTGCGGGGGTCCGCCGCGAGGAGGCTCACGACGAGGACGCTGACGAAGAGCGCGAACATGCTCGACTGCGAATACGAGACGAAGAGCCCCGCCCAGGTCAGCGCGATGAGCGGGATCGCGACGGCCAGGCGGATCCGCCGCATCCAGAGGAGCGCGACCGTGACCGCGATCGCGACGGCGAGGTTGCGTCCGTAGATCGACGGGTCGTGGAAGAGGGACGTCACGCGCGTGAACGAGGAGTACGCGTTCGACACCTCGACGTCGGGCGCGAAGTACAGGTCCTTCGTGATGAGCTGGCTCAGTCCGACAACGGCGAAGATCGCGGCGAGCGCGAGCAGCGCCACGGCGAGGCCTTTCCGCGTCCACGAGGTCAGCGACGTCCGCGCGACGACGGCGAAGAGCGCGATGAACGGGAAGTAGAAGAAGACGAGGTCGGTGCTGGCGCTGCGCTCGTCGGTGGCCCAGAGCATCGACACCGCGGAGAGCCCGACGAGGAGCGCGGCCGGGCCTGCGAGGAGCAGGGGAGGCTTGGGCAGCTCGTCGCCGCGCAGGGCGCGGACGACCAGCGCCGCGGCGGCGGCCACGAGCACCGTGTAGAGCGGGAAGAGGAGGTAGAGGCGTTCGTCGCCGACGTCGAGCGGGATCCGCAGCGGCGCCGCGACGAGGAGGGCGACGGGCGCGATGTCCGGCCGGCGGACGAAGCCGACGCAGAGGGCGGCCATCACGGCCGCGCCGAGGGCGAGTCCGAGGGGATGCGTGGTCAGCGCATCCAGCTCCGCGTCGGAAAGTAGGAGCAGGCCGAGCCACACTTCGGCGGCGGTCAGGACCGCGAATCCGGACAGCAGGGTGACCCGCGACGGGGCGAGTGCGACCAGTGCGGCGCCGAGCCCTCCCGCCAGGGCGGCCAGTTCGGTTGCCGCGCTCGGCTCCATCGGGTTCACGATCCTATGCGGCGCGCGGGTCCGGATGGCGGGTCTTCGGCGCCTGCCGCGTCGTTACCGTAGGGCCGTGCTCGTCCTCGAAATCGTCTTTTGGGTCTGTGCCGGGCTGATCGTCTGGACGCATGTCGGCTATCCGCTCGCCGCGGGGCTGCTCGCGCGGCTTCGTCCGCGACCGGTTGCGGCGGCCGACTGGACGCCGCGCGTGACGGTGATCGTCGCCGCGCACGACGAGGAGTCGGTGATCGAGCGCCGGCTCGAGGATCTGCTTGCGCAGGACTACCCGGCGGAGCTGTTCGACGTCATCGTCGCGTCGGATGCCTCGACGGACGGGACGGACGGACTGGTCGAGGCGTTCGCGGCGCGTGAGCCGCGGGTTCGGCTGCTGCGCTGCCCGCGGGGCGGGAAGGTCGCGGCGCAGAACCTCGCCGTGCGGCAGACGGATGCGGAGATCGTCGCGTTCTCGGACGCGAACTCCACCTGGAAGCCGGACGCGCTGCGGCTCCTCGTGCGCAGCCTGGCCGATCCGGACGTGTCCTACGTGTGCGGCCAGCTCCGGCTCCTCGCGCCCGGACGGAGGGAACCGCGAGGGCCTCTACTGGCGCTACGAGATGTGGGTGCGAAAGCAGGAGTCGGCGCTCGGCTCGATCAACGGCGGGAACGGGTCGATCTACGCCGTGCGCCGGGCGGACTGGATCGACGTCGATCCCCGGTACGGGCACGACATGTCCTTTCCGTACAGCTTCGTCCAGCGGGGGAAGCGGGCGGTGTACGACGAGGAGCCGCTCGCGTTCGAGAAGCCCGCGCGCGACACGGAGGACGAGTACCGCCGCAAGGTGCGGATGTTCGAGCACGCGTGGCTCATGCTCTTCCAGGGCGGAATGCTGCGCGGCGTCGGGCCGCTGTATGCGTTCGAGCTCCTGTCGCACCGGCACCTGCGCTACGGGAGCGGCTGGCTCCACCTCCTTCTGCTCGGGACGAACGTCGCGCTCGTCGCGCTCGGCGCGGGGGTCGTGTACTGGGTCGCGCTCGGCCTGCAGGTCGCGCTGCTCCTCCTGGCGCTGGCGGGCCGTGTCCGGTTCCCGCTGCCCGGCGCCGGGATCGCGCTCTACTACGTCGCGGTCAGCTCGGCCACGGTCGTCTCGTGCGTTCGATATCTCCGCTTCGGGTGCCCGGCCGTCTGGGAGAAGGCGCTCGGGACTCGGTAGCGCTCGGCTAGTGGCCGGCGCGGGCGAGCTTGCGCTTGAGGACGTAGCCGACCTCGCGGCCCCGCTCCTGGATCAGCCGGAGCTTCACGAAGTTCACGCCCTTCATCGCCGCATCGTGGGTGCGGTAGCGGGCGGTCGCCGCTCGTGACGGCTCTCCGTCGGCCGGCGTTCGCTCGTAGCCCATGCGCTCGAGCTGGGCGCCGGCGACCTGGTCGAACACGCGCTGGTCGGCGGGGGACATCTCCTTTCGCCACTTTCCGACCGCGGAGGAGTTGATCCCGGCCCAGACGTTCGTGAACCAGCTCGCCTGGTCTTTCAGCACCTTGGCGGAGTCGGTGTGCTCGATCGCGAGCAGGTCCGGCTCGAACTCGAGTCCGAGGAAGGCGCAGAGCCGCTTCACCTCGGCCGGCGGGCTCGCGACGATGTCCTCGTAGCGGACGGTGAGCACGCGGTCGCCGAACCGCTCTGCGGCCTGGGTGCCGAGGTCGATCCCTCGCGCCCAGAACCGCGCTGCCGACCAGACGTTGTTCGGCCCGAACGGAACTCCGAGGAGCGACAGCGCCACGTCTCGCCCGTCACGGACGAGGACGACGAACCGGGCCTCCGGCCAGATCTCGGCGATCTCGGCGACGTGCCCGAGGTAGAGCGGGGTCTTGTCGGCCCAGCGCTCCTTCTCGTTCATGGCGCGCGTACGCCCGGAACGGCGCCTCGACCGCGAAGCGGTACGCCTCTTCATGGGCTAGACCCGGGGGGACTGCGGGCGGGTGGCCCGTGATGCCCCACAGTCGAACCCGTGGGTGCTCCCAGACCCGGCGTACGAACGACGCGGCCTTGTCCGGGTCCCCGAGCCCGCCCGCCTGGCGAACGGGCTCGAAGTCGACGAGGAACATCGATTCGGGCGGGATCGCGACCGAGCTGCGGTCGAGGATGAGCCGCAGCATCGTCGTTCCCGAGCGGTCGTTGCCGACGATGAAGAACGGGGGTGCGGAGGCGTCCTCGAAGGGCATGGCTGGGCTGGAGGCACTGTAGTGACGGGTCGCGTGGAGCGTTACGCACGACGGGTCGCCTCCCGGCGTGCGCGCCGCGTCCGGCGGAGCAGGGCGGCGACGGCCGAGTCCGCGTGCGGGTCCGGATCGGGCGGCCGTCGGTCGGGAGTCCCGGGCCCGCGAGGTGCTCGCGTGGCTCCTTCGATCGCCGCGGTGCGCAGTGCGAGGTGCTGCCGCGGCGGAATCCGTGTCGGCACGGAAGTCGTCCGCCGGCGCAGCCATCCGAAGGCCGTTGCCGCGGAAGCGAGCATGAGCCCGCCAGCAGCCAGCGGCAAGTGCGACCGGCGAACCGGCGCGGATCGCGAAGCGTCTGAGCCGCGATGGGTTCCGCTCCAAGCTCGGCGCAATGCTCCCGTCCCGGCCGGCCGGCGACGCGTCGATGAGGTCGCCTCGACCGCCGGCAGTCGAGCGCCGTCGATCTCGTCGGCGACGGGTTCGAAGGGAACCGAACGGTGCTGCGCTCCGAGCGGACTCGATCTGCGATCAGCGGCTTCGACCGCGATGGTCGGCGCCTCCACGACCGCGCCGCCGCCTGGTGCAGGAACCGGACGTACTGCTCGGAGCATCGGGCTCCGCCGGCTCGCTCGCTTCGACCGGCGGCTCGGCCGGAGCGGCGACGGCGCCTGGCGAACGCCTCTGGATCGGCGGGAGGCTCCACCGCGGGCTCGGCGACCGGCTCCTCGACCGGCGCCGTCGGCACCTTCGGCCGGAGCGCGCACCGGAAGAAACGCGAGCGGATCCAGGTAGCCCTGCGGATCGGAGGCGACACGCACGCCCATCTGCACGTACGGCACCGGATGGTCGGCGTCGCCCTCGAGCGCCAGCGTCCCAACGGTGGCGCCCTCGTCGACCGATTGCGCCGCGCGCCACGCCCAGCGAGCCCAGGTGGAGCAGCGTCACTGCGAGGCCGTCCGCGGTCTGGATCGTCACCGTGCGACCGCCGCTCGGCACGAATCCGGCGAAGCTCACCGTCCCGGCGGTCGGGGCGCGAACCGAAGCGCCGGGCGGCTCCGGCCACGTCGATTCCGCGATGCTGGCCGGCGGCGTACGGATCGCCGCCGAGCACGAAGGGTTGCAGCACCGGCCCGTCTTGGGGCCAGGTCCAGGCAAGCGCGGGCGGTGCGCAGACCAGGGTCGCCAGAAGGACCGGAAGCAGCACGAGTCGGTGTCTCATGCGCGCCTCCTGTCGTCGTGTTCGGTGTACGAAACCGACGGTAGCGCGCTCGGACACGTCTGTCTGGCCGCGTCACACTCTTGTGACACTTCTGCGACAGATCCGGCGCGAAGTGGGCCGAAAACGCCGGTTCCAACGCGGTTCTGGGAGACCTGGCTGGTACAGTCGGCGCCCGATGGCAGCAGAGGATGAGGAGGGCCGGAGCCGGCGTTCGGCGCCCGAGCTCGACGACGAGCGCGAGATCGATTTCGGCCGCATCGGAGGCACTATCCTCGCGCGCTGGTGGCTCGTCCTCGCCGCCGTGATCGTCGGCGCTGCGGTCGGCTACTTCACCTCGCTGGAGAGCGGCGACGCGTTCGTCGCACGCACGACCGTCTACCTCGGCCAGCCGCTTTCGCCGAACGCGAACGCGCAGATCCAGAGCCTCGCCACGAATCCGTCGACGGTCTCGGAGATCGTCCGCAGCGACGAGGTCGTCAACAAGGTCGCCGACGAGCTCGGGATCCAGCCCGGCAAGCTCCGCCGCGGGATCGCGACGCGCCAGATCGTCGCCGCCGGGACGACGCGCGGCCAGCAGGGCCAACACGAACCCGCTCGTCCAGATCTCCGTTCGCGGCCCCTGGAAGGGGACGACCACGGCCGACGCCGCCAACACCCTCGCCGAGGAGGTCGTGACCCGAGTCTCGGCCTACGTCGACGCGAAGGCGGAGGCGCTCGAGCAGAAGCTCGAGAGCGAAAACCGCGAGCTCGGCGTCGATCGACGCGCGGATCGACCAGCTGAACCAGACCGCCGCCGCGGGAGGCCCGGACGCGAACACGAGCCTCATCCTCGCGAGCCTCGCCGAGCAGCGCCGCGGCCTGCTGATCGAGTCGAAGACCGAGACGGAGACGCTCCTGACGCTGGCGCAGAACGTCGAGCGCGGCAAGCAGGTCACGCTCGCCGAGGCCCAGAGAGTCCCGGCGCAGAGCTCCAAGAGCGCGATCGTCGTCGGCGCGCTCATCGGCTTCCTCGTCGGCATCGTGCTCGCGCTTCTCTGGACGCCGGTCGTCGGTCGCATCCGGCCGAGTTCGGCCTAGCGGGAATGCCGGGCGGCACTCCGGCGTCCCGGCTGTCCTTGCCGCGGCAGGTCCGGGGGTTCCGCGTCGACGTGCTCGCGGCCGCGGTATCGGCGCCCGCCGTCCTCCTCCTTGCGCACCTGCTTCCGGCGGACGGGCTCGGGCTGGCGCTTCGCCTCCTCGCCGCGGGCGTCTGCCTCCTGGTGCTTCCGGGCGCGCTTCTCGTTCGCTCGCTGGGCTGGCCGGACGTCCCCGCGCTCGCGCTCGCCGCGTCGATCGCGATGAGCTTCGGCCTTCTGTTCGTCGCGTTCGCCGTCACCTTCGCGGTCGACGGGACGCTCGATCTGACGCTCGGGATCGTCGCCGCCGTGACGCTCCTGGCGCTCGTCCCCGCAGCGCGGGCGTCCGGATCGGAACACGAGCGAAACGAAGGCCTCTGCCTGCTCGCGGTGCTCGCCGCCGGGGTGCTCTTCGCCGGTCTGGTCTGGTGGACCTCCCACACGCTCGGAACCGGAGACGTGCTCTTCCATCTCGGCCGTGCGCGCAAGCTCGCGGAGGCGGACGTGCTCTCCTCCGTGAGCATCGTGAGCGAGTTCCGCGACGGAGGTCTTCATCCCGGCTACGCCTTTCCGCTGTGGCACGGGCTGCTGGCGCTCGTCGCACGGATCGCGGGCGTTGACGTCTCGCTCGTCGCGCTGCATTTCGCGTCGGCGCTCGCGCCGCTGGTCTTCGGCGTCGTGTACGCCTCGGGCCGGGCCCTCTTCGGAACCTGGTCGGGCGGTGTCGCCGTGTTGGTCGCGACGGTCGGCTGGATCGGCTTCTCGGAGGACGGCGTCGGCTCGTTCGTCTCGCTCGCACTGCCGGCGACGTCGACGCGGCTCCTGCTCGTTCCCATCCTGCTGGCGCTGGTCTTCGCGTATCTCCGCGAGCCGGACCGTCGCCTCCTGCCGCCGCTCGGCGCTGCCGCCCTGGGAATCGCGGCGGCGCACCCCTCGTATCTCGTGCTCATCGCGATTCCGCTGACCGGCTTCGCGATCCTCGCGCTCGCCGTCGGGCCCGGTCGCGGCGTGCTGGCCGGCCGGATCGCGTGGGTGGCCGGAACCGTCGCGGCCACCGTCGGGATCTTCTTCATCTGGCTGTGGCCGACGATCGACGACTTCGCGTCGTACCGGACGCACGAGGAGGAACGTGCGCGTGCGCTCTCCCACTACGGCGAGCAGCTCCAGGCGGTCGGCGACGGGCTTCGCGCAGCGCCGGACGCGGTCACACGCGGCGGGCCGGTGCTGATCGCCGCGCTCCTGCTGCTTCCGCTGGCGGCGCTCGGCGTCCGGAGAACGTGGGGCGCCTTCGCCGTCGGAGGAATGATCCTCGCGCTCGCGATCCTGCTCGTACCCGCTCTCTTCACGCCGTTCGTGGATGCGATCTCGGTCTCGCAGGGACGGCGGCTGATCCAGTTCCTGCCCGTTCCGTTCGCCCTGGTCGCCGCGATGGTGGTCGTCGGGCGCCTGCGGATCGCCGCCGTCGCCCTCGCGCTCGGGGCCGGGATCGCGCTTCAGCTCGCCTATCAGGCCGACACGTCCCACGGAGTCGAGTCGCCCGGGCCGGTCTGGCCCCTGTGGGTCGCGGCCGTGGGTGCGCCGGTCGGCGTCGCGATGGCGCTCTGGCTGGGGAACCGCGTCGACCGCGCGCTCGTCCAGTCCCGCTGGACGACGCTCGCCGTCGGCGCGTTCGTGCTTCCCGTCGCGGTCGTAGGGATAGCGAACCTCGACCGCATGGACGAGCCCGATCCCTACGCACTGTCGCCGGCCCTCGTCCGCGAGCTCGACCGTCTCGATCCCGATTCGGTCGTCTTCACGCCGGTCGCCACCGCGTACCGGGTCACCGCCGACGTCCCGATCTACGTGGCGGCGACGCTTCCCTTCCACGTCGCCGACACCGGCGAGTCGCGGCCGTACCGCCGGCAGCGCGACACGATCAACTTCTTCTCGCCCGCGAAGATCGACGACGCCGAGCGCGCCGCGCTCCTCGAGCGCTACGGCGCGGAATGGGTCCTCGTGGACAAGTCGGAGCCGTATCCGAAGCGTTTCGCCGCGACGCTCGAGCCGGTCTACGAGGACGGGCGCTACCTGCTCCTCCGGGTTCCCGGCTAGGCCGGATTTCTCGCCTCCCGCAGGGAGAAGTACCCTTTCGTTGCTGTGAAGCTCGTCATCCAGATCCCGTGTCTCGACGAGGCGGAGACGCTCCCGGTCACCCTGGGCGCGCTACCGCGCGACGTCCCAGGATTCGACACGGTCGAGTGGCTCGTCGTCGACGACGGCTCGACCGACGGGACAGCGCAGGTGGCCCGCGCGAACGGCGTCGACCACGTCGTTCGCTTCCCGCAGAACAAGGGGCTCGCGGTCGCGTTCCAGGCCGGGCTCGACGCGGCGCTGAAGCTCGGCGCCGACGTGATCGTGAACACGGACGCCGACAACCAGTACGACGCGCGCGACATCGACCTGCTCGTCGAGCCGATCGTCGCCGGGCGCGCCGACATCGTGATCGGCGACCGGAACATCCGCAGCCAGAAGGAGTTCTCGCGCGTGAAGCGGTTTCTCCAGCGCTGGGGCTCCTGGGTCGTGCGCCGGGCATCCGGGACGGACATCCCGGACACGACGTCGGGGTTCCGCGCGTACACGCGCGAAGCGGCGCTGCGGCTGAACGTCGTCTCGCGCTTCTCGTACACGCTCGAGACGATCATCCAGGCGGGGAAGAGCGACATCGCGGTCACGCACGTGCCCGTGCGGACGAACCCGAAGACGCGGCCGTCGCGGCTCTTCCGCTCGACGCCGCAGTACGTCTGGCGCTCCGTCGAGACGATCTTCCGGGTCTACGCGCTGTACGAGCCGCTGCGCACCTTCCTCTGGCTCTCGCTCTTGCCCGGGCTCCTCGGCCTCGTCCTGATCGGGCGCTTCACCTACTTCCTGACGCAGCCCGGCCCGACGGGCCACGTCCAGTCGCTCGTGATCGGCGGCGTGCTCCTGCTCGTCGCGGTGCAGCTCGTCGCGCTCGGGATCCTCGCCGACCTCCTGCGCGGAAACCGTGTGCTCGCCGAGCGGACGCTCCACCGGGTGCGGCGCCTGGAGCTCGAGGCGGGCGTTCCCCCGGACTCGCTCGCGGGCTCGGAAACCGAGGCCGACAGGCTCGTGCGGCCGTAGAAGCCGTCCTCGCGCGCGTGTCCCTATCATGAGCCCGTGCCCACTTCCCTAGTCACAGGCGGCTGCGGCTTTCTCGGCTCGCACCTGAGCGACTACCTGCTCGCCAACGGCCATCGCGTCATCTGCGTGGACAACCTGGACACGGGATCGCTCGCGAACATCGAGCACATCCCGACCGGGGACACGTTCCAGTTCGTGAACCACGACCTGACCGAGCCGCTCTTCGTCGACGAGGACGTGGACTTCGTCTTCCACCTCGCGAGCCCGGCGAGCCCGATCGACTACCTGCGGCTGCCGCTCGGCACGCTCAAGGTGGGGTCGTTCGGGACGCATCACATGCTCGGCCTCGCGAAGTTCAAGCGGGCGCGGTTCCTCATCTCGTCGACGAGCGAGGTGTACGGCGATCCCAAGATCCATCCGCAGCCGGAGACGTACTGGGGCAACGTGAACCCGATCGGCCCGCGCGGTGTCTACGACGAGGCGAAGCGCTACGCCGAGGCGCTCACGATGGCGTACCACCGCCAGCAGGGGCTCAACACGTGCATCGCGCGGATCTTCAACACGTACGGCCCGCGGATGCGGCCGCACGACGGGCGCGCGATCCCGACGTTCCTGCGCCAGGCGCTCGAGGGCAAGCCGGTCACGGTGTTCGGCGACGGGTCGCAGACGCGCTCGTTCTGTTACGTGGACGACCTGATCCGCGGGCTCTACCTGCTCGCGACCTCGGACGAGCACCTGCCCGTGAACATCGGGAATCCGGTCGAGATGACGCTCCTCGAGCTGGCCGAGGCGGTCATCCGCGCGACCGGCTCCGAGAGCGAGATCGTGTTCGAGCCGCTGCCCGTTGACGATCCGCAGATCCGCCAGCCGGACATCACGCGCGCGCAGCAGATCCTGGGCTGGAGCCCGGAGATCTCGCTCGACGAGGGCCTGCGCCGGACGCTCGAGGTCTCGGGCGCTCCGCGCGTTCCCGCCGCCTAGGCGGGCGCGCCGCCCGCCGCCTCGAGGTCCGCTTCGGCCGCGGCGATCTCGGTTGCGAGCGCGTCACCTTCGGGGCCGGCCTCGCCGAGCGTCTCGACGTCCTTGTCCGTCATGAGCTGCTCGGCTTGCCCGTAGAGGATGACCAGCCGGTCGAGCGCCTCCTTCTGGGCGAGCATCTGCTGGAGGGATTCGTCCGCGTTCATGGCGCGCAACCTAGACGATCGCCGGCGGAAATGCCGGTTCCCCGGGGGACCCCGGCTAGGGCACCCCTCGCGCCTGAGCGTAGCGCTCGAAAACGCACACAACATGCGCATTTGCGCCGGGATGCGCGCGAAGCTGCGTAGGATCGCCGCCATGCGCGTCGTCGTGCTCACCACCTCGTATCCGCGGGCCGGAGCGGAGCACTCGGGGCAGTTCGTGGCCGACTCGGTCGAGCACCTGCGCGGGCGCGGGCATCGAGCTCGAGGTGCTCGCGCCCGGCTCCTACCGCACCTTCGGCCTGGCCGGGCGCGACGGGGTGCTCGCGGGCGCGCGACGGCGGCCCTGGGCCGCGCCGCTCATGGTCGGCTCGATGGCCCGCACCGTGAAGCGCGCCGCCCGCGACGCGGATCTCGTCCACGTCCACTGGCTTCCAGAACGCGGCTGCGGCGCTCCTCGCCCGCGTTCCCTACGTCGTCACGCTGCACGGCTCCGACGTCGCGCTCGCGCACCGCTCTCCGCGCCTTGCCCGCGCGATCCTCGGACGGGCCCGCGGGGTGATCGCGGTCTCGAACGCGCTTGCGGAGGAAGCATCGGCGCTCGGTGCGCGCGACGTCGCCGTGATTCCGAACGGCGTCGAGATCCCCGCAGAGACCGGGACGGACCGCCGAGTCGCCGTACGTCCTCTACGCGGGCCGCCTCTCGCCGGAGAAAGGCGTCGAGGAGCTCGTCGCGGCCACGTCGGGCCTCCCGCTCGTCGTCGCCGGCGACGGGCCGCTGCGCGACCGCGTGCCCGGTGCGCTCGGCTGGGTTCCGCGACCCGAATACGAGCGCCTCCTCGGCGAGGCCACGGTCGTCGCCTGCCCGTCCCGGCGCGAGGGCTTCGGCGTGGTCTGCGCCGAGGCGATGGCGCGCGGACGGGCCGTGGTCGCGAGCGCCGTCGGCGGCCTGCTCGACCTCGTGGAGCACGAGCGCACCGGGCTGCTCGTTCCCCCGGAGGATCCCGCCGCGCTGCGGACGGCGCTCGAACGTCTGCTCGCCGACGAGGCGCTCAGAAACGAGCTCGGCACCGCCGCGCGCGCCCGCGTGACCGACCTCTGCGCCTGGGACGCGGTCACGGAGCGGACGATCGCGGTCTACCGTCGCGCGCTCGAACGCCCCTGAGCCCTCAAGCGCGCGGCCGCGCGGCCGATTCCTTCCGTGTGACCACGGTCGCGCTCGCCCCTGCCCACGCTTCGCCTGCCGGCCCGCGCCGGCTCGCGATCGTTCCCGCCTTCAACGAGGAGAGCTCCGTGGGCGCCGTGATCGACGAGATCCGCGCGGCCGCGCCGGCGTTCGAGATCCTCGTCGTGGACGACGGCTCCAGCGACGGGACGGCGGTCGTCGCCCGCGCGCGCGGCGCGCACGTCGTCAGCCTGCCGTTCAACCTCGGCATCGGCGGCGCCGTCCAGACCGGCTACCGCTTCGCGCGCCAGCACGGGTTCGGCCTCGCCGTCCAGATCGACGGGGACGGCCAGCACGACCCGGCCGACCTCGACGCGCTCATCGCCCCGATCCTCGCCGGCGACGCCGATCTCTCCGTCGGATCGCGCTTCGCGGACGGCTCGGGCGCCTACCGCGCTCCGTTCGCACGCCGGATCGGAATCACGCTGTTCGCCCGCGCGATCTCCCGGATCACCGGCCAGAAGGTCACCGACACGACTTCGGGCTTCCGCGCCGCCAACGCGCGCGCCATCGCCCTCTTCGCCGACGACTACCCGCACGACTACCCCGAGGTCGAGACGACCGTGATGGTCGTGAAGGAGCGCCTGCGCCTCGTCGAGGTGCCGGTCGCCATGCGCGAGCGCGCGGGCGGCAGCTCCTCGATCACCGCGCCGCAGGCCGTCTACTACATGGCCAAGGTCTCCGTGGCCCTCTTCGTCGGCCTCTTCCGCGCGCCGAGGCTCAGCTCGTGACCCCGCTTCGCGTCTCCTTCGTCGCCGCGCTCATCTCGTTCGCGCTGCTCGTCGTCGTCCTCGACCTGATCCGCCGGCGCCGCCTGCGCGAGCGCTACGCCCTGCTGTGGCTCCTGACCGCGTGCCGTGCTCATCGTCCTCTCCCTGTGGAGGAGCGGCCTCGACACGATCGCCGGGTTCGCCGGGATCTCCTACGCGCCGTCGGCGCTCTTCGCCGTCGCGGCCGTGTTCATCGTCGTCGTGCTGCTGCACTTCTCGACGGTCATCTCGCGGCTCTCGGACGAGAACGCGATCCTCGCCCAGCGGGTCGCGCTCCTAGAAGCTGTCGAGCGGGATCCGCGTGGCGGGTACGAACTCGAGGCCGTCGACGCGGAACCCGACGACGCGCGGGTTGGCGCCACCGTCGAGGAGCTCGACGCTCGGCGTCACGACCCGCAGCGTCTGCGTCGCGTCGCCGGGCAGCTCGACCACGACTGAGCGTCCGGGCTCGAGCGTCTCGGTCCGGCTCGCGCCGCCCTCGATCCCGAACGTGACCGGCCGCGCCGGCACGCCCTTCGGCAGCGAGACGCGGACGTGGAACGTGCCCTCGCCGGCGTGCCCCCACGTGCGGTAGCTCAGGTTGCCGTTCGCCCAGCCGTCGTAGTAGAGGCCGCGCGCGAGCGAGCCGACCTGCGGCGCGTCGGGGACGCGGACGAGCCGCAGTCCGTTGTCGGGCACGTCGAGCGTCTCGCCCTGGAGGTCGATCTGGGTCGCGAAGTCGTTGACGACGAGGAGGCCGGCCTTCGCGGGAGCGCCGTCCACGAGGAGGATCCCCGCGTCGGAGACCTCGGCGTAGCCGGACCGCCACGGATCGTTGGGCGGCGCCTTGCCGGCGAGCCAGATCGGGCGGCCGAAGTCGCGGTTCCAGGACTCGAGCGTCCAGGCGAAGTACGGCGAGCCGCCGGGCAGCGCGAGGAAATCGGCCTCGCCCCAGCCGCTGCGGTCGAGCCAGTCGGGCTGCGGCGCCGACCAGGCGGTGCGGGCGCGCTGGGTCATGGCGTGGTCGCCGGCGTACGCGACTGCTCCCATCGTGACGAGCAGGCAGACGCACGCGACTCCGAACACCTGCGCGGTGCGAGCCGTCAGCGGGCGGAACGCGACGACGAGCGCGAGCGCGAGCGGAACGACCGCGAAGACGCGTGGCGGCGTTCGCGTTCCCGAACCAGAACGCGAGCGTTCCGTAGGCCGAGAGCACCGGCGAGTCGAACGAGAAGCGGTAGTCCGCGAGCGTGGGGAAGGGCATGAGCCAGGCGGCGAGGCCGAGCGCGAGCGCGATCCCGGCGTAGAGCTTGCGCCGCGGCGCTCCCCGTTCCGCGTACGCGAAGAACGCGATGGCGGCGAGCGGCGCGAGGTAGATCACGTAGCGCTCGAGCGGCCGGTGCGAGTCGGCCGCGGCGATCAGGCCCGCCTGGAGGAGGAACAGCGCGCCGACGCCGAGCGCGAGCCGGGCGAAGGCTCCCTCGGCGCGCGAGCGCGGACGGGCGGCGCCGTACCCGAATCCGAGGACCGCGCCGGGGACGATCACGATCCCGGCCGCGAACGGAAGCAAGGCGGCGGTCCAGCCGGCCCAGCGGACGACCTGGCTCGCCGGGTAGTCGACGAGCGCGAGCCCGGAGTACGTGCCGAGGAGCGCGGTTCCGCCGACGAGCGCGACGAGCGCGAGCACGCCGAAGCCGATCGCGACGGTCTTGTGGCGGCGCAGCTCCTTCGGGCGGGCGACGAGCAGCAGCGCGAAGACGAGCGGCAGCGCGACGAACTGGACGCGCGTCCCGACGGCGACGACCGAAACGGCCACGGCGGCGGCTCCCCAGCGCGGCGACGGCGTCTCCAACGCACGGACGAGGATTGCGAACGTGACGAGGAAGACCGGGTAGGCGAGCGCCTCCGACAGGAGGTAGGCGTCGTAGAGCATCGCGGGTGCGGCCACGGCCATCGCGGCCACGAGCAGCGCGAACGACGGGCGCACGACCCGGCGCGCGAGCCAGTAGGCGGGGAAGACGGCCGCGCTCATGGCGACGGCGTTCAGCGTCTTGGCGACCACGTACGCCGTTCCGGCGTCCCCGAAGAGCCACGCGGGCGCCTGCCAGAGCGCCGGGCAGGAACGCGGGGAAGAACACGTCCTCGCCGCGGATCTCGAACGGATTGCCGCTCGCGAACGCCTGCGCGAGGCCCGAGTGGAGGAGCTCGTCGGTGAAGATCGCCGGCGTCGTGTGCAGCATCGCCTGGACGAGGTGGTAGAGGACGGCCGCCGCGAAGAGAAGCGGCAGGCCGAGGCGCGGGGAGAGCGCCCGGCGCGGTGTTTTCTCCGCGACGGGAGCGACGAGGGGCGTCGGCTCTTTCTCCACGCGCGCGTCTCGCACAGGGACGGGCGTGCTCATGGGCGGTCTATCGGCAGCCGATATCACCCCCTGTAGCGATGGCGTCCCGAGTCTCAGTCGTAATCGTCGCGTACCGGTCCGGCCCGGCCCTCGGCCCCTGCCTCGACTCGCTCGAGCGCCAGGATTCCGAGCTCGACGTGGTCGTCGTGGACAACGGCGCGGTCGCGGACGAGATCGCGGTCGCGGCGCGAGCGCGACGGCGTGACGGTCGATCTCCCCGGGACGCAATCTCGGCTTCGCGGCCGGGTGCAACGCGGGCGCCTGGGCGGCGCGCGGCGAGGTGCTCGTCTTCCTCAATCCGGACACGGTCGCCGACGACGGGGCCATCGACCGGCTCGTCGCGACGCTCGACGATCGGTCGATCGGGATCGCCATGCCGCGCCTCTGCCTGATGGACGCGCCGACCTTGCTGAACTCGCGCGGGAACCTCGTCCACCTCGCCGGCTTCGCCTGGGTGGGCGGCCACGGAGAGCCCGTCGAGACCGCGACCGAGCTGCGCGACGTCCCGTTCGCGAGCGGCGCCTGCCTGGCGGTTCGCGCCTCGACGTTCGCCGAGCTGGGCGGCTTCACGGACGAGCTCTTCCTCTACGGCGAGGATCTCGAGCTCGCCTGGCGGGCGCGCATGAAGGGTCTGCGCGTCGTCATGAACCCGCGCGCCGACGTGTTCCACGCCTACGAGTTCTCGCGCAACGTCTCGAAGCGGTACTTCCTGGAGCGCAACCGGCTCGTGTTCGTCCTGTCGGCGTTCTCCGGGCGGACGCTCGTGCTGCTCGCGCCGGTCCTGGTCGCGGCGGAGCTGGGGACGACGGCGATCGCGCTGCGGGAGCACTGGCTGAAGCAGAAGATCGCCGGCTGGGGCTGGCTCGTGCGCCACGTCGTCTGGCTCGGCCGCCACCGGCGCGAGACGCAGGCGATGCGGCGGGTGCCGGACCGGGAGCTCGCGGTGCACCTGACGCCGACGCTCGATCCCGCGGTGGTCGCGACGCCTTCGCTCGCCGCGCTCTTCAACCGCCTGGTCGGCGGCTACTGGCGCGTCGCGCGCCGCGCGCTCTAGCCGCCACCTCGCCGCACACCTCCGCGCGTGGACGGCGGCGGTTCCGCCGCTGTGGATCGACCGGCCCGAAATCGTCACACCCGCGTGACAGACACGTGCGCAAATCCTCGATAGCGTGAAATCGGGGACCCTCCCCGGTAGACGCGCAGGCGCGTCTGACCTGGGACAAGCGCACGCCCGACGGCACGGCCGGCAACCCTCAAGCCCGGCCTCGCGAACGCCGATGCCTCAAACGTGCCCGCTCGTGTCCTCGTCTGCCTCGGTACCCGCCCGGAGGCCATCAAGCTTGCGCCCGTCTACCAGGCGCTCGCCGCCCACCCCGGCTTCTCGCCGGTCCTCGTCGCGACCGCGCAGCACCGCGACCTCCTCGACCAGGCGCTCGGTCTCTTCGGGCTCGTCCCCGACTACGACCTCGACCTGATGCGCCCCGGCCAGGACCTCACGCACGTGACCACCGCCGTGCTCGAGGGCCTCAAGCCCGTCCTGGAGGAGACGCGCCCCGAGCTCGTCGTCGTCCAGGGCGACACGACCACCACCTTCGCCGGCGCGCTCGCGTCCTTCTACGCCCGCACCCCGGTCGCGCACGTCGAGGCCGGCCTTCGCACGGGCGACCCGTTCTCGCCGTATCCGGAGGAGACGAACCGAAGCCTCACCGCGCGCCTCGCCGACTTCCACTTCGCCCCGACGGAAGGGGCGCGCGCGAATCTCCTCGCCGAGGGCATCGCCCCCGGAGCGGTCCACGTCACCGGCAACACCGGGATCGACGCGGTGCTCCAGATCGCCGAGCGCGTCCGCAACGACATGCCCGTCGTCCCGCAGGAGCTCGCGACGCTCGACCCCGACCGCCGCCTCGTCCTCGTCACCGCGCACCGCCGCGAGTCCTTCGGCTCCGGGATGGAAAGCATCGCCCGCGCCGTCGCCGAGCTCGCGACCCAGCGCCCCGACGTCGACCTCGTCTTCCCGGTGCACCCGAACCCGAACGTGCGCCGCCCCGTGAACGCGATCCTCGGCCTGCACCCGAACGTGCGCGTCGTCGAGCCCGTGGACTACGAGCAGCTCGTCTGGCTCCTCTCCCGCGCGACCGTCGTCCTCACCGACTCCGGCGGAATCCAGGAGGAGGCGCCGTCGCTCGACGTGCCCGCCCTCGTCCTGCGCGAGAAGACCGAGCGCCCCGAAGGCGTCGAGGCCGGCGCGCTCCGCCTCGTCGGCACCGACACCAAGCGCATCGTGACCGAGACCCTCCGCCTCCTCGACGACCCGGCCGAGCACGCCCGCATGGCCTCGGTCGCGAGCCCGTACGGCGACGGCCGCGCCGCCGAGCGCATCGTCTCGACGCTTGCCGCCAGCCTCGTCCGCGAGAAGGCCGCCTGATGCCGTCCGGCCACTTCCTCCTGATCCTGCTCGCCTCGGCGATCTGGACGACGATCGAGTTCTATCTCGTCACGATGAACCTCTACCTCTTCGGGCTCTCGCTCTTCGGCCTGCGCCGCAAGAAGGAGACGAAGATCCTCACGCCCGAGAAGAAGTTCGCCCTCCTCGTGCCGGCGCACAACGAGGAGAAGGTCATCGCCGAGACGGTCTCGAGCATCCTCGCGGTCGACTACCCGCGCGAGCTGCTCGAGGTCTTCGTGGTCGCGGACAACTGCAGCGACGGGACGGCTGCAGCTGCCGCGGCGGCGGGCGCGACGGTGCTCGAGCGCATCGACCCGGAGAACCCGGGCAAGCCGGACGCGATCCGCTACGCCATGAAGACGGCCCTCGCCGACGCGCGCGGCTTCGACGCGGTCGTGGTCGTGGACGCCGACAACGTCGTCTCGAAGAACATCCTCACCGAGTTCAACAGCCGTCTCCTGAAGGGCGAGAAGGTCGTCCAGGCCTACCTCGACACGAAGAACCCGGACGACACCTGGATCACGTGGATGTACGCGATCTCCTACTGGATCACCGCGCGCTACATCCAGCTCGGCCCGGCGCAGGCCGGCCTCCCGTGCCAGCTCGGCGGCACCGGCTACTGCATCGACACGGACGTCCTGCGCGAGCACGGCTGGGACGTGACCGCGCTCACCGACGACCTCGAGTACACGATGAAGCTCGTCCTCGCCGGCATCAATCCGACCTGGGCCCACGACGCGGTCATCTACGACGAGAAGCCGCTCACCATGAAGGCGTCCATGCGCCAGCGCCTGCGCTGGATGCAGGGCCACTGGGACGTCGCCTCGCGCTACACCGGCCCGCTCTTCCGCAAGGCCCGGCGCGAGCGCTCGATGTCCGCGTTCCACGGCGCCATCTACTGCCTGGCGCCGACGCGGATCGTCCTCTGGGGCGCGACCGTCGTCTTCTTCTGGGTGCCGTTCTTCGTCCCGCAGGCGATCGGCCTCGCGATCCACCCGTGGAGCGTCCTCGGGATCGGGATCGGCGTCATCCTCTTCTTCTTCGCCTACCCGCTGCTCCTGCTCTGGCTCGAGCGCGTGCCGTGGAAGTACTACCCGCGCTACTTCCTCATGTTCATCTTCGGCCCGACCTGGGTGATCGCGGCCGGCCTCGGCTTCCTCCGGCGCAAGAACACGCACTGGGACAAGACCGAGCACACGCGCTCGCTTTCGATCGGCGAGGTCGAGCGAGTCCGCGGCCGCGACGCCGCGTCCAAGCGCGCGGCCTAGCAGAGAACCGCCGGGCTTCCTACACTGCGCGTCTATGTCGGCGGAAACGACCAAGCCGCAGCCGAAGCTGAACGTCCTGGCGATCGTCGCGTTCGCCGGCTCGCTGCTCTGGGTTCCGATCTGCGCCTTCCTCGCCTTGAAGGACGGGCACGCGCCGCCGGCCGCCATCTCTGCCGTCGTCAGCGCCGTCCTCGGACTCGGCCTCGGAACCTTTGCCCGGCGCCAGATCGACAAGGCGCCGCGCCACACCTACCGGGGGCGCAGCTTCGCCGTCTGGGCCCGGCTCCTCGGGTGGATCGCGATCCTCGTCGCCGCCGGAATCATCTTCTGGCTCCTCCTTCCGGACCACGCGCCTCTACCCGGCGCGTAGCGGTTTCCGGTCGCCGGGGCCGAGCGCGGGTCCGATAAAATTCCTGCACAGATGCGGAATTGCGGACACCCAGAGCCTGCCATGCCGCATCCGTCCGACTATCCCTCTAGCCTGGGGTCCCCGCTCATTCGGAGCGGCCCGATCTCAAGCCCGCCGTACCGCTGACCTCTGGGGAGGAACCAATGGCGTCCGCTGAACGCACCGATACCGCACCCGTAATCGCCGAGGACGCCCTCGGTAACTCCGTCGTCTCCGAGGAGAGCTCGCTCGGGGTTCGCCGCTACTTCACGATCCCCGGCCGCGACCCGTTCGACGAGGTCGAGTGGGAGATCCGCGACGCGCTCATCCCCGGCAAGGACGGCCCCGCGTTCGAGCAGAAGAACGTCGAGTTCCCCAAGTTCTGGAGCCAGACCGCGACGAACATCGTGGCGCAGAAGTACTTCCGCGGCCGCATGTCCTCCCCGGAGCGCGAGTCCAGCGTGAAGCAGATGATCGGCCGCATCGTCTCGACGGCGGGCGCGTGGGGCCGCGAGGGCGGCTACTTCGCCGACGAGGACGAGGCGCTGACGTTCGAGGCCGAGCTGAAGGCGATCCTCGTCAACCAGCTCGCGTCCTTCAACAGCCCGGTCTGGTTCAACGTCGGCTTCGAGGAGAAGCCGCAGTGCTCGGCGTGCTTCATCCTCTCGATCGAGGACTCGATGGACTCGATCCTCGACTGGATCCGCCGCGAGGGCGTCATCTTCCGCGGCGGCTCGGGCTCCGGGATCAACCTCTCGCGCCTGCGCTCGAGCGCGGAGCAGCTCTCCAAGGGCGGCTACGCGTCCGGCCCGGTCAGCTTCATGCGCGGCGCCGACGCTTCCGCCGGCACGATCAAGTCGGGCGGCAAGACGCGGCGCGCGGCGAAGATGGTCATCCTCGACATCGAGCACCCGGACATCGAGGAGTTCATCTGGTGCAAGGCGCTCGAGGAGGAGAAGGCCCGCACGCTCGAGGCGGCCGGCTACGACATGTCGCTCGACTCCGCGGGCTGGGCGTCGATCCAGTACCAGAACGCGAACAACTCGGTGCGCGTCACCGACGCGTTCATGGAGGCCGCCGAGGCAGGCGCCGACTGGAACCTGACCGGCCGCACCGACGGCGACGTCGTGAAGACCGTCCCGGCGCGCGACCTGCTCCACCAGGCCGCCGAGGCCGCGTGGAAGTGCGCGGATCCCGGCATGCAGTACGACACGACGATCAACGCGTGGCACACGTGCCCGAACTCGGGCCGCATCAACGCGTCGAACCCGTGCTCCGAGTACATGCACATCGACGACTCGGCCTGCAACCTGGCCTCGCTCAACCTGATGAAGTTCCGCCGGGAGGACGGCGAGCTCGACGTCGAGGCGTTCGAGCACGCGGTCGACGTCATGTTCCTCGCGCAGGAGATCTTCGTCGGCTACTCGAGCTACCCGACGCCCGAGATCGACCGGAACGCGAAGGCGTACCGCCAGCTCGGCCTCGGCTACGCGAACCTCGGCGCGCTGCTCATGGCGCGCGGGCTTCCGTACGACTCGGACGACGGCCGCGCCTACTCGGCCGCGGTGACCGCGCTCATGACCGGCCGCGCCTACCGCAAGTCGGCCGAGATCGCCGCGCGCATGGGCGCCTACGCCGGCTACCAGCCGAACGCGGGCGCGATGGTCGGCGTGATCGCCAAGCACCGCGCCGCCGTCGGGAACATCGAGGATCAGGACTCGGTTCCGGCCGACCTCCTCGGCGCCGCCCGCAAGGCGTGGGACGACGCGCTCGACCTCGGCGAGGTCTCCGGCTTCCGCAACGCGCAGGCCACGGTGCTCGCGCCGACCGGGACGATCAGCTTCATGATGGATTGCGACACGACCGGCGTGGAGCCCGACTTCTCCCTGGTGAAGTCGAAGAAGCTCGTCGGCGGCGGCGAGATCACGATCGTGAACAAGACGGTCGCGATGGCGCTCGAGAAGCTCGGCTACGCGCCCACCGAGGTCGACGAGATCGTCGCCTTCGTGGACGACCGCAACTCGGTCGTCGGCGCGCCGTACCTGAAGACCGACCACTACCCGGTGTTCGACTGCGCGATCGGCGAGCGCGCGATCCACTACATGGGCCACGTGAAGATGATGGGCGCCGTCCAGCCGTTCATCTCGGGCGCGATCTCGAAGACCGTGAACATGCCCGAGTCGGCGACGGTGAAGGACGTCCAGGACCTCTTCATGGACTCCTGGAAGCTCGGCGTGAAGGCCGTCGCGATCTACCGCGACAACTGCAAGGTGGCGCAGCCTCTGTCCGGGAAGAAGGACGGGGCCGAGGCCGTGCTCCCGCCGCCGCAGCTCGACAAGCCCGCCCGCCGGCGCCTGCCGCTCGAGCGGACGGAGGTCGGCCGCAAGTTCCAGGTCGGCGACTACGAGGGCTACATCCACGTCGGCCTGTACGAGGACGGCACCCCCGGCGACATCTTCGTGGACATCGCCAAGGAGGGCACGACGCTGGCCGGCCTCATGAACTCGTTCATGATCTCGGTCTCGCTCGGCCTGCAGTACGGCGTGCCGCTCGAGGTGTACGTCTCGAAGTTCGCGCACATGCGCTTCGAGCCGAGCGGAATCACGAACGACCCGGACATCCGCGTCGCCAAGTCGATCGCCGACTACGTGTTCCGCTGGATGGGCAAGAAGTTCCTCACGCCCGAGCAGCAGGAGGAGATCGGAATCCTGACCCCGGAGATCCGAGCCCGCCTGGCCACCGCAGCCGAAGCGCTGGAGGGCAAGCCGCTCGAGGAGTCAGCGCCGGCGTCCCCGCCAGGCCAGAAGGCCCTGTTCAACGCCTTCGAGGACGCGGTGGAGTGCGCGAAGTGCGGCGGCCGGATGGTTCGCACCGGGCTCCTGCTACACGTGCAGGGACTGCGGGCAGAACACTGGGTGTAGCTAGCGCGCGGGCAGACCACCTCGGCTGACGCCCCAGTTGCAGAGAGCTGGTTTGTGGCGACTCCGCGTAATTAGTAATCACGGAGCGGAGACAGCGCGACGGCAAGCGATATCGGCTGAACACGGCGGGTTTCCATGCACCGATACCGCAAGTTGGCGACCGGCCAGCTAAGTTGATGACCTGTGGCAGCACGTGTCCTAAACGGCCGGTACGCCCTTGCGAGCAGCTCAATTACCGGCGGCGCCGCGATGGTCTTCAAGGCGAGCGACCTGCAGGGGGAAATGCGGCACGTTGCGGTCAAGCTCTTTGGAGAATCCCAGGTTCACACACGGCTTCGTGGAGAGTTCTTCGCTCGCGAATGCCGTGCGCTACAGGAACTCCGGCATCGCTCGATCATCGAACTCCTGGACTGGGGTATCGACGATGCGACTGGCGAGCGTTACCTCGTCCTCGAATGGATGGAGGACACTCTTGCGTCCCGGCGTGGCGACTCTTTTGAAGGGTGGGATTCGTTCTACGACGACGTCGGCCGCCCGATCCTCGAAGCCCTGTCGTTCGCACATGCACGCCAGATCTGGCACCGCGACTGCCCCCAAACGTGCTTCTGGACGACGCCGGTCGCCCAAGGCTTGCCGACTTCAGCATCGCCAAGGTCGATCAACGGTGGGATCCAAGCCGCACCGTCGGAGCGTTTGGTTCGCCGCCGTTCACCGCCCCTGAAAATGACGACGGTGTCGCAAGCGGGGGACGGGACTGCTGGAGCTACGCCGTAATTGTCCTTTACTGCCTGACGCAGATCCAGTTCAAGGACTACGGGGACATCGAACGGGCACTGGCGCGGATCGACGTTCCTGAACCGATCGACGAGCTCCTGAGGCGGTGCCTCTCGAATAAGCCGACACTGCGTCCTGAAACGGGCACTGTCCTCCTCTCCGAGATCGAAAGAGTGCAGGATCAGCGCGCCGCAGCGTCGATCCGGCGTCGCCGAATCACCTCACTGTCGGTCGGGAGCGGGTCGAAGGCATCGGCGTGGTGGTAGGCGCGTCGACGAAGGCCGACATCGAGCGCGTCATCGCGGCCGACCTCCAGGGAGGAGTCGCATTTCAACCGGTCGTCGACCAGCACCAGGAGCCAGTTAGAGGACGGTTCCGTGTCCTCGGCACTGAGTTTATTTACCACGCCGCCGTAGACGGCCCCGAGAAAGACCGACTACGAATCATCAAGGCGTCGGGTGCATCGGTGATCTCGCTTGAGCAGCGACGGGACAGAGCGTTTCAGCCGCATGTCGACTTCTCGTTCGCAGAGCCGCAACGACCGCAGGAGGCACGTGCGCAACTTGAAGCGCTTGCGGAGGAGTTCGACGAGTTCTTGTCTGAGCAATCCATTCGACGGGCAGAGCGTGAGGCACAGGAGATCTTTCGGACTTGGCGTGGAGTCCTGCAGCTGAAGAGTGATCTCCAAAGGAAACTTTCAGCACCTGTGCGCTATCGCGGCTTCGAAGGGGCACCGAATAACCTGGGACCCGGCGAACTACAAGCCGCTGCAGTGTCGTAGTGGAGCACGGCGATGAACGCATACGGTGCATGGCACGTACGTTGGCCTCGACTACGCGCGAGATCGCGGCGCACAGAAGAATCGCGACGCGGAGTATCGTCCGAGTACGCCGGCGCGGTCCTTGCGGTGCGCGCTCGTCACGCCACCCCCGACGTACATGGCTCAACTCGAGGCAGTCTCGCGAAGCACACGCGGCCGGTTGACCAACCGAGTTGACCGCTGCCTCCGGTCAGCACTAGGTGGCCTTTCGGGAAGGTAGGTAGCTCCGGCCTTCTTGCGCGACACCCCGACGGAGGTGCACCCATGGCCAAGAAGCGTGTCTACGCTATCGTCCGACTACGACCTTGACTCGGATCTCAATACTCCGCGTAGCGGCGAAGCGAAGGACGACGAGGCGCCATTGATATCGCGGACTGGTCCATCAAGGAGGCGATTGGGACGGATTGGCAAACCAGCGCGCGAACCAGGATCCGCGCTGACGACGCAGTGGCAGTGATCTGCGGGATTCAACGGTTTCGGCCGCCGGGGTGTCCAAGGAGTGTCAAGATCGCGCATGAGGAGGGGTCCCCGACTTCTCTTGGCCGGTCGGTCCGCCGGTGGTAATGGAACCTCTAAGTCAGCCAACGACGTCTACACGATGGACAAGTGGACATGCGCGACCCCGACGAGGTTGATGTCGCGGCTCGTCGCTGGACTGACATGGACTGCGACGGGAAGCGACGCTGCTCGACCGAGTCGCGGCTGCCGGACGAGTAACAAGCTGACGGTCCAGATGGCCGACCGGAACTCTGCACGTCGCGGCACCGCGAACGACTCTACTTCACCGATCCGCAGCTCTCTCGGCTTCGCGGAGGGGTTCATCCACCGTGACCTCGGCGGCCGGAGCCGTTCTCGCGGACGGTTGGTGGCTGCAGCTCGGGTACAAGTCGACTCGGATCAGAGCCGCGATGCGACGCCGAAGCGGAACGTCGAAGAACTGAGCTGCTCGATGACATGGTTGCCTCAGTAGCCGCCCTCGCACGCGTTTGCCGTGAAGTCACATTGGCAAGGGGCTCAATGCCGATCCGTCGAGCAGCGTTCGCGCATGAGTCGAGCGTGGACGCTCGGTTACTCGGACGAGGACGCCTCTTTCGGCCCATCAGGCGTAGATGCCGCTCGTGTTCGGGCTCCCATAGCGCCGAACTCGGCAGCACTGACGCAAGTTGGTCCGGCGGCATTCAAGCTGCGTGACTACATGGCAATGGTCAAGTCTTCCACCGTTCGTGACACTCCTTGAACGCGGTCGCCAGAAGAGTTCACGGCGTCATCTGTCACTGGGTGAAAGGCCGAGGGTCGGGCGATGTTCCAGAAACCGACGCCAGGCTGCCTCGTCTCCCGGCTCCCTACAACATCCGAGAGCAAAGGGCTACCGCTCTCATGTTCCTCGACGCTGACGCGGCCGAGAAGCGCTGGCGAACGGTGATCCGTGCCGTTCGAGGTCGACCACGTCGACGCTTCACGACATCTCGTCGCGCAGTTCGCCGTAGGATGGTCGTCCGCCAGGCCCGACCCATGCAGCGACGCCGTTCGAAGCGGCTTGGTCAGCCACGCCCGGCACCGTGCCACGTTGATTCCGAGACTCCGCAGGTCTTCTCGCGAAAGCGATCGCGGTCGAGGCTCATCCTGCGTCCCGGTCGCATGCGGATGCTAACCGCGCTGGAGCACCGGCGACGATGCCGGCCCTGCAGCGCCGCTCAACGGCCGATTGGGTCGTCTCCATGGATCGTCGCGATGGCCTCCACCTCAACGGAGTAGTCTCGCCCCGACCATGGCCCACGTAGCCCCAGGCCTAGGTCGCCGCACTCGCTCGCCTGAGTGGCTCGCCGTTCCGCTGCTTGCCTTTGCGCTCGTCAGCCTGCTCGTCGGGATCCTCGCCAGGAGCACCGACCCCGGGCCGAAGCACTACTTCGACCTCATCTTCAGCGATCCGATTCACATGAAGGTCTGGCTCGCGAGCGCCGCTGCCACGCTCGCGGTCTTTCAGATCTTCAGCGCCGCCTGGATCTTCGGGAAGCTCCCCTGGCGCCGGCCTCGCTGGATCGGCCGGGCGCACCGGATCTCGGGGATCACGGCGTTCGCGCTCACGCTGCCCGTCGCCTACCACTGCATCTTCAACCTCGGCTTCCAGGACGCGACCACCCGCGTGCTCTGGCACTCGCTCCTCGGCTGCGCGTTCTTCGGCGCGTTCGCGGCCAAGGTGCTCATCGTGCGGCTCCATCGCTTCCCCGGCTGGGTCCTCCCAACCGCGGGCGGGCTGCTCTTCGCCGTCCTCATCGGCGTCTGGTACACGAGCGCCCTGTGGTTCTTCCGGCTCGTCGGCGTCGGGATCTAGGCGTCGAGCCGATGCGGTTCCCCTGTTTGCGGCTGGTCAGATCGGCGAGAACAGGGCCTTACGCGCGAACTAGACGGAAGGAAGTGGTTATGGCTACAAACACGATCTCGAGAACGTTGCACGACGTCGGGCTCGCGCTCTGGTCCGGCGGTTCGACCATGGGTGCGGTTGGCGTGAACGGCGCCACCTGGCTACTCGCCGTCGTCGCTCACCGCGCTGAGCGCCTGCTCCACGCGCAACCCAGGCCGTTCTGCCGACGGAGGTGGAGCACCCCCGGCGTTTCCGGAGAACAGCGCCGCGGCAACTCGGACGAGGTTTTCGCAGGTTCGATCCAGGGCTTCCGTCGCGCCGGCCGGGAGCAGTGAGCGCACGGCGGCGCCGGTACGAGCATCGGGCGGCTCGTAGCCGGGCGGTGCGGCGATCTGCGGAAAGGCCGAACGGACAGCCGCGATGCAGGCATGCACCAGGTACGTGTCGTCGAGCAGTCCGATCGCGCCGAGTTCGCGTTCGGCGAAGAGGTCGTCCTCGTCGATGAGGTAGAGCAGGACTTGCCCCGCCGCGAAGCTGACGCTGCGCCCGACCTGCGGCTCCTTCGTCATGGCCGTGAGCGCATCGATGGCGACGGGAAGCCCGTGCACGTACATCTCGAGCAGCTCGGCGAGCTCGCGAAGGTCCTCGGGCCGAAGATCAGGCGCCTGACTCGCGAGCGCAGCCTGCAGGTCATCGGCGCGCGCCTGCTTCGCGAGGGATTCCGAGATCAGCGCGGCGAGCACGGTTTCAGTTGCTCCAGCCGGCCAAGCCGTTGGCGGCGTCTTGGCCGAGTTCGTTGCCGGCGCTCTTCACGACGGAAGTCGCGAACTCCATGAGCAGGCCCTTGACCTCGTGCTGGCCGGCGTTGGGCTGCGCCTGGACGACGGCCGCGACCAGCTGTCCCGGCGCCGTCGCCTGTGCGGGAATGTTCATCCCGGGCAGGTAGAGCCACTGGAACGTCATGCAGCGCCCGCAAGTGAAGGACGGGGACATGACGCCGCAGAAGCCGCAGACCGGGCCCCATGGCGAGGGCTCGGCCGGGATGGGCGCGTGAGGCATGAACTGCCCGGAGCACCAGAACGGTCCTATCGCCCTGCACCAGCTACACCCGACGTACAACATTGCGGCGCTTGCCACAATACTCCGTGGCTTCCGGCAAGTCACGCGGGGACGCGCGAGGCTGCGCCGGTCTGCGGCTAACCCGAAGCGCGGATCCGAAGACAGTCCGATGCCGCCGCGACGGTGGCCTGGGACGCTTCTCCCACACGACGAAGGGGAAGCCATGAGCACCCATGCAGTTACGCACAGCGCCCGGAGCGGACGGCTTCCGTTCGCCGCGGTGCAGCAGATCCGCTGGCTCGCCGGTGGTCTCGCGCTCGGCTTCTTCGTGCCGTTCGTCTTCGCGGACCTGCTCGACATCCAGCGGGACCTCTACCTCGGCATCTACGTGGCCGCCGTGCTCGGCTTCTTCGTCGCGTGGACGCGGGCAACCGGCCAGTCGATCCGCGAGATGGTGCACCGGCGCTGGCGGCTCGCGGTCGTCCTGGGGATCGCGTTCGGCGCGCTCCTGGCGCTGATCGTGCTCCGCACCGAGGACGCGACCGCGCGGCCCGGCGGGCTCGAGCTCGTGGGCGCCCTGTTCTGGAGAGGCGTCGTCTACGGCGCGACCGACGGGCTGCTCCTGTCGGCGTTTCCCATCCTCGCGGTCTTCGCCGCGTTCGCCGGCACGGCGTTCCGCCGCCGCTGGAGCGGGAAGATCGTCATCGGCGCCGCCGCGCTCGCCGCCTCGCTGGCGATGACCTCGGTCTACCACCTGGGCTACAGCGACTTCCGATCCTCCAAGGTCGCCCGGCCGGTCGCCGGAGACGTCGCGTGGAGCGTGCCGACCCTCGTCACGCTGAACCCGATCGGCGCTCCGATCGCCCACGTCGGGCTCCATGTGACCGCCGTCCTGCACAGCAGCGACACGGAGACGTTCCTGCCGCCGCACGACTAGGCCTGGGAGGCAACTTCTGCCAGAGCCTCTCTGCGGGGTGCAGGTTCACGGCCGGCTAGGCCGATTCGGCGGCCACGTGCTTCGCCGCCCGAGCTCTAGCCTGTAGCGCGTGAGCGAGCCGCCCGTCCTCCCGTTCAAGACCCGCGCGGCGTGGGCCCGATGGCTCGCGAAGCACTACGGCGACGAGGGCGGCGTCTGGATCAAGTTCGCGAAGAAGGCGAGCGGCATCCCGACGGTCACCTACGACGAGGCGCTCGAGGTGGCGCTCTGCTTCGGCTGGATCGACGGGCAGGTGAAGAGCTTCGACGAGGACTGGTACCTCCAGCGCTTCACTCCGCGGCGGGCGCGCTCGAAGTGGTCGCAGCGCAACGTGGGGATCGCGACCGAGCTCATCGAGCGCGGCGCGATGCAGCCGTCCGGCCTCGCCGCGGTCGAAGCGGCCAAGGCGGACGGCCGCTGGGAGAACTCGTATCCGTCGCCCTCGAAGATCGAGGTGCCGGACGACCTGCGCGCCGCCCTCGCGAAGAACGCCAAGGCCGCCGCGGCGTTCGAGACGCTGAGCAGCCAGAACCGCTACGCGATCCTCTACGGGATCCACGACGCGAAACGCCCCGAGACGCGCGCCCGGCGGATCGCGCAGTTCACCGAGATGCTCGCGCGCGGCGAAACGCCGCATCCGTAGGGGCCTGGCGTAGTCCTGGTCTTGACCGGGCAGGGGTCGAGGAAGACACTTGCCACGAGGCGGGGTCGGGACTGAAAGGGGAGCCAGATGGTTTCTGAACGCGGAGGGATCAAGGCCCGCGGCGCACGAATCGGCATTGCCGCAGCGGCCGTCCTCCTGCTGGTCACAGGCGTTGCGGCCGCGGGAGGCTCTCACGATCGATTTACGCCCGGCGCGGCCGGGGCGGGGGATCCGTACTTCCCGCTCGACGGCAACGGCGGCTACGACGCGAAGCACTACCTGCTCGACCTGAAGTACAACCCGGCGACGGACGTCCTCGAAGGCAACGGCGACGATCCGCGCCCGCGCGACGCAGAACCTGTCGCGCTTCAACCTCGACTTCGACGGGATGACCGTCCAGGCGATCGAGATCGACGGCCGGCGGGCCTCCTGGCGGCGTGACGGCGGCGAGCTGATCGTCACCCCGCGCGACGGGCTGCGAAACGGCGCGAACTTCACCGTCGAGGTCAAGTACCGCGGCGTCCCCGAGACGCTCGAGGACGGCAGCGGGTTCATCCACACCGACGACGGCGCGCTCATCATCGGCGAGCCGCACGTCGCCGCGACCTGGTTCCCGGTGAACGACCACCCGAGCGACAAGGCCGCGTACACGACCAAGATGACCGTCCCCGCAGGACTCGAGGCGGTCGGCAACGGCGAGCTCGAAGGCCGCTCCACGAAGCACGGCTGGACGACCTGGACCTGGGACGCCGACGAGCCGATGGCGTCGTACCTCGTGACGGCGTCGGTCGGCCAGTTCGACCTGCGCGCGTACAAGCACAAGGGAATCAAGATCTGGGACGCGTTCGACCCGGACCTCTGGGATCCGACAGGCACGGCCCGCACGGGCACGCAGTTCGCGATCTCCCAGGTGAGCCAGCCGTCGTACAAGCGGCTCGCGCGGACGATCTCCGTTCCCGCGGGCGGGGCGAACATGTCCTTCTGGATCAAGCGCGACACCGAGGCGAACTGGGACTTCGTGTTCGTCGAGGCGCACGCGGCGGGCTCGCCCATCTGGACGACGCTCCAGGATCAGAACGGCCACACCAGCGAGGACACCGGGTTCGTGTGTCCGTTCTGGTTCGGCCTGCATCCGTTCCTCGAGAACTACCAGTCCGATGACGGCGCCGGCGGCTGCACGCCCGCGGGCGACACCGGCCACTGGTGGGCCGTGAGCGGCGACAGCGGCGGCGGCTACGAGCAGTGGAAGGTCGACCTCGGCGCGTACGCGGGGTCGAACGTCGAGGTCTCGATCAGCTACGCGAGCGACGACCTCGTCCAGCTCTCCGGCGCGTTCGTCGACGACATCGTCGTCTCGACCGGCGAGGGCTCGACCTCGTTCGAGAACGACGGGAACACGTTCGACGGCTGGACGGTGCCGGGCGCACCCGCCGGCAGCGCGGCGAATCCGAACGACTGGATCGTCGGCACGGAGGCGAACACTCCGCCGCCGATCGGCACCGTCGTGGACGCGTCGTTCGCACGGCAGGGCGAGATCCTCGACTTCGAAAAGGATCTCTTCGGCGACTATCCGTTCTCGGCGGCCGGCGGCATCGTCGACGACCTGTCGACGATCGGCTTCGCGCTCGAGAACCAGACGCGGCCGATCTACGCGAAGGCGTTCTTCACCGACACGGAGAGCGGCGACTCGGTCATCGTCCACGAGCTCGCTCACCAGTGGTACGGCGACAGCCTCGCCGTCGCCAAGTGGTCGGAGATCTGGCTGAACGAAGGGTTCGCGACCTACGCCGAGTGGCTGTGGAGCGAGCACGACGGTCTCGCAACGGCACAGGAGATCTTCGACAACTTCTACTTCGGAATCCCGGCGGACAACCCGTTCTGGCAGGTCGTCATCGGGAACCCGGGGGCTGATCTCATCTTCGACATCTCGGTCTACTGGCGCGGCGGGATGACGCTGCACCAGCTCCGGCTCGAAGTCGGCGACCGGGACTTCTTCAAGATCCTCCGCACGTGGGCGCAGACCCGCGAGGGAGACAACGTGAAGATCAGCGAGTTCATCAAGCTCGCGGAGCGGATCTCCCACGAGGACCTGGACGACCTCTTCGACGCGTGGCTCTTCACGCCCGGGCGGCCTGCGCTGCCCGCGGCGGCGATCGCCAAGACGTCGTCGATGAAGGCGCACCGCCAGGCCGGGTCGCTGAGCGCGTCCGTCCTGAAGGCGCGCCTCGAGGGCAAGCAGAAGTAGCGAGCAGAGGGCGGCCCCGCCGGTAGCTCGGCGGGGCCGCCTTGGCTCTTCCTTCGCCCGGGCGTACGCTCCTCCGATCGACGGATTGGAGGAGTCATGTTCAAGTCGAAGACACCGTCCCCGTCCCTGGTCGTCGCCTCCCTGGCGCTCGCGATTGCGCTCGGCGGGACCGCCTACGCCGCGAGCCTGCCGACGAACAGCGTCGGCTCGCCGCAGGTGAAGCCGAACTCGCTGAAGGGCGGCGACATCAAGGAATCCACGCTCTCGGGTGTGCTGTTCGGCTCGGGCCGTGCCCAGGCGGCGCTCGAAGATCCTGGCCGCCAACACCGGACACGACGATCCTGACCGTTCCGAAGGTCGGACGGCTGGCCGCCAACTGCGGAAGCGGATCAACGGCGGAGGTGCGCATCTTCAACACCTCGAAGGCGGTCGCGAACGTGTGGATCCGCCACCAGGCGGATCTCCTCGTGGTTCGCGACTCGATCCGGGCAACGACGCCGGGTTCACCATGAACGGACTCGGGCTTCGCGACTTCATCGTGCGCTCGTCGTCGCCGAAGCGCGTGACCGTCTGGCACCTGGCCGGCGTACATCCAGGCCGGCGCGTGCCGGCTACGCCGCGATCGCGGAGAGCGTCGCGCGGCCGTAGAGCTCGTATTCACGTCGGCCATATTGCTTCTGACATAATGCCGCCATGCATACGGCAGCGACGAATCCGTTCACGTACGGCGATCTCGCGCTCGACGACGCGTTCACGGACCGGGAGGACGAAGTCCGCGAGCTGACCGCGGACATGCGCAACGGCCAGAACGTGCTCGTCTACGCGCCGCGACGCTACGGGAAGTCCTCGCTGGTCCTGCGGGCGGCGCAGGAGGCGATCTCGAAGAAGGTGCTCGTCGCCTACGTCGACCTGATGAAGACGCCGACGAAGGAGCGCTTCGCGGCTGCGCTCGCGAAGACGATCTGGTCGGACATCGCCTCGCCGCTCGACCAGGCGTTCGAGAAGGCCGCGAGCCTCTTCCGCGGGCTGCGGGTGACGCCGACGATGGAGGTCGACCCGACCGACGGCTCGCTGCGGTTCGGCTTCATGGCGGGGCATCGCCGCAACGACATCGACGACACGATCGAAGGGCTGCTCGAGCTGCCGGCCGTCCTGGCCGCGGAACGCCGCCGCCGCGTCGCGATCGTCTTCGACGAGTTCCAGGAGATCGTCGCGCTCGACAAGCGCTTCCCGAACCTGATGCGCGCGGTCTTCCAGACGCAGCCGGACATCGCGCACGTCTACCTCGGCTCCAAGCGGCATGTCCTCGACGCGATCTTCAACGACCGCAACGAGCCGTTCTGGCGCAGCGCCAAGCGGCTCGAGATCGGCCCGATCCCGCGGGCCAAGTTCGCGCGCTTCCTCGGCGAGCGGTTCGAGGCGACCGGCAAGCGGATCTCGGACGACGGCGTCGAGCGGCTCCTCGAGGCGACCGGCGGCCATCCGTACGCGACGCAGGAGCTCGCGTACGCGACGTGGGAGCTGGCCGGCCGGCGCGTCGCCGGTCCGGCCGAGGTCGAGGAGGCGATCCGCAAGGTGCTGCGCTCCGAGTCGAACCACTTCGCGACGCTCTGGGAAGACCTGCCCCGCCCGCAGCGGCTGGCGCTCCTCGCGCTCGCCGACGAGCCGTCCGCGGCCGTCTTCTCCCGCGGCTACCACGAACGCCACCAGCTTCCGCCGAACCCGACGCTGCAAACGGCGGTCCGCGCGCTCGTCCGCAAGGAGCTGATCGCGCGGGACGAAGACCGCGCCTACCGCGTCGCCGAGCCGTTCCTCGCCGACTGGCTCACGCGCGAGCAGGAGGAGTACGGCGTCCCGCGCGAGGTGCGCGGCGACCGGTAGTACGGATACCCGAACCCTCGCGTCTCAAGGCAGCACCCTTCTGGCCCGCGTGGGTCGCTGGAAGCCTGGGGAGCTAGACCGCGTTAGACCGAGAAACCCAGAGCGAGGAGGACGAGATGAACGCAGCCGTACCCGATCCCAAGCGTTGGTGGGCGCTAGCCGTACTCGGCGTGGCCTACCTGATGGTCGTCCTCGACATCTCGATCGTGAACGTCGCGCTGCCGTCGATTCAGGAGGATCTCGGCTTCCAGACCGAGGATCTCCAGTGGGTCGTGTCCGGCTACGCGCTCACGTTCGGCGGCTTCCTGCTCCTCGGCGGCCGCATGGGCGACCTGCTCGGCCGGCGGATCTTCTTCATGATCGGGCTGAGCCTGTTTGCTCTCACGTCGCTGATCGCCGGCTTTTCGCAGTCGTCCGAGATGCTGATCTTCGCCCGCACCGCCCAGGGTGCCGCGGCCGCGATCCTCTCGCCGTCGGTGTTCTCGATCGTGACGGTGACGTTCGCGGAAGGCTCGGAGCGCAACAAGGCGCTCGGCGCGCTCGGCGGCATCGCCGGCGCCGGCAGCGCCATCGGCGTGCTCCTCGGGGGAATCCTCACCGAGTACGTGGGCTGGCAGTGGATCTTCTTCGTGAACGTGCCGATCGCGCTGATCACGCTCTACTTCGTGCCGAAGTACGTGCGCGAGTCCAAGGCGGAGGGCATGGCGCGCCACTTCGACGTCTGGGGCGCCGTCACCGTCACGACCAGCCTGATCCTGCTCGTCTTCGGGCTGACGCAGGCGAACCGCGTCGGCTGGACGTCGACCCAGACGATCGTCGTGCTCAGCTCCTCGGCCGTTCTCATGGCCATCTTCCTGTGGCTCGAGAACCGCTCGCACGCGCCGCTCGTCCCGCTCTCGTTCTTCAAGCGCCGCACGATCACCGGCGCGAACCTGATCGGCTTCGGGCTCGGAACCTCGATCTTCGGGATGTTCTTCCTGCTGACGCTGTACATGCAGTACACGCTCGGCTACTCCGCGCTGAAGACCGGGCTCGCCTACCTGGTGGTGGCGCTCACCGCCATCGCCGCCTCGGGAGCCGCGCAGGCGCTGGTCACGCGGGTCGGCGTTCGCCCCATCCTGGCGACAGGCCTGGGGCTGCTCTCGTTGTCGCTCGCCTACTTCTCGCAGATCTCGGTCGGCGGGACGTTCGTGGGCGACCTGCTGCCCGGCTTCGTCGGGCTCGGGATCGGGCTGGGCTTCTCGTTCGTGCCGATCTCGATCGCGGCGCTCGGGGGCGTGACCGGGCCCGAGGCCGGGCTTGCGTCGGGGCTCATCAACACGAGCCAGCAGATCGGCGGCGCGCTCGGCGTCGCGATCCTGACGACCGTCGCGACGTCCCACGCGACCTCGCTGCTCGAGTCGGGTGAGCCGCAGGTCGTGGCCAACACGGCCGGCTACGCGGCGGCGTTCTGGGTCGCATCCGGGTTCGCCGCGGTCGCCTTCGTCATGACGTTCGTCCTCCTGAAGCGGGAGGACCTGCGGGTGGAAGACATCGAAACGGCTCCCGCGCCGGTCTAGATGCCTTACGACGAGGAACTCGCCGGACGGGTGCGGGCACAGCTCGACGCCCGTCCGGACCTCGTCGAGCGGAAGATGTTCGGCGGCATCGCGTTCATGCTCGGCGGCAACATGGCCTGCGGCGTGCTCGGCGACGAGCTGATCGTGCGCCTGTCCGCCGACGAGGGCGAGGCCGCTTTGGCGCAGCCGGGCGTGCGGCCGTTCGACTTCACCGGGCGGCCGATGAAAGGGATCGTGTTCGTCTCGTCCTCTCTGCTCGAGACCGACGACGAGCTCGACGCCTGGGTCGTCCGCGGCGAGGCGCATGCGTCCTCGCTTCCGCCCAAGTAGCGGGTTCCGCGTCCGCGCGCGTCGGGTACATCGCCGAACCGAATCGTCATCTCCGACGAACCACGCGTCGTCAGTCCAAGATCGGAGGGGAAAGATGAATCGAAGTCCGGTGCAAACCGTCGCGATGATCGTCGGTGTCGCGTTCTTGGCGGTCGGCATCCTCGGGTTCATTCCGGGGATCACGACGAACCTCTACGACGGTCTCGATTTCGCGGGCCACGAGGGCAACGCGGAGCTGCTCGGGATCTTCCAGGTCAGCATCCTGCACAACCTCGTGCACATCCTGTTCGGGGTCGCCGGCATCCTGCTCGCCGCGACGTGGGGCGGCGCACGGCTGTTCCTGATCGGCGGCGGCGCGATCTACCTCGTGCTGTGGATCTACGGTCTCCTGATCGACAAGACGAGCAACGCCAACTTCGTCCCGCTGAACTCGGCGGACGACTGGCTGCACTTCGCGCTCGGCGCGGTCATGGTGGTCGCGGGTCTGGCGCTCGGCCGCGCAACGGCCGGCCGAACGGTCAGCGCAGGCGTCTAGGGGAAATCGGGAGCGCGCCGCGGTCGCACGGCGCGGCCGGTTCGTAGAGAATCGGCCCGCATGAGCACCGCGGCGCTACCCGATTCGATGGCCGCGCGCGAGAAGGTCGCGCCGTTCATCCATCGCACGCCGCTCGTCGGCTCGCAGGCGCTCTCGACCGAGACCGGCCTGGACGTGCGGCTCAAGGCCGAGTGCTTCCAGAAGACCGGCTCGTACAAGATCCGCGGGCCGCTGAACAAGCTCTCGCTGCTCTCGGACGAGGAGCGCGCCCGCGGGGTCGTCTGCTCCTCGGCCGGAAACCACGCGCAGGGCGTGGCTCTGGCCGCGTCGATGCTCGGGATCCGTGCGGTCGTCTGCATGGCCGAGAACGCGACGCCGTCGAAGGTCGAGGCGACTCGCGGGCTACGGCGCCGAGGTCGTCCAGCACGGGACGATCTGGGACGAGGCCGACGAGAAGGCGCGCGAGCTGGTCGAGCGCGACGGCCTCGTCTACGTCCACCCGTTCGACGATCTCGATCTCATCTCCGGCCAGGGGACGCTCGGGCTCGAGGTGATCGAGGACTGGCCCGAGGTCGAGGTCATCGTCGTCCCGATCGGCGGCGGCGGGCTCATCTCCGGCGTGTCGGCTGCCGTCAAGCGAGCGCGGCCGGACGTACGCATCGTCGGCGTCGAGTCGGCCGACGGCCCGGCGATGAAGGCGAGCGTCGACGCGGGCGAGCTGGTCACGCTCGAGCACTGCGACACGATCATCGACGGCCTGCGCGTGAAGCGCGTCGGCGGGCACACGTTCGACCTCGTACAGCGGTTCGTGGACGAGATCGTGGTCGTGCCGGACGCGATCATCTTCGAGAACGTGCTCTGGACGATGGCGCGCACGAAGCTCGTCGTCGAGGGCGCGGCCGCGGCGCCGGTCGCCGCGCTGCGCTCGGGCGCGCTCCAGCTCCCGCCCGGGACGCGTGTCGTGTGCGTCATCTCCGGCGGGAACCTGGATCTCTCGCAGCTCGACGGCCTGCGGTTTAACTAGGCGCGCTGCGAAGCGAGCGCCTGGATCGCGCGGTGGAGCGCGGCCATGAACTCGTCCGGCTCCTCGGAGCGGTTCTTCAGCAGGTAGCCGATCCCGGTGGGGCTCGACGCGATCAGCTCGGCCGCCCGCACCGGTCCGAGCGCCTCCGACAGGAGGAGCACTCGAACGTCCGGGAACGCCTCGCGGACGATCCGCGCCGCCTCGAGGTTCTCGTCGAGGTCCTGCGCGGTCATGCCCATGTCGACCACGACCACGTCCGGCCGGCGCTCGCCGATGTCGCGGAGGAGCCCGTCGAGCGTGTCGACCTCCGAGACCACCCGGATTCCGCTCTCCTCGAGTTGCCGTCGCAGCCCTCCGCCGGCCAGGGCTACACGCAGCGGGACGTCCGTGCGGAGCGGCGGGAACTCGAATCTGAGCCCGGCGTGCACGAGCTGGAGGATCCGCTCCGGCTCGTCGAGCCCGGGAAGCTCGTACTCGCCCAGGTCACGGGTCTGCGCATGAGCGCGACGCGCGGTCGCCTCGGAGAGCAGCACCTGGCCGCCGTGTCCGGCGTCGGCGATGCGTGACGCGCGATGCACCTCGATCCCCGAGTAGTCCCCGAGCGTGTCCCGCCGGGCGATTCCCGTGTGCAGGCCGATGCGGAGGTGCACCTGGCCTGCCGCGAGCGAACGCTGGATCGCGACGGCCGCCCGCACCGCCGCGTCGGCCTGGAGGAAGACCGCGAACACCTCGTCCCCGCGCAGGCCGACGACCCGGCCGCGGGCCTTTTCGATCTCGGCGCGAAGCAGCGAGCGCAGCTCGAAGAGAAGCTCGTCGTAGTGGTCGTCGAGCTCGCGGAGAAGACCGGTCGAGCCCTCGACGTCACCGAACAGGAAAGTGCGCTCCTGGATCCTTTGCCTGTACCCGGCCGCAAAAGGCGAAAACGCCACGTTAGGGTTCCGCGAAGCCGCTTCGCAATGCGCATGGCGCTGCGACCGGCCGGGGACTATGGAGATGAACGGGGCGCGCGGTGCTGTAAGGGGAACCGCGCGCCCGGTTCGTTTTTAAGAGACCAGCGCCGGATCGAGCGCCTGGCCGCCTTCGGCCACCAGGTGGAGGGCCGCGGCGAACTCGTCCATGTCGCCGACTCGATCCTTGAGCAGGTAGCCGACGCCGGTCGGGCTCTCCGCGACGAGCTCGGCCGCGTAGGCCGGCTCGAGCGCCTGCGACAGGAGCAGGACGCCGACGTCCGGGTACTGGTTCCGGATCGTCTTCGCGGCGCGCAGGCCTTCGTCGCTTCCGCTCGGCGGCATGCGAATGTCGACCACGGCCACGTCCGGCTGGTGCTCGGCGATGTCGCGGAGCAGCTGATCGGGCGTTCCCGCCTGGGAGACGACCTCGATCCCCGCCTCCTCGAGCAGCCGCGCGATGCCCTCGCGGATGATCACGGAGTCGTCCGCGAGCGCAACGCTCAGCCCTCTGCGGGGAGCGCCGGAGCGCAGCACCGGGAAGTCCGACTCGAGCTCCTCGTGGACGAGCTGGAAGATCCGCTCGGGCGCGTCGAGGCCGTTCAGCTCGTACTCGCCGAGGTCGAGCGCGTCCGTATCGAGAAGCGTTGCGGTTGCCTGCGACAGGAGGACCTGGCCGCCGTGCGCTGCGTCGGCGATGCGCGAGGCGCGATGCACCTCGATGCCGACGTAGTCGTTGCGGTCGTCCTCGCGGGCGACGCCCGTATGGAGACCGATGCGCACGCGAACCGGCGCGTCGTTCGCCCAGTCGTACGCCGCGACCGCCTTCTGAATACACACGGCGGCGGCCATCCCCTGGCTCGCGCGCTCGAAGACCGCGAAGACCTCGTCGGCCCGCATGTCGACGACCCGGCCGCCGGCGCGCTCGATCTCCTCGCGGAGGATCGAGCGCAGCTCGAGCAAGAGCTCGCCGTAGTGGTCGCCGAGCTCGCGCACGAGGCGCGTGGAGCTTTCGACGTCGCTGAAGAAGAATGTGAGCTTCTGCGGTCTCATTACAGGGAGGATCGCGCGTGTAAACCGTGCTGTGCAGGGAGCGGACTCTCCATTTTAGGTGCGGTTATCCGCACCGGTCGCATCCGGCAGATCGTGTAAAAGCTGCGAAATGACCCGCTACGACCTGCTTTTGTTCCTCCACATCTCGTTCGCGATCATGTGGATCGGTGCGGGGATGCTCTTCCACATTCTCGGCTTCCGTGCCGACCGGGCCCACGACGAGGCGCGCGATGAGGCAGATCTTCGACGACCTCGTTGCGCTCGCGAACGTCTTCTTCATCCCGTCCTCGCTGCTCGTGCTCGTCTTCGGGATCGCGCTGGTCGCCGAAAGCGACTTTCTCGCCTTCGACGAGCTCTGGATCGTGCTCGGGTTCGTGGGCTTCGCGATCACGTTCCTGACCGGGCTCCTCTGGATCAAGCCGCAATCGGAGCGGGTGAAGAAGATGATCGACCGCGACGGCGGCATGAGCCCGGCCGCCTATCGGGCTGCGCAGCGCATGATCGTGTTCTCGCGGCTCGACTACGTCGTCCTGTACCTGGTCGTGTTCGACATGGTCGTCAAGCCGACGAAGGACGACACGTGGACGCTCGTCGTCATGGGTGTGATCCTCGTGCTCGCGACCGCGTTCTTCTACGGCCGGGCGCGGGCGCTCTCGCTGAAGGCTGAGCGGCCGTCTACCGCCTGACCGGCCCGGACGGCGAGTACCTCTCCGCAACGCCGGGGACGCTCGGCGGCCACCGCCGCTCGAAGATCTACGGCCGGCTCGACTGCCCGGGCGCGTTGCGCTGGATCGCGCGCGGGCACTACGTCCGGCACCGCGTGTTCTTCGCGGACGAGCAGGCTGCCGTGGCGTCGGGGTATCGGCCCTGCGCGGTCTGTTTGCCCGAGCGCTACGCGGCCTGGAAGGCGGATAGAGTCGCGCCGTGACCGGATCCGCCGCCGCCAAGCTGATGGCCGTCCTCGCGTCGGGCCTGTGCCTCTTCGCCGGCGCGTTCCTGCTCGTGGCCGGGTTCGAGAACGACGACGTGAAGCTCCTGGCCGGCTGGATCGGGATCTTCTTCCTCGGCATGAGCCTGTTCGTCGGGCCGACGCTGTGGCTCCTGGCCGACCTGCGCGCGCGGGACGAGACCGAGGCCGGCGAACCCGCCGAGCCGACCGGCGACGGCACCGACGGGGACGCGGATGTCCCCGATCCGCAGCTCTAGTCACACGCGCGCGCCCCACCCTGGGAGGGGAGAGGACCACCCGCCACCCACGGCGATCGTATCGAGCAGGTGCGCACGAGTTACGCGCGAAACCGTGCCGATTTCGTGCCGGTTTGTCCCCGGCGACGCTAGCCGGTCACGACGATCGCGACCGACGCGTACTGGAGCGCCACCGCCGCGATGACCAGGGCGTGGAAGACCTCGTGGTAGCCGAAGACCTCCGGAACCGGATCGGGGCGGCCCACCACGTAGACCACGGCGCCGAGCGTGTAGCAGATGCCTCCCGCGAGGACGAGCGACGTCGCGGTCGTCCCCGCACCCTCGAGGAGCTCGCCGAACGCGACCGCCGCGACCCAGCCGAGCCCGACGGCGATCACTGCCGCCATCCACTTCGGCGAGGCCGGCCAGCAGAGCTTGAGCGCGATCGCGAGGAGCGCTCCTGTCCACACCACGGCCAGGACCGCCGGGCGCCACGCCCCCTCGAGCACGAGCAGGCCGAACGGCGTGTACGTCGCCGCGATGAGGAGATAGATCGCCGCATGATCCAGCCGGCGCAGCCATGACCGGCGCACGGGCGACCAGGTGGGGCGGTGATAGAGCGCGCTGACGCCGAACATGACGGCGACGCCGCTCGCAAAGACGGCCGTGGCAGCGCGTGAAAGCGGCGAGCCCGCCAGCGCGATGAGCACGATCCCGAGCGGCAGCGCGAGCAGAAACGCCCACTGATGCGACACGCCGCGAAGCCGCGGCTTCTCCAGGAGCGCGGGGGAGGCCATGCCTCACCGTAACGGATCGACCGCGGAGCGACCCGCGTCGGGTAGAACTCGGCCATGCGCTTCCGGCAACTCGGCTCGAGCGACCTCGAGGTTTCGGAGATCTGCCTCGGCTCCTGGCTCACCTTCGGCGTGGGCATCGACCGCGACCGGGCGCAGGCGTGCGTCGACCGTGCGTTCGACGTCGGGATCAACTTCATCGACACCGCGAACGTCTACGGCAAGGGCGCCGCTGAGGAGTTCCTCGGCGAGGCGCTCGCCGACCGGCCGCGCGATTCGTACATCCTCGCGACCAAGCTCTACTTCCCGATGACCGACGAGGACCGCGGGCTCTCGCGCGCGCAGGTGGAGAAGCAGATCGACGCGTCCCTCAAGCGGCTGCGGGTCGAGTACGTCGACCTGTACCAGTGTCACCGCTACGACGTGGACACGCCGCTCGAGGAGACGATGGAGGCGCTCACCGAGGTCGTCCGCTCGGGCAAGGCGCGCTACCTCGGGTTCAGCGAGTGGAAGGCCGACCAGATCCAGGCGGCGCTCGACCTGCCCGGGGTCGAGAAGTTCGTGTCGAGCCAGCCGCAGTACTCGATGCTCGCCCGCAACCCGGAGGCCGAGGTGATTCCGCTCTGCGCAGCGAACGGGATCTCGCAGATCGTGTTCTCGCCGCTCGGCCAGGGCGTCCTCACCGGCAAGTACCGGCCGGGGAAGGCGCCGCCGCCGGATTCGCGCGCGACCTCGGACGAGATGAACTGGGCCATGGGCCGCTTCCTCACCGAGGAGGTCATCGGCGCGGTCGACCGCGTGCGCCCGATCGCGGAGGGGCTCGGAATCACGATGTCGCAGCTCGCGCTCGCGTGGGTGCTGCGCGAGCCGAACGTCGCGTCGGCGATCGTCGGCGCCAGCCGTCCGGAGCAGGTCGACGACAACGCCGGCGCATCCGGGATCGAGCTCGACCAGGCGACGCTCGACGCGATCGACGAGGCGCTCGGCTCCGCCGCCACCGCGGCGAACATTTCCTGATCCGCGCGTAACCCGGCACGAACGTCACACACGCGTGCGCCGCGCTCCGCCAAGGTGTCGGTGGGTGGCGGGTGGGTGATCCCCTCCCAGGGTGGGGGCGTGGCGGACAGGGCCGCCACGGACATGGCCCGGGAGAGCCGGTCGCCCTGAGGCTGCGACAGCCCTAGGCCCGGTACGCGAGCGCGCGGTAGACCGACAGGTCGTGCACGATCGCGCGCTGGCCGCGTGCGCGGACGTCGTCGCGCCAGGTCACGGTCGCCTCGAGCTTCACCGGCTCCTTGCGCGCGAAATAGGCCGACGCCGTGTCGAGGAGCGTCCGGATCTCCCGCCCGGGCCCGAGGAACTCGAGCTTGCGAAAGAGCGGCAGCGCCGACATCTCGGTTTCGCCGCCGAGGCCGTGGAACGGCTTCGCGAACTTGCAGCGGACCGCGGTCGCGGGCCCTTCGCCGATGTTGCGCAGCGCGAGGTAGAGGAGACCGGCGTCGAACTCGACGTCCAGGATGACGTCGGCGGGGCGCTCAGCCGACACTCTCGAGCTCCAGCCCCTCGTGGGCGATCTCGAGCGTCTCGATGGCGACCTCGCTCGAGGACGCGTCCAGGTCGGGGCCTTCCCACTTCGCGGGCCAGCCGTTGCGGAACTGCCAGCGCAGCACGTCCGCGCGCGACTCGTCCATCAGGATGATCACGCCGTTTCGCCGGTCGGTCTGGCCGTTCACGACCGCCTTGCGCCACTGCCACAGCGAGAGATCCTTGGTCATTCCCCGCTTGAGGACGATGTTCGGGTACTTCGTGAGGCCCGGGAGCTTCACGGACGAGTTCATCCGCATATCGCCGGTGCGGTACTCGATCACGTCGGTCTCCGAGTCGAGCCCGCTCACCTCGGTGAACGAGCCGACGTCGATTCCGTCGATCTCGACGCGGAAGTTGAAGACGGCGTAGGGATCGGTGCGCTTGGGAGGCGGCATGACCTCTCCTTTCAGTCGCGGCGTCCCCGAAGTATCCCGCGTGACCCCCGAACGGGGGATACGAATCACCTGACGGAGGTACCCCCGTCCCTCGTTCGAGGGACGCCTACGTGCTCTTCCGCACGAGCGAGATGCCCCAGGCCTCGCCCGACGCGAACAGCTTGTCCGCGTCGACCTCGTCGGCCCAGCCGATGAAGTGCTTCTCCGCGTTGTCCGCCGTCGAGCCGTAGACGGCCTGCCGGTCCGCGGGCGCCGGGCCCGTGTCGAAGAGCTCGCCGCGCTCGAGCGCCGCGAAGCGCTCCTCGGCGGCCGGGCCCTCGGCGTAGCCCTTACCCATTGCCTCCACCCGAGCGCGCCAGCCAGTCGTTCAGGTCGTACCAGTAGGACTCGCGCAGCGCCGCGACGATCCGAGGATCGGTGTGCTCCGGGTTCACGACGTTGTGCTCGAGGTCGGCGCAGATCGCCTCCTCGGTCATCGGGATGTCGCGCAGGTTCACGAGCACCTCGGCCGGGAGCTTCGCCTCCGGAACCGTGTAGTGCTTGAAATGGAGGTCGGGGTACTCCTCGAGATGCGACGGCCAGTCGGGGCAGCTGCGGGTCGAGCTCACGATTCCACCTCCCTGCGGACGAGCGCCGCGAGGGCGCGGATGAAGTCCGGGTCGTCGTTCAATGACGGCGTGCGCTCGAGCCGCAGCCCGAGCTCGATCGCCTTGTCGCGGGCCTCGATGTCGAGGTCCCAGAGGATCTCCAGGTGATCGGCGACGAAGCCGATCGGGGCGACGAGAACCGAGCGCACGCCGTGCTCCTTCAGGCGCTTCAGCTCGTCGAGGATGTCCGGCCCGAGCCAGGGCTCGCCCGTCGGGCTCTCGCTCTGGAAGGCGAACGACCAGTGCATCGGATCGAGGCCGGCGCGCTCGGCGACGAGACGGGAGGTCTCGAGGAGCTGGTCGCGGTAGGGATCGTCGTCGGCGAGGATCCGCGCCGGCAGGCTGTGCGCCGTGAAGACCACATGGGATGCCGTTCCGCGCACGCGGTTCGCGAGCACGTCGACGAACGGCTGGTAGGCGCCCCAGCTCTCGATGAACCGCAGCTCGACCTCGGCGCCGTTCAGGCCGCTCTCGACCCGCTCGCGGTACTCGCCGATCGACATGCGCGAGTAGTGGGGAGCGAGCACGAGGCCGACGATGCGCTCGGCGCCGCCGTCGATCGCCTGCTGCACGGCCTCGCAGATCCACGGCGACCAGTGCTTCATCCCGACGTAGACCGGGACGCCCAGCTCGCGCTCGAGGGCGACGCGCTGCTTCTCCGTGACCTCGTTCAGCGGCGACGAGCCGCCGATGCGCCGGTAGCGCTCGGCGAGCGAGGCGACCGCTTCCGAGCGGGCCGGGCGGCCTCCGCGCACGTCCTGAAGGTAGGCGGGGACGTCCTCGATCGAGGACGGGCTGCCGTACGCCATCGCAATCACCGCCGTCTTCACGCGGGCACCTCCGCCGCAGTTCGCTCATGCACCAGTTCCACCAGCCGGCCCAACATGTCCGGGTCCGTCTGGGGGAGAACACCGTGACCGAGGTTGAAGATATGCCCTTCGCGTCCCCCGGCCTCTTCGAGAATGCCTATTGCCGCGTCGCTCGTGCGTTGCCAACTGCCCAGGAGGAGCGTCGGATCGAGGTTTCCTTGCACGCCGCGGTCGTGGCCGACGGTCTCCCAGCCCCGGGCGAGCGGGATGCGCCAGTCGAGCCCGATCACGTCGCCGCCCGCCTCGGCGAGGTCGGGAAGCAGGTGCCCGGCGCCGGTCGCGAAGTGGATCGTCGGTCGCTTCGACCGCGTCCAGAATGCGGGCGGAGTAGGGAGCGACGAACTCGCGGTAGTCGGCCGCCGACAGCGCGCCGGCCCACGAGTCGAAGAGCTGGATCGCGTCGGCGCCCGCCTCGACCTGGGCCGCGACGTACGCGGAGAACGCTTCGGCGAGCTTGTCCGCGAGCGCGTGCCAGACCTCGGGGGTCGAGTACATGAGGCGCTTGGTCTCGGCGAAGTCGCGCGTGGGCTTTCCCTCGATCAGGTAGCCGGCGACGGTGAACGGCGCGCCGCAGAAGCCGACGACCGCCTGGTCGTCGCGCAGCGCTGCGCGCACGAGGCGGATTGCGTCGAGAAACGCCGGCAGGGTCTCGCGCGGGTCCGGAACCGCGAGCCGCTCGACGTCGGCGAGCGTGCGGACCGGTGGATCGACCACGGGCCCGACGCCGTCGCGCAGCTCCACCTTCGCGCCCATCCCGAGGAGGGGGAGGACGATGTCGGCGAACATCACGGCCGCGTCCACGTTGTGGCGGAGCACCGGCTGCAGCGTCACCTCGGCGCAGAGCTCCGCGTCCGCGCAGATGTCGAAGAGCCGGGCGCGCTTGCGGATCTCGCGGTACTCCGGCAGCGAGCGGCCGGCCTGGCGCATGAACCAGACGGGCGTGCGTTCGACGGGTTCGCGGCGGGCCGCGCGAACGAGAAGCGGACGGGTCACGGGACTAGGCTATCCCCGCGCTGAGTCCGGCCAGGCGTGAACCGGCGCGCTACTCGGCGCCGATGATGAGGACGAGGGCGGCGCCCTCGAGCTCGCTCTTCTTCATCCCGTCGAGCGGGATGACGCGCGAGACGTTGAAGTCCTTGCCGAACCGCTTCGCCTCGGCCTCGAAGCCGGGCTTGTACATGACGAGCGAGCGGGCGAAGTCGGTGCGCGACGCGTTGGCCGTCGCGGCGATCGGATAGCCCTTCGTCATGACCCACGAGGCCTTCTCGCTGGCGGCGCCGGAGCGGCCGTTCCCGTTCAGGATCAGCACCTTCGTCTTCGTGCGCGCGACCGGCGCGGCCTTCGCAGTCTTGGCCGGCGCGGACGTCTTCGTCGCCGTCGACTTCGCCGGCGCGGCCGTGGTGGACTTGGTCGCCGTGGCCTTCTTCTGCGGCGCCGCCGTGCTCGGCTCGTTCGAGAGCATCGGCTTCACGAAGATCGCGAACGCCAGGATGACGAGGACGAAGAGCTCGAGCGCCGCGACGCCGGAGGCGACGAGCGCGGTCGAGCGCCAGGGATTCTCGGGAGCTAGGTTGGACGGAAGTTCCATTGGGCCGATCTATTTCGGCCCTCGTCCGTCCTCTCCTTCCGCCCAAATTCGCGTGAGTCCGTCTTCTACCGAAACCTCCGCGCGGAACCCGAGCACGTCCGCGGCCAGCTCCGGGTCGAGGACGCTGCGCTCGAGCTCGCCGAGCCGCGCCGGCTCGAACAGCGGCTCGAATTCCGCTCCCGTTACACGCGCGCACGCCTGCGCGAGCTCGAGCACCGAGGTCTCGACGCCGGTGCCGACGTTGAAGACGCCGCCGTTCTGCCCTGCTGCGGCCAAGGTCGCTGCGACCACGTCGCCGACGTAGACGTAGTCGCGGGTCTGGCGCCCGTCGCCGAAGATCCGCGGAGGCTCGCCGGCTGCGATTCGGCCGAGGAAGATGGCGACCACGCCCGCCTCGCCGTGCGGATCCTGGCGCGGCCCGTAGACGTTCGCGTAGCGCAGCGCCACGTGGGTCGTCCCGTACAGGCGCCCGTAGGCGCCGAGGTACTCCTCGGCCGCGAGCTTCGACGTCCCGTAGGGCGAAAGCGGCAGGCGGGCCGCGGTCTCCAGCGCCGGCTCGGCGCACTCGCCGTAGATCGCGCCGCCCGTGGAGGACAGGACGAGCTGTGTGCCGTGCCGCCGCGACGCCTCGAGCGCGCGGATCGTCCCGATCGTGTTGATCTCGGAGTCGCGAACGGGATCCTCGACCGAGCGGCGCACGTCCGCCTGGGCCGCGAGATGGAAGCAGACCTCGGGGTCGAGCTCCGCGAACGCGGCGTCGACTGCGGCCGCGTCGCGCACGTCGCCCTCGACGAACGTGGCGGAACCGTTCAGATTCTCGGTCTTGCCTGTTGAGAGGTCGTCGAGCACGAAGACGGAATCGCCGCGCTCGACGAGCGCGTCGACCAGATGCGAGCCGATGAAGCCCGCGCCGCCTGTCACCAGGGCCCGCACGGCCGAGAATCCTACGTGGCCGCAATCCGGAAGCGATCTGTGACGTCAGACGTACTGTGCGCGTGACCCGGAACCCGCTCTGGCGGAGGGCGCCGTTCGTCCTCTCCCGGTTTCCGGGGATCGCTGCCGCGCTCGTCGGCGGGGCGGCGCTTCTGGCCGTGGCCAGCGCGGCCGGGCCGCTCTTCGTCGCCTCGGCCGGGAGCGCGGCCCTCGAGCAGGAGCTCGACGCGGTCACGCCGTACGGCGCGGGGATCTACGTCGCAGTGGGCAGCTCGGCGGCCAACGCCGAGATCGGAGCGCTGAACGCGCCGTCGGTCGACGACCGGACGCGCGCGTTCGACGAGGCGGCGGCGACGATCCCGGACCTCGGTTCGACGATCGTGACCGTGCTCGGGCCGGCTGTCTCCGCCGCAAATCCGGCGCAGCCGCGACAGACCCTGGACGTACGCCTGCTCTCGCGCACCGATGCGCTCGACCACGTGACCGTGACGGCGGAGGGCAGCGGCGAGGGCATCTGGCTCGCCGACTCGACCGCCCGCGAGCTCGGGCTCGAGCCGGGGGACGAGGTGCTCCTCGACACCGCGAAGAGTGCGGATCGCCGGGCTCTACCGCCAGCTCTTCGACGAGCCGGCAACGCCGTACTGGCGTTCGCTCAACAACGACATCTATCCCACGCCGCCGGTGTACACGACGCCGCCGACCTTCGCGATCGGAGACCAGGAGACGATGCATCGAGCTCGCCCAGGAGCTCGGCGGGAACAACGCCGACTTCCGCTGGGAGGCGCCGTACGCGGCCGACGCGCCGTCGCTGCCGAAGGCGCGCGCGACCGCGCGGAGCGTGGACGAGTTCCAGCGCTCCCTGCTCACGCCCGAGGAGCCGTTGAACGTCGAGTTCCGCTGCGCGCTCTGCTTCACCGACTCGATCGAGTTCAACTCACAGCTCCCGAACGCGGTGCGCGCCGCGACGCTGACCGCGGCAACCGTGCGCGCCCCGGTCGACCTGCTCGTCGCGGCGGGGCAGCTGATCGCGCTCGCCGTCCTGGCCGCCGTAGCGGTGTTCTCGCTGGAGCGCCGCAAGGCCGAGGCGACGCTCATGAACGCCCGTGGCGCGGGTCCGGGCCAGATCGGCGCGATTGCGGTGCTCGAGTCGCTCCTGCCGATCCTCGCCGGACTGGTGATCGGGCTCGGGCTCGGGTACGCGGCGATCGCCCTGCTCGGACCCGGCGGCACGGTGGAGCGCGGCCGCGCTCGACGAGTCGCTGCGGCACGTCGCCCTGCGCGCGCCGCATCGCGCTCGCGCTCATCGCCCTCGTCGCCGGGATCGCCTTCGCGCGGGAGTTCCGGACGCGCCACGACCACCACCGCTCGTTCCCGCTTCCGTGGGAGCTGATCGCGCTCGCGCTCGCCGGGTGGTTCCTCCACAAGCTCCTGAACGGGGACGCCGTGGTCGTCCAGTCCGACGGCGTCGAGCGGCCGAGCGCCTACCTGCTGCTCTTCCCGATCCTCGCGATCGCCGGCGTCGCCGGGCTCGTGGCACGCCTCTTCGTGCGCCTCGCTCGAGTGTGGCGCGCCCGTGCGAGCGGGCCGGCGACGTACCTCGCCGCGCACCGGCTCGCGGCCGCGCGGCGCCTGCTCCTCGTGCTCGTGACCGCCTGCGCCGTCGCGTTCGGGCTCTTCATCTACGCGCAGACCGTGGTCACGTCGTACAAGGCGACCATCGACGCCGCCGCGCTGCTCGGCCTGGGGAGCGACGTGCGCGGCCTGACGAGCGACGACCGCGAGGCCCCGGTCGACCCCGAGGTTCCCGCGACGAAGGTGACGCGCATCCCCGCCGGCGGGTCGACGACGCTCGATCGCGTGCCGACCTACGTCCTCGCCGTCGATCCCGCGACCTTCGAGAACGCGGTCCACTGGGAGTCGAACTACGCCGACCAGCCGCTCTCGGACCTGCTGGCCAAGCTCGACGAGGGCGGCGAGCCGGTGCCGGTCGTGCTCGTCAAGGGGAACACGAACGCGGAGACGCTGACGATCGACGGGATCGAGGTGCCGTTCCGCGTCGTCGGCACGGCGCGCGCGTTCCCCGGGATGTCGAAGGGCTCGCCGCTCCTGGTCGCGTCGGCCGACGCGCTCGCGGAGGAGTTCGACCGGCTCGGGACGCCGAATCCGCTCTCGGCGTCGAGCGCCTCGACCCAGATCCTCGCCAAGGGCGATCCCGGCCCCGCGGTGAAGGTGCTCGAGAACTCGTCCGCGCGCCCGTACCCGATCATCACCGCCGAGGAGCTCGCCAAGCGGCCGTCGGTGACGGCGTTCACGCGGACGTTCTCGTTCCTCCAGGCGCTCGGGCTCGTGGCCGGGCTGCTCGGGCTCGTCGGGCTGGTCGTCTACATGCAGGCGCGGGCCCGCACGCGGGCGCTCTCGTACGGGTTTGCGCACCGGATGGGGCTCTCGGCGCGGTCGCATCGGCGGGCGCTCCTCCTGGAGCTCGGCCTCGCGCTCTCGGTCTCGTTCGTCCTGGCCGTCTCGCTGGCGGCGCTGGCCGCGCGGCTCGTGCTCACGCGCGTCGAGCCGCTCGCGAGCATCTCGCCCGTTCCGCTCGTGAAGCTGCCCGGGTCTCGTCTTCGTCGGCGTCGGGCTCGTCCTGGCGCTCGTTGCGATCGTGGGCGCCGTCGCCGCGCACCGCAGCGCCGCCCGGGCCAACCTCGCGGAGGTGCTGCGCCTTGGCGACTAGCGCGTCCGTGCAAGGGCTCGTCAAGACCTACCGGACGGAGGCCGGCGAGGTGCCCGCGCTGCGCGGCGTCGACGCCGAGTTCGAGGCGGGGACGCTGAACGCGGTCGTCGGCGTGTCCGGCTCCGGCAAGTCGACGCTGCTGCGGCTGCTCGCCGGGCTCGACCGGCCCACCGAGGGAACGGTGCTCGTCGGGCCGGCCGACGTCGGTGAGCTCCAGATCAAGGGGCTGCGGGCGCTGCGGCGCGAGACGGTCACGTACGTCTTCCAGCGGCCGTCCGACAACTTCCTGCCGCATCTCACCGTGGCGGAGCACCTGCGCCTCATGGGTGAGGGCGACCGTGAGCTCGAGACCGAGGCGCTCGCCGTGCTCGGGCTGACCGACCGGCGCGACCACCGTCCCGACGAGCTCTCGGGCGGGGAGCAGCAGCGCGCTGCGTTCGCGCAGGCGCTCGTCGCGGGCTCCCGGGTCGTGCTGGCCGACGAGCCGACCGCCGAGCTCGACACGGCCTCGGCGGCTGCGCTCCTCGGCTCGATCGGCACGCTCACCGAGCGCGGCGTGACCGTGATCATCGCCACCCACGACCGCACCGTCACCGCGGCGGCGCACACGACGCTCGAGCTCGAGCACGGGCGCGTCCGCGGCTTCCAGCATCCGCTCATGCGCGACGAGCTGCCGCCGCGGAGCTACGTCCCGGGCCCGGTCGTCGCCGAGCTGCGCGACGGGCGCAAGACGTTCCACCGCGGCGACGAGACGGTCGTGGCCGTCGACGACGTGTCGATCGCGGTGCGCGAGGGCGAGCTGGCGGCGCTCGTCGGCAGCTCCGGCTCCGGCAAGACGACCGTGCTGAACCTGCTCGCCGGCTGGGAGAAGCCCGACGCGGGCACGGTGACGATCCCGGGCACGGACTGGGACGAGCTCGCCGTCGTGCCGCAGCGCTTCGGCCTGCTCAACGAGCTCTCCGTCCGCGAGAACGTCGAGTACCCGGCGCGTCTGGCCCGCCGGCTGGACGAGGCGCGGCCCTGGGTCGACGAGCTGATGGAGACGCTCGCGCTCACGGAGCTCGGCCCGCGCTTCCCGTACGAGACGTCGATCGGCCAGCAGCAGCGCACCGCCCTCGCGCGCTCGCTCGCCCTGCACCCGCGCGTCCTGCTCGCCGACGAGCCGACCGGCCACCAGGACGCCGCCTCCGCGCTGGCGGTCGCTCGCGCGCTGCGCGCCGCGGCCGACTCCGGAACGGCGTGCCTCGTCGCCACGCACGACCGCGAGCTCGCCGATCTCTTCGACTCCTCGTACTCGCTCGCGGGAGGACGGCTGGTCTAGGGCGTCGTATTCTTGGCGCCCAGATGTTCATCACCTTCGAAGGAGTCGACGGTTCCGGCAAGACGACGCAGGCGGCCCTGCTCGTCGAAGCGCTGCGCGCCGAAGGCCGGGACGTCGTCGCCACCCGCGAGCCCGGCGGAACCCCGCTCGGCGAGCGGATCCGCGACCTGCTCCTCCACGGCGACGCGATCTCGCCCTGGACGGAGGCGACGCTCTTCGCGGCGGCCCGCGCGCAGCTGGTCGCGGATGTCATTCGCCCGGCGCTCGACCGCGGCGCGGACGTCGTCTGCGACCGCTTCCTCGACTCCTCGCTCGCGTACCAGGGCATCGCGCGCGGGCTCGGCGTCGACCGCGTGCTCGAGCTGAACGTGATCGCGACCGGCGGCCTGCTCCCCGACCGCACCTTCCTCCTCGAGCTGCCGCTCGACCAGGCGAAGGACCGGCTCGGCGACGAGCCCGACCGGATGGAGGCCGAGGGCGACGGCTTCGCGATGCGGGTCCAGGGCGCATACGGTGAGCTGGCCCAGATCTTCCAGCGGCGCGTCGTCTCGATCGACGCGACGAAAACTCCCGAGGAGCAAGCGAGCGAGATCCGTGCGGAGCTTCGAGACCTTTCCTGAGCAGGACGAGGCCAAGCGCCTCCTGACCGCCGCGCTCGCGGAGGGGACGGCGCACGCCTACCTCTTCCACGGGCCGCCCGGTGTCGGCAAGCGGCGCGCGGCCTTCGCCTTCGCGGGCGAGCTGCTCGGCTCGCCCGACCGCGTTGCCCGCGAGGCGCATCCCGACCTGTACGTGCTCGATCCGCTCGGCGACCAGATCCGCATCGACCCGATCCGCGAGATGCGACGCGACCTGCACATGCGCCCGTTCGAGGCCGACCGGCGCGTCTACATCGTCGGCGGCGCGCACCTCATGAACGAGGACGCCGCCGACGCGCTGCTCAAGGATCTCGAGGAGCCGCCGCCGTACGCGGTGATCGTCCTCCTCGCGGACGAGCTCGGGCCGCTCCCCGAGACGATCCGCTCGCGCTGCCAGCTCGTTCCGTTCAGGCGGCTCTCCCGCGGGGCGGTGAAGACGCATCTCGCGGCGCGCGGCCTGACCGGCGAGGAGCTGGAGATCGCGGCTCGCGTCGCCGCCGGGCGGCTCGACCGCGCCGAGCGGCTGCTCGATGCGCGCGCCGGGGAGCGGCGGTTCGCCGTCCTCGACCTCGCGCGCGCTGCCTACCGCGACGACACGTTCGAGCCGGCCAAGGCGGCGAGGATCGTCGGCGATCTGGCCGCGGCGCGCGCTGCCGAGATCCGCGCGACACTCGAGCAGGCGTCCGAGGCGGCCAAGGAGGTCGGCGTCGAGGAGACGAAGCGCGATTTCGAGCAGCGCCTGAAGCGCGCCGAGCGCGGGGCCGAGCGCGACGAGGTGCTCCTCGCGATCGACGTGCTCGGCTCGTGGTACCGGGATCTCGTCGTCGTGGGCGCGGGCGCCGAGGGTGCGGCGCTGAACTCCGACCGGCTGGCGGAGCTCACCGAGGACGCGCCCGACGTGAACGAGCGCGCGGCTCATGCCGCGGAGACGGTGCGCGAGGTGTGGCGCTCGTTCGAGTTCAACGTCCAGACGGGGCTCGCGCTCGAGGCGTTGTTCGTTCGCCTCCGGCAGGTGCTCGCCTGATGCAGGCCGTCGGCGTCGTCTTCTCGCCGGGCGGGCGCGTGTACTCGTTCGATCCCAACGGGCTCGAGCTTCCCTGGAACGCGCGGGTGATCTGCGAGACGGCGTACGGCCAGGAGTTCGCGCGCGTCGTCAAGGCGAACCACACGCTGGAGTCGAAGCCGCCGTCGCCGTTTCGCAAGATCGTCCGCCTCGCGACCGAGGACGACCGCGACCAGGTCGAGGTGCGCAAGGCCGAGTCCAGGGACGCCATGCGCGTTTTCCGCGAGGTGCTGAAGCAGCGCAACGTCGAGGTGAAGCCGGTCTCCGTGGAGATCGCCTTCGACGGCTCGCGCACGGTGGTCTCGTACCAGTCGGACGAGCGCACCCGGCTCGGGGCGATCGAGAAGGAGCTCGGCCGGCGGCTCGGCGGACGGGTGGAGCTGCGCTCGGTCGGCCCGCGCGAATGCGCCCGGCTGTGCGGCGACGTCGGTCTGTGCGGGCGCGGGTCAGTGCTCCCGTTCCTATCCGTCGCACGAGCAGCCGATCACGCTGCGGATGGCGAAGGACCAGGCGCTGCCGGTCGCGTCGAGCCGCATCACCGGCCTGTGCGGACGGCTGCGCTGCTGCCTCGCGTTCGAGCATCCGACGTACAAGAGCTTCCGCGACCGCGCTCCCCGCGTAGGCCGCCGGGTCGAGACGCCGCAGGGCGTCGGGCTCGTGACCGGCTACACGGTGCTCGAGGACACGTGCACGGTCGAGTTCGAGGGCCAGGAGGTCGCGACGGAGATCCCGATCGACGAGTGCCGCGAGCTCGAAGGGCCCGCGCGCGCCAAGCGCTAATCCGAGGGATGGAGAGAGTTCGGCGATCGAGCCGATACGAGGCCCGATGTCCGTCTGCCGGCACTGCGGCCGTGACGCTGGTCCGAACGAAACGCCCGATGGGGCGTGCGAGCCGTGCGCGAACTCGCCGCGGTGCGCCGGGTGCGGGCACGAACGCAGCGAGCATTCCGGTGCCTTCGCAGCCGAGACCGAGACGCGGCTGCCGCGTTCAGGTCGAGGACTTTCAGGCGCTCGAGTTCGGGCCGTGCCTCTGCGAGGGCTTCCGGCCGGTCGAGGACTCGCTCGCGGATTCGCCCGTCACCGGGTCGGATCCGGACCCGCTCGACGGGTCCACCGCTGCGGCTCGCGTAGCCGCTCTCCTTCTTCCGGCGGGCGTACTAGTTAGACGCGCGCGCCCCACCCTGGGAGGGGAGTGGGCCACCCGCCACCCGCCTTCGACGGTACCGGGGAAGTGCGCGCGTGTCTGTCACGCAAGCGCGCCGATTCTGTGCCGAGTTGCCCACATGACCGGGCAGGGCGACGGCCCGCCGCTCCGGTTGGAGCGACGGGCCTCCCTTCCCTGCGCTCACGGCTAGGCCGCGGAATCGAACGAGCTCGTCGAGCCGCTCGTGTCCGAGCCCGAGCCGCCGCGGAGGCGGCCCGCCGGGCCCGCCCGGGAATCCGCCGGGCCCGTGCCCGCCGCGGAAGCCCTCGTTCACGAGCGTCGTGATGCGCTCCTCGAGCCCGTCGAGGATCTCGGCCTGCTGCGCCTCGGTCAGCCGCCCGGCCTCGACCGCGTCGGCGAGATCCGCCTTGGCCGACTCGACCAGCGCCGCGACGAGCCCGTCCACCGACTTGCCCTGCTCGCCCGCGACCTCGGCGAGCGTCGAGCCGTCCGAGAGCTCGGTGCGCAGCTCCTCGTCCGTCAGTCCGAGGTAGGACGCCGCCGCGTCGAGCCCGATCGGCCCGCCGCCGTGCATCCCGCCCGGGCCGCCGGGCCCGCCCCCGCCGAAGAGCGGGAAGTCGCCCGACTCGATCCGCTCCTTGAGCGCGTCGGCCTGCTCCTGGGTCATCCGCCCGGCCGCGACCGCCTCGTCGAGCCGGTCCTCGAGCGCCTGCTCGATCGCGCCCTCGAGCTCGTCCGGCTCGACGCCGAGCTGCGCCGCGACGTCGGCGAGGATCGCGTCGTTCTCGGCCTGCGGCGACCACTGCGTCGCCCCGACCGCCGCTCCGGTTCCGACCACCGCGGCCACCGCCGCGGCGCCTGCGACGACCCTGCGTCTGTTCGATCCCTTCATGTCCGTGCTCCTTTCGCTTGGGTCGTCCCATGCGACCAGCCGCCCGTAAGAGCGGCCTGAGAGCGGACGAAGAAGTTCCTAAGAGTCGGCCGTGGCGTACGAGTCCGCGCCGACCAGATGGATCGACACGTACGGCTCGTCGCCGATCACCCAGGAGTCGTGCCCGGGCGGGACGACGAAGACGTCACCGGCTCCCATCTCGACGAGCGTCCCGTCGCGCATCTCGACCGCGGCGCGGCCCGAGAGAACGATCCCGACGTGCGCGACCTCGCAGAGCTCCGTGCCCGCGGTCGGCCCGACGTGCGTCGACCACTTCCAGCCCGGCTCGTACGACGCGCGCCCCAGCTCGACGTCTCCCGCGGTGAGCAGCTCGAAGAACCCGAGCTCGAATTCGCGCCGCTCGTCGGCGTCCTCGAACCGCCGGATCACGAGGCCCTCGCTCACAAAGAGGACGCTACACTGAGACACCCTGCCGACGTAGCTCAGCTGGTAGAGCACTTCACTCGTAATGAAGGGGTCCGCGGTTCGAATCCGCGCGTCGGCTCTCTCGATCTCAGCCCTCGACGGCTCATCTAGCATCGGGCCCGTATGAAGAGCCAGGAGACGAAGGCCGAGCGGTTCGCCGCGCTGCACACGGCGAGCCGTTCCTCATTCCGAACCCGTGGGACGCCGGCTCGGCGCGCGTCATGCAGGCGCTCGGGTTCGAGGCGCTCACGACGACGAGTTCCGGGTTCGCGTTCACGCTCGGACGGCTGGACGGCGAAGCGACGCTCGACGAGGTGGTCGCACACACCCGGGCGCTCGCCGAGGCGGTCGACCTTCCCGTCGCGGTCGACATCGAGAACGGCTACGGCGCGGAGCCCGAGGACGCCGCGAACGCGATCGTCCGGATCGCCGAGGCCGGCGCGGTGGGCGGCTCGATCGAGGACTACGACCCGTCCGGCCGTCTCTACGACGTCGGTCACGCGACCGAGCGGATCGCCGCCGCCGCGGAAGCCTCACGCGGGCTCGGGTTCCCGTTCATGCTCGTCGGCCGCGCCGAGAACCACATCCGCGGCAACCCCGACCTGGACGACACGATCGCGCGGCTGCAGGCGTACGAAGCCGCCGGTGCGGACGTGCTCTACGCGCCCGGTCTCGCGCACCGCAGACGACATCCGCACCGTGTGCGACGCCGTGACGAAGCCGGTGAACGTTCTCGCCCTCCCCGGCCTCACGTTCCAGGAGGTCGCCGAGGCCGGCGCTCAGCGTGTCAGCGTCGGCGGGGATTTCACCTGGGTCGCCGTGCGCGCGATGGCCGACGCGGCCGCGGCCGTGAAGGAGACCGGCGACTTCTCCGTCCTCGACGTGAGCGTGCCCGTACGCGACTGGTTCGCCCGATGATCGTCGAGCTTCGCCAGTACACGCACCAGCCGGGCCGCCGCGACGAGTTCGTGGAGCTCTTCGAGGGCCCGCTCTACGACCCGCTCGAGGCTGCGGGCATGGACATCATCGGCGTGTTCGGCGATCTCGACGATTCCGACCGCACCGTCTGGCTGCGCAGCTTCCCCGACATGGCCGCCCGCCTGGCCGCGCTCGAGGACTTCTACAACTCCGATCTCTGGTGGTCGCACCGCGACGCCGTGAACGCGACGCTGGTCGACTCGGACAACGTCCTGCTCCTGAACGCGGTCGTCGAGCCGCATGCGGTGGGTGAGCCGGGCGCTCTACACGACGGTCGTCTGGCCGTACGCCGATCTCTCGGAGGAGCTGGGCGACGCGGGACGACACGGTCGCGCTTCTCGTCACCGAGCACAGCGAGAACGACTTCCCGCGGCTCCCGGTGCGCGAGGGCGAGAACGTCGTCGTGTGGCTCGCGGCCGGCGACGTGGAGCCGCCGCAGGCTGGGAGCGGATCCGGTCCAGACGCTGCGCCTGGCGCCGACCGGCCGCTCGCGGCTCACATAGAGCCATTCGATACATTCCCTGTCGAAGGCAGACATGGGGTGGCTGTCCGCAGCACCGATTCTCCGCACCCTCGCCTCAGCAGGCGTCGGTTGCGCCGCTGCGCTGATGCTTCTCCGGGTGCCAGAGCTCCGACCCGGCTGCGACGCAGGCCGCCCCGGCGGAGTCGACGACGCCGGGCGACGCCTTCGGCTCCTGCGTGTGAGACGGGGTCGGCGCTTTCCGCCACGTACCGGGTGAAGGGGAAAGAGCTCGCAGGCGACATGGACGGGGACGGCAACCGCCGACCAGGTCACGCTCCGGATCGATCCGGAGCGACCGGAGCGCTGCCGCCATGTCCTCGTCGTCGAGCTATCCGGCGGGGAAATGACCGCCGCGCCCGTCGAGCCGCTCGAATGGCCGGGGACGAACCCCAAGCTCGTGCTTCTGGCCGACATCGACGCTCAGGCCGGACTCGAGGCTGCGATCACGATGTCTCCTGCGAATGTCTACCGCCCCGGAGCGGTCTTCACGCTGCGCGACGGCCAGCTGGCGCGGACGCGGGTGGAGCGGCTGGCCGTCCCCGAGCTGGTGCCGTTCTACGACGAGTTTCCGATGGGCGTCGATTGCGCCGGGGAGCCGGGATCGATCGTCGTCACGATCGGGGGCCTGAAGGACGCGGGCGTGGACGATTCACACTGGGACGTCAGGCGCTCGTTCTATCGAGCCGCCGACACCACCTTCGAGTTCGTCCGCAAGCAGGAGTTCCGGGTCGACGTCGGCCCCGAGGCTGGGCGGCGCTGGCCCGAGGTTCGCGGCAGGCCGTTCCTCAGCTGTCCGAACCGCGTGACCTGAGCGGCGGCTACGGCCTCACCACCATCGCGCTCCCGCCGCCGCGCCGCACGGGCTCGGCGGCGGCCAGCAGGCGACCGTGGCGCAGGAACTCGATGCCGGTCGCGGCCCCGATCTCGGGCGTCGAGCTGAAGACGTGGCCCCGCGCTTGCAGCGCCGCCGCCGTTGTAGTCGTGAGGAACGCCGGCTCCGTCTGCGTCGTCGCGGTGTTGCGCTGGCTCAGCCGCGGGTCGGCGATCGCCTCGGGCAGCGTCAGGCCGAGATCGAGCCGGTCGACGAGGATCTGGAGGACGGTCGTGATGATCGTCGAGCCGCCCGGCGAGCCGACGGTGAGCAGCGGCTTGTCGTGGCGGAGCACGATCGTCGGGCTCATCGAGCTGCGGGGCCGCTTGCCGCCCTCCACCCGGTTCGGATGCGTCAGCGAGTCGAAGTTGAAGTCCGTCAGCTCGTTGTTCGCGAGGAACCCGTAGCCCGGGACGACGAGGCCGGCGCCGCCGGTGGACTCGATCGTGAACGTGTACGCGACGACGTTGCCCCAGCGGTCGGCCGTCGAGATGTGGGTGGTCGTCCCCGCCCGCGTCTCGGTCACCGACGCCTGGCCGCCGCCGTGGCCGCCGTGCCCGTTGTACGGATACGGATCGCCCGGGCGCGACCGGGCTCGTCGCCGCCGTCTCCCCGATCAGCGCGCGCCGCGTGGCCGCGAAGCGGTCGGAGAGGAGACCCTTCAGCGGCACGTCGAAGTACGCCGGGTCGGCGAGGTAGGCGCCCCGGTCGGCGAACGAGTAGCGCGACGCCTCGATGAAGCGGTGCAGCGCTGCCTCGCGCGTCATCCCCGAGAGCTCGTAGCCCTCGAGGATGTTGAGCGCCTCGCCGACGGTCGAGCCGCCGCTCGAGGGCGGGCCCATCCCGTACACGTCGAGGCCGCGGTAGCCGACGCGGGTCGGCTTGCGCTCGGGCGCCTTGTACTTGTCCAGGTCGCGCGTCGTCATGACTCCCGGGCGCCAGACGTGGTTGGCGGTCGGCGACACGACCGGGTGCCGAACGGTGTCGACGAGCGCGTCTGCGACCTTGCCCTCGTAGAAGCCGTCCGCCCCGCGGTACGCGATCCGCTTGTACGTGTTCGCGAGGTCGGGGTTCCGGAAGACGGTGCCGACGTCGTGCGGCGTGCCGTCCGGATCGAGATAGAGCGCCGCGCTCGCGGGGATGTCGTTGAACCAGTCCACGTTGGCCTGCGTCTGGTCGAAGAACGTCTGGTCGACGACGAAGCCGTCACGGGCGACGCGGATCGCCGGCGCGAGCGCCTTCGCGAGCGAGATCGTGCCGTAGCGCTTCAGCGCGTTCGACCACGTCTCGACGGTTCCGGGCACGCCGACGGAGAGGCCGCTGTAGCGCGCGTCGTTGAAGGGAAGCGGCGCGCCGTTCTCCCAGAAGGAGTCCGGGCGCATCGCGGCCGGCGCAGTCTCGCGGCCGTCGATCGTGATCACCTTGCCGTGGCGGTGCCCTGCGCGGTAGAGGACCATGAAGCCGCCGCCGCCGATCCCGCAGGAGAACGGCTCGGTGACTCCGAGGACTGCGGCCGCGGCGACTGCCGCATCGACGGCATTGCCGCCGCGGCGCAGCGTGTCGACGGCGGCCTGGGTGGCGAGCGTGTCGACCGTGGCGGCCGCGCCGCCGGTTCCGATCGCCGTCGGCGGGCCTGCGGCGACGGGAGCGTCGAGTCGTGCGGCCAGCGCCGCAATCCCCACGAAGCACAGAACGACGAGCGAGCGAAGCGAACGGCGGCGCATGGTTTCCCCTCTCCTTGGTGCCGGAGCTGGACCTATTCCGCGCCTGCCCGAACGAAAACACCCGTGGATTGAGTTGGATCGCAGCCGGGGCATAGTGCGCCCATGCGGTTTCGGCGCGGCGCCAAGCTCGATCCCACGCAGGTCACCGACGTCCGCGGTCGCCGCGGAGCGACGCCCATGGCCGTGGGCGGCGGCGGGCTCGGGCTCGTCGTCGTGCTCGCGATCGTCCTCCTGAACGTGCTCGGCGGAGGCGGGGGATCGTCCGCGCTCGACCTGCTCGAAGGCCAGGAGATCGGCGCCGGCCAGGGGTCGGCCGAGCTCCAGCAGGAATGCCGGACGGGCCAGGACGCGAACGAGCGCCAGGACTGCCGCCTCGTCGCCTCCGTGAACTCGATCCAGGCGTACTGGCAGGAGTCGCTCAACGGCTACACGCCCGCGAACACGGTCTTCTTCACCGATTCCGTGGAGACGGGCTGCGGATTCGCGGACGCGCAGGTCGGCCCGTTCTACTGCCCGCGCGACCAGCGGATCTACATCGACCTCGGCTTCTACGACGAGCTCGAGTCGCGCTTCGGCGCCGAGGGCGGGCCGTTCGCCGAGGCGTACGTGCTCGCGCACGAGTACGGCCACCACGTCCAGGATCTGATCGGGACGCTCGCCCGCGCGCAGGAGGGGAGCGGTCCGGAGAGCGGCTCGGTGCGCGTCGAGCTCCAGGCCGACTGCCTGGCCGGCGTCTGGGCCGCGAACGCCGTCGACACCGGTCTCATCGAGGAGCTCACGCAGGACGACGTGAACCAGGGCCTCGACGCCGCGGGCGCGATCGGCGACGACCGCATCCAGGAGCAGGCGACGGGCCAGGTGAACCCGGAGACGTGGACGCACGGCTCGTCCGAGCAGCGCCGCCGCTGGTTCGCCCGCGGCTACGAGAACGGCACGCTCGAAGCGTGCGACACGTTCTCCGGCTCGATCTAGCCGCAAAACTTCAACAGATATAGTGGACGCGATGTACGCCTCTGCGGCCCGTCTCTTCTCCTTTCCGGATCCCGTGAACGAGGTCTCGGCGCGGCTCGTCGCCGGCGGAGTCGTCGTGCTCGCGCTCGCGACGATCCTGCTCGACCAGCCCTGGCTCACGCTCGTCATCGCCTACGGGTTCGTGGCGCGGGTGCTGACCGGGCCGACGCTGAGCCCGCTCGGCCAGCTGGTTACCCGCGTGATTACACCCCGCCTCGGGGTCGCGCCGCGCTACGTGCCCGGCCCGCCGAAGCGGTTCGCTCAGGGAATCGGCGCCGTCGTCTCGACGACCGCGGCCGTCCTCGCACTCGGGTTCGGCCTCACCGGCTGGGCGTTCGCCCTGCTCGGTCTCCTCGTCGCGGCGGCGACGCTCGAGTCGGTCTTCGGCCTGTGCCTCGGCTGCAAGCTCTTCGCCCTCCTGATGCGCGTCGGGCTCGTTCCCGAGCGGATCTGCGAGCGGTGTGCAGTAGCTCGCGCCGTCTAGGGTTCCACTCGCGTGGACGAGTCGCCCTCAGCCGCCGCGGCGGGTCAGCCCGAGAGCGGCAAGGCTCCCTCCTGGCGCCGCTGGGTCGGGATGGCGATCGGGATCGGCGTCGTCGTCGCGACGTTCGTCTTCGTCCTCCCGAGGATCGCCGACTACCGTGACGTCTGGGACGCGGTCAAGACGCTCGACCCGACGCAGATCGCCGCGCTCGTCGTCGCGACCCTGATCAACCTCGCCACGTACGCGCCGCCGTGGCAGGCCGCGCTGCCGGGGCTCCACTTCCGCCAGGCGTTCGTCGTCACGCAGGCGTCCACGGCCTCGACCTACGTCGCACCCGGGGGCGCCGCCGTGGGGATGGCGCTCTCCTACGGGATGCTGCGCGGCTGGGGCTACGCCGGGTCGAGCGTCGGGCTCGCCGTCGCGGTCACCGGCGTGTGGAACCAGTTCGTGCTCCTCGGCTTCCCCGTCATCGCGCTCGCGCTTGCTCACCACCGCGAACGAGACGCATCCGCTGCTCGAGACCGTCTCGTGGATCGGGCTCGCGATCCTCGTCACCGTCGCGGTCGGCTTCGGGCTCGGGCTCTCGACCGCGAAGATCGCGCGCTCGGCGGGGAACTTCGCCGCGCGGGTCATGGACCGTGTGCGCGGCTGGTTCCGGCGCGGGCCGGTGAAATGGGGCGGCGAGTCGTTCGTGCGCTTCCGCGCCCAGACCGTCGGCCTTCTGCGCCGGCGCTGGCACGTGCTCACGCTGGCGACGCTCGCCGGGCACCTCTCCGTGTTCCTCCTCTTCGTCGTGTGCCTGCGCACGCTTGGGGTCAGTGCGGACGAGGTGAGCCTCGTCGAAGCGTTCGCCGCCTGGTCGCTTGTGCGGCTGCTCGGCTCGATCCCGATCACGCCCGGGGGAATCGGGATCGTCGAGGTCGGGATGACCACGGCCTTGATCGGCTTCGGCGGCGCGAACGCCGAGGTCGTCGCGGCCGTGCTCGTCTACCGGTTCCTCACCCTCGTGCCGACGCTCGTGCTCGGCATGATCCTCGGCGCCACCTGGCGCAAGCACCAGCCGCCAGAGCTGGCCGACGAAACCTAGAAGACCGGAAGCTCGATCTCCTGCTCCGCGATCATCCGGCTAACGCCAGGAAGCGCGAGCGTGGCGAGGAAATGCCGCCGCAGGTTGGGGCGGTCCCACGCCGGCGTCGAGAGGTTGCGGCCCCAGCGGACGAGCATGAAGAGGTAGATGTCCGCGACCGTGCGCTCGTCGCCGACGAGCCAGTCGCGGCCTTCGAGCTCCGAGTCGAGCCAGTCGAACGCCTCACACAGAAGCTCGTCCTCGCGGGCCTCGATCGCGGCCTCGGCCGAGGCGTCGTTCGTGTAGCGCTCCGGATAGTAGAAATGCATGAACCCGGACTGGACCGTGTTCGTGAGATACATGAGGTAGCGGTAGACCTGCGCGCGCTCCGGCGTTCCGACCGGCGGGACGAGGCGCGCGTCCGGGAAGCGGTCGGCGATGTGGAGCATGGTTGCCGCGGACTCCGTGACGAGCAGGTCGCCGTCCACGAGGGCGGGGACGCGGCCGTGCGGATTGAGCGCCAGGTACTCGGCAGAGCTCGTCCCGGCGTCGTCGCGCTCGACGAGCACGAGCTCGTAGTCGACGCCGGCCTCGGCGAGTGCCGCGTGGGGGGCCATGGCCGCGGTGGTCGGGATGTAGTAGAGCCGCACGGCGCGAGCCTACCGCGCGCCGAGAGGGCTACCGGTACGCAATTCGTACACGGGCCCTAGAGATTCGGCAAGCCATCCCATCGGGCGGCTAGTTCTTCGCGTCGCGAAGTGATAGAAAAGGCCACTTTTTCCAGTTGCATCAAGTCCCCGGGGAGGGAACATGAGAGCACTTAGCGGAGCGCGGCTTTGGGCCGGGCTTGCTGTTGCAGTGGCGGCGCTGCTTGCGCCGGCTGCGGTATTCGCAGCCGATCCGCCGTCGGTCGTGGTCACGGACGGGGTGACGCAGCCCGTTTTCGACTACTCGACTGCGATTCGCGAACGTCTCTGGATCACCGCCGATTTCGACAGCGACTCGAACGGAGTGCCGGACGAGATCGCCATGGACATCATGCGGCCCGCCGCGAACGCGGACGGTCTCAAGTCGCCCGTGATCATGGACGCGAGCCCGTACTACACGACGCTGTGCCGCGGCAACGACACCGAGTGCATCGGGGACACCGACGGCGACGGTCTGAACGACCGCTGGCCCCTCTACTACGACAACTATTTCGTCCCGCGCGGCTACGCGATGATGCTGCTGCACATGGCGGGTACCGGCGCCTCCACGGGCTGCCCGGTCACCGGAGGGACGCCTGACAACCGCAGCGCCGTGCTCGCGATCGACTGGCTCCAGGGCCGGCGGACCGCACACGACAAGAACGGCGCCGTCGTCACGGCCGACTGGGACAACGGCAAGGCCGGGATGATCGGCAAGAGCTACGACGGCACGCTCGCCAACGCGGCCGCTGCGACCGGGGTCGACGGACTGACCACGATCGTCCCGATCAGCGCGATTTCCAACTGGTACCTCTACACGCGCATGAACGGGCTCGGGCTCTCCGGGTTCACGAACAACTACCCGTCGAACCTCGCGAACAACGTCACGAATCCCGACCGGCGCGCGGGCTGCGCGGCGACCCGCACCGTCCTGAACGGGACCGACGGCGACGAGAACTTCGACTTCACGCCGTTCTGGTTCGAGCGGGACTACCTGCACAACCTCGAGAGCGTCCACGCATCCGTCTTCGCAGCGCACGGCATGCAGGACGACAACGTGAAGATGAACCACCTCGGCAAGTGGTGGGACGGCCTCGCCGCGCGGAACGTTCCGCGCAAGCTCTGGCTCGGCCGCGTCGGCCACGTCGATCCGTTCGACTTCCGCCGCGGCGTCTGGGTGAACACGCTCCACCGCTGGTTCGACTACTGGCTCCAGGGAGTCCCGAACGGGATCATGGGCGAGCCGATGGCGACCATCGAGCGCGGCGCGGACGTCTTCGAGGACTACTCCGACTGGCCGTCCACCAGCACGACGATGCGGAAGATCTATCTCCGCGGCACGGCGAGCGGCGCCGGCGGGCTCTCGCAGAGCCAGGCGGACGCGGTCGCGACGACGACGTTCACGGACACGACCAACCAGTCCGAGACCGCGATGCTGAACAACCCGAACACGGTGACGAACACGAAGCGCGTGTTCCTGTCGGCTCCGTTGACGGCGCCGCTGCGCTTCAACGGCACGCCGTACATGAACCTGAAGGCGTCCGCGAACCAGACCGGGACGTCGCTCGGCGCGCTCATCGTCGACTACTCGCCGACGGCCTTCCAGAAGGTGACTCGAAACGGCGAGGGCATCTCGACCGTCGCGGCGACCGACTGCTGGGGTCCGAGTGTCCCGACGGACTTCGACTCCTGCTACCGGATCGTCAACAAGGCGACGACGAACGTGACGCAGTGGCGGGTCTCACGCGGAATCCTCGACTCGAGGAACCGCGACGACCTGACCACGCCCACGCCGCTCGTCGCCGGGCAGTCCTACAACTTCCGCTGGGACCTCATGCCGGACGACTACGTCTTCCTGCCGGGTCACCAGATCGGGATCATCCTGGTCGGGACGCTGAACGGGTTCGCGGTCGCGAACCAGAACTTCGGCGCCCAGATCACGGTCGACCTGAAGGACTCGAACATCGAGCTCCCGATCGAGGGCGGCTACGCGGCCTCGCTCGCCGCGGGCATTCCGGACACGGTCGCTCCGACGCTGAGCGTCCCGGCCGACATCACGACGCCCGCGACCGGCGCCTCCACGCCCGTGAGCTTCAACGCCACGGCGACGGACGACGCCGATCCGAACCCGGCGGTCTCGTGCACGCCGGCCTCGGGCTCGGGCTTCCCCGTCGGGACGACGACGGTCAACTGCACGGCGACCGACGGAGCGGGCAACTCGTCGAGCGGCTCGTTCTCGGTCACCGTCACCGACGCGGTCGCCCCGGCCTCGAACGCCGTCCTCTCGGGGACGCAGAACCTGGGCTGGTGGCGCAACCCGACCGTGACGATCACCGCGACGGACAACGCCTCCGGCGTCCAGAAGATCGAGTACCGCCTGGACGGCGGCGCCTGGATCACGTACGCCGGCGCCTTCCAGGTGACCGGCGACGGCAACCGGCTGCTCGAGTACCGAGCGACCGACAACGCCGGGAACGTCGAGGCGACGAAGTCCCTGTCCTTCAGGGTGGACGGGACGGCTCCGACGACGACGATCTCGCTCTCGCCGCCTTCGGTCGGCGGGTTCTACAAGTCGCCGATGGTGACGCTCAACGCCTCCGACGGCGCCGGAATCGGCGTCGCGGCGGTGCAGTACACGCTCGACGGCTCGGGCACGCGCTCGTACACGGGTCCGTTCCCGGTTCCGATGGACGGGTCGCACACGGTCACGTTCCGCGCGGTCGACATGACCGGCCTCATCGAGACGACGCAGACGTTCTCGTTCACCAACGACGGGACGGCGCCGGCCTCGAAGGCGACGCTCAGCCCGGCCGCGGTGAACGGGTACTACTCGGGCCCGACGACCGTGACGCTCTCGGCGAACGACTTCGCCGGCGGCTCGGGGATCGCCTCGATCGAGTACCTGCTCGACGGCGGCGGCTGGACGGCGTACACCGCGCCGCTGGTCGTCTCCGGCGACGGCTCGCACACGATCCAGTTCCACGCGACCGACAACGCCGGGAACGTCGAGGGCGTGAAGACGAAGTCGTTCACGATCGACGCGACCGGTCCGGTCGTCTCGATCACGACGCCGTCGCAGGGCCAGAACATCGCGCTGAACTCGTCGGTCACGCCGGTCTACTCGTGCATCGACACCGCCTCGGGCGTGTCGTCGTGCTCGGGCCCGGCGACCGTGACGACCGGCCCGATCGGCTCGCACACCTACTCGGTGACCGCGACCGACAACGCGGGCAACACGACCACGCGGACGCACACCTACAACGTCGTCTGGCCGTTCACCTGGGTCTCGGCGCCTTCGAGCGCCCGGGCCGGATCGAGCGTGGCCGTCAAGTTCCGCCTCGGCGGCAACTACGGCCTCGGTGTCCTGAACGGCACGCCGACGTCCCAGCAGGTGAACTGCACCACCGGCGCGGCGATCGGCTCCTCGTCGAACGCGAGCGGCTCGCTCAGCTACTCGAGCAGCACGTACTCGTACTCGTGGAGCTCCTCGTCGAGCTGGCGGAACACCTGCCGCACGCTCACGCTCCGGCTGGACGACGGCACGTCGCACAGCCTGACCGTCCGCTTCACCTAGGAACCCGGCTGCCGGGAGGGATCGGAGCAATCCGGTCCCTCCCGGAATAGCCTCGCCCTTCCAGCGGTTTCCATCGGCAAGGTAGGCTGGCGCACTCGCCAGCGCCCGAGAGAGCCAGGTCGCCGTGTCCCCTGCGCCCACGTACAGCCGCACCGCCGTCGCCGCCGAGCTGGACAGCGCTCGCCACGCGACCACGATGCTCCTCGCGCCGTTCGACGACGAGGAGCTCGCCACGCAGTGGTCGCCGCTCCAGTCGCCGCTCGTCTGGGATCTCGCCCACATCGGGCACTTCGAGGACCTCTGGATCGGCCAGCGGATCGGCGGGCTTCCGCCGCTGCTCGAGGAAGGGGAGGAGCTCTACGACGCGTTCATGCACGAGCGCAGCGGGCGCGGCGAGCTGCCGCTGCTTCGCCCCGACGCCGCGCGCGACTACGTGGCCGCCGTGCGCGAGCGGACGCTCGAGACGCTCGAGCGCGCCGACCTGGACGCCGACGACCCGCTGCTCGAGCGCGCGTTCGTCTTCGGACTGGTGATTCAGCACGAGCGCCAGCACCGCGAGACGATGCTCCAGACGATCCAGCTCTCCGGCTGCCCGCATCCGGGCGGCGGCCCGAAGCCGGTCGGCGCGCCCGGCGAGGCCGTCGTCGAGGCCGGGCCGTTCACGCATGGGGACGACCGACGACGCCTGGGCCTACGACAACGAGCGGCCCGCGCATGAAGTCGAGCCGGCCGCGTTCGCGATCGACCGCGGCCCGGTCACGAACGGCGCCTACGCCGAGTTCATCGCCGCGGGCGGCTACGCGAACGACGACCTCTGGAGCGAGGAAGGCCGCGCCTGGCGCGACGAGAACGGCGCGAGCCGCTCCGCTCTTCTGGGGCGAGGGCGTCGTCGCGCGCTTCGGCCGCGACGAGCCGCTCGATCCCGACGAGCCCGTGCAGCACGTCTCCTACTACGAGGCCGAGGCGTACGCGCGCTGGGCGGGCAAGCGGCTTCCGACCGAGGCGGAGTGGGAGAAGGCCGCGCGCGCCGAGGCGCTCTACGGGATCGGCGAGGTCTGGGAGTGGACGTCGTCGCCGTTCGTCGCCTACCCGGGCTTCGAGGCGTTCCCGTACGAGGAGTACTCGCAGGTGTTCTTCGGGAATGAGTACGTCGTGCTGCGGGGCGGCTCGTGGGCAACCCATCCGAGCGTCGCGCGCGTAACGTTCCGCAACTGGGACTACGCAATGCGCCGGCAGATCTTCGCCGGCTTCCGCTGCGCCGCCGACCGATGAAGATCGCCGCCCCTCCAGCCATCGAAGTCCTCCTCGGTCCGAACGACCGCCTGGAGCTCCTCGAGCGCGACGTGCGCGAGGGTCTCTCGCGACTCGCCCAAGCGGATCGCGACCAAGTGGCACTACGACGAGGAGGGCTCGCGGCTCTTCGGCGCGATCACCGAGCTGCCCGAGTACTACCTCACCCGCCGCGAGCGGGCGATCCTCGAGGAGCGCGCCGGCGAGATCGCGGCCGCCTCGGGGGCCGACACGCTCGTCGAGCTCGGCGCCGGGACGTCGACGAAGACGCGGATCCTGCTCGACGCGTTCGGCGCACGCGGCTCGTTCGAGCGGTTCGTGATGCTGGACGTGGACGAGGCGACGCTGCGCACGAGCGCGGCGAAGCTCGCCGACGAGTACCCGGGCGTCGAGATCCACGGCGTCGTCGGCGACATCGAGCGGCATCTCGGGAGCGCTCCCGCGCGGCGGCAAGCGGATGATCGCGTTCCTCGGCTCGAGCATCGGGAACCTGAACGCGGCCGAGCGCACGACGTTCCTCGCCGCGCTGCGCCGCACGATGGATCCGGGCGAGACGTTCCTCCTCGGCACCGACCTCGTGAAGGATCCCGCGCGCCTCGTCGCCGCCTACGACGACGCGGCCGGGGTGACCCGCAAGTTCTCGCTGAACATCCTCAACGTCCTGAACCAGGAGCTCGGCGGCGACTTCGATCTCTCGCGCTTCCGCCACACGCCGCGCTGGGACGCGACGGAGGAGGTGATCGACGTGCGCCTGCGCTCGCTCGCCGACCAGACCGTGCGCTTCGAGGCGCTCGACTTCGCGGTCGACTTCACCGACGGCGAGGAGCTCTACACGGAGATCAGCGCCAAGTTCCGCCGCGCAGGCGTCGAGCGGGAGCTGGCCGCGGCCGGCCTCGAGCTGCGCGAGTGGTGGACCGACCGCGATTCGGACTTCGCGCTGTCGCTCTCGACCGCGGTCTAGC
>CAWFDH010000001.1:0-18042 GCA_963814525.1 uncultured Actinomycetes bacterium | reverse complement strand
CGCCGGCGGCCGCTTGCTCCGACGTGTCACGAGCCTCCAGGAACAACGCCAGAGTCACCGCAACGAGCGCCGTTCCCAGAACGCCCAGGACGACCCAGACCCAGGTCGGCGCGGATCGGTCGGTTGCGCCGGCGGTCGAGTCCACCGGGGGCTCGGTTCTCTCGGTGGCGTCGCTCGGCATCGCCATCTGCGCCTAGATTCGACGCCTGCCGTGAAGGGCGTTCGGAAGCGATCTCATGCCGGGCATGATCCCCGTGAACGGATCCGTCGTCGTCGCCCACTCAGCGGTTTCACCCGGGTGAAGCAGGATCGTCGCGCGCTCAGATGCTGATGCTGACAGGCGAGGTGGCGATCCACACGGCGGTGCCGATGAACACCGCGCAGCCCATCGAGAGCATCGCGATGCGCAGGTTCGGGGCCGTTAGCTTGGCGCTCATGCCCGCGAAGAAGAGGGCGGACGCAAAGAGGACGACGCCGAGCACGTAGTTCGACGCGCGCTGGATGTTCCGCCGCGACTGCGCGGCCGCCACCTCTGCCTCAGCGTTGAGCCGCTCCGCGTCGGCGTTTGCAGCGAGCTGGTACTCGGGCATGGCGAACGGCGTGAGCGGCGCATCCGGGTTCTCGAGCGGCGTCGTCGCGACCCACGCGTCGACGGCGGGGCGGAATTCCGCGCGAAAGCGCTTGAAGTAGAAGTCCGCGAGCTGGTCTTCCTCGCGTGCGTAGGCGTTCGCCCACTGAGTGAATGTGGCGACGTCGATTCCGGTCTGCGTATTCGCGAGGCCGGCGGCCTTGGCCGACTCGATCCGTAAGGCGTTGGCCTTTGCCGAAGCCTTCGCCTGCTCGCCGTTCCACCTCGTGGACTGGTAGCCGCTCCAGGCCGTGGCGACGGTCGCGAGCGCCAGCAAGACCGTCGCCACGAGCTCCACCCAGCTCAGCCCGCCCGAGCCCTCGGCCGTCATCGAGCAGCCCGGCCGAGCTCGTCGCACGGGAGCTCAACTTCGGCGTCGACCGCGGCGAGCGCCTCGTCGATCAGCTCGAGCGTCCGCTCCATCGCAACGGGCTTGAGTCCACCCACGCCGTCGTGGAACGGATCGTTGAGCGCGCTCAAGAGGAGGAGCAGCGCGACCATCACCGAGACCACCGAGCCGATCAGGAGGCCCTGGACGATGGGGTGCTCGCCCCGGTCGGCGAAGAAGAGCGTGAACACGAAGATCACGCCGGCGATGAAGAACAGCACGATCCAGAGCGTCGCCGGGATGACGCCGACGGCGCCGTGGACGCGATCGAGCCGCGCTTCCTCGCGCCCAGACGTCTGCTCGAGCCACTTGTCATACGCCGACTGCTGCGTGGCGGTCTCCGGCTCCACCTCTTGCAGCGTGCGGAACATCGCGACGCTCCACGGGTTGACCGAGTCTTTCCGGTCGCCGGAGCTCATCCCCTCCCACTCGTCGTGGACCACCGAGCGGCCGTAACACACCAGCTCGCCCGTCAACTCGGCGCCGGTCGGCTGCGCGAAGAACTGCGCGTTCTCGACCTGCTGCAAGAGGATCAGCGCCTCGCGCTCCGCGCCGGCGCGCGACTGGTCGTAGCTCGTGAACGCGAGGAAGACGATGAGGCCGAGCAGCAGAGCGAATCCGGTCGCCAGCACCCCGAAGACGCCGGCTGCGCGGTCGCCGTCGTTGAAGAAGCCGTCCTCGGGCGCTCGGCGGCGAACAAGGAGGAGCGCCGCAACCGCCACCGCGGTCGCGGCGGCGACGATCAGGAGCCCCCAGACGATGTTCATGGCGTCACTCTAGGGCCTCGTTGACGTTCGTATCCGAGCGCGAGCCTGGGCGCGGTCGCGATCCACGCTGAGCTCAGAGCAGCGGCGAGATCACCGCGAGAGCAGCGCCCCGAGCGCGTTCCTTCCGCCCGGTCAGCGGACGGCCCCGGAGTGGACACCGCCTCGGCGGGAGCGCTGAAGCGCTCGTCGAACTGGGCGGCGACGGCCGGCGACAGGATCTGGAGGTCGATCTCGAAGAAGCGCTTGAGGCTCCAGGCCTCGAGGTTGCACGTCCCCGCCAGGAGCTCTTCGCCGTCGCGGACGAACGCCTTCGCGTGCAGCATCGTCGGGTAGTCGAGGATGCGCACGCCGGCGTCCAGGAGCTTCGCGTGGTGGTGCTGCTGCGCCCCGGCGCACGCCCAGTTGTTCGCGTTCGCGGGAACGAAGAGGCGAACACGGACGCCGCGCCGCGCCGCTCGTTCGATGCGCTTGATCATTCCTCGATCCGTGACGTACGGGTTCACGACGTCCAGCGTCTCGGCCGCGCCGTCGAGCACCTGCGCGATCGCGTCGGTGATCGGCCGGTACCGGCCGGGAGCGTTGTGCAGGACGCGCACCGCGATCGGGTCCGCGCCGCCGTCGAGGGCGGGGAAGAGCGAGTCGAGCTCCGCCGGGTCGACCTCGCCGCGCAGCCAGTGGAGGCTCGCCAGGAAGACGAGCTGAAGCTGTGCGACGACCGGGCCTTCCACGCGGACGAAGAGGTCGTGGAAGCGGCCGTCCTGGAAGTGATCCTCGATCCCGGCGCCTCCGACCCACCCGATGCGGCCGTCGACGATCACGACCTTGCGGTGGTCGATGTGGCCGAGCCCGCGGAGGTTCCAGCCCGTCTCGCCACCGGCGCCGAGCGGGCCGACGGGCACCCGCGGCCGGGTCGCCCGCACGACGCAGATCTGGATGCCGGCGGACGTGAGCCGGTCGTAGAACTCCTTCGAGCCGCCCTCCGGATCGGAGCCCTGCCGGTCGACGACGAGCCGGACCGGGAACGCCCTCCTTCGCCTTCGCGATCAGCGTTTCGGCGAAGACGTCGCCGACGATGCCCGGCCGGAAGCCGAACTGGTTGATGTGCACCGAGGACGAGGCGGCGGCGATGTCGGCGAGCATCGGCGGGTAGAACGAGGCGCCCTCGACGAGCACCTCCGCGGACGAGGCGGTGCTCTCGTCGAACGCGAGCGCAAGCGCTCCGAGGCTGGCAGGGCTGCCGAGGAGCCGCTCGGCGCGCTCCTGCATCGTCGCTTCGCTCGTCATTCGAGCCACATCATCCTCTACCGGGGCTTGGCTACGAGGACTCTGGTGACGATTGCCGCAGCGCAGCTTCGATTCGTTCGAGCCGCGCATCCATGCGCTCGAACTGCTCCGCAGTCGGACCGGACTGCTTGAGCTCGGCGCGCGTGCGCGCGACGAACGTGCTGGTGATCGCGGCGGTGATCACGGTGAGGAAGCCGATCCCGAAGAGCATGACCAGCGCGGCGAGCGACCGTCCGGCGACCGTCGTCGGTACCGCGTCGCCGTATCCGACCGTCGTCACGGTCTGGACGGCCCACCACAGCCCCAGGCCGATAGACGGGTAGTTCTCGTGATCGAGGACGGTCATGAGGAACCCTGCCAGGAGCGTCATCACGACCGAGGTGACGGCGATGACGACGGCGGCGCCGCGGATGTCGTCGCGCGGTCGACCGCGCGGTCGAGGCGCCGTTCGAGTCTGGTCTCGCCTGGCATCGCGATGCGCTTCGCTTCTTCGCGTCCCAGTCCTGCCGCTGCTCGCTGTCGCGGCCAGGAAATCCCTGCCGGAATGGGGGAGGACGAGCGCTCGCGTGCGCGCATACGTTGAGCCCGTGGCGCGTCCCTCCGTTCCCGCGGTTCTGCATGCCGAAGTTCCGGTCGCGCCGCCGAAGCATCTCGTCGAGCGGCTGCTCGCGTTCGGTGCGCTCGCGCTCTCGCTCGCGGCCGCGGACATGGCCTCGAAGGAGTACCTGCCCACGCCCGACATCGGGCTGCACCAGCGCTCGTTCGCCTGGGCGCTCGGCTCGATCGTGCTCATCGCGGCCGCGGTGCCGCTGCTTCGCCTTCCGTCCTGGTCGGTCGCGATCGCGGCCGGCGTCATGGCCGGAGGCACGCTCGGGAACCTCGTCTCCGCGCTCGTCTACGGCGGGCACGTTCCGAACCCGATCCTGATCGGCGACTACGACGACCGCGGGATCGCGTTCAACCTCGCCGACCTCTTCACGTTCTTCGGGATCCTCGCGCTCACCGTCTCGCTCGTCGTCGTGTCGATCCGGCACCGCGACCGGCTGCTCCCGCCGCGTGCCTGGGAGCGCCGGATCTGGGACAAGCTCGGGCTCTAGCGCTTCCGGGCCTGCAGGTACTTCGCGAGCGCCAGCGCGCCGGCCACCGTGACGACCACCTTCACGGCCTTGCCGCCGCGCAGCTTCGACTCGCCGCTCGCGCGCGGCGCCATGTTCACCGGCACCTCCTCGAGGCGCAGGCCGGCGTCGACGATGCGGATGAGCGCCTCGACCTCGGGCGCCTCGCTCGCGAACTCCTCCGCCAGCAGGGGCAGCGCCTTCGCGTTCACGGCGTAGAGGCCGCTCGTCGCGTCCCCGAACGGCCGCTTGAGCACGAGACCCATTGCACGGCGCAGCACCGCGGTCCCGAGCCGGCGCGATCCGCTCGGCGCGTAGCGGTACGGCTCGTAGCCGTCGCCCGAGACGAAGCGCGACCCGACCGCGACGTCGCACTCGATCCTCGCGCACCATCCGCAGGAGCCGCGCCAGCTCGGGCGCGGGATGCTGGCCGTCGGCGTCCACCCGTCCGCAGAACGCGTAGCCGTGGTCGAGCGCGTAGCGGTAGCCCGACGAGATCCCGACGGGGAGGCCGCGGTTCGTCCCCAGCGAGAGCACCTCCGCGCCGTTCGCACGGGCGACGTCGGCGGTCCGGTCGGTCGAGCCGTCGTCCACGACGAGCACGTCCACGTCCGGCAGCTCGGCGTGGAGGTCAGACAGCACGTCCGGCAGATTCGCCTCCTCGTTCCAGGCGGGTATGAAGACGAGCGTGTCGGCCATGGGCTGTGCGGAGCCTAGTTCACCCATGGAGGAGCCCTCGTGAGAGAGGTAGCCGCGAGGGCCGCGTCCGACAGCGGCCCCCGCGGGTCCCACCAGAGAGCGGAGCCCGGGTCAAGGGGTTGATCCTGGGCTCCTGGCCGACCGTGCATCTAGCCCCGGGACAAGGCGGCTCGGCCGGCGTGTCGCGCAAATTCGGCGGCGTGGGGCCGACTCCTTCGCCAGCGGAGGGCTCGGGGAAACGACGCCGACGCCGGGCCGCGCTGGGCGGCGCAATCCGGCGTCCTCAGTCGCGCCCGTATCAACTTGATACGAACGCTCCCTGCGTCCTTGGCTAGCACCGCCCATCGCACCCCGACGTGAGTCGACGTTCCCCCAAACCCTCCGAGCTACGATGCCGCGAGCGGCGCGATGGCCGAGTGGTTAGGCAGAGGCCTGCAAAGCCTCGTACACCGGTTCGAATCCGGTTCGCGCCTTTGTCGCGCTGCTGCGTGAGGGATCCAGTGGCGGCGACTCGTCGTGGCCTTAACACGGATGACCATGTGCTTTGGCGATGAGCGCCTTCCGAACAGACGCAGGCGTCCATCTGTTCGTGCCGTCGAGATCGAAAACAGCTGTGTGGGTACACCTCGATCGCTCTCAGACCGGCTGCGCGCAGGCTGGCGAACAGGCGCAAGCCGACTGCGATCCACTCGACCGGGTCCTCTGCCGGCGCCACCCACGGAACCCAGGATCGGTGTTCACGTCCGAGAGCGATTTCTGCACAACGCGCAGGCTGAAACTTCCTCGACAGCGTTGTGTCGTTCGCGTGAGGCCGCCTACTGAGCTGTGCCGGAGCATCGACCGCGATGACTTGGAGATTGCGCAGAGATCCGACGAGCTCGTCAAGCCCACCGACCGGTGTGACACCCGCGGAGGCAATCGTCCCAGTCGCGCCGAGCGTTACCCAATGAAGACGTTTGGCCCCGACGTCGATCCCAGCCACGACGGGCGGTTCGGACGGGCGGACCGTGCGAGACCGCGTGTTCTCAAGCGCGCTAAGCACTCGCGTTGCCGCCGAAGCGACGTTCTCGTTCGTGACGGGCCCATCGGCACCGATTGCACTGTGTAGCGCCTCAATGATCGCGCGTTCGACCTCGGACCGACGACGCAGATCGAGATGTGATTCGCGATCCTCGCTCACCGCGCGTCGACCGGGATCACGAAGCGGTGCGCCGTGTGCGTGTCGCTCCAGCGGGCGACCTTCACGTCCTTGAGGCCCGCGGCCCGGCCGGCCTCGAGGACCTGCGACTCGCGCGGCTCGACGCCGCCCTTCGGCGCGACGACCCACACGCCGCCGTCGCGGGCCATCGCCTTCGCGAGCGGGCCGATGCGGTCGAGATCCGCGACCGAATCGGCCGCCAGGAAGACGTGGTCGGCGCCCTCGTCCACGAAGTCGACGTCCCCGAGGAACGCGCCGTCGATCCCGGCCAGAGTCACGCGCTGCCCCGGCTTCACGCCGAGCTTCTGGACGAGCGTCTTCGGGTTGCGGATCCGCTCGGCCCATTTCTCGGCGGCCGGCCCCAGCTCGAGTGTCGCGCGCTCGTCGCCCCACGCGAGATCGAGCCGGCCGTCCACGGCCTCGGCCTGGAGGCCGGCGAGCGGAATCTTCAGCCGGACCGGCCCGCGGACGATCAGCTCGTCGGTCTCGAGCAGCGCCTTCACCTCGGCGGTCTCGCCGGCGTAGCGGGCGAGAGCGTGCCACGCGCGCCGTGCGCCTCGGCCTGCGCCAGGCCGCGACGGCGTCTTGCGCAGGCCTCGGCCTGCGCGGCGAACCTGCGCTAGCTTCGGGCGCTATTCAAGCGGTCTAGGCGAACGCGACTTCGCGCACGGGGGCTGCTGCGGAGTTGAGCTCGACCGGCGACGTGCGTCGCAGGTCCGTCTCGCCGTTCCAGTGCGCGACCCTGGTCGTCCAGGCGGAGCCGGCATGGTCGGAGCAGACGGTGTAGAGCTCGTGGTCCGAAGCGAGCGAGAGATGCTCACCCTCGTGGCTACAGCGGCGATTCTCGAGCCTGTAGTAGGCATCACAACGCGGCATGGTCTGAGTATGGATCCGGTTCGATCCCCCGCAGATCCCCAAATGGGGTGACACGATCGAGGTAGTGTCCCGACCCGTGACTGCCACCCTGATGGACGGAAAGGCGCTTGCCGCAACGGTTCGCGGCGAGGTGGCCCGTGACGTGGCCGCCCTCGGCGTTCCCGTCGGGCTCGCCACGGTGCTCGTCGGCGACGATCCCGCGTCCGCCATCTACGTGCGCATGAAGCGCGAGGCCTGCGCGGAGGCCGGCATCGAGTCGATCCACCACGAGCTCTCCGCGGACACGTCCGAGGCCGACCTGCTCGCGCTCGTCGCCGACCTGAACGCCGACCCGCGCGTGACCGGGATCCTCACGCAGCTCCCGCTGCCGGAGCAGATCGACGAGGACCGCGTCATCAACGCGATCGACCCGATGAAGGACGTGGACGGCTTCCATCCCGCGAACGCCGGCTTCCTGCTCCAGGGCCGCCCCACTTTGGTCGCGGCGACGCCCTCGGGGGTCATGGAGATCCTCCGCCACTACGAGGTCGAGCTCGAGGGCGCGCGTGCCGTCGTGGTCGGGCGCTCGAACATCGTGGGCAAGCCGATGGCGCTCCTGCTCCTGGCCGAGAACGCGACCGTGACGCTCGCGCACAGCCGCACGCGCGACCTCGGCGCGCTCGTCCGCGAGGCGGACGTCGTCGTCGCAGCGGTCGGTCGCGCAGGGATGATCACCGCCGAGATGGTGAGGCCCGGTGCGACGGTGATCGACGTCGGGATCAACCGCGTCGACGGCAAGGTCGTGGGCGACGTCGCCGAGGATGTTCGCGAGGTCGCCGGGCTCCTCACGCCGGTCCCGGGAGGGGTCGGGCCCGATGACGATCGCGGCCCTTTTGCGCAACACGGTTCGTGCCGCTCGTTACCAGTTCGGGGATCTTGCCTTTCCGCTGCGCTAGGCGCTAAAGTCGGACTAGTTGCAAGCTCAAAGACGGCGCCCTTTCCGGGCGTCGTTCGTGTGTTGAAGGAGGAACGTTGGCAGAGGGCACCGTCAAGTGGTTCTCGAACGAAAAGGGCTACGGCTTCATTTCGCGCGAGGGCGGGGACGACGTGTTCGTCCACCATTCGAAGATCGAGATGGACGGCTACCGGTCGCTCCAAGAAGGACAGAAGGTGGAGTTCGAGGTCGAGGAAGGCCCGAAGGGTCTCCAGGCACGAACGTCCACATGCTTCAGTAACCGGGGACCTTCTCGTGACCACCTTGGCGGGCCCCCAACAGGGGCCCGTCCTTTTGTTACCGCTCATAGACTGGGAGGCGAAGTGGCGATCACCCGAGACGACGTACTGCACGTAGCGCGCCTGGCGCGGCTCGAGATTCCCGAGGGGGAAGTGGAGGCCGTGCAGGCGCAGCTCGGCGCGATCCTCGAGGCGGTCGGCAAGGTCTCGGAGCTCGACCTCTCGGACGTCGAGCCGACCTCGCACCCGCTCGACATCGTGAACGTCTGGGCCGAGGACGAGCCGCGCCCGTCGCTTCCCGTCGAGGACGCGCTCGCGAACGCGCCGGATCCCTCGGACGGCCACTTCCGCGTGCCGGCGGTCGGATGACCATCGACACGCTCAGGCTGACCGCCGAGGAGGCCGCGGGCCTCATCGAGCGCGGCGAGGTCTCCTCCGCCGAGCTCGTCGACGCCTACCGCGCCGCGATCGGCGAGCGCGACGAGGAGCTGCACGCCTACCTCCACGTGACCGAGGGCGAGGTGCCCGGCGACGGCGTGCCGATCGCGCTGAAGGACGTCATCACCACGAAGGGCGTCCCGACCACGGCCGCCTCGCGGATCCTCGAGGGCTACATCCCGGTCTACGACTCGACCGTGGCCTCGCGCGTGAACGCCGCCGGCCTGCCGCTGCTCGGCAAGACGAACCTGGACGAGTTCGCGATGGGCTCCTCCACGGAGAACTCGGGCTTCGGGCCTTCGAAGAACCCGTGGGATCCCGAGCGCGTTCCCGGCGGGTCGTCGGGCGGCTCCGCGGCCGCGGTCGCCGGCGGGCTGGCCCCGTGGGCGCTCGGCTCCGACACCGGCGGCTCGGTCAAGCAGCCCGCCGCGCTCTGCGGGATCGTCGGCCTCCGGCCCACCTACGGCACGGTCAGCCGGCACGGCATCGTCCCGTTCGCGTCGAGTCTCGACCAGGTCGGCCCGATGACGAAGACCGTCCGCGACAACGCCCGGCTCTACGAGATCGTCGCCGGCCGCGACCCCTGCGACTCGACCACCGTCGAGCTGCCCGAGCCGGTCGCCTTGCCCACGCGCGAGGACCTCAAGGGCCTGCGCATCGGCATTCCCAAGGAGCTGAACGAGGCCGAAGGCATCGAGCCCGGGATCTCCGAGTCGGTGAACGCGGCGATCCGCCTGGCCGAGGAGCTCGGCGCCTCGCTCGGCGAGACGACGCTGCCGCGCTCGGTCGAGTACGGGATGGCCTGCTACTACCTCGTCGCTCCCGCGGAGGCGAGCGCGAACCTGGCCCGCTACGACGGCGTGCGCTACGGCCATCGCGCCGCGGTCGAGGGCGACCTGACCGAGCTCTACGAGCGCACCCGCTGGGAGGGCTTCGGCGAGGAGCCGAAGCGCCGGATCATGCTCGGCACCTACGCGCTCTCGGCCGGCTACTACGACGCGTACTACGGCCAGGCGCAGAAGGTGCGGACGATGATCAAGCACGAGTTCGCCGCCGCCTTCGAGAACTTCGACGTGCTCCTCAGCCCGACGTCGCCGACCGTGGCGTTCCGCTTCGGGGAGAAGACCGAGAACCCGCTGGCCATGTACCTCGCGGACGTGCTCACGATCCCGCCGAACATGGCCGGGCTGCCCGGGCCTCTCGATCCCGTGCGGCCTCTCCGACGGGCTGCCGGTCGGCCTCCAGATCCTCGGGCCGCAGTTCTCCGAGAACCGGCTCTTCGAGGTCGGCCACGCGCTCGAGACCGCGCTCGGCTTCGACTACGTCCCGGGGAGGCTCGCGTGAGCTGGGAAGCCGTCATCGGCCTGGAGATCCACGTGCAGCTGAAGACGCGCACGAAGATGTTCTGCCGCTGCGCGAACGAGTGGGGCGCCGAGCCGAACACGCGCACCTGCCCGGTCTGTCTCGCGCACCCGGGCGCGCTGCCCGTGCTGAACCGCCAGGCGGTCGAGTGGGCCATCCGGCTCGGCCTCGCGCTCGGCTGCGAGATCGCGACGCACTCGATCTTCCACCGCAAGAACTACTTCTATCCCGACCTGCCGAAGGGCTACCAGATCTCCCAGTACGACTCGCCGCTCTGCTCCGGCGGGACGTTCGTCGTCCCGGGCCCGGAGGGCGACCGCGCGATCGGGATCGTCCGCGCGCACCTCGAGGAGGACGCGGCCAAGTCCATCCACGTCGGCGGAACGGGCGGGCGCATCCACGGCTCGGGCTCGACGCTCGTCGACTTCAACCGCGGCGGGACGCCGCTCGTCGAGATCGTCGCCGAGCCCGACATCCGCTCGCCCGAGGAGGCCCGGCGCTTCCTCCAGCTCCTGCGCCAGACGATCGTCGAGCTCGGGATCTCGGACGCGGAGATGGACAAGGGCTCGCTGCGCTGCGACGCCAACGTCTCGGTGCGCGAAGCCGGGGAGGAGGGCTACCGCACGAAGACCGAGCTGAAGAACATGAACTCCTTCAAGTTCGTCGCGGACGGGATCGCGGCCGAGGTCGCGCGGCAGGTCGAGGTGTACGAGTCGGGCGGAGCGGTCGACCAGGAGACGCTCCACTTCGATCCCGCGAGCGGGTCGATCACGTCGCTGCGCTCCAAGGAGGAGGCGCACGACTACCGCTACTTCCCCGAGCCGGACCTCGTGCCGCTCGAGCCGCCCGCGGAGATGGTCGACGCCGCCCGGCGCCGAGGTCACGGAGATCCCGGGCGCGCGCATCCGCCGCTTCGAGTCGCGAGTACGGCCTCTCGTTCTACGACGCCGACGTGCTGAACGGCTCGGCCGCGCTGGCCGGGCTCTACGAGCGCGTCGTCGGCGCGGGCGCCGACGCGAAGGGCGCCGCGAACGTGCTCACGAACCAGTTCGTCGCCGCCGGCGTCGATCCCGACACGCCCGATCCGGTCGAGCTCGCGAAGCTCGTCGAGGCGCGTGAGTCGATTCCCCGGGCCGCGTTCGCGGAAGCCATCGCGGCGAGCGGGGAGGACGGCTTCAAGGCCGACCGCTACCTCGCGGAGACGTCGATCTCGGACGCCTCGGAGCTCGATCCGTTGATCGACGAGATCCTCGCGGCGAACGAGGACCAGGTGGCCGCGTACAAGGGCGGCAAGGAGGGCCTGCTCGGGTTCTTCGTCGGCCAGGTCATGCAGAAGACCGCCGGCAAGGCGAACCCGAAGGTCGTGAGCGAGCGCGTGCGCGAGAAGCTCAAGTCGTGATCCCCGAGCCGCACACGCTCGCGCTCTTCGCCGTGGCCGCGTTCCTGCTCGCGGTCGTCCCGGGCCCGGCGGTGGTCTACATCGTCACGCAGTCGATCGACGGCGGCCGGATCGCCGGGCTCGCCTCCGCGGCCGGGATCGGAACGGGCGGGCTCGTCCACGTCATGTTCGCCGCGGTCGGCCTCTCGGCGCTCCTTCTGCGCTCGGCCGTCGCCTTCGAGGTCGTGAAGTACGCCGGCGCCGCGTACCTGATCGTCATGGGGATCCGCCGCCTCCGCGAGAAGGACGTGCTGCCCGATCCGGACGTCGTCCACGAGCGCTCGCTCTGGCGGCTCTACCGCCAGGGCGTCGTCGTGAACGTGCTCAACCCGAAGACGGCGCTCTTCTTCTTCGCCTTCCTGCCGCAGTTCGTGAATCCGGACGCCGGCCGCGTCGGCGTGCAGATCGCCATCCTCGGGCTCGTGTTCGTCGCCGTCGCGATGATCAGCGACTCGATGTACGCGCTCGTGGCCGGGACCGCGGGCCGCTGGCTGAAGGAGAGCCGCGGCTACCTGCGCGTCCAGCGCTGGGTGTCCGGGACGGTCTTCATCGGGCTCGGCGTCGTGACGGCGCTCTCGGGCTCGAAACGCAGCGCGGTGTAAACCCGCCGTAAGCAAAGGCACCAAGCGCGTTTCCGGTGATTTTTCCCGGTATATTTTGGGGCGGAGATGCGCGTTTCGAACCTACTGCGGGCGCTCGTGATCATGTGTGCCGTCCTTGTGGCGCTCGTCGGCGCGCAGTCGGCCGATGCCGCGCTCTCGTGGACGGGAGGCGCCGATCGCTCGGGAGGCACCGATCGCTCCGCGGCCCACGAGTGCGGCGGGCCCTGCTACGTCGTCAACGTCGAGGTGCACGGCATCGGGCGCGTGACCTCGGTCATCCCGGGGCCCGTGGCGGGCGCGACGAACCCGAACGACCAGTACCCGAACGGGCACGTCGAGTGTCCGGCGCTGGGCGCCTGGAACTGCAGCTTCTACTTCAACTGGCCGTTCGACCACGACGGCCTGAATCCGAACAACGAGGTCGTGGTGTTCCAGGCCACGGGCGGCACATTCCTCGGCTGGGCGCCAGGAGGTTGTCCCGAAGGCCATGCCACGGGCAATCAATGCCGACTGGACGGGAAAGAGGGGAGCGCCGGTCTAGTCGACTGCGTCGTGGCCGAGTTCCAGGAACAGCCCACCACCGTGACCGGCAACTGCGACGCCGATCCTCCACCCGCTCCGCAGCCGCTCAACGTCCTCGTGGTCAAGTCCGGGGCCGGAAGCGGCAGCGTGACGAGTTCTCCGAACAGGATCAACTGCGGCTCGATCTGCCAAAAATACTTCCCGCCCGGCACCGTGCAGCTGACCGCGACAGCCTCCTCAAACTCGGTCTTCGCGGGCTGGGTCGTCAGGGAGACGACAGCGACGGGTGCCCGATCGTCTGCCAGAGGACGACGACGATGTGCGACTTCACGATGTCGGGGATCAAGGAATTCCGGGCGGTCGCGACGTTCAACCTGAAGCAGCCGCCCCGGCCCAACACCGTGCTCCTGTCGAAGCCGCCGAAGTCGACGAAGTCGAAGTCCGCGACCTTCTACTGGGGCGCGAAGACCGGCACGAACCCCGTGAAGAACCCTTCCAAGTCGCAGTGCAAGTTCGACAAGGCGAGGAGCTGGACGACCTGCAGGCCGGGCAAGACCTACAAGAAGCTGAAGCCGGGCACGCACACGTTCCGCGTCCGCGTCGGCAACGCGAACGGCTGGGACGCCACGCCGGCCGTCTACTCCTGGAAGGTCAGGAAGTAGGCTCGCCCGTCGGCTGCAGCCTCGGCAGCCGGATTCGCGTCCCCGAGGCCGCGAGGAACCCCGCGTAGAGCAGCGCAGCCGCATCGTTCGGCGCGGGTAACCTCCGCTTCGCGATGGGCGGCGCGCCGAGACTTCTCACACCTGGCCCCACACCGCTGCCGCCCGAGGTGGTGGCGGCGTTGGCGAGCCCGCTCCTCCATCACCGCACGAAGGACTTCCGCCTCATGTTCGCGCGGGTGCTCGACCGGCTCGCCGAGGTGCACCGCACGAGCGGCGAGGTGCTCGTCTTCACCGCGTCCGGAACCGGGGCGATGGAGAGCGCTGTCGCGAACACCTGCTCGCCCGGCGACCGCGTGCTCGTCGTCTCGTTCGGGAACTTCGGAGAGCGCTGGGCCGCGATCGCCGAGGCGTACGGCTGCGAGGTCGTCCACCTGCGCTACGAGTGGGGCGAGACGCCGCAGGCGACCGACGTAGCGTCGGCGCTCGCCGAGGGCGGCGCGACCGCCGTGTTCACGACGCACAGCGAGACCTCCACCGGGGTCGTCGCGGACGTCGAGGCGATCTCCCGCGCGGTCGGAAACGACGCGCTGCTCGTGGTCGACGCGATCTCGAGCCTCGGAGCCGTCCCGCTGGAGACCGACGCGTGGGGCGTGGACGTCGTCGTCGGCGGCTCGCAGAAGGCGCTCATGACGCCGCCGGGTCTTGCCACCGCGTCGGTGTCGCAGGCGGCGTGGGCCGCGGCGGAGCGCTCGACGTCGCCGCGCTTCTACCTGGACTGGGCGCGGGCGCAGAAGGCGCAGTCCGAGGATCCTCCGGTGACCCCGTTCACGCCGGCGATCACGCTCGTGAACGGACTCGACGCCGCGCTCGGCCTGCTGCTCGACGAGGGACTCGACAACGTCTACGACCGCCATGTACGCCTCGGCCGCGCCGCGCGCGCGGGCGTGAAGGCGCTCGGGCTCGAATTGTTCTCGCCGGACGAAGACCGCTCGGCGGTCGTCACCGCGATCCGCATGCCGGAGGGGACGAGCGGCGCCGACGTGATCCGCACGGTCGCCGAGCGGCACGCGCTCACGCTCGAGGGCGGCCGCGGCCCGCTCGCCGGGAAGATCGTCCGCATCGGGCACGTGGGCTACATCTCGGTCGAGGACGTCGTGGACGGCCTGCGTGCGGTCGCCGACGTGATGGGGCTCGACGGGGACGCGGCGGCCAACTCGGCGCTGGAGGCGTACGCGTGAGCGAGCGCCTGAAGGTCCTCGTGCGCGAGCCGATCGCCGAGGGCGGCCTGGAGATCCTCCGCGAGCGCTTCGACGTCGACGTCACGGCCGACGGCGACCTGGCCGAGATGATCGGCGGCTACGACGCGCTGATCGTCCGCTCGGCGACGAAGGTGACGCGCGAGCTGATCGAGCGTGCCGACCGGCTGAAGGTGATCGGCCGCGCCGGCGTGGGGGTCGACAACGTCGATCTCGACGCTGCCACCGAGCGCGGGATCATCGTCGCGAACGCGCCGCAGTCGACGGTCATCTCCGCGGCCGAGCACACGATCGGCCTTCTGCTCGCGCTCTCGCGGAACATCCCGCAGGCGCACGCCGCGCTGAAGGAAGGACGCTGGGAGCGCTCGCGCTACGGCGGGCTCGAGCTGGCCGGCAAGACGCTCGGCCTCGTCGGCTTCGGACGCATCGGCCAGCAGGTCGCGCGCCGGGCTTCCGGACTCGAGATGCGCGTGCTCGCCTACGACCCGCACGTCGCGCCCGACCGGTTCAAGTCCCTTGGCGTCGAGCGCGCCGCGAGCCTCGACGACGTCCTCGCCGAGGCGGACTTCATCTCCCTGCACGTCTCGCTCACCTCCGAGACGCGCGGGATGATGGGCGCGGACGAGCTGGCGAAGGCGAAGCCCGGCGTGCGGCTCGTGAACGCGGCCCGCGGGGAGCTGATCGAGGAGCCCGCGCTGGCCGAGGCGCTGCGCTCGGGCCAGGTGGCCGGCGCTGCGCTCGACGTCTTCTCCGCGGAGCCGTACTCGGGCGAGCTGCTCGAGCTCGACACCGTCATCGTGACTCCGCATCTGGCGGCCTCGACGGCCGAGGCCCAGGACCGCGCCGGCGTGATCGTGGCCGAGCAGGTCGCCGCGGCGCTCGACGGGGGCATGGTCACGAACGCGGTCAACATGCCGTCCGTCGGCGCGGAGGATCTCGAGGCGCTCGGGCCGTTCATGCCGCTCGCCGCCGACCTCGCCGCGCTCGCCTGCGAGCTGGCCGGCGGGAATCCCTCGCGGCTCGACCTGATCTACCTGGGCCGCCTCGCGGAGCGCGATACGCGCCTGCTCACGACGGCGGCCCTGAACGGCGCCTTCAAGGGCCGGGTGGAGCAGCCCGTGAACTTCGTGAACGCTCCGCTGCTCGCACGCGAGAGGGGGATCGAGGTGCGCGAGTCCTCGTCCACGGCCTCGCCGGACTTCATGAGCCTCGTCGGCGTGACCGCGCATGCGGACGGCCGCACGTACCCGGTCGCGGGGACGACGATCGGCCGCGACGAGCGCCGCCAGTTGGTGCGCGTCCTCGATTTCGACATCGACGTCGAGCTCGACCGCTACATGCTCTTCGTCGTGAACGACGACACGCCCGGGATCATCGGCCGGCTCGGCACGATCCTCGGCGAGGCGCAGGTGAACATCGCGAACATGACCGTGTCGCGGAACCGCCAGGAGGCGCGCGCGCTCATGGCGCTCTCGCTCGACAGCCCGGCCACGGACAGCGCGCTCGCGGCGCTGGCCGCGGAGCCGGGGTTCGTCGAGGTCCGCTTCATCGTCCTCCCGGAGCCGTGAGCGACTGGCCCCCGGAGGTGGAGCGCGTGGCCGCGGTGCTGCGCGGGGCGCGCGTCGAGTCGCGGATCGAGTCGACGGACGAGGGGACGGCCACCGCCGCCGACGCTGCCCGCGCGGTCGGCTGCGGGCTCGCGCAGATCGTGAAGTCGCTCCTCTTTTCCTGCGACGACAAGTGGGTGCTCGCGATGATCCCCGGCGACCGCCGAGCCGACCGCGCGAAGATCGCAGCCGCGGCGGGCGCCCAGAAGGCGTCGACCGCCGGGCCCGGCGACGTCTCGCGCATCACCGGCTACCCGCCCGGAGGCGTGGCGCCGTTCCCGCTGCCGGGCGTCCACGCCGTCCTCATGGAGCAGACGATGCTCTCGCACGACGTCGTGCCCTGGATCGGCGCCGGCTCGCCGCGCCACGTCGCCGCGCTCACGCCGGCGGACCTCGTAAAGGTCTCCCGCGCGCGTACCGTTGACCTCGTCAGCGAGAATTAGGGGGAGACATGGCTAAGTTCGAACGCAGCGCGAGCGTCGTGTGGGAAGGAAACCTGCCCGAGGAACGGACGCTCGACTCGACGAGCGGCGCGTTCTCGGGACTGCCGGTCAGCTGGCCGGCGCGCGTCGTCCTCGGACGGACGCACGAGCCCCGAGGTGCGCTCGCCGCGGCGCATGCCACCTGCTACGCGATGGCGTTCTCGAACGTGCTCGCCGGCGCCGGTCATCCGCCCGAGCGGCTCGAGGTCTCCGCCGTCGTCTCGGCCGAGCTCGCGGACGGGCTGCACGTGAAGTCGAGCGAGCTGAACGTCGTCGGTCGCGTTCCCGGGCTGGATCAGTCAGAGTTCGAGCAGCACGCCCTGGAAGCCGAGCGCAGCTGTCCCATCTCGAACGCGCTCCGGGGCGGGGTCGAATTCGCGTCAACGCCGCATTGGCCGACTGAGGAGGCGCTCCACATGAAGGCGACCGACAAGATCTGGATGAGCGGCGAGCTCGTCGACTGGGCCGACGCGAAGGTCCACATCGGCGTGCACGGCCTCCACTACGGCACCGGCGTCTTCGAGGGCATCCGCTGCTACGAGACGGCGGACGGCCCGGCGGTCTTCCGGCTCACGGACCACCTGAGCCGGCTCCCACAACTCGGCGCGGCTCATCGAGATGAAGGTCCCCTGGTCGGTCGAGGAGCTCCAGGCGGCGTGCAACGAGCTGATCGGCGCCAACGGGCCTGCCCGAGTGCTACCTGCGCCCGGTCGCGTTCTACGGCTACGGCGAGCTGGGGGTGCGGCCGCGCAACTGCCCGGTCGAGGTCTCCATCATCAGCTGGCCCTGGGGGACGTACCTCGGCGAGGGCGCGCTACGAGAACGGCATTCGCGCCAAGATCTCGACCTGGGAGCGCATCGGCCCGAACGTGATCCCGCACGTCTCCAAGGCGACTGGGATCTACCTGAACTCGCTGCTCGCGGTGCAGGAAGTCGCGGCGGCCGGCTACGACGAGGCGATCCTCCTCACACCAACGGCTACGTGGCCGACGGCTCCGGCGAGAACATCTTCCTGGTGAAGAACGGTGAGATTCGCGACGCCGGACCTCTCCTCCCCCGATCCTGCCGGCATCACCCGCGACTCGGTCCTCCAGATCCCCCGCGGACATCGGCTGCCCGGTCGCGGAGAAGACCCTCACCCGATCTGACCGCTCTACCTCGCCGCCGAGGTCTTCATGACCGGAACGGCGGCGGAGGTGACCCCGCTCCGCTAGGTCGACGACTACGACCTCGGCGATCCCGGCCCGGTAACGAAGGCGATCCAGTCGGCGTACCTCGACACGGTGCGCGGGAAGCGCGAGCAGTGGTCGCACTGGCTCGAGCGCGTTCCGAACTTCTCGGTCGCGACCGGGTAATAATCGTCGGGTGACCGACGCGCCCCGCATGGTGTTCCTCGGCTTCGGCAAGTACGCCCGCGCCGACCGGATCTACGCGCTCGAGCCGCTCACCGGGGACGAGCGCGGCGACGGGCGCCGAACGCGAGTGTGGATCGAGGGCGTCTCCGAG